>NZ_FRCQ01000072.1 GCF_900142965.1 Rhizobacter sp. OV335
GCTGCGCGCGGGGCCATCAAACCAGCCAGCTCCGGCGCCCCGTCCCTATTGGCGCTCCACAGCCTCCCCGCACGCGCCTTCTGCCACCACCGCTCTTGGGGGAGGTGACAAGCGAACAAGTGGCGATTGAGCCCGGGTTGTCACCCGGGCAGGTTCCTGCAACGCACGTCCAGCGACATGACCGACCACCAGAAAGGCATCCTCTACGCCCTCGCTGCCGCGGCGCTCAACGCCAGCATCGGGGTACTCACCAAGACGCTCGTCGTGCTGGGCTTCGCACCGAGCAGCATCGCAGGGCTCAAGACCATCATCGGCTTCGTGATCCTGCTCGGCATCGTGCTTGCGCAGGCACCTCGGCAATTGCGCGGCAGCTGGCTGCAGGCCGGCGTCTGCGCGTTCTTCGGTATCTTCGTGCTGTTCCACTTCGAGACGGCCGCATATGCGCATCAATCGGCCGCCAATGTCGTCGTGATGCTGATGGCCTGCGCAGCCTTCTCGGCGATGACCCTGGGCTGGCCGGTGCTGGGTGATCGGCCTCGGCGCCGGCAGGTCCTCGGCCTGCTGGTCGCGGTGGTGGGCGTTGCGTTGATCTGCGGCGCGAACCTCGGCGGAGACCTGCACGGGCTGCTGCTCGCCGCCATCGCCGGCACCGGCTACGGCATCTTCTCGGTGCTGGTGAAGAAGCTCGGGCTGCAAGGCGGCTTCGCGCTGACGACGCGGCTGCTGTTCTTCGGCAGCCTCTACCTCGGCATCGCCATTCAGCCGGACAACCTCGTGCAGGCGCACTGGAGCGCGACGGCCGTGCTGCTGCTCGTGCTGCTGGCGGTCTTTCCGACCGTGCTCGGCTTCGTCTGCACGACGCGCGCGATCCAGCACATTTCGCCGGGGCGCGTGCAGACACTTGAATTGGCAGAGCCAGTGTTTGCCGCGGTGTTCGCCCTGACCCTGCTCGGCGAGGTGCCCTCCAACGGCGCCCTGGCGGGCGGCGCGGTGGTGATGCTGGGCCTGTACCTCAGCGCTTCGTAGAGGCCGTTCCCGGGGTTGTCACCCTCACTTGTTCGCTTGTCACCTCCCTCAGGAGCGGTGGTGGCAGAAGGCGCGTGCGGGGAGGCTGTGGAGCGCCAATAGGGACGGGGCGCCGGAGCTGGCTGGTTTGATGGCCCCGCGCGCAGC
>NZ_FRCQ01000071.1 GCF_900142965.1 Rhizobacter sp. OV335
CCCGCCGATCCTGCCGCCGCCGACTCGCCGCGAAGAAGCGCCGGAGCCGGTGCGGATGCGCACGTGGTCCGCCTTCATCCAGCCGAAGCACGGCGAGCCGGTGCTGGAGACGGTCGAAGCCACGTGCATCGAAGATGCTCGCGTCAAGGCTCGCGCGCTCGGCCTGATGCTCTTCCGCCGGCTGCCGTTCAACTTCAGCGTGCGCCGGGCGCCCGCCTCGCCGCGGTACGAGTCGGCCTTCGGGGAGTTGACGGCATGAGCACGCAACTCACCCGCGCTCGCGTCGAGCGTCTCGCCTCCGAGATCAAGCAGGTGAAGCGCCGCGCACGCAGCGCCGATCCCGCCACGAAGGGCGCCATCAGCTATCCGTACCTCTGCGGAGGCATGGAGGCGACCGTGTGCGGCCTCGTCGACGAGTTGGCTGGCCCCGCAGCCGCGGCACTCATCAAGGCGGCGTTCGCTGCCAGCGATGACGGGAGCGCCTCGTGAGCCAGCCCTTCACCGACGACCAGCTGCGCCGCATCGAGTTCGCCGCATGGCAGCGCGAGGAACGCGCCTACCTGATCGCGGCCGGGAAGCTGCGCGCGCCCGAACCGCAACCGCGCGAGCCCGCGCAACCCGCAACCGACAGCACGGAGACACCGTCATGACGATCAGCATCCTCAAGGCCGAGCGCTTCTACCCGCTGGGCAAGCCACTGCCGCGGCCCGAAGAGACGAAATCGGTGGTCGACGCCGTCCAGATCCGCCCGGGCATCTGGCGCAAGCCCGACGGCACGCTGGAGACGCGAGGCTACGAAACGCCGAAGCCGACCACGAAGCCCGCAGAGCCGGAACCCGTGAAGGCCGAGGCCGCAGCGCTGGGCGATGGGTGGATTCAGTGCAGCGCGGACATGCCGGATGTCCCCGAAGGGTGCTATGAATTGCGCATGGGCTCGCTCGCCCGCAAGGCGTGGACGCCGAAAAGCGCAGAGAAGCGCTGGTCGCTGCGCCGCAATATCACACAAAAGGAGGCAATCGCTGCCCACCAGTACCGCCTCATCCCCACGGAGGCGGCATGAGCGCGCTGAAGCTGATCGGCGAAGTCGTCAGCATTGGCGACATGCCTGCCAATGAGGTGCCGCAGATCGCAGGCGTGCCGCATGTCCTGCTTGCGATGGCTGGTGGCGGAACGCTGCTGATCTCGGGAATGACGCGCGAGGAGTGCGCAACTCTCGGCCGCGCGTTCGCCCGCACCATCACCGTGAGCTTCGAGGTGCCCGCATGAACCAGTCCAAC
>NZ_FRCQ01000066.1 GCF_900142965.1 Rhizobacter sp. OV335
GATGGGGCCGCTGATGGGGCCGCTGATGGGGCCGCTGATGGGGGTCTGCCGCGCGTTGAATGCGATGGCCGGCGGATGCGCGCCAGCCGCAAGCGGGTGGCAGGGGTCGCCGCGCTGCGGGTTGCTTCGGTTCTCTGCGCTGGTGATCTGCGTGGTGTCGAACACCAGCGACGTGCCGCGGCCCGATCCATCCTCGCTCGCATCGAATCCCTCGCCGCGCAGGCTGTGCGCGATGAAGGTCTCAGTCTCGAAGTCCAGCCGCCCCGAGCCGCCATGAGCCGACAGAGCCGACGAGACAGACACCGGACCGCTGCAGTTGTTCCCGCCGAAGGCGTGCGCGACGATGAATTCGGATTCGGACTTCAGGCCGCTTGTGTGATCGGCTGATCGCTGGCCGAGGGTCCCGGCGATCAGGTGGCTGTGGCCGTGGTTGGCGTCCTGGCCACTGGCGCCCTGCAGTCGGCCGAAGCTGGCGTCGAGGGTGGCGGCGACCGGCTGGATGTCGTCGCGCTTTCGAGCGCCGCCCGCAACTGCGCCGGCAGCGTCTTCCGTCTGGCCCCGGCTCGGCGCAAAATCCCGGCGCACGCCTTGCCACTCAAAAAGTACCGCTGCGGGATCGAACCCGTCTCGAGCACTTGCGACAACGAACACACGACGGCGGCGTTGGGCCAGGCCGAAATATTGGGCGTCCAGGGTCCGCCACGCGATTGCTCGCCGGGGACCATACACAGCACCAGCGTCCGTCCACCTTTTCCCTGGCGGGACGAGTGGCTCATCTTCGCCGGCAAGCCCAGCCAGAAAGCACCCGAAGGCGTTGTCCTTCGTGGAGAGGACACCGGGGACGTTCTCCCAGAGGATGCTGGCGGCGGGTTTGCCGTCTCGATCCCGTCGATGGTCAATTGCATCTGCCAGCTCCACGAATTTCAGGGTGAGATTGCCGCGCGCGTCGTCGAGCGAGTTGCGCAGGCCGGCGACGCTGAAGGCTTGGCACGGCGTGCCGCCGCAAAGCACATCTGGCGCATCGACCTCGCCGGCCAGCACGCGGCGGGCGATGGTCGTCATGTCGCCGAGGTTCGGTACGGTCGGGTAGTGGTGCGCGAGCACGGCGCTGGGGAACGCCTCGATCTCCGCGAACCACGCCGGGCCCCAGCCCAGCGGGCCGAACGCGACGCTGGCCGCCTCGATGCCTGAGCAGACGGATCCGAAGGTGATTGGGTCGTCGCTGCTCACCGGCTGAACTCCACCTGGCGGCGCGGCGCCATGACGTTCGGGAGTGCGTTGCTTGCCTCTTCAGTTGCATCGACCTCTTCGTCGCCGGGGCGGATCGGGCGGAGCCACGCATCCGGGATCACGACCAGAGAGCCGACTTCCGCGCGGAATGTCTCGCGAGGCACTTGGGGCGAGAACACGCGCTCCGGGAATGCGATCCGGCAGAGCCAGAACGGCGCCGGACAGACATCGGGGAACTCCGGGCTCGCGAGGGTCAAATCGACGCACTCGACGATCTGTCGAAGTGCGCTCGGCAGGAACGGGCTGTGCACGATCCTGGCCATGTCGCCCTTTTTGCAGTTCATGCTGCGGCCCTCCCCGACAACGCTTCGGTCAGCACGCGCTTGTCGTGCAGCAGCATCTCGTTCGCCTCCTTCAGCTCGCGAATCTGGCGCTCGAGCTCGGTCTCCTGGCGGCGCAGGCTCGCGAGGTCGTAGCCGCGGGCGTGGAGCATCCACAGCAGCGGGGCGTCGTTGCCGCACTCGTCCATCAGCGCGATGAACTTCTCCCACTTGATGCCTTCGACGTCGTCGGTCCAGCGGGAGAACTGCGCCTTGTCGGTCTTCAGGCGGCTCTGCACCTCCTTCGGCTCCAGGCCGGCAGCCTTCGCGCAGAGGCTGATCGCGCCGCCCAGCGTCTTCTCGCGGGCGACCTCCTGGGCCGTGATTTCAGAGGGGAATCCGAGTTGGTTCACAACTGGCCTCGATTCATTTGAGAGCGGTTGAGTGGCTCGCGG
>NZ_FRCQ01000069.1 GCF_900142965.1 Rhizobacter sp. OV335
GCTCGCCTGTCGAGCATGAGCGACACGCCGAACACACTCACTGAGATTCAACCCACCCAACTCATTGACGTGTCCGAAATGGTTTGACCACGACATAGGCGTACTTCACCGTCGTCACGATCGGAACGGTGTTCGCACCGGCCTTGGCGTTCACCGCCTGCACCGCCTCCGTGATCCGGCCCCGCGGGTCGTAGTTGACGCGGGCGAAGCCGCTCGGGTGATCGGTGCGGCTCAGGCGGCCGATGCTGTACGGGTAGTCCGGGCCGGTGAGGTCCCAGGTCCACGTCACCGTCTGGCTCGGCTGGCCGCTCTGGGTGTAGATGAGGCTGGTGGGCCGGTTCAGCTCGTCGTACGTGTAGGTCTGCGTCACGCCTCGGCTGTCGGTCAGCGTCTTCAGGTTTCGCGCGGAGTCGTAGGTGATGTTGGTGATGCCGGTGTCCGGGCTGATCAGCTGCGTCGCATCGCCGAAGCCGTTGCGCGGGTATTGCGTGATCAGGTTGCGCGGGTCGGTCACCTTCGTGGGTCGGCCGCCTCCGTCGTACTCGATCGTGGTCTTGCCGTTCTTCGGGTCGGTCAGCTCCTTCACGCGGTACTGCGCGTCGTAGCTCGCCTTGTTCTGCAGGTTCAGGCCGTCCGGCGCCTTGGTCACCTTGGTCGGGTTGCCCTCGGCGTCGTATTCGTAGGTCGTCACCGGGGTCGGTGACACCGGCGGGGGTGCCACCTGGGCCACCGCTGCATGGGTCAGCAAGGCCGCAGCCGCCGCGGCGATCAGGTTGCGTTTCATCGTCTTCTTCATGTCCTCACTCCCTGCCCGTGCTTTGTTGTGCACGGCCCAGTGCATCCATCGCCCGGGCCAGACCTCGCTTGAGTGCGCCGGACGGATCCTTCACGCGCTGATCGGTCTGGTTGCCGGCGTTGTCGAGCACGTAGTCGATGCGGTTGGCCTTGTTGTCGTAGGCCGCCACCTGCCGGTGCGCATCGTCGTAGTCGAAGCCCACCCAGGTGGCGTTGTCGAAGCTCACCTTCTTGAGCTGACCGGCTTCGTCGTAGCCATACGTCGTCGTCTCGCCGCCCACCGTGTTCGTCAGCAAGCGCTGCCGCAGGTCGTAGGTGTTCACCGTCACCACGCCGCTCGCGTCGGTGCTCTGCAGCACTTGACCGTACTTGTTGTACCGGTCGAAGGTGGTCACCTGCCCCCTCGCGTTGGTGATGCTGCGCAGGTCGCCCTTCGTGTGATCTGCGTTCGTGTCGGCGTAGTAGTCCAGGCTCGATGCGTCGTTGACATCCGTGCGCGAGCCCTTCGATGTCAGCACTCGCCCGTCCGCGTCGTAGGTCCAGGTGCGCACCGTGTCGATGGTGCCGGCCTGCAGCGCGGCACCGAACCCGAGGTGACCGTCGGCATCCGTCGTTGC
>NZ_FRCQ01000063.1 GCF_900142965.1 Rhizobacter sp. OV335
TGTCGTGGTCAAACCATTTCGGACACGTCAATGAGTTGGGTGGGTTGAATCTCAGTGAGTGTGTTCGGCGTGTCGCTCATGCTCGACAGGCGAGCGATAGCCGAGTGTGGAATGCAGCCTGACGGGGTTGTAGAAGCAGGCGATGTAGTCGGCGACATCGATCATCGCTTCGGCGTGATTGGCGTAGTCGCGCTGCCAGACGCGTTCCATTTTCAGGTTCAGGAAGAAGCGCTCCATCACGGCGTTGTCCCAGCAGTTGCCCTTGCGGCTCATGCTGGCAACCAGGCCGTTGCTTGCGATCAGGGCGGCATGCTCGCTGCTCGCGTACTGGCTGCCGCGATCGGAATGCACGATCAAGCCAGCAGCGGGCCGACGGCTGACGATCGCCATGTTCAGCGCCTGGCACACCAGCTGTGCCGGCATGCTCGGCGCCATGGCCCAGCCAACGACCCTGCGCGAATACAGATCAAGCACCGCGGCGAGATACAGCCAGCCGCTGCGTGTGCGGATGTAGGTGATGTCCGAGACCCACGCCCGGTTCGGCGCCGCGGGACGGAACTGTCGATCCAGCACGTTGGCCGCCACCGGCAAGCCATGCCGGCTGTCGGTGGTGTGAACGAACTTGCGTCGCCAACGCGGTTGCAATGCATGGCTGCGCATCAACGTCCTGGCTCTGTGGCGGCCCACGTTCAGGCCCTGCGCCCGCAACGCCGCGCTCATGCGCCGGCTGCCGTAGCTGCGTCCACTGGCCTCGAACACTGCCTTGGCATGCGCGGCCTGGGCACACGTGCGCGGCCCGCGCTGGCGCCTGGCGTAGTACCCCGAGCGGCTCACATCCAGCACTCGGCACAACTGCTTGATCGAGGCCTTCCCCGCCCACTGCGTGATCAGCGCGTGAATCACTTCAGTCCCCGGGCAAAGAAGGCCGACACTTTTTTTAGCAGGTCGTTGTCCGACTTCAGTTGCCGGTTCTCTGCTTCGAGCTGGCGAATGCGTTGCTGCTCCGCCGTCAGCGGCTTGCCCGCACCGGGGCGCCCCGCCGCTTCCTCGTCGAACTGCTCGAGCCAGCGGCGCACGCCGCTGTCCGTCAGGTTCATGTCGCGGCACACTTGCCCGACGCTCAAACCTTGGTCTCGCACCATGCGAACCACTTGCAGCTTGAACGCCGCATCAAATGCCCGACGGGCTCTCTTCTTCTCGGTCATGCTCTTCTCGTCCTCTGCGGGAAAATCTCCCATCGAGGTGTCCATCAGAATTGGACCACGTCACTACTCGCACGGCGACCTGATGACCATCACCTACCCGTCAGGCCGGGTGCTGGTGATCACGCGCGATGTCGGCGAGCTCATCGGCATGAGCCTCTCAGCGAACGCAGGCGGCACGCCCGTCCCGCTGATCAGCAACGTGAAGTGGGAGCCCTTCGGCCCGGTCAGCGGCTGGGACTGGCACATGACCAGCGGCCTCGTGACTCACCTGCGGCAGTTCGACCTGAGCGGCCGCATCGTGCGCTACCCGCTGGGCAACGCACTGCGCGACGTGAGCTACGACGCGGCCGATCGCATCACCGGCTTCACGCACCTGCTCGCAAGCGATGGCACCGCGCAACCCGCGCTGGACCAGAGCTTCGGCTACGACGAGAACAGTCGGCTGACCAGCATCACGACAGCCGCATCGAGCTGGTCGATCGCCTACGACCCGAACGGCAACCGCACGAGCGTGAGCCTGAACGGCAACCCCAGCATCTACACGACCGAGGCCACGAGCAACCGGCTCACGAGCATCACGAACCCAGCCCGCAGCTTCGGCTACGACAACGCTGGCAACACGACCAGCGCGGGCTACACCGCGACCTACGCGCTGAGCGGCTCGATTGCGAGCATCACGAAGGCCGGCGTGACCGGCAGCTACGACTACGACGCGCAGCGCCGTCGCATCCGCAAGGTGACGAGCACGGGCGAGACGGTGATCTTCGTGTATGACCTGGAGGGACAGCTACTGGGCGAATACGACCAAACCGGCAAAGCGTTGCGCGAGTACGTGTGGCTGGACAACATCCCGGTGGCGATGTTCATGCCGGACCCGGCGAACGCGAGCAACCCACCCCTGGTGTTCTACATCCACGCGGATCACCTGAACGCGCCGCGCATCGTGGTGGACCGGAACGGCGCCAAGCGCTGGCGCTGGCTGGCCGAGCCGTTCGGCACGACGGCGCCGGAGACGAACCCCGACGGGCTCGGGGTCTTCACGCAGAACCTGCGCTTCCCAGGGCAGTATGCGGACAACGAGAGCGGGCTTTGGTACAACTACTTCCGCTTCTACGCGCCAGAAGGCGGGAGCTATGTTCAGAGTGACCCGATTGGGTTGGGTGGTGGAATTAACACATATGGGTATGTTGGCGGGAATCCCATCCAGGGCATAGATAGAAATGGCCTGGATTGCACGTCGACGAACGGGGAAACAACTTGCTCTACACCATATTCGCCGATCGTTACATTCCCGACTCCTCCTGGATTCCCCGCCTCACTTAATGGATACTTCTATCACTATTATGACGTCCTTACTGCCTTGCGTGGCGTAAATCCCGATTGCGTTCGGCGTGCAATGAACAACGCGCCTACGCCCGGCTCAAATCCGCGACCAGCTAGCTCCGGAGGAACGTTGAATGACGCTCGAGTTTTTAAAAATACTCCAAATCCAGTCATGTCGTATCTCGTTCCAGACGGCCGGACGGGCAGGCAGGTATCGGTTAATGTGACCATTCAGCAGAGTCAATTTAGGTGGGGTTACGTCGTGCATTGGGTGGATTCAAACGGAATCGCGCACACATCAGGAGAAGGGAATGCTTGGATACAGGGGATGTTTGACGACGTAAGTATCATCGCAGACTATATGGTGTGGGCGCCTTTGATGCAGGAGGCAATCGACTCATGCAAGTGCACGAAGTAGCAAAAAAACATTTCAGGCGAACGATGGCTGGGTTCATGTTGAGTATTCTCATTAGTTCGTTGACGCTATCGGTATTATTGCCGATAGGCGTGGAATTGAATGTCGCGTCATTTCTTGTGAGTGCGATTATATACGTTCCTTACTCCATTCTGATGCATGCAACCTTTGGGTTGCTGGCATATTTTATTTTGCGAAAGTACACGGATTTTAAACTGTGGCAAGTCATTCTCGCTGGGGCGCTGTGCGGTGGAGTTTGCTGTGTCATTCTCATTTTTTCTTCTATCGCTAACTTGAGTTGGCTTTGGAGGATGGTGTTGGCTTCGGTGCTTTCCTCAGCTGGGTCATACGGTTTATTACGTGCGTCCGCTGATGACTCATTCGCACAATCAAAATCTTGAAGTGGCCAGATTCGGGGCATTGTCGGATTGACGGGGAGTTATGGGCTGAGGGAAATTGCTCGGGGAATAAAGCCGGACTGACAAGGTGAGCAATGGATACTTGCGGGCGCGCGTGCTTCCGCTTCTCTCCAAGGCTGAGCTTGAGCGAGCCGGCGCATTGGCCGAGGGTGCCATCGCTCGAATCGATCGCATCGACTCAGGCGTCGTCCCGAAATGACCACCGCACGCAGGCTCGGAACTGAACTGCGAACTGCAGGTCGCTAACATCGTCCGACCGACCCCACCCTTTTTTGCCCCGCTCATGGCCCTCTCCGACTGGCTCGCCTTCCTGTTCGTCTCCCTCTTCGTCACCTTCACACCCGGCCCGGCCGTGCTGCTGGCGGTGTCCAACTCCCTCAGCGTGGGGCCGGCCCGCGCGATGATCAGCTCGCTCGGCAATGCGGTCGGGCTGCTGCTGGTGTCCACCGCCGCCACCGCCGGGCTCGGCGTGGTGCTGCAGACCTCCGCCACCGCCTTCCTCGTGCTGAAGCTGCTCGGCGCCGGCTACCTCGTCTACCTCGGCATCCGGCAATGGCGCAGCGGCGGCGCGATGTTTGCCGAGGCCTCCGGCGCGCAGGCACGTGCCAGCACACCGGCGTGGCGCCTGTTCGGCAACGGCCTCACGGTGGCGCTGACCAACCCGAAGGCGATCCTGTTCTTCACCGCGCTGTTCCCGCAATTCATGCACGCCGGCGCGGGCGCCGCGCAGCAGTTCGTCATGCTCACGGTCACCTTCGCCGGCTGCGCGGTCTTCGCGCATGCGGTGTACGTGCTGCTCGCGCGCAGCGTGAAAGGCCGACTCGCCGAGCCGCGCCGCTCGCGGCTGCTGAACCGCGTCTTCGGCGGCAGCTTCGTCGTGCTGGGCGTCAGCCTGCTCGGCCTGCGCAGCAAGGCCGCCTGAGCGGACACGCCGCGGCGGCAGATTCCTACAGGCGCGCCGCGCCTGCTCCGATGGTGCGCGATCCCCTGCGATGGACCAATGGAGGTTCAGGCCACGGGCATGTCGCCCGCGGCAGAGCGCAGTGAAGGAGACCCTCATGAGCAATCCCGTCATCTCTTCCGACAAGGTCGAAGGCACCACCGTCTACGCCAGCAACGGCGACAAGCTTGGCTCGATCGACGACCTGATCATCGACAAGCGCTCCGGCCAGGTGCGCTACGCCGCGCTGGAGTTCGGCGGCTTCCTCGGCGTCGGCACCGACCGCTACCCGGTGCCGTGGGCGATGCTGAAGTACGACACCAACCTCGACGGCTATGTCGTCCCGCTGTCGGAAAGGCAGCTCGAAGGCGCGCCGCGCTACGCGCAGAACGACGAGCCGACGTACGACGACAGCTACGGCCGCCGCGTGTACGACTACTACGGCGTGGGCTGGTAAGCAACCGGCTTGCCACGCTCGACCGAGGGCACAGCACCCCGTGCTGTGCCCTTGGCGTTTTCAGAAGCGGTCGAAGAACGACTTGATCTCTGTCGCGGCGAAACCCGGCGGCCAGTGACCACCGTTGCTGTACCCGCACCAAGCCACCGGCTTGTTGTCGGTGCAACCCTGATAGATCACGCAGCCATTGGCTCCGATCGTGGTGGTCGTCTGGGTGCAGCTGTTCTTGGCGATGTACTTGTCTCGCGCCTCTTCACCGAACTGGTAGCCGACGACGGCATCTTCCTTGGCGTGCAGCAAGATCGCCGCAGTCTTGTTCGAGGAGGTGGCGCAACCGCTCCAGACGGATCCCGACATCGGTGCCACGGCGCGGAAGACGTCGCCCATCTGGCAACCGATCGCGTTCGACATCATTCCGCCAAAGCTGAAGCCGGTCGCAAAGGTGCGGCTCGTGTCGGTGCACAGCCCCTGCTTGAGCTGGCTGACCATCGCGCCGATGAAGCGAATGTCGCGGTCATTCGGATTGGCCCAGCCGGCGTCCAATCCGGCAGGAGCCACGAATATCGCGGTCTCGCCGTAGAGTTCCTTCAAGCCATAGAAGGCCTTGCCGCTGGCCCAGCTGTTTCCGTTGTAGACATCGGTGGCACTGCCATCACGCCAATGCAGCCCGACGATCAACGGATAGGCGTTGTCGCTCTTGTAGCCGGACGGAACGCGAACCCAGAAATCGCGCGTCACGCCATCTGAAGTCAGCGTGTATTTGCCGCTCGCGAACTGGGCGGCTTTGCCGCATCCGGCGCTCTTGTTGGAGGGAGCAGGAGCAGGAGCAGGAGCAGGAGCAGGAGCAGGAGCAGGAGCAGGAGCAGGAGCAGGAGCCGGTGCTGGTGCTGGTGCTGGTGCTGGTGCTGGTGCTGGTGCTGGTGCTGGTGCTGGTGCTGGTGCTGGTGCTGGTGCTGGTGCTGGTGCCGACCCAATCGGTGCCGCGGTGTCCGAGTCGTGGCCTCCCCCGCAGGCAGACAGCACCATGGCGCACAGCAGTGCACTCGTCGCAGTGGCGCGTCCGGGACGTCGGTTTGGCATGCTCATCGTGAAGATCCTGTTGCGTCAAAGTGGTTGCGACGCG
>NZ_FRCQ01000060.1 GCF_900142965.1 Rhizobacter sp. OV335
CGCTTCGTAGACATACTCATCGGCACTGTTTGACCACAACGAACGAAGTGAGTGGAGGGAGTTTGCCGATGCATCCCCAAAGCCGATCTTCTTCGTGGAGTCGGCCCCCGGGCCGACCGCCCCGGCATGAGCCCCCAGCCCAGCCCATCCCCTCACCCGCCGCGACGCGCCGATAGGCGAAGAGACCCGACTAGAGGTTGCTCTCTTTGGTGATGAACCACTGCCCGTCGATCAGCTGCCAGGTCAGCGACTTCATCGCGACGTCGGAGTAGCCGTTCGACTGGTACGTCTGCTTGAAGCGGGTCTGCGTGACGCCCGGGCCCATCGACTTCACGTCGATGTTCTCGAGCTTCACGCTGAGCGGGCCGGTCTTCGACAGCATCGCCTGGCGGCGTGCCTTCCACGCGGCGACCGAGCCTTGCGCCGGCGTGAAGCCGGGCGCGTAGAAGCCGAGGTAGCGCGGCAGGTCCTTGGCCTCCCAGGCCGCAGCCCAGTCGTTCAGGCGCGGCAGCGGTGTACTGCCTGCGGGCGCAGCCACCACCACCGGCGTCGAGACGCCCCCCGCGATCGGCGTCCCCGGCGAGGTGCCCGAGACAGCCCGCTTCGACAGCGCCTCGAAATCGATCGGCGGCGACACGATGGTGTCGGCCGGGCAGCGCGTCGGCGCGTCCCCGTCGGCCGACCAGCCGCTCGCGTCGTCCGGCGCCTCAGGGGCCGCCTGGTCGCGCGTCAGCCCGAGCTGTGCGCTCAGCTGGTTCATCGACGCCTGCGTGCGCACGTAGGCGATGCCCAAGTCGTATTCGGCGTTCGCATACGAGCGCTTGGCGGTGTACAGCTCGTTCTCGGCGTTCAACAGATCGAGCAGGCTGCGCTGGCCGATGTCGAACTGCTGGCGGTAGGCGTCGCGTGCCTTCTCGATCGCAATCGTGTTGCGGTCGAGGTAGTTCAGCTGGTCGACCAGCTTGCGGGTGTCGTTGTAGGCGATCGCTACGACCTGGCGCACGTCGCGGCAGGCCTTGTCGCGCTGGTCTTCGGCCTGCGTCAGCAGCTTGGTCTGCTGGCGCACGCGGGCCTGGTCGGAGCCGCCGTTGAACAGGTTCCAGTTCAGCACGATCTCGGCGGTGCTGTCGCGGCGCTGGTCCTGCACGCCGTCGAAGTTGCGGCCGGCCCCGGCGCGCACGCGGGCCTCGACCTTCGGCTGGTACGCGCTTTCGCGCAGCGAGACCAGCGAGCGCGCCGAGCGCAGCGATTCGACCGTGGCGCTGATCGTCGGGCTGCGGCGGATCGCCTCGGCCGCCGCATCGTTCGCGGTCGCGGGGATCGCCTGGCGCAGCGGCGCGGGCAGCGGCAGCGACGCCGGCGGCGCCTCGCCGACCACGCGCTGGTAGCGGGCCGACACGTCGTGCAGGTTCGACACCTCGGTCGACAGGTTGGATTCGGCCAGCGCGAGCCGCGCGGCAGCCTGCTCGAGGTCGACCCCGCGGCCGACGCCGGCGCGCACGCGCGAATTGATCTGGTTGAAGGCGCCGCGGTGCTGCACGAAGTTGTCTTCGGCCAGCGTCACCAGGCGGCGGTAGCGCAGCACGTCGTAATAGGCGCGGGCCGCCTCGAGCGCCGTCTGCTCGGTGACGTCGACCACCTCGAAGTAGCGGGCCAGCCGCTCGTGGCCGAGGCGGCTCACGTCCTTGCTGGTGCCCAGCCCGTCCCACAGCAGCTGCGTCAGCGTCAGCGCGGCGCCGCTGCGGCTGATCGACTGGCTCTCGGGCGTGCGCGAATCGATGCTGTCGCGGTCGCGGCCGACGTTGGCGCTCAGGTCGAGGCGGGGGTAGAAGCCGCCACGCGATGCATCGATCGCATCGGACGCGGCGCGGTAGGCATTGAAACGGCCGGTGACGTCCGGGTTGGAGGAGACCGCCTTCTGGGCGGCTGCCTTCAAGGCGTCGTTGCTCTGCGCGAGGGCGGGGCCGGTGCACGCCAGTGCGGCAGCGGCAGTGGTGAGCAAGCGCTTGGTCTTCAACTGCATCGTGATCCTGTCTCTCTGAGCGAACCCATCGTGAAACTCGATGGGAGTGTAGTGGCCGCGCTACAACTGCTCCCCCGGGCGGGTCAGGGCGACACCGGGGCGGCCACAGTATTTCACGCAACCCGTACAGAGAGCAGCGTTTTTGCAACAAGTTCTCACAGACTGCAGGGCTCCGTTGCGTCATGGCGGAGGGAACTCAAGTCAACGCGCACGATGACGACATCCTCAGGTCGGGCCTACTCCATTGGATGCACTTGCACAGCGCTGAACCGAATCCCGACGTGATGTCTTGCCGCCGGCCACGCCGCGGCATCGTCGCGTGGGCGATGGCGGCGGCGCTCGTGCTCGCGGGCATGCCGTCGGGCGCATGGGACGCCGACCGCATGCTGACCGCCGCGCAGCGCATCTCGCCGCGCGCGGTCGATGGCGTGCGCGCGCTGCAGCCGATGCTGGCCGCCGCGCAGGCGCTGGACGAACCCGCCAGGCTGCAGGCGGTCAACGAGTTCTTCAACCGCCGCGTGCTGTTCCGCGACGACACCGAGGTCTGGGGCCAGGTCGACTACTGGGCCAGCCCGCTCGAGACGCTGGGCAAGGGCGCCGGCGACTGCGAGGACTACGCGATCGCGAAGTACTTCAGCCTGCTCGCGCTCGGCGTGCCGACCGCCAAGCTGCGGCTCGTCTACGTGCGCGCGCAGATCGGCGGGCCGAACGGCGTCGTGCAGGCGCACATGGTGCTCGCCTGGTACGCCGCCCCCGACGCCGAGCCGCTGATTCTCGACAACCTGATCACCGACGTGCGCCCCGCGTCGCGGCGCCCTGACCTGACCCCCGTCTTCAGCTTCAACAGCGACGGCCTGTGGCAGGGCGTCGGCGCACAGGCCGCGGGCGATCCGTCGGTGCGGCTGTCGCGCTGGCGCGAAGTGCTTGCGAAGGCACGTGCCGAGGGGTTCCAATGAGTTTCCGAACGAGGGAGAGAGCATGTCGCTGATTCGTCAGATCTGGTTGCTGCTGCTGGGCACGGTGTTGCTCGCCTTCGCCGGCAGCGTGACCGTCGCGGTCGAGTCGGCGCGCGGCTACCTGCAGACGCAGCTCGGCGTGAAGAACACCGACAACGCGACCGCGCTCGCGCTCGCGCTGTCGCAGCAGCATGGCGACAAGGAGCTGATGAACCTGCTGCTGTCGGCGCAGTTCGACAGCGGCTACTACAGCCGCATCCGCTTCGTCGCGAGCGATGGCAGCGTCGCGTTCCAGCGCGAGACCTCCGGCGCGCCGCGCGAGGCCCCCGGCTGGTTCGTTCGCCTGGTGCCGATCAGCGCCGAGCCCGGCGTGGCCCAGGTGTCCGACGGCTGGCGCGCGCTCGGCCGCGTCGAGCTGATCAGCCAGAGCGGCTATGCGCACGACGAGCTGTGGCGCAGCAGCCTGTGGTCGGCGCTGGCGCTCGGGCTGGTCGGGCTGCTGGCCGGTGGGGTGGGCACGCTGGTGGTCCAGCGCATCCGCCGGCCGCTCGATTCGGTGGTGGGCCAGGCGCAGGCGCTGGTGCGCGGCGAGTTCGTCACCGTGCCCGAGCCCGGCGTGCCCGAGCTGCGCCGCGTGACGCAGGCGATGAACACGATGGTGGGGCGGCTGCGCATCACGTTCCAGGCACAGGCCGAGCAGCTGGAAGGCCTGCGCCAGCAGGCCAACTGCGACCGGCTGACCGGCCTGTCGAACCGCGCGCACTTTCTCGGCCAGCTGGCGGTGACGCTGCAGCGCGAGGACGGCACGGCCGAGGGCGGCCTGGTGCTGCTGCGCATGCTGGACCTCGCCGACCTGAACCGTGCGCTCGGCCACGCCGAGACCGACCGCATGATCACCACCGTGGCGCAGGCGCTGCGGCCGTACGGCGACCGCGTGAAGGGCTGCTTCATCGGCCGCCTGAACGGCTCCGACTTCGCGCTGTGCCTGCCGGTGGCCGGCATGGCGCGCGAGACCGCGCAGGCGCTGGCCGACGCGCTCAGCCTGGTGCTGCCGAACCTCAGCGCCGAAGCCGGGGTCAGCGTCGGCGCGGTCGAACTGCGCCGCGAGATGACGATGGCCCAGGTGATGAGCGAGGCCGACGCCGCGCTGGCGCGGGCCGAGAGCCGCGGCCCGTTCGCGGTGGAACTGGGCGGCGAGGGCGGCCCGAGCGTCGCGATGCTGGGCGAGGGCGCGTGGCGCCAGCGCATCCGCGACGCGATCGGGCAGCAGCGCGCCCACCTGGTCAGCTTCCCGCTGGTCAACGTGCGCAAGGACCTGATCCACCTGGAGTGCCCGCTGCGCCTGCAGCTGGAGCCGAACGGCACGTTCGAGCCGGCCGCGCGCTGGCTGCCGCTGGCGATCCGCAGCCGGCTCACGGTCGACATCGACGAATGCGCGCTCGCGCTCGCGCTGCGCGATGCGGCGCGCGACGGCAAGCCGCGCTGCGTGAACCTGTCGCCATCGTCGCTGTCCGACAGCGGCTTCTCGGCGCGGCTGCGCGCGCTGCTGTGGAACGCGCCGCAGGTGGCGCGGCTGATCTGGCTCGAGGTGGCCGAGAGCGCGGCCGTCGAGCACTTCGGGCTGCTGCAGGAACTGGGCCGGCAACTGCGCCCGACCGGCATCCGGCTCGGGCTCGAGCATGCCGGCGAGCGGCTGGGCAAGATCCCGCGGCTGTTCGAGGCCGGGCTCGACTACGTGAAGCTCGACGCGGCCATCGTGCAGGGCGTGGGCAGCGACGAGAACCGCGCCGCCTTCGTGCGCGGCACGGTGACGCTGCTGCACGGGCTGTCGCTGCAGGTGTACGCCGAAGGCGTCAGCAGCGCCGCCGATGCGCAGCGCCTGTGGGACTGCGGCATCGACGGGGCCACCGGGCCGTGGATCAGCGAGAACGCCTGACAGCACGCACCCGGTCGCCCTGAGCCTGTCGAAGGGCCCGATCATCCTGAGCCCGTCGAAGGACCTGAGCCTGTCGAAGGCCTTGCGCGCTTCGGGCACAACCCTTCGACGGCCGGGCCTTCGACAGGCTCAGTCCCTGCTCAGGGCGAACGGAACTTCGTCAATCCACCACCAGCTTGCCGCGCTTCAGCAGGTCGTCGAGCACCTGGTTGTCGGTGGCGAAGCCGCTCGTCAGGTTCAGGTTGTTGATCGTGATCACCTGGTTCACCGCGGCGGCGTTGTAGGTGCCGCCGGTGAAGCCGCCGGTCGTGCTGACCTCGACCACCGTGTTGCCACCCACCACCGAGAAGTGCAGGTAGTTGTTCAGGTTGCCGTGGTCGACCGTGATCGCCGTCGCGTTGTTGGTGCCGATGTTGGTGGCGGTGGTCACGTTGTTGGCCGTGTGCGATTCGCCGACCAGCAGGTCGCGCAGGTCCAGCACGTCGCCCGAGTTGGTGGTGTTGTCGAAATCGGTGATCACGTCGCGCGCCGGTGCCGCGGTCGTGCCCTGGTCGGCGAGTTTCCACTGGAAGACGTCGTGGCCCAGGCCGCCGACCAGCGTGTCGTTGCCCTTGCCGCCGATCAGCGTGTCGGCACCGTCGCCGCCGTTCAGGGAGTCGTTGCCGTCGCCGCCGATCAGCTTGTCGCGGGCGGCGCTGCCCGTCAGCGAGTCGTTGCCGGCGCCGCCGTCGAGCGTCGAGCCGGTGCGGATCACGTACTGGCCGCCGCTCACGATGATGTCCTGCGTGTCCGACAGCGTCGGCGCATTCGCGTCGCTGAACATCGCGAAGTTGCTCGTGCCCAGCGTCTGGTACGTGGAGTCGGCCGTGCCGGTGGTCTTGATCTCGATCTTCAGCACCGCGTTGCCGCCTTGCTCCCAGTACAGCAGCTCCAGCGCCGTCAGCCCGCCGGTGATCGGTACGCCGGTGTAGACGCGGGTGGTCGGCGACTGGATGTCGTCGAAGATCGCGACCTGATGGCCGTCGAGCTTCAGGCGGAAGCCGTCGTCCGCGGTGACGCGGATGTCGTAGCTGCCGGCCGCCATGTACACCTCGCCGGTCAGGCGCACGCCTGCGTCGGTGGTGGTGCCCAGGCCGTTGGTCGGACCCGTGCCGATGACACTGCCGGCGCCGGTGCCGCTTTCGATCGTCAGCGAGCCGGCATCGCTGCCCGCGGTGCGGTGCAGGAACTTGTACAGCGAACTGTTGGCGTCGGTCAGGGACGAGGTGGAGGCGCCGGCTGCGATGTTCTTGTTCGAACCCAGCGAGTTGGTGACGTCAGGCGCGCTGCCGTAATCGATGGTCTTCGCGAGGAAGCGGGCATCGACCGTGCCGGTGACGGCGGCGGTGGAGGTTCCGAGGATGGCGTTGCTGCCGCCCATGGCTGCATTGCGGGCGTTGACCAGCGTGTTGAAGTCCGACACGCGGTCGAGGTTGCCCACGCTCGCGTCGTCGCTGTGGAGGCGGTTGCCCGTTACCGTGCTTTCGTTGTAGCCGTAGTACTCGCCGTTCAAGCCTTGCGTGTTGGTGATCACCGTCGTGGTCGGCGTGCCGGCGGTCAGGGTATCGGCCTGGCCGCTGACGTGGATCGTCAGCGTCGCGTTCGACGTGGCGCCGCTCGGGTCCTTCACCTGGTAGGTGAACACGTCGTTGACCGTGCTGCCGGTGGCGACGGCGTCGGCGTTGCTGGCCAAGTAGCTGTAGCTCCCGTCGCTCTTGAGCGTCAGCGTGCCGTAGGTGCCGGTGATGGCGGTGCCGGCGGCGGTGATCGCGGTCGCGGGGGTGCCGGTACCGGCGACGGCGAACGCGACGGTCAGCGCATCGCCTTCGGGATCGGTGTCGGTGCCGGCCGGTGTGGCCGCCGACAGGATCACACCGTTCGCGGCCGTGACGCTCAGCGTGGCCGAAGCGGTGACGTTGGCGTCGTCGCTGTGGGCCACCGGGGCGTCGTTGACCGCGACCACGCTGATGGTCGTCGTCGCGGTGGCACTGTTGCTGGTGCCGTCGTTGGCGACGACGGTGATAACGCGGTTGGTGGTGTCGGGCGTGTCGCTGGTGTTCGAGAAGGTGATCGCGCGGATCGCCGTTTCGTAGCTGGCGAGCGACGCGGCGCCACTGAGCGTGATGACGTTGCCGACGACGTTGGCGGTGATGCCCGCCGGCAGGGTGCCGACGGTCAGCACGTCGCCACTCTTGGCGTTCGTCAGCGTGACGGTGGCGCTGGCCAGCGATGCGCTGTCGACGTCGGTGATCTTGATGTCGGAATCGGCGATCGAGACACCGGAGCCGTTCTCGGTGAAGGTGGTCGCGTAGCCGATGCCGGTGGCGGTGGAATTGTTCGAATCGAGGTCGATCGCCGGCGGCTGGTCGTTGTCGACGATGCTGCCGACGCCGGTGGCCACCGCGATGGTCGCGTTGGTGGCGCCGCTCAGTGTGACGTTGAAGGTCTCGGTCGCTTCGGCGGTGGTGTCGTTGGCAATCGGGACCGTGATGGTCTGGACGGTCGAGCCTGCGGCGAAGTTGAGCGTACCGGTTGCCGCGGTGTAGTCGGAGCCGGCCGTTGCGGTGCCGTTCGACGTGCCGTAGTTGACCGAGACGGCCTGGCCGGACGCGGCCGACAGCGTCACCGTGAAGGTGGCCGTGCCGGCGGCTTCGTTGACGGTGACGTTGTTGATCGACAGCGTCGGGGTCGGGTCGTTGTCGACCAGGGAGGTCGTCAGCGTGTTGTTCGTGCCATGCGGCGCGATGGCCTCGAATCCGCCACCGCTGACGGTGCCGATGGAGACCACGATCGATTCGTTCGGTTCGTCGCGGCCGTCGGCCGCCGTTGCGACGCTGAAATTGGCGCTGCTGGCGCCGGCGGGGATCGTGACGGTCGTGACGCCGGTGTAGTCGGTGCCATTGCTCGCGGTGCCGGCGTAGTTCAGCGTGACGGTGACGGCGCTGGAGGCGGGATTGCTCAGTGTCAGCGTATAGGTGGCTGAGCCGCCTTCGGTGACGGTGCTCGATCCGGACAGACTGACGGTGGTCACGTCGCTGTCGTCGGCGACCGAGGTGGCGACGGTCGACGAGGTGGTCAGCGACTCGAAGTTGCCGCCCGAGCTGGATGCCACGCCAACGGTGATCGTCTGCGTGCCCTGGGTATAGGCATCGTCGGCACGCGGCACATAGGACGGGGCGCTGGCACTGGACTGGCCGACCGGGATGGTGATGGTCTGGCCGTTGCTCAGGTTCAGCACCAGGGCCGTGCCGGTGACGGCGTGGTCGAGCGTCGCGGTGTAGGTGACGCTGCCACCCTCGACGACGGAGTTGGCCGAACTGCTGAGGGTGACGGTGGTAGCGCTGGCGTTGTCGGTGACGGTGGTGCTGGCGGTGCTGGTGGTGGTCAGCGCTTCGTAGTTGCCGCCGCTGTGCGCGTTGATGCCGACGGTGACGGTCTGGCTGCCTTGCACGTAGGCATCATCGGCACGCACATTGAAGGCGGCGCTGGTACCGCTGGTTTGGCCGGCGGCGATGGTGATGGTCTG
>NZ_FRCQ01000059.1 GCF_900142965.1 Rhizobacter sp. OV335
GGCGCGGGCGCTGCGGCCGGCGGAGCAACAGGCGCCATCGGCGCGGCGGGCGGCGGCACCGGCGTGCTCGCGGTGATCGTCGGCTGCACCGGCGGCGGCACCGCCACCTGCACCTCCGGCGGCGGAATGAACGGCGGCGGCGGCGCCTCCAGCTTCGGCGGCGGCGGCACCACCACCTCCGGCGGCGGCGGCGGCTTCTTGATCTCCTCGATCACCTTCGTCTCGATCGGCGCGCGAACCACGTCGACCACCTTCTTGGCCAGCCCGGTCAGCAGCGCATACACGATCGCCGCGTGAAACAAAATGACAAAGCCGATCCCGACGATGTGACGTCGGGGATCGCGTTGTCGCTGCGAAAAATTCATCGGTCGCGAACTCCTGTGCAGATGAGAGGGCCTGAGCGGCTTAGGCAAGCAGCGTGCCTGCACAAGTACATGGCACAAAACAACCCGTTAGGTACCAGTTTAGTACCAGTAATACCACTCGTCAATCTGGGCAAAACCCGAGGAAAAACCCGGAAAACCGCTTTCCTGACAACAGGTTACGTTTTCGGGTCACTTGCTGATGAGCCGCGTCGAACAGGCTCTGGTGCTGGCTTGGGGAGATTATCGAGGACGGAAAATACCACCGTCAGGCCAGAAGAATTCACGGGGTTTTCGATTGTTTCCCCGAACAAAGCACCGTGTTGGGTCACGACGCTCTGATTCAGGCCGCCTGGAGTTCCTGGCGCATCGCATCGATGACCGCCCGGTAGTCGGGGTGGCCGAAGATCGCGCTGCCGGCGACGAAGGTGTCGGCCCCGGCTTCGGCGACGCGGCGGATGTTGTCGATCTTGATGCCGCCGTCGACCTCGAGCCGGATGTCGCGCCCGCTCGCGTCGATCAGGCGGCGCGCCTGCTCGATCTTCTTCAGCGCCATCGGGATGAAGCTCTGGCCGCCGAAGCCCGGGTTCACGCTCATGATCAGCACCTGGTCGATCTTGTCGATCACGTACTCGAGCACCGACAACGGCATCGCCGGGTTGAACACCAGGCCGGCCTTGCAGCCCTCGGCCTGGATCAGCTGGATCGTGCGGTCGACATGCGTGCTGGCGTCGGGGTGGAAGGTGACGGTGGTGGCACCGGCCTTGCAGAAGGCCAGCGCGAGCGGGTCGACCGGCTGCACCATCAGGTGCACGTCGAGCGGCACCGGGCTGCCGTCGGGCCGCACCGCGTGCTTTCGGACGGCCTCGCAGATCATCGGTCCGAAGGTCAGGTTCGGCACGTAATGGTTGTCCATCACGTCGAAGTGGATCCAGTCGGCGCCGGCGGCGATGACGTTGCGCACCTCCTCGCCGAGGCGGGCCAGGTCGGCCGACAGGATGCTGGGGGCGATGCGGTAGGTGGTCATGCGGTGCGGCTGCGAGACGGCCGGCAGGTGTCGCGGAAGGCCCGGATTTTAGGCGGGCCGCGAAGCTGCCATGGAGCGGCTCCTAGAATGGCCCATGGCCCATCCTGAATTCACCTGCTCGGTCGCCGTGCGTCACCTGCCCGAGCAATCGAACCCCGCCACCGGCCACTACGCCTTCGCCTACACGATCACGATCCGCAACAGCGGCGACATCCCGGCGCAGCTGATCGCGCGGCACTGGCTGATCACCGACGGCCAGGGGCGCGTCGAAGAGGTGCGCGGCCTGGGTGTCGTCGGCCAGCAACCGCTGCTGCAGCCGGGCGACAGCCACGAATACACCAGCTGGACGCGGCTCGCCACGCCGCAAGGCAGCATGCGCGGCACCTTCTTCTGCATGACCGAAGACGCGACGCCCTTCGATGCCCCGGTGCCGGAGTTCAGCCTGTCGCTCGCGTCGACGCTGCACTGACGGTCGCCGCGATGTTCGGGCGGAAGAAGGCGTCATCCAGGACGCAAGGCAAGGCCCGGCCGGGCCCGTGGGACCTGAGTGCACTGCTGAACGCGGCCGATGCGTCGGCTTCGCTGCCCGAACGCCACCTGTGGCTGATCCGCCTGCTCGAATGGCTGCGGCATGCGACGCTGCCGGCCGACGGCCCGCCCGCGGCCGAGTCGGCCCCCGCCGCCACGCCGATGCCGCTGCTGCGCCTGCGCCACCTGCTGAACGTGCTGGAGCGCCACCCCGAGCACCAGGCCGAGATCGCGGCCCTGCTCGCGCGCTTCTGGCGCGAGGTCGACGTCGCGGCGCTGCTGGCCGATTTCGGCTTCTCGCCGCGCCGCGACCTGTCCGGTGAACTCGGCCAGCGGCTGCGCCTGCGGCTGCTGCCCGGCACGCCGGCCACCAGCGACCTGGCCGAGCTGTTCGGCCTGCTGTTCCCGCAGTCGAGCGACGCGCTGTGGATGGACGCGCTCGACGACCCGACGCTCGAACGCCTGACCGCGCTGCTCGCGCCGGCCGCCGCAGCGAGCGCCGGCGGCCCGAACTGGCGCGCGCCATTCCTCGATGCGATCACCTTCCTGGCGAGCGCGGTCCGCGCGACCGGCTTCTCGCCGACCGTGCGCCAGCGCATGAGCCCCGAGCTGCTGGTGTCGCAGCCGTTTCGCCAGCTTGCGCTGGTGGCCGAGCAGATCCGCGCGCATGCCGAGGGCGGCGACACGCCGGCCCTGCTGCGCGAGGCGCAGTACCTGCGCGCGCTGCTCGACACCTGCCGGCGCTGCGCCGACAGCGTGCACCTTCACCTCGAGGACCACGGCGTCTCGGTCGACGTGGTGTTCGCCGTCGAGCAGTTGCGCGAGCGCACCCAGCGCATCGAGGACCTGCTGATCTGCGTGCTGAGCCCGGAACCCGGGCGCGACATCACGCGGCTGACCGCCGCGCTGGTGCGCACCGCCGACGAGCGGCGCAGCATCCGCGCGCTGTTCGCGCGGCACTACTCGCTGCTCGCGCGCAAGGTGGCCGAGCGCAGCGCCGAGACCGGCGAGCACTACATCACCCGCGACCGCAGCGAGTACCGGCAGATGCTGCGCGCCGCGGCGGGTGGCGGTGCGGTGCTGGCCGGCACCACCTTCATGAAGTTCTTCGTGCTGGCGCTCGGGCTGTCGACCTTCTGGGCCGGCTTCTTCGCGGGCGTCAACTACGCCGGCAGCTTCGTGCTGATCCACCTGATGCACTGGACGGTGGCGACCAAGCAGCCGGCGATGACCGCGCCGGCGATGGCGGCCAAGCTCGACGACGTGTCGAACGACGCGGCGGTCGAGGGCTTCGTCGACGAGGTCGCGCACCTGATCCGCTCGCAGGCGGCGGGCATCCTCGGCAACCTGGCGCTGGTGATGCCGCTGGTGCTGACGGCGCAGTTCGCGTGGACGGCCGCGTTCGGCGCGCCGCTGATCGGCACGAAGGACGCGCAGCACGTGCTGGACACGCTGTCGCTGCTCGGCCCGACGCCGCTGTACGCGGCCTTCACCGGCGTGCTGCTGTTCCTCAGCTCGATCATCGCCGGCTGGGTCGAGAACTGGTTCGTCTGGCACCGGCTCGACAGCGCGATCGCGTGGAACCCGCGCATCGTCGCGCGGCTCGGCACGGCGCGCGCGCAGCGCTGGTCGATCTACTGGCGCAACAACATCTCGGGGCTGACCGCGAACATCTCGCTGGGCCTGATGCTGGGCCTGGTGCCGGCGGTCGCGAGCTTCTTCGCGCTGCCGATCGAGGTGCGGCACGTGACGCTGTCGACCGGCCAGCTCGCCGCGGCGGTCGGCGCGCTCGGCTTCGACATCCTGCACCAGGCGCCGTTCTGGTGGTGCCTGGCCGGCATCGCGCTGACCGGCGGGCTGAACCTCGCGGTGAGCTTCTTCCTCGCGTTCAAGGTGGCACTGCGCTCGCGCGGCATCCGCCTCACCGACCGCAGCCGCATCTACCGCGCGATCCGCCGGCGGCTGTGGCAGCGGCCGGGGTCGTTCATCGTGCCGCCGAGAGACTGAAACTCAGCGCGGCGTCACGACGAGGACGGCGTTCTCGTCGCTCAGCACCAGCCGAAGAGGCAGGCCGGGCAACACACCCAGGCCGAAGGGCCGGTTCAGCAGGCCGCGTTCGCCGAGCGCAACGGCCCGAGTGCTGCCGACCCCCGCCACGGTGCTGACCTCGCCTTGCGGCGTGATGCGCCGCACCACGCTGTTGTCGGTGTCCGCGACATACAGGGTGCCGTCGGCATCGAACGTCATCAAGGTCGGCCGGCGAAAGCGCGCCGCCGCCCCCCGCCCGTCGAGATGGCCCGGCACGCCGGGGCTGCCAGCGAAGGTCGTGACGACGCCGGCCGGCGTGATCTTGCGGATGCTGTGGTTGCCGCTGTCGGCGACGAACACGTTGCCCGCCGCGTCGACCGCCATACCGCCCGGCACCGTGAAGCGCGCCGCCGTGCCGATGCCGTCCGCACTGCCCTGGGCATCGAAGCGACCGACCCAGGTGGTGACGACGCCCTGCGGCGAAATGCGGCGCACCGCACCGCCCTGCAACACGAGCACGGAGCCGGCCGCATCGACCGCCGGCGCGCGCGGCTGGAAGAACGACGCCGCGGCACCCGTGCCGTCGGCACCACCCTGCACCGCGCGGCTGCCGGCCAGCGTCGACACCACGCCCTGCGGCGTGATCTTGCGGACCACCGACGACATCTGGTCGGTGACGTACAGGTTGCGCGCCGCATCGATCGCGACGGCGTTCGGCGCCTCGAAGCGCGCGACCGCCGCCGGACCGTCGACGAGCGCCGACTCCGCCGCACTGCCGGCCACGGTGGTCACCAGGCCGGCCGGCGAGACCTTGCGGATGCTGTGGTTCCAGAAGTCGGCGACGAAGACATTGCCATCGGGATCGACGGCCACGCCGGCGGGCGACTGGAAGCGCGCCGCGCCTGCCACGCCGTCCGCGGCACCGACCTGGGCTGGCTGCCCGAGCACGGCGACGATCGAACCGTTGGTGGCAACGCGGCTCAGCACCGCGTTGTTCCCGTCGGCTGCCAGCAGGTCGCCATTGCGCCGCTTGAGCAAGGCGCCGCCCGCCACCTGCAAGCCACCGGCTACGTCGAAGGCCGCGCCGCACAGCCACGCGGACGCGCCGAAGTTCGTCGAACCCGGCAGCTGCAATGCCGGCGGCGGCGCCAGCGTGGTCACCTGCCCATTCGCCAGGCGCCGCAGCGTGCCCGAGAACGTGTCGGTGAGAACCAGCGCGCCATTGGCGTCGTAGGCCAGCGCACAGATCAGGCCGCCGAAGCGTGCCTGGAGCGCCGGGCCGTCGCTGATCCCGCTCTCCCCCTCCATCGACCCGGCCACGGTGTCGACACGCCCTTCACGCGACAAGCGCCGCAGCGCGCTGCCGTCCCCGATCAACAGGGATCCGCCAGCGTCGATCGCCAGCGACTGCGGTCCGCGGAAGCGGGCGTCGCCGGCGGCGCCGTCGCTCGGAAGAGCGTTGCCCGGCTGGCCAGCCACGGTGGTGACCCGACCGCCCGGCGCAATCCTCCGGATCGCAGCATTGCCGTAGTCGGCGACGAGCACGCCTGCGTCCGCATCAACCGCGATGCCCAGCGGACTCGAGAAGCGGGCCTGCATGCCCTCTCCATCCACCCAGCCGACTTCGTCGAGGCGCGATCCGGCGATGGTGCGCAGCTCCCCGTTCGGCGAGAGCGCTCGCACGGCGTTGCAGTCGAGAAAGTACAGCGTGCCGTCGGCGCCTTCGGTCATCGCGCCCGGATAACACAGACGCGCGCGGCTGGCCGGGCCGTCGACGTAGCCGCTGCCACCGAGTCCTCCTGCCAGCAGTTCGACCCGCGACTGCGATTCGGCAGGTGGCGCGACGCCGATGCTGGCGGGAGCTGCGTCGTTGCCACCGCCCCCCATGCAAGCCGCAAGCGACCATGCCATCGCCATTGCGCACGGGACCGACAGCATCGAACCGCCCCTCATGGCTGACGCGGCGTGACGATCAACAGCGCGCCCTCGTCGAGCACCGCGAAGCGAAGGGCCACCCCGGGCAGCACCGCCAGCACCAGCGGGTTGTTCAAGCGCCCCCGTTCGCCGAGGACGACCGCACGCTGGTCGCCGTTGCCGCCGGCGACCGTGCTGACCATGCCCTGCGGCGTGACACGACGTACCGCGCTGTTGCCGACATCGGCGACATAGAGATTGCCGTCGGCACCGAGTGACAGACCGTAGGGTCGAAGAAAGCGTGCTGCCGCCCCGTCGCCGTCGACCTGGCCGCTGATGCCGGCACGGCCGGCCAGCGTGCTGACCGCCCCTGCGGCCGTCACCTTGCGAATCGTGTGATCTTCCAGATCGCTGAGGTACATGCCGCCGTCCGCGTCGACCGCCAGCCCGACCAGGCCATGCAGCACGCCGTCTTCGATGTCGCCGAACCAGGTGCTGACGCGACCGTCCGTTTCGATGCGGCGCACGGTGCCGCGGAAACGCTCGCTGAAGTAGACAACGCCCTGCCGGTCGACGACCACGCCCCACGGGGCCTCGAGCAATGCGCTGCCGGCATCGCCGTCGACATACCCGCCCTGTCCGACCTGGCCGGCCACGGTGCTGACGACACCGGCGGGCGTGATCTTGCGCACCACGTGGGCGTTTGCATCGGTGACGTACAGGTTGCGTGCCACGTCGATGGCGATGCCGGCCGGGTTGTAGAAGCGCGCCTCGATGCCGGTGCCGTCGCGTGTCTCGCTGAAGCCCAGTCCCTGCTCGCCTGCGGTACTGCCGGCCCAGGTGGTCACGGTCCCGTCCGGCGTGATCTTGCGGATGTTGTGGTTGTCCCAGTCGGCCACGAAGACGTTGCCGTCCGGATCGGCGACGACCGCTTGTGGCCCGTGGAATCGCGCCGCCGCCCCGGCACCGTCGACCGCGCCACGCTGCGCCGGCACGCCCAGCACGGTGCGCACGCTGCCGTCAGGCGACACGCGGCGCAGCGTCGCGTTGAACTGATCCGCGACCAGCGTGTCGCCGTTGTGCAGTGCCAGCAGCTTGTCCGGGCGATTGAAGCGCGCCGTCGACCCACGGCCGTCCGCTGTCCCGCTGCTCCAGGGCACACCGGCGAAGACGCTGACGCTGCCATTGGCCGCCACCTTGTCGATAACTTGGCCCAGGTTTTCGCTGATCAGCAGCTCGCCGGCGGTGTTGATTGCCAGGCCGCAGGTGTCGTAGAACTTGTCGGGCGGAGCCGTCTCATCTGACGGGAGCGGCGGCCAGGCGAAGGTCGTCACCCGGCCGTTGGCAACCTTGCGCACTGCACCGGCCAAGCTGTCGGTGACGAACAACGCGCCGTTCGCATCGAACGCCATCGCGCACAGGCTGTCGCCGAAGTACGCGTCGGCCAGCGCGCCGTCGCGCACGCCCGAGAAAACGGGGCTGCCGGCGAAAGTGCTCACCGTGCCATCGGAAGCCATGCGGCGCAGCAGGCCGGTGTCGCCGATCAGCAGGTTGCCACCAGC
This sequence comes from Rhizobacter sp. OV335, assembly GCF_900142965.1. Lineage (GTDB taxonomy): Bacteria > Pseudomonadota > Gammaproteobacteria > Burkholderiales > Burkholderiaceae_C > Rhizobacter. The sequence continues at coordinate 7,422 of NZ_FRCQ01000059.1, forward strand.
GTCGAACGCCAGGGCCTTCGGGCCGCGGAAGCGCGCCACGGAGCCCGCGCCGTCCACGACGGCCGCCTCGCCCGCCCGCCCGGCGACGGTGCTGACCACACCATCGGGAGTGACCTTGCGGATCGATGCGTTGGCACCGTCGGCGACGTACAGCGCACCGGCCGCGTCGAGAGCCAAGCCTTCCGGACGCCAGCCGAAGCGCGCCTGGTCCCCGCGGCCATCGGTGGCGCCGGGTTCGATGCGCCGCGAGCCTGCGATCGTGCGCAGGCCGCCGTCCGGCGACCACGCGCGCACGGCGTCACAGTCGATCAGGTAGACCGTGCCGTCGGCCCCCTCGGCCATAGCGCCCGGGTTGCACAGGCGCGCGGTGGCGGCCGGTCCGTCGGCGAACCCGGTGCCACCGAGCGCACCGGCCAGCAACGCCACGTTGGCCGAGGCTGGCTGCGTGCCGGGAGTGGCACCGCCGCCGCCGGTGCCGCCATCCGTGCGGCCCCCCCCACCGCCGCTGCCTCCGCAGGACGCCAAGGCCAACACCATCGCCAGTGCCGTCGTCGACAACGCCACACCACGCACCGCGGTGCGGCCGCTTCGAATTGCTTGCATGCTTCCCCTCCCGATGACCCCGCCACCCTCGGGTGGTCCTTCTTCATTCGTCCCGATCGCGCCGCTCGCCCTTCTTGCGCCCCGAGAACATCGTCCACCACACGATCAGCAGCAGCACCGCGAGCGCGCCCAGCGCTTCGAGGAGAATCAGACCCATGACGATGTTCCCTGGCCGCGGCCGCTGGTGGATGGCGGCGGCGATTCTAGGCTCGCTGGCCGGCTGCGCGAGCCTGCAATACCCCCCCGTGGCACCGGTTCCGCCGGAGCCGGCCGCCAATGCGCCGACCGCCACGCCGACACCTCCCCTCCTCCCCGGCGACAAGCCCGTGCTGACGCGCACGCGCAGCCGCTGGGTCGGCGCCGCGTGGACCGACCTGCCCGGCTGGGAGTTCGACAGCACCGCCGAGCTGTGGCCCGCGCTGCTGCGCAGTTGCGAGAAACCGGGCCCCGACTGGACGAAGCTGTGCGCCGACGCGCAGAAGCTCACGACCATCACCGACGGCAGCGTGCGCGTGTTCCTGCAGAACCGCGTGCAGCCGTGGCGCGTTGAAACGCTCGAGGGCGCGACCGACGGGCTGATGACCGGCTACTACGAGCCGCTGGTCGAAGCGAGCCGCGTGCCGCGCGGCGCGTTCCGCATCCCGCTGTATGCGCCGCCGGCCGACCTGGCGACGCGCAAGCCCTACTGGACGCGCCAGCAGCTCGACACCGTGCGCGCCGCGCAGGCCGCGCTGCGCGGCCGCGAGATCGCGTACATCGCCGACCCGCTGGATGCGCTGGTGCTGCAGATTCAGGGCTCGGGCCGGCTGCAGCTGACCGAGGCCGACGGCACGCGCAAGCTGCTGCGCGTCGCGTTCGCAGCGCACAACGACCAGCCGTACAAGTCGGTCGGGCGCTGGCTGATCGACCAGGGCGAGCTGACGCTGGAGCAGGCCTCGTGGCCGTCGATCAAGGCCTGGGCACGCAAGAACCCGAAGCGGCTCAACGAGATGCTGTGGGCGAATCCGCGGGTGATCTTCTTCCGCGAAGAGCCACTGCCGGATCCGCAACTGGGACCGAAGGGTGGCCAGGGCGTGCCACTGACGCCGGGGCGCTCGATCGCGGTCGACACGCAGAGCATCCCGTACGGCACACCGGTGTGGGTCGATGCGACCGAGCCGCTGAGCGCAACCCCGCTGCGGCGCGCGGTGATGGCGCAGGACACCGGGACCGCGATCACCGGTGCGGTGCGCGCCGACTACTTCTGGGGCTGGGGTGATGTGGCCGAGCAGCAGGCCGGGCGGATGAAGCAGCCGCTGCGTCTGTGGGTGTTGTGGCCGCGCTCTTGAAGTGATGTGGAACCCCGGATTGGCATCCGGGCTTGTATGTTCCGCCTGCACTCTCAGACGCAGCGGATGAGGGTGTCGGGATGGAGGGACGATCCGGGCTATCTGCCGTCAGCAGCGGACAGACCACCGTAGTGAGCTCCCCATTTCGTTTGCCTGAACGTCGATTAGGAATGCAGCCGCAGCAGCCCCGGCCGTGAGGCCGGGGGGATGCTGACGACCGATAGATGCAAGCCCACGCCAGCGCAAACGCCCACCCCGACCGATCCAGTCTAGCCGCTGCATGCACCGAGGTTCAAGCATGCAAGTTCCTGTCCTTGATCCGGCCGAGTCCTTCGGCGTGGACATCAGCAGCGCCCAGCTGGTGATCGCCTCGGCC
>NZ_FRCQ01000070.1 GCF_900142965.1 Rhizobacter sp. OV335
ACCAGCTGCTCGCCACCAGCACCGCGATCCCGGTGATGATGCCGTACATCACCAGCGAGTTCGCCTGCCGCGAGGCCGGCGACCGGCCGGCGGTGCTGCCGAAGGGCGCGTTGAACTACGCGCTGCTCGGGCAGTACGTCGAGATCCCCGAAGACGTGGTCTTCACGGTGGAGTACTCGGTGCGCAGTGCGATGCACGCGGTGTACGGGCTGCTCGGCATCGAGCGGCCGATCCCGCCGGTCTACCACGCGATCGCCGATCCGGTGGCGGCGCTGGCGGCGATGAAGACATTGCTCGGCTGAGCCGCCAGAAGTCCCTGGAGCCCTGCGATGTCGCCCCACGCCACCCGCCGAGCTGACCCGCCGCCCCCACGCGACGCGTTGTCGCGCGTGCTGCTGGCGTTGTCGAGCGACGAGCAACGCGATCGCATCCACATCGGCGACCTGCTGCTCGCGATGCAGGACCAAGCGCTCGCCACGCTGATGCTGTTCTTCGCATTGCCGAACCTGCTGCCGCTGCCGCCCGGCACCTCGGGCGTGCTGGGCGTGCCACTGCTGTTCCTTGCGGCCCAACTCGCGCTCGGCCTGCCGGCATGGCTGCCGGCATCGGTCGCGGCACGCTCGATCACGCGGGAACGCTTCGCCGCCCTGACCCGGCGCCTGCTACCCTGGCTTGCGAGGGTGGAGCCGCTGCTGCGGCCGCGCTGGCTCGCGCTGTCGGCGCCGCTGCCGGTGCGGCTCGCGGGCCTGCTGTGCTTCGTGCTCGCCGCGGTGCTCGCGCTGCCGGTGCCGCTGGGCAACATGGCGCCGGCCTTCGCGATCAGCGCGATGATGCTGGGCGTGCTGCGGCACGACGGCGCATGGCTCCTGGCCGGCGCGGCGGCCGGCGTCGCCGCACTCGCGATCGCGGTCGCGGTGATCTGGATGGGACTGCACGCGCTGCCGCAGGTCCCGCTGCCATGACCGGCCTGATCGTCATCGCTGTCCTGCTCGGCCTCGGCATCGTTGCGGCGGGCGTGCTGCTGTGGCTGCTGACCCACCCGCTCGATTGAAGACAGCGCGGCGGCGGCGCGCTCAGGCGCCCTGCGGCATGCGCACCAGCAGCACCGGCACCGGCGACGAGCGCAGCACCTGCTCGGCATCGCTGCCGAGGAAGAAGCGGCTCGCGCCGCGCCGCCCGTGCGTACCGAGCACGACGAGGTCGGCGCCCCAGCGCTGCGCTTCCTGCTCGACCGCGTCGGCCAGCCGGGTGGCCAGGCCCTCGAACAACTGCGAATCGGCGGCCACGCCGGCTTCGGCCGCGCGCGCCCTGCCCTTGGCCAGGATCTCCTCGCCCGCGCTGCGCAGC
>NZ_FRCQ01000056.1 GCF_900142965.1 Rhizobacter sp. OV335
GCAGGCCCTTCGACAGGCTCAGGGCGAACGGAAATTACCTCCGTTCGGGCTGAGCTTGTCGAAGCCTTGGTGCTGTGCGGGCAAGCCCTTCGACAGGCTCAGGGCGAACGGGGAGCGCGCATCGCGGCGCACGGGTCCTCGCGCGGCTGCGCCGGCGTGACGACGACGCGGTCGTAGGCACCTGCCGGCGGCGCGTCGGTGTCCTCCAGGTAGCCGACGCTGCGGCTGCGCGCACGGGTGCGATCGGCCAGCCAGCGCGGCACGCCCACATCGCGCCGCACATGGCCGTTGCCGGCCAGCAGCACCACGCCGCGGTCGGCGTACGCCTCGACGCTGCGCGCCATGAACTGGTCGCGCGCGACCTGCGCACCGGCCATGCGGCGCGCGGTGGCCGCGTCGATCATTCCGCAGTGGCTGTCTTCGATGTCGCCGGTGTGGGCCACCCAGATCGCTTCCGGCACGTCGGCCGAGAAGCCGGTGTCCGCCAGCCCCTTGCTGATCACCTGCCGGCTGTCGGCGCGCGACACGTTGACCGCGACGATCGGCAGGCCGTGGTCGAGCGCGAGTTGCACGAAGGGGGTGTAGAAGGCCCAGTTCCAGCCCGGCCCGCCGCCGGCCGCGGCGATCAGCGCGGCCGCCGTCGGGGCCGGCGCGGCAGCGCGCAAGCGCTCGATGTCGGGCTGGCGCTCGCGGTCGAACTGCTCCATCAGCAGCGCCGGCCGCGCGCCGGCGTCGAGCAGCTGCCTGAACTCGGCGAGCCGCAGCGCGTGCTGCGCGGCGTTGTCGTGCACCTCGCCGAGCAGCACGATGGCGGGAGGGGCGGGGGATGGGGGTGCAAGCGCGCAGCCCACCAGCAGCAGGCCGGCGGCACAGCACAGGCCGAGGTCGAATCGCATGCGCCGCATGATCGCAGGGATTCACCGGGCGTCCGGTGCTACGCTGCGCCACGACAACACCCACTGATGGAGACACCCATGCCCGGACTGCTGCCCCAGGTCGATCCCGATGGCCTGCTCGAGTTCTCGGTGGTCTACACCGACCGCGCGCTGAACCACATGTCGAAGAAGTTCCAGGGCGTGCTGCGCGGCATCACCGACACGCTGAAGCGCACCTACCACGCACCCACCGCGATCGTGATGCCCGGCAGCGGCAGCTTCGGCATGGAGGCGGTGGCCCGCCAGTTCGCGACCGGCCAGCGCGTGCTGGTGATCCGCAACGGCTGGTTCAGCTACCGCTGGACGCAGATCTTCGAGATGGGCTCGATCCCGTCGGCCGCCACCGTGCTGAAGGCGCGTCCCACCGGCTCGGGCTACCAGGCGCCGTACGCGCCGGCGCCGATCGACGAGGTGCTGCAGACGATCCGCCGCGAATCGCCGGCGCTGGTGTTCGCGGCCCACGTCGAGACCGCGTCCGGGATCATCCTGCCCGACAACTACCTGAAGGCGGTGGCCGATGCGGTGCATGCGGCCGGCGGGCTCTTCGTGCTCGACTGCATCGCGTCGGGCGCGATGTGGGTCGACATGCAGGCCACCGGCGTCGACATCCTGATCAGCGCGCCGCAGAAGGGCTGGAGCGGCTCGCCGGGCAGCGCCTTCGTGATGCTCAGCGCGGCCGCGCGCGACCGCATGGCGCAGACGCAGAGCACCAGTTTCGCGTGCGACCTGCGCAAGTGGCTGCAGATCGCCGAGACCTACGAGGCCGGCGCGTTCGGCTACCACACGACGATGCCGACCGATGCATTGACGAAGACCTGGGAGGTCATGCAGGAGACCGAGCGCTTCGGCTTCGAGGCCGCGCGCAACGCGCAGCAGTTGCTGGGCACCAAGGTGCGCACGCTGCTGGCGCAGAAGGGCTTCAAGAGCGTCGCGGCGACCGGCTTCGAGGCGCCGGGCGTGGTGGTCAGCTACACCGACGACCCCGAGATCCAGTCGGCCCGCAAGTTCGGCGGGCTCGGCCTGCAGACCGCCGCCGGCGTGCCGCTGCAGTGCGACGAGCCGGCGGATTTCCGCAGCTGGCGCATCGGGCTGTTCGGGCTCGACAAGCTGGGCCGCGTCGACCGCACGGTGCAGCAGCTGGCGAACGCGCTGGAGCGGCTGCGCTGAGCTGAAGAGCGCGGTCGCTGCCGCGGCCGCTCAGCGCGGCAGCGGGCGATGCAGCACGTGGCGGTCATGCCGCCACACGCGCATCAGCGCCTCGTGCAGCGGCGGGATCACCAGGCGCAGGATCTCCAGCGTTTGCTGCGGCGTCAGGTCGCCGTTCAGGTGGCAGAAGCTGAAGATGCTGCCGACGATGCCGCCGAGGTCGATGCGGCCGTGCAGCGCCAGCCGGCGGATGCCCAGCGCATCGATTTCGCGGCGCTCCAGCGCCGACACCCGCTCGGCGTCGCCCGGCATCTGCAACACCTGCGGCTCGCCGGTGTCGAGCCAGCGCTTCAGCGCCGGCCGGTCGGCCAGGTCGAGCTGCCGCGGCAGCTTCGCCATCGCGGCGGCCGGGTGGTCCACGCCGATCGCATGCACCAGCCGGAGCTGCTCCGGCCCGATGCGCACGATGGCCGCCACCAGCGAGCCGTGCGGCAGCACCGGCTGCACCTGCTGTCGCGCCATCGCGGCGAACTGCGCTTCGTCGCCGCACACCGCGCAGGCGTCGCGCAGCGCGAGAAGCTGCTGCGTCAGCGGTGCCTGCGGTGAGCCGCCTTCTTCGTTCGATCCCTTCGTCATTCCCGTGTCCGTGTCCATGTGCCGTCCACCGGGGGATCCGGTGAAACCCCGGCCATTGGCCGCCGCGAATGTGCAGCAAATGCGGAGTCCGCCATCGCAAATGAAGATGGTGACGGCGGCACGTCAGATGGCTTCAGGCGACCACCGGCACGACCTTCAGCAGGTCCGACAGCCCGGCGCGTTCGAGCAGCTGGGCACGCATGCGGTCGGCCACCGCGCTGACGAGGCCCGAGCCGTCGTCGCTCGGGTCGACGTGCACGCGGTACGGCCGCTGGCCGTAGGGCGCGTCCACCGCGGCGACGATCGCGCGCGCCACATCGGCCACGTCGGCGCCGGCGGGCTCCAGCTTCGCGAGCGCCGCGCCCACCTGCTCCGGCAGCCCGGTGTACAGCGCGTCGTAGGCCTGGGCCACCTCGGCATCGGCCGCAGGGCTGGCGTGCGCGAAGTGGTTGGTGCCGGAGGTGAAGGCACCCGGCACGACGATCGTCGTTTCGACACCGAAGCGCGCCAGCTCGCCGGCGTAGCTGACCGCCAGCGAATCCATCGCCGCCTTGGCCGCGAAGTAGGGCCCGAGGAAGGGCGGCGTGCCGCCCTTGACGCTGGAGCTCGACACCCAGACCACCAGCCCGTGGCGCTGGCGGCGCAGCTGCGGCAGCGCGGCGCGGTTCAGGCGCTGCGTGCCCAGCGTGTTGACGTCGAAGACCTGCGCGATCTGCTCGGGCGTGAAGGCCTCGGTCGGGCCGGTCACCAGGTGGCCGGCGTTGTGCACGATGACGTCGAGCCGCTGGTGCGTCTCGATGATCTGCGCGACGGCAGCGTCCACCGAGTCCTGCGAGCCGACGTCGAGCTCGATGGAACGCAGCGCGACCTGGCGTTCGGCCGCATAGGCCGCGGCGTCCTGCGCCGCCTTCGCATTGCGCGTCGCGATGGCGCGCATGCCGGCGTACACGGTGTGCCCGGCATCGGCCAGGGCCCGGGCGGTGAGGGCGCCGAAACCGCTCGACGCACCGGTGATGACGATGATCTTGTTGCTGCTCATGGCTGTTCTCCTGGGGGGGTTCAGATGATTCCGCCGTTGGCGCGGAGGGTTTGGCCGTTGACCCAGGCACTGTCCGGGCCGACGAGGAAGGACACGACACCCGCGATGTCTTGCGGCGTGCCCAGGCGCTCCAGCGGCGCGGCCTTGGCCAGGCGCTCAATCACCTCGGGCGCCTTGCCGTCGAGGAACAGGTCGGTCGCGGTCGGTCCCGGCGCGACGGCGTTGACGGTGATCTGGCGGCCGCGCAACTCCTTCGCGAGGATGTTCGTCATCGTCTCGATCGCGGCCTTGGCGGCCGCATAGGCCGAGTACCCCGGCGTCGCCAGCCCGACCACGCTGCTCGAGGAATTGACGATGCGCCCGCCCGCCTGCAGCCGCTTCACCGCTTCGCGCATCGTGTTGAAGCTGCCCTTGACGTTGATGTGGAACATGCGGTCGAAGGTGGCGTCGTCGGTGTCGACGAGCGCCGGCATGTTGGTCGGCATCACGCCGGCGTTGTTCACCAGCACGTCGACGCGGCCGTAGGCGCGGATCGCTTCGTCGAACAGCCTGCGGGCGGCCGCCGGGTCCGACACGTCGGCCTGCACCGCGGTGGCCTGCCCACCGGCGGCGGTGATGTCGGCGACGACCTCGGCGGCCGCAGCGGCGTTGCCGGCGTAGTTGACGATGACGGCGAACCCGTCGGCGGCGAGGCGGCGCGCGACGGTGGCGCCGATGCCGCGGGATGCGCCGGTGACGATGGCAACTTGCTGGGTCATGGTGAGCTCCTGGGATGGAAGTGACGATGGAATGAATTCTGGTTGCTCGATGGGAATCAATAAATGCGCAAGAATGGCCATCACTGTTCAACCAATATCAACAAACGATCAACCAGCGAGCGCCCCGAATGGACCGTTTCCAGACCATGCAGCTGTTCGTCCGCATCGTCGAGCTGGGCAGCTTCACGAAGGGCGCCGAAGACCTGGAGCTGCCGCGCGCCACCGCGACCCACGCCATCCAGCAGCTCGAGAAACGCCTGGGCACGCGGCTGCTGCAGCGCACGACCCGCCAGGTGAAGCCGACGCCTGACGGCGAGGCCTACTACCAGCGCTGCGTGCGGCTGCTGGCCGACCTCGACGAGACCGAGTCGGCGTTCGGCCATTCGCTGGCGAACCCGAAGGGCAAGCTGCGCGTCGACCTGCAGGAGACCCTGGCGCGCCGCTTCCTGCTGCCGCACCTGGGCGAGTTCTGCGCGCGCTACCCCGACATCGAACTCGACATCGGCATGGGCGACCGGCTGGTCGACCTGGTGCGCGAGGGGGTGGATTGCGTGCTGCGCGCCGGCAGCCCGCGCGATTCATCGATGGTGCAGCGGCACGTGGCCGACAACCCACAGCTCACCTGCGCGAGCCCGGCCTACCTGGCGAAGTACGGCGTGCCGGTGTCGCTGGCCGAGCTGTCGCAGCACCGGGCGGTGAACTTCCTGTCGAGTGCGACGGGCCGGCGCATCCCGTTCGACTTCATCGTCGAGGGTCAGCCGCAGACGGTGTTGATGAGGGGCGGCGTCTCGGTGCGCCAGGCCGATGCGTACTTGGCCTGCTGCCTGGCCGGCCAGGGCCTGATCCAGGTGCCGCGCTACAACGTGCAGGCCGAGCTGGCCGACGGGCGCTTGCAGGAGGTGCTGGCGGCGTGGTGTCCGGCGCCGATGCCGGTGTCGCTGCTGTACCCGCACAGCCGGCAGCTTTCGCCGCGGGTGCGGGTGTTCGTCGACTGGGTCATCGAGCGGATGACGGCCCCAGGCCCCGTGCCGATTCGCGCACCCGGCTGACCTCGCGCTTGATCACAGGCACGGCGCTCGCGGCGGCCGCGGGAACGGCGGCGGCCATCAGCAGGATGTCGGCGGCGAAGGCGTTGCGGTCGGCCCGCTCGGTCACCGGCAGGCCGATCGCCAGCGCCGCGAAGGCCACCGCCACCGGCACGACCACGCCGACGCCGGGCAGCAGCTTGCGCGCGGCGGGCAACGAGCGATGGGACAGATCCGAGAAGTGCAGCGAGCGCATGGTGTTTTCTCCCTGGCGATGGAGAGACTGTAAGGACGACCCGATGTCCCTGGTGTAGGTGCGCTCAAGAACGCACTGTAGGAATTCCACTCGCGGTGCCCGAGGTCGTCGGCGCCGGCGCTTGCGGCAGGTGGCGCATCGAGCCGAAGCTGCGCGCGTAGACCCAGGTCAGCTCGGCGCCCATCAGGAAGATCTGCGCCGAGTAGTAGACCCACACGAAGATCACGATCAGCGAGCCGGCGGCGCCGAAGCCCGAGGCCACGCCGCTCCTGCCGATGTAGGCGCCGATCAGGTAGCGGCCCACGGTGAACAGCAGCGCGGTCAGCAGCGCGCCCAGCCACACGTCGTGCCAGCGCACGTCGACGCGCGGCATCAGCTTGTAGATCATCGCGAACACGCCGGTGGTCATCAGCAGCCCGACGGCCAGGTTCACCAGCTGCGCCAGCGTGGCCCAGTTGCCGAACGCGCCGCCCCACCATTTGCCGAGCGCCGAGATCGCGGCGCTGAGCACCAGCGACACCATCAGCAGGAAGGCGATGCCGAGGATCATGCCGAACGACAGCAGGCGCGCGCGCAGCAGGTTCCACCAGCCGCTGGCCCGCACCCGGGCCGGCGCGCGCCAGATGCGGTCGAGCGCGTCTTGCAGTTCGCCGAACACCGAGGTGGCGCCGACCAGCAGCACGACGATGCCCAGCACCGCCGAGGCCGTGCCCTCGGCCGGCTTGTGCAGGCTGGCCAGCACGGCTTCCACTGCCTGCGCCGATTCGGTGCCGAGCAGGCCGCGGATCTGGCCGAACACCTCGCCGCGCGCGGCCTCTTCGCCGAACACCAGCCCGGCGATCGCGATCACGATCAGCAGCAGGGGCGCCAGCGAGAACATGCTGTAGTACGACAGCGCCGCGCCCATGCTGGGTGCGTAGTCGTCGATCCACGCGTTGCCGGCCTGCTGGACGAGCGACCACCAGGCGCGCAGGCCCGGCCAGCGGGAGGGAGATGGGGAAGCGACGGTTTCCATCGCCTCCCACGGTACCCAGCCGGCGCGCCGGCGCCATCGTCCACCGGCGCGACCGGCTGTAGGAACTCACGCATCCATCCCTACAGCGTGCCCAGGAAGGCCAGCACGGCAGCCCGGTCGTCCCGCGACAAGGCTTCGAAGCGCTGGCGGCTGTTGTCGGCCTCGCCGCCGTGCCAGCCGATCGCCTCCATCAGCGTGCGGGCCCGGCCGTCGTGCAGATAGCGCACGTTCTGCGCGTTGCCTTGCACGAACGGCAGCGAGCCGATGCCCCACAACGGAGCGGTGCGCCACATCGACGGCTGCGCCTTGCCTTCGGCCACCGTGTCCGCGAGCCCCGCGCCCATGTCGTGCAGCAGCAGGTTGGTGTAGGGGTGGATGGTCTGGTCGCGCAGCTCGGCGAACGGGTGCGTCGTGCCGGTCTTCAGCGTCGCGGTGTGGCAGCCGACGCAGTTGACCTGCGCGAAGAGTTGCGCACCGCGCGCCACCTGTGTCGGGTTCACCTCGTGCTCCGGCGACACCCGCACGCCGGCCGGGAAGGCGCTGCGCAGGCTGCGCTGGGCCGGCACCGCGAGCAGCTCCAGGTACTGCACGACGCGCTGCAGCTCCTGTTCGTTGACGCCGGTGCCTTGCGGGTTGCTGCGGCAATCGGCCGCCGCCCGCTGGCAACTGCGCGACGGGTACACCGGCGACACCACGCCCATGTCGTTGACCAGCGCCTCGGCGGCCTGGTGGCGCACGCTCGCCTTCGCGGCCTTCCAGCCGAATCGGCCCAGCCGCGTCTGCCCCGTCTCCGGATCGGTCACCAGGTTGGCGACGCCGCGGATGCCGTCGCCATTCGCATCGCCCGGATCGGCCAGCGCGAGCACGGTGCTCTCGTTCAGCGCCTCCAGCAGCCCGACGCCGATCACCTGCGGCGCCTGGCGTGCCGAATACTGCGCCGGCACCGGGCCCTTGAAGGCGTAGACCGGCTTCTGCAGCTCGACCTTCTCGCCATCGGCCAGCGTGCGCACCGTCGTCGTGTAGGCCTGCACGTTGACGCCGTAGTCGGCCGCGCCGGCGGCGCTCGCCTTCTGCAGCACGTTCAGGCCGTAGGTCGCGTCGGGCACGCGCCTGCCGTCGGCACCGGCCGTGCCGGTCAGCACCGTGCCGGCGAACACCGTGCCGGCCGCCGGCGCGGTGGTGCGCCCGTTCAGCCCGTGGCAGCCGATGCAGCTCACCTGGTTGTAGCGCGGCCCCAGTTGCCCGGCATGGGCGCTGAACACCGGGTTGCTTTCGGGGTGCTCCGAATGCCGGCCGTCGATGAACGAGGTGTGGAACAGCCGCCGCCCCTCGACGAAGCGCCTGGTGTTCTGGATGCCGATGTTGTTGGCCATCTGCTGGAATACGCGCATCGGCTCTTCGGAGTAGTTGTACGACAGGCTGGTCTGCCCGCCGGACAGCGTCTCGGCCGGCAAGGGCGCGGAGTCGAGGTTCGGCGCGATGCCGTACCAGGGCCGCAGCCCGACGCCGGCCACGTACAGCTGCTCGAACGAGTAGTAGCGCGCGCCGCCGCCGTCGATCACCGCGCTGCCGTCGGCGTTGTACTTGAGCCGCGGGGCCGGGGCCAGCTCGACCGGGTCGCCGACCTTCAGCGTGCTGTGCGGGTCGGTGCGCCAGTTGGTGTCGACCGAGAACTGGCAGTCCGCATCCGGCTGCCCGGCGATGCAGATCGGCAAGGGGTAGTTGTCGGCATTCAGGAACTTCGGGTTGCCGAAGCCGTAGTTCAGCGCCCAGCCGTAGTCGCGCACGTTCGGGTCGCCGGCGTTGCGGAACAGGCTGAAGGTGGTGCCGTCGAAGGTGCCGTCGTTGACGCGCATCGTGAAGGTGATCTTCGAGCGGCCGGCCGGCACCTCGTCGCGGATCACCAGCCCGAAGGTGCGGTTCTGGAAGTAGAACGACGGGAAGGTCAGGTAGCGGCCGGGGCCCTGATCGGGGGCGTCCCAGGCCTCGCCGCGCTCGCGCGCATGGCGCTCGGTCGGCCGCATGCCCATGTAGGTGACCAGCGTGCCGTCGGCCTCGACCGTCTGGATGGTCTCGGTGATCGGCGTGCCCTGCGGGAACAGCGGCACCACGCCGACCGGGTCAGGCGGATTGGTGCTGCCGCCGACCAGCTTGAACTGCTGTGTGCTGCCGTTGGTGCAGCCGTACTGGCGCAGGCTCGCCGCATCGGCCGCCTGCACGCACTTGCCGCTGTTCACATTGACCAGCGTGATCACGCCCGCCGCGGGTTCGCCGAGCGTGAAGCGCTGCGCGTTGGTGCCGTTGTCGGTCCACTGCTGCAGCGGCGCGCCGTCGCTGGCGGACGCGTTCTGCACGTCGACCGCGAGGCCGCTGGCCGCGACGGTCAGCTTGTAGACGCCGGTCGACACCAGCGCCAGGTTGAACTGCTGCGTCGTGGCGCTGCTGCAGGCCTGCAGTTGCAGCGCCGTGCCGCTGGCGTTGCCGCCGCCGTTGACGCCGATGCACTGGCCGGTCGCGACGCTTTGCAGCGCGTAGCGGCCGGCGGTGACGGCCATCGCCTGCTCCTTGGCGGAGCCGTTCGGGGTGTCGGAAGAAGGGGCGGTGGCGTCGTTGCCGCCGCAGCCTGCGAGCAGCAGGGCTGACAGCCCGATGCTCGAAGCCAAAGCGCGGCCCGACCCATGTGCTGGGACCAGTTTCATGTCGTCTCCTTGTTTGGATGGCAGAAACGGTCCCCGTACTGCGGTCATTGGAACCGGTTCCAAGTACTGCGCCGCCATTGAACTCCTGCCGGCTCGGAACGTCCAGTCGGATAGAAAACTTTCGTTCGCGGCGCGGTCACGGCCTGTTTGCGGCGTCTTCCTACATCAACGTGCGCGGTCTGCCGGTGTCGAAGCGTTGGCGGCCGACCCTAGGCTTGAGACCCGTCGTCGAATGTCGTCCAAGGAGTCCCGCCATGCCCCACGCCATCTGGAAAGGCGCCATCAGCTTCGGTCTGGTGCATGTGCCGGTCGCGCTGTATCCCGCGTCGTCGGAATCGGGCGTCGACTTCGACTGGCTCGACAAGCGCTCGATGGACCCGGTCGGCTACAAGCGCGTCAACAAGCGCACCGGGCGCGAGATCGACAAGACGCACATCGTGAAGGGCGTGAAGGTCGAGGGCGGCGACTACGTCGTGCTGAGCGACGACGAGATCAAGGCGGCGTACCCGAAGACCACGCAGACGATCGAGATCGAATCGTTCGCGCATGCCGACGAGATCCCGTTCACGATGCTCGACCGGCCGTACTACCTGGAGCCGCTGGCCAAGGGCGAGAAGGTGTATGCGCTGCTGCGCGAGGCGATGCTGGCATCGGGCGTGATCGGCATCGCGCGCGTCGTGATGCACACCAAGGAGCACCTGGCCGCGCTGATCCCGAGCGGCCCGGCGCTGATGTTGAACACGCTGCGCTGGGCCGCCGACATTCGCCCGTGGGCCGACATCAACTTGCCGCCTGAAGGGAAGAAGGGCACGAACCTGAAGGAGGCCGAGCTGAAGATGGCGAAGCAGCTGATCGGCGACATGACCGAGACCTGGAAGCCCGAGGCGTACTCGGACCGCTTCAGCGAGGCGATCCATGCGCTGGTGGCCAAGCGCATCGAGCGGGGCGAGACCGAGCAGGTGGAGCCGATGGAGGAGAGCGGCGAGAAGACAGGGGCCAGCAACGTGGTCGACCTGACCGAGCTGCTCGCGAAGAGCCTGAAGGGCAGGCCGGCAGCGGCTTCCAAACCGGCGGGCCGCAAGACTGCGGCGCGCAAGCGGGCCTGAGGACGGGGCCATGGAACGCAGTACGCGTGCGTCGACTCCCGCCGATCCGCTGCACACCTACTGGAGCAAGCGCGATTTCAGCAAGACGCCCGAGCCGCGCGGCGAGCACGCGAAGGCGGGCGACGAACTGGTGTTCGTCGTGCAGAAGCACGATGCGACGCGGTTGCACTACGACTTCCGGCTCGAACTGGGCGGCGTGATGCTGTCGTGGGCGGTGCCGAAGGGGCCGAGCTTCGACCCGGCCGAGAAGCGGCTTGCGGTGCGCACCGAAGACCACCCGGTCTCGTACAACAGCTTCGAGGGGCGCATCCCCGAAGGCCATTACGGTGCCGGCGACGTGATCGTCTGGGACCGCGGCACCTGGCAGCCGGTCGGGGGTGTGCGAGAGGCGAAGAAGGGGTTGGCGGCCGGCAAGATCGCGTTCACGCTCGACGGCGAGAAGCTGCATGGCGCGTGGGAGCTGGTGCGCATGCGCAAGTCAGGCAGCGAGAAACAGCAGCCGTGGCTGTTGCTGAAGAAGAGGGATGGTTTCGCGCAGCCGCATGCCGAGTACGACGTCGTCAGCGCGCTGCCGGACAGCGTCAATGCAACGGACGCGGCCGAGGCAGTCGAAACAGACGACACGCACGCGAGAGCCGTGAAGGCGCCGCTGCCGGCGACGATGACGCCGCAGCTTGCGACGCTCGCGAGCGGCGTGCCGGCCGACGGCGACTGGGGCTTCGAGATCAAGTTCGATGGCTACCGGATCATGACGCGCATCCAGCGCGGCAAACCGGTGCTGATCACGCGTGGCGGGCACGACTGGAGCGCGAAGATGCCGTCGCTGGTGGCGGCGCTGCGCAAGCTCGGTGTGGCCTCGGCGTGGCTCGATGGCGAGATCGTCGTGCTCGGCGACGACGGCCTGCCGGCCTTCAATCGCCTGCAGAACGCATTCGACGGTGGCGACACCTCGCACGTCGCGTACTTCCTGTTCGATGTGCCGTACCTCGAAGGGCACGACCTGCGCGAGCTGCCGCTGCGCGAGCGGCGGTTGCTGCTGAAGCAGCTGCTCGACGCGAAGGGCAGCGGGCCGCTGCGCTTCAGCGAGGACTTTCCGGCCGACGCGGCCAGCGTGCTGCAGTCGGCCTGCCGGTTGAAGCTCGAAGGCGTGATCGCGAAGCGGCAGGATGCGCCCTACGTGTCGCGCCGCACCGAGACCTGGCTGAAGCTGAAATGCCAGCAGCGCCAGGAGTTCGTGATCGGCGGCTACACCGACCGGCGTGGCGAGCGCGAGGGCGCGCACATCGGCAGCCTGCTGCTGGGCGTGCACGATGACGCGGGCCAGCTGAAATCGGTCGGCAGCGTCGGCACCGGATGGGATGCCGCGACCGCGGCCGAGTTGAAGAAGAAGCTCGTGAAGCTGCAGGTCGATGCATCGCCCTTTGACACGGCCCCGAAGCCAGGGCGCGGACCGCGCGGTGCCGAAGGCGAGCGCCGCTGGGTCAAGCCGACGCTGATGGCCGAGGTGAGCTTCGGCGAATGGACGCCCGACGGGCAGATCCGGCATGCGTCGTTCGAGGGCCTGCGCGCCGACAAGCCGGCGAAGCGGATCACGCGCGAGCGTGCGGTCGACGTGAAGGAGAAGCCCGCGATGAAGGCTGCATCGGCAACCAAGGTGACGCACCCCGAGCGCGTGATCGACAAGAGCACCGGCTTCACGAAGCTCGACCTCGTTCGCTACTACGAGAGCGTCGCCGAGCGGATGCTGCCGCACCTGAAGGGCCGGCCGTGCGCATTGATGCGTGCGCCGGAGGGCGTTGGCGGCGAGATGTTCTTCCAGAAGCACGCCGGCAAGATGCGCTTCCCCGGGATGCGCGAACTCGACCCGGCGCTGTGGCCGGAACACGACCCGCTGCTCGAGGTGCCGAGCGCGGCCGCGCTGGCCGGCGCGGCGCAGATGAACGTGATCGAGTTCCACACCTGGAATGCGCTCGCGAAGAACATCGACAAGCCTGACCGCATGGTGTTCGACCTGGACCCGGGCGAGGGCGTCGAGTGGGCGAAGGTGCGCGAGGCGGCGGCGTTGGTGCGCTCGCTGCTGCAGGCGCTGGGCCTGGAAGGCTGGCTGAAGACCAGCGGCGGCAAGGGGCTGCACGTGGTGGTGCCGCTGAAGCCGCAGCACGGATGGGATGCGGTGAAGGGCTTCTCGCAGGCGATCGTGCAGCACATGGCGAGCGTGGTGCCGGATCGCTTCGTCGCGAAGAGCGGGCCGAAGAACCGCGTCGGCAAGATCTTCGTCGACTACCTGCGCAACGGCCACAACGCGACCACTGCCGCGGCGTTCTCGGCCCGCGCGCGGCCGGGGATGGGCGTGTCGATGCCGGTGCAGTGGGAGATGCTCGACGAGCTGAAGGGCGGCGACCAGTGGACGGTCAGGACCGCCCGCGAGCACCTGTCGTTCGAGCGCGAGGATCCGTGGAAGGACTACTGGACGACGAAGCAGGTGCTGGGACGGGCGATGCAGCGGCTGGGGTTCAAGCCGGTGAAAGAGAAGGACAAGGGTTGACCTCGGTCAGCTGAGCGAGATCGTGAGACGCCGGCCGAGCGCCTTGAGTGCCTCGGCCACCGTATCGATCTTGGTCGGGTGGGTGAGCGTCGTGAGACGGTTCACCTCCTGCGGCCGGATGTGCATGCGGCGCGCGAGATCGACGGGCCGGGTGCCTTGGCGAATCATCTCGTTGAGCAGCAGCACCTTGACGGCGATGCTGGGCGGCAGGTCGACCAGCACCTGGCCACGCTTGGGCGGGGACGGTTCGGGGACGGGCCGCCGGTCTTCGAAATAGAAGTCCATCGCGGTGGTCAAGGCATCGGCAGCGTTCTGCAGCGCCTCTTCTTTCGTGGCGGCTCCGGTCAGCGCTTCCGGGATGTCCGGGAACGAGACCATGAAGCCGTCGCCATCGCGGACGACGCGGGCGGGGTAGCTCAACATGGATTGCCTTTTCATGACAGGCCCAACTGCTTCAGGATGGCCTTGCGGAGACCTTCGCCGATCTCCTGGCCGGGATGTCGGGGAAGCGTTGACTGCCTGTCGTTCAGATAGACCTTGGTGTGCCTGCTTCCCTCAACGAAGCGCGCGCCCAGCGACGCAAGTTGGCGTTTGAACTCTGCGACCTTCATGCGGGTTCCAGTTCCGGCGAGTTGGCGACATGAATGCACTCCTGTGGCTGCCGCCCTTGTGCACTGGGGCGGCGTCAGCGTGGCTGCGAGTCGTCAGTCCGGCGGGATCCTGCGGCGCACCAGGCAACTTGAATCGGGCTGAGTGAGCCCGCGTCGTTGCCGGCTGAATAGTAAGCAAATTTGCTTAACTTTGGCAAGCTCAGGCCGAATGTCGAACCAGCGATCCTCTGAAATCGATTGTCCTGAGTTCGGTGTTGACCGACGCTGCTGGTCACCGAAAACTCGGCCCCACTTTGGATGCCGGTGGCATCCCATAGAGAGTGGACGCGCAAACCCTGGTGCGGGGACGCAGTCGCTTGCCACAGAATCTGTCGCGCGTCTCGAGTGAGAAGTGCACGCGGGTCGAAACAATCCATGGTTGCGAAACAAGCTCGTGATTGCGATTTCGTGCGTCTCACGAGGGAGGCATGTGGGTTGAACCCCGGATTGGCATCCGGGCTTGTATGTTCCGCCTGCACTCTCAGACGCAGCGGATGAGGGTGTCGGGATGGAGGGACGATCCGGGCTATCTGCCGTCAGCAGCGGACAGACCACCGTAGTGAGCTCCCCATTTCGTTTGCCTGAACGTCGATTAGGAATGCAGCCGCAGCAGCCCCGGCCGTGAGGCCGGGGGGATGCTGACGACCGATAGATGCAAGCCCACGCCAGCGCAAACGCCCACCCCGACCGATCCAGTCTAGCCGCTGCATGCACCGAGGTTCAAGCATGCAAGTTCCTGTCCTTGATCCGGCCGAGTCCTTCGGCGTGGACATCAGCAGCGCCCAGCTGGTGATCGCCTCGGCC
>NZ_FRCQ01000054.1 GCF_900142965.1 Rhizobacter sp. OV335
GGAGTTGAGCAGGCCGACAGGGCCAGGGCCAGAGCGGCAATCGCGGTAGACGGTGTTCTCACGGACTTCCTTCTCGAGCGTCTGGTGGATCGTGGTGTTCGTCACCTTCATGCGCGCCAGGCCTGACGCCACGGCGCTGGCCGCCGCCTCGGTAGCCGCGACGCGCACGTCCTCGACGCGCTGCCGGCTGGCGATCTCGGCGTTCTCGCCGTCGTGCCTGCCGCGCACGTACGCGCCACCGGTCAGCGCGCCGACCACCAGGACAATGCCGAGGAGCGCCCAGGGGTTCATTGCCACGCATCCGTGCGCATCTGCTCGGCCAAGCGGCGCGCCCGCTCCGGCGTCTGCCCGGCCCACTTCGACTGCAGCATGGCCTTGGCGGCCTTCTCCCACTCGCGCTGTTCGATCATCACCAGCGTGTTCTCGAATGCCATCAGGCCGTCGATCCCCATCTGGAAGGCCATGTTCAGCAGCACCCCCAGCCGCGGCTCGCTGAGAGCCGCAGTCCATGGCGCGCGCTCCTGGAGCTGCCGGCGCACCTTCTCGATGTCGTTGCGCAACAGGTAGGCGGATTCTTCCCGGGTGATGCCGCCACCCTTGCGCTTGTCGATCAAGCGCCCGACGCCGATGGTGGAGTAGCCGAGCGAATCCTTGTACTCGTGCAGGACCTCGTCCTCGTCGCGCCGCAGTTGCACCGTGAGTTCGTCGATCATCGAGATGCCCTCAGTAGGCCCATGATCTCGCGGCGCCGGCCCACCAGCACCGACAGCAGCAGCAGGTTCACCAGCAGCACCAGCACGTTCGCGCTGGCCCAGGCGTACAGCAGGCAGGCGATCCACCAGCCGCACCAGAGCACGATGGCCCACACGGTCAGCCGCGCGAGCCACATGCCGCGGTGTGGCATCGCGAAGGCTGCGGGAACCGTGCACACGAGGATTGCCGCGCAGAAGAGCGCGTTGACGACGTCAGGCATTGCCGGACTCCTTGGTTGCCGGGCCGGCGTCCTCGACCCGTTTGCGAATCTTGGCGGCGATCACCTGGGCGCAGCCGCCGATCACGGCGCCGACCGCCAGGCGCACAGCACCAGGTGGGACGCCTTCGAGGTTGAAGGTGCGCACCATCGTCGGCGCCACCAGCAGGGTGCCCAGCGTGCTCAGCAGGACGCTGCCGATCGACAGCAGCACCAGGCGCAGCGGCGAGATCGGCTCCTTCGATGGCAGCAGCGTCTGGAAGATCACGAAGCCAGCGATGCCGCCGACCATGCCCCCCATCAGCAGCATCGGGTCAAACCCGAACGCCGCGCAGAAGGGCGTCATGACCGCCCCGGTTGCGACGCAGACCGCCGCGGTTGTCGTGGCTTCAGCCATCGTCGTTCTCCCCTGAGAGTAGGTAAGCGACTCGCGCGGCTGCGAGTGCTGCCGCGATGACACCGAGTCGATATGGACCATCGCCGCACAGGCCGGCGAACAGTTCAGTTCCGGGCGGCGGTGCAGTCATCGGATGAGCCAGTCGACAGCCCGCGCGCTCCAGGTCTTCAACCATGCCCCACAGGACGAAAGGCCAGACCAGAGGACGGCGAGCAAGAAGCCCGCACAGAAGCAGCACAGCAGCCCCGCCAAGCCCGCGGAGGACGTAGTCCCAGGCCTTGGCTGCGGCAGCGGCTTGGAGTCCATAGCCGCTTGCGATGGGGTCGCCCAGGTAGTGCATGCCGGCAATGATCAGCAGCAGCGCTACAGCAAGGCGAGCGCCTTCATTCTTCACCGTGGCCGCCGCCGCCCTGCACGACCACAGGAGGCGGATCGATCTTGTTCGCGACGGCGCGCAGCAGGTTCGCAAAGTAGGCTTTGATCTTGGTCATGTGGTTCCTCAGTTGACGCTGCGTGCGACTTCCCACCAGTTCGATCCATCACAGGCGAGTGTGATGGTGTCGTCGGCGGTGGTGACGAAATTGCCGGCCAGCACAAGATTGCTGCCGTCGGTGACGGTCAGGGCGCCGGAGAAAATCAGGGTGACCACATCGCCGGCTCGGTTCGTCGCGCTGATCGATGTGATGCTGGTGGTCCCGGATACCTTCACGACCGGCGACGCAAATGGCAGCGTCAGCGCGGCAGCGGATGGCAGCGTGTCAACCACGCCGACTTCCAGATAGGTGCGCGATGCGAGGAAGGCCTGCGCCTCATGCCGCGTCGCGAAGGCCTGTACCTGGAACGCCGACAGCAGGAAATCACAGGTGGCTGCCACGTTGCCGGCGGACAGGCTGAGCGTTGCGACGCCGGAAGCCTGACCGATCATGCCGATCGTGTACCAGCGCCCGACCTCCGGCACCGTCATCGCCGCGCCGAGTTGATTCGATCCGAGGTCCCCGAAGTAGAACATCGGACTGCCGCCGGACGACCGGAACGCATCGAACGTGCAGACGTACCAGCTGCTCGCCGAAGTCGCGATGGAGGTTCCCGGGAAGCTGACGAACTGCGAGGTCAGCGTGAAGGGGACGGAGAACAGGTTGCTCGCTTGGTAGATGTTCCCACCGGCCGAAACGGTGCCGACCACAGCGAACGCGCCAGTGGTGGTCTGCGAGGCCGTGAACTTCTGGCTGATTGCCGTCGTGCTGCGTGCGTTCTTCAGGATCTGCGCACGCCGTTGCACGTGGAACCAGCGGCACGGCGCATCGGCTGAGGTCGAGATGGCGTTGCGTTTCGTCTGCACGATTCCGGTCGTCAGGATCCGAGTACCGCGCACCGTGCCGCCATCGGTCTCCGGCGAGTCGACCATGATCACCGAATCGACATCGTCGACGGTGCACGGGCCGCCAGCGAAGCTCGTTTGGTCTTCGGCCCGGACGTTGTAGGCCATGACGCGCGAGCGCACCGCCTTCAGGTACACGTCGCAGAAGAAGCCGCCGCGCCATTCCCACGTTGAATCTGCACCATCCAGAATGAAGGAGCGATTCGTGAACACGGTTGTGCTGAGCGTCGTCCCGGACCACTGGTCGAGCGCGAATGTGCCGCCGAGCTGCACACCGCTGCCTTCGTTCCACACGCCGCCCAGCATGACGGGGTCGCGGGTGTTGGTTGTGTAGCAGTAGAGGTTGATCCCGTTCTGCTCAAGGATCGTGCCGTGCAGTTGAACGCCGCCGAAGCCGCCAGCATCGTTGTGGATGTAGATCGCGCAGTCATTGGCGCTGAACTCGCCGCCGAAAACCTGCAGGTTCCCGGCGTGCATCACGCTGCCGAATTTGTTGTTCAGCGAATAGATGGCGTACTTGTTGGCCTGCCCGCCGCAGCCGTAGACCTCGACGCCGATGTTCCCAAACGGACGCTGGATGAACTTGTCGAAGCCCTTGCCGTACACCCCGAAGAATCGCGTGTTGCCAGCCTGCTCATCCCCTGCGACATAGTTGGCGGGGACGGTCTGGCCGAACGTGACCCCGATGCCAACCTTCGACACGCCAGGGTTCGGCCCGGACATCACCATGTCCCGGAACTCAGCCTGGTAGGTCCAGAACAGCGCTGACTTGCACGTGAAGATCGCGAGCGCCGTGTTGAACGCCTGCACCACCGTGTTGATGCCATCGCCGAACAGAAGAAATCGCTGCGGCAACGTGACGTTGAACTTCCACGTGCCCTTGTCGATGTGCAGCGTGCGGGTCAACGCAACGGCGGTGACGATGGCCGCCGAACTGTCGGTAGCGCCGGTCGGATCGGCGCCTGAAAAGGCGCTCAACCGCGGCGCGAGCCGTTCGTAGTAGCCGATCGTGCCGACGGCGTAGTTGACGGTCGGCCCGTAGGCGATCGCACCAGCGCCATTCAGCGCGCCGGCTGGGTTGGCGAGTTGTGCGGTATAGGCAACGAGGGCCGCATTCACGGCTGCGGCGGAGGCCGAAGCAGCTGCTGACAGCGCGCGATTCTCGGTGTCCGCCTCATCGATCGCCGCCTGGACGTTTGTCGCCGCAATCGTGGCCGTGGGGGAGAATGGAATTCCTGCTGCCGCAGTCGCCGTACCAACCTGCACGAGCACCCATCGAACGGCCGCCAAGTCGGTCGCGAAGACGCCGGACGTGTGGGCGACCGCGGCGACGTAGGTGTTACCACCCTGCGTGACCACATCCTTGATCGCATAGGCCGTCGCGGTCAGCCACGCGCCGCGGATCGTGCCGCCAAACGACGTCACCAGCTTCAGAACGACGGGGTCGAGTGTGTGCAGCTTAACCCGCTGGTCGCGGATCTCGCCGTCGTCGCGCTGGTTCAGCTGGACGTTGGCGTTCAGCGCGTTGTGCGCCGTGGAGATGGCCGAGAGCTCGTCGTCGAGCGCTTCCGTGAGGATCGTGCTGCGGCCGCCCGCGTTGTTGAGCTCGTCCTGGCTGAAGTCTTCGCTCGGGGTGTAGTTCGGGGCCTGTGCCATCGGTGCGCCTCAGCGGCCGGCGGACTGCCGAGCCTCAGCGGCATTGCATCGCCGATGGAGGGGCGTTTTCCCCGCGAATGCCCTCGCGCTACACTGGTGCCGTGGACAACGACACCTTGCGCATCCTGCTGGCGGCCGTGCTCGGCCCGGCTTTTTGGGCCTTCGCGATTCGCCTATCGGCGCATCTGGCCCGTCGCAACGCCAGCCGCGACTGGCACCGGCGCGAACAGCGACGACAGCGCCTGTACGAGCTTGGGGTCCATCTCGGTCGGCTGTGTCGGCGCACCCGATAGCGCCTGCGTGACTTCGCGTCGCTGGCCGAAACGCTCGAGCGGCTGCACGACGTAGTCGTTCACGTATGGCAGCCCGCGCAGCCCCTTCGTCTTGCCCAACATCGACGCGAGCATCTGCCCTGTCCCCGAGGTGTTCGGCGTTGCCCCCTCCGGCACCTGCTTGATGTAGGCCAGCACGCGCCCGATCCGGTACATCTCGTCCGCGCCGTCTTCGCCGAGCAGCGCCACCAGCTTCGGGCGGCCGATCTTCATCAGCTCGTTGTTGAACGTCGCCTGCGCGGCCTTCCCATCGCCCGCCACGTTGGCGCCGAAGGCCTTCTGCTGCAGGTAGGCGACCGTCTGCGCGCGCACCTGCGCCTGGCCGTCGGGCGGCAGCAGGCTCATCATGTTCTGGATCTCGTTCACCTTGCCGCCGGTGACGAACTTGCGCACGAAGTCATCCGGCTGTGCGTTGTTCGTCGCGGCCCGCAGCGCCGGCGTGGCGCCGATCTGCTGGAAGCGGCTCGCCGCGGCCGCGCGCGCCTCGGAGGCGAGGTGCGCCGCCTCTGCGCCGCCGGCACTGGTGTCGGCCGACTCGGTGATGGCCCGCTGCAGCGATCCACGCAGCTCGTCGAGGCCGCCGCGCACCGCGGGGTCCGGCGAGTTGTAGTGCTTGTTGATGACCTTTAGCAGGCGCTCGGCGTCATCGATGCTCAGCGACTTCAGCTGTTTGCCGCCCATCAGGCCCAGCTCCTCGAACTGGCCGCGGACTGCGCCCGGAATGGCCTGCCCGTAGTCGCGCACCGTGTTGGCGTAGTCCTGCGCCAGGCCCTGCAGCGGCACCTCGAGGTCCTTCCCGGTCGAGTCGCGGAACGCCTTGTAGGCGGCGCGCACGTTCGTCTTCGCCACCTCATCCGCCTGGCGCAGCTGCCCGGCGATTTGATCGCCGGCGTCGAAGGCATCGGCCGCGCCGCGCGCGCCCTGACGGAATCGATCGCTGATGCCGCGGCTTTGCGCCGCCTGCACTGCCTGCAACGGCTCGCCGACGCCCTCCACGCCGGCCAGGTTGAATTCGCGCTGCCACTGCGCAGGGTTGCGCGTGAGCTGACCCTGCAGCGACGGCAGACCAAGCGCGTTGAAATCGCCCTGCCGCAGCGCGGAGGTCGGGTCGAGCTTCCGCCCGCTGGCCAGCGCCGTGCGGACGTCGGTCGTCAGCCCCTGGAACACCGTGTCGGGGATCGTGGTCGTGTCGATGCCGTCGCGCTGCAACTGCGTCGAAATCATCGCGCGCAGGCGCTCCGGGTCGACATTCACCGTGTTGCGCGAGTTGCGCCACTGGTTGATGAAGTTCGCCGCGGAGGTGCCGATCTTGTTGACGATCGGCGCGAGCGTGCCGCCGGCCGCGGCGCCGAGCGCCACCTGCCCCGCCTTGTCGGCCGCGAAGTTCTCGCCGGTGGACGGCTGCAACGCGGCCCCGGCCCCTCCGGCAATGGCGCCTGTCAGCGCCTGCCGGCCAACGGTTGCACCGATCGCGGCCGCCGGTGCAACCTTCGCCGGGATCACGTTCGCCGGGCTGAGAATATTGCCCGTCAGTCGCGCGAAGTCGAAGCCGGGATCCTTCTCACCGGTGACCAGCGTCGTCAGGCTGGCCGGCGCGGTCGCCTTGCGGGCCGCCTCGTATTCGGCGTTGCTGTCGACGATGTCGCCGCGCAACTGCTCAGAATTGGCCCCCTTCACGCCCAGCACGTCGCCCAAGAACGAGCCCGGGCCGCCGATCTTGTCAGCCGCCTTGTTGACCACGTCCGAAACCGACGGGCCGCCAAAGTAGTTCGAGACGCGCGAAACCAGGTCTTTCTCGAAGACCTTCTGCATGAGTTGCGCGGCGCCGTCGATCTGGTCCTTCCCACCTTTCGCCACCCGCATCGGCACCGAGGACAGCAGCTGCTGGCGTTCCGTCGGCTGCGCGTTGAAGCTCTCGACCTTCGGGCGCAGGTGCGTGATCAGCTCGGCGTCGGTGTAGCCGGCCTTGCGTGCGCCGGCCGTGTCGAAGTTGCCGTCCTTCGCCAGGAAGTCAGCGATCTCCGCATCACCGTAGCCCGACTTGCGGGCGCCTTCGACATCGAACGGCATGGTGAACCCTCAGCGTTGGAACGACGACAGCGGCGGCCGATTGCCTGCCGGCGGCGCGGCAGCGGTCGGGGTCGCACCACCTTGCGGCGGAAGTCCCGGCACATCGGGCAGCGCGCGCATTCCTTGCGGCACCGCGGCCAGCATGCTTTGAATGGCGCGCTGCACCGCCTCGCGCTTCTGTTTGATGGCCGGCGGCTTGTCGTTGGGCTGAACGAAATACTGCTGGGCGGCGTTGGCGAACTCGTTCTGCCCGATCGCAGCGCCAGATTCGCGACGCAACACGGCATTGATGAAATCGCGCTGCGCCTGCTCGACTTGCTGCTGCTCTGCTGACGCAAGGCCGTTCGCGAGAGCCCCTAGACCACCACCGATCACTGGCACGGAATCGGCGACTTGCTTCACGCGACTCGGCTGCAGCACTCCCTTGTCCGCCAGTTCGCCAAGTATCTTCGACGAAGCCTGCATGCGGTTGGCGAAGCCGAGGGCATTGGCCTGTTCGCCATTCAGCGCGCCGGCCTTGCCGTGCAGCGGCTGACCATCCGGGCCGACGGCACCGCGCGCAACACCGGTGGCCTTGTTCAGCAGCGTGATGTTGCCATTGCCATCGGTCACGACCTGCACCTGGCCGGTCTTGCCGCCCTGGTCGATCTCCATGCGCGACTTCGCCGCATTGGCGCGAGCTGCCTCGGCCTGCGCGTAGTTCTCCGCCGCGCCGGCCGTCGCCTGCTTGCCGAGCGCGACTTCCTTGCCGGTGACTGATTGCGCGCGGCCGCTTGACTCGTTCAGCCCGCCGCCGAACAGGTCGCCGACCAGCCCCGACGAATCGAAGTGGTAGAGCGGTTTCCCGCCGGCCGCCGCCTGCGCCGCACCAACCTGGCCCGGCGTGCGCGCCCCGTTCAGCACGTCGTTGGTGAGATCCTGGCCCTGATACAGGCCGGCCGCCTTCGCGAAGTCCTCGACGTTCGTGTCCTTCACGTTCGTGCGCATCGGCAGCGAGCGGCGCATAGCCTGCGCGATCTTGCTCTGCAGCCCGGTGTCTTCCAGCACCGGCGCGACGCCGGGGCCATTGCCGGCCTCATCCGCCGGACCCTGCAGCTGGCGCGTCGGCATGACGCCGGTGCGGGTGTACTGCTGGAACGCGCGCACCAGGGGCAGCGTCGTGCCAGCCTCCAGCGCGATGTTCTCGTCGATGAGGTCCGGCCGGCTGCGGACGATGTTCGTCTCGCTGTTGTCCTGGTCGGCCTTCGCCTGCGAGGCGGCAGCGGCAGCCATCGCCTGCGCGATCTTGCTGCGGTTGCCGAGCTCGCCCTCATAGCCCTGCTGGTAGGCGCCATTCCCGCCGGCGAACGCCTGGGCCAGCTTCGACAAGCCGGGCGTCGCGCCGGTCAGCGCGTCAAGGCCGAAAGTTGCGCGGGGCATCAGCCACCTCCGAAAACACGGTTGTTGCGGCCACCCGACCACATCGCGGCGGCATTGCGGATCGCCGCGGACAGGCCGCCACCGGCCGCCGAGGACGCGGCGGGCATGCCGTAGCCGGCGCCGTAGCCAAGCGCGGTCGGCGCACCGCTCGCGGCGGCATCCCCAAGCCCGGCACCGACGGTCGCGCCGGAGCCGGATGCTGCGCCGCCTGCGCCAGCTCCGGCCCCTCCGGCGAGCCATGCCGACCCGGCCATCTGCGCGAGGCCGCCCAGCTTGCCATAGAGCGGCGTGTCGACGTTCTGCGCGTCCAGCTGGTCGGCCTGCGCCATGTTGCGACTCGACGAGGCGGCGCTGCCCAGGCGCTGCACCAAATCGGCGCGGCGCAGGCCTTCCGACTGCAGCAGGTCACCCGTACCGCGGGTGCGCGCCATCTCGCGTGCAATGTCCGTGATGCGGTTTCCTTCGCTGATTGCCTTGTCGGCCTTGGCTTTGACGAACGCAGCGGAGTTCGCGCCCGCGCCGCCGGCTGTGTCCACCACATCGCCGCCTGCGCCGCCTGCGCCGCCGGCCGACAGATCGGACTGTGCGCGCTGGAAGGCCGCATTCTCCTGGCCTTGCATCGCCGCAGCGCGCGCGTCCGGTGTGAATTGCTGCCCCTCGGCGACCACCTGGCGCGCGGCGTCATCGCTCGTCGCCTGCGTGCGCTGCAGTGAGCGATTCAGGATGTCGCGGCGATCATTCGCCGCCGCCTTGTCGCCGCGCATCTTGGCGTAGGTGCCAGCGGCGAGCAGTGCGTAAGGGATTGCTGCTGCCATGTTCGTTCCTTCAGGTCTGCGTCACGATGCCGTTGCTTCCGGCGCTCTTCGGCCGCGCGCTGCCGTAGTTCGATGCCCACCAGTCGCCCGCATCCTGCTTGCCGCGCGCAAGATTGCTCTTCGTGTAGAGCAGACCGGTCCCGGCGAACAGATCGCCGAGTGTCGTGCCCTGCGCCTCGGCGCTGGCGCGATCGTTGTTCGTCTTGAGCTGGTTCAGCGCGGAGCTGAGCGCGCTGCCCTGGTCCATGCCCGCATCGATCGACTGCAGCAGGCCGAGCCGCGTATTTTCGTCGCTCGACTCGAGCCCGGTACGCGCGGCATCCGCCTTCGCGCCCAAGTCGAGCAGGCCCTTGTTGTAGGTGCGCCCGAGCGTTGCGCCCTGGTCGATGTCGACCGAGCCACCATTGAGACCTTGGGCGAAGAGAGCGAACTTCTGATCACGCGCGGCGTTGTCGCGGCTCTCGTCGAGCCCGCGCTTGCCGGCGTCGAATGCGTTCTGTCGCACGTTGCCGTAGAGTGCTTCGCGAGCTGCCTTGTTCTTCTGCGCCTCGCCGGACGACCCATTGAAATCAGCCAGCGCTTTGTCGTAGCCCGCCTGATCAAAGGCATCGGTCGGAACCTTGGTCAGCACGTCTCCGCCGTTGTCGGTGCCGCTTGGCAGCATCTGGTCGACGTACCGAGTAGAGGTGAAGTCGGAACGAGACGGCGCCGCCCCGCTTCCGGAGATGCCGAACGACAGATTCAGCGCATCGCGCGCCTTCTGCTTGTTCCGCTCGATCTCGGCTTGCTTCGCCGAGTAGTCGTCACCGCCGCCGCCGCCCATGTCGTTCCTTCACAGGAGGGTTTCCTGCTGCTCCGTGTTGATCGTCGCCGACGCCGTTCCGCTCACCGAGCCGGATCGGATGCGCACGAACTTCCCGGCCGGGATGTCGCGGCACATGCTCCAGTTGTTGCTTTGCACCTGCTGCAGCACGACCGCCAGCGTGATGGTATTCGAATAGGTCTGCCGGG
The DNA here is from genome assembly GCF_900142965.1 of Rhizobacter sp. OV335. Taxonomy (GTDB): domain Bacteria; phylum Pseudomonadota; class Gammaproteobacteria; order Burkholderiales; family Burkholderiaceae_C; genus Rhizobacter. The sequence goes on from NZ_FRCQ01000054.1 coordinate 10,049, forward strand.
CCTTCGTCGTCCAGTCGGCCGGGGTGGTGCTGTTGGTGTCGGCCGTCTCCAGGAAGACCGTCACCGCAGCCGCGCCGCCGATCGTGCTGGTGGTGGAGAACGATCCCTCATAGCAGGCGCGCGCATTGCGGCCCGAGCTGATCTGAAACCCGGTCGCGTTTGTGGCAGTCACCAGTGCGCGGCCGGGCGTGTCGTTGACGCTCAGCGTGGTGCCGGCTGTCACGCGACCCTGCAGGTCGGTTGTCACGCCGCTGTAGGTGCCCGGCGTGCCGATGTTCGGCATGCTGACGGTGCCGGTCGTGGTGATCACGCCGCCGCTCAGTCCGCCGCCTGCCGTGATGCTCGACACCGTGCCGCTCGCCGTCGAGCTCAGCGTCGTGCCGTCCCAGTTCAAGCCGGAGCCGACATAGCCCATCACCGGCAGCGTGGTCGCGCCGTCGTAGATCAGCACGCCGCTGGTGTTCGGCGCAGGCGTCAGCGGCGCGAAATAGCGCTGCCACGCACCACTGCCGGAAGGCAGCGTTTGAAGAACGTAAAACTCGTACGGCACTCCGAACGAGTGCGCGGCGCCGGCCAACACCAACAGCAGGAGGCAGAAGAAACGCTTCATGGCGATCCAGTCAGAAGGCCGCCACGGGCGCACGCACCCAGGTGTTGACCGCGATGCAGTAGTAGAAGAAATTGGCGTCGCACGCGCACTGGTTCGGCTGGCCGGTCGATGTGCCAGTCGCCGGTACTGCCACCGGCTTGACGAAGCCACCCTGCGCCGGCACATCGGCGTCGATGATGTACTGGCTGTTCGGTCCCTGGCGTCCTGTCGGCATACCTACCCCTTTGCCGGGCCGGTGATGGCCCACGTGTTGATGTCCTCGCCGCCGGAGCCGGCTGCGCGCCGAGTGCCCTCCAGCGCGAAGCCAAGCCGCTCGACAAGCCGCTCAGCACCACCCCACCCACCGAGCGTGTACGCCTCGATGCGGTGCCGGTAGTGCTCGTGCGCCGGATTGCTGGCGTTGGAGATGACTGTGCGCGTGTGCCTGAGGAGTTTTCCCCACGTTTGGCCAGCCATCCGGTCGGTCGCGAGGAACCAGAACACCCCGGTCCATGCGTTCACGAACTGCAGTCCGCCGATCGCGACCTGCTCGCCGCCCTGGTGCACTGTCCAGGCAGGACCATCCGTGCTCCAGCGCGACGCGGCGAAGTCTTCCTCGCCGATGTCGCCGAGTAGCGACCGCACCGCGCGCCGGTCCCACTCACGCATACCGCGGACCACTTCGAGCGATTCGGCTAGGGTCAGCGCCGTGAAGGTGCTCACCTGGTGAGCCCGAGCGAGTTGTAGTAGAGGCTCATGGCCGACAGGCTGAAGTCCTCGTCGGCCGCGTGCCGGAACACCGGCGCGATCGATGAGCAGACCATCTCGACGCCCTGTACCTCGCCAGGCCGCGTGTCGCCGGGAATCGTCATCGAGACGCCCTCCTTGTCAAGGTCGCGCGGGTCGTATTTGAACGACACCGACGGCGAGCCCTCGACGACGTAGTCGGCCCCGAAGAACTGCTTCGCGACGCCAGGTTGCTTGGCGTCCTGGAATGCCATTTGAACCTCGACGGGAATTGGCGTGTCGCCCAAGCCTGTCTGCAGCTGGTCGACAAACACTTCGGTGCTCAGCTTGTACAGTTCACCGGCCGTGCGCATGAAGACCTCGCCGCCGCGCGTCGTGGCCGCCGTGATGATGATTGGGAAGGTGTATTCGGACCAACAGGCGATCTTCGAAGAGCGCGAATAGGTGTAGACCCACGCCTTCGAGTAGGTGCCCATGTTGAAGATCGCCCAATATTGCCCGAGTTGCGGTATCCACTGTCCAAACACCTGGTCCGCAACTCCGGCAGCAGGCAAGGAGCCGTCGATGTCCGGAACGACCAGCTTGTCGATCGCCACACCCACGTCGTTGTCGTCGATGCGATCGGTCTGCGCCTGTTGCGTCATCGACCGGAAGCCGAACGGCGACAGGAAGATGAGGTCGTTGGCGAATGTCGCGAGTGACTGCGGTAAATAGCAGCCGACACCATCGATCCGCTTGACGAAGGCGTTCGCGCTCGGGTCGACCGCAACGGTCCAGATTTGCGCGTTTTCGGCGAAGAACACGACCAGCTTGTCGGCGTAGCCGCCCACGGCGCGCGCGCCAGAACTCGTGTCCTGCTGCAGCGACGTTGGAAGGAATCCGGCATCGCTGGCGGTTGTCCAATCGCGCGCGGCGCCGGCGGCGCTGTATCGCACGACCTCGTCGGCGATTGCGAAGATTCGACTCGCAGCTTTCGTGACGGCTCGGGTATGTGGGCAGTTTGAATCGGTGATTAGCGTGCTCGGATTGCCATCGACATAGCTGTGCCGAAAGGTGTAGCCATCCACCGCGAAGCCGGACGGGCCGGTGTACTTGGTGAAGTAGTAGCCGACGACGTACGGGAAGCCCTGGAACTGCTCCGCGTAGACCACGTCCGTCAGCTGCGCGTAGCCGATGCCGTACGGGTTATACAGGTCGAGCTCGATCTTGCTGACGCCGGGCGGGGGGGTAAATCCGCTCGCCTTGGCGGTGAACACCGTCAGCCGGTCGTTGACCACCTTCAGGCCGACCGAGCCGGTCAGGGAGTTGCTGACGATGTCGATCGCGGGACGCTTCTGCACGCGCTTGCCGAGCGTGATGTAGGCGTTCCGCAGCACCCACAAGCGCGAGGCCTCCTGCACGTTGATTGGCAGGCGGCGGTCGAGGCCGCCGGAGAAGTCGGCGTACGTGATCGCCGGCATCAGGGCGCGTCCCGGCCGGCCACGGCGGGCCGGCGCTCGTAGGTGTCCGGCTCCGCGCGGCGATAGACGCCACCCGTGTTGAACGACTGCCCACGCAGCGAGCCGAGCAACGTGTCGAGCTGCCCCTGGTACAGCTGGGCGTCCGGCTGCCGGTAGTGCGCCTTCGCCATGGCTGTCGCATGCAGCAGGATCATGTCGTCGTCGAGGGTTGCCTCATCGGCCTCCTCGGTGAAGCGATGCAGGTCCGCGACGAACCAGATCCGCAACGTGTAGGCGGCATCGGCTTTCGGGTACACGAGGATCTGCTTGAAGCGCTCGAAGCGCTCCGGGTTGCCCTGCATGTCCATCGTCGACCACATCCCGGTCGTGATGCCCTCTTTGATCCCCCGGTACTCGCCGCTGATGTTCGTCTCGATGCGCAGCACCCGCTTGTCGCGCGCACAGCCGATTGACGGATCCATCACGCCGGCCACCGGGTAGTCGTACAGGTTCTGCGACACCCCGGTGGTCTTGTCGAAGTAGTCGGTCATGTGCTTCCAGTCCTGCAGCCGGTACAGGATGGCTTGCCCATTGCGGAGGAAGCTGTTGATCAGCACCTGGTTGGCGCCGCCGGACGCGCCCATGCCGGCCATGCCCAGCCGGGCGAGGACTTCGGCGCGCAGCGCGCCCAGCGTACGGTAGGCCATGGCTCAGCGCTTCTTCTTCGCCGCGGCCTTCTTGGCGGGTGCGGCCTTCGGTGCGGCCGCCGGGCTCGGCGCAGGAGCCGGCGCGGCCACCTCCGCCGGCGCATCGGCCGGCAGTGGCGACGTCGTGCCGTCGTCGTTCTGCAGGTGCACCGAGAAGCCCACCGACTCGTAGGCGCGCGCCGCAGCTAGGTCTTCGACCTCCTTCGGGACGCGCGTCGCCGCGTCGCGCTCGATCAGGATCTTGAGCATGCTGGTCTCCGGTGGTTGAGGGTCAGGCCGGCTCGAGCGCGCGCTCGGTGGCGATCTTCAGCAGCTGGTCGGCCGGCAGGGCGCGCAGCCGCTTCTCCCGCTCGGCCACCGCCATGCGCTCCTCGCGCGGCGCGTCGTGCGCGACGTGGTCGATGTAGCCGGTGCTGAGGATGATCTCGACCAGCTGGGCCGCCGGCAGGTCCGACAACTCAGGCTTGCCCAGCAGCGGCGCGAAACGGCGCTCCTGGAACCGGCCGTAGACGAAGCGCGCCATCGGCGTTTTCGCGTCCTCGGCCGAGTTGCCGTAGGCGTCGATCAGCCGGTTGTATTCGGACTCGGGGTCGCCGATGAACACGAAGCCGATGCACTGGCTGTCGGACGGCTTGACCGGGTTGTCCTGCTGCTTGTTGTAGGGCAGCAGTGCGGACGAGGTCTTCGCGCTGTAGCCCTCGTCGAGGGTGGAGGGGTCGAGCACCTGCACCTCATCCTCGCCGTGGATGGCCTGGAGGATGGGGATCTCGTGCTCCCACACCACGCGGGGCGACACGGTGTTCTGGTCGCGCTTGATGCTAACCAGGGTGCGGCGGGAGAGCTGTTTGCTCGGGGCGGTGGACGGTCGGGCCATGGTGAATTCCTTCTGTGAGGGTTGTGGCGGCTTCAAAAACGGGCCGGGAGGAATCCCCCGGCCCTAAGGCCCCTGTCACGCCGCCGTCGACAGGATGGCAACTGCTTCAGCAGCAGTGGTTCAGACCAGGGCGAGCACCGAGTTGGCGTTCGAACGGTTCATGGTGAGCGCGCCCTTCCAGGTCATCGCCCAGTAGTACTCGTACCGGTCGTACGCACGCGGCGGCTTGCGGCTGATCATGTCGTGGCCGGCCAGCGGGCGCAGACGGATCGTGTTGGTGTTCAGGAAGTAGCAGCGCTTCTCCCACAGCGTGGCCGGCGCGAAGCGGGCGTCGAGTTCCTGGAACTCCGGCGACCACTGCACGTCCACGCCCTGGAAGCGCAGCACCGACGTGCCGCCTTCCACCACCTTCGTGTTCGACGGGCCGAAGTCCATCCGGCCGAAGGTGTTCAGCACGAAGTTGCGGTAGCCGTCGATGAACTGCGAGCCGGCGATGATCAGGTCCGGCCGGCCACCGTTGCGCGAGCACTGACGGAAGTTCACTTCCATCTGGTTCAGGATCGTTCCCGTGCTGGTCGTGGTCGTCAGGCCGGTCGAGAAGTTGTTGCGCCAGTAGGCGTTCGAGCTCGACGCGCGGTCGATGCCGCCCACGACGCCCGAGGTCGGCGCCAGCGACACCAGCGAGTCCAGGCCGCCGATCGCGTCGGTGGACTGCGTGCCGTCCAGGTGCAGCTGGTAGCTGAACTGCTCCTGGAAGCCCAGCTTCAGCGCCGCGGCCTGTTCTTCGATCAGGCTGGTGAACTGGATCTTCTCGGCGTCGGTCGCGTTGCTCGGCCCCGAGCTGTCGGTGATCGTGATGCCGTTCTGCGCGAGGCGGTCCTCGTCGAGCGCGAAGCCGTCATGGCACGAGCGCCAGGCGTATTGCGCCTGCTCGATGGTCTGCCGGCGGTTGTAGGTGACGATCGACGAACCGTTGTACCACTGGAAGTTCGACTGGTACGTCTTGCGCAGCTGCTCGACGACGAACTGCTTGGCGCCGGGCGCGGTCTTCTTCTTCGCCTGCAGCGCCTTCAGCAGAGGGCGCTCCAGGGCGATCTGGTCGACCGGGTCGTTCGCGAGGAAGTAGTCGAGGCCGATCTTGCCGGCGTCGATGAGGTCTTGTGCGGAAAAAGGCATGGTGCTCTCCGATGCATGTGAGGAATCGCGCCGCCCAACGGGCAGCACTCCGGGTCACGGGCGACGAAGCCGCAATACGTCTCACATGCCTGAGGTGAACCAGGCTCACACCTGCCGCATTGGGGCTGCGGCGGGCCCTTCCAGTGCGCGAGGCTGGGTTACGCGCCGGCGGGGCGGGG
>NZ_FRCQ01000050.1 GCF_900142965.1 Rhizobacter sp. OV335
GCGGGCTCGAGCGTGGAGCTGGCCGAGAAGGCGGGCCGGCTGCTGGACCAGATGGTGCCGAACATCAAGAAGACCTCGGACCTGGTGCAGGAGATCACCGCGGCGTCGGAAGAGCAGTCGTCGGGGGTCAGCCAGATCAACGCGGCGGTGAGCCAGCTGAGCCAGACGACGCAGCAGAACGCGTCGAGCTCCGAAGAGCTGGCGGCCACGTCCGAAGAGATGAGCAGCCAGGCCGAGCAACTGCAGCAGACCATGTCGTTCTTCAAGCTGGCGACGCAGGTCGATGCGCCGCGGCAGCGCCCGGCCGCAGCGCGCAAGCAGGTTGCCAAGGCAAACGGCGTGGGTGGGGGCGTGAAGGGTACGAAGGCGGGCGTGCGCAAGCCGGCACCGGTGGCAGGGCACAACGGCTTCTCGCTGCACGCGAACGGCGCGGGCGCGCTCGACGAATCGCAGTTCGCCCGTTTCTGAGCGGCCTGCCCTGACCGACCCTGCGGACCGGCGCCATGCACACCATTTCCGACAACGAGTTCGGCCTGTTCCAGCGCTTCATCTACGACGCGGCGGGCATCACGCTGTCGTCGGCGAAGAAGGCGCTGGTGTGCGGCCGGCTCGCGAAGCGGCTGCAAGCCTGCAACCTGGGCAGCTACACCGAGTACTTCAAGCTGCTGAGCAGCGGCCAGAACGGCGCCGAGGTGCAGACCGCGGTCGACCTGCTGACCACCAACGAGACCTACTTCTTCCGCGAGCCGAAGCACTTCGAGCTGCTGCGCGAAGCGGCCCTCGCGTCGTCGAAGAAGGCGCAGCCGTTCCGCGTCTGGAGCGCGGCGAGTTCGACCGGCGAAGAGGCCTACAGCATCGCGATGGTGCTGGCCGACACGCTGGGCGATGCGGCCTGGGAGGTGACGGGCTCCGACATCAGCACGCGCGTGCTGCAGCGCGCGCGCCAGGCGCACTACCCGATGGAGCGCTGCCGGCAGATCCCGCAGACCTACCTGAAGCGCTTCTGCCTGCGCGGCATCGACGAGCAGCAGGGCACGCTGCTGGTCGACCGCTCGCTGCGCGGCCGCGTGCAGTTCATGCAGGTCAACCTGAACACCGCGCTGCCGCGGCTCGCGGCGTTCGACGTGATCTTCCTGCGCAACGTGATGATCTACTTCAACGGCGACACCAAGCGGCAGGTGGTGGCGCGCATCATCGAGCAGCTGAAGCCGGGCGGGTTCTTCTGCATCGGGCATTCCGAGAGCCTGAACGACATCAGCACGGCGCTGCAGCAGGTGGCGCCGTCGATCTACCGCAAGCCGTGAGCGTGGTGGGAGGCACGAGATGGCGGCGAGCACGATCCGATTCGACAGCACCGAGCCCGGCGACCGCGTGCTGCAGCCCGGCGAGTACGCCGTGGGCGAGGCGCCGCTGCGCATGCGCACGCTGCTCGGCTCGTGCGTGTCGATCACGCTGTGGCACCCGGCGCGGCGCGTCGGGGCGATGTCGCACTTCCTGCTGGCCGCGCGCTCGCCGAGCCAGCAGGGCGTGCCCGACGCGCGCTACGGCGAGGAGGCGCTGGCGCTGATGCTGCGCCAGCTGCACAAGCGCGGCATCGTGCCGGCCGAGTGCGAGGCCAAGATCTTCGGCGGCGGCAACATGTTCCCCGAGCAGGCCGCGGCCGTGGTGCCGAACATCGGCCGCCGCAACGGCGAGGCGGCGCGCGACCTGCTGCTGGCACACGGCATCCGCGTGCATTCCGAGAGCCTGTTCGGCAACGGGCATCGGCAGATGATCTTCGACCTGGCGACCGGCGACGTCTGGGTGCGGCAGGTCAACCCGGAATCGGCATCGATGCCGCTGGATGGCGGCGCGTCATGAGCAACATCCGCGTGATGGTGATCGATGATTCGGCGGTGGTGCGCCAGGTCGTCACCGCGTTGCTGGATGAAGCGCCCGGCATCGAGGTGATGGCCGCGGTGGCCGACCCGGTGCTGGCGATCGAGCGGCTCAAGCTCGACTGGCCGGACGTGATCGTGCTCGACGTCGAGATGCCGCGCATGGACGGCATCACCTTCCTGCGCATGGTGATGCAACAGAAGCCGACGCCGGTGGTGATCTGCTCGACGCTGACCGAGCGCGGCGCGAAGACCACGCTGGAGGCGATGGCCGCCGGCGCGGTGGCGATCGTCACGAAGCCGAAGCTCGGGTTGAAGCAGTTCCTCAGCGCGAGCGGCGAGGAACTGATCAGCACGGTCCGCGCCGCAGCCAAGGCCAATGTGCGGCGGCTGGCCGCGGGGCCGGCGGTCGCGCCGACGCCGGCCGCGAAGAACACCGCCGACGTGATCCTGCCGCCGGCCACGCGCGCGATGACGCAGACCACCGAGCGGGTGGTGGCGCTGGGCACGTCCACCGGCGGCACGCAGGCGCTCGAAGAGGTGCTGACCGCGCTGCCGCGGGTTACGCCGGGCATCGTGATCGTGCAGCACATGCCGGAGAAGTTCACCGCGGCCTTCGCGGCCCGGCTGGACAGCCTGTGCCGCATCGAGGTGAAGGAGGCCGAGCACAACGACCGCGTGCTGCCGGGCCGCGCGCTGATCGCGCCGGGCGGCCGGCACATGCTGCTCAAGCGCAGCGGCGCGCAGTACTTCGTCGAGGTGATCGACGGCCCGCTGGTGAACCGCCACCGGCCGTCGGTCGACGTGCTGTTCCGCTCGGTCGCGCGCAGCGCCGGCGCGAATGCGCTCGGCGTGATCATGACCGGCATGGGCGACGACGGCGCGGCCGGCCTGCTGGAGATGCGCAAGGTCGGCGCGCAGACCATCGCGCAGGACGAGGAGAGCTGCGTCGTGTTCGGGATGCCGAAGGAAGCGATCAAGCGCGGCGGCGCGCAGCGGACGCTGCCGCTGAGTGCGGTGGCGGGGGAGATCCAGAAGCAGGTCGGGTGAGATCGTCCCGTTGCGCGGTGCGCAAGAGGATCATTGGACGCTGTTCGATTGCACCTTCGGCTGGCAGGCTCCCGCATCGACCGAACGGAGAGCCAGGAATGCGCAAGGGTCCTACTCGAAAGTCGCGGGGCCCAGGCTCCGCGAGTCCACCTGATGCTGCGAACGTCGAGCTGGTTTTCGGGTTTGTCGGTCCGACCGGCATCGACCTCGACAAGGTCTGCGACGTACTCCAAAGCCAACTGAAGGCGATGCAGTACGAAGCGATCGAGATCCGGCTCAGCGATCTCATCACGGACTACCTCGGACAGTCTCATGCATTCGCCAACCGACACGAGCGCATCAAGTCGCTGATGGAGCGGGGAACCGCGCTTCGGGAGCAAAGCGGTCTGGCCGATGTCGTGGCCCGGCTGGCCGTCGCGGCCATTCGGGCCTTCCGTCTGAAGCGGACGGGCGACGTGTACAAGCCGGCATCGCGCGTGGCTTACGTGATCCGCTCGTTCAAGCGCCCGGAAGAGGTCGAGCTGTTTCGACAGGTCTACGACCGGGCGTTCACGTTGATCTCGGTGTACGCGTCGCGCGCGTCGAGGCTGCAGTACATCGAGCGATTGATCGCACCTTCGCTGGCAGCCAGGAAGTCTCACGCCCTCGAGTACGCGAGCGAACTGCTGGCGCGTGACCACGAAGAGGAAGGGCGCAACCTCGGCCAGCGTGTTGGCAGGACGTTTCCGCTCGCGGACTACTTCGTGACCAGCGATTCAAGACCGGGGCTGGAAGCTCAGCTGAAGCGCCTGCTGCAGCTCACGTTCGGAAACCCCTACATCTCTCCAACGCGCGACGAACAGGCCATGTTCTTCGCCAAGGCGGCGGCATTGCGCTCGCTCGATCTGTCGCGGCAGGTGGGTGCCGCCGTCGTGTCCCAGGCGGGGGACCTGATTGCCACAGGTTGCAACGAAGTTCCGTGCTTCGGCGGCGGACTGTACTGGGGCGAAGATCCGTCGCCAGGACGTGACTACGAGCGCGGCAGCGATTCGAACGTCGACGTCAAGCGGGAGATTGTCGAAGACACGTTCGATCGGCTGCGCAGGCATGGCCTTCTGGCCGAGGATCAGAGCGGACGATCCAACGCCGAACTGGCCGACGGCGCCCTGTTTGGCACGGAGCCGTGCTTGCGGGACGCACAGCTTTTCGACGTGATCGAGTTCGGACGGGCCGTGCATGCCGAGATGGCAGCCATCACCCACGCGGCGCGTGTCGGCGCCCGCCTGCAGGATGCGCGGCTGTTCAGCACCACATTCCCCTGCCACCTCTGTGCTCGACACATCGTTGCGGCCGGTATCCGCGAGGTCGTGTTCATCGAACCGTACGAGAAGAGCCGGTCTGCACAACTCTACGAAGACTCGATCAGCGTCGAGCCGGCAGAAACCTCCGTCGGCCGCGTGAACTTCCTGGCTTTCGTCGGCGTGGCGCCCAGGCGCTATGTCGAGTTCTTCGAGAGTCGCGGTGCCCGAAAGAGTGCCGAAGGTAAGATCAAGAGCGGTGACCAGATCGCATCGCATCCACCGATCGAACGTCTCGTGATCACGTACACGCTTGCAGAAGCGATCGTCGTGGAAGAGACAGGCAGGTTGCGCGTGGAGCCTCACGCCAGGAGAACGGAATGAAGCTGCACTACAAGGAATTCATGGACCAGTTCGACGCGGCACGCAAGGAGATCGAGAGCCTTCCCGATTTCCTGAAGGAGTCGATCCGTCGTGCAACGCTGACCTATCCGTCTGCCAAGACGAGCGAGGTGCCGAGTCCGCGCCGGCAAAGGGCCTCGGTCAAGAAGCCCTGAGCGACGCAGCCATCACTTCACGAACTGGCGGAACTGCCCGGGCGTGACCCCGGTCCTCGCGCGGAACCGGTTCACCAGGTGGCTCGCGCTGGCCAGCCCGCACTGCCGCGCCACCTCGTCGAGTGGCGCATCGGAATGCCGCAGCAGCTGCTTGGCCCGCTCGATGCGCAGCCACAGCACCCAGGCATGCGGCGCGATGCCGAACGAGGTGCGGAACATGCGCGCGAAGTGGTGCTCGGACAGCGCCGCGACGGCAGCCATCTCGCCGATGGTCAGCGGCTGGGCCAGCCGCGCTTCGGTCCACTCGACCAGCCGCCGCCGCACGTGTGCCGACAACCCGCCGCGCGGCGGCGTGCGGTGACCGCGCGTCGCGTGCCCAATCAGCAACGCGGCCAGCGCCTCGTGCCCGAGCGCGTTCGCCTGCAAGCGCGCCTGCGGATCCTGCCAGTCCAGCATCGCCAGCGCGTGCAGCGGACCGGCCACGCGGGTGTCGCCGACGAAGGTCAGGTCGGGCACCTGCACCTCGCGCGGTTCGCGGTCGAGCAGGCGCACCGCCAGCGGCGCGAGTTGCGCCTCGTCGAAGTACAGGTGCACGAAACTCTGCTCGCCGCCCACCACCCAGCGCGATTCGTGGCCGGCCGGCATCACGCACAGCCGGCCCGGCTCGCCGCGCAGGTCGGGCACCTCGCGCCGCCAGGTGCCGTGGCCGCCGCTCAGGTACAGCGACAGCGTGTGGTGCGACGGCCGGCTGTAGCGCGTCGCGTCGGCCGCGTTGCGCCACACCGCGACCGCCAGGCCGTCGCCCAGCGTGGCGCTGCGCAGCAGTTGCGCGCGCGAGTGCGCGAGCACGTCGAACACTTCGTGGCGGGACAGGTCGGGCGCGGTCACCATGGCCTCGCCACTGTAGCGGCCACATCGCGCGCGCGCAGGAGCCGGCCGCGACGAACCGCAGTTTTGTGCAACCGGATTCACACGCTGTGGCCGACACTCGCCGCCATGAACCTCTTCCTCTACGCGCTCACCGTGCTGATCTGGGGCACCACCTGGATCGCGCTGAAGCTGCAGCTCGGCCCGGTGCCGATCCCGTGGTCCATCGCCTACCGCTTCGCGCTGGCCGCCGCGGTGCTGTTCATCTGGCTGGCCGCCACCGGGCGGCTGAAGCGGCCCGACGCCCGCGCGATGAAGTTGATCGCGGCCCAGGGCCTGTGCCTGTTCTGCCTGAACTTCATCTGCTTCCTGCACGCGAGCCGCTTCATTCCGAGCGGGCTGGTCGCGGTGCTGTTCTCCACCGCGACGGTGTGGAACGCGTTCAACGCACGCGTCTTCCTCGGCCGGCCGCTCGCGCCGCGCGTGCTGGCCGGCAGCGCGCTCGGCATGGCGGGACTGGCGGCACTGTTCTGGCCGGAGCTGACGCGCCACGATGCGTCGCCCGACACGCTGACCGGCCTGGCGCTCGGGCTGGCCGGCACGCTGTGCTTCTCGGCCGGCAACATGCTGTCGACGCGCCTGCAGGCGCTCGGCAATGCGCCGGTCGTCACCAACGCCTGGGGCATGCTGATCGGCGCGACGGTGCTGGCGGCCGGCTGCGGCGTGGCCGGCGTCGGCTGGGCGTTCGACCCATCGCCCACCTACGTCGGCGCGCTGCTGTACCTCGCGATCCCCGGCTCGGTGATCGGCTTCACCGCCTACCTGACGCTGGTCGGCCGCCTCGGGCCAGAGCGCGCCGCCTACAGCACGGTGCTGTTCCCGGTGGTCGCGTTGAACGTGTCGGCCTGGGTCGAGGGCTACCAGTGGACCGCGCCGGCGCTGTTCGGGCTGGTGCTGGTGATGGCCGGCAACGTGATCGTGTTCCGCAAGCCGAAGGCCGTGCCCGCGGCTGCCACCGTCACAGCCCCAGCGCGCTGAGCCCGGCGTGGTCGTCGGGGCGGCGGCCGAGCGGCCAGTGGAACAGGCGCTGCTCGGGCTGGATCGGCAGGTCGTTGATGCTGGCGTAGCGGCGCTCCATCAGGCCCTGCGCGTTGAACTCCCAGTTCTCGTTGCCGTAGCTGCGGAACCACTGGCCGGAATCGTCGTGGAACTCGTAGGCGAAGCGCACGCCGATGCGCGCGCCGCCGAAGGCCCACAGCTCCTTGATCAGCCGGTAGTCGAGTTCGCGCGCCCACTTGCGCTGCAGGAAGAGGCGCACCTGCTCTCGGCCGACCGGGAACTCGGCCCGGTTGCGCCAGCGCGTGTCCTCGGTGTAGACGGCGGCGACGCGGTCGGGGTCGCGGCTGTTCCAGGCGTCTTCGGCCAGGCGCACCTTCAGCGTGGCGGATTCTTCGGTGAACGGGGGCAACGGCGGGCGGGGTGTTTCCATGGCGGTTCCTTGTGAGTAGACAGATCTGTCTACGTGCCGAATCTTGAGGCAGACAGATCTGTCTGTCAAACTGCGGCCATGACGACCACCGCCGCCCCGCTCGAACCCCGCCAGCGCATCCTTGAGACCGCGATGCGGCTGTTCTACGCCGACGGCATCCGCGCGGTCGGCATCGACCGGCTGATTGCCGAATCGCAGGTCGCGAAAGCCTCGTTCTACCGCCACTTCCCATCGAAGGACGACCTGGTGCTGGCCTTCCTGCGGCTGCGGCACGAGCGCTGGATGACGTGGTTCACGCGCAGGCTGGAGCAGCGCTGCGACGCCGCCGGGCCGGCGATGGAGCGCGCGGCCGAGGTGCTGCGCGAATGGTTCGAGGAGCCGGATTTCCGCGGTTGCGCCTTCATCAACACGCTGGCCGAGGGCTCGGCGCAGGGCGAGGCGATCAGCGTGGTGCAAAGCCACAAGGACGAGCTGCAGGATTGCCTGCTCGCACTCGCGCGGCGCTGCGGCCACCCACAGCCGGTGCGGGCCGCGGAAGACGCGCTGCTGATCGTCGAGGGCGCGATCGTGCGCGCGCACATGACGGGGGATGCCGCCGCGGCCGACGTGGCGCACCGGCTGCTGCAGAAGTCCTGGTCGTGAACTGACGCGCCGTCGCGCGTCGGTACACTGCCCCGCAGCCCGGGTCGGCCGGGCCCCTGCAAGGAACAGCACACATGGTCGTCGAAGCCGAGGCATTGGGCTGTTTCCGCGTCGCGATGGGCCAGCCGGAGGCCGAGTTCCGCGCGGGTCAGTGGGAGGCCATCGACCACATCGTGAACCGCCGCGGCAAGGTGCTGTGCGTGCAGCGCACCGGCTGGGGCAAGAGCATGGTGTATTTCGTCGCCGCCACGTTGATGCGGGCGCAGGGCGCCGGCGTCACGCTGATCATCTCGCCGCTGCTCTCGCTGATGCGCAACCAGATCGACGCGGCGCAACGGCTCGGGTTGAAGGCGCTCACCGTCAATTCGACCAACCGCGACGACTGGGGCGTGGTGCGCGACGAACTGCTGGCCGGCCAGGTCGACCTGTTGCTGATCTCGCCCGAACGCCTGGCCAACGACGAGTTCGTCGCCGGCACGCTGCAGGCCATCGCCGCGCGCATCGGCCTGCTGGTCATCGACGAGGCACATTGCATCTCCGACTGGGGCCACGATTTCAGGCCTGACTACCGGCGCGTCGGCCAGGTGTTGGCGCGCTTGCCGGGCAACATCGCGGTGCTGGCCACCACCGCCACGGCCAACCGGCGCGTCGAGGCGGATGTCGCCGCGCAGCTCGGTGCCGGCGTGGTCGTGCAGCGCGGGCCGCTGTTGCGCGAGAGCCTGGCGCTGCAGAACATGCGGCTGCCGGGCGCGGCCGACCGCCTGGCCTGGCTGGCGGGTCGCATCCCGGGCCTGCCGGGCAGCGGCATCGTCTACACGCTGACCACGCGCGATGCCGACCGGGTCGCCGAGTGGCTGCAGCTGCAGGGCATTGATGCCCGCGCGTACCACGCCGGCAAGCCCGACGACGAGCGGCAGGCGCTCGAACAGGCGCTGCTGGCCAACGGCCTGAAGTGCCTGGTCGCCACCACCGCGCTCGGCATGGGCTACGACAAGCCGGACCTGCACTTCGTCATCCACTACCAGACGCCGGGCAACGTGGTCGCCTACTACCAGCAGGTGGGGCGGGCCGGCCGCGCGATTCCCGCCGCCTGCGGCGTGCTGCTGTCGGGCGAAGAAGAGGAGGACATCAATGAATACTTCCGCGATGCCGCCTTCCCGCCGGAAGGGCAGGTCGACCGGATCCTCGGGGCGCTGGAGGCCGCCGACGGCGGCTTGAGCGTGCGCGCGCTGGAGCGTGCGGTCAACCTGCGGCAGTCGCAGATCGAGAAGGTGCTGAAGCTGCTGGTGGTGGAGCCGGCGTCGCCGGTGCTGCGGCTCGACGGCGCGTGGTACCGCACCGCGCAGCCGTTCCGGCTCGACCGCCAGCGCATCGCGCACCTCACGCAGCAGCGCGAGGCCGAATGGGCGCAGATGAAGCAGTACCTCGCCAACGAGCGCTGCCTGATGCAGTTCCTGGCGGATGCGCTCGATGACGTCGGCACGCAGGCCTGCGGCCGCTGTGCGGTGTGCCTGGGGCGGCCTGTCCTGCCGGTGGAGATCGATCGCGCGCTGCTGATCGCGGCGCAGCGCTTCACGAGGCACAGCGAGATGCCGCTGGAGCTGAAGAAGCAATGGGACATCGACGCGCTGCCGCAGTACGTGGCCGAACACGGCTGGAGCAAGCAGAACATCGCGCAGGGGCTGCGCGGTGAAGCGGGGCGGGTGCTGTCGCGCTGGGGCGAGCCGGTCTGGGGGCAGCTGGTGGCGCGCGGCAGGGCGCAGGGCCGCTTCGACGACGAGCTGGTCGAGGCGGCTGCGGAGCTGGTCCGCGATCGGTGGGCCGAGGCCGCGCGGGTGACCTGGGTGACCTGCATCCCGTCGATGCGGCAGCCCGAGCTGGTGCCCGACTTTGCCAGGCGCCTCGCCGAGGCCCTGGGGGTACCGTTCCGGCCGGCCCTCGTGAAGACGCGCGAGACGCAGCCGCAGCGCGACATGGAAAACCGCTTCCACCAGTGCCACAACCTCGATGGGGCGTTTGTCGTCGATGACCAGCAGGGCGTCGACGGGCCGGTGCTGCTGGTCGACGATCTGGTCGATTCGGCCTGGACGCTGACGCTCGCGACCGCGCTGCTGCGGCAGGCGGGCGCGGGCGCCGTCTATCCGTTCGCCCTCGCCGTCACGTCGGCGAAGTAGCTTTCACCAGCAGTGCCACGACGATGAGTGCCGAGGGATTGAGCGCCGACACCGAAGCGGTCCTGCTGTTGTGCGGCAGGTTCGGTGGTGAAGGGCAAGCGCTTGTCGAGCCGCTGTCGACCAACGACTACGCCGCGCTGGCCCGGTGGCTGAACGAGCGCAGCATGCGGCCGGCCGACCTGCTGGCTGCCGCGGGGCGGGCGGCGCTCGACAGCGTGCACGAGATCGCGCTGGAGCGCCCGCGCATCGAGTTCCTGCTGGAACGCGGCACCGCGATGGCGCTGGCGCTGGAGCGCTGGAGCCGTGCCGGCCTGTGGGTGATCTCGCGCGGCGATACCGCCTATCCGCGCGCCTTGAAGCGCCGCTTGAAGCATGCCGCGCCACCGCTGCTGTACGGCGCGGGCCGCCAGGAGCTACTCGACCAGGGCGGCGTCGCCATCGTCGGTTCGCGCGATGCCGGCGAGGCGGCGCTCGAGTACACGCGGCTGACGGCGGCGGCGTGCGCTGACGAAGGGATGCTGGTGATCTCGGGCGGCGCACGCGGTGTCGACACCGCGGCGATGCAGGGTGCCATCGAGGCCGGCGGTCAGGCCATCGGCGTGCTGCCCGGCGAGTTGCTGAAGGCGAGCCTCGGCCGGCTGAACCGCGGCGGCTTGCAGCAGGGCCGCCTGACCCTGGTATCACCCTTCGCGCCGGAGGTCGGCTTCCACACCGGCAACGCGATGGGGCGCAACAAGTACATCTACGCGCTGGCCGACCACGCGCTGGTGATCGATTGCGCGTTCGGCACCGGTGGCACCTGGGCCGGTGCGCTGGAGGCCCTGAAGGCGCAGTGGCTGCCACTGCACGTCAGGACCCCCGGCCATGGCCCCGGCAACGCCGCGCTGGTCGAGCAAGGCGGGCTGGCCTTCGAGTTCATGCCCGGCGCGGGCGAAGCACTGCGCGATCACTTCGGCGCGGGGCCCTGAGTCCTCCGGCCGGTGCAGCTCAGCCGGGCACGCGCGTCATCTGCATCGTCCAGTTGGTCTCCCATTCCACGCCATCCGGCGAGAAGGCCTGCTCCCAACGCGCCGAATCCGGCCCCTGGCGCAGCCACACGAAGCGCGCATACACCTTGCGGCCGTTGTCCTCGTCTTCGCCGTAGAACTCGCCGCGGTCGCCGCTGAAGCCGCCGTGCACCGGCGGGTACAGCGTGCCGGTGCGGCTGCTGATCCAGTAGATCGACCACTGCCGCTTCGTGATGTCGAACAGCCGCATCGTCATGCCCGACCAGCCCTGTGTCGGGAAGTCGATCTGTTCGACATTGGCGATGCCACCCAGGCGCGGCTCGCACCCCAGCACCGACGGAAACTCCTTCCAGTCGTTGCTGCCCGGCGTGCGCGTCGCGAGGCAGCGGTTCTCGACCTGCCAGCGGCCGTGCAGGAAGTCGAAGTCGTCCGGCTGCCCGGTGCGGTCCAGTGTGTAGCTCATCGTGGTCTCCAGAAGATCGGGACGGTGAAGGGTCTCAGCGCCAGGCCGAGCCGGCGGTGGGCTGCAGGCGGAACATCTCCGGTGCCGAACGCAGCCGCGACAGCCAGCGCGGCCATACCGCATCGCGCCAGATCGCCGAGGTGAACAGACGGTCGGCGCAGTCGAGCTGGTGGGCCACGCCGTCGAAGCGGCAGATCCACACGAAGGCCTCGGTGTCGGTGCGCACCGGCAGCGCCGGGAAGTCGTTGGTCGTGTGCTCGGTCTTCAGCACGGCCTGCACCTCCATGCCGGCGGCCACCAGGCAGGGCCGCACCTCGTGCTCGAAGCGCTGCACCAGCTCGGGCGTGGCCGGCGCATCGAGCGCGCACACCACCGCCAGCAGCATGCCGGGCCGCGGCGCGTGGGTGGCGGCGGTCTGCACGTTGCGCAGCAGCAGCACGTTCGACGAATCCTGCATCGTCGCGTTGGCGGCGTCGCGGTGGCGCCGCCACACCGGGCCGCCGTAGAACGCGGCCAGCGCGTCGCGCCGCTCGGCCATGTTCGCGAAGCCGCGCAGCCAGACGAAATCGTCGGGCGCGTCGAGGTCGCGGAACTGGCCCAGCACGCGCATGCCGCAGTCCTCTTGCGTGTGCACGAACTCGCGGTCGAACAGCTCGATCAGCGTCTCGCGCCGGCCGGGGTGCAGCGCATAGCGCCGCAGCTCGACGATGGCACAAGGGGACGGAATGGTGTCAGCAGCCACGGCACGGGCCGGGCGTTCCAGCGTCATCACGGTCATCGGGGCATCTCCTCGTCTCTTGGGAGGGTGATGCTGCGCCGGGGATGCTGACACCTGGTGTCAGCAGACTTCAGCAGAGTTCAGGAGAGTTGGGCAGCGTTCAGCCGACCACCGTGCCGTCGCGGCCGCGCAGCTTGGCGCGGTACATCGCCTTGTCGGCGCGCTCGATCGCCGCCTGCAGCGCCTCGCCGTCGCCGCAGGTGCTCAGGCCCGCCGAGAAGGTCAGCCGCAGTCCCGGTGCCACCTCGTCGAACGGCGCTGCCGCGAGCCCCGCGCGCAGCCGGTCGACGCACTGCAGCGCCTGGGCCTGCGGCGTCGACGGCAGCATCAGCAGGAACTCCTCGCCGCCCCAGCGGCCGAGCACGTCGGTGTCGCGCAGCGCGGCCTGGGCCGCGTCGGCGAAGATCTTCAGCACCTGGTCGCCGGCCGCGTGGCCGTGGTTGTCGTTGATCGGCTTGAAGTGGTCGAGGTCCATCAGCACGAGGCTCAGCGGCTGGCCGTGGTGCTTCTGCCGCGTCCGTTCGGCGTCCAGCAGCTCGGTCAGGTGGCGGCGGTTCACGAGGCCGGTCAGGTCGTCGCGCGTCGCCAGGTGGTGGATCTTCGCGAGCGCCGCCTGCAGCTCGGCCTGGCGCTGCCGCAGCTTCGCGCGCAGCCGGCCCATGCTGACCGCCAGCGCCGACATCGCCGTCATCAGGATCACGCAGAACAGGAACTGGATCGCCTCGATGTGCGGCGGGAACTGCGCCGGGTCGGTGCGCGACTTCCACAGCATCACGCCGCCCAGCAGCACCAGCGCCTGCGCGCCCAGCAGCCGGGCTTCGCGCGGCGACATCACGAACATGCCCCACACCAGGTTCAGCAGCATGATCGCCATCACCGCGCCGCGCAGCTGCGGATTGATGGCGTAGCCCCAGGCGGTGATCGCGATGCCGAACACCGATTGCGGCATCGTCAGCGACGGGTCGTGCGACAGCCGCTCGCTGATGCCGCTGCGCACCAGCCCGTAGAAGACCGAGATACCGGCCAGGCTGGTCGCGCACAGCCAGGCGGCCGGTGCGGCCTGCATCATCCCCAGCTGCACCTCCAGCCAGCACACCGCCGAGAACAGCAGGTAGACCGCCAGCGCCAGCAGCGTCAGCCGGGCGTGGCCGCGCCGGCGCCCGGACGGGCCCCACAACAGGTCGCCGACGGGGGCGGGCAGTGCGCTCACGGACACGGTGGGCAGGACATCCGCGGGATTGTAGGAATGCGGCGGGGGCCGCCAACCCGGATCCACCCCCGGAGGCCGGGGGGCGCGAATCGGGGGTGGGCGACACACGGCGCAACATGCGCACCGGCGCAGGCCCGCAGGCCGACACCCGCAGCGACGACAATCGCCCGGCGCCCGACCACCCGTCATTCCATGCTCCGATGACCGACAAACGCTTCTTCCCGCGCCAGGTGGTCGAGTCCGGCGGCAACCGCTGGGACTGGGCGCTGCTGCCGCTGGTGCTCGCGGCGCTGGTGCTGCTGGCCTGGGGCGGCTCGCAGATGGCGCGCCCCTACCAGCTCGGCGAGGTGCTGCCGCTGACGCTCGACCCGAGCGCGCTGCCGTATTACCTGCTGCGCACCACGCTGCGCATGTTCCTCGCGCTCGGCGCCTCGGTGGTGTTTGCCTGCGTGTTCGCGGCGCTCGCCGCCAAGTACCGTGCCGCCGAGCGCGTGCTGGTGCCGCTGCTCGACATCCTGCAATCGATCCCGATCCTCGGCTTCCTGTCGATCACCGTCACCGGCTTCATCGCGCTGTTCCCGGGCAACCTGTTCGGCGTGGAATGCGCGGCGATCTTCGCGATCTTCACGTCGCAGGCCTGGAACATGGCCTTCAGCCTCTACCAGTCGCTGCGCACCGTGCCGCCCGAGCTGCAGGAGGCGGCGCGCGTGTTCCAGCTGTCGGGCTGGCAGCGCTTCTGGCGGCTCGAGCTGCCGTTCGCGATGCCGGCGCTGCTGTGGAACATGATGATGTCGATGTCGGGCGGCTGGTTCTTCGTCGTCGCGTCGGAGGCCATCGCGGTCTCGCAGCAGAGCATCAAGCTGCCCGGCATCGGCTCGTACATCGCGCTGGCCATCGAGCAGCGCGACCTGCACGCGATCGGCTGGGCGATCGGCGCGATGCTGGTCGGCATCGTGCTGTACGACCAGCTGTTCTTCCGGCCGCTGCTGGCGTGGGCCGACAAGTTCCGCTTCGAGGAGGGCAGCAGCGAGAGCGCGCCGTCGTCGTGGCTGCTGACCTGGCTGCGCCGCACCGAGCGGCTGCAGCCGTTCGCGCTGCGCATCGCGGCGCTGTTCGGCCGCTCGCTGACGCTGTTCCGCCGCCGCCACGACGGCACCTCGATCCGCGCCCGCGCGCGGCCGGCCGGCGCGACGCTGCAGCGTGCGTGGGACGCGCTGCTGGCCGCGGCGGTGCTGATCGCGCTGTGGCACCTGCTGCGCTTCATCCACACCGAGGTCGGCTGGGCCGAGGCCGGGCATGTGCTGGTGCTCGGCTCGATCACGATGCTGCGCGTGCTGGTGCTGACGGCGCTGGCCGCGCTGGTGTGGGTGCCGGTGGGCATCTGGATCGGCATGAACCCGCGCTGGTCCGGGCGGCTGCAGGCGGTGGCGCAGTTCCTCGCGGCGTTCCCGGCCAACCTGATGTTTCCGGTGGCGGTGCTGTTCATCGTGCGCTGGAAGCTGAACCCCGACATCTGGCTGTCGCCGCTGATGGTGCTGGGCACGCAGTGGTACCTGCTGTTCAACGTGATCGCCGGCGCGAGCGGCATCCCGACCGAGCTGCGCTACGCGGCGCAGAACCTGGGCCTGTCGGGCTGGCTGCGCTGGCGCCGCTACCTGCTGCCGGCGGTGTTCCCGAGTTTCGTCACCGGCGCCATCACCGCCAGCGGCGGCTCGTGGAACGCCAGCATCGTCGCCGAGTACGTGACCTGGGGCGACACCACGCTGCAGGCGAAGGGGCTGGGCAGCTACATCGCGCACATGACGGCGATCGGCGACTTTCCGCGCATCGCGCTCGGCATCGGCGTGATGTGCGTGTTCGTGATGGGCATGAACCACCTGGTCTGGCGCCGCCTGTATCGGCTGGCCGAAGACCGCATGCATTTCTAGGGACCTGGGGAACAGGCATGAAGACACTGATCGAACTGAAGGGCGTCGGCAAGTCGTTCCGCTCGGCCGATGGCAGCGCGCGCGCGGTGCTCGAGGGCGTGGACTTCCGGCTGGCCGAGGGCGAGATCGTGTCGCTGCTCGGGCAGTCGGGCTCGGGCAAATCGACGCTGCTGCGCATCCTGGCCGGGCTGATCCCGGCCGATGCCGGCGACGTGCGCTACCGCGAGCAGCCGCTGCACGGCCCGGCGCGTGGCATCGCGATGGTGTTCCAGTCGTTCGCGCTGTTCCCGTGGCTCACGGTGCAGCAGAACGTCGAGCTCGGGCTTGAGGCGCGCGGCATGGCGCCGGCAGAGCGCGCGGCGCGCGCGGTGGCGGCGATCCAGCTGATCGGCCTCGCAGGCTTCGAGGGTGCGCTGCCGCGCGAGCTGTCGGGCGGCATGCGCCAGCGCGTGGGCATCGCACGGGCGCTGGTGGTGGAGCCCGAGATCCTGCTGATGGACGAGGCCTTCTCGGCGCTCGACGTGCTGACCGGCGAGCGGCTGCGCGAGGAGATCCTCGCGCTGTGGACCTCGCGCCGCATGCCGACCAAGGCGATGCTGGTGGTCTCGCACAACATCCAGGAAGCGGTGCTGATGGCCGACCGCGTGCTGATCTTCGCGAGCGACCCCGGGCGGGTGCGTTGCCAGCTCTCGGTGCAGCTGCCGCGCCCGCGCGACCCGGACAGCGCCGAGGTGCGGCAGCTGGTCGACGAGGTCTATGCGCTGATGACCGCCGGCACCGGCCGCCGCCCGGCCGGCGAGCCGGCCGCGCTGCCGCTGGCGCACCGCCTGCCGCAGGCCGACGTGAGCCGCATGGACGGGCTGCTGGAGCTGCTGGCCGACGACCTGTTCGCCGGCCATGCCGACCTGCCGAAGCTGGCCGAGGAGACCGAGCTGACCGACCACGAGCTGCTGCCGCTGACGCAGGGCTTGTCGTTGCTGGGCCTGGCGCAGCTCGCCGATGGCGACCTGCACATGACGCCGCTCGGGCGGCGCTATGTGGACGGCGACCACACGCTGCGCCAGCAGCTGTTCGGCCAGCAGCTGCTGGCCACGGTGCCGCTGGCCGCGCACATCCGGCACAGCCTGGAGCAGGAGAGCTCGGGCGAGCTGCCGCAGGAGCCGTTCCTGCGCCTGCTCAGCGACAGCCTCGATGCCGCCGAGGCCGAGCGCGTGCTGCGCACCGCGATCGAATGGGGGCGGCACGGCGAGGTGTTCGAGTACGACTACCGGACCGGGGTGATCCGGTTGCCGGAGGGACGGCAGGAGATGGCTGAAGGGTGACTGAGGGGAGCGTTGCGTGAGAGTTGCCAAGCTTCTTCTGATCATCCGCGCGCTGGCGTTTCTGACGAGTCGTTCCGCGGCCCAAGCCGAGGCGTTGCTCTTCGATCACCCGTTCTCGCAGCAGCCTGCCCACGAAGGCTTCGGCCCGGTCATCGATGTGCGCGTCCATGGCCGACTCGAAAGTTTCGTTCTCGACACCGGTTCGTCGCCGAGCTTCGTCGTCTCGGAGGCCGCACCGCGCCTGCGCGGGCATGCGGGCGGCCCGACTTGTCGGCATGCCTTGCAGATCCGGCTTGGCAGGGAGACTCGTGTGCCGGCACGGTGGCGGTGGCCTCGGATGCTAAGGGCGCGATCGCGAAGTCGTTCGACCTGGTCGTCGGGGAACCCGCACGACCACCACCGCCGCAGCGTCTACATCTTCGTGCGCCGCAACACGCCGTATCCGCTGCTCGACACCTTCGACTGGGCCAACCCGCAGCTGGTGCACAACAAGCGCGAGGTGACGACGACAGCCCCGCAGGCGCTGGCGCTGATCAACAGCGACCTGGTGTTCGAGTGGTCGAAGGCGCTGGCCGGCCGCGTGATCCGCGAAGCGGGACCGAAGGAATCGGCGCAGATCGACCGGCTGTTCGAGATCCTCTATGCCCGCAAGCCCGACAGCGTCGAGCGCAGCAGGCTGCAGGCCTTCCTCGACAGCCAGGAAGCGCTGACGCGCCAGCAGCTGGTGTAGGGCAAGAAGCTGAACGCGCCCGAAGGCTATGGCGTGAGCCCGGTGCTGACGGCGCAGATCGACCAGCTCTACAAGACGGTGTACGGCCGCAGTGCCGACCGCTACGAGCAGGCGGTGTTCGTGCAGACGCTGGCGAAGCAGCAGGACAAGCTGAAGTCGACGGCGGCCGGCGCGGATGACGAGGACGACGACGCGAAGGGCTCCGAGGCCAAGGCCGTCAAGGGCAAGAAGGCCGAGCCCTCGCTGAACCCGGCGCGCGCGGCCGCCTTCGTCGACCTGGTGCACGCGGTCGCGAACTCCAACGAATTCACCTACCGATTCTGAGAAGGACACAGACATGAGCCACCATCACCACCATTCGCGTCGCGACTTCCTCAGCCAGCTGGGCGCGGGCGCCGCACTCGGCATCCAGTCGGCCTGGGCGAGCGAGCTGGCCGACCCACAAGCACCACGCGAGCCGCACTTCCCCGCCAAGGCCAAGGCCGTCATCTGGCTGCACATGGCCGGCGCGCCGAGCACGCTGGACCTGTTCGACTACAAGCCCGACCTGATCAAGCTGGCCGGTACGCCGCTGCCCGACTCGTTCGGCCGCAACCTGAAGACGGCCACCGACGGCGGTGTCGGCAACCTGCTCGCGACCAAGCGCACCTGGAAGCAGCATGGCGAGACCGGCGCGTGGGTGTCCGACCTGCTGCCGAATTTGTCGAAGCAGGTCGACCAGATCGCATTCCTGAAGGGCTGCAAGACCGAAGGCAGCACGCACGTGATCTCGTCGCTGAAGCTGCACACCGCCGGCCTGGTGCCGGGGCGCCCGGCGCTGGGGGCGTGGGTGCAGTACGCGCTCGGTTCGTCGAACCCCGACCTGCCGGCCTTCGTTGTGCTGCCGACCGGCAAGGGGGCGGCCGGCGGCGGGCGCGGCCAGGTGATCTGGAGTTCGGGCTTCCTGCCGGCGGCCTACCAGGGCACGGCCTTCCGCCAGGGCGATTCGCCGATCCTGCACCTGGCGCGACCGGCCAACCTGAGCGAGGCCGAGCAGCGCAACACGCTGGCGCTGCTGAAGTCGCTGAACGAGCACCAGGCGGCCGGCTTCCCGAACGACACCGAGCTGCAGGCGCGCACCAGGTCCTATGACCTGGCCTTCCGCATGCAGAGCTCGGCGCCCGAGGCGGTCGACATGAGGAAGGAGACCGCAGCGACCAAGGAGCTGTACGGCATCGGCCAGAAGGAGACCGACGAGTACGGCACCGCGCTGCTGCGCGCGCGCCGGCTGGTCGAGCGCGGCGTGCGCTTCGTGCACTGCATCTCCGGCGCGCCGGACAACAGCGTGGACAGTTGGGATGCGCACAACGGCCTCGAGAAGAACCACGGCGTGATGTGCAAGCAGGTCGACAAGCCGGTGGCCGGGCTGCTGGCCGACCTGAAGTCGCGCGGGTTGCTGGAGAGCACGCTGGTCGTCTGGACCTCGGAGTTCGGCCGCACGCCGTATGGCCAGAGCGGCGACGGCCGCGACCACAACCCCTGGGGCTACACCAGCTGGCTGGCCGGTGGCGGCATCAAGCCGGGCACGCATGGCGCGACCGACGAGATCGGGCTGCGCGCGGTCAGCGGCGTGGTCGACACCTACGACCTGCAGGCGACCATCCTTCACCAGCTCGGGCTGGACCACAAGAAGATCACGTTCCTGAACCAGGGGCGCTCCGAGAAGCCGACCTCGGTGTTCGGCGACGTCGTCAAGGAGATCCTCGTCTGAAGCCGAAGCGAATTTCCACGCTGCTCGCCGGGCTGCTGGTCGCCGGCGCGGCGTCAGCGGCCTTCTCGCTGGACGGCGACCTGATGCGCGGCATCGAGGACACGACCAAGAGCCTGGACTCGAACGTCTCGCTGAAGAACAAGGAGGCCGCGGCCGCCGAGGCGCAGCAGCTGGTCGACTGGTTCGCGCAGGTCCAGGGCTACTACGAGGCCAAGGGCGACGCGGCCGATGCGGTCGGCTTCTCGCGCAAGACGCATGCGCTGGCGAGCGAGCTGCGCCGCGCGCTGGCGAGCGAGGACTACGACGCCGCGTCGGACACGCTCGGCCTGTTGGTGCGTTCGTGCAAGACCTGCCACGAGGTCTACAAAAACAAATGAAAGCACCGACCTGTCTGATCGCGGCCTTCGTGGCCGCGGGGCTGGCCGCGTCCGCGTTCGCGGCCAGCGTGCTGGAGTTCGATGTCTGGATGCGCGCGATCGACAAGTCCAGCGTCGCGGTGCAGAAGAGCATCGCGCGCCAGGATGCGCCCGCCGCGCGCGCCGAGGCCCGCGAGATCGAGCGGCTGTATGCGTTGATGGAAGCCTTCTTCCGCGACGACGTGCCGGCCGCCGATGCGCTGCAGGTCTCGACCGAGGGCCGCGAGCTCGCGGCGTCGATCGCGCCGCTGCTGGAGGCCGGCGACTACGAGCGGGCCGGCGGCGCCGCGCGGCGCATCGCCCAGGCCTGCAACGACTGCCACGACCCGCACAAGCCCTTCAAGTGATTCCCCTGATGCCCTTTCACCACCTCTGACCATGATGAAACCCACGAGCATTCGCATTGCAACCGTTGTGGCGCTCGGCGCCATCGCCATCACGACGACAGTCTGGGCGCAGCAGGCGCCGAAGCCCGAGAACCAGATCCGCTGGCGCCAGTCGGCCTTCCAGGTGATCGCGCTGAACACCGCGCGCATCAAGGCCTCGGTGGACGGCAGCTACAACAAGGACGAGGTCGTCAAATCGGCGAGCGCGATCGCGGCGCTGGCCAACACCAACCTGCTGACGCTGTTCACGCCCGGCACCGAAGCCGGCAAGGGCTGGCACGACACCACCGCCAAGGCCGAGCTGTTCAAGGACACGCAGCGCGTGGCCGAGCTGAACGCGGCGTTCACGAAAGAGGCCAACGAGCTGCTGCGCGTCGCGCAGGCGGGCGATGCGGCGGCGGTGAAGGAGCAGCACGGCAAGCTCGCCCGCTCGTGCAAGTCGTGCCACGACGACTTCCGCAACGCGAACTGATCCAACGGGGAGAACCAGGATGATCCATCGCCAGAAGAAACTTCTGGCCGCGCTGGCCTGCGCGGCCATCGGGTCGGTGCAGGCACAGACGGCCGCCTCGGCGCCACGCCCGGCCGAGCCACCCAAGCCGTTCACGTTCTTCGTGACCAGCGAAGGCACCGGCAAGGGCGCCGACCTCGGCGGCCTGGCCGGCGCCGACGCGCATTGCAAGAAGCTGGCGAGCGCCGTCGGCAACGGCGCGAAGACCTGGCGGGCCTACCTGAGCACGCAGGAGGCGAACGGCCAGCCGGCGGTGAATGCGCGCGACCGCATCGGCGCGGGGCCGTGGACCAATGCGCGCGGTGCGGTGGTGGCGCGCGACCTCGCGCACCTGCACGGCGACACGCTGGAGCTGGCGCGGCTGGGCAGCAACCTGACGCGCAACACGGTGTTCACCGAGAGGAACGAGCCGATCAAGGGTTCGGGCGACCGGCCCAATCAGCACGACATCCTGACCGGCTCGCTGCCGGACGGGACGGCCTTTGCCGACGGTGCGGACCACACCTGCCGCAACTACGGCAGCAGCGCGCCCGATGGGTCGGCGCAGGTCGGGCACTTCGATCGCACGGGCGGCGGGAACAGCTCGTGGAACTCGGCGCATGCGAGCCGGGGGTGCGGGCAGGAGAACCTGGTGAGCACGGGTGGGGCCGGGCTGTTCTACTTTTTCGCGATCGACTGAATCGGTCCGGGTCCCGGATGCCAATTCGGAATGGCGTCACCAAGCATGACCAGTGTCTGATGCAGTAAGCTTCCGTGTCGGCGACGAGGTGCGGTTGCGATAACGTGGATGCCCTCCGGAACGATGCCAACCAAGAGCGGTTCAGTTCTTTCCTGGAGGGAGGAAACATGTCGAAAACATCAGCGCCAAGGACGGCCCTGTCCGTCCTGGCTGTCGTGCTCGCGACCATCGCGCCATGCTGGCGGTCGTCATGACGGCCAAGGTGATGCACCAGAAGGCCAGGATCCGCTACCAGCTTTACAACGGCAGTTGCACCGCCGGGAATCCCGGGCTGGTGCTGGGCATCTGGATGCTCTGAAGGAGGAACCCCATGCTGACCTTTCGCGCTGCGCGCCTTCGCCGATCGATCGCCGCTGCCTTGATGGCGTTCGGACTGGCGGCCACCAGCTCCGCTGCCGAAATCGCCGGAACCGTCTCCCGGATCATGGTGGTCACGGCCAATGCTGGCGCACCCGGCAATGCCGACCTGCGTGTCTACCTGTCCGGCGTGACCGCCTGCTCGGGCGCGACCGATCCGAACTGGGCCTTCCTGAACCTGACCGACCCCAACTACAAGGGCGTGCTGGCGACGGTGCTGACCGCACAGACCACCGGCAAGACCTTGATGATGGGGACGCAACTGGCGGCTGTCGGCAGCGGCAGCTACTGCCAGATTCTCTACGTGTACCTTATCGGCTGATCACAAGACCCGGCGCGCGTTCAGCGCTTGAAGAGCACGTCGAGAACGACCTGCACCTCCTCGGCCCCACCGGCCGAGCATTTCATGCGCTTCACCGCGCCCTGCACATACTTGTAGTACTCCTTCGGCCCCGATTGCGGCACCGCGTCGACCACCTGGCTGCCGCGCACCGTGAGGCGGGTGCGCACCGCGCCGACGATGCCGACGCGCTCGAACGCATCGGCCAGCACCTGCTCCAGCACGCCCTGGTAGCCCGGGCACGCGAGGCTGATCTCCTGCTTCGCGACCACCGGCTTCGGCTCCGGGGCCGGCGGGGGCGGCGCGGCGATCACCACCGGCTCCTTCGGCGGCTCGGCCTGCACCGCGACGATCTGCGGCTCCGAAGCGGCCACCGGCGTCACGTCCGGCGGCGGCACATAGGCCGGCGGCGGCGGGGCCAGCAGCTTCGGTGCCGGCTGGATCTTCTCGAGCTTCGGCGGAGGCGGTGGCGGCGGGGGCGGTGGTGCCTCCGGCACGATGCTCATCTGGATCGGCTTCTTGATCACCTCGACCGCCTCGCGCGCCAGGCCCGAGGCCAGCGCATACGCGATCAGCACGTGCAGGCCGAGCACGGCCGCCAGGCCCGCACCACGGCGCGGGCCGCCGTCCTGGTACGAAGGGTTGTCGTCGCGTGCCAGCGGGCCGCCCGACGGGGGAAGTACGGCGCTCATGAAGGCTCCCTGGTTGTCATTCAAATTGCTCGCTGCCGACCACGCCCATGCGGTGCAGGCCGGCCTGGTCGACGGCCACCATCACCTCGGCGAAGCGGTCGTACTTCGTGTGCGCATCGGGCCGCACGTGCAGCTCCGGCGGCTCGGCCTGCGCGGCCGCGGCCTGCAGCCGTTCCTGCAGCTCGCGCGCATCGCGCAGCGGCGTGCCGTTCCAGTGCACCGTGCTCGCACCGTCGATCGCGATCGTCACCACCTCGGGCTTCACCGCGCCGACCGGCGGCGTGCCCACCGGCAGCTGCAGGTTCACGTTGTGCAGCTGGATCGGGATCGTGATGATCAGCATGATCAGCAGCACCAGCATCACGTCGATCAGCGGCGTCGTGTTGATGTCGGCCACCGGTTCCTCGACGACCAGCGTGCGGCGTGTCTTCTTCGTGCGTTGCATCGCGCTCATCCCCTCGGCGGCGGTTCGGTGATGAAGCCGACCTTCAGGATGCCGGCGCGCTGGCAGGCCAGCAGGATGCGGCCGACCGGCGCGTAGTCTCCGCGCGCATCGCCGCGGATGTGCACCTCGGGCTGCGGGTTCTACGCCGCGATCTTCTTCAGCCGCTGCTGCAGGTCGTCGCGCCCCGCGATGCACGCATCGGACCAGAAGGTGCCGCCCTGCGCATCGACCGAGATCACCACGTCCTTCGGCGTGCTCTCGCGCAACTCGTTGCTGCGCTTCGGCAGCTCCACCGGCACCGAGAAGTTCGCGACGGGAATAGTGATCAGGAAGATGATCAGCAGCACCAGCATCACGTCCACCAGCGGCGTCGTGTTGATGCTGGAGACGACCTCGTCGTCGTCCCCGTCGCCACCACTACCCACGTTCATTGCCATCGCATCTCTCCTTTTGGCCCAGGAGTGATTCCGCGATCAGCGGCTGCCGCCGCGCAGCGTCGAGCGGCTGCCCAGCAGCACGCCGTGCAGGTCCGCCCCGAAGCTGCGCACCGACTCCATCGTCACCTTGTTGCGCCGCACCAGCCAGTTGTAGCCCAGCACCGCCGGCACCGCGACCGCCAGGCCGATGGCCGTCATGATCAGCGCCTCGCCGACCGGGCCGGCCACCTTGTCGATCGAGGCCTGGCCGGCGATGCCGATCGCGGTCAGCGCGTGGTAGATGCCCCAGACGGTGCCGAACAGGCCGATGAAGGGCGAGGTGGAGCCGACCGTCGCGAGGAAGCTCAGTCCCGACGACAGGCTGCGCTGCACGCGTTCGGTCGCGCGGTGCACGGCCAGGTCGACCCAGTCGTTGAAGTCGACCTTGGCATGCAGGCCGCTGTGCTTCTTCGTCGCGGCGAGGCCGCTCTCGGCGATGAAGCGGAACGGGCTGCGCTCGGCCAGTTGGGTGGCGCCGGCCTGCACCGTGCCGGCGTTCCAGAAGTCGCGAGCGGCGCGCTTCGCATGGCCGCCGATGCGCAGTTGTTCGAGCAGCTTGGTGATGATCACGTACCAGCTACCGATGCTCATCACCGCGAGGATCACGAGCACGGTCCTCGCGACGCCGTCGCTCTGCGTCCAGAGGGTTTGCAGGCCATACGGGCTGTCGGTGGCGGTGCCGCCTTGCGCGCAGGCGGCGGTGGCGACGAAGGTGGACGCGGCCAGCAGCAGCGCGCGGCGCAGGAACGAAGACGAGCTCATCGGGGTGATCCGGAAGTGAAGGTGCGAAGGTGCAGTGTGGCCAGCCGCGCAGGCGGCGGGAACAAAGCGTTTGGCAGTTCGTTATGACCGCAGTCCGCGTTGCGCGGGCGGGTTGCTGGGCTTGCAGCAGGGGTTGCTGCGAAGGCCGCACCCGGATTGACATCCGGGCTACAAGACTCGTAGGTTCTATGTTCCCCGTCAAGCCAATCCGACCCTTTGAGGGTTGAAGGGCTGGTTGGAACGCCAGACGGCGAAGGCGATGCGCAGGAGCTTGCGAGCGATGGCGCAGTAGGCCTGGATGGGGGAGAAGCCTCGATCGACGAGCTTGTCGCGCATGGATTTGAACGGAGGATATCGGCAAGCAGCCATGGCGGCGCAGTAGATGAGCCTGCGCTCCTCGGCGTTGCCGCGCTTGGAGAGCTGACGTGTGCCGCTGTACTGGCCGGAGTCGCGTGGGCGAGGGTCCATGCCGAAGGCGGCGACGACGGCGTCGCTGTT
>NZ_FRCQ01000048.1 GCF_900142965.1 Rhizobacter sp. OV335
GGCACCGCGCTTGGCCGCGATCAGCCAGACGATGTCATCGCGGATGCGCCCTTCAGCCTGCGCCTCGACGATCTCTTCTCGCTTGGCCACGCCCGTGTAGCCCGAGTCGCCGTGCACGCGGCGCTCCTGGCCGTGCAGCAGCGCATGCGCGTTGGCCACGTCGCTCTCGTTGGCAGAGGTCACGCGCACGCTGTGCACGAGGCCCGAGTCGGCATCCACGCCGATGTGCGCCTTCATGCCGAAGTAGTACTGCTGGCCCTTCTTGGCTTGGTGCATCTCAGGGTCGCGCTCACCGTCCTGGTTCTTCGTCGAGCTCGGCGCCGCGATGATCGTCGCGTCCACCAGCGTCCCCTCTCGCATCAGCAACCCGCGCTCGCCCAAGTGCACGTTGACCTTGTCGAAGATCGCCTTCGTCAGCGCGTGCTGCTCCAGCAGCCGGCGG
The DNA here is from genome assembly GCF_900142965.1 of Rhizobacter sp. OV335. Taxonomy (GTDB): domain Bacteria; phylum Pseudomonadota; class Gammaproteobacteria; order Burkholderiales; family Burkholderiaceae_C; genus Rhizobacter. Next base: position 443 of record NZ_FRCQ01000048.1, read on the forward strand.
AACTTCAGCAGCGTGGTCGCGTCAGGCGCCTGCTCGCGTGCCAAGTCCACGCCCACGAACTCGCGCATCGCCTGGCTGTCGTACAGCGCGTCCTCCAGGCCCTCGTCGCTCAGGCTGTACCACTGCTGCAGGAAGTACATCCTCAGCATCCGCTCCACGCCGATCGGCGGGCGACCGACGCGGCCGCTGCGCGGATAGTGCGGCTCGATCAAGCCGCACAACGCCGACCATGGCACCACGCGCTCCATCTCGCCCAGGAACTTCTCGCGCCTCGTCTGGCGTTTCTTGCCTGCGTACTCCAGGCTCGCAAAGCTCGTCTGCTTCATGCAACCATCCTCGCTGTCCACGGCTCGTTCGGCCATCGAGATCTGCCCGAATAAATCAGCGGTTCCCTAGCGCTTGAAGAGATCGAGGATCCCCTTCTTCTCTTCTTCGCTCGGCGGCGTCGGCAGCTTCTCTTCGAGGCCCAGGCTGCTGACGCCGCTGCCGTGCGTGTACTCCTCGTAGTACCACTCGCCGCCCATGTTGACCACGCCTTCGGGCGCCGACGGCTCCTCGACCGGCACGCCCTTCAGCGTCTGCTGCATGTAGTCGATCCACACCGGCAGCGACAGGCCGCCGCCCGTCTCGCGGTCGCCCAGCTTGCGCGGGTTGTCGTAGCCGATCCACACCACGCCGACCACGCTGCGCTGGAAGCCGGCGAACCAGGCGTCGTTCGAGTCGTTGGTGGTGCCGGTCTTGCCGTACACGTCGGGACGCTTCAGCGTCCGCTGGGCATTGGCCGCCGTGCCCGAGCGCGTGACCTCCTGCAGCAGGCTGTCCATCACGAACGCGTTGCGCGCCGGCAGCGTGCGCGTGCTCTCGTCCATCACCTGCGGCACCGCCTCGTTCAGCACATGGCCGCGCGCATCGGTGATCTTGCTGATCAGGAACGGGTTGATGCGGTAGCCGCCGTTGGCGAACACGCCGTAGGCCGAGGCCATCTGCAGCGGCGTCACCGAGCCGGCGCCGAGCGCCATCGTCAGGTAGGCCGGGTGCTTGTCGGGGTCGAAGCCGAAGCGCGTGATCCAGTCCTGCGCATAGGCCGGGCCGATCGCCTGCAGGATGCGGATCGAGATCATGTTCTTCGACTTCGCGAGGCCGCGACGGATCGACATCGGCCCGTCGAAGGTGCCGTCGTAGTTCTTCGGCTCCCAGGGCTGGCTGCCGGTGGTGCCGGCGTCGAAGAACAGCGGCGCGTCGTTGACGACGGTGGCCGGCGTGAAGCCCTTCTCGAGCGAGGCCGAGTAGATGAACGGCTTGAAGCTCGACCCCGGCTGGCGCCAAGCCTGCGTCACGTGGTTGAACTTGCTCTTCGCATGGTCGAAGCCGCCGACCATCGTGCGCACCGCACCGGTGCGCGGATCGAGCGACACGAACGCGCCTTCGACCTCCGGCAGCTGGGTGATCGACCAGTCGCCCTTCGGCAGCTTGACGAGCCGGATCACCGCGCCGGCGCGGATCTGCGTCTTCGGGTTGCCCTTCTCGGCCAGGCCGGAGGTGGCCGGCTTCAGGCCCTCGCCGGTGACGGTCAGCGCTTCGCCGCTTTGCAGCACCGCGACGACCTTGCGCGGGCTCGCCTCGATCACCACGGCGGCGCGCAGTTCGTCGTTGTCGGGATGCTCGACCAGCGCCTCGGCGATGCGGGCATCGAGGTCCTTCACGTTGGCCGGCAGGTCGATGTAGGCCTCGGGGCCGCGGTACACCTGCCGGCGCTCGTAATCCATGATCCCCTTGCGCAGCGAGCGGTAGGCCACGGTCTGCTCGGCCGACTGGATGGTCAGGTAGACGTTGAGCCCGCGCGTGTACGCCTCTTCGCCGTACTGCGAGAAGATCATCTGGCGCGCCGCCTCGGCCACGTACTCGGCGTGAACGACCACTTCGGGCGCGGCGCGGTACTTCAGTTGCTGGGCGCGCGCGGCATCGTGCTGCTCCGGCGTGATGAAGCCGTTCTCCAGCATGCGGTCGATGATGTAGAGCTGGCGCTGCGTCGCGCGCCTCGGGTTGACGATCGGGTTGTAGGCCGACGGCGCCTTCGGCAGGCCGGCCAGCATCGCGGCCTCGGCGATCGTGATGTCCTTCAGCGGCTTGCCGAAGTAGATCTCGCTGGCCGCCGCGAAACCGTGCGCGCGCTGGCCGAGGAAGATCTGGTTCATGTAGATCTCGAGGATCTGGTCCTTGCTGAGCAGGCTCTCGATCTTCAGCGCCAGCAGGATTTCATAGATCTTGCGGGTGAAGGTCTTCTCGGTGGACAGGTAGAAGTTGCGCGCCACCTGCATCGTGATCGTCGAGGCGCCCTGGCTGCGCGATTCGTTGAACTGCGCGAGGCCGGCCCGCAGCACGCCCTTGTAGTCGACCCCCCCGTGCTGATAGAAGCGCGCATCCTCGATCGCGAGCACCGCGTCCTGCATCACCTTGGGCACCTGGGCCAGCGGCGTGAAGTTGCGGCGCTCCTCGCCGTATTCGCCGAGCATCACGCCGTCGGCCGAATAGATGCGCATCGGCAGCTTCGGCCGGTAGTCGACGAGGCCGCTGACCTGCGGCAGGTTCGGGTAGGCCACCGACAGCGCGATGCCGATCAGCAGCAGCACGGTGAGCACGCCCGCCAGCGCGCCTCCCATCAGCCACAACAGCGCGCGGCCCACCCAGCGGGCCCACGCGGGCAGGGACGAGGGGGTGGAAGAAGACGATCGGCGGTTCGGGCCGGCTGCCGGGCGCTCGGACGGGCCCTCGAATTCGCTCATGGGACTCCAACAGTGGTCGAGCCGATTATATGAAGCGACTTTGACCGGTCCGCATCGACCGTGAACTGCTTGGCAGCTTGTGTCGCCGGGTGCCTAGGGTTGACCCGAAATGACATTTTTTGGCGCCAGAATTCGTCAGGCTTTCGCAACGCAGACGGGTTGCAAGAAAAGGAAAAATCTTTGTTCCACAAAGGGTTTACTGCTAGCATTGAAGTAACTTCTTAACAATCCAGCGCACGTATCGCAGCCAATTCGGTCGTCGGTTCGTGTCGCGTTGGGAGATGGCCCCTTGAGCTTCCTAGACCTGTTGTTAGGCCGAAAGCATCCACCGATGATCGGCTTGGATATCAGCTCGTCCAGTGTGAAGCTGGTTGAGTTGGGCCAGAGCGCCTCCGGTGAGTATGTACTCGAGCGTTTTGCCTCCGAAAGCTTCGAGAAGGGCTGGATCACCGACGGCCAGATCGAGAAGTTCGACGAAGTGGCCGATGCGGTGCGTCGCGTGGTCACCAAGAGTGGCACCAAGACCAAGCAGGTCGTCCTCGCGATGCCGCAATCGGCGGTGATCACGAAGAAGATCATGCTGCCGGCCGGCCTTCGCGAAGAAGAGCTCGAGTTGCAGGTCGAATCCGAAGCCAACCAATACATCCCGTTCTCGCTGGACGAGGTGAGCCTTGACTTCTCGGTGATCGGCCCGAGCCCCACGTCGGTGGGCGATGTCGAGGTGCTGATCGCCGCGTCCCGCAAGGACCGCGTGCAGGATCGCCAGGGCCTCGCGGAAGCGGCCGGCCTGAAGCCTGCGGTGCTCGACATCGAATCGCATGCCTCGCGCCTGGCGATGGGGCGGCTGATCGAAGCGCTGCCGAACGAGGGCAAGGACGCGTTGGTCGCGCTGTTCGAGATCGGTGCCGACACCACGAGCCTGAAGGTGCTGCGCGACGAAGAGATGCTCTATGACCGCGACCAGGCCTTTGGCGGATCGCAGTTGACGCAGCTGATCTCCCGCCAGTACGGCTTCTCGTTCGAGGAAGCCGAGCAGAAGAAGCTGTCGGCCGAGCTGCCTGAGGACTACGAGTCGTCGCTGCTGGTGCCGTTTGTCGACAGCCTGTCCCAGGAAATCGGCCGCGCGCTGCAATATTTCTTCACCAGCACGCCGCACCACAAGGTGCACTACGTGATGCTGGCTGGTGGCACGGCGACCCTGCCGGGGCTGAAGGACCGGGTCACCGAGCTGACCGGCTTCGCTTCGATGGTCGTCAACCCGTTCGAAAACATGAAGCTGGGCTCCGCGGTCCGCGAGAGCAAGCTGCGCCGTGAAGCGCCTTCCTACCTCACGGCCTGTGGGCTGGCGATGCGGAGGTTCTTGCAGTGATTCTGATCAACCTACTCCCGCACCGCGAAGAAAAGCGCAAGCGGCGCAAGGCGGCGTTCTTCCTCGGTCTGGCCCTGGCAGCTGCGGCTGGCCTCGCTGCCGTCGGCATGTGGTACCTGGTGCTGCAGCAGATGACGGAGAACCAGGTTCACCGCAACGATTTCCTGACGTCCGAGATCCGCAAGCTCGAGGCGCAGATCAAGGACATCGCGTCCTTGCGTGCCGAGATCGATGCGCTCAAGGCGCGGCAGAAAGCGGTCGAAGACCTGCAGATCGATCGCAACCTGCCGGTGCACGTGCTCAACGAACTCGTCAAGCAGACGCCGGAAGGTGTCTATTTCAGCAGCATCAAGCAAGAAGGCCAGGTGCTGCAGCTCAACGGCATCGCGCAGACCAACGAGCGCGTGTCCGAGCTGCTGAGAAACACGAGCAACAACTCCGAATGGCTGACGAAGCCGGAGCTGGTCGAAATCAAGGCGGCGGTCGTGCAGACGGCCAGCCGCGAGCAAAAGCGCCTGTTCGACTTCTCGATGCGCGTGACCATCAAGCGCCCGCAGGATGTCGACGCGGCTGCAGCTGCTGCCTCGGCCCCCGTGCCGGGTGCTCCGGCCAGCGCCGCCGTCGCTGCGAAGAAGCCCTGACCATCGAGACGCCATGGCAACGAAAGCGAAATCCGTCAACGTCGATCTGAACTCGGTCTTCGGGGCTGCCGCCTCGCAATTCCGGGGGCTGAATCCCAATGAACCCGGCCAATGGCCGATGCTTCCCAAGCTCGCGACCTGGCTGGCACTGGCCATCATGGTCGTCGTGGTGGGCTGGTTCCTGCTGCTGACCGGGGTCGACGACCAATTGCAGGCAGAGCGCGACAAGGAACCCGTCCTGAAGCAGGACTACCGGGGCAAGCTGGCTCAGGCCGTGAACCTCGATGAATTGCGCAAGCAGAAGCTGCAGGTCGAGGAGTACGTGACCCAGCTCGAGAAGCAACTGCCCGGCAAGGCCGAAATGGATGCGCTGCTGTCGGACATCAACCAGGCCGGCCTCGGCCGCGGGTTGCAGTTCGAGTTGTTCCGCCCCGGCCAGGTGCTCGTGAAGGACTACTACGCCGAGCTGCCGATCTCGATCCGCGTGACCGGGCGCTACCACGACATCGGCGCGTTCGCGGCCGACGTGGCCAACCTCTCGCGGATCGTGACGCTGCACAACATGGTGATCACGTATGCCGGCGGCAAGGACGCCACGGGATTGCTGGGCATGGACGCGACGGCCAGAACCTACCGCTACCTGGATCCGAACGAGGTCACGGCGCAGCGTCAGGCAGCTGCCAAGGCCGCGGGAGCGAAGAAATGATGGGAACCACTTTGCGTTGGCCGGCAACCGCCTGCGCTTGCGCCATCACGGTGCTTGCGCTGACCGCCTGTGGCGATGCGCAGGATGAGCTCCAGCAATGGATCGAGCAGCAACGCCGCGAGGTGAAGCCGAACGTGACGCCGCTGTCGCCGCCGAAGAAATTCAACCCACAGGCCTACCTGGCCGGTGCCGGCGTCGAGCCGTTCAGCACCCAGAAGCTGACGGTGGCGATCAAGCAGGAATCCCGGCAGCCGAATTCGCTGCTGGCCGCGGAAATCAATCGCCGCAAGGAACCACTCGAAGCCTATCCGCTGGACAGCATGGCCATGGTCGGCAGCGTCAGCAAGCAGGGGCGTCCTTATGCGCTGCTGCGGGTCGACAACCTGCTGTACCAGGTGAAGACGGGTGATTACCTGGGCCAGAACTACGGCAAGGTCACCAAGATTTCCGAGACGGACGTCTCGTTGCGCGAAATCGTGCAGGACGCGGCGGGTGAGTGGATCGAGCGTACGAGCTCACTTCAGCTTCAGGAACGGGCGCGGTGAAGAACATGCAGGAGAAACAGATCATGGGTAAGTGGCAAGTTCGAAGCGTTGCGCTCGCGTTGCTCTTCGGCGCGTCCTTGTCTGCGTGGGCGCAGAACGCCATCCAGTCCATCAACAGCTCCCAACAGGCGGGCGCAGAGGTCGTGCGCATCGAACTGTCCGAGCCGCTGGCGGCCGTGCCCACCGGTTTCACGGTGCAGACGCCTCCGCGCATCGCGCTCGACCTCCCCGGTGTCGGCAACGCGATGGGCAAGTCGAACCTGGACATCAACCAGGGCAACATCCGGTCGATCAACATCGCGCAGTCGGGTGACCGCACGCGCCTGGTGCTGAACCTGAAGACGCCGTCGAACTACCGTGCCCAGCTCGAAGGCAAGGTGCTGGTGGTGGTGATGGAATCTTCGGCACCGGTCGGCGGCGCCGTCTCCGCGGCCAAGTCGCCGGTGGCGGGTGAGTCGACGCGGTTCGCGGAGAACCTGAACGACGCGCCGATGCCGTTGAAGGGCATCGACTTCCGCCGTGGCCAGGATGGCGCGGGCCGGGTCGTGGTCGACCTGCCGAACAACCAGGTCGGTGTCGACATCCGCCAGCAGGGCCAGAGCCTGGTGGTCGAATTCCTTCGCTCGAACCTGCCGGAGAATCTGCGCCGCAAGCTCGACGTGACCGATTTCGGCACGCCGGTGCAAAGCGTCTCGACCTTCCAGAACGGCGACCGCGTGCGCATGGTCGTCGAGCCGCGCGGTGCCTGGGAGCACAGCGCCTACCAGACCGACAACCAGTTCGTGCTGGAAGTGCGCCAGCAGAAGGTGGATCCGAACAAGCTGGTGCAAGGCCCGGGCTACGCCGGTGAGAAGCTGTCTCTGAACTTCCAGAACATCGAGGTTCGCGCGCTGCTGCAGGTCATTGCCGACTTCACCAACTTCAACGTCGTCACGAGCGACACCGTCACCGGCAACGTGACGCTGCGCCTGAAGGACGTGCCGTGGGATCAGGCACTCGACATCATCCTGCAGGCCAAGGGCCTGGGGTTGCGCAAGTCGGGCAACGTGATCTGGATCGCGCCGAAGGACGAACTCGCGTCGAAAGAGAAGATCGATCTCGAGGCCAAGGCGCAGATCGCCAACCTGGAGCCGGTGCGCACGCAATCGTTCCAGCTGAACTACACGAAGGCCGAAGAAGTGGCCAAGGGCCTGACCGGCCAGAACACGGCCGGTGGCGGCGGAACGGCCTCGCGCATCCTGACCACCCGTGGCAGCGTGATCTTCGAGACCCGCACCAACCAGCTGTTCGTCAGCGACATTCCGTCGAAGCTCGAGGAAGTGCAGGCGATGATCGCCAAGATCGACGTGCCGGTGCGGCAGGTGTTGATTGAGGCGCGCATCGTCGAGGCCAATGACAGCTTCGGTCGGTCGCTGGGCGCCAAGCTGGGTTACTCCGACCTGCGCGGGCTCAATGGCGGGGTTGCCGGCTTCAATGCGGGAGGCAACACCCGTGTTGGCGTCGGCGGCAATATCAATGCCGTTGGCGTGCAAACCGGACAGGCCACTCCGCCGCTGGCATTCAGCGACACCAACTTCGTCAATCTGCCGGCCGTGAAGCAGAACGACTACAACGCTGCGACTTTCGCGTTGTCGCTGTTCGGAGTCGGCGCCAACCGCTTCCTGAACCTCGAGCTGTCGGCATTGGAAGCTGAGAACAAGGGCAAGATCCTGTCGAGCCCGCGCGTCATCACGGCCGACCAGGTCAAGGCGCTGATCGAACAGGGTACCGAGTTGCCGTACCAGACGGCCACCTCCAGCGGCGCGACGGCGATCCAGTTCCGCAAGGCCAACCTGAAGCTCGAAGTCACGCCGCAGATCACGCCGGAGGGCAACGTCATCCTGGATCTCGATGTGACCAAGGACACCGTGGGCCAGGTCACCTCGCAAGGTCTGGCCATCGACACCAAGCATGTGCGCACGCAAGTGCTGGTAGAGAATGGCGGCACGGTCGTGATCGGCGGTATCTTCACGCAGGATGACCAGGAGAGTGTGACGAAGGTGCCGTATCTCGGTGACATCCCGTTCCTTGGCAACCTGTTCAAGTCCAAGACGAAATCGTCGAGGAAGACCGAGTTGCTGATCTTCATCACGCCGAAGGTGGTCAGCGATCGCTCTGCGGTCCGGTAAGAACTACGCTGCGATGCCGGGGTGATCTGCGCCCCGCCCGTTGTCGTCAAATCACGATATTCAGGTGCTTTCATGAACTTGCCTCTGTTGAACCGCGCTGCTCTGGCTTTGATCTCCGTGACCGTGTTGGCCTCATGTGGGGGCGGAAGCGATGACAACGAAGCCGGAGCGCCCCAAGCGTTCAATGTTTCGCCCGCCACCATCTCCGTAAAGAATGCCAAAGGAACTTGTGCTTCAGGCTTTCTGGGCGAAGTGTTCGTATACGGAGGGGCTGCGCCGTACTACCTCAACAATACTTTCCCGGGCGGGATCATCTTGAACAAGACCCGGGTTGAAGAGGCCGGCGGCAGTTTCACGGTCACACTCAATGGCGTGTGCATGGATCCGGGGCTGATCAACGTCGTCGACAAGCTGAACAAGCAAGTGACGGTGTCGGTTTCCAGCCCATTCGTGGAGCCTTGAGCGGGCGGGGGCTGGTCACTCACGTACCGTGGGTTTCTCCAGTGCGGCCTCCAGGTCGCTGGCGTTGATCGGAATGCCCGGGGCCGGCAAATCGACGGTCGGCAGGCAGCTGGCCAAGCGCACCGGCTACCGCTTCGTTGACTGCGACGCGGTGATCGAAGCTCAGATCGGCGAATCGATCCGCAGCTTCTTCGAACGAGAGGGGGAGGATCGTTTCCGCGATGTGGAGGTTGCGATCGTCCGCGAGTTGACGCAAGAATCCGCACTCGTGATCGCCACTGGCGGCGGCGTGGTGTTACGACCGGAGAATCGGGAGGCGCTGCGCCAAACCTGTCTCGTCTTCTATCTTCGCGCTACGCCTGAAGAGCTCTACCGACGCCTGCGCAACGACACCCAACGACCGTTGCTGCAGGTGGCTGACCCATTGCGGCGGTTGCATGAGCTGCACCGTCAGCGTGACCCCTTGTATCGTCAGATTGCGCACCACGTGGTCGACATCGGTCGTCCGACGGTCCAAACCCTGGTGAACATGATCCTCTCGCAGCTGCAGTTGGCCGGCGCGGTCGAACCATCCAACGCAGCGGGGGCGGCGACCAAGACAGGCCCGGACATCGACGGACGCTAAACTCGACGCATGAACGTCGAGACTGACCGCGTGAAGATCGAGCTGGGGGAGCGCAGCTACGACATCCTGATCGGCGCGAACCTGCTGTCGGACCGAGCGTCCGTCGATGGGTTGCCTGCCGGCAACGCGGCGGTGATCGTCACCAACCCGACAGTGGCACCGCTCTATGCCCTGCGACTGCAGAACCTGCTGAAGCAGCGCCATGCACAGTGCCTGATGGTCGAGTTGCCCGACGGCGAGATCCACAAGGACTGGTCGTCGCTGGAACGCATCTTCGGCGCGCTGCTGAGGGCCGGCGCCGACCGCAAGACCGTGCTCTACGCACTGGGCGGCGGCGTGGTCGGCGACGTGACCGGCTTCGCGGCCGCCTGCTACATGCGCGGCGTTCCCTTCGTGCAGGTCCCCACCACCTTGCTGGCCCAGGTGGATTCCTCGGTGGGCGGCAAGACCGCGGTCAACCACCCGCTGGGCAAGAACATGATCGGTGCGTTCTACCAGCCGCTGCGCGTGATCGCCGACCTGGACACGCTCGACACCTTGCCCGACCGCGAGATCTCCGCCGGGCTGGCCGAGGTCATCAAATACGGCCCGATCGCCGACGACGCCTTTCTCGGCTGGATCGAGGACAACCTCGATGCGCTGCTCGCGCGCGACAAGAAGGTACTGGCTTACGCCGTCAAGCGCTCTTGCGAGATCAAGGCCTGGGTGGTCGGGCAGGACGAACGCGAATCCGGCCTGCGCGCGATCCTGAACTTCGGCCACACCTTCGGCCATGCGATCGAGGCCGGGCTCGGCTTCGGAACCTGGTTGCACGGCGAGGGTGTCGGTTGCGGCATGGTGATGGCGGCCGACCTGTCGCACCGTCTCGGCCTGATCGATGCGGCGTACGCGCAGCGCATCACGCGATTGATCGAGCGTGCCGGCCTGCCGATCCGCGGCCCGCAGCTCGGTGCTGATCGCTACCTCGAACTGATGCGCGGGGACAAGAAGTCCGAGGCCGGCGAGATCCGCTTCGTCGTGATCGAGGCGCCCGGACGCGCCGCGCTGCGGCCGGCCCCCGACGACATCGTGCGCGAGGTGCTGGCGGCGCACGCGGCCTGAGCCATGTCGGGCATGCTTGTGGCCGGAGGACGGCAACCATATGCCTGCGACCCGCAGCGCAGCGCCGGTCGCCGGCTGCACGAGCCGCCCGCGCCGACCCGCAGCGAGTACCAGCGCGACCGCGACCGCATCGTGCACAGCACAGCGTTCCGGCGCCTGGTCTACAAGACGCAGGTGTTCCTGAACCATGAAGGCGATCTGTTCCGCACACGGTTGACGCACTCGCTCGAGGTGGCCCAGCTCGGCCGCTCGATCGCCCGCAGCCTCGGCTTGAACGAAGACCTGGTCGAGGCCATCGCGCTGGCCCACGACCTGGGCCACACGCCGTTCGGCCACGCCGGACAGGATGCGCTGAACGACTGCCTGCTCGCTGCGGATCCCCGCAGTGGCGGCTTCGAGCACAACCTGCAGAGCCTGCGGGTGGTCGATTCCCTCGAGGAGCGCTACCCGCAGTTCGACGGCCTGAACCTGACGCTCGAAACGCGGGAGGGCATCCTGAAGCACTGTTCCAGCGCGGCTGCCGCGCGCTTGGAGGCCAGGGAGCCCGACGGCGTCGCGCACCGCTTCGTCGCGCGGCTGCGTCCGAGCCTGGAGGCTCAGCTGTGCAACCTGGCCGACGAGATCGCCTACAACGCGCACGATGTGGACGATGGGGTGCGCTCGGGCCTGCTGAAGCTCGAGCAGCTCGACGAGGTGCCGCTGTTCGCGCGGCACAAGGCGGAGTCGCTGGCGGCGCACCCCGGCTTGCGCGGCAAGCGGCTGTTGTTCGAGAGCATCCGCCGGATGTTGTCGGCCCAGGTCTATGACGTGCTCGCCGCCAGTGCCGCAGCGATCGCGCTGCACGCGCCGCGCACGGTCGACGAGGTGCGCCGGGCGCCGGCGATGATCTGCTTCAGTGCGCAGATGGCGGCCGACAGCATCGCGCTGAAGCGCTTCCTGCGGCACAACCTCTACCGGCATCCGCAGGTGGTGGCGACCACCGACCGGGCGAAGCAGGTGGTGCGCGAGCTGTTCGCGATCTACCGCGATGCGCCGGCCGAATGGATTCCGGCCGGCGAGTCGCGACCCGCCGGGCTGCGCCAGCTGGCCGACTACGTGGCGGGGATGACCGACCGGTACGCGCTGCGCGAACACGAGCGGCTGACGGGCCGTCGCCTGTTCGACTGAGCCATGGCGCGCCTCGCCCGCCTGTGCATCCCCGGCCAGCCGCACCTCGTGCAGCAACGGGGCCACAACGGCCAGCCGGTGTTCATCGACGAGGCCGACACGCAGGGCTTCCTGCGGATGCTGGCCGACGCGGCGAAGGCGAGCGGCGTCGCGATCCACGCCTACGGGCTGGCAGCGGGTGAGGTGCACTTGCTCGCGACACCGGCCACCGCCGATTCGCTGAGCCGCCTGATGCAGACGCTCGGGCGCCAGCACGGCTTGGCGTTCAACCGCCGGCACGGCCGCTCCGGCAGCCTCTGGGACGGCCGCTTCCGCGCGGTGCCGATCGACGGGGAACGGCACTTGCTTGCTGCGATGCGCTACGTCGAGTCGGCCGTGCCCGACCTGCGCGCCTCCAGCGCGGCGCACCACCTTGGGCAGGCGACCGATCCCGCAGTGAGCGACCACCCCCTCTATTGGGCCCTGGGAAACACGCCATTCGACCGGGAGATGAAATACCGAACGTGGTTCGAGCAGGGCAGCTCCTCCGTCGAGGCCGATCGCTTTCGGCGCGCCGTCGCACAAGGATGGCCGCTGGGCGAAGCCTCCTTCATCGACAACCTCTCGCAAGTGACGAGCCGCCGGCTGGCGGCGCGCCCTCGCGGGAGGCCGCCGAAAGCGCCCGCTTAATCTGTCCCTATTTAAATATCGCCGATCCGGGTCAATCGAATAAAAGGTGTCTGACCCCATTTAAATCGATTGAAGCGCCTGCTGCGCTGCAGTATTCTTCGGCCCATTCCAGATTTCCGGACGGAGTTCGCCATGACCCAGGCCGACCAAGGTGGGGCATCTCCCACTGACGACGCTGAATTGCAGCAATCGGCCGAGCACGGCCTGTACAGCCCCGAGCACGAGCACGATGCCTGCGGCGTCGGCTTCGTCGCCCACATCAAGGGCCACAAGGCGCACAGCATCGTTGCGCAGGGCCTGAAGATCCTCGAGAACCTCGACCACCGCGGCGCGGTCGGTGCCGACAAGCTGATGGGCGACGGCGCCGGCATCCTGATCCAGATCCCCGACGAGTTCTACCGCGCCGAGATGGCCGCGCACGGTGTCGAGCTACCGCCGCCCGGCGAGTACGGCGTCGGCATGATCTTCATGCCGAAGGAGCACGCCTCGCGCCTGGCCTGCGAGCAGGAGCTCGAGCGTGCGGTGCGCGCCGAAGGGCAGGTTGTGCTGGGCTGGCGCGAGGTGCCGGTCGATGCCGAGATGCCGATGTCGCCGACCGTGCGCGCGAAGGAGCCGGTGCTGCGCCAGATCTTCATCGGCCGCGGCCCTGACGTGATCGTGCAGGACGCGCTGGAGCGCAAGCTCTACGTGATCCGCAAGACGGCGTCGAGCGCGATCCAGCGCCTGAAGCTCACGCACAGCCGCGAGTACTACGTGCCCAGCATGAGCTGCCGCACCATCATCTACAAGGGCCTGCTGCTGGCCGACCAGGTCGGCAAGTACTACAAGGACCTGCAGGACCCGCGCGTGATGTCGGCGCTGGCGCTGGTGCACCAGCGCTTCTCGACCAACACCTTCCCCGAGTGGCCGCTGGCCCACCCGTACCGGATGGTGGCGCACAACGGCGAGATCAACACCGTCAAGGGCAACTTCAACTGGATGCGCGCCCGCGAAGGCGTGATGAAGTCGCCGGTGCTCGGCGACGACCTGAACAAGCTCTACCCGATCACCTTCGAAGGCCAGTCCGACACCGCCACCTTCGACAACGCGCTCGAGTTGCTGACGATGAGCGGCTACTCGCTGGCGCACGCCGCGATGATGATGATCCCGGAGGCCTGGGAGCAGCACGCGACGATGGACGAGCGCCGCCGCGCGTTCTACGAGTACCACGCCGCGATGATGGAGCCGTGGGACGGCCCGGCCTCGATGGTGTTCACCGACGGCCGCCAGATCGGCGCCACGCTCGACCGCAACGGCCTGCGCCCGTCGCGCTACATCGTGACCGACGACGACCTGGTCGTGATGGCCTCCGAATCCGGCGTGCTGCCGATGATTCCCGAGAACAAGATCATCAAGAAGTGGCGGCTGCAGCCCGGCAAGATGTTCCTGATCGACTTCGACCAGGGCCGCATCATCGACGACGAGGAGCTGAAGAACCAGTTCGCGCTCGCCAAGCCCTACCGCCAGTGGATCGAGAACGTGCGCATCCGCCTCGATTCGATCGAGCTGACCGGCGAGCCGCGCGAGTTCGGCGAATCGCTGCTCGACCGCCAGCAGGCCTTCGGCTACACGCAGGAAGACATCAAGTTCCTGATGAGCCCGATGGCGCAGGCCGGCGAGGAAGGCACCGGCTCGATGGGCAACGACTCGCCGCTCGCGGTGCTGTCGGACAAGAACAAGCCGCTGTACAACTACTTCAAGCAGCTGTTCGCGCAGGTCACGAACCCGCCGATCGACCCGATCCGCGAAGCGGTCGTGATGTCGCTGGTGTCGTTCATCGGCCCGAAGCCGAACCTGCTCGACATCAACGCGGTGAACCCGCCGATGCGGCTCGAGGTGTCGCAGCCCATTCTCGATTTCGCCGACATGGAGCGGCTGATCGAGATCGAGAAGCACACGCGCGGCAAGTTCAAGAGCCATGTGATCGACATCACCTACCCGCTGGTGTGGGGCGATGAGGGCGTCGAGGCGAAGCTCGCGTCGCTGTGCGCCGAGAGCGTCGATGCGCTGAAGAGCGGCCACAACATCCTGATCATCAGCGATCGCGCGATGAACCGCGACAACGTCGCGATTCCCGCGCTGCTCGCGCTGTCGGCGATCCACCAGCACCTGGTGCGCGAGGGCCTGCGCACGACGGCCGGCCTGGTGGTCGAGACCGGCTCGGCGCGCGAGGTGCATCACTTCGCGGTGCTCGCGGGCTACGGCGCCGAGGCGGTGCATCCCTACCTCGCGATGGAGACGCTGATCGGCCTGCACAAGGAGCTGCCGGGCGAGCTGTCGGCCGACAAGGCGATCTACAACTACGTGAAGGCGATCGGCAAGGGGCTGTCGAAGATCATGTCCAAGATGGGCATCTCGACCTACATGTCGTATTGCGGCGCGCAGATCTTCGAGGCGATCGGGCTCGACAAGGTGCTGATCGACAAGTACTTCCGCGGCACCGCGAGCCAGGTCGGCGGCATCGGCGTGTTCGAGGTCGCCGAAGAAGCCATCCGCATGCACCGCGCCGCCTTCGGCGACGACCCGGTGCTCGAGAACATGCTCGATGCCGGCGGCGAATACGCCTGGCGCGTGCGTGGCGAGGAACACATGTGGACGCCGGACGTGATCGCGAAGCTGCAGCACAGCGCGCGCGCGAACAAGTTCGACACCTACAAGGAATACGCCCAGCTGGTGAACGACCAGTCGCGCCGCCACATGACGCTGCGCGGGCTGTTCGAATTCAAGGTCGACCCGGCCAAGGCGATCCCGCTCGACGAGGTCGAATCGGCGGCCGATATCGTCAAGCGCTTCGCGACCGGTGCGATGTCGCTCGGCTCGATCTCCACCGAAGCGCATGCAACGCTGGCCGTCGCGATGAACCGCATCGGCGGCAAGTCGAACACCGGCGAAGGCGGCGAGGATCCGGCGCGTTATCGCAACGAGCTGAAGGGCATCCGGATCAGCGCCGGCACCAAGGTCAGCGACGTGATCGCGAACAAGGTGATCGAGGCCGACTACGAGCTGCAAGAGGGCGACTCGCTGCGCTCGAAGATCAAGCAGGTGGCGTCGGGCCGCTTCGGCGTCACGGCCGAGTACCTGTCGTCGGCCGACCAGATCCAGATCAAGATGGCCCAGGGCGCGAAGCCGGGCGAGGGCGGCCAGCTGCCGGGCGGCAAGGTCACCGACTACATCGGCTTCCTGCGCTATTCGGTGCCGGGGGTCGGCCTGATCTCGCCGCCACCGCACCACGACATCTACTCGATCGAGGACCTGGCCCAGCTGATCCACGACCTGAAGAACGTGAACCAGCGTGCGGCCATCAGCGTGAAGCTGGTGTCCGAGGTCGGCGTCGGCACCATTGCGACCGGCGTGGCCAAGGCCAAGGCGGACCATATCGTGATCGCCGGCCACGATGGCGGCACCGGCGCGTCGCCGTGGAGCTCGATCAAGCACGCCGGCACGCCGTGGGAGCTCGGCCTGGCCGAGACCCAGCAGACGCTGGTGCTGAACCGGCTGCGCGGCCGGGTGCGCGTGCAGGCCGACGGCCAGATGAAGACCGGCCGCGACGTCGTGATCGGCGCGCTGCTCGGCGCGGATGAATTCGGCTTCGCGACCGCGCCGCTGGTCGTCGAGGGCTGCATCATGATGCGCAAGTGCCACCTGAACACCTGCCCGGTCGGCGTGGCCACGCAAGACCCGGTGCTGCGCAAGAAATTCCAGGGCCGGCCCGAGCACGTCGTCAACTTCTTCTTCTTCATCGCCGAAGAAGCGCGCCAGATCATGGCGCAGCTGGGCATCCGCAAGTTCGACGACCTGATCGGCCGCGCCGACCTGCTCGACACCCGCAAGGGCATCTCGCACTGGAAGGCCAGCGGCCTCGATTTCTCGCGCATCTTCCACCTGCCGACGGCACCGGCCGACGTGGCGCGACGCCAGGTCGAGGAGCAGGACCACGGCCTGGCGCGCGCGCTCGACGTGAAGCTGATCCAGAAGTGCCTGCCCGCGCTGGAGCGCGGCGAGAAGGTGCAGTTCATGGAGGAGACGCGCAACGTCAACCGCACGGTCGGCGCGATGCTGTCCGGCGAGCTGGTGCGCCGCCATCCCGAAGGCCTGCCCGACCACACGATCTTCATGCAGATGGAGGGCACCGGCGGCCAGAGCTTCGGCGCGTTCCTCGCGAAGGGCATCACGCTGTACCTGATCGGCGACGCGAACGACTACACCGGCAAGGGGCTCTCAGGCGGCCGCGTGGTGGTGCGCCCGAGCATCGATTTCCGCGGCGACGCGACGCGCAACATCATCGTCGGGAACACCGTGCTGTACGGCGCGACCAGCGGCGAGGCCTTCTTCCGCGGCGTCGCCGGCGAGCGCTTCGCGGTGCGGCTGTCGGGGGCGACCGCGGTCGTCGAAGGCACCGGCGACCACGGCTGCGAGTACATGACCGGCGGCACGGTCGCGGTGCTCGGCAAGACCGGGCGCAACTTCGCGGCCGGCATGAGCGGCGGCATCGCCTACGTGTTCGACGAAGACGGCCAGTTCGCGAAGCGCTGCAACACCGCGATGGTGCAGCTCGACAAGGTGCTGGGCGCTGCCGAGCAGGAGGCCTCGGTCGACAAGGCGGTGTGGCACCTGGGCCAGACCGACGAGGCGATCCTGCGCAAGCTGCTCGACGACCACCACCGCTGGACCGGCAGCCTGCGAGCGCGCGAGATCCTCGATACCTGGGCCGAGTCGCGCGGCAAGTTCGTGAAGGTCTTCCCGAGCGAATACAAGCGCGCGCTCGGCGAGATCAACGCGGCGAAGCAGGTCGACGACACCATCGCCAAGGCGAAGTCGCCCGAGAAGGGCACCCCCGAGAAGACCGGCCCGAAGAGCCGCGCCAAGGCCTGATTCAGGTCCGAGCCCAACTGTCTGGAGTTTCAAGAGATCATGGGAAAAGTCACCGGCTTCATGGAGTACGAGCGCCTGGAAGAGGGCTACGCGCCCGTGCAGACGCGCCTGAAGAACTACAACGAGTTCGTGATCGGGCTCAAGGCGGACGAGTCGAAGATCCAGGCCGCGCGCTGCATGGACTGCGGCACGCCGTTCTGCAACAACGGCTGCCCGGTCAACAACATCATTCCCGACTTCAACGACCTCGTGTACCGCAACGAATGGCGCAACGCCATCGACGTGCTGCACTCGACGAACAACTTCCCCGAGTTCACCGGGCGCATCTGCCCGGCGCCGTGCGAGGCGGCCTGCACGCTGAACGTCAACGACGATGCGGTCGGCATCAAGAGCATCGAGCACGCGATCATCGACCGCGCGTGGGCTGAGGGCTGGGTCAAGGCGCGCCCGCCGAAGGCGAAGACGGGCAAGAAGGTCGCGGTCGTCGGCTCCGGCCCGGCCGGCATGGCGGCCGCGCAGCAGCTGGCGCGCGTCGGCCATGACGTGACGGTGTTCGAGAAGAACGACCGTGTCGGCGGCCTGCTGCGCTACGGCATTCCCGACTTCAAGATGGAGAAGTCGCACATCGACCGCCGCGTTGAGCAGATGCAGGCCGAGGGCGTGCAGTTCCGCACCGGCGTGATCGTCGGCAAGCTGCCCGAAGGCAGCAAGGTGACCAACTGGGCGAAGGAGAGCATCACGCCCGACGAGTTGCAGGCGCAGTTCGATGCGGTCGTGCTGGCCGGTGGGGCCGAGCAGTCGCGCGACCTGCCGGTGCCGGGGCGCGAGCTCGACGGCGTGCATTTCGCGATGGAATTCCTGCCGCAGCAGAACAAGCTGAACGCCGGCGACAAGCTGAAGAGCCAGCTGCGTGCCGACGGCAAGCACGTGATCGTGATCGGCGGCGGCGACACCGGCAGCGATTGCGTCGGCACCAGCAACCGCCACGGCGCGAAGAGCGTCACCCAGTTCGAGCTGTTGCCGATGCCGCCCGAGCAGGAGAACAAGCCGCTGGTGTGGCCGTACTGGCCGATCAAGCTGCGCACCAGCTCCAGCCATGAAGAAGGCTGCGAGCGCGAGTTCGCGATCGCCACCAAGGAGTTCATCGGCGGCGAAGGCAAGGACAAGGGCAAGCTGCGCGCACTGAAGTCGGTGCGCGTCGAATGGCAGGGCGGCAAGATGATCGAGGTGCCGGGCAGCGAGCAGACGCTGCCGGCCGATCTGGTGCTGCTGGCGATGGGCTTCGTCAGCCCGGTCGCTAGCGTGCTCGATGCATTCGGTGTCGACAAGGATGCGCGCGGCAATGCGCGAGCCGGAACCGATTTCATCGGCGGCTATGCGACCAACGTCGCCAAGGTGTTCGCGGCCGGCGATGTGCGGCGCGGCCAGTCGCTGGTGGTGTGGGCGATCCGCGAAGGGCGCCAGGCGGCCCGCGCAGTCGATGAATTCCTGATGGGATCCAGCGACCTGCCGCGCTGAACCGAGAGAGATTCGGCCCGTCAGCGGGGCGGCAGGAACGTCGAGTGCCTGCCGCCCGTCAAGCTTTCAGCGATTCCAGCAGCCGTCCAGACCCGGCGTGCCCGACACGGTGGGCAGGCCCTTGCTGTCGACCGACATGGAGCCGCACCGGTCGTTGCTCATCGAGCCCTTCGGCACCACCCGCAGCCAGTAGGCGGAGGCGGTCGGGGCCGAGGCTGCCGAAGCCGTCCCGAGCGACAGCGTGTAGTAGTTCGACAGCGGCGACTTCAACGCCGGCAACGACGAATCGGTGACGGCTGCATAGCTGCTGCTCACCGTGTACTGGCGCTCCATCCAATGCGCTGCGTCCATCAACGCCGCCTTGGCATCGGCGCGCCGGCTTCGGGCGACTTGCTCGGTGTAGGCCGGGTAGGCGATGGCGGAGAGGATGCCGATGATCGCCACCGTGATCATCAACTCGATCAAGGTGAAGCCGGCGGCGCTGGTTCGATAGCGGTGCATGATCAGGTTCCCTGGAGTCTCGGTTCTGTGGATTTGGCAGTTCATCGGATCTGGCGCCAGGTCACGCGGGCCTTCCCATCGCAGGTCTTGACGCTCTCGCTGGTCGTGGTCGTGTCGGACACGCCCGCCACGAGCGTGCCGGTGCCGCCGCCGGTGCAGGGCACCGTCTTGTTGGTCTCCACACCGCCCAGGTTGGCGCCGGTCTGGCCCCGGCTGGTGGCGGCCTCGAGCGTGACGACGCCGGGGCTGCCCTGCTTGCCGAGGATCTTCGGCAGCGACAGGATACCGCCGGCCACCTGGCGCACGTTGGCGCCGGCATCCGAGCTGTTGATCGAGTTGTCGCGGTTGGCGTCGAACACGCTGAAGGTGGGCGCCTGGCCGGTGATCGGGTCCAGCGTGAAGATGCGCGCGGTACCACCGGCGCTGCAAACCTGGGTCGACGGTGTGTTCGCGACCATGAACAGCACGCGGCCCTGCTGTTGCGGATTCACGTTGACGCGTTCACCGGTTGTCGCCGTCAGGTTGATGTACCAGCCACGCTTGGTGGCCCAGTCGACCGTGTTCGAGCTGGTGCCCTGGAAGCCGGTGAAGCTGCTCGCCGCCACGGTCTGCGCCACCAGCGTCGAGTTGCCGCTGATGCCGGCGGTCGCCCCCGGCTTGTCCCAGATGCCGTAGATGGCCTGGGTGTTCAGGTTCACGTTCGTCGCCACGTCGGTGGCCGTGTCTTCCGTTTCGTAGAGCTTGCCGGTGCCGAACGTGACCAGTTGGCCGCCGGCGCTCGTGTGGAAGCTGATCTCAGGCATCACCGTGATCGGTTGGTTGGCGCTGCCCGCGAACAGCGGCTGGCCGCCCAAGGCCACCTTCCAGTTGGTGCGGGCCGCGTCGTCCACGTCGAACTTCCACAGGTTGCCCTTCAGGTCGCCGGCGTAGATCGCCGTGACTTCGCGGTTCGAGTTCAGCACGAAGTTCGGCTGGCTGAGGCCGTTGCCGGCGCCGGCAGTGCCCACAGGCTGCTGCCACACGATCGCGCCGGTCTGCAGGTTCAGCAGGAACAGCGTGGCCTGCCCGTTGGCGCTGTCGTAGCCGTTGCCGAACATCGCGACCCAGGTGCCGTCGCGCATCTGCGCCACGTGCGGATAGGCGATCACGCTGCCCATGTAGCCCGCGCTCGTGTTGGTGGTGTCGTCGCCGGAGAACTCCCACAGGACGTTGCCGGTACCGAACCCGCCGGTACCGACGGCCGGGTTGGTGACGTCCACCCCGAACACCGAGCGCGCGCCGGCGCCGGTGGAGCCCACCAGCACCGTTTTCCAGGCCGTCGACAAGTAGGCGTCTGCCAGCTGTGGCGGCCCGTTGACGGTGAACAGGTGGCTGTAGGACGGATCGCTCAACGCCTTCAGCTTCTGCACCGTCTGCACGCTACCCGAGTACAGCGTGCGAGGCACGGTGAAGACGGAGTTGGGCACGAAGGCAAAGCGTTCGGCGCCGTCGGCCGTACTGACAGCGTGCAGCATGCCGTCGTTGGCACCGAAGAACAGCGTCGAGCGCATGTTGTTGAGGTCGGTCGACGAGGTCGAGCGGAACGCCGCATAGCTGTCCTGGCCTGGCGTACCGGCCTTCATGCGTTGGTAGCCGCCACCATCATCGGGGCCCTTGATCGGGCCGCCGCCGACGATGTCGCCCAGCACGCCGCCGGTGGCGGTGTCGCGCACCCGGTCGCGCAGCCCGCCGCCTTTCTGGGCTTCCTTGGCGTCGCTGCCGCGCAGCCAGTCGAGCACGTTCTGGTCATTGCCCAGAGCCGTGCGTTGGGTGCCGTTGAGCCCGGCCCACGTGAATGGCGCGGCAGCCTTGGGCACTGCGGTCGGATTCCACGTGAAGATGTTGCGATTGGCCGGCGTCGGCATCGCCTTGGACACTTCCCAGTTCGCCTTCGTCGGGTCGGTGTTCACCGTACCGTCGAGTGCGAGCGGAAACGAGTACAGGCGGCCGGACCAGCCGTAGGGGTTGTAGATCGCCTGGAACACCTGGGTGCCCGCGGCCGCTGAACCGGTGCTGGTTTCGAGGTTCGCCGTGGCCTGAGGCTGGTTGACGGCCTCGCTCAGCGCCGAAGCGATGCCGGCGGACAGCTCGGTTGGGTTGGTGGCCGAGAAATAGCGCCCATGCCCGTTGATCGAGGCGTGGATCAGGTCGTCGCCGGTTTGGGCGGAGTCGCTGGTCGCGCTGGTCCAGATCATCTCGACCTTGTCCTTCACCAGCAGGTCGCGCAGGCCTTGCGATGACAGCCAGGTTTGCCCCTTGTACGGGAAATACGAAGAAGTGTCCGAGGTCGACAGCGGCACGATGTACTGCCCGAGGGTATTGGTGTCGGACGCGGCGGACTTCGGCCGCACCTTGCCGGTCCCGGTGATGCCCAGTCCTACGGTGAAGGTGGTCAGGTGCTGCCAGAAGGCTGGGTCACGGGTCGAGGCCGCGATCCGGTTGTCGACACCGGTCTGCAGGTCGGTCTTCCAGTAGTACGCCGCCACGTCGGCGAGCGTGTTGACGTTGCCCGTGTTGTTGTCGTTGAACGGGCTGACCGAGAAGCGGCCCGCGAGCGTTCCCGCGGTACCGCTGTCGGTATAGGTGTAGCCGACCGTGCCGCCGTACGGCACCGGTGTCGACCCCGTGAAGTTGTCATTGTTGTTGTTGGCCGGTGAACTGGCGTCGTTGCCGTTCCAGAAGCCGTCGGTGCTCATGATGTGGAAGGAGCGGCGGCATGAGTCCGCGCTTCCTGCCGACTTGGAGGTGTCCTCGGCCCACGGCTTCGTGGCTCCCTCGTCATTGAAGTACTTGCCGACGTTGTCCATCGCCAGGCGCAACGGCGTGCTGCCGTTGGTGCGGATCTTGTACAGATCGGTGTAGAAGCCGCTGCGGTCGGTGCCCTTGAACTGGGTGACGGCGCGGCGCGGATCGATTTTGCCCCAGTTGATGGTGGTGAAGCCGACGCGCAGGTTCGTGCCTTGCAGCGCGAAGGCCGCCGAGACGCCGCCCTTGGCCATCAGCATGCGGCTGCGGTAGTACTGCAGCCAGTTGGCGAAGTTCTGCAGTTCTTCGGTGTAGGTGCAGGTGGAGGCGCCGCTGCAGTCGGTGCGTGCGGCGTCGCGTGGGTAAGCGGCGCGGCCGGGCTGCACCTCATATTTGACGAACTTCGTCTCCATGTTGAGCGTCGTGTTCGGGTTGGATGCAGGCAACGGGTTCGCCGCGTCGTCGGTGTAGACGTAGTACGTTGCGGGCCAGTAGCTGTCGTCCTGGCTGGTGGAGCCGGCCTTGCCTCCTTGTGCGGTCAGGTCGAGCTGATAGCCGGTTTGCGTCGGATCCTGTACGTCGATATTGACCGCCTTGTAATTGGCATTGGCCATGCGCTTCGTGTCGTCCGATTTGTCAGGCCAGGGGAGGTAGGTGACCTTCGGGTTGTAGTAGAGCGGATTGCCCGACGACGAACGCATGTAGCGCGCGATGGCGTTTTTGCTGCTGTAGTAAGTGGGGGCCAGGTAGCCCGAACCGCTCTTCCACATCCCCGGCAACTTCGAGCCATCGCCACTCTCGTCGCGTTTGCCGCAATTGGAGCTGTCGGTCAGCGCCGAACTGTCGGGCATGCCGGCGATGCAGCGGACGAAGTCCGGGATCGCATCCGATGTCATCGAGCCGGAATCGTCCAGCGTGTACATCACGTTGGGCAACGGCGGTGGGACATAGATTCCGGGGATTTGCGACACCGTGGCATAGGCGGGAAACACGGCGTGCGCCAGCAGCACTTCCAGGATCACCGCGGCGACCACGCGCTTCGGCTGCATCCAGTGACGGGAGGGGGTTTTCATCATCGTTCTCCGTTGGGGCGACCGGGCTTGCGCTCAGTCCGCCGAATAAGTGGCTTGCAGCATCACGACGCTGAGGTCCGAGCCGCCGACCGCGCGGGCGGTGACCCTGAAGCTGGTGCCGCCGCCGATGTTCTCGACCAGGCAGCGCGGGTTGGACGCCAGGCCGGCGCCGGTCATCGTCACGTCGACGCCGCTGGCCGTCCACGTCGCTTCGGTGTCCCAGTTGGCGTCCGTCGGCGGCGCGGTCGGCAGCAGAATCTTGGCGACCGGGTAGGTGGCCGGCGACGAGGTCACCTGCAGCAGGCAGGCCCGGACCGCCGCTTCGGCCGCCTGCAAGGCCTTGTTGCGGTCGCGCGCGTTGCCGGCCATGCGCTCGTCCAGGGCCGTCGCACGAAAGCTCGACACGGTGATCAGCGTGATCAGCACCAGCATCACCATCATGATGATCAGGATCGCGCCCTGCTGGGGACGGGCGGCCTTCAGGGTCTTGAGTTTCATGGCGACGCGTAGGTGATCTTGTTGCGAACGGCGACCGTGGTGCTGAACACGCGGCGGTCGAAGCGCGTTCCGGTGGTCGGGTAGGTGACGGTGACGTCGGCCACTTTGCCGGTGGCAGGCAAGGTCACGTCGGCTTCCGCAGCGGCAGGGCCGTGGGTCAGCAGGCTCATGCGCACCGCGACCACGCGGGACCAGTCGGTGACCGAATTCGCCGCCACGTAGGTGCCGTCGATGACGCCATCGGGCTCCGTCGTGGTGTCCAGGCCGAAGCGCACCTGCAGGTTCTCGACGCCTTCGATCAGTTCCTGCTCGACGCCGGCATCCACGGCGCCGGGCACGAGCGTCTGGTCGCCATCGAAGGTCCGCCGGTAGAGCGACGTGGTGGTGCCGTTGCTCTTGACGTAGTAGACGACGGTCTGCAGCGGAAACACCTCACTGGAGACCTGCGGATAGATGTTGCTGGCGTTCAAGCCGCCGGTCACGCCCAGGGTGGTTGCGGCAGAAGAGACCTGGAACGCCTGCGCGCTCGAACAGTTGGCGATCAACGCGTAGCTGCCGGTGCACAGGCCCGACACCTTGTCGGTCGTACCGTTGCGGCACTTTCCGGGCGCGCCCTTGTTCTCGATGCTCAATGTCGCCGCCGAACCCACGGCCGCGGCCATGAGGCGGATGGGCGCACCGGCCACCGTCCGGATCACGAGCACGTCACTGCCGGGCGTCAGGCCGCCGCTGGAGATCGACGTGACCGGGATGGTGTTGCTGGTGCCGACGGTGTTGTTCAACCACGATGCAGGCGTGCTGACATTCGCCGGGTTGCTGCTGCTCAGCGTCAAGGCGGATCCGGTGATGCCGTACTTGTAGCCTTCGATGCCGATCGCGAAATTGGTCCCCAGGCCCACAGCCAACGAGTTCGTGAAGCCGGACGTGCGGTTCGTGAAGCAGCCCTGGTAGCCCACCATGCGCGCGTCCGCCGACAGGAACTGGAAGGCCAGCCGCACGTTCTGCTGCAGCGTGCTCAGCTGGTCGACGCGGCGCGTGGCGCCCTTGCTCGTCAGGTAGATGGCGGTCATCACGCCGGTCAGCACGAGGCCCAGCGTCAGGGCCACCATCATTTCGACCAGCGAGAAGCCGGCCTGGCGCAGCCGCGACGGCGCGGAAGTCTGCAATGTCATGGGAAACCCTTTCAAAGCCGGCTCACGGTGGTGAAACTCTGGCGCGGCGAATCCGCAGTGCGGTTGTCGAGCCACTCGATCTCGATCGTCACCGACCGATCGGCAGCCACGGCGATGCGGCCCTTGCCGTCCGGCAGCAAGGCTTCGATCTGTCCCTTCCAGTCCTTCAGGTCCGTCTGATAGATGAAGGTCAGCGGCGTGATCGACGAGGACGTGCTGGCGAGCTCGGTGTTCCAGCGCAGGGCCAGCGCGTTGTCGCGGTCGACGCGCATGCGATCAAGGATGTCGTCCGCCAGCGCGGTGGCCTGTGAGCGGAAGAGGGAACTCTGGCTGTAGGCGAGTGTCCGGCTTTGCAGACCGGCCAGGCCGAGCATGCCGAACGAGAAGATCACGAACGCGACCAGCAGTTCGATCATGCTGACGCCCGTTTGACGCCGTTTGCGGGGGATGCGATTCAGCTGCATGTTCGTCGAGTCCTTGTCACGGGCACGAGATGTTGTTGAGATAGAGGGACGCCCGTCCGACCAGCGATACCTGGATGACGCGGCCCGGCAGCGAGGGGATCGACGAATCGCAGACCTTGAAGTAAGCCTGGGCGCCGGAATACTTGCCGCCCAGCGCATTGAAGGTCACGTACATCCGGTCGGGCACCGCGCTCGCGGTCGCCGTGGTGGCCGTCGAGCCACTCATCGTCACGCGCGTGATCGTGGTGTTGCCCGGTGCGGCCGCGCTTTCGCGGAGCACCGAGCCGTCTGCTGCCGTCGAGCCCATGGTGGCATCACCGTCAGCGTCGGTGAATATCTGCCAGCCGGACTGGAACACCGGGCTGGCGGTGGCCTTGGTCAGCAGCGTCACGGGCTGCCCGCGCCGGGTGGCCTCGGAGCGCGCCAGGTTCAGCGCGAGGATGAATTCGTTGGTCTGGCTCGTCAGCCGGTTCGAGGCGATCAACCGGCTGAACGACGGGGCGGCGATGGTGACCAGGACGGCCATGACCGCCAGCGTGACCATCAGCTCGATCAAGGTCACGCCGAGCGGGCGCCGGCTGTGTCGCATGCTGTAATTTGTGTTGGAGTGTGTGGTGGCCATGGATCCTTCCTCTGCGCAAATTATCTGTGGTGCATCCCGCGGGGAGGGCGCCGGGCATCAGGCGGAAGTCGCCGTCTGTCGATGAAACCGGACAATGGGCCGAAACCGAGGGGTGCGGGCTTTCCCCTATCATTGCGGCTTCGCTACAGACGTCCGCCCCAACG
The DNA here is from genome assembly GCF_900142965.1 of Rhizobacter sp. OV335. Classification (GTDB taxonomy): domain Bacteria; phylum Pseudomonadota; class Gammaproteobacteria; order Burkholderiales; family Burkholderiaceae_C; genus Rhizobacter. The sequence continues at coordinate 26,386 of NZ_FRCQ01000048.1, forward strand.
GGCCGCCGGTTCCGATCCATGTCGACCCCTCAAACCGCGGTGCCAGCCGCGCCTGTTCTGATCGAGCTGCGCGACGTCACCTGCGGCTACGGCGACCGGGTGATCCTCGAGAACGTCAACCTCAGCGTGCCGCGCGGCAAGGTGCTCGCGCTGATGGGCACCTCGGGCGGCGGCAAGACCACGGTGCTGCGCCTGATCGGGCGCCAGCTGCAGCCGATGAAGGGCCAGGTGCTGTTCGACGGCGTCGACATCGCCACCCTCGATGCGCAAGGCCTGCACGCGATGCGCCGGCGCATGGGCATGCTGTTCCAGTTCGGCGCGCTGTTCACCGACCTGTCGGTGTTCGACAACGTCGCGTTCCCGCTGCGCGAGCACACCAACCTCGGCGAGGCGATGATCCGCGACCTGGTGCTGATGAAGCTCAACGCGGTCGGCCTGCGCGGTGCGCGCGACCTGCTGCCGTCGCAGGTGTCGGGCGGCATGGCGCGCCGCGTCGCGCTCGCACGCGCCATCGCGCTCGACCCCGACCTGATCATGTACGACGAGCCGTTCGCCGGCCTCGACCCCATTTCGATGAGCGTCGCCGCGACGCTGATCAAGGACCTGAACCACGCGCTGGGCGTCACCAGCATCGTCGTCTCGCACGACGTGGCCGAGACCTTCCTGATCGCCGACCACATCGTGTTCGTCGCCAACGGCAAGATCGCGGCCCAGGGCTCGCCGGCCGAGATGCGCGCGAGCGACGACCCGCTGGTGCAGCAGTTCGTCAAGGCGCAGACCGACGGGCCGGTGCGCTTTCACTACCCGGCCGTTTCGGTCGAGGAAGATTTCAGCGCAGGAGCGGCCCGATGAGCTGGTACAACCCCGCCGACATCGGCTTCGCGGTGCGCGGCAAGCTCGCGGGCATCGGCGACGCCGCGCGCCTGTTCTTCCAGCTCGGCGGCCTCGGCAGCGCGAGCTTCGCCCGCCCGCGCCTGGTCAGCGACCAGGTCTTCTTCCTCGGCAACCGTTCGCTGTCGATCATCACGGTGTCGGGCCTGTTCGTCGGCTTCGTGCTCGCGCTACAGGGCTACTACACGCTGCAGCGCTACGGCTCGGCCGAGGCGGTGGGCCTGCTGGTCGCGCTGTCGCTGGTGCGCGAGCTGGGCCCGGTCGTCACCGCGCTGCTGTTCGCGGGCCGCGCCGGCACTTCGCTGACGGCCGAGATCGGCCTGATGAAGGCCGGCGAGCAGCTCGCCGCGATGGAGATGATGGCGGTCGACCCGATCAAGCGCGTGCTGGCGCCGCGCTTCTGGGGCGGCGTGATCGCGATGCCGTTCCTCGCGGCGGTGTTCAGCGCGGTCGGCATCCTCGGCGGCTGGCTGGTCGCGGTGCCGCTGATCGGCATCGACGAAGGCTCGTTCTGGTCGCAGATGCAGGGCGGCGTCGACGTCTGGGCCGATGTCGGCAACGGCGTGATCAAGAGCGTCGTCTTCGGTTTCACCGTCACCTTCATCGCGCTGCTGCAGGGCTACAACTGCAAGCCGACGCCTGAAGGCGTTTCCGCCGCCACCACGCGCACCGTCGTGATGGCATCGCTTGCAACGCTGGGGCTCGATTTCGTGCTCACGGCCATGATGTTCTCGATTTGAAGAAAGAGGCGACGATGCAGAAATCTCGTCACGATGTGTGGGTGGGCCTGTTCGTGCTGATCGGCGCGGCAGCGGTGTTGTTCCTCGCGTTGAAGGCCGGCAACCTGCTGAGCCTGAACTTCGACGAGACCTACCAGGTGATCACCAAGTTCGACAACATCGGCGGGCTCAAGCCGCGCGCGGCGGTCAAGAGCGCCGGCGTGGTCGTGGGCCGCGTCGAGTCGATCGGCTTCGACGACAAGAGCTACCAGGCGCGCGTCGTGCTGCAGCTGCAGAAGAAGTTCGCTTTCCCGAAGGACAGCTCGGCCAAGATCCTGACGTCCGGACTGCTCGGCGAGCAGTACATCGGGCTGGAGGCCGGCGCCGAGGAGAAGAACCTCGCGGCCGGCGACGTCATCAGCCAGACGCAGTCGGCGGTGGTGCTCGAGAACCTGATCAGCCAGTTCCTGTACAGCAAGGCGGCCGATTCCGGCTCGCCTGCCGCCGCGGCGGCGCCCGCCAGCGGAGCGAAGAAGTGAACCTGCGGGCCGTGCAGTCGCCGTGGCAGCGGGTCTTGGCCGGCCTCGCGCTGGCTTGGCTGGCGCTGCTCACCGGCTGCGCGACCACCGCGCCCGGGCCGGACGGCAAGCCGGTGCAGCGGGTCGATCCGTGGGAGAGCTGGAACCGCAAGGTCTACAACTTCAACGATGCGCTCGACACCGCGGTGCTGAAGCCGGTGGCCACCACCTACCGCGATGTCGTGCCGCAACCCACGCGCCGCGGCATCAGTAACATCTTCGGCAATGTGTCGGACCTGTGGTCGGCGTTCAACAACGTGCTGCAGGGCAAGGTCAACGACGGCATGCAGGACGTGATGCGCGTGACCACCAACACGATCTTCGGCCTCGGCGGTTTCTTCGACGTCGCGACCGAGATGGGGCTGGACCGCCACAACGAAGACCTCGGCCAGACGCTCGGCCGCTGGGGCATTGCCTCGGGGCCCTACGTGGTGTGGCCGTTCTTCGGGCCGTCGACGCTGCGCGATTCGTTCGCGCTGCCGATCGACCGCTCGGTGTCGCCGGCGCTGGCCTTCAACGACAGCCTGGCGCGCTATGCGGTGGTCGGCGTCGGCTTCGTCAACGAGCGCGCCGCGTTGCTCGGTGCGACCGGCATGCTCGACGACATCGCCCTCGACAAGTACACCTTCATCCGCGACGCCTACCTGCAGCGCCGGCGCAGCCTGGTCTACGACGGCGAGGTGCCGGAATCGAAGGACGAGCGTTACGACCAGGACGAGGCGCCGCCCAACGCGGCTGCGGCCGCGCCGGCAGCCGCCTCGGCACCGGCATCCGCAACCGCGCCGGCGGCACCCGCGTCCGGACCCAAGCCATGAACTTCACCTCCCGGAAACGATCCGGCGGCCAACCGGCAGACACCCGCTGCCGTTGAGGTCATGTCGGGCCGCGGCGCAGACGCCGCGAACTCCGGTTACCGTGCCCGCACCGAGCTGCGAGGCTCTTCCCAGAAAGGAACCACAGATGCTCAGCCAACAAATCGTCAGATGGATCTCCGCCGCGACGCTCGCGGTCGCCAGTGCCACCGCCTTCGCGCAGCAGGCGCCGGACCAGCTCGTCAAGCAGGTGTCGTCCGAGGTGCTCGACGCCGCCAAGGCCGACAAGTCGATCCAGGCCGGTGACGTGAAGCAGGTCTCGGCGCTGGTCGAGGCCAAGGTGATGCCGCACGTCAACTTCCAGCGCATGACGGCTTCGGCGGTCGGCCGCTACTGGCGCCAGGCCACGCCCGAGCAGCAGAAGAAGCTGCAGGATGAGTTCAAGACGCTGCTGGTGCGCACGTATTCCGGTGCGCTGGCGCAGGTGCGTGACCAGACCGTGCAGCTGAAGCCGATGCGCTCGACGCCTGCAGACACCGAGGTGATCGTTCGCACCGAGATCCGCGGCAAGGGCGATCCGATCCAGCTCGACTACCGCCTCGAGAAGGCGGCCGACGGCTGGAAGATCTATGACGTCAACGTGCTCGGCGTGTGGCTGGTCGAGAACTACCGCAACAGCTTCGCGCAGGAGATCGGTGCCGGCGGCATCGACGGCCTGATCGCCAAGCTGGTCGAGCGCAACAAGGCCGCCGGCGGCAAGAGCTGAGGCCCGCATGCTGCTGCTCCCCGCCACCGTGACGACGCGCGAGGCCCGCGACACGCAGCGCATGCTGTCGCAGGCCTTGCAGCAGGAAGTGAAGACCCAGTCCGAGCCCACCGTGACGGTGGATGCCTCGGGCCTGGCGCAGTTCGATTCGGCGGCGCTGGCGGTGCTGCTGGAATGCCAGCGCCTGGCCACGGCCTTCGGCAAGGGCTTCGCGGTGCGCAATGCACCGGCGAAGCTGGCTGAGCTGGCTCGGCTGTATGGTGTGGATGGGCTGTTGCTGAAGTCTGCGTAGTCCGGGCGGCGCGTCGCGTCGCGGCGGGTGAGGGGATGGGGTGGGGGCTCATGCTGGGGCGGTCGGCCCAGGGGCCGACTCCACGAAGAAGATCGGCTTCGGGGGTGCATCGGCAAACTCCCTCCACTCACTTCGTTCGTTGTGGTCAAACAGTGCCGATGAGTCGGTCTACGAAGC
>NZ_FRCQ01000047.1 GCF_900142965.1 Rhizobacter sp. OV335
CTGTCGCCGACTGTTTGACCACAACGAACGAAGTGAGTGACGGGAGTTTCGGCGACGGGCCATGAAACCAGCCAGCGCAGGGCAGTCATTGCCCCGCCAGGGGCGATGACCGCACCCGACGGCGCGCCACAGCCTCCCCGCGCGCGCCTTCCGCGCCAACGTCGAAGTCGACCCCTACGGCTTCAGCATCTCGGCCATCTTCGCCAGCAGGTCGGGCTTCGAGAACGGCTTGTCCAGCCCGGCGCAGCGCGTCGCCTTCAAGAACTCGCTCGCATCCGGCGACAGCGTGTCGCCGGTGACGAACAGGAAGCGCTGTGCCAGCTCCGGCTGGCGCGCCGACGCGGCCCGCCACAGCGCCGCGCCGTCCATGTCGGGCATGCGCAGGTCGGACACCACCGCATCGAAGCGCGCCGCCTCAAGCAGCTCCAGCGCGACCGCGCCCGACAGCGCCGTCGCGACCGCATAGCCGGCGCGCTCCAGCATGTCGCGCAGCAGCTCGGCCAGCTCGGGCTCGTCGTCGACCACCAGCACCTGCGCCAGCGCCGGCACCTCGGCCGGCGGCGGCGCCGGCTCGTCCGGCACCGGCTCCGCCTCGCCGCTCAGCGGCAGGCTCAGCCGGAACGACGCGCCCTGCGTCGTCGCCTCGAGCACCAGCTCGCCGCCATGCTCGCGCGCGACCGAGCGCGACACCGACAGACCCAGCCCGGTGCCCAGCCCTTCCGGCTTGGTGGTGAAGAAAGTCTCGAACAGCCGCGCGCGCACCTCGGGCGCGACGCCCGGACCGGTGTCGACGACGCGCAGCCACACGCGCGGCTCGCGGTCGGTGCGGCGCTGCTCGACGCCGGTGGCGACGTGCACGCGGCGCTCGCCGACCGTCAGCGTCAGCGCCTGCTGCGCATTGACCATCAGGTTCAGCACGATCTGCGAGATCTGGTCGCCGTCGCCCATCACGCTCGGCAGCTGCGGCGCCAGGTCGAGCTGCAACGCGACGTTGTGGCTGCGATAGGTGTAGCCCAGCAGGTCGGCCGAGGCGCGCACCAGGTCGTTCAGCGCCACCGCACCGCGCTGCGACGGCCGGCTGCGCGCCATGTTCAGGAAGGTGCGCACGATGCGCCCGCAGCGCTCGGCCGCCTCGCGGATGCGCCGCACGTCGTGCTGCAGGTCGGGCCGGTCCTCGCACTTCTCCTCGAGCAGCGTCGCGCGGCCCATCACGATCGCGAGCGGGTTGTTCAGCTCGTGCGCCACGCCGGCCAGCAGGCTGCCCATCGCGGTCAGGCGCTCGCCCTGGCGCAGCGCCTCGCGCTGGCGTTCGATCTGGCGCGCCGCATCGTGGCGCTCGGACACGTCGGCGATCGACGCGGTGTAGAAGGCCGTGCCGCCGACATCGCTGCGCCACAGCACCATCTCGATCGGGAACTCGCTGCCGTCGGCGCGCAGCGCATGCAGCTCCATGCGCTGGCCGAGCACCCGCGCCGGGCCGCCGGCCTGCATGCGGCGCAGCCCCGCCTCGTGGGCCGCGCGGTGACGCTCGGGCACGATCACCTCGCTGACCGGCCGCCCGACGACGTCGGCGCGCCGGCGCCCGAAGATGGTCTCGGCCGACGGGTTGAACTCGACGATGCGGCCGTCGGCGTCGGTGGAGATCAGCGCGGCCAGCGCATGGTCGACGATCGCCGACTTCAGCGCCTCGCTGGCGCGCAGCTGCTCCTGGCGCAGCGCGAGTTCTTCTTCGCCCAGCCGCAGGTCGGTGTGGTCGAGCCCGCACACCACCACCGCCTGCACCGGCCCGCCGCCCGGCGTGTACGGCACCAGCACCTGCTCGCGGTAGCGGCGGCCCTGCAGCTGGTAGTTGACCCAGCCCTGCAGGTGCAGCGATTCGCCGGCGAACAGCCGCTCGAAGATCGGCACGAAGCTGCGGTACACGCCGTCGTCGAGCACCTCGGACATGTGGCGACCGATCACCCGCTCGGGCGGCAGGCCCATGAAGCGCAGCGCCTCGAGGTTGGCGTACAGGTAGCGCCCGTCGCGGCCGATCACCGCGACGCGGGTGTTGATGTGCTCCAGCAGCACGCCCATCAGCACCGGATCGAGCATCGGCAGCGAAGGTGGCAGCTCGCCCCAGCGCGTCGTCGACCAGTGCAGGTCGCGCTGGTCGTGGCCGACGTCGCCGTTCCCGCTCATGCCGACGGTGCCGCGAACCCCAAGACCACGCGCCGCGTCTGCGCGGACTTCTTCTCGATCTTCGTGACGACCACCGCGCCGATGTCGGCCGTGTTCGCGACGTGCGTGCCGCCGCAGGGCTGCAGGTCGACGCCTTCGATCTCCAGCACCCGCACCCGGCCCAGGCCGCGCGGCGGCTGCACGCTCATGCTGCGCACCAGGCCGGGGTTGGCGTCCAGCTCGGCCTCGCTGATCCAGCGGTGGCGCACCGGGTGCGCGCCGGCCACCAGGCGGGCGAGGCCGGCGGTCAGCGCCGCCTTGTCGAGCGGATCGGTCATGTGGAAATCGAGCCGGGCCGATTCGGCGGTGATCGAGCAGCCGTCGACCGGGTGCGGCACCAGCGCGCACAGCAGGTGCGTGGCGGTGTGGAAGCGCATGTGGCGCTCGCGGCGCGCGCGGTCGATGCGGGCGGTGACCGGCTGGCCCACCGCGAGCGTCGCGAGCAGTGCCTCCTGCCCCGGTGCCGGCACGTGGACGATCTCACCGGGCGCCGCGCCCTTGCGGGTGTCGGCGATCTGCAGCACGCCGCCGTCGGCCAGCCGCAGCTCGCCGCGGTCGCCGGCCTGCCCGCCGCCGAGCGGATAGAACACGGTGCGGTCGAGCTGCACGCCGGTCTCGTCGAGAGTGGTGATGCGCGCCTCGCAGTCGTCGAGCGCGGCGTCTTCGCGGAACAGTTCTTCGGTGGTCATCGCGGGCATCCTGGCCGTTGGCGTGGCATCAAACCGGGTCGGTGATGAAGCGGCGCAGCACGTCGAAGGCCTCGTTCGGCTTCTCGCGCCAGGCCCCGTGGCCGATGCCGGGGAAAGAATGGAAATGCCGCCAGCGTTCCGGCAGCGCCGCGGCGATGTCCTGCGCGTCTTCGAGCGGGCACACCGGGTCGAGTTCGCCGGCCAGCACCAGCACCGGGCATTGCGCGGCAGCCAGCCCGGGCAGCAGGTTCATCTGCCGCTGCTCGCCGCGGATGAAGGCCTGCAGGATCTCGGGCGCGGTGAAGCGCCACGGCGCGCTCTCGACGCGGCCGACCAGGCTCGGGTTGTACAGCGGCTTGCACACCCGCTGGTAGACGGCATTGTTCTCGTCGTTCGGGTCGGCCCAGAAGCGCTCGGCCACCGCGCGCGCCTCGGCGCCGCCGAGCTGTTCGAACATCGCGAGCTTGCGCGGCATCGCCATGCTGCCGGCGGTGCTGGACAGGATCACCTTGGACGCATGCGCCGGATGGCGTGCGATGTAGCGCTGCGCGACGAAGCCGCCGAACGACTGGCCGAGCACGATCGGCTTGACGATGCCGAGCGCGTCGCACAGCCGCACCAGGTCGTCGGCCCAGGTGTCGAGCGTCCACTCCGACGGCGGGCGGCGGTCGCTCATGCCGTGGCCACGGTGGTCGTAGTAGACGATCTGGGCGAGGTCGGCCAGGCGGGAGAAGACGGGCTTGAAGGCCACGTGGTCGAAACCCGGGCCGCCGTGCAGCAGCACGAGGCTGGATTTTTCACGCACACCGTTGCCGTCGGGAACGAGGCCGGGGCCTTCGACGTCGACGAACAGCCTCACACCGGGCTCGATCTGGATGCGCACGCGCTGGCCTTCGTTGTTCAACCAGGGGGCGATCTTGCCACGCCCGGCCGCGCGCGAAGGAAGGCTAGCCTCCGGCCAGCAAGCGCTGCCGTTTTTGCGTCTGGTCGATGTAGCGCTGCAGCGCGCGCGTGACGTCGCTGGCGGGGTTGACGATCTCGCAGCCGAGGCGCACGCCGCGCGAATCGGGGTTGATCGAGGTCACGTGCTGCAGGCGCAGCGCAACGTGGATCCGCGTGTCGACATCGAGGTCCATCTGCACGCCGTTCAGCACCACGCCGGCCGGCAGCGGCGGCACGTCGTCGGGCAGGAACAGCGCGCAGCCCCCGATGCTCACGTCGAGCACGCGCAGCGCGAGCGGCATCTCGTGGATGGCCGGGTGGCGCACACGCGCCATCGGGGTGCTGCGCAGCAGCGGCCGCACGCGGAACCCGCTGCGGCGCTGGAAACGGAACAGTTCGCGCGGCATCGCGCAATTGAGCACGGCGTTGCGGCCGTTGTGCACCACCACCAGCCCGACCGCGTCGAACTGCAGCTTGATGCTGTCCAGGTAGGCGACCGCGACGGCATCGGCCGACTCGACCAGCGACTGCACCTGGTTGCTCTCGGCTTCGGCACTGAAGCCGATCACGCCGCGCACCGGATCGAACGACCACAGCGTGGTGGTGTAGGTCGCGCCGTCGCTGCCGTTCAGGTGGACGATCACGTTGCCGTCCTGCAGCCGCTTGAGCATCGCCAGCACCTCCGGCACGGCGGAGATGCGGAAATCGTCCAGCCCGCCATGGGTGGCGGCCAGCGCATCGAGCGGCATCGGCATCGTGTCCAAGTTCGGCTCCGGCTCGGCGGGTCGGTGGATCAGGGGGTCAGTGAACGGTCTTCGGCTTGCCCGCCAGGATCGCGTCCAGGTCTTCGAGCCAGGGTTCGGCCAGGTGGCGGATCTCGGCGTCATTGACGAGGATGCGCTGCATGATGCGCGATTTCAACTGGGCTTCCTCGGAATCCAGCGGGCGCTGCGAGGCGGCGTGCTTGAGCTGCGAGATCAGCACGGCGCAGGCGCCTTCGAGCTTGACCACGTGGTCCCAGTTGCCGACGCGGGCGGCTTCGAGCATGTCCTGGCTGGCGCGCTCGATGGCTTCGTAGTAGTTCAGCAGGGCCTTGTTCATGGGGTGGTCTCCGATGTCGTGCGACCGGTCGATCTGCAAGTGCTTCATGGTGTGCGGTCCGGTGGTCAGGCGGCAGTCTTGATGTCGATCTGGGCCCAGGCGCTGCGCAGGGGCTCGATCAGCTGGACGCATTCGTCGAGGGCTGCCTCGTCGCTGCGCAGGTTGGCCTGCGTCAGGCGCAGGGCCATGTAGGCGTACAGGTCGTTCAGTTGGGCGGCGAGCGCGCCACCTTCCTTCAGGTTCAGGCCGGCCTTCAGGCCTTCGTCGACGATGCGCACCGCGCGGCTGATGGCGCGGCCCTTCTCTTCGATCTTCCCGGCGCGGATGGCGCCACGCGCCTGGGCGATGCAATCGATCAACCCGTCGAACAGCATCGCGATCAGCTGGTGCGGCGAAGCGCCATCGACCCCGGTGCCGACCTGCACGGCCTGGTAGGCATTGCGGCCGCCGAAGGGCGATGCTGAGTAGTCGGATCCGAACATGTTGTTGGCCTTGTGCGTGACTGGATGCACTGTTTATCGGCCCGCCCCGCGCCGCCTTTAGGCTGCACAAGGGGGGTGAAACAGGGTCCATTTCAACCTCAAGTGTGAGGAGAAGTTGCAGGCCCTCCCCGTTCGCCCTGAGCCTGTCGAAGGGCCCGATCATCCTGAGCTCGTCGAAGGACCTGAGCAGGGACCGAGCCTGTCGAGGGCCCGTGTCGAAGGGTTGCGGCCGAAGCGAGCTGGGCTTCGACAGGCTCAGCCCGACCCTTCGACAAGCTCAGGGCGAGCGGGTGCGTCTGCCCGGGAAGCGACCTCACCCCGTGGACTTGTTCCAGTTCGCGATCTGCTGCGTGATGTACGTGCTGAGCGTGTTCAGCCCCGCCATCTTCGTGTCGAGCGCGGTGTACTGGGCACGCAGGCGCTTCTCGGTGGCCGTCATCCGGTCGGTGATGTTGTCCTGCCGTTCCTGGTTGTCCTTCAGCGAGCTGTTCAACCCGGTGGTGCGGGCGGCCAGCGAGCCGTCGGTGCCCAGCACCTGGTCGCCCAGCGCGCGCAGCTTCTGCGCGAAGCCGTCGTTGGCCGAGTCGACGGTGTCGCTGTTGGCGAACGCCTTCTTCATCTCGCTCAGGTTGCCCAGGGCGCTGGTCAGCTTGGTGTCGCTGATCTTCAGCGTGCCGTCGGTCTGGATCTCCAGCCCGATCGAGGACAGCGTCGGGAACGCGCTCGAGGCCGAGCCGGTCCCGGTCAGCATCGAGCGCAGCTGGCGCTGCAGCGACACCGCGGTGCTGTCGCCCTGCAGCGTGCCGGCCGTCTTGGTCGCGTCGTCGTACTTGGTCTGCGTCTTCAGCAGCGAGGCCAGCCCGTTGTAGGCGGCCGTGAAGTTCGTCAGCGCACTCTTGATCGAGGTGTTGTCCTGCGCGACGCTGACCTGCACGTCACCGGTGGTGACCTTCTGCAGGTTCATCGTCAGGCCCTGCACCACGTCGTTCAGCGTGTTGCTCGCCGACGTGATGTCGAGGCCGTTGATCTTGGCCTTCGCGTCGGAGGCGGTCTGCGTGCGCGTCATCGCGGCACTGCCGTCGGTCGCGTCGTACGCGAACGCCGACGGGCCGCTTCCGCTGGCGGTCACCCGGAAGCCGTTGTCGACGCCGGTGGAGGACGACGACAGCACCAGGCGCGCGCCGCTCGAATCGGTGACGATGGAAGCCGACACGCCGCCGGCGGCGGCATTGATCTTGTCGCGCACGTCGGCCAGCGTGTCGGTCGCGCTGATCGCGATGTTCATCGAATTGATGGTCGCGCGGGCCTTGAAGCCCGGCTCGGTCACGTCCCAGCTGCCGACGTCGATCGTCAGCCCGCCTTCACCGACGACGGTGCTGCTGGAGGCAAAGCTGGTGCTCGCCACCGACTGCGCGGCGGCCAGCTTCGACACGCTGACGGCATAGTTGCCGGCCGCGGCGCTGGAACCGCTGGAGACGGTGATCGAGGCGGTGTCGGCCGAGGTGGCCGTCGTCGCGCCCCAGGTCGCGGACCGGGTCAGCGCCTGCGCGGCGTCGCGGAAGCTCGACACCGCGGATTGGATCGATCCGTACGCGGAGATCTTGGTCTGGACCTTCGTCGCTTCGGTCTGCAATTGCGCGACCGGCAGCTTTTCGACCGCCATCAATTTCGTGATGATCGATTCGACGTCGAGGCCGCTGCCTATCCCCGCTGATGTAACTGATGCCATGACCGTGACCTTTCGGAAAAGTGGACGGCAAGCGAAGGAGGCCTCGCTGCCACAGTCCTAAAAGAGGAAGGGCTCCCCCAAAGGGGAATCCGATATCGCGTGTATCGGAGTCACAGTCGGCAACTTGAGGCTCGGGGTGCGACTTTTTTCGCTTTTTTTCAACCGGACCTGACAGGCGGGTCATCAACCCTTCAGCAGCTGCAGCACCTGCTGCGGCAGCTGGTTGGCTTGCGCCACCATCGCGTTGCCGGCCTGTTGCAGGATCTGCGCCCGGCTCATCGCGGCGGTTTCCGCGGCGAAGTCGGCATCCATGATCCGGCTGCGTGCAGCGGATTGGTTCTCGACGTTGGTTTGCAGGTTCGAGATCACCGAATCGAAGCGTGACTGGCTCGCACCGTAGGTGGCACGCGTGTCGTTCACCAGGTTCAGCGCCTGGTCGATGCTGTCGATCACGGTCGCCAGCGCGGTCGAATCGGTCGTGCTGTCGATCACGGTCGTCGCGGCGGTCACCGCGGTGATCGAGGCATCGACGGTCATGTCGACGGTGTTGATGTCGATCGTGTCGTTGACCGTCGTGTTGGCGCCGACCTGGAAGGTCTGGACGCCGGTCGACGCGAGAATCGGCTGGCCGTTGAACGTGGTCCCGGCGAGCACGCGGCCGATTTCGGCCGACAGCTGCTGGAATTCCTTGTTCAGCGAATCCTTGTCGCTGCCGCTGTTGGTCGAGTTGCGGGCCTGCACCGACAGTTCGCGCATCCGTTGCAGCGCATCGCCCACCTTGGCCAGCGCGCCTTCAGCGGTCTGCGCCAGCGAGATGCCGTCGTTGGCATTGCGGATCGCGACATTCATGCCGCGCACTTGCGCGTTCATGCGTTCGGCGATCGCGAGGCCCGCGGCGTCGTCCTTCGCGGAGTTGACCCGCAAACCGGACGACAGGCGCTGCATCGAGACGGCCAGCGCGGACTGGGAAGAATTCAGGTTTCGTTGCGCGTTCAGCGAAACGATGTTCGTGTTGATGGTTTGTGGCATGAAGCACTCCTCAAGAATCAATGACTCCCGGCGAAATGCGCCGGCGCTTGCCGCAGGGGGGTAATGCCCTGCGTCAGACCCGGCGCGAATCACCGTTGGCCACCGACATGAAAGGTGTGCTGTTGCACACCGCCCCGTCAGCATCCTTCAGTGGATCCGGACCGCAGATCCCGGGCGAGGAACCTGTGGAAGTGATTGTTCCGAGAACTGGAGTGGGGTTAAACCGGGAAATGAGCCGGTTCGACCCGCCTTTTCATCCGCCAAACCATCCGCCAAACGAGAAGGCCCCGCCCGGTTTCCCGGGCGGGGCCTTGAAGAAGCGAGCCTGGCGGCTTACTTCAGCAGCGACAGCACTTGCTGCGGCAGCTGGTTGGCTTGCGCCACCATCGCCGTGCCGGCCTGCTGCAGGATCTGGGCACGCGACAGGTTCGACGTTTCAGACGCGAAGTCGGCGTCGGTGATGCGGCTCTTGGCAGCCGACTGGTTCTCGACCGAGGTCTGCAGGTTCGAGATCACCGAGTCGAAGCGGTTCTGCGCCGCACCGTACATGGCGCGCTCGCTGTTGACCTTGTCGATCGCGCCGTCGATGTTGTCGATCACGGTCTTCAGCGCGGCCGAGTCGGTCGTGCTGTCGATGACGACGGTGCCGGCCGTCACGGCGGTGATGCTGGCATCACCCGTCATGTCGGTCGTCGTCACGGTGATGACGTCGTTGGTCGTGGTGTTGGCACCGATCTGGAAGTCCTTCGCGCCGGCGCTGGCACCGATGATCGCGATGCCGTTGAAGGTCGTGCCGCCCAGGACGCGCTTGATTTCCGACGACAGCTGCTGGAATTCCTTGTCCAGCGAATCCTTGTCGCTGGAGCCGTTGGTGCCGTTACGGGCTTGCACGGCGAGTTCACGCATGCGTTGCAGCGAATCGCCGACCTTGCCCAGCGCGCCTTCAGCGGTCTGCGCCAGCGAGATGCCGTCGTTGGCATTGCGGATCGCGACGTTCATGCCGCGGACCTGGGCGCCCATGCGCTCCGAGATCGCCAGGCCGGCAGCGTCGTCCTTGGCGCTGTTGACGCGCAGGCCGGAAGACAGGCGCTGCATCGAGGTGGCCAGGGCGTTTTGAGTGGTCGACAGATTGCGTTGTGCGTTCAGCGACGTGACGTTGGTGTTGACTGACATGCTCATTTGAAATACTCCAATAACGGTTGAACTGAGACCCGGCATGAGCGCCGGCATTGCCTCGGCAGATGCGTATCTACCTTCGATCCTCTTCTGCCTAAACGGCGGCTCACCGAGATGAGCCGCTTGCTGCGCCCGGCTGGTCTGCCGGACCCCGGCGCCGTTGTTGCGTCGCCGTTGGAGGCTTTATCGGACCGCCACTTTCGGGACTTGAGTCCGTGCTTCCAAAATTTCTGCGGGATCCCCCGAACAAAGGGGTGGGAGCCCGCCTTCTATCTGCATTCGCGGCGAAAACTTGAGGGGTCACCAATACGTTTCAGGGTGTGTCAAGCAGCGAACTGGCGGGCATCTGCGGTGCATCTCCGGGCCTTCGCCGACGGGGTACTTCCTAGAATTTCAGGCACCCTTTCATGGGGCGTGCCGACGCGCGCCATCACGATGCAGACCAAAACCCACAAGCCCGCCAAGACCCGCCCTGCCCTCGTCCCGCCGTTCGCGCGGACCGCGCAGCGCGACTGGGAAGAGGGCCTGGTCCACGCGAAGGCGGGCGATTGGGCGAAGGCCGAGCACGCCTTCCACCGCGCCAGCGAGCGCAGCCCGCGCGACACCGTCTACCTGCTCAACCTCGCCCGCGCGCAGATGAAGAACGGCGCGCACGACAAGGCGCTGCAGAGCGCGCAGTCGGCGCTCGCGCTGAAGCCCGACGATGCGCTGGCCCGCATGATCGCGGCCGACTGCCTGAGCGCGCAGCACCGCTACCAGGAAGCCGCGAACTGCCTGCAGCAGCAGCCCGAGCAGACGCCGCGCAGCGCCGAGTACTACCAGAACCTCGGCGAAGCCCTGTTCAATGCCGGGCAGCACCAGGCCGCAATCGCCGCGCTGTTCGAGGCGCTGTCGCGCAATGTCGATCACGCGCTGTCGCACTACCGGCTCGGCCTGGCGTTCAACGCGCTGGGCATGAAGCAGGAAGCGACCGAATGCTTTCGCACCGCACTGATCCTCGGCCTGGGCGGCGGCGACCTGGCCGCGCAAGGGCTGCTCGCCTTCGTCGAGCGCGAGCTGTGCCGCTGGCAGAACGCGCAGGCCGACGTGGCCGCGCTGCAGCGCCTGGCCGCTGCGCTGCCCGATGACGCGGCCAGCTGGGCATCGGTCTTCGCGCAGGTCACGGTCACCGACGACCCGGTCACCCAGCGCCGCGTCGCGCGCTCGTGCTGGCGCTTCCAGACGCGCCGCGTCGAGGCCTTCGCCCCCGTGGCCCCGCGCCCGCTGCCCGCACGGCTGCGCGTCGGCTTCGTCTCGGCCGATTTCCACCAGCACGCCACCGCCATCCTGATGGCCGAGGTGTTCGAGAAACTCGACCGCAGCCGCTTCGACATCAGCCTGTACTCGCACGGCCCGGACGACGGCAGCCCGATGCGTGCGCGCCTGCGCGCCGCCGCCGACCGCTTCGTCGACGTGGCCCGGCGCAGCGACCTCGAGGTCGCGCAGCAGGTGCGGCACGACGAGGTCGATGTGCTGGTCGACCTGAAGGGGCACACGCGCGACGGGCGGCTCGCGATCTTCGCCCACCGCGCCGCGCCGGTGCAGCTCAGTTTCCTCGGCTTCCCCGGCACGACCGGCGCGACGCCGGCCGACGGCATCGACTACTTCGTCGGCGATGCGATCGTCTCGCCGCTCGCGCACGCCGGGCACTTCAGCGAGAAGCTCGCGCTGATGCCCGGCTGCTACCAGCCGAACGACCGCCAGCGCCCGCTGCCCGGCCCGTACAGCCGCGCGCAGGCCGGCCTGCCGGAAGAGGCGCTGGTGCTGTGCGGCTTCAACCAGCCGTTCAAGCTGTCGCCCGAGGTGTTCGACGTCTGGTGCCGCCTGCTGCACCGCCTGCCCGGTGCCGTGCTGTGGCTGCTGCAATGGAACGACCACTCGCCGGCGCAACTGCGCGCCGAGGCCGCCGCGCGCGGCATCGACCCGCAGCGCCTGGTGTTCGCGCCGAAGATCGGCCTGCGCGAGCACCTGAGCCGCCTCGCGCTCGCCGATCTCTTCATCGACACCTGGCCTTGCAACGGCCACACCACTGCCAGCGACGCGCTGTGGGCCGGCGTGCCGGTCGTCACCTATGCCGGCGAGACCTTCGCATCGCGCGTGGCCGCCAGCCTGCTCGATGCCGTCGGCCTGCCGCAACTGGCCTGCCCGACGGTGGCCGACTACGAGGCCCGCATCTTCGAGCTGGCCGGCGACGCCCCGGCGCGCCAGGCCTTGCACCAGCACCTGGTGGCCGCGCGCGACACCGCGCCGCTGTTCGACAGCGAGACCTGGACCCGCGATTTCGGCCGCCTGCTGTGGGCAACGGCCGAGCGCTGGTCGCAGGGGCTGCCGCCCGACCACATCGTCCTCGCTGCCGAGAATCCGCAAGGAGCCCGCGCATGAATGCCCTGCCCGCCATCCACCTGTGCATCGTCCAGCCCGCGGGCTACGTGCATTCGCTCGGCTTCCTCGACCAGGCGCGCTACTTCCGCCACCAGTTCCGCCGCATGGGCGCGGAGGTGAGCCTCGCGAAGAACCGGCTGCGCCATGACGCGGTGAACTTCGTGTTCGGCGCCCACCTCGGCTTCGATGCCTCGGCGCGCGAACGCTACACCTGCGTGTTCGTGAACCTCGAGCAGCTGGGCCGCGACGGCGCAGCGGTCGGCGACGACTACCTGAAGCTGCTCGCCGGTTCGGCGGTCATCGAATACGACGCCGACAACATCGCGGCCTACACGAGCCATGCCGACGACGTGCCGGTGTTCCCGCTGCTGTTCGCGCCCTACCTGAAGCCGGCGCAGGCCGTGCCGCTGGAACAGCGCCCGATCGACCTGCTGTTCATCGGCAGCATGAACCCGCGCCGGCTCGAGATGCTCCAGCGCATCGAGGCGAGCGGCCGGCGCGTCGCGAAGTTCGACCACCCGCTGTACGGCCCCGAGCGCGACGAGGTGATCCTGCAGGCCAAGGCGGTCGTGAACCTGCACTTCTACCCGACCAGCCGCTTCGAGCAGGCGCGCGTGTCGCACTGCCTGTCCCTGGGCACGCCGGTGCTGTCCGAGCGCCGGCCGCAGACCCGCCCGCACGAGGCCTTCGAGGACTGCGTCAGCTGGTTCGACGAAGCCAGCCTGGAGCAGGTGTTCGGCCAGCACTTCGGCACGCCGGCGTTCTTCGAGCAGGCGCGCGCGCAGCTGCAGCGCTTCGAGGCCAGCGACCCGATCGAGGCCTATGCCGACATCCTGGCCTTCGCCGCCGGCTACGCCCGCGTGCACCAGGAGCGCCGGCCGCAGACGCCGTGGCAGCCGGCTCGCATCAACCTCGGCTCGGGCAAGGACTACAAGCCGGGCTGGCTGAACATCGACATCCTCGATCGCGCCCAGCCCGACCTGGTGCTCGACCTCGGCCAGCCGGTGCCCTGGCCGCACCGCGCGAGCTCGTCGTATGGCGGCGAGATGCTGCTGGACGCCGGCAGCGTCGACACGATCTTCGCGAACAACGTGCTCGAGCACGTGCCCGACCTGCCGACGCTGATGGGCAACTGCCTGGCGCTGCTGAAGACCGGTGGCCAGTTCATCATCGAGGTGCCGTACGAGCACGCGGCGACCGCCTGGCAGGACCCGACCCACCTGCGCGCGCTGAACGAGAAATCGTGGCTCTACTACACCGACTGGTTCTGGTACCTCGGCTGGTTCGAGCACCGCTTCCAGCTGGCGCAGTTCCACTACCTCGACGACGCGCTGCGCGAATGCCCGAAGGAGCGCGCCGCCTTCATGCGCGTCGTGCTGGCCAAGGTGGAGACCTCGCTGCGCGAACGCACCACCGCCCGGGTGATGCGGGCCGATTTCGCGCTGCCGGACGACCTGTCCGACAGCTATGCGGCGGATCTGGCAGCCATTTCGGCCTGAACGACCCCTCCCCCGTCCACGAGAGACCGCCCAGGCGGTCTTTTTTTCGTTCTGCGACAAGCACTTGCGTTCCGGCGTCAGCTTCCCTGGCAGGCGTGTAGGAATTTGCCTGACAAGGTGCATGGAAGAAGCTGGACTCAAGCCACAGAACTGACCTGATGTTTGGGTCCAGATCGCTTCTTCACAATCCGTTCCACGTTGAGACAAGTAGCAAGCAAACCGCAACACACACAGAGGAACGAGACATGAACGCCGACCAAATCCTGACCGAAATCCGTGAAGCCAACCTGTCGTACCTGATGCTGGCGCAGAGCCTGATCCGCAGCGACCGCGAGCAAGCCCTGTACCGCCTTGGCATCAGCGACGAAAGCGCATCGCTGATCGGCCTGCTGACGCCGGCGCAGATGATGAAGGTGGCTGCGAGCAACACGCTGCTGTGCCGCTTCCGCATGGACGACGACCTGGTCTGGGGCCTGCTGACCAACCATGGCAAGACGGCTTCGAACGACACGACGAGCCGCCTGCACGCCAGCATCCTGATGGCCGGCCGCCACCACGAAGCCGCCTGAGTTTCGCGACCGCCGCAGCCGACACACACCACAAGATTCCGGAGAGAGACATGACCCGCACCAAGAGCATCCTGACCGAAGCCAAGCAGATCGATCGCGCTGTCACGCTGATCAACCTGGGTGCCCGCCTGCAGGTGCTGGAGTCTGAAACCGACCTGTCCTACGAGCGCCTGCTGCGCCTGTACAAGGAAGTCTCCGGCAAGTCGCCGAGCAAGGGCCAGCTGCCCTTCTCCACCGACTGGTTCATGACCTGGCAGCCGAACATTCATGCCTCTCTGTTCCTGAACATCCACGAATACCTGAACAAGGTGGCCGTGATGGACGAGATCGACGTCGTCATCAAGGCTTACCAGCTGTACTCCGAGCAGACCCAGGCCCAGGGCCTGGAAGCGCTGCTCTCGGTGACCCGTGCGTGGCGCCTGGTCAAGTTCGTCGACAACGGCATGTTGACGATGACCAAGTGCTCGAAGTGCGGCGGCCATTTCGTCAGCCACCCGCACGAGATTTCGAAGCATTACGTGTGCGGCCTGTGCAACCCGCCGGCGCGTGCCGGCAAGGGCAAGGCGACCGGTGGCATCCAGATGCACTGAGCGGCTTGTGCGCTCAAGTCGAGCGCAAGTCGGTCGATAACCTCTCAACGATTTCTGTTTTTCCCTGGGTAGTGTGAGTTAGCGACTTTTGTTTTCTTGATCTCCTCCTGGCGCTGAAAAGTGCTTTCAACGGGTCCTTCGGGGCCCGTTTTCTTTTTTCGCTGCGCGAGGGCTTCTGTTCACTGCGTGAGGCTGCAGCCGGGTCTCGCCCCGGCGGGCGAGTCACTTTCATTTGCCTTGCCAAATGAAAGTAACCAAAGCAAAGGCGCCTGGAAAACCATACGGTTCGTTCTGCACGCTGCGGACAACACTGCCGCTTCGGCTGCACCTCGTCCCTTGATTGGGATTGTTGCCCTCCCGACCCCACGCGCCTCGCTTCGCATCGGCGCCCGAGCTACAGGCCAACAATCCCAATCAAGGTTGGATCCTCAACGGCGTGGCCGTGTTGTCCGCAGCGGGTCAGAACGAACCGTATGGTGTTGCATTCAAGCGCCTTTGCTTTGGTTACTTTCATTTGGCAAGGCAAATGAAAGTGACTCGCCCGCCGGGGCGAGACCCGGCAGCAGCCTCACGCAGTGAAAAGACGCTTCGTGCAGCAAGAGAAGGAATTTTCCCAGCCCTGTTCGAGCGATTGCCGAACCCGCCCCCCCGCCACACTCAAGTGACTGGGATGAGGGCCGATAACGGTCCGAGACCGCGCCGACAGGTGCACCCCCCAAAACACGGAACAGCCTGGAACATGTTCGTCCTCATCGGTTACGCGGTTGCCCTCGGATGCATCTTCGGCGCCTATGTCCTGCACGGCGGGAACATGGGCGTGATCATCCACGCGCTGCCGACCGAGCTGATGGCGATCCTGGGCGGCGCGCTCGGCGCCTTCGTCGTGAACAACCAGCCGAAGGTGCTGAAGGCCACGCTGGCGGCCCTGCCGACGCTGCTGAAGGGCTCGAAGTATTCGAAGGCCCGCTACATGGAGCTGCTCGCGCTGCTCTACGACATCCTGCAGAAGGCGCGCAAGGAAGGCCTGATGTCGATCGAGAACGACGTCGAGCGCCCGCACGAATCCGCCCTCTTCAAGAAATACGCGACCGTGGGCAACGACCACCACGTGGTCGAGTTCATCACCGACTACCTGCGCATGATGGTCTCGGGCAACCTGAACGCCCACGAGATCGAGAGCCTGATGGACAGCGAGATCGACACCCACCACCACGAGGCGCATGCGCCCGCCGCGGCGATCGCCCGGCTGGCCGGCGCGCTGCCGGCCTTCGGCATCGTCGCCGCGGTGCTGGGCGTGGTCAACACGATGGGTTCGGTGGGCCAGCCGCCCGCGATCCTCGGCGGCATGATCGGCTCGGCCCTGGTCGGCACCTTCCTCGGCATCCTGCTGGCCTATGCGGTCGCCGAGCCGCTGGCCGGGTTGATGGAACAGAAGAACGACGAGAACGGCAAGGAGCTGCAGTGCATCAAGACCACGCTGCTCGCGAGCATGCAAGGCTATGCGCCGCAGGTGGCGGTGGAGTTCGGCCGCAAGGTGCTGTATTCCGCCGACCGCCCGACCTTCGCCGAGCTCGAAGGCCACGTGAAGGGCAAGAAGTGAAGGACGCTCTGTAATGGCCGGCGACTCGAAGAAGCTGCAGCCGATCATCATCAAGCGCATCAAGAAGGGCGGCCACGGCGCCCATGGCGGTGCGTGGAAGATCGCGTATGCCGACTTCGTGACGGCGATGATGGCGTTCTTCCTGCTGATGTGGCTGCTCGGCTCGACCACCGAGGGCGACAAGAAGGGCATTGCCGACTACTTCCAGGCGCCGCTGAAGGTGGCGTTGCTGAGCGGCGGCAGCGGCTCGGGCGATTCGTCGCACGTGATCAAGGGTGGCGGCACCGACCTCACCCGCAGCGGCGGCCAGGTCAAGCGCGGCGACACCGCATCGCGCAGCACCATCAACCTGGCTGCGGTCAAGGCCGAGCAGCGCCAGGCCGAGGCCCAGCGCCTGCAGGCACTGAAGCAGCATGTGGAAGACGTGCTGGCCGGCAACCCGAAGCTGGCCGCGCTGAAGTCGCAGATCCGGCTCGACATGACGCCCGACGGCCTGCGCATCCAGATCGTCGACGACCAGAACCGGCCGATGTTCGACAGCGGCAGCGCCCTCGTTAAACCCTACATGCGCGAACTGCTGCACGAGATCGGCAGCGTGCTGGCCGAGGTGCCGAACCGGCTGACGCTGGAGGGCCACACCGACGCCGCGCCGTTCGGCGGCGGCGAGCGCGGCTACAGCAACTGGGAGTTGTCGTCGGACCGCGCCAATGCATCGCGCCGCGAGCTGCTGACGGGCGGCTTGCCCGAGGACCGGATGCTGCGGGTGCAGGGCCTCGCGTCGAGCGCGCTGTTCGACCGCAGCGACCCGTTGAGCCCGTCGAACCGGCGCATCAGCATCATCGTGATGAACCGCGAGGCGGAGGACCGCTTCTTCCAGAACACGCCGTTGGCGCCGGAGCCTGAAGCCCCGGCTGCCGAGGGGGCCGCAACGCCGCCCTCAACTTCCACCGCCAGTGCCCGATAACAGCCGCAAGCAGCCGTTTCCAGGCTCCATCCCGTACCCACCGCCCCCAGCGCAGCGAGGACTCTCATGAGCACCGATTTGAAATTCCTGATCGTCGACGACTTCTCGACCATGCGCCGCATCGTGCGCGGTCTGCTGAAGGAAATCGGCTACAACAACGCCGAAGAGGCCGAGGATGGCGCGGTGGCGCTGAACATGCTGAAGAACACGAAGTTCGACTTCGTCGTCAGCGACATCAACATGCCGAACATGAACGGCTTCGAGCTGCTGTCGGCGGTGAAGGCCGACGCGAGCCTGAAGCACCTGCCGGTGCTGATGGTGACGGCCGAGGCGCGCAAGGAAGACATCGTGCGGGCAGCGCAGGACGGCGCGGCCGGCTACATCGTCAAGCCCTTCACGAAGGCCACGCTGGAAGAAAAAGTCCAGAAGATCATGCAGAAGCTGGCCACTGCGGCCTGAGCCTGCACGCCCCAACCGAAGGACGCATCATGAAGATGGACACGATGGCCACCCTGGCCCCCCCGGCCCACCCGACCCCCGCAGCATCGCCCGAGGTCTTCCAGCAACTTGGCGTGATCACGCGCCAGCTGCATGACACGCTGATGCAACTGGGCGTGATGCCCAAGCTGCGGACCGCGGCCGACAACCTGCCGGATGCACGCAGCCGCCTGAACTACATCGCCGAAAAGACCGGCGATGCGGCGAACAAGGTGCTGAACTCGGTCGACCAGGCCAAGCTGGAGCACGCGACGATCGCAGGCGACACGCGCCGCATCGCGGCGGCCATCGTGGCCGACCCGGTGAAGGCCGTGGCCTCGGGCTCGGTGATGAATTTCGTCAGTGACGTCGAAGCCGCGACCGCGCGCATCGACAAGCACCTGACCGACATCATGATGGCGCAGGATTTCCATGACCTGACGGGCCAGGTGGTGGCCAAGGTGGTCGCGCTGGCGTCCGACCTGGAAGACAGCCTGGTCAAGCTGCTGGTGCAGGCGGCGCCACCGGAGCAGGTGCAGAAGGTGGAGTCCTCCATCCTGAATGGGCCGGTGGTCAATCCGGAAGGCCGCACTGACGTGGTCGCCAATCAAGGGGAGGTCGACGACCTCCTGGCCAGCCTCGGGTTCTGAGTTTCACTGCGTGAGGCCGCGCCGGGTCTCGCCCCGGCAGGCGAGTCACTTTCATTTGCCTTGCCAAATGAAAGTAACCAAAGCAAAGGCGCCTCAACCCGAACACCATACGGTTCGTTCTGCACACCTCGGACAACACGGCCACGCCGCTGCCAATCCACCCTGATTGGGATTGCTGAGCTTTCTTCTCCACCCAGCTCGCTGCGCATCGCAAGGTGACGCAGCGCCCGCATTGGCGACGATGCGAAGCGAGGCGCCTGGAGACAGCAAGGCAACAATCCCAATCAAGGCACGAGGTGCAGCGGCGTGGCCGTGTTGTCCGTAGCGGGCCAGAACGAACCGTATGGTTTTCCAGGCGCCTTTGCTTTGGTTACTTTCATTTGGCAAGGCAAATGAAAGTGACTCGCCCGCCGGGGCGAGACCCGGCAGCAGCCTCACGCAGTGAACAGAAGCCTCACTCGCTGCCGACCAGCCCGTTGCGGATCGCATAGACCGTCATCTCCGAGTTGTTGGAAAGCCCGAGCTTCTCCAGCACCCGCGCCCGATAGACGCTCACCGTCTTCGGACTGAGCATCAGCTCCACGGCAATGTCGGACAAGCGCTTGCCCGACGCAATCATCACCAGCGTCTGCAATTCACGGTCCGACAACTTCTCGTGCGCCGCCTCCGTGGACGGCGTCGTCAGGCTCTCGACCAGCATCTGCGCGATCTCGGGCGTCACATACTTGCGCCCCTGCCCCACCGTGCGCACCGCCGCCACGATCGTCGCCGGGTCGCCGCCCTTGTTCACATACCCGAACGCCCCGGCCCTCAGCGCCCGGATCGCGTACTGGTCTTCGGGGTACATCGACACCACCAGCACCCGCATCGTCGAGCCTTCGTCCTTCAGCACGTGCAGCACGTCCAGGCCGCTGCGGCCCGGCAGGTTGATGTCGAGCACCAGCACGTCGCAGCCCCCCGTCGTGCGCAACAACGAACGCAGCTCGGTGTAATCACCAGCCTCGCCGATCACCTCGATGTCCGGGGCGTCCGACAAGGTGTCGCGGATGCCGCGCCGGATCAACGCATGGTCGTCGCACAGAATCACTTTGATCATCAGATGTTCCCCCACACCGTCGGGTCATATGGCGCCGACGGTTCCTCGGCGAGCTCGAAGTCCAGGTCCTCCGTCATCATCTCCAGCGGCACCGACAGGATCAGCGTCGTCCCCGCCGGGCCGCTGCTCAGGTCCACCCAGCCACCCACCGTGCCGGCCCGCTCGTGCAGCCCGCGGATGCCGAACGAGCGCACCTTCGCCAGGTCGTCCTGGTTCAGGCCGCGGCCGTTGTCGCTGATCTCCAGCGACAGCACCCCGCCCGCCAGCGTCAGGTCGATCTGCACATGGCTCGCGTGCGCATGCTTGGTCACGTTGGTCAGCGCCTCCTGCGCCGTGCGGTACGCCACCAGCGGCACGCCGGCCGGCAGCGTCAGGTGGTCGTAGCGACTGCGGAATTCGCAGGCCACGCCGGTGCGCTTCTCGAAACGGCTCGCCATCCACTGCAGCGCCGCCACCAGGCCCTGCTCCAGGATCGCCGGCCGCAGGTTGTGCATCACCCGCTGGCTCGCCTCGATCGCGTGACTCACCGTCTCGAGCGCCGAATTGACCCGCGCCAGCACCTCCGGCGAATCGGAATGCCGCGCAATCCAGGCCAGGTCGAACTTGAGCGCCGTCAACGAGCCGCCGACGTCGTCGTGGATCTCGCGCGCGATCGCCGCCCGCTCCGACTCGACGCTGGTCTGCAGATGCTGCGCCAGCTCGTGCACGCGCTGCTTCTGCTCGCCCAGCTCGCGGTCGGCGCGCTGGCGCGCCAGCAGCAGCTCGTGCGCCTCGACCGAATGCAGAAGCGCCGGCACCAGCCGCGCCAGGTTGTTCTTCAGCAGGTAGTCGCTGGCGCCGTTGCGCATCGCCTCGACCGCGGTGTCTTCGCCGATCTCGCCGGACACCAGGATGAACGGGATGCTGCGCCCGCTCGCCTTCAGCAGGTCGAGCGCCACCAGGCCCGAAAAGCCCGGCAGGTTGTAGTCGGACACGATGATGTCCCACTCCTGCGAAGGCTCCAGCGCCTGCAGGAACTCGACCTCGGAATCGACGCGGATCGCATCGACATCGAGCCCGCCGCGGCGCAGGTGGGCCAGCGTCAGGTGATGGTCGAGCTCCGAATCCTCCAGGTGCAGGAGGCGCAGGCGCTGCTCGGCAAGAGGCGGTGACATGGCCCGCAGTATGCCAAGCAACGGGTTCGCAGGTGCCAACTTCGCACGTTCGCGGGAGCCATTCGAATTGGCGGCACTTTTCACCGGTGATTGAGCTAATGCTTTCCCGCCCCCTGCCGAAAATGCCTGACAGATATCACGCCCTGCGCTGGAGCTCCCCTGCGCAGCGCCCCCCATCCCTCACCTTCGAGCGGAGATTCGGATGCAGATGAACGACGCCAACGATGCCGGCATGCCACCCGCCCCCGCGGGCATGGCACTGCTGGCCGCCGCCGACCTGCAGGACCACCTGATGTCGGCCACCAACGATTTGGAACGCCTTCAGACCCTGCTGGCCGACGCGTGCGACACGCTGATGCAACGCTTCTACGGCGCCTCGGAGCAGATCCGCACGCTGCGCGAGCGTCCCCACTCGGGCGACGAAAGCGACCAGGTGTTCAGCGGTGTCATGCAGGACCTGGGCGGCGCGGTCACCGCGCTGCAGTTCCAGGACATGGCGTCCCAGCTGATCCACCACACCAACCGCCGGTTGCGCAATTGCGTCGACCGGCTGGCCCGCGAGGCCTTCGCGGATGACGAAGACGGTGAGACCGTGGTCGAGGAAGCCCCGTTGCGACCCAACCCGGTGACCCAGGCCGAAATGGACGTCGGTTCCATCGAGTTGTTCTAGGCCGCCCTCAAGACTTCAGTCCACCTACCGAAACAGTTTTCGAGAAATCCGGAGAAACCCATGCATTCCATCCTCGCGGTCGACGATTCCGCCTCCATGCGCCAGATGGTGTCCTTCACGCTGAAGAGCGCCGGCTACAACGTCGTCGAGGCCGTGGACGGCCAGGACGCCTACGAGAAGACGAGCGGTCGCGACTTCGACCTCGTGCTGACCGACCAGAACATGCCCCGCATGGACGGCATCAGCCTGACGAAGAAGCTGCGCGACAACCCGAAGTTCAAGAGCACGCCGATCCTGATCCTGACCACCGAGTCGAGCGACCAGATGAAGCAGGCCGGCCGCAGCGCCGGCGCCACCGGCTGGCTGGTCAAGCCGTTCGATCCGGCCAAGCTGATCGAAGTCATCAAGAAGGTCGTGCGCTGAGCGCCCCGCGCCCACGCCCGCCTTCTTCGCCACCGACAACATAACGACATCCATCCAGGAGCACGCCATGGGCGAGATGACCTCCGAAGGCTCTCAGCTGAGCGCCGGCATTGACCTGAGCCAGTTCTATCAAGTCTTCTTCGAAGAGGCGGGGGAGAACCTCGACCGCATGGAGAAGCTGCTGCTCGACCTCGACATCGAGTCGGCCGACGACGAGGAGCTCAACGCGATCTTCCGTTGCGCCCACTCGATCAAGGGCGGCGCCGCGACCTTCGGCTTCTCCGATGTCGCCGAGCTGACGCACCAGATGGAGACGCTGCTGGACAAGCTGCGCCGCCACGAACTGGTCCCGACCGCGCCGATGGTCGACGTGCTGCTGCAATCGGGCGACGCGCTGCGCGCCCAGCTGGCACGCCACCAGGGCAACGGCGGCGCCGAGCTCGACACGACCGAACTGCTGTTCAACATCCGCGCGATGGTGGCCGGCGAGGCGCCCCCGGCCGCCGTGACCGCCCCTGCCGCCCCGGCCGACAAGCCCAAGGCCGCGTCGTCGTCGGCGATGCCCGCGCCGTCGGCGGCCGGCCATGCCCGCGTGCTCGAGCTGCGCGTCGGCCCGCTGAAGAACCTCGCGGACGCCGACAACCTGGTCGAGCTGTTCAAGGAAATCACCGACCTCGGCACCATCGAGCCGCTGGACAACGGCATGTCGGCCGACGGCATGCGCCGTTTCAAGGTCTGCACCACCAGCAGCGACAGCGACCTGCTGGACCTGTTCACCTTCCACGTGGCACGCGAGCAGGTCTCGCTGCTGCCGCTCGGCCCGGGCTACGGCTTCCACGACGGCGCCCCGGGCGCCCCGGCCGCCGTGGCGCCGAGCGAGGCCGAGCTCGGCTACGGCTTCTTCGACGACGCCCCCGGTGCACCGAACGCCAGCGCGGCGCCGGCCGCCGATGCCGCGCCGGCCGCTGACGCCGGCACCCCGGCCGAGTCCGCCAAGCCCGCCGCGAAGCCTGCGCCCAAGGCCGAGAAGGCCCCGGCCGCCGCGGTCGAGGCCTCGACGCTGCGCGTGTCGGTCGAGAAGGTCGACCAGCTGATCAACCTGGTCGGCGAACTCGTGATCACCCAGGCCATGCTGGCCCAGAACAGCCAGGGCCTGGACCCGGCGCTGTACCAGCAACTCGCCGCCGGCCTCGCCGACCTGGATCGCAACACCCGCGATCTGCAGGAATCGGTGATGTCGATCCGCATGATCCCGATGTCGATGGTGTTCAGCCGCTTCCCGCGCATGCTGCGCGACCTGGCCGCCAAGCTCGGCAAGAAGGTCGACTTCGTGACGCTCGGCGAAGCCACTGAACTGGACAAGGGCCTGGTCGAGAAGATCACCGACCCGCTGACCCACCTGGTGCGCAACAGCTGCGACCACGGCATCGAGACCCCGGCCGAACGCGTCGCCAAGGGCAAGCCCGAGACCGGCACCATCACGCTGAGCGCATCCCACCAGGGCGGCTCGATCGTCATCGAAGTGCGCGACGACGGCCGCGGCCTGTCGCGCGAGAAGCTGCTGAAGAAGGCCCGCGAGCGCGGCATCCCGGCACCCGACTCGATGACCGACCAAGAGGTGTGGGGCCTGATCTTCGCGCCCGGCTTCTCGACCGCCGACGTGGTGACGGACGTGTCCGGCCGCGGCGTCGGCATGGACGTGGTCAAGAAGAACATCACCTCGCTCGGCGGCACCGTCGAGATCGATTCGGCCGAAGGCTACGGCATGCGCGTCTCGGTGCGCCTGCCGCTGACGCTGGCCATCATGGACGGCATGTCGGTGGGCGTCGGCGAAGAGGTCTACATCCTCCCGCTGTCGTCGGTGATCGAATCGTTCCAGGTGCAGCCCGACATGGTCAAGACGATCGGCGGCTCGGGCCGCGTGGTCGAGGTGCGCGACGAGTACATGCCGGTGCTGGAGATGGAGCGCGTCTTCAACGTGCCGCGCTTCGACTTCGAGCACGTCAGCGGGATCATGGTGGTGGTCGAGGCCGAAGGCGGCCGCGTCGCGCTGCTGGTCGACGAGCTGCTCGGGCAGCAGCAGGTCGTCGTGAAGAACCTCGAGGCCAACTACCGCAAGGTCAACGACGTGTCGGGCGCCACCATCATGGGTGACGGCCGGGTCGCGTTGATCCTGGACGTGGGCAGCCTGGTGCGCCGCTCGCGCCACTGAATTCCTCCACAGAGACAGCGGCCCGCGCAAGCGGGCCATTTTCCAGAACAACCGGAGCACGGCCATGAAGTTGAATGACGTCCGCGTCGGGGTCCGCCTGGGCGGCGGCTTTGCCGTCACCCTGGCGCTCCTGTGCCTGATCATGATCGTCGGCGTCTGGCGCCTGAGCACCATCGCCCAGGCCACCCAGCAGATGATGGCCGAGCCGCTCGCCAAGGAACGCCTGGCCGCCGAATGGGCCCGCAACGTGTCGATCGGCGTGACCCGCGGCAAGGCGATCGCCAAGAGCCCGGATGCCACGCTCGAAGCGCTGTTCTCCGACGAGGCCAAGGCCTCGACGGTGCGCGGCAACGAGATCGTCGCGGCGCTGAAGGCCTTCCCGACCACGCCCGCCGAGCAGGTGCTGCTCGACCGCATCGGCGAAACGCGCAAGACCTACCTGGTGGCACGCGACGGGATGATGGCGGCCAAGCGCGCCGGCAACACCGAAGAAGCCACGCGCATCTACGACACCGGTTTCCAGGTCGTCGCGCCGGTCTACGTGGCGGTGATGCAGGCCTATGTCGACTACCAGAAGAAGTCGATCGACGACATGGCGAAGCAGATCGATGCCGACGCGCTGCGCGGCCGCCTGCTGATCGGCGTGACCGGCAGCCTGGCGCTGGTGCTGGGCGCCGTGTTCGCCTGGCTGCTGACGCGCTCGATCACCGTGCCGGTGGCCCAGGCGGCGGCACTCGCCGACGCGGTGGCCGGCGGCGACCTGTCGCGCCGGGTCACGGCCGAGGGCAGCGACGAGATCGCCGGCCTGATGCGCTCGCTCGGCAAGATGAACGCCAGCCTGCACGACATGGTCACGCAGGTGCGGCAATCGGCCGACAGCATCCAGGTCGCGAGCGGCGAAGTCGCCACCGGCAACCAGGACCTGAGCCAGCGCACCGAGCAGACCGCGTCGAACCTGCAGCAGACCGCATCGTCGATGGGCCACCTGACCGGCACCGTCAAGCAGACCGCCGATTCGGCACGCACCGCCAACCAGCTGGCCTCGTCGGCGCAAGGCGCCGCCGGCAAGGGCGGCGAGGTGGTGTCGCAGGTCGTCTCGACGATGAACGACATCCACGCCAGCTCGAAGAAGATCGCCGACATCATCGGCGTGATCGACGGCATCGCGTTCCAGACCAACATCCTGGCGCTGAACGCCGCGGTGGAAGCGGCACGCGCCGGCGAACAGGGCCGAGGCTTCGCGGTCGTCGCCAGCGAAGTGCGCAGCCTGGCCCAGCGCAGCGCGCAGGCCGCCAAGGAGATCAAGAGCCTGATCGACGCGTCGGTCGACAAGGTGGATTCCGGCTCACGCCTGGTGGCGGACGCCGGCCGGTCGATGACCGAGATCGTCGGCTCGGTGCAACGCGTCAGCGACATCATCGGCGAGATCACCTCGGCGGCGTCGGAGCAGAGCGACGGCATCGGCCAGGTCAACACCGCGGTGACCCAGCTCGACCAGATGACGCAGCAGAACGCCGCGCTGGTCGAGGAATCGGCCGCCGCCGCCGAGTCGCTGAAGGAGCAGGCGCTGCGGCTGTCGGGCGTGGTGTCGGTGTTCCGCCTGACGGCCTGACGCGACGCACCTGAAGAACGCGCGCCAGCGCCGTCGTCCCTTTCATCCCAGGAGCGCTGCATGCAGTTCAGTTTTCGCAACGCCCGCATCGGCACCCGGCTCGGGCTGGTCTTCAGCCTGCTGGTGCTGCTGATGGTGCTGGCCACCGGCTACAGCGCGATCAAGCTGAAGCAGACCACGTCGACGCTGAAGCACCTGTCGGCCATCGAATGGCAGACGACGCAGCTGGCGCGCGACTGGAATGCGCAGGCCGCGATGAACACGCTGCGTGCCACCACCAATGCGCGGCTCGGCACCGGCGAGTTCTCCGACGAGCTGACGAAGCAGTCGAAGGCCACCTCGGCCGCGAACGCCGAGACGATCAGGAAGATCGAGGCGCTGGTGTCCGACCCCGAGATGAAGGCGCTGTTCGACAAGGCGGTGACGGCGCGCAAGGTCGCGCTCGCGTTCGACCCGCAGCTCGACACGCTGAAGAACAGCGGCGACTTCGTCGCGCTCGAATCGCTGCTGGCCGGCGACTACGACAAGACCCGCAAGGCCTACCAGGCCGCCGTCGATGAACTCGCGGCGCTGGCCACGGCCCGCGCCGCGGCCGCCGAGGAACATGCCGAGACCGGTACCAGCCTGGCCGCCACCGTGGTCGGCGTGCTGGTGCTGGTGTGCGTCGGCGTCGCCGGCGGCTTCGGCTGGTGGCTGACGCGCTCGATCGCCGCGCCGATCGGCGAGGCCGTGCGCCATGCCCGCGCGATCGCCGAGGGCGACCTGTCGCAGA
This sequence comes from Rhizobacter sp. OV335, assembly GCF_900142965.1. Classification (GTDB taxonomy): domain Bacteria; phylum Pseudomonadota; class Gammaproteobacteria; order Burkholderiales; family Burkholderiaceae_C; genus Rhizobacter. The sequence continues at coordinate 26,078 of NZ_FRCQ01000047.1, forward strand.
CGCTGTCGGTGCAGGCCGGCGGTGAAGCCGGCGAACTCGCCCGTGCGCTGGCCGACATGCAGGCTTCGCTGCGCCGGCTGGTCGGCGAGGTGCGCAGCAGCACCGACAGCATCACGACCGCGAGCGCCGAGATCGCGACCGGCAACCAGGATTTGAGCGTGCGCACCGAGCAGACCGCGTCGAACCTGCAGCAAGCGGCTTCGTCGATGGAGCAGCTCACCGGCACCGTCAAGCAGAGCGTCGACTCGGCCCGCCAGGCCAACCAGATGGCCTCGTCGGCCGCCGAGGTCGCCGCCCGCGGCGGCACGGTCGTTGCCCAGGTCGTCACGACGATGAACGAGATCAACGCCAGCTCGAAGAAGATCAGCGACATCATCGGCGTGATCGACGGCATCGCGTTCCAGACCAACATCCTGGCGCTGAACGCCGCGGTGGAAGCGGCGCGTGCCGGCGAGCAGGGCCGCGGCTTCGCGGTCGTCGCGAGCGAAGTGCGCAGCCTGGCGCAGCGCAGCGCGCAGGCCGCCAAGGAGATCAAGGGCCTGATCGGCGCCAGCGTCGACCGCGTCGAAGCCGGCTCGCGCCTGGTGGCGGACGCCGGCAAGACGATGCAGGAGATCGTCGGCTCGGTGCAGCGCGTCAGCCACATCATCGGCGAGATCACCACCGCATCGTCCGAGCAGAGCGATGGCATCGGCAGCGTCAACGCCGCCGTCACCCAGCTCGACCAGATGACGCAGCAGAACTCGGCGCTCGTCGAAGAGAGCGCCGCCGCGGCCGAGAGCCTGAGAGACCAGGCGCAGCGCCTGTCGCAGGCCGTCGGCGCGTTCCGCCTCGAAGCACGGCACTGAGCCGCTCACCCTCTCTACCGGACGCAACATCATGCGCATTCAAGACCTCCGCATCGGCACCCGCATCTGGTTCGCCGTCGGCACCTTCATCGTCGCGCTGCTGGCGCTGATCGCCTTCGCCGCGTGGCGCTCGGCGCAGGTGCAGGCTGTCTCCGACGAGGCGCTGGCGCTGTCGGAAACCAAGATCCGCACGGCCGCCCGCTGGGCCGGCCTGACCGAGGCCGCGGTGTCGCGCGCCCAGGCCGGCGCGATCAGCAGCGATCCGTCGGTGCGCGTCGCGTTCAAGGAGATCAACGAGAAGGCCATCGCGCAGATCACCGAGCTGCAGAAGCAGCTGAAGGAGCTGCCGCAGACCGACGCCGAGACGCAGCAGATGGCGAAGATCGCCGTCGACCGCAAGGTCGTGCTCGACACCTCGGCCGAGATCACGAAGAAGAAGGAAGGCGGCGACCCGGACGGCGCCCGCGCGCTGGCGATGGGCGGCTTCGCGCAGGCCGTCGACACCTACATGCAATCGCTGCGTGGCTTCGTCGCGCTGCAGGAGCAGTCGGCCCAGGCCACGCGCGAACGGCTGTCGGCCGAGCGCCGCAAGACGGTGACGGTGGCGGCCGGCGTGGTCGGGCTGATCATCCTCGGCGCGCTGTTCGGCACCTTCGCGCTGGTCGGCTCGATCCGCCGCCCGCTGGGCGAGGCGATCGCGCTGGCCGACTCGATCGCCGGTGGCGACCTGAGCCCGCGCGCCGCCGTGACCCGCGGCGACGAGATGGGCGACCTGATGCGCGCGCTGCAGACGATGACGGCCGCGCTCGGCCGCGTCGTGCAGCAAGTGCACACCGCCAGCGACAGCATCCGCACCGCCAGCACCGAGATCGCCAGCGGCAACCAGGACCTGAGCGCCCGCACCGAACAAACCGCCTCCAGCCTGCAACAGACCGCGTCGTCGATGGAGCAGCTGACGGGTACCGTCAAGCAGAGCGCCGATTCGGCGCGCCAGGCCAATCAGCTCGCGTCGTCGGCAGCGGAAGTCGCGGCGCGCGGCGGCTCGGTCGTCTCGCAGGTCGTCACGACGATGGACGAGATCAATGCATCGTCGAAGAAGATCAACGACATCATCGGCGTGATCGATGGCATCGCGTTCCAGACCAACATCCTGGCGTTGAACGCGGCCGTCGAAGCGGCCCGCGCCGGCGAACAGGGCCGCGGTTTCGCGGTCGTCGCCAGCGAAGTGCGCAGCCTCGCGCAGCGCAGCGCCGATGCGGCCAAGGAAATCAAGGCGCTGATCGGCGCCAGCGTCGACCGCGTCGAGGCCGGCTCACGCCTGGTGGCCGATGCCGGCAAGACGATGAGCGAGATCGTCGGCTCGGTGCAGCGCGTCAGCGACATCATCGGCGAGATCACCGCCGCGTCGTCCGAACAGAGCGACGGCATCGGCCAGATCAACACCGCGGTCACCCAGCTCGACCAGATGACGCAGCAGAACTCGGCGCTGGTTGAAGAAAGCGCCGCCGCGGCCGAAAGCCTGAAGGACCAGGCCGCGCGCCTGGCGCAGGCGGTCGGCAGCTTCCGGCTCGCCGCGCACTGAGCACCTGCCCTTCCCTGTTCCTGCCCCTGTTCCCGCCCCTGAACCTGTCCTGCTCCACCCGAGGTTCCCCATGCTCAACCTGTCCTTCAAACGCAAGATCGGCCTGCTGGTCGGCGCGTCGATCCTCGCGCTGATCCTGCTGACCGTCGCGTCGAGCCTGCGCATGCGCAGCCAGATCGTCGAAGGGCGCAAGGGCCAGCTGGTGACGGCGGTCGAGGCGGCCTACAACATCGCCGCCGGCTTCGAGGCCAAGGCCACGGCCGGCACGATGAGCAAGGAAGACGCGCAGAAGGCAGCCCGGGACGCGATCCGCGTGGCCCGCTACGGCGCCGAGGCGAAGGACTACCTCTACATCTTCTCGATGGACGGTGCCGCGGTGATGCACCCGCTGAAGCCGGAGTGGGACGGCCAGCCGATGATCGGCAAGGTCAAGGACAGCAAGGGCCTGGACATCATCCAGGGCGAGATCGACGTGCTGCGCGCCAGCAAGGACGGCCGCGCCTACCTGATGACCGACTTCCCGCGCCCCGGCAAGACCGAATCGGTGCCCAAGCTGATGTACGTGATGCAGCTGAAGAACTGGGGCTGGCTGGTCGGCTCGGGCCTGTACATGGACGACGTCGACGTGCAGGTGCGCGAGACCGCGGTGCAGGGCCTGCTGGTCACGCTGCTGATCCTGGCCGGCATCGGCGCGCTCGGCGTCGTGATCGCCCGCAGCGTGCTGCGCCAGATCGGCGGCGAGCCGAGCGAGGCGATGGCGGTGATGGGCGAGGTCGCGCGCGGCAACCTGGCGGTCGACCTGAGCCAGTCGGTGCCGGGCAGCCTGCTCGATTCGCTGTCGACGATGGTGCGCTCGCTGCGCACGACGGTGAGCCAGGTGCGCCAGAGCACCGACAGCATCTCGACCGCATCGGGCGAGATCGCGACCGGCAACCAGGACCTGAGCGCCCGCACCGAGCAGACCGCGAGCAACCTGCAGCAGGCCGCGTCGTCGATGGAGCAGCTGACCGGCACCGTCAAGCAGAGTGCCGACTCGGCGCGCCAGGCCAATCAACTCGCGTCGTCGGCGGCTGAAGTCGCGGCGCGCGGCGGTTCGGTGGTCTCGCAGGTCGTCACGACGATGAACGAGATCAATGCCTCGTCGAAGAAGATCAGCGACATCATCGGCGTGATCGACGGCATCGCGTTCCAGACCAACATCCTGGCGCTGAACGCCGCGGTGGAAGCGGCGCGTGCCGGCGAACAGGGCCGCGGTTTCGCGGTCGTCGCGAGCGAAGTGCGCAGCCTCGCGCAGCGCAGCGCGCAGGCCGCCAAGGAGATCAAGGGCCTGATCGGCGCCAGCGTCGACCGCGTCGAAGCCGGTTCGCGCCTGGTGGCCGATGCCGGCAAGACGATGAGCGAGATCGTCGGCTCGGTGCAGCGCGTCAGCGACATCATCGGCGAGATCACCGCCGCATCGTCCGAGCAGAGCGATGGCATCAGCCAGGTCAATCAATCCGTGACCCAGCTCGACCAGATGACGCAGCAGAACGCCGCGCTGGTCGAGGAATCGGCTGCAGCCGCCGAGAGCCTGCGCGACCAGGCGAAGCGCCTGGCCTCGGTGGTGGCGACCTTCCGGCTGGAAGCGGGCGAGAGCCTGATGCTGCAGCCCGCTGCCGCAGTGAGCACGTCGGTCGTGAAGCCGGCCGCAAAACCGGCTGCGCCAGCTCACAAGCCCGCTGCCTTCAAGCCCGCCGCCACGAAGGCCGCCGCGCCGGCCCGCTCCGCACCGAGCGCCGTCATCGCAGCCGCACCCGCCCCGCGCGCCGAACCCAAACCCGCACCGGCCGCCAGCAAGGCGGCGGCCAGCGCCGCCCCGAGCGACGACTGGGAAACCTTTTGAATCTCCACACGCCATGAACCTGAACAACCTCAGCATCCGCACCAAGCTGATCGGCGGCTTCGGCCTGGTCCTCGCGATCGCGCTGCTGCAAAGCCTGCTGGCGATCACGCGCCTGGGCCACGTCAACGCGAATGCCGCGGACATCGCCTCCAACTGGCTGCCCAGCGTGCGTGCGCTCGGTGAACTGAACAGCGATCTCGCGTCGTACCGCGTGGTGCGGCTGCGCCTCGCGCTGATCGACACCTCGCTCGAGGTCGAGCCGATCGAGGCCTCGCTGAAGAAGGTGGAGGGCAACTTCGAGACCCACCGAGCCGCTTACCAGGCGATGGTCAGCTCGCCGGAAGAGAAGGCCTTGTACGAGCAGTTCACGCAGCAGTGGAAGAGCTACCAGGCGATCGGTCCCGAGCTGCTGCGCATGGCCAAGGAAATGGACACCGCCGGCATCAAGAAGCTGTTGAACGGACCGGGCGGCCAGTCGTACACCGACGCCCGTGCGCTGCTCGTCAAGCTGGTCGAGCTGAACAACGCCGGCAGCACGGCCGCCGCCGCCGATGGCCAGAAGACCTATGAATCGTCGCGCACGATGTTGATCGCCGGGCTGGTCGTGATGACCGCACTCGGCCTCGCGATCGCCTGGTTGCTGTCGGGCGGCCTGGCCCGCGCCGCGGCGCAGGCGGTGGCCGATGCGAACCGCATCGCCGACGGCGACCTGAGCCAGCCGATCCAGGCGACCGGCAGCGACGAGATGGGCCAGCTGCTGAAGGCGCTCGGCGACATGCAGGACAAGCTGCGCGGCATCGTCGGTGGCGTGCGCCAGAACGCCGATGGCGTGGCCACGGCCAGCGCGCAGATCGCGCAAGGCAACAACGACCTGAGCAGCCGCACCGAACAGCAGGCGAGCGCGCTCGAGGAGACGGCCGCGTCGATGGAGCAGCTGTCGAGCACCGTCAAGCAGAACGCCGACAACGCCCGCCAGGCCAACCAGCTGGCGATGAGTGCGTCGAGCGTCGCGGTGTCCGGCGGCGAGGTGGTCAACCGTGTCGTCGACACGATGAAGGGCATCAACGACTCGTCGCGCCGCATCTCCGACATCATCGGCGTGATCGACGGCATCGCGTTCCAGACCAACATCCTGGCGCTGAATGCCGCGGTGGAAGCGGCGCGTGCCGGCGAGCAGGGCCGTGGCTTCGCGGTGGTGGCCGCCGAGGTGCGCAGCCTGGCGCAGCGCAGCGCCGATGCTGCCAAGGAGATCAAGACGCTGATCTCGACCAGTGTCGAGCGGGTCGAGCAGGGCACCGCGCTGGTCGACGAAGCCGGCACGACGATGGCCGAGGTGGTGGCGTCGATCCGCCGCGTGACGGACATCATGGGCGAGATCACGTCGGCGAGCGTCGAGCAGTCGGCCGGCGTCAGCCAGGTCGGCGAGGCGGTCACGCAGATGGACCGGGCGACGCAGCAGAACGCGGCGCTGGTCGAGGAAAGCGCGGCCGCGGCCGAGAGCCTGAAGGGGCAGGCGGCGCAGTTGCTGGCGAACGTCGCGGTGTTCAAGCTGTCGGCGGGGGGTGTCGCTGGGCCGGCAGCGGTGCCGGTCTTCCACGCGGCGAAGCCGGTGGTCGCGGCGGCGCGGCCGGCCCCGGCGCCGAAGGCGGTCGCGAAGGCCCCGGTGCCGGTGGCTGCCAGGCCTGCGGTCGAGCCGGCCTCGGCCCCGGCCCCGCGTCCGGCGCTGGCCGCCGCGACGGCAGGTGCCGACGATTGGGAAACGTTCTGATCGTCCGAGCCGCCCGCCCGCGGGGGGCTTTCGCTCACTGCGTGGCATTGCCGGGTCTCGCCCCGGCGGGCGAGTCACTTTCATTTGCCTTGCCAAATGAAAGTAACGGCGGTTTCAAAGCCCAAGTGCAACAGTGGGTTGAAGTGCGCGGCTGGCGTCGAAGGCTGACTCGAAGAAGACCTCGGAGGGAGTGCGCCAACCGAGGGATTTACGAGGTCGAGTGTTGAGGTCCCAAGCGGTGTGGTCGAGCTCTCGTTGAGAGAACACGCTCAGATCGGAGCCCTTGGGCAGGAACTCACGGATCAGCCCGTTGGTGTTCTCGTTGATGCCCCGCTGCCAGGGGCTGTGGGGATCGGCGAAGTAGATCTTCAGGCCCGTGCTCTCGGCCAGCTTCTT
>NZ_FRCQ01000017.1:0-34205 GCF_900142965.1 Rhizobacter sp. OV335
GACCGGCTGAAGCTGCTGGCGAATGCGACGCAGCGCATGAACGACACCAACGCGTACGTGTGGGCGGTCGAGAAGCTGGTGACGTACTACCCGCAGAAGCAGTACTGGACGGACCTGCTGGGGCGGCTGCAGCGCAAGCCGAACTTCAGCGACCGGCTGGCGCTGGACACCTACCGGCTGAGCCTCGCGACGGGTGCGACGAGCGCGGCGGCCGACTACATGGAGATGGTGCAGCTGGCGGTGCAGGCGGGCAGCCTGAACGAGGCGCAGCAGGCGATGGACAAGGGGTTCGCGGCGGGCGTGCTGGGCGTGGGCCCGGAGGCCGAGCGGCACAAGCGGCTGAAGGACCTGGTGGCCAAGCGGCTGGCCGAGGCGAAGGCGGGCCAGGCGCAGGCGCTGGTGGAGGCGAAGGCGGCCAAGGACGGCGGCGAGCTGCTGGCGATCGGCATGGACCAGGTGTACGGCGGCCAGGCCAAGGCCGGGCTGGAGCTGATGCAGCAGGGGATCGCGAAGGGCACGAAGCGGCCGGATGACGCGAAGCTGCACCTGGCGATCGCGCAACTGGTGGCCGGCGACCACGCGAAGTCGGCCGCGACCTTCCGGACCGTGCAGGGCAATGACGGCACCGCCGACCTGGCCCGGCTCTGGGCGCTGTACGCCAGGAAAAAGTAAGCGCTGCGTTGACCAAGCAACTCCCGCGGAACCGGCTTTGCCGGGCCGCTGGGAGGCGCCCCCTCGGGGGGCAGGAGCGAAGCGACGTGGGGGCTCTACCGTGGGGCGAGGCGGATCGCGCCGTCGAGGCGGATCACCTCGCCGTTCAGCATCTCGTTCGTGATGATCTGGTGCACCAGCTTCGCGTAGTCGGCGGGCGTGCCGAGGCGGCTCGGGAAGGGCACGCCGGCAGCCAGCGCATCCTGCACCTCCTGGGGCATGCCGAACAGCATCGGCGTGCCGAAGATGCCCGGTGCGATCGTCATGTTGCGGATGCCGTTGCGGGCCAGGTCGCGTGCGATCGGCAGCGTCATGCCGACGATGCCGCCCTTCGAGGCCGCATAGGCCGCCTGGCCGATCTGTCCGTCGTAGGCTGCCACGCTGGCGGTCGAGATCAGCACGCCGCGCTCGCCGGTGGATTCGGGTGCATTGCGGCTCATCGCCTCGGCGGCGAGCCGGATCATGTTGAAGCTGCCGACCAGGTTCACCGTCACGGTCTTCGCGAACACCGCGAGCGGGTGTGCGCCGTCCTTGCCGACGGTCTTCACCGCCGGTGCGATGCCGGCGCAGTTGACCAGGCCCATCAGCTTGCCGGCCGCGGTGGCCGCGGCGACGACCGCCTGGCCGTCGGCCTCCTGGCTCACGTCGCAGCGCACGAACACGCCGCCCAGTTCCTTCGCGACCGCTTCGCCCTTGTCGGCCTGCAGGTCGGCGATGATGACCTGGCCGCCGGCGGCCGCGAGCATGCGTGCCGTGCCTTCGCCGAGGCCCGAGGCCCCGCCGGTCACGATGAAGACCTTGCCTGCGATGTCCATGGGCTGCCTCTTACTGGAGTGCGGCCAGCGCGCGCGACGTGATCTCCTCGACCGAGCCGGTGCCGGAGATCTTGCGGTACTTGGGCGCCGCGGCGTCGCCGGTGGCGGCCCAGCCGGAGTAGTACTCGACCAGCGGACGCGTCTGCTTCTGGTAGACCTCGAGGCGCTTCTTGACGGTCTCTTCCTTGTCGTCGTCGCGCTGGATCAGTTCGTCGCCGGTCACGTCGTCGCGGCCCGCGGTCTTCGGCGGGTTGAACTTCAGGTGGTAGCTGCGGCCCGAGGCCGGGTGCACGCGACGGCCGCTGATGCGCTCGATGATCGCGGCATCGGGCACGTCGATCTCGAGCACGAGGTCGAGCTTGACGCCCGCGGCCTTCATCGCGTCGGCCTGCGGGATCGTGCGCGGGAAGCCGTCGAACAGGAAACCCTTCGCACAATCGGGCTGGGTGATGCGCTCTTTCACGAGGCCGATGATGATGTCGTCGCTGACCAGGCCGCCGGCGTCCATGACCTGCTTGGCAGCCACGCCCAGCGGGGTGCCGGCCTTGACGGCCGCGCGCAGCATGTCACCTGTCGAGATCTGCGGGATGCCGAACTTGTCGCAAATGAACTTCGCTTGCGTGCCCTTACCGGCGCCTGGCGCGCCCAGCAGAATCAGTCTCATCAGTCTTCCTCAATTTATGGAATTCGTGGTCGCGGTGCCAGCCGGCGCAGACACGGACTTTTGCGGTCGAGAATAGCATGCGACCCCCTGCGCGAAACTGACGCAAGGCAGGTCGCGAGGCCCTCGGCGCCCCCGGGTTTACACCCGCTTCGAGCGGGTCCGGCCCCACCAATCTTCAGCCGATCAGCGCCCGCGCGCGGGCCAGGTCTTCGGGCGTGTCGACCCCCGGCCCCGGGCGCACCGGGCTGACGTGCACCGCGATGCGATGCCCGTGCCACAGCACGCGCAACTGCTCGAGCGATTCGGTCTGCTCGAGCGGGCAGGGCGGCAGCTTCGGGAAATCCCTCAGGAAGCCGGCGCGGTAACCGTACAGCCCGATGTGGCGCAAGGGAGCAGGCGACGAGAGCGTCTCGATGCCCGACGCATAGCCGTCGCGCCACCACGGGATCGGCGCGCGCGAGAAGTAGAGCGCGCGGTTCGCGCCGTCGAGCACGACCTTCACGACGTTCGGGTTGCGCAGCTCGTCGATGCTGTCGATCGCGTGCGCCGCGGTGCTCATCGGGCAATCGGGCTGCGAGTGCAGCAGCGCGGCGCAGGCATCGACCAGTGCCGGCTCGATCAGCGGCTCGTCGCCCTGCACGTTGACGACGATCTCGTCAGGCCGCAGCCCCAGCAGCGCGCAGGCTTCGGCGAGGCGGTCGCTGCCGGTCGGGTGGTCGGTGCGGGTCAGCACGCAGGCGACGTCGTGCGCGCGGCAGGCAGCGACGATCTCGGCATCGTCGGCCGCCACCACCACCTGCTGCGCGCCCGACAGCGCGGCGCGGTGCGCGACGCGCACGATCATCGGCAGCCCGCCGATGTCGGCCAGCGGCTTGCGCGGCAGGCGCGTCGACTGCAGCCGGGCCGGCACCAGGACGGTGAAGCTCACGCGGCGCTCCCGGCGTTGGCTGGCACGTCGAGCGAGCGGGCCTCGGCCTCGAGCATGATCGGCATGCCGTCGCGCACCGGGAAGGCCAGGCGGTCGGCATTGCACACCAGCTCGTGCGCGCTGTCCTGCGGCGGACGTTTGTGCTCCAGCGGCCCCTTGCACAGGGGGCACACCAGCAGTTGAAGCAGTCGCGTGTCCATGGGGCGTCCTCGGGTCAGAAGTGGGCGGTCGGCGCGCGCTGTGGCAGCAGCGCCAACAGGTCGGCAGCGAAGGCCGGCGGAAACTGGAAGTCTAGCGTCGCGACCCACACGCGGGTCGTGCCCAGGCGCGCGGGATCGAGCTTGACGGCATCTTTCTCGGTGACGACCACGTCGGCCGTGTCGGACGGCCAGGGCAGCACCGCGAAATCGTGATGGTCGGGCAGCGGCAGCTCGGCGATGTCCAGGCCCGCCTCTCGCAGCATCGAGAAGAAACGCCGCGGATGCGCGAGGCCGGCGGCGGCGACCAGGCGGCGGCTGCGCGGACCGGCGCCGGCATCGGAGTCGGTGGCGGCGCCGTCCAGCCAGGCCTGCAGCAGCGTGAAGCGGCCCAGGCTGCGCTGCACGACATGGCCCGGCAGCGGGGTCGACGCGGCCGGCGCGTTGTACAGCAGCACGCTGCGCGCCGGCAGTGCCGACGGCATCGGCTCGCGCAACGGGCCGGCCGGCAGCAGCCAGCCGTTGCCGGCACCGCGCTCGTCGAACACGATGACCTGCGCGTCGCGCGCCAGTTGCCGATGCTGCAGGCCGTCGTCGCAGACGATCACGTCGACCGCCGGATGGGCCGCGAGCAGCGCGCGGCCGGCCTGCGCGCGCCACCGCCCGACGGCCACCGGCGCGCCGCTGCGGCGTTGCATCAGCAGCGGTTCGTCGCCGCAGGCGCTGGCCGGCGTGTCCGGCGTCACCAGCACGACCTCGCCGGCCGCGTCGCCGCCATAGCCGCGCGAGACGATGCCCGGCGTCCAGCCGTGCTGGCGCAGCAGGTCGACCAGTGCGAGGCAGGTGGGGGTCTTGCCGGCGCCACCGGCGATCAGGTTGCCGACGACGATCACCGGCACCGGCAGGCGCTCGATGCGCCGCCAGCCCGCCCGGAAGGCGACGTTGCGCAGCGCGACGACGACGCCGTACAGCGCCGCCAGCGGCAGCAGCGCCCACGCCAGCGCGCCGCGCGCCAGCCAGGCGCGCTGCAGTCGGAGGGACAGCGACACGGGAACGGGAGCGGCGCCGGGCCGCTCAGCGAGCTTCGCCGCCCTGCGAGGTCTGGGCCGCGAAGGTCAGCCGCGCGAGGCCCGCGCGGCGTGCGGCGTCCATCACCGTGATGACGGACTGATGCGACGACGCCGCATCGGCCGACACGATGATGATCGCATCTTTCGCGCCGGCGGCCGCCGCCAGCAGCTCGGCGGTCAGCATCTCGACGTTGCGGCCATCGAGTGTCTTGCGATTCACCGCGTAGCGCCCTTCGGCCGAGATCGCGACGATCACTTCCTTGTTGTTCTCGCGCGGCTTGTCGGCGTCGGCCACCGGCAGGCTGACCTGCAGCTCGGTGAACTTCGAGTAGGTCGTCGACAGCATCAGGAAGATCAGCACGACCAGCAGCACGTCGATGAACGGGATCAGGTTGATCTCGGGTTCTTCAGGGTGGTGCTTGCGGAATTTCATCGCCATGACCCGTCAGCTCGCCTTGCGCACCGCGGTGAAGCGCATCAGGTGCGGCACCATGCGTTCGGCGGCTTGTTCCATCTCGAGCGTGTAGGCGTCGATCAGGCCCCGGAAGTAGCGGTAGGCGATCAGCGACGGGATCGCGATCATCAGGCCGAACGCGGTGTTGTACAGCGCCACCGAGATGCCGTGCGCCAGCAGCGCCGGGTTGCTGCCGCCGGTGGGCGCCTGCGAACCGAAGATCTCGATCATGCCGATGACCGTGCCCATCAGGCCCAGCAGCGGCGCGGCCGAGGCGATGGTGCCCAGCGTGTTCAGGAAGCGCTCCATCTTGTGCACCGCGCTGCGGCCGGCGGATTCGAACGCGCCGTGCAGGTTGTCGTTCGAGATGCGCGGGTCGGCGATGATCGCCCGCAGCCCGGTGGCGAGCACCTGCCCGAGCAGCGAGTTGTCGGCCAGTTTGTTGACCACGTCGGCGGCCGGCAGGTGGGCGCGGGTGACGGAGATCACCTCATCGAGCAGGCGCGGCGGCGCGATGCGCGCGACCCGCAGGCTGGACAGGCGCTCGATGATCAGCGCGAGCGCAATGATGGAACACAGGAGCAAGGGCCAGATCGGCCAGCCAGCGGCTTGTATGATCGAAAACAATCCGGTCCTCTCAGCGGTGATGGGGTGCGGCCGCCTCGCCGAAGGGGCTCGGGCGGTCTCTTTTTGGACGCGCGATTATGACCCCAAGGCAGGCCCGTCACGCACATCGGCAAGGCAACCGCATGTTCGCCGGATGGGGTTCGACGCGGTGACCTGTTGTAGTGCCGGCCGACTACATCCCCGAGTCCACCGCAACTGTGGATAACTTTGTGGGCAACCGTGGTGCGAACGCGCTCAAGCCGCGCCAATTCAAGCTCTGCCACAGATTGCTCAAACTTTAAGCACGAAAAATATGTTGAAAATCAAAGGCTTAGGCAATTGTGAAGGCCGCATGACAGCCGAAGTGCGCCGCCAGCCCTTGATTGGCGGGCTTGTGGAGTTCTCGACCCGCATGAACGCTGGCTTTGCCCATGTTTGAGCGGTCCGCGGCACGGGGCGAGCGCCTGGTCTGGAGCGTCGCCGGGCTGGTCAACGCGGTGTCGGACGCGTTGGCGGCGCGTTTCAGCGCCTGCGTCGTGCAGGGCGAGCTGTCGGGTTTCTCGCGCGCGGCCAGCGGCCATTGCTACTTCAGCCTGAAGGATGCCGACGGGCAGCAGGCCACCATCCGCTGCGCGATGTTCCGGCGCGCGGCGAGCCTGGTGGCGTTCAGCCCGGCCGACGGGCAGCGGGTCGAGGTGCGCGGGCGGCTGGCGGTCTACGAGCCGCGCGGCGAACTGCAGTTCGTCGTCGAGTCGATGCAGCAGGCCGGCGCCGGCGCGCTGTACGAGCAGTTCCTGCGGCTGAAGGCGCGGCTCGAGGCCGAGGGCTTGTTCGATCCGGTGCGCAAGCGCGAGTTGCCGCGCTATCCGCGGCGGCTCGGGGTCGTCACCTCCACGGGCGGCGCGGCGCTGCACGATGTGCTGACCGCGCTCGAACGGCGCGCGCCGCAGGTTGCCGTCATCGTCTACCCGAGCCTGGTGCAGGGCGCCGAGGCGCCGGCCGCGCTGGTGCGCGCGCTGGCGCAGGCGGCCGAGCGCAACGAGGTCGATGCGCTGATCGTGTGCCGCGGCGGCGGCTCGCTGGAAGACCTGTGGGCTTTCAACGACGAGCGCGTCGTGCGGGCCATCGCGGCCAGCCCGCTGCCGACGATCTGCGGCGTCGGCCACGAGACCGACGTGACGCTGGCCGACTTCGCCGCCGACCTGCGCGCGCCGACGCCGACCGCCGCCGCCGAGCTGGCGGCCCCGCCGGCGCGCGAGCTCGCGGAGATGCTGGCCGCATTCGCGACGCTGATGCAGCGCCGCGTGCACCACGTGCTCGACCAGCAATCGCAGTGGATCGACCGCGCCGCGTTGCGGCTCGCGCGGCCGGGGCAGGGCGTGCGGGCGACGGCGCAGCGCCTGCAGGGGCTGGCACATCGGCTGCAGGCGAGTGCCCATCGGCGCCTGCAAACCGATGTGCACCGCCTCGACACGGTTGCGCCGCGGCTCGCGCGCAGCCTGCAGCGCAGCACCGAAGGCGCCGGGCACCGCGCCAATGCGCTGGCGGCGCGGCTGCAGGCAGTGGACCCACGCCAGGTGCTCGCGCGTGGCTACGCGTGGCTCGAGGACGAGCAGGGCGCGCCGGTCGCGAGCGTCGCGGCACTGTCGATCGGACAGCGGCTGGGCGCCGTGCTGTCGGACGGCCGCGCGACAGTGGACGTGACGCGAGTGACGTCATCGGACGCGCCCCTGCAACCGGCGTCTGCTCTGCCTACAATGCGCCCCACCTGACTCGATACCCGAAAGGAATTCGCATGGAACACACGCTGCCGCCGCTGCCTTACGCGCAAGATGCACTCGCCCCGCACCTGAGCAAGGAAACGCTCGAGTACCACTACGGCAAGCACCACAACGCCTATGTGGTGAACCTGAACAACCTGCAGAAGGGAACCGAGTTCGAGTCCCTGAGCCTGGAAGAGATCGTCAAGAAGGCCTCTGGCGGCATCTACAACAATGCCGCGCAGATCTGGAACCACACCTTCTTCTGGAACTGCATGAAGCCGGCCGGTGGCGGCGAGCCCAAGGGCGCGCTGGCCGCGGCGATCACCGCGAAGTTCGGCAGCTATGCGTCGTTCAAGGAAGCGTTCACGAAGAGCGCCGTCGGCAACTTCGGTTCCGGCTGGACCTGGCTCGTGAAGAAGGCCGACGGCAGCGTCGACATCGTCAACATGGGCGCGGCCGGCACGCCGCTGACCACCGCCGACAAGGCGCTGCTGACGATCGACGTGTGGGAACACGCCTACTACATCGACTACCGCAACCTGCGCCCGAAGTTCGTCGAGGTCTTCCTGACCTCGCTGGTGAACTGGGACTTCGCGGAAAAGAACTTCGCCTGAGCTGACGGTCGTCGCCCAGCAAAAAGCCGGTCCCTGGACCGGCTTTTTTCATGGGACTGAGCGAACTGCCGGGTGTCAGCGCCCGAACGGCGTGCCCGACAGCTTGTCGCCCGACTTGATGCCGCGCTTGGCGAACCAGCCCTGGTTCATCTCGAGCACGAATCGCACCGGCTTCTTCGAGCAGTGCGAGTCGAGCGACTGCGGCTTCATGTCCTCAATGTTGACGACGGTGCCGTCGTCGGCGACGAAGGCGGCCGACAGCGGCAGCAGCGTGTTCTTCATCCAGAAGCACTGCACGCCGGCGTCTTCGAACGCGAACAGCATGCCGTCGTTGGCGCCCATCGTGCGGCGGAACATCAGGCCGGTGGCCCGTTGATCGGGGGTCTGCGCGACCTGCGCCTGGATGTTGTGGATGCCGGCAGTGATCTGGATCGCGGGCAGTTGCTGCGGCGCGTCCTGCGCGAGCGCGGCCGTGACGATCGGGCCGAGGGCAAGCAGGGCCAGCAGGCGGGAGGCGTTGGTCTTCATGGTCGGGCGGGGTGTTCGTTTCGACAAGCGGCGGCAGAGTGTAGCGAGCACCCAAAAAAAACGCCCGGCACGGGCCGGGCGTTCTTCATGCAACTCAGTGAAGCGGGCGCGAGCCCGGCTTCGCTTGAATTACTTGGCAGCCGAAGCAGCCTTTTCGCTCTTCTCGGCCTTCTTGGCTTCAGCCTTCTCGGCCTTCTTCTCGGCCTTGGCAGCCGATGCAGCCGGCTTGGCGGCTTCAGCGGGCTTGGCGTCAGCGGCGAAAGCGCCGGCAGCGAACAGGGAAGCAATCAGGGCGGCCAGAATCTTGTTCATGTGAATACCTTTCGAAAGTTTGGATCCGCCGTCCATCGGTGGACGACCCGCCGCTAACGCGGGCTCTCGAATGTCGGTTGACACGGGACGTGACATAGAATCGCCGGCTTCAGTGCGGTCCGTTCCCAGTCACTCCAACATCAGCAGCGCGCGGAGCTATCTCATGTATCAGCACATCAAGGTGCCCGAGGGTGGGCAGAAGATCACCGTCAACGCCGACTTCTCGCTCAACGTCCCCGACCACCCCATCATTCCGTACATCGAAGGTGACGGCACGGGCTACGACATCACCCCGGTGATGATCAAGGTGGTCGACGCCGCGGTGGCGAAGGCCTACAAGGGCAGCAAGAAGATCCACTGGATGGAGATCTTCGCCGGCGAGAAGTCGACCAAGGTCTACGGCCCCGACGTCTGGCTGCCCGAAGAAACGCTGCAGGTGCTGCGCGAGTACGTCGTGTCGATCAAGGGCCCGCTGACGACGCCGGTCGGCGGCGGCATCCGCTCGCTGAACGTCGCGCTGCGCCAGGAACTCGACCTCTACGTCTGCCTGCGTCCGATCCAGTACTTCAAGGGCGTGCCGTCGCCGGTGAAGGAACCCGAGAAGACCAACATGGTGATCTTCCGCGAGAACTCGGAAGACATCTACGCCGGCATCGAGTTCGAGGCCGAGAGCGACAAGGCCAAGAAGCTGATCAAGTTCTTGCAGGACGAATTCGGCGTCAAGAAGATCCGCTTCCCGAACACCTCGGGCATCGGCATCAAGCCGGTCTCGCGCGAGGGCACCGAGCGCCTGGTGCGCAAGGCGATCCAGTACGCGATCGACAACGACAAGCCCAGCGTGACCATCGTGCACAAGGGCAACATCATGAAGTACACCGAAGGTGGCTTCCGTGATTGGGCCTATGGCCTGGCGCAGAAGGAATTCGGTGCCGAGCTGATCGATGGCGGCCCGTGGTGCAAGTTCAAGAACCCGACCACCGGCCGCGACATCACGATCAAGGATTCGATCGCCGATGCCTTCCTGCAGCAGATCCTGCTGCGCCCGGCCGAGTACTCGGTGATCGCGACGCTGAACCTGAACGGCGACTACGTCTCCGACGCGCTGGCGGCCCAGGTCGGCGGCATCGGTATCGCCCCGGGTGCGAACCTGAGCGACTCCGTCGCGATGTTCGAAGCCACCCACGGCACGGCGCCGAAGTACGCCGGCAAGGACTACGTGAACCCGGGTTCCGAGATCCTGTCGGCCGAAATGATGCTGCGCCACATGGGCTGGAGCGACGCGGCGAACCTGATCATCAGCTCGATGGAGAAGTCGATCCTGTCGAAGAAGGTCACGTACGACTTCGCCCGCCTGATGGACGGTGCGACCCAGGTGTCGTGCTCCGGCTTCGGCCAGGTGATGATCGACCACATGTGATCGTGCGCCGGGGGCTTCGGCCCTGGCGGTGGTCTGCAAACCCCTTGTTCCTGCGTGGAGCGAGGGGTTTTTTCTTGGGCGCTGCGCAGCAGCGTCCAGCAATGAAAGCGGCCCAGCGCCGTCTGCTTCGGGAAGCCGATGAAGGCTTTCCGCACCAGACGAATCACTGGGCCCGCGGCGTTCACGCCGCCTGCGCGGCGCGGGTCCTGCGCCCTCTAGGCTGCAGCGGCTGAGGACTCCGCCACACCGACAGAACTGCGGCGATGCGGTGCCGTCTCGGGTGCATCGAGCGCAGAGATGTTCTGCGCGAGCTGGCCTTTGGGGCCTTGCACCACTTCGTAGCTCACGCGGCCGCCCTGCTTGAGCGTGCGAAAGCCTTCACTCTGGATGGCCGAAAAATGTGCGAACACATCCTCGCCACCCCCTTCGGGTTCAATGAAGCCGAATCCCTTCGCATCATTGAACCACTTCACGGTTCCGAACAACTTCTGGGCCATATTGGTCTCCTATCCCTGTGAGCGAAGAATTTTGTGCGCCACTTTGGTGACTGTCAAGGCACGGCAAACCAGGGTTCAGGGCCATGCAACCAAATGCATTCCATGCGCGGCCTTCTCGGAGAACAATGGGCACGTTGTGATGCATTTCCGACCCTTGCAGTTCGTTCGGATGTCGCAATATCCGTTCGGGTGAGCACTGCGAAATCAACTCTATAGAATGGTTCCATGCCCGAGGAAAAACCGATACCGCCCGAGCCGCTGAAGGGGCCGACACCCGATGACGGGCAAGGGGCGGTCGTGGCCGAAAGGCAAGCCGCGAAGACCGAGCCGCCGCGCATGTACCAGGTGGTACTGCTCAACGACGACTACACACCGATGGAGTTTGTCGTGATGGTGCTTCAGGAGTATTTCCAGCGCGACCTCGAAACCGCGACGCAGATCATGCTCAAGGTTCACAAAGAGGGCCGCGGAGTCTGCGGCGTCTATACGAAAGACGTCGCTGCAACCAAGGTCGAGTTGGTGCTGGCCGCTGCCCGTCGGGGCGGCCACCCGTTGCAATGCATTATGGAGGCCGCATGATCGCGCAAGAGCTTGAAGTCAGCCTGCACATGGCGTTCGTCGAGGCGCGCCAGCAGCGCCACGAATTCATCACTGTCGAGCACCTGCTGATGGCGCTGCTCGACAACCCGTCCGCCGCAGAGGTCCTGCGAGCGTGCTCGGCCAACATCGATGACCTGCGCAAGAGTCTCGCGCAGTTCATCAAGGAAAACACACCGACCGTCGGCGGCGCCGAAGAGGTCGACACGCAGCCGACGCTGGGTTTCCAGCGGGTGATCCAGCGCGCGATCATGCACGTGCAGTCCACCGGCAGCGGCAAGAAGGAAGTGACCGGCGCCAACGTGCTGGTCGCGATCTTCGGCGAAAAGGACTCGCACGCGGTCTACTACCTGCACCAGCAGGGCGTGACGCGGCTCGACGTCGTCAACTTCATCGCGCACGGCATCAAGAAGACCGATCCGCCGGAGCCGGCCAAGCCGAGCGAGGGCGGGGCGAGCGCCGAAGGCGAGAAGGACGAAGGCGAAGGCAAGGGCTCGCCGCTCGACCAGTTCACGCAGAACCTGAACCAGCTGGCGCGCGACGGCAAGATCGATCCGCTGATCGGCCGCGAGCTCGAGGTCGAGCGTGTGATCCAGATCCTGTGCCGCCGCCGCAAGAACAACCCGCTGCTGGTCGGCGAAGCCGGCGTCGGCAAGACCGCCATCGCCGAGGGCCTGGCGTGGCGCATCACGCAGGGCGACGTGCCGGAGATCCTGGCCGACGCCAACGTGTACTCGCTCGACATGGGCGCGCTGCTGGCCGGTACCAAGTACCGCGGCGATTTCGAGCAGCGCCTGAAGAGCGTGCTGAAGCACCTGAAAGACCAGCCGAACGCGGTGCTGTTCATCGATGAAATCCACACGCTGATCGGCGCCGGCGCGGCGTCGGGCGGCACGCTGGACGCGAGCAACCTGCTGAAACCGGCGCTCAGCTCGGGTGCAATGAAGTGCATTGGTGCGACCACCTTCACGGAATACCGCGGCATCTTCGAGAAGGACGCGGCGCTGTCGCGGCGCTTCCAGAAGGTCGACGTGGTCGAGCCGTCGGTCGAGGAGACGGTCGAGATCCTGAAGGGCCTGAAGTCGAAGTACGAGGAGCACCACGGCGTCAAGTACGCGCTGGGCGCGCTGCAGGCCGCGGCCGAGCTGTCGGCCAAGTTCATCAACGACCGCCACCTGCCGGACAAGGCGATCGACGTGATCGACGAGGCCGGTGCCGCGCAGCGCATCCTGCCGAAGAGCAAGCAGAAGAAGACCGTCACCCGCAACGAGGTCGAGGAGATCGTCGCGAGGATCGCGCGCATCCCGCCGACCAGCGTGTCGAGCGATGACCGTTCGAAGCTCAAGACGCTGGACCGCGACCTGAACAGCGTGGTGTTCGGCCAGGAGCCGGCGGTCGAGGCCATCGCGGCTGCCATCAAGATGGCGCGCTCCGGCCTGGGCAAGCCCGACAAGCCGATCGGCTCGTTCCTGTTCAGCGGCCCGACCGGCGTCGGCAAGACCGAGGTCGCGAAGCAGCTGGCCTTCATCCTGGGCATCGAGCTGATCCGCTTCGACATGAGCGAGTACATGGAGCGCCATGCGGTCAGCCGCCTGATCGGCGCGCCCCCGGGCTACGTCGGCTTCGACCAAGGCGGCCTGCTGACCGAGGCGATCACGAAGAAGCCGCATGCGGTGCTGCTGCTCGACGAGATCGAGAAGGCGCACCCGGACGTCTTCAACGTGCTGCTGCAGGTGATGGACCACGGCACGCTGACCGACAACAACGGGCGCAAGGCCGACTTCCGCAACGTCATCATCATCATGACGACGAACGCGGGCGCGGAGACGATGAACAAGTCGACGATCGGCTTCACGAACTCGCGCGAGCAGGGTGACGAGATGGCCGACATCAAGCGACTGTTCACGCCGGAGTTCCGCAACCGGCTCGACGCGACCGTCAGCTTCCGGGCGCTGAACGAAGAGATCATCCTGCGGGTGGTCGACAAGTTCCTGCTGCAGCTCGAGGGCCAGCTGTCGGAGAAGAAGGTCGAGGTCACGTTCACCGACGGGCTGCGCAAGCTGCTGGCGAAGAAGGGGTTCGACCCGCTGATGGGCGCGCGGCCGATGCAGCGCCTGATCCAGGACACGATCCGTCGTGCACTGGCCGACGAGTTGCTGTTCGGCAGCCTGGTCGATGGCGGCCGCCTGACGGTGGATGTGGACGCCGACGGCAAGACGGTGCTCGACATCCAGCCGGCCAAGAAGATCGACAAGCCGAAGGCCGAGCCGGCGACGGCCTGATCTTCGCGAATCGTGATCCGGAACGGGGCCTGCGGGCCCCGTTTTTCATCTGGCGCTCATGGCGCGGCTGGATCGGCGACCGGAAAACGCGCCGCCGGGTCCTGCTCGAAGAAGTCGCGCAACAGCGCGTACAGCGGCGCATCCCAGGCCTGCAGGTCGAGCGGCGCGACGAAGAAGGTCTCGCACGCGACCGCGAAGAACTCGTCCGGGCCTTCGGCGGCGTACGGGTCCATGAAGATGTCCTCGTCGCGATCGACCTCGCCGCAAAAGCGTTCGTAGCTGGCCGGCATCACCTCGCGCCAGCGCAGGTGCGCCTCTTTGCTCGGCAGCGGCGGGATGCCGTCGGAGCGGCCATCGCGCATGTCGATGACGTGCGCGAACTCGTGGATCACGACGTTGTAGGCCCAGCCGCTGCCGTCCTCCGGGTTCTCCTGCGCATCGGCGACGTCGCGCCACGACAGCGTCATCGGCCCGGCGCCGGGCGCCTCGCCGGTCAGCGCCTCTTCGTACTCGTGCACGATGCCGTCGTCGTCGACGATCTCGCGCTTCGCCAGCATCTCGTCCGGGTGCACGACGATCAGCACGAAGGCGTCGTACCAGTCGAGCCCGAGCCGCAGCACCGGCAGGCAGGCCTGCGCGGCGATCGCGACCGCCATCGCATCGGTGACGACCACGCCATGCGTGCCGTGGAACTGCTTGTCGGCGAGGAACAGGGTCGTGAAGCGGCGCAGCTGCGCGGCATCGGTCTCATCGAGATCGCCGAGGAACGGGTAGCGCTCGAGCGTCTCGGCCCACAGTGCGTCGGGAATCGGACGGCGTTCCAGCGTGCGGCGCTCGCGCCACCCCCGCCACGCCGAAGCCAGGCGCACCAGCACGGCGGTTCAGGGAAGCGCCACGCCCGGTGGCGTGATGCGCCTGAAGCCGCGCGCGCTCAGGCGCAGCACCTCGGCGCGATGCGGCGGGTGGTCGAGCTCCCAGTCGCTCAGCACGTGGCGCAGCATGCCCGGCGCCAGCGGCTCGCTGCCCGGGTGGTGGGTGTGGCCGTGCACCATCGTCGTCGCGCCCGCTTCGTGCAGCCAGCGCACCGCGGCGGCACCGTCGACATCGGCCCAGTCCATCGGCGTCGGAAGATTGCGCTTGAGCTGTTCGCTCTCGTTGCGCACCGCGCGCGCAAAGCGGCGGCGCTCGTCGAGAGGCTTCGCGAGGAAATCCTGCTGCCAGGCCTCGCTGCGCACCAGCGCCCGGAACTGCTGGTACTTGGTGTCGTCCAGGCACAGCGCGTCGCCGTGCGTCAGCAGCACGCGCAGCCCGAAGGCCTGCAGCACCGTCGGGTCGGGCAGCGCGAGCACGCCGCAGTCGCGCAGCATGTCGAGCCCGACCAGGAAGTCGCGGTTGCCCGCCATGAAGCCGACCGTGCGGCGGCAGGCCGCCTCGGCCAGCTCGTTGGCGCAGCGCGCCTCGAACTCGTCGTGGCGGCTGTCGTCGCCGGCCCACACCTCGAACAGGTCGCCGAGGATGAACACCGCGTCGGCGTCGGTCGTGCGCAGGTAGGCCGACCAGGCGTCGAAGGTGCGCGGCGTGTCGGCGCTCAGGTGCAGGTCGGAGATGAAATCCACGCTGCGCCAGTCGACCGGCACTGCGTACTCCCAGAGGCTGGGCAAGGGAGGCGGTGCAACGGCGGTCTGGCGCGACATGGAACCCCGTACTGCAGGTTGTGGCGGGCGGCGAGGTGGAAGAGCCCCGGGCTCAGACCACTTTGGCTTCGGTGATCACGACGTCTTCGACCGGCACATCGCTGTGGCCGCCCTTGCTGCCGGTCTTCACCTGCTCGATCTTGTCGACGATGTCGTGGCCCGCCACGACCTTGCCGAACACCGCATAGCCCCAGCCGGACGGCGTCTCGGACTTGAAGTTCAGGAAGTCGTTGTCGGTCGCGTTGATGAAGAACTGGGCGGTGGCCGAATGCGGCACGCTGGTGCGCGCCATCGCGAGCGTGTATTGGTCGTTCTTCAGGCCGTTGCCGGCTTCGTTCTGGATCTGCGCGTCGGTCGGCTTCTGCTTCATGCCGGGCTCGAAGCCGCCGCCCTGGATCATGAAGCCCTTGATGACGCGGTGGAACACCGTGCCGCTGTAGTGGCCCTTCTCGACGTACGAGAGGAAGTTCTTGACCGACAGCGGCGCCTTGGCGTCGTCGAGTTCGATGCGGATGGTGCCGTGGTTGGTGACCAGGTCGACGAGTTTGCTCATGTTATTTCTCCAGCGTGGCTTGCTTGATGATGACGGGTTGGACCGGCACGTCCTGGTAGGGGCCCTTGCTGCCGGTCTGCACGGCGCGGATCTTGTCGACGACGTCCATGCCCGAGACGACCTTGCCGAACACCGCATAGCCGTTGCCGTCGCGCGATTGCGCGGCGTTCAGGAAGGCGTTGTCCTTCACGTTGATGAAGAACTGCGAGGTGGCCGAGTTCGGGTCCATCGTGCGGGCCATCGCGACGGTGCCGCGCGTGTTGTCGAGGCCGTTGCGGGCTTCGAGCGGGATCGGCGCGCGCACGGGCTTTTCCTTCAGGTCGGGGGTCATGCCGCCACCCTGGACCATGAAGTCGGGAATGACGCGGTGGAACACCGTGCCGTTGTAGTGGCCGTCCTTCACGTACTGCAGGAAGTTGGCCGCCGACTTCGGCGCCTTCGCGGCATCGACCTCGACGACGATGTCGCCGAGCGAGGTCGCGAGCTTCACCTTCTGCTGGGCGTGGGCCGCCAGGCTGCTCGTCAGGCCGGCGATGCCGACCACGCCGGCCGCCAGCAGCGGCATCCATGACTTGAGGGTTCTCACAAGATCACTCCTTCGAAGAATATTTTCCATTGTCCACTTTCCTTGCCCCAGTACTGGCGCTTCAGCGGCCCGGTCAGCTGGCCGCTGAGCACCTCGCCGAACGTGACGATCAGCACCTCGCCGCTGTCGCGCCACGAGAGGATCGACATCTCCTTCAGCTCGGCGCTGCGGCCGCGCGTGGCCTGCAGTTCCTTGTCGACCATCTGCGACCACTGCGCAAGATCGGCGCTGCCGCTCTGGAATTGCGGCGAGTAGAAGCCCAGCAGTTTCTGGACGTCGCCCTGCGAGCGCGCGATGCGCCACTGCTCGACCATCGCATGCGCCGCGACGCGTTCCTGCGCCACCTGCGTGCGCGCCACCCACTCGATCTTCGGCGCGATCACGACCGGCGTGCGCCGCGGCGACACCTCGCGCAGCAGGCGCAGCAAGTCGGGGTTGGCCAGCACCACGCAGCCGTCGGTGGTCTGCGGGCCGCGTGCGAAGTTGGTCGGTGGCACGCCGTGCAGCCAGATGCCGCCGCCGGTCTTGCCGCGCCGGCGGTCGTATTCGTTGGGGTAGTTCAGCGTCAGCGCGCCGGGGCCGTAGAACTCGGCGACCTGCTGGTTCGTCAGGCGGCTGGTGATGAAGTAGGCGCCCAGCGGGGTGCGCTGGTCGCCTTGCTCTTTCTTGTCGACGCCCAGCCGGCCCAGCGAGACGTAGTGGTCGGCGATCAGGCGCAGGCCCTTCGCGTCGTTCGCGAACAGGTACAGGCGGGAGCGGCTCGCGTCGACGGCGATCGCGTGCCGGGTGCTCGGCGGGATGTCGATGAACTGGCGCGGCACCGCATCGGCCGGCGGGCGCTCGGTGAGGGCGGCCAGCCGCACGGTGGCCTCCTGGCGCAGCTGCGCGAGCTGGTCGGGCGACGAGGCCGCCAGCTCGGGCGGCGCGGCGCCCATCGCCTCGAGCGGTTGCCGGCGTGCGAGCAGCAGGTCGCCGTACACCAGTTGCGCGAGCTGGAAGTTCGGCACGTCGCGTGTCAGGGCCTCGGCGCGCGCGAGCGCGGTGCGGGCGTCGCCGTCGTGGATCAGCTGGTAGACCTCGATCAGCCGTGCCTCGGGCGAGGCCGGCGCGCTCGCCACGCCGCTGCGCGCGACGGCCGGCTTCAGCGCGGCCGGAGGCGCAGCCACGGCCACGCCCGCCGCCCACTGCAGCGCCAGGCAGACAGGCAGTGCCGCGCGGCGGCACCACTCACGCAGGCGTCGGATCACGAACCGGTGCTTTCCTTCTGGATCAGCCAGCGGCCGGAGACGCGCACCAGGTCGAGCCGCTTGCGACTGGACACCTTCAGCGCATCGGCGCTGTAGGCCTGGCGCACCTGCACGACGGCCTTGTCGCCTTGCATGCGGATGTCGAAGTCGCTCAGGTTCACCGAGATGCTGCGCTTGCTGGTGATGCGAGCACGGCGTTCGGCCTCCCAGGCCGCGCGCGTCTTGCCGCCGTTGAAATCGTGGGTGTAGGACGCGAAGTAGGCGTCCATGTCCTTGCGCGCCCAGGCCGCGGCCCACGCGAGCGCGGCGGCTTGCACGTCCTTCGTGTCTTCAGTGGACGCGGCTGGCGACGAAGCGGTCGGTGCGGGTGCAGGAGCTGCCGGCACGGGCTTGGCAACGGGCGCAGGGGCCGGCGCGGCAACCGGTGCAGGCGCGGGGGCAGGCACCGGAGCAGGCTTCGGCGCGGCGGCAACAACGACCGGTGCCGGGGCTGGTGCGGGAACGGGAACGGGCGCCGGCTTGGCCGCAGCGACCGCTACCGGCGGCTCCGAGCGCGTCATCGGCGAGAACAGGTCGCGGATCATCGCGAGCTTCGGGCTGACCTTGGCGGTGCTGCTGCCGTCGATCTGCAGCGCGCGCGAATAGGCCTGGCTGGCCAGCTTCGCGTACACGTCGCCGAGGTTCTCGTAGGCCGTCGCGTAGCTCGGGTTGGTGCGGATCGCCGCTTCGAGCGAGCGCCGCGCCTGCTCGTACTGGCCCTGCTTGCTGTACAGCACCGCCAGGTTGTTGTGCGGCTCGGGCAGTTCGGGGTGGTCTTCGGTCAGCTTGACGAACACCGCGATCGCCTCGTTCGACTTGCCTTGCTCCGACAGCACCAGGCCCTTCAGGAAGCGCATGCGTGCGTCCTTGGGCTTGGCCGACAGGAACTGGTCGGCCTTCTGGTTCGCCTCGGCCAGCCGGCCCGCGCCGAGCAGGCTGTCGACATCGCCGTACTCGTCGGCTCGCGCGGTGCCAGCGATCGTGAACACGGCGAACGCGGCCAGGGCGACGAGCGAGGAGCGTGGGGTCATCAGGTGGCCGCGAGGTTTTTGGGTGGGCGCCGTAGGGCGGAACGGTGTGCGGAAACGGCCCGCTATACTGCGAAAATTGTATAGCAGCCCCGTGGCTGCAAGCCCTTCGACCCGCTGGCCAGGCCCTATGAGCGGTTCCACTGCAGCACTCCGCCGATGACCCTGAGCATCTTCAACACCTTGTCGCGTCAGACCGAGGTGTTCACGCCGATCGAACCGAATCACGTGCGCATGTATGTGTGCGGCATGACGATCTACGACCTGTGCCACGTCGGTCACGCGCGTTTCATGATGGCCTTCGACGTGGCCGCGCGCTGGATGCGCACGCTGGGCTACCAGGTCACGTACGTGCGCAACATCACCGACATCGACGACAAGATCATCAAGCGCGCGCTCGAACGCAACATCCCGATCCGCCAGCTCACCGACGAGATGACGGCCGCGATGCACGAAGACGTGGCCGCGCTCGGCATCCTGCCCCCCACGCACGAGCCGCGCGCGACGCAGTACGTGCCGCAGATGCTGCAGATGATCGCCACGCTCGAGCGCAAGGGCTACGCCTACCGCTCGCCGAACGGCGACGTGAACTACGCGGTGCGCAAGTTCGACGGCTACGGCAAGCTCTCGGGCAAGTCGCTCGACCAGCTGCGCGCCGGCGAGCGCGTCGCGGTGCTCGACGGCAAGGACGACCCGCTCGACTTCGTGCTGTGGAAGTCGGCCAAGCCGACCGAGCCCGACGACGCCAAGTGGGCAAGCGAGTTCGGCGCCGGCCGGCCGGGCTGGCACATCGAGTGCTCGGCGATGAGCTGCGCGATCCTCGGCGAGCACTTCGACATCCACGGCGGCGGCATGGACCTGCAGTTCCCGCACCACGAGAATGAGATCGCGCAGAGCGAAGGCGCGAGCGGCGGGCGCTTCGTCAACGTGTGGATGCACAACGGTTTCCTGAATGTCGTCAACGACCAGGGCCAGAACGAGAAGATGTCGAAATCGCTCGGCAACTTCTTCACCATCCGCGACGTGCTGAAGCACTACGACGGCGAGACGATCCGCTTCTTCATGCTGCGCACGCAGTACCGCAGCCCGCTGAACTTCGGCACCGCCAACCTCGACGATGCGCGCAACTCGCTGCGCCGGCTCTACACCGCGCTGGTCGACCTCGACGTGCCCGAGATCGCGGTCGACTGGACGCAGCCGCAGGCCGCGCGTTTCCATGCCGCGATGAACGAGGACTTCAACACGCCCGAGGCGGTGGCCGTGCTGTTCGAGCTCGCGACCGAGCTGAACAAGAGCCGCTCGCCCGAGCAGGCGGGGCTGTTCAAGGGGCTGGCCGCGACGCTCGGGCTGCTGCAGCAGAACGCGCGCAGCTACCTGCAGGCCGGCAGCACGCTCGACGACGCCGCGATCCAGGCGCAGATCCAGGCCCGTGCCGATGCGAAGAAGGCGCGCGATTTCGCGCTCGCCGACAGCATCCGCCAGGCCCTGCTCGCGCAAGGCATCGTGCTCCAGGACTCCGCGCAAGGCACGACCTGGATGAAGGCCTGATCCGTGGCGCGCTCCGTCACCCCTGAGTATTGGGACGAGGCGTGCAGGCACCTCGTCAAGCGCGACCGCGTGATGCGCAAGCTGATCCCGCAGTTCGGCGAAGGCCGGCTGCAAAGCCGCGGCGATGCCTTCACGACGCTCGCGCGTTCGATCGTCGGCCAGCAGAGTTCGGTGAAGGCCGCGCAGTCGTCGTGGGAGCGCGTGGCCGCGCTGCTCGACGGCGGCTCGCAGCGCATCCAGCCGGCCGCGGTGCTGGCGATCGAGGCCGCGCAGATGCGCGAGGCCGGGTTGTCGGCGCGCAAGATCGACTACCTCGTCGACCTGGCCCAGCATTTCGAGGCCGGCAGCGTGCACGTGCGCCAATGGCAGCAGATGGACGACGAGGCGATCGTCGACGAGTTGGTGGCGATCCGCGGCATCAGCCGCTGGACCGCCGAGATGTTCCTGATCTTCCACCTGATTCGCCCGAACGTGCTGCCGCTGGACGACCCCGGACTGATCAAGGGCATCAGCCACAACTACTTCAGCGGCGAGCCGGTTTCGCGGGCCGAAGCACGTGAAGTGGGCGACGCCTGGGTACCTTTTCGCTCGGTGGCCACATGGTACATTTGGCGCAGTCTCGACCCGCTTGCCGTGGCATATTGACGGCCCGCAAGCCGGCCCCCATCGTTGGGCCAGGGCATCCTCCTTCAAGAACAGGGATCAAGACAAATGAGCAAACGCCATTTCCTTGAATTCGAGCAACCCATTGCCGAACTCGAAACCAAGATCGAAGAGCTGCGCTACGTGCAAAGCGAATCGGCCGTCGACATCTCCGAAGAGATCGACCGCCTGGGCAAGAAGAGCCAGCAGCTCACGAAAGATGTCTACGCGAGCCTGACGCCGTGGCAGGTCACGCAGATCGCCCGCCATCCGCAGCGTCCGTACACGCTCGACTACATCAGCGAGATCTTCACCGACTTTCAAGAGCTGAAGGGCGACCGCGGGTTCGCGGACGACCAGTCGATCGTCGGCGGCCTCGCGCGCTTCAACGGCCAGCCCTGCATGGTGGTCGGCCACCAGAAGGGCCGCGACACCAAGGAGCGCGCCGCGCGCAACTTCGGCATGTCTCGCCCCGAGGGCTACCGCAAGGCGCTGCGCCTGATGAAGCTGGCCGAGAAGTTCGGCCTGCCGGTGTTCACGCTGGTCGACACGCCGGGGGCCTATCCGGGCATCGGTGCCGAAGAGCGCGGGCAATCCGAGGCCATCGGCCGCAATATCTTCGAGATGGCGCAGCTCGAGGTGCCGATCATCTCGACCATCATCGGCGAGGGCGGTTCCGGCGGCGCGCTGGCGATCAGCGTCGGCGACCAGGTACTGATGCTGCAGTACTCGGTGTACTCGGTGATCTCGCCGGAAGGCTGCGCATCGATCCTGTGGAAGACCTCGGAGCGTGCGTCCGACGCTGCCGAAGCGCTGGGCATCACGGCCCATCGGCTGAAGGCGCTGGGCCTGGTCGACAAGATCGTCAACGAGCCGGTCGGTGGCGCGCACCGCGACACGAAGCAGATGGCGTCGTTCCTGAAGCGTGCGCTGAATGATGCGCTGCGCCAGGTCAGCGACCTGAAGCCGAAGGAACTGCTGCAGCGCCGCTACGAGCGCCTGCGCGGCTACGGCCGCTTCAGCGATACCAAGGACCACTGACCCCGCCGTGGCGACGTTGGCGCCGAAGCGCGTCGCGGTCGCCTACAGCGCGGGCCGCGACTCGACGGCCCTGCTGCATGCCACCGTGCATGTGGCGCTCGGCACCGGTGTCGAGGTGCTCGCGCTGCATGTCCACCATGGGCTGAGCCCGCAGGCCGATGCGTGGCTCGCGCACGGTCAGCAGCAATGTGCGCGCTGGGCGCGCCGCGGCCTGCCGGTCCGGTTCATTTCCCATCGATTGAGCGACGCGCCGCGCGGCGGCGACAGCATCGAGGCCTGGGCGCGGCAGGCGCGCTACGGCGCCTTGCGCACGATGGCGCTGGCCGAACAGGCGGGGCTCGTGCTGCTGGCCCACCACCGGCGCGACCAGGCCGAGACGCTGCTGCTGCAGGCCTTGCGCGGCGGCGGTGTCGCCGGGCTTGCCGGCATGCCGCGCCGCGTCGAACGCGATGGCGTGGTCTGGGAACGGCCCTGGCTCGACACCCCCCGCGAGGCCATCGAGGCCTATGTGCGCAAGCACCGCCTGCGCTTCATCGACGACGACAGCAATGACGACGAGCGCTTCGCCCGCAACCGGCTGCGGCTCGCCGTGTGGCCGGCATTGGCGGAGGCATTTCCGCAGGCCGAGGGCTCGCTGGCGCAGTCGGCGCGATGGGCGCAGCAGGCTGCGGCCGCGCTCGACGAACTGGCGGCCATCGACCTCGAACGCGTGGCCGATGCGAGCGGCCTCGTGGTGAGCGAGTGGCGCACGCTGAGCGAAGCGCGGCAATCGAACGCGCTGCGGACCTGGCTCGCGACGATCGGTCAGCCGGCACCGGCCAGCCTCGTGCTGCGTCTGCAGCACGAGCTGGGCGGGCAGGGCGCCTGGCCGGCCGTCGGCGGCGAGTTGCGGGTGCACCGGGGCCGCCTGGGTTTCGTCGCCTCGCAGGCACTGCTCGCACAGGGGCTCGAAGCGCTCGACCGCGAGTCGACGCTGAGCGTGCTGCGCGCCGGTCGTCACGCCTTGCCCGGCTGGGGCGGCGAACTCGTCGTGACCCGCGTGAAGCGCGATGGCGTTCCGCTCGCATGGCTCGGTGCGCTGGCGTTGCGCGCGCGCGAAGGCGGCGAGCAGTTCCAGGCCGGGGTGGGCCGGCCGCCGCGCAGCCTGAAGAAGCAGTACCAGGCCGCCGCGGTGCCGGCGTGGGAGCGCGACGGCCCGCTGGTCTACAGCGGCGGGCAACTGGTGTTCGTGCCGGGCCTGGGCCTCGACGCCCGCGTGATCGGCCTGCCGGGGCAGGCGCAGGTGGCCCTGGCGTGGCGACGCACGGCCCTGCCGGAGGCCTGAATCCGCGCCGTTTTCGCGCGGTTAAAATGCCCGGTTGCGATCGACTCGCGACCCTTTTCTCCACTCGCGGCAAGACCCTCTTTCATGGCACTCATCGTTCACAAGTACGGCGGCACCTCCATGGGCAGCACGGAGCGCATTCGCAATGTCGCGAAACGCGTTGCCAAATGGGCCCGCGCCGGTCACCAGATGGTGGTCGTTCCTTCGGCGATGAGCGGCGAGACGAACCGCCTGCTCGGCCTCGCGAAAGAGCTGTCGCCGGCCTCGCCGACCACGGCCGTCGACCGCGAGCTCGACATGATCGCGTCGACCGGCGAGCAGGTCTCGGTGGGCCTGCTGTCGATCGCGCTGCAGGCCGAGGGGATGCAGGCCGTCAGCTACGCCGGCTGGCAGGTGCCGGTGCAGACCGACAGCTCGTTCACGAAAGCGCGCATCCAGAGCATCGACGACGCCCGCGTGCGCGCCGACCTGGCGCAGGGCAAGGTGGTGGTCATCACCGGCTTCCAGGGCATCGATGCCGACGGCCACATCACGACGCTGGGTCGCGGCGGCTCGGACACCTCGGCGGTGGCGGTGGCGGCCGCGATGAAGGCCGACGAATGCCTGATCTACACCGACGTCGACGGCGTCTACACGACCGACCCGCGCATCGTGCCCGATGCACGCCGGCTGCACACCATCAGCTTCGAAGAGATGCTCGAGATGGCGAGCTTGGGCTCCAAGGTGCTGCAGATCCGCTCGGTGGAGTTCGCCGGCAAGTACCGCGTGCCGCTGCGCGTGCTGTCGAGCTTCACGCCGTGGGACATCGACATCACCGAGGAATCGCGCTCGGGCACCCTGATCACCTTTGAGGAAGACGAGAAAATGGAACAAGCCGTTGTGTCGGGCATCGCGTTCAACCGCGACGAGGCCAAGATCACCGTGATGGGCGTGCCCGACAAGCCCGGCATCGCGTACCAGATCCTGGGCCCGGTGGCCGACGCGAACATCGACGTCGACGTGATCATCCAGAACATCTCGCACGAGGGCAAGACCGACTTCTCGTTCACCGTGCACCGCAACGACTACACGCGCACGATGGAGCTGCTGAAGAACACCGTGCTGCCGCAGACCGGTGCCGCGCAGGTGATGGGCGACACCAAGATCTGCAAGGTGAGCATCGTCGGCATCGGCATGCGTTCGCACGTGGGCGTGGCGAGCAAGATGTTCCGCTGCCTGAGCGAGGAGGGCATCAACATCCAGATGATCACCACCAGCGAGATCAAGACCAGCGTCGTGATCGACGAGAAGTACATGGAGCTGGCGGTGCGCTCGCTGCACAAGGCGTTCGATCTGGAGCAGCCCGCCGCCTGAAATCGCCTAAACTGCGGCTAGAATCGCAGTCTTCGCCGGAGTCGTGACCGAGTGGCCGAAGGTGCTCCCCTGCTAAGGGAGTATTCGCCTTAAAAGCGAATCGAGGGTTCGAATCCCTCCGACTCCTCCAGAACAGTGTCCAGCGAGTTCTTCACAGAAACGCGCTGAACACCATCAAAGCCCCGCCAACCTTGCGTTGCGGGGCTTTTTTGTTGCGGGCTTTTTGCCTCAGGGCTCCAGCATCCGCTTCTCCGGCTGTTCCTTCAGCGCGCGCTCGACAGCCTCCCGGCCCGGCGTGCCCGCCGCCAACGCCTTGTGCAGGTTGTCGACGTACTGAGGCCGGCGCTTCGGTGGCAGCAGCGGGCTCGGCGGCATCGACGACGGCCTCGGCCAGCGCCGGACCGTCATGCGCCAGCGCCGCATCGAGCACGCCGGCGCAGTCTTCGGCGCGTTCGGCACGCCATGCCTTCAGCCCGAAGCCTTCGGCCACCTTCACGAAGTCGATCGGCTGCAGGCTGCATTCGTATTCGGGGTTGCCGAGGAACATCATCTGTTCCCACTTGATCTGGCCGAGCGAATCGTTGCGCACGACGACGATCTTGATCGGCAGGCCGTAGCGCACCACGGTGGCCAGTTCGCCGAGCAGCATGGTGATGCCGCCGTCGCCCGCGAACGCCACCACCTGCCGTCCCGGGTACGCCAGCTGCGCGGCAATCGCATACGGCAGCGCGCAGCCCATCGACGCCATCAGCCCCGAGCCGCCGTAGCGCTGGCCCTCCCGCGCCTCACAGTAACGGGCCAGCAGGCCGGTGTTGTGACCCGAATCCCACGCGACGATCGCATCGGCCGACAGGCGCTCGCCCAGGTCGCGCGCGATGCGCCCCGGCTTCATCGGCGCGCCAGGCCGCTCGACCGCATCGTGCAGCAGGCGGCGCCATTCCTGCATCGCCTGCTGGGCTGTCTGCAGGAAGTTGCGGTCGTCCTTGCGGTGCAGTCGCGAACGCAGCGCCTCCAGCGTGGCCCGCGCGTCGCCCACGAGACCCACGTCGACCGGAAAACGCAGGCCGATGCGCGCGCCGTCGAGATCGACCTGCACGCCGGCGGCCTGCCCCGGCCGCGGGTAGTACTCGATGTAGGGAAACGTCGATCCGACGATGAGCAGCGCGTCGCAGCTTTCCATCACCTCCTGCGATGGCCGCGTGCCCAGCAGGCCGATGCCACCGGTCGTGTGGGGATGGTCGTCGGGCAGCAGCGCCTTGCCGAGGAGCGCCTTGACGATCGGCGCACCGAGCAGGTCCGCCACGTCGAGCAGGACCTCGCGGGCACCCATCGCGCCCTGGCCGGCGAGCACGGCAACCCGGGTCGCGCGGTTCAGCACATCGGCGGCCCGGTCGAGGTCGGCTTCGGTCGGCAGCGGCCGCGTCCCGGCGGGCTCGAACGAGGCATGGTGCGCGACGTTGCGTGCCGATGACTTGACCGACTGCAAGGCCTGCTCCTGTACGTCGGTCGGAATCGCGAGGTGCGAGACGCCGCGCCGCGCCAGCGCCATGCGGCACGCGAGCGCCACCGCGTTCTCCACATGGGCCGCGCTCATGATGCGCGTCGTGTATTCCGCCACGTCGGCGAAGAGCTTCGTGTGGTCGACGTCCTGCTGCGTGAAGGTGTCCGCGATGTCGTGGTGCGGCAGGCCGGTGATGGCCAGCACCGGCGCCCGGTCGAACTTCGCGTCGTACGGGTCGTGCGAACGCGGGCCATCGAGGCTCGTGCCGCCGGCTGCGTTGTCGTGGCTTGCAGCAAAAGCTGCCGACCGCAGCACGTGGTTGCTACGCCTCCTCTTCCTCGCTCACCTCGTCGATGACGCCCAGCTCCTGCAGCAGCTCCATCCGGCGCCGGTCAAGTCGTTCACCGAGCGCTGCGAGGTCCATGCCGGCTCGGCGCGCCTGCGGGAACAGCTCGCCTTCCTCTTCCTTCACGTGGTGGTCGATGTACTCGCCGAGCACCTTCACCTTCGCGTCGTACAACTCGTCGATCGGGTTCGACTCGCGCAGCTGGGCGATCAGGTCCTTCGCCGATGCGTGCTCCACCGTCGCTTCGTCGACCAGGTCGGGGTCCTTGATCGCCTCCTTCGCCGCCGGGTAGAAGATCTCCTCCTCGAGCTGGGCGTGCACCGACAGCATCGCGCAGATCTGTTCGGCGATCGGCTGCTTCTCGTCGTCTTCGGCGTCGTGGTCGACGAGGCGCTGGTACTCCTGGAACAAGCCCTTCACGTCGCGGTGGTCCGCCGTCAGCAGCTTGATGGCGTCCAGAGCGCCGGGCGCGGCGCCGCTGCGCGATCCGCTGCGTTGTTTCGTGGCGTTTGCCTTGCTGGCCGAGTCTTTCGTTGCCATGTGGGTACTCCGACAGTTGCCCGGCGCGACATGCGTCCGGTGCTGCTGAACGGCAAGCTGCGTTCCCTATCGCGACGGGCTGCGGTTCCCGGCATGCGCTGCCGCGCGGTGCTCACAGTTCCGGCAGGGCCTTCCTGAGGACGCGATAGCAGTGGCGGTAGCCCTCGGCAGTCGGATGCACCTGGTCGGCGGCGATGAAGCGCGACGGGTCGGCCGTGAAGAAGGCCTTCTCGCGCGGCTCGCAGAAATCGATGAAGCGAATCCCGAAGCGCTCGGCGCCTTGCCGGAACACCTCGCATGCGCGGATGCTGCGCCGCGACAGCAACCACGAGAACGGCGGCACGAACGCCGGCAACAGGCCGATGTCGGGCGGGCCCAGCCATACCACCAGGCGCGCCAGCGGAACGAGTTGCGAAAGCAGTTCGTCGACGCAGCGCCGCAGCTGCGCCGGTGGCGTGCCGCGCAGGATGTCGTTGCCGCCGGCATGCAGCAGCAGCAGGTCCCACCGTTGACGGGGGGGTGGCAGGTGCCGCAGTTGCTCGGCGATGTTGTCCAGGCGTGCGCCGCTGCGGCTCACGTTCAGCAGTTCGGCGTCGGGGCGGTCGGCGGCCAGCAGCGCGGCCAGCGATTGCGCTGCCTGGGCACCGACGCCCACGCCGGTGCTGTCGCCCATGATCAGCACGCGCATGCCCGGCTGCGTCGGCCGGTGGCCGAACGCCGTCGCGGCCGAGATGATGCCGCGGCCGACCCGCAGGGTCCTGGCGATCTTGAGCCCTTGCAGCACCAGCACGCCGGCCATCGGAAACATCGCGCCGGCCACCAGGGCCCGCTTCCACCCGGGGCGCTTCATCGTTGCAACTCTCCTTCGACAGGCTGTCCTTCGACAAGCCCGTCGATGCGGCAAACGGCATTCCGCTCCAACGGCCCGGCTCATGCCGGATCGCGGGCGCGGTCGCGCCAGAACGCCACGTCGAACAACTGCCTGGCCCCGGTCCGCTCGTTGACCAACCAGAACTGCGTGCCGTCCGGGCTCAGGCCGCACACCTCGCCGGTATGCCGGCCCGCGACCACGCGCCGTCCCATCGCGTTGACCGGGAAGTCCGACCGCCGTGCCAGCTCGATCAGCGGCACCGCCTCGCGCGCATCCCCGGCCAGCCGCATCCGCTGCACGATCGGCGCGAGCAGCGGGTTGGCCGCATCCGCCGGCGACAGGTAGACGATCACCTTGGCCTGCGCGCGGCTGAGCACCACGTTCACCAGCCGCTGCGCCTCTTCGGTCTGCAGGAAGGGCTGCGCGCCATCGGCTGGATCGAACAGCACCACCGGCGCCTCGCTGCCCTGCGCTCGGTGAACGGTGCTGACCTTCACCGCTTCGGGCACCCCGCAGGCTCGCAGGCGCTGGCGGATCAAGGCCCGCTGCGCCCGGAATGGCGTCAGCACGATCAGCTCATGCGGCTGCCATTCACCGCTCGCCAGCGCGCCGGCCACCGCCTCGGCGATCGCGTCGGCCGATTCGCGGCGCACCGGTCCGCGTTCGGCCGCCGACCACGCGCCGTCTGTCTTCAGCCGGTGCACGTGCACATGCGTGTCAGCATCGATCCCGCCCAGCGCTCGCCGACGCGCCGCCTGCCATTCCGGCGAAGCCTGCGTGTCGGCCGCCACGCGCAGCGCGCCGTCGTAGAACAGATCGCTGACCAGTTCGCTGATCGGCCCGGCCATGCGCGACTGTTCGTCGAGCAGCACCACCGACGGCCCGCCGCGCGGCATCTCCGCAAAGGCCGAGCGGCCCAGCCAGCGGCGTGCGGCGCGGTCGGTGCTGCGCAGCACCGGCGAGAGCTGCTGCGGGTCGCCGGCGAACAGCCGCGCGCGACCCAGCGGCATCAGCGCCAGCGCGTGCGCCAGGCTCACCTGGCTGGCCTCGTCGAACACCACCAGGTCGAAGGGCGGCTCGCCGTCAGCCGACAGCTCGCGCAGCGTCTTCAGCGTGAACGCCGCGCGCGTGGTCGTCATCGCGGCGAGCCGGCAGCGCTGCAGCACCTGCAACGAGGCCTTGCGCAGTTCATCGCGCAGCGCCGCCACGCGGTCGGCCCAGGCCTTCAGCGCAGTCGCGTCGCGCGACGACGGCCGCGCCGCCTCGGCGCGCGCCAGCCGGGCGATCAGGTCGTGGTCGTCGGTCGGGATCAGGTGCTCGCGGCCGGCATAGGCCGCCGCATCGAAGCGCGTGCCCAGCCGCTGCACCGCGGGTCGGCAGTGCTCTCGCCGGCCCTTCTGCAGCGCCTTGTCGATCGCGAGCGTCGCCAGGTCGACCGCCTGGTTGGTGGTCGACAGCAGCAGCACGCGGGCGGCGGGGCGGGTGTCGAGGTACTCGGCCAGCAGCACGCCCAGCGTCGTCGTCTTGCCGGTGCCGGGCGGCCCCCACAGGAAGGCGCTGCCGTGCCGCACCAGCGACAGCGCCTCGCGCTGTGCCGGCCGCAGCCAGCGGAACGGCGCGCCGCTCAGCGCGGGCCCGTCGTCGACGCGCTGCGGCCGGGCCAGGTCGGGCAGGCACGCCAGCGCGCGCTCGGCCCAGGGGGTGTCCCACCAGGCGTCGGCGACGGCGTTCAGGAAGCGGGTCGGGTAGAGGCGGATCAGGAAGTCGGCGCCCGGCGGCGGGGCGCTCGCGTTCTGCAGCACCAGCTGGTCGTCTTCGGGCAGCACGGCCAGCACGCTGGCACCGCCCTTGGCCGGTGCGCCCCACCAGGCGGAAGCGCCATCCAGGCTGTCGTCCAGCAGCGCCTGGGCCGAGGCGGAGCCGGGCCGCTGGCCCTCGGCATGCACGTGGCCGGGCACCAGCGTCACGCGCCACAGCGGGCCGTCGCGTTCGCTGCGCAGCACCTTGAAGTCGTAGTACTCGGGGGTGGCCGCGAGCTCGGCGTTCAGCGCCTCACGCAGGTCGGCAAGGCTCATGGTGCTCGCGGAGGTCGGAGGTCGGGTCGTCAAAAGCGGTCGGGCCGGGCGCGCAAACGCCCAGCCCGACCTGACCACCCGCACCTAATCACCAAGTGAAAATGGCTGCTCGGGATGATAGCGGTGCGACCCCGGCGCAGACCCGCGGGTTGTCCGCCGCAACCCGTGAACTTTTCTCGGCGGGTGCGGCTGAGGGGGCCCGCTGCGTCACGCCCGTCCGTCTCCCGCCAGGATCTGCCCCAGCGTCGCCGGATGCGGGGTCGACGGTGAGCTGAAGCCGGCGGCCGATGGCGCGAATGCCGCCATTGCTTCCACCAGCCCCTGCGCCTTGGCGTCCAGCAGGCCTGCGCTGCCGTCCCCCGCGTGGGCCTGGCTCAGGCTGATGCCCATCGTGCCTTGCTGCATCCGGGCGAGCACGTCGGCGTAGCTCCAACTGGTGCCGTCGTCGAAGCGGATCGATTCGACCGTCCAACCGCGGGCGCTGGCGCCGTTGCTGTTGAAGTAGTTCGAGATCGTGACCTGGTCGGTCGTGCCATTGACCTTCAGCAGCAGGTTGTCTCCGCTGCGGGTCAGGCCGACGTCGGCAACGGCGATGCCGGACTTGAACTGCAGCACGTCCTGCTTGCCCGCGGTGGGGTCGGCGCTGCCGTTCCAGCCGTCGGAGTCGTTGTTGATGCTGTCCTGGCCGTCGCCGCGGCCGAAGCGGTAGGTGTCGCTGCCGAAGCCGCCGACGAGGTAGTCGTTGCCGGCCCCACCATCGAGCACGTCGTTGCCGCCGTTGCCACCGTACTGGCCATCGCCATACAGGTTGTCGTTGCCGTCGCCGCCGAACAGCGTGTCGGCACCGACACCGCCGGTGAGCGCATCGGCGCCGGCGCCACCGATCAGCGAGTCATTGCCGTTCTCGCCGTTCAGCGAGTCTCCGCCGTCTCCGCCGTCCAGTGTGTCGTTGCCGTCGCGTCCATACAGCGCGTCGTCACCGGCCAGCCCGGCGACGGCGTCATCCGTCGCGTAGGCGGTGATGGTGTCGTTCCCACTCGTCGCGCTGACGAGCAGCCGCGCCTTCACGTCGGCGACGCTCCACGAAGTGCCATCGTCGAAGCGGATCTGCTCGACAGCCCAGGTGCGCGCACTGACGCCATCGCCGTTGAAGTAGTTCGATACGGTGACTTGGTCGGTGCTGCCGTTGATCTTGACGATCAGGTTGTCGCCGCTGCGGGTCAGCGCAACATCGCTGGTCAACACCCCGGCCTTGAACTGCAGCACATCGGCCTTGCCGACGGTGGGATCGGCGCTGCCGTTCCAGCCGTCGGAGTCGTTGTTGATGCTGTCCTGGCCGTCACCGCGGCCGAAGCGGTACGTGTCGCTGCCGAAACCGCCAACGAGGTAATCGTTGCCGGCCCCACCATCGAGCACGTCGTTGCCGCCATTGCCGCCGTACTGGCCATCGCCATACAGGTTGTCGTTGCCGTCGCCACCGAGCAGCGTGTCGGCGCCGACACCGCCTGTGAGCGCATCGACCCCGGCGCCGCCGATCAGCGAATCGTTG
Organism: Rhizobacter sp. OV335; assembly: GCF_900142965.1. GTDB lineage: Bacteria > Pseudomonadota > Gammaproteobacteria > Burkholderiales > Burkholderiaceae_C > Rhizobacter. The sequence continues at coordinate 31,393 of NZ_FRCQ01000017.1, forward strand.
CCGTTCTCGCCGTTCAACGAGTCGCCACCGTCTCCGCCATCCAGCGTGTCGTTGCCATCACGGCCGTAAAGCACGTCGTCACCGCCCAAGCCAGCGACGGCGTCGTCCGTCGCGTAAGCCGTGATGGTGTCGTTCGCACTGGTGGCGCTGACCAGCAGCCGCGCCTTCACGTCTGCAATGCTCCAGGTCGTGCCGTCGTCGAAGCGGATCTGTTCGACGGCCCAGGTGCGCGCACTGACGCCATCACCGTTGAAGTAGTTCGAGATCGTGACCTGGTCGGTCGTGCCGTTGATCTTGACGATCAGGTTGTCGCCGCTGCGGGTCAGCGCAACATCGCTGGTCAGCACCCCGGCCTTGAACTGCAGCACATCGGCCTTGCCGACGGTGGGATCGGCGCTGCCGTTCCAGCCGTCGGAGTCGTTGTTGATGCTGTCCTGCCCGTCGCCACGACCGAAGCGATACGTGTCGCTGCCGAAGCCGCCGACGAGGTAGTCGTTGCCGGCACCGCCATCGAGCACGTCGTTGCCACCGTTGCCACCGTACTGGCCATCGCCATACAGGTTGTCGTTGCCGTCGCCACCGAGCAGCGTGTCGGCACCGATACCGCCTGTGAGCGCATCGACCCCGGCGCCGCCGATCAGCGAGTCGTTGCCGTTCTCGCCATTCAGCGAGTCGCCACCGTCACCGCCATCGAGCGTGTCGTTGCCGTCGCGGCCGTACAGCGCGTCGTCACCGCCCAGGCCTGCGACGGCGTCATCCGTCGCGTAGGCCGTGATGGTGTCGTTCCCGCCGGTGGCGCTGACGAGCAGCCGCGCCTTCACATCGGCGACGCTCCACGAAGTGCCATCGTCGAAGCGGATCTGTTCGACCGCCCAGGTGCGCGCACTGACGCCATCACCGTTGAAGTAGTTCGAGATCGTGACCTGGTCGGTCGTGCCGTTGATCTTGACGATCAGGTTGTCACCGCTGCGGGTCAGCGCAACATCGCTGGTCAGCACCCCGGCCTTGAACTGCAGCACATCGGCCTTGCCGACGGTGGGATCGGCGCTGCCGTTCCAGCCATCAGAGTCGTTGTTGATGCTGTCCTGGCCATCACCGCGACCGAAGCGATACGTGTCGCTGCCGAAACCGCCAACGAGGTAATCGTTGCCGGCCCCACCGTCGAGCACGTCGTTGCCACCGTTGCCGCCGTATTGGCCGTCGCCGTACAGGTTGTCGTTGCCGTCACCGCCGAGCAGCGTGTCGGCGCCGACGCCACCGGTCAGCGCATCGACCCCGGCCCCGCCAATCAGCGAGTCGTTGCCGTTCTCGCCGTTCAGCGAGTCGCCGCCGTCCCCGCCGTCGAGCGTGTCGTTGCCATCGCGTCCGTAGATCACGTCGTTGCCGCCCAGGCCGAACAGGTTGTCATCGGTGGCAAAGCCGGTGATGGTGTCGTCCCCGGCGGTGGCGAGCGTCCGGGCCTTCACGGCGGCCAGGTCCCAGGTCGTGCCGTCGTCGAAGCGGATCAATTCGACCGCCCAGCCGCGCGTGCTGACGCCGTCGCCGACAAAGTAGTTCGAGATCGTGACCTGATCGGTCGTGCCGTTGATCTTGACGATCAGGTTGTCACCGCTTCGGGTCAGCGACACATCGCTGCTGAGCACGCCGGCCTTGAACTGCAACACGTCGGTCTTGCCGACAGTCGGGTCGGCACTGCCGTTCCAGCCGTCGGAGTCGTTGTTGATGCTGTCCTGACCATCACCGCGACCAAAGCGATACGTGTCGCTGCCGAAGCCGCCAACGAGGTAGTCGTTGCCGGCGCCGCCATCGAGCACGTCGTTGCCGCCATTGCCACCGTACTGACCATCGCCGTACAGGTTGTCGTTGCCGTCGCCACCGAGCAGCGTGTCGGCACCGACACCGCCTGTGAGCGCATCGGCGCCGGCGCCGCCGATCAGCGAGTCGTTGCCGTTCTCTCCGTTCAGCGAGTCGCCACCGTCACCGCCATCGAGCGTGTCGTTGCCGTCGCGGCCATACAGCGCGTCGTCACCGCCCAGGCCCGCGACGGCGTCATCCGTCGCATAGGCCGTGATGGTGTCGTTCCCGCTGGTGGCGCTGACCAGCAGCCGTGCCTTCACATCGGTGACGCTCCACGAAGTGCCATCGTCGAAGCGGATCTGTTCGACCGCCCAGGTGCGCGCACTGACGCCGTCACCGTTGAAGTAGTTCGAGATCGTGACCTGATCCGTCGTGCCATTGATGGTGACGATCAGGCTGTCGCCACTGCGGGCCAACGACACATCGCTGCTGAGCACGCCTGCCTTGAACTGCAGCACATCGGCCTTGCCGACGGTCGGGTCGGCGCTGCCGTTCCAGCCGTCGGAGTCGTTGTTGATGCTGTCCTGTCCGTCACCTCGGCCGAAGCGATAGGTGTCGCTGCCGAAGCCGCCGACGAGGTAGTCGTTGCCGGCGCCGCCATCGAGCACGTCGTTGCCGCCACTGCCACCGTACTGGCCATCGCCATACAGGTTGTCGTTGCCATCACCGCCCAGCAGCGTGTCGGCGCCGACACCGCCGGTGAGCGCATCGGCCCCGGCCCCGCCGATCAGCGAGTCGTTGCCGTTCTCGCCGTTCAGCGAGTCGCCCCCGTCGCCGCCGTCGAGCGTGTCGTTGCCGTCGCGGCCATACAGCGCGTCGTCTCCGCCCAGCCCTGCGACGGCGTCATCCGTTGCGTAGGCCGTGATGGTGTCGTTCCCACTCGTCGCGCTGACCAGCAGCCGTGCCTTCACATCGGTGACGCTCCAGGTCGTGCCGTCGTCGAAGCGGATCTGTTC
>NZ_FRCQ01000017.1:35690-38705 GCF_900142965.1 Rhizobacter sp. OV335
CGCCAACGAGGTAATCGTTGCCGGCCCCACCGTCGAGCACGTCGTTGCCACCGTTGCCGCCGTATTGGCCGTCGCCGTACAGGTTGTCGTTGCCGACGCCACCGAGCAGCGTGTCGGCGCCGACGCCGCCGGTGAGCGCATCGGCTCCCACGCCACCGATCAGCGAGTCGTTGCCGTTCTCGCCGTTCAACGAGTCGCCACCGTCGCCACCATCCAGCGTGTCGTTGCCGTCGCGTCCATAGAGCGCATCGTCACCGGCCAGGCCAGCGACGACGTCATCCGTCGCGTAGGCCGTGATGGTGTCGTTCGCCGACGTTGCGCTGACCAGCAGTCGCGCCTTCACATCGGCGACGCTCCAGGTCGTGCCGTCGTCGAAGCGGATCTGCTCGACCGCCCAGGTGCGCGCACTGACGCCGTCACCGTTGAAGTAGTTCGAGATCGTGACCTGATCCGCCGTGCCGTTGATGCTGACGATCAGGTTGTCACCGCTGCGGGTCAGCGACACGTCGCTGCTGAGCACGCCGGCCTTGAACTGCAGCACATCCGCCTTGCCGACAGTCGGATCGGCGCTGCCGTTCCAGCCGTCGGAGTCGTTGTTGATGCTGTCCTGCCCGTCGCCACGACCGAAGCGGTACGTGTCGCTGCCGAAGCCGCCAACGAGGTAATCGTTGCCGGCACCGCCATCGAGCACGTCGTTGCCACCATTGCCGCCGTACTGGCCATCGCCGTACAGGTTGTCATTGCCGTCGCCACCGAGCAGCGTGTCGGCGCCGACGCCACCGGTCAGCGCATCGGCCCCGGCCCCGCCGATCAGCGAGTCGTTGCCGTTCTCTCCGTTCAGCGAGTCACCACCGTCTCCGCCATCGAGCGTGTCGTTCCCGTCGCGCCCATAGAGCGCGTCGTTGCCGCCCTGGCCCGCAATCAGGTCATCGGTGGCATACCCGGTGATCGTGTCGTTGGCGTCGGTCGCGCTGACGAGCAGCCGCGCCTTGACCGTCGTCACGTCCCAGCTCGTGCCGTCATTGAAACGGATCTGCTCGACAGCCCAGCCGCGCGTGCTGACGCCGTCGTTGTTGAAGTAGTTCGAGATCGTGACCTGGTCGGTCGTGCCGTTGATCCTGAGGACCAGGTTGTCGCCGTTGCGGGACAGCGAGACATCGCTCGCCAGCACATCCGGCTTGAACTGCAGCACGTCCTGCTTGCCCGGGGTCGGGTCGGCATAGCCGTTCCAGCCATCGGAGTCGTTGTTGATGGTGTCCTGCCCGTCGCCGCGGCCGAACAGGTAGGTATCGCTGCCGAAGCCGCCGACCAGGTAGTCGTTGCCGGCACCGCCATCGAGCACGTCGTTGCCGCCGGCCCCTCCGTAGGCACCATCGCCGTACAGGTAGTCGTTGCCGTCGCCGCCGTAGGCATGGTCGACGCCCTCGCCACCAGTCAGCGTGTCGTCGCCGGTGCCGCCGATCAGCACGTCGGCCCCGGCGTTGCCGGACAGCAGGTCGTTGCCGTCGTCGCCGGACAGCAGGTCCATCCCGTCCCCGCCGTTGATCACGTCGTGACCAGCACCGCCCCACAGCCAGTCGTCACCGGCCTTGCCGTCAATGGTGTCGTTGCCGGTGTAGCCGTTGATCGAGTCGCGGCTCGCCGTGCCCAGGATCGTGTCGTTGCCGGCCCAGACCACCGTCATCATCGCGGTCTTGACGTCCGGCGCCAGCCCGATGGCCTGCGCCTCGAGCTGGTCGATGAAGTGGCGGTACATCGTCGCGTCATAGGGGTTGATGCCGCGCACCACCTCCATGAAGTCGCTCAGTTTTGCGCCCACGCCGGCCTGGCCGCTGGTGAACTGCTGCGCGAACACCGCGCTGACGGCCGCGAAATCGGCCGACCACACGCCGTTCACCTCGCTGAAGCTGACCTTGCGCAGCAGCGATGCGGCATGGCTGTCGCTCATCAGCTGCGTGTAGACGCTGGCGGCCAGCTGGTCATAGGCGCGCTGCAGGCTTTGCGCGTAGGTGCCCGACGGATTGACCTGCAAGGCAGGCTGCCCGAGGAAGCTTTCCATCACGCCGATCGTGCGTGCATCCACCACGCCGCCACGGCTGGCCGGGTTGACGTTCTCCTGGTGCGTCCACAGTTCGAGGATCTGCTTGACCAGGAGGTGGCGCTGCGCCGGGTCGGTCGCGGCCACGAAGGCCTCGACAGCGGCCTTCAGCGCGCCGCTGGTGTCGAGCACCATCGCGCGGTGCAGCGTGTGCACGTTGCCGAAGCCGACGGCATCGGGCAGCCGCGCGATCTCCGGCGGCACGACGATGCCGTTGCCGTTCAGCTGGCCGACCGGCACCGTCAGGCGGCGGTCCGAATCGAACCACAGCGTGTTGGTCAGGCCGGTCGAGCCGTCGCCGTAGCGGAAGGCGCCGATCTCGCGGTGCTGCACGTTGTTCGCATCGGTGAACGGCTGCGTGTTGTAGCTGACGTCGATCGAGCTGACGTTCAGCTCGGCCAGCGTCTTCAGCTCGCCGGCATTGGCGACGCCGTCGCTGTTCGCGTCCTGCCACAGGCGCAGGTCACCGAAGATCTCGTCGCTGGCATCGATCACGCCGTCGGTGTTGCGATCGAACTCGGCCAGCGCTTCGAAGCCGTTGCGGGCCAGCGAGCCATTGGCGAGCGTCGTCTCGGTACCGAACAGCTCGGCACCGCCGTCGATCGCGCCATTGCCGTTGCGATCGAGCACCAGCATCGCGTCGCTGCTGCCGATCCAGCTCGTGCGCTCGGCAAAGCCGCTGTTGTCCAGGTCGAAGTTGACCCCGTGCGTCTTCGGGATCGTGTCGATCTTGCCGTTGTGGTCGAGGTCGAACGCCAACGGGTCGCGCGGCGGCGGCGGCGGCACCGGCGGCGGCGGCGGGGGAGGCAGCGGCGTCGGTGTTGGCGTTGGCGTTGGCGTCGGCGTCGGCGTTGGCGTTGGCGTTGGCGTTGGCGTTGGCGTTGGCGTAGGCGTAGGCGTAGGCGTAGGCGTAGGCG
>NZ_FRCQ01000017.1:38715-148537 GCF_900142965.1 Rhizobacter sp. OV335
GGCGTAGGCGTAGGCGTAGGCGTAGGCGTAGGCGGAGTGGGCGTCGGCGGAGTGGGCGTCGGCGGAGTGGGCGTCGGCGGAGTAGGCGTCGGCGGAGTAGGCGTCGGCGGAGTAGGCGTCGGATCTGGCGGCGTCGGCGTGGGCGTCGGCTCGGGGGGAGTCGGGGTCGGGGTCGGCTCCGGCGGCGTCGGCACCGGTGTCGGCTGAGGCGGTGTCGGCGTTTCCAGCCAGCCGCCCGGCGGCGGCGTGATCGGGTTGCCGCGTTCGTCGATATAGATCGGCCGGTCGAGGATGGCCGTGCCCTTGGGCACCAGCAGCGGCGGCCCCTGCCAGAACGAACGGCCGTCGTCGGAGACCACCACGCGCGGCTGGTACTCCATGCCCGGCGGGGCGCCATCCGGCACGCCGCCCGGGTAGCCGGTGGCATCGTTGATGGCACGCTCGATCTGGTCGCCGCGGCCTTGCAGCGCGTCGATGCCCGGCCGCACGCCGGCCTCCAGGCCATCGATCAATTGCCCGACCGGCCCGCGCGTCACCGGCGACGGGTTGAACATGTTCAGCAAGCGCAGGGATTCGATCAGCGTCTGGAAAGCGTCATTCGCCTTGTAGGCGTCATTGACCTTCATCGCCTGGTCGTACTTCTCCTTCGCGTTGTCGTACTTTTCCTTCAGTTCCTTGTATTGCTGGTACTTCTCAGCAGTCCACTCGATGCCGCCCATGATCCCCATGACCCATCTCCCTGGCTATTGATCGATTGATTGATTGATCGGCGTACTGCTTGCGCCTGCAGAAACTTCCGAAACGTTCAGCGGGGGTAGTCCCCGGAGAACGCGTTCGTCACCTTGAAATTCGTGAAGCTGAGCCCGATCGAGACCTCCAGGCTCTCGACGCAATGCCACCAGCCCACCGGAATGAACAGCGCATCGCCCGGCCCGATCTCCACCTCGATCGGCCGCGCGCTCTTCATCAGCGGGTGCCGCTGTGCATCGAAATCCGGAAACGCCGCGGCACTGAACACGCCCACGTCGTTGTAGAGCTGCGGCGTCTGCAGCGCCGGGATCAGCGTCACCTTCTTGCGCCCGTAGACCTGGATCAGCATGTTGTTGGTCAGGTCGTGGTGCAGCGGCGTGAACGTGCCCTTGGGCCCGAACCACAGGAACTGGCCATTGCCCGGCGCTTTCGCGTCGCGGTAGTCCTGCGCGAAGTCGCCCGTGTCGGCGAACAGCGGCCCCAGCCCGGCCAGGCTGTTCTTCATGTTGTTGGCCGTCATGTAGAAGTCGTTCGACGCATCGACCGAGCGCACCTTGCGGACGAACTCGGCCATCGTCATGCGCGCCTTGTGCTGCCCGGAATTGCGCTCGTACAGCGGATCGTTCTCGCGGCCGTGCTGCACCTCGATCTCGGTGCTGCCGACCTTCTCGGCAAAGTACTCCGGTGTCCACAGCGAGCGTGCCGCCCAGTGGTCAATGCCGCCGGTCAGCAGCACCGGCAGGTGCTTGCTGTAGTACTCGCGAACGAACACGTCGAAGGCCGGCGCCGCGCGGCGTTCAACGGCGGTGGCGTAGCGCTCGTCCAGCGCCGCCAGCGTGTCGCAGGTCTTCAGCAGCCAGTTGCGCTTGTTCAGCGTCTTGAAGATCTCGCGGCCGGCTTCGACATACGGATCCGCCTGCGCATGCGCCAGCTCCACCGCGGATTCGATGTCCGCAAAGCCGTTCTGGCGCAGGATGCCCTGCAGCGTCGAGGCCTCGCTGCCCTTCATCAGGTTCGAAGCCACCCACTGGCGCCAGCTCGGCGGCAGTGCCGACACCGGCTTGGCACTCGCGAGCCGCGCCTTCGCACGCTCCATCACCAGGTGGTTGAACCAGGTTTCGAGCTGGCCCAGCCAGTACGCCTGCTTGTCGGTGCTGCCGTTGCGCTGCAGGCCGGCCAGCAGGTTCAGGTAGAACGTGGTCGCGTAGTGCTGCACCATCAGCCGGTTCACCTTGCGGCCCGACTGCTGCTCGTAGGCGCGCATCACACGCTCGGCCAGGTCGGGCGAGCTCAGGCACAGCGGCGAGAAATCCTGGTGCAGGTCGCCGCGCTTGCAGTTGCCGAAATCGATGACGCCGAGCAGCCGCTCCTGCGCGGCATCGAGCAGCAGGTTGCCGCCGTGCAGGTCGAAGTGGCCGAGCACCAGCTGCTTCGCCGGCACCTTCAGGTTGCGGTGGTTGCGCACCACCTCGGGCACCAGCTTGCGCAGCACCGGGTGCTCGCTGCCCGCGAGCTGGGTCTCGATCAGGTCGGCCGACAGCTCCCACGAGGGCGCGAAGCTCAGCCCGGCGCGCTCGATCTCGACGGCAGGCACCGCATGCAGCGCGAGCATGAAGGCGGCCAGCTGCGCGGCCAGCGCGTCCTTCTTCGCGTCGGTCAGCTTGGCCCAGGCGTTGCGATCGAAACCGGTGCCATCCAGCTTCGGGTAGCGCGCCAGTGCCACCGGCCGGCTGTGCAGCTCGATCTTCGGCACCTGCACCGCGACGCGCGCGCGAATGAAATCGGTGATGCGCTGCTCCACCTGGATGCCGGTGGCGCCGCGGTGCGCGCGCGGAAACTTGACGATGTGGTCGCCATCGATCTCGGCGACGATGCTCTCGTGCGTGTTCGGGAACACCTTCACGCTGCCCGGCAGCGAATTCGGGAAGCAGGCCCGCCAGGCGGCGCGCACCGCGCCCTCGTCGCCGTCGCCGAGCACCGGGGCCTGGGCCAGCGCGTCGGGCGAGCCCTCGTCGGCGGTGCGGTCGCTGCACAGGTACATCGAGCGCTGCGCATAGGTCGGATCGTCGTCCGATTGCTGCGACAGCAGCTGCGTCTGCCCGTACACCGATTGCACGAAGCGCAGCTGCTCGGCCTGCTGCTGCGCGTTGCCGTGCGCCTCGAAGACGAGCGTGTCGCTGAGCGCCGCGCAGTGGTTCACGACCTCCTTCCAGCGCTTCACCCACAGCGAGATGTTCAGGATGAAGCAGACGTCCACCCGCTCGCCGAACACGAAGCTGTTCAGCAGCGACAGGTCGTCCTTGTCGAGGTCGAAGGCGTAGAAGTGGACGTTGTGGGTGCCGTTGGCCGCCTTGATCGCGTTGGCGCCGTTGATGCAGCGCGTGTTGAAGTCGACGCCGACCCCGAACCGGATCGCGCCCGACAGGTGGTGCAGCAGCCCGCCGTTCGAGCAGCCGATGTCGAGCACGCGCTTGCCGCTGAAGTCGTACGGGATCTTGGCGACCCGCTTGGCCGAATCGCGCTGGCCCTGGAAGCTCTCGCCGCCGATCGAGACGGTGTGGTAGCCGGCGATCAGGCCGCGGCTGTCGAACCAGGTCTTGTTGGACTTGCTGGCGTCCAGGATCTGCAGCACGGCGCTGGTGGTCTCGTCGTGCGCGGGGGCCTTGATGCTGCTCATGCGGGTACCTTGCTGACGAGGATCTCGTTGCCCTGGACGACGGCCTTCAGCCCGTGGCGCTGCGCGATCTGCGCGAGCACCTGGTCCCAGGGCGCGGCGTAGTGGGCCTCGACGGTGCCGCCGATGCCGGGCGCGAGGCGCAGCGTCTTGCCGGCCGCATCGGCCACGATGCCGAGCAGCACGCGCAGGTCGACCTGGGCAAAGTCGAGGCGCAGCGGGCGGGCTTCGCGTGCGGTGGCAGGCGTGGCCGGGGCAGGCGTGGCGGCCGACTCGGAAGCGGGCAGGGCGCAAGCCGCCAGCGGCGCGCCCAGCAGCGCGGCGGCCAGCACCAGCGTCGCGGTGCGAAGGGCGCGGACGATCGGGCCGCGGCAGGTCGTGGTGAGCATCTCAGCGTTCCCCCATGCTTTCGCTGAGCGCGGTCTGGACCGGGCTCAGCAGGTAGTCGATGACGCGGCGCCGGCCGGTCTTGATCTCGGCCGTGACGTTCATGCCCGGGCTCAGGTGGATGCGCTTGCCGTCGACCTGGATCGAGTCCTGCCGCAGGCTCAGCGTGGCCGGGAAGATCGCGCCTTTCTTCTCGTCGTTCACCGCATCGGCGGTCACGCTGCGCACCGTCGCGTCGACGGTGCCGTAGCGGGTGAACGGAAAGGTCTCCAGCTTCACCGCCGCCAGCTGGCCGGCGTTGACGAAGCCGATGTCCTTGTTGTCGACCACCACCTCGGCGGTGACCTGCGCATCGCGCGGCACGATCACCATCAGCACCTGGGCCGGCGTGACCACGCCGCCCTCGGTGTGCACCGCCACCTGCTGCACCGTGCCGCCGACCGGGGCGGACAGCTGCGTCAGCCGCGTGCGCTGCTCGGTCTTGCTGCGCTCCTGGGCCAGCTGCTCGCGCTTCGATCCGGCCTGCGCCTGCCGGTCGCTCAGCGTGCGCTGCGTTTCGGCCAGGTAGGCCTGGCGCCCGCTGTCGCTCTCGGCCAGTGCCGCCTGCGCCTCGGTCAGCCGGGCCTGCTGGGTGGCCAGGTCGCGCTCCAGCTCGATGCGTTCGCGGGTGCGGTCCTGCTCGGCATGCGCCCCCATGAAGCCCTGGGCCGTCAGGCTCTTGAAATCGGCCTCGCGACGCCGCGCGATCGGCAGCGTCGCCTCCAGCTTGGCGATGGTCTCGCGCACGGTGGCGAGTTCGGCCTTGCGGCGCGTCTGCTCGGCATGCAGCCGGCTCAGCCGGGCGGTGATGTCGGCCCACTCGGCGTGCAGTTGCGCGCCGTCGCGTGGCGACAGGCCCGGTGGCGCCACCGGCTGCTGGCGGCCGCCCTGCAGCGCCTGCAGCAGCGCGGTCGTGCGGCGCTCCTCGGACAGCATCGCGCTCAACTGCTCGGCCACGCTCGCACCGTCGGCCGCGGCGGCGGTGGCGTCCAGCTCGACCAGCACCTGGCCGGCCTGCACCACGTCGCCATCCTTCACCAGCACGCGCTTGACCACGCTGGTCTCGAGCGGCTGCAGCGTCTTCGTGCGCTCGCTGACGACGATGCGCCCCGGCGCCACCGCGACGATGTCGACCTCGCCGAGGATGGCCCAGGCGAGCGCGATCGTGAACAGCGCGCAGATCACCCAGGCGGTGCGTCGCGGTGCCGGGTGCAGCGGTGTCTCCTGCAGGCTCAGTGCCGCTGGCAGGAAGGCGGCTTCGTCGGCCAGCCGGCGCGGGCCGGCCAGCTCGTCGCGGCGCTCCCAGGCGGCGCGGAACACCGCGCGGTAGTGGCGCAGCAGGTCGAGCAGCGGGTGGCTCGACCGGCTCACGAGGCCACCACCCCTTCGGGCACGCCCGACTGCATCGCCCACAGCCCGGCGTACAGCCCGCGCGGCCGGCGCAGCAGCTCGTCGTGCGTGCCTTGCTCGACGATGCGTCCCTTGTCCATCGCGACGATGCGGGTGGCGCGGCGCACGCTGCTGAGCCGGTGCGCGATCACGATCACGGTGCGGCCGCGGCAGATGTCGGCCATGTTGCGCTGCAGGATGGCCTCGCTCTCGTAGTCGAGTGCGCTGGTGGCCTCGTCGAGGATCAGCACGCGCGGGTTGCCGAACAGTGCGCGCGCGATCGCGATGCGCTGGCGCTGCCCGCCGGACAGCCCGGCGCCCTGTTCGCCGACCTGCGTGTCGTAGCCCTCGGGCAGTTCGCTGACGAATTCGTGCGCGCCGGCCAGCCGGGCCGCCCGCATCACCTGCTCGATCGGCGCCGCCGGGTCGGTGATCGCGATGTTCTCGCGCACGCTGCGGCTGAACAGCAGGTTGTCCTGCAGCACCACGCCGATCTGGCGGCGCAGCTGCGCCGCGTCGATCAGGCTGATGTCGATGCCGTCCACCAGCACGCGCCCCTGCTCGGGCGTGTACAGGCGCTGCACCAGCTTGGTCAGCGTGCTCTTGCCGGACCCGCTGCGCCCGACGATGCCGATCACCTCGCCGGGGCGCACCTCCAGGCTCAACGCCTGCAGCACCGGCGGCGCCTCGGCGCGATAGCGGAAACTGACCTGGTCGAACTGGATGCGGCCCTTCAGCGGCGGCAGCTGCGCGGCATTGGCCGGCGGCACCTCGGTGCGGGTGTTCAGGATGTCGCCGAGCCGCGCCACCGAGATGCCGGTCTGCTGGAAATCGGTCCAGAGCTGGGCGATCCGCATGATCGGTTGCGCGACGCGCTGCGCGAACATGTTGAACGCGACGAACTGGCCGACGCTCAGCTCCTGGTCCATCACGAGGCGCGCGCCGTACCAGAGCGTCGCGGCCGTCACCAGCTTGCCGATCAGGCCGATGCCTTCGTGGCCGTAGCTGGCCAGCGTGCTGGTGCGAAAGCTCGCCGACACGTAGGCGGCCAGCTGGTCGTCCCAGCGCCGCGCGATGCTCGGTTCGAGTGCGCTCGCCTTGACGGTCTGGATGCCGCTGATCGTCTCGACCAGCAGCGACTGGTTCTCGGCGCCGCGCGCGAATTTCTCGTTCAGGCGGGCGCGCAGCACCGGCACCAGCATCAGGCTGAGGCCGATGTAGAGCGGCAGGCTGACCAGCACGATCAGCGTCAGCGGCACGCTGTAGAGCAGCATCACCGCGATGAAGATCACCGAGAACAGCACGTCGAGCACCAACGTCAGCGCATTGCCGGTCAGGAAGCTGCGGATGTTCTCCAGCTCGCGCACGCGTGCCACCGACTGGCCGACGCGGCGCGCCTGGAAGTAGGCGAGCGGCAGCTGCAGCAGGTGGCGGAACAGGCGCGCGCCGAGCTCGACGTCGATGCGGCTGGTGGTGTGGCTGAACAGGTAGGTGCGCAGCAGCGACAGCACGCTCTCGAACACCACGATGACGACCAGGCCGACCACCAGCACGTTGAGCGTCGAGACGCCGCGGTGCACCAGCACCTTGTCCATCACGACCTGGAAGAACAGGGGGCTGACGAGCGCGAACAGCTGCAGGAACAGCGACACCAGCAACACCTCGCCGAGCAGCCGCCGGTGCTTCACGAGGCTGGGCACGAACCAGCTGAAATCGAACTGGGCGAGGGCGCCGGCCAGCGAGGCGCGGCTGGTGACGAGGATCAGCGCGCCATCCCAGCGTCCGGCGAACACGCCGAGCGGCTCGATCACCGGACGGCCGCCCGGGATGTCGGCGCCTGGATCCTGGTAGAGCACGCGCTGGCCGTCGCATTGCGCGAGCACCACCACCTTGCGGCCGCCGGACCCGTCGTCCAGCAGCGCGAGCGCCGGCAGCGGGGCGAGGTTCAGGCGCTCGGGGCTGCTGCGGCTGAGCCGCGCCTTCAGGCCCAGCTGTTGCGCTGCCAGCAGCAGGTCGGTGACGTCGGGCGCGTGGCCGGGTTGCCAGCCGAGCTGGTGCGCGAGCTGGGCCGGATCGGCGGCCACATGGTGGAGGCGGGCCACCAGGCACAAGGCCTGCAGGCCGCTGGCGGGACCGGGCGTGGGCGGGGGCAAGGCGTCGCCATCACCCGGCGGTTGCGGCGAGGGAGGCGCCGCGTCCACGGCAAGCGTCGATTCGGGGCGCGGCTGCGCCCCGGGTACTGCCTGGCTGGACATCGCTTCTCCCTGCCCATTCGTTTTTGTGTCGGATGATTTTGCATGACACATCCAAAAATGAAAGGGATCGGACTAGGGGGAAGCCCTGTATCCAGATGTGTCATCGCGTCGGCTTCGATGGGCATTCGTTCTCGCCAACGCGAGGTGCGCGCCGCTGTGGCGCGCGTTGGCGGGTGTAACCGTGGGCGACAATGCGCGCTTGTCACCCCGCTGCCTCCTGCCCGTCGTGCGCTGCCTGCCTGTCATGCTCCTGACACTGTCTGCCATCGTGGCGGCGGCGCCCACGCCTGCGTCCGACACCCCGGCGCGATCGATGCTCGAGCGCAGCCGCGCCGCGATGCGCAGCGACCCCGAGCAGGGCCGCAAGCTGGCCGAGCAGGCGCTGGCCGACCTCGGTCGGGCCGGCGCGGCCGCCGACCCCGACACGCTGGTGCTCGCCCATTGGCTGCTGTGCGATTACCACGCCGAGCGCGACCGCGCCGCCGCCGAGGACCACCTGGCCCAGGGCCGCGCGCTGCTGCCGCGCGCGCCGCGCCTGCGCCCCAGCCTGCTCGGCTGCGAGGGCGACCTGCGCGAGCTGGCCGGCGACAGCGTGCAGGCGATGGCCTTGTACGAGCAGTCGGTCGCGGTCGCCGAGCAGCTGCACGACGACGAGCAGCGCGCCGACGGCCTGTACCGCCGCGGCTACCTGCGCGGCGTGCGCGGCGAGTTCGCCAACGGCCTGTTCGACCTGCGCCTGGCCAACCAGCTGTACGAGCGGCTGGGCATGCCGCAACAGGCGCTGACCTCGCTGAACGCGATCGCGATCCTGTACAACCGCATGGGCGACCACGCGCAGGCGCGCTACTACTTCGAGGCGGCGCTGAAGGCCCAGCAGGCCGCCGGACTGCGCCGCGAGCAGGCCGTCACGCAGCACAACCTGGGCCGGGCGCTCGAGAACCTGAAGGACTGGGACGCCGCGCAGCACGCCTTCGAGGCGGTGCTGGCGCTGAGCCGCGAGATCGGCTACCCGCGCGGCGAGGCCTATGCGCTGCGCGGGCTGGCCAGCGTGCGCAACGCGCGTGGCGATGCGTCCGGTGCGCTCGGCCTGCTCGACCAGGCGAGCGAACTGCACCACCGCACGCCCGACGAACGCCTGCGCGCGCAGATCCTGCTGCAGCGCGGCATCGCGATGCGCCTGCTGCGCCGGCCGGTCGAGGCCCTGGCGGCGCTGGGCGAGGCGCAGAAGGTCTTCTCCACCGCCGATTCGCGGGCCGAGCTGGCCACCACCTATGGCGAGCTGGCGACGGCGCTGTCCGACCAGGGCGACTGGCACGGCGCCTTCGAGCAGCAGCAGAAGTACAAGGCGGTCTCCGACGAGTTGCTGCACCGCCAGCTCGACCAGCGTTTCGCGACGCTGAAGGTCGAGTTCGACAGCGCCGCGAAGGACAAGGAAAACCAGCTGCTGATGCGCGAGAAGGCGGCCACCGAGCGCGCGCTCGACCAGGAGCGTCGGGCCAGCGCGCTGCGCGCGGTGGTGATCGCGCTGGCCGCGTTGCTGGTGGTCGTGATGGGGGTGCTGGTCTGGCGCCACCGCCGCACCAGCCACCGCATGCAAGACCTCGCGATGACCGACGAGCTGACGCACCTGCCGAACCGCCGCCACGTGCTGGGCAAGCTGCAGGGGCTGCTGGCGCAGCGGCAGGCCTGCGCGCTGCTGATCGTCGACCTCGATTTCTTCAAGATGATCAACGACGAGCACGGCCACCTGGTCGGCGACGACATCCTGCGGGCGATCGCCACGGTGCTGCGCGACAGCGGCCGTGCGCCGGTCGAGCTGGGCCGGCTGGGCGGCGAGGAGTTCATCGTCGTGCTGCCCGAGGTCGACATCGACACCGCGATCGCCGCGGCCGAGCGGCTGCGCCAGAAGGTGGCCGAGCTGGACGTGTCGCGCTGGCTGCCGGACCGCAACATCACGATCAGCATCGGCATCACGCTCGCCGAGAGCGGCGACACCGTCAGCAGCGTGCTGCGGCGCGCCGACGAGGCGCTCTACGAGGCCAAGCGCAGCGGTCGCAACCGCTGCGTGGCGCGCATCGGCGCGATGGGCTTGCCGCCGGTGCGGGGCACCGCCGCCGCCGAGGCGCCTGCGCAGGTGGTGCCGGCGGGCAGCGTCACGTCCTGAGGTCCCTGCGTCATCCCGCCGCGACGAAGCGGTCGGTTCTTGCGGCCTGGATCACCTCGGCCAGCTCGGTGTTGATCACGTCGACCGGCATCCGCCCCTTCAGCCACGGGTTCGGCTGCACGAACCAGAACGCGGTGTTCCAGGCATCGAAGGCCGAGGCCAGTTCGCTCGCCACCTGTTGCGGGCCGGCCTTCAGCGCCATGTCGGTGCGCTCGAACTGGAACATCGGCAGCCACAGCTCGCCGCGCCATTCGAAGCTCAGCACGCTGCGCTCGACGATCTGCCGCGCCAGCGTCGGTACGCCGCGGCCGCCGCACTGCGTGAGCCGCTCCACCACCTCGTCGCCGCGCGCCAGGCCGCCGCTCTCGCGGTAGTGGCGCAGCATCTGCACGAACTGCCGGTCGCGGTCGATCACCAGCCCGACGTCCTGGCCGGGGGCATTCCATGGGTGCACGTCGTGCGGCATCGGCAAGCCGGCTTCGCGGGAGCGGGTGACGGCGGGGGCGGCTTGGGCTTGCATGTGGATGAACTCCCGGGTGGATGGGCGGCGATCCATGACGACGATCGCGTGGCGCAACGATAGGCGGGGCCCGGGCGCCCGCCCAGCAGCCACCGGCCCGAGCCGGTGTAGGAGGGGAGGAGGGCGCGTCGTAGGTCGGCGCGGAGGCCACTCTGTCCATTTCAGGGGGGACAGCCCTTGTAGGACCGCGTAGGCGTTTTCCGACGTTCGAATCCGGTGCTGGCGACTGGCCCGGGCGGCCGACCTGGGGGAGCATCCGCCCTCAAGATGTTGACACCCAAGAACGCCGCCATGACCAAGAACAACTGCGCCCGCTACCTGTTGCTTTTCGGCTCGAAGGAATCGCCGCGTGCGGTGCTGTTCGACGAGCAGGAACGCCTGCTCGCCGAGATGATCGACGAGGATGGTTTCCTGGTCGACAGCCTGCTGCGCGAAGGCCGTGCGGTGCGCCCGCCGTCGAAGCTGGTGGCAGCGGTTTCACATGCGCTGCGGGCCTGTGCGAAGCAGGTTCGCCTCAGCGGCACCGCGGCGGCTGCCGACCTGCACCTGCGTTGCTTCGCACTCGGCTGATCCCGATGCAGAAGGCTGTCCCGATGTGGTGCCACCGCCTGTCCATCCCCGGAGTGAAGGTGCCGCGCACGGCGTTGGCACAGCGACACAGGCCGACGCATGCGCCACCCGCGTGTGTGACAACTCGCAAGGCGTGCCACAGCACTGCAGACATCCGCATTGACGCCTCGTTACCACTGCAAGCGGGTGGGCCCAGTGGTGCAGGCTATCGTCGCCCACTTTGGCCGCTGGCTCGGCTCGACAAGGGAACGACCCGGTGATCAGCAGTAACGAAGACGGCAGGAATCGACGGCGCCTCGTCGAGTGCGGGTGGCGTGCTTTGCGGCTTGTCCGCCCAGGCCTTGTCCGAGGCCACCTTGTCGATCCGCTGCGCCAGCTTGTAGGACCGCATCGACTGCTCGATGCGGTCAAGCCTCTGCAATATTTTGGTGTTCTCCTGTTCGGCTGGCAGCGTGATCTGCAGGTCGAGCGGGCGGCGCCGTTCGCTGGTGCGGGCGGCATGGTTCTGGCTAACGAGGATGCAAGCGGATGGTGACCGGCGCATGGTCAGCGGTGGAGTGGTCGATGAACCGTCATGGCAATCGCTGTGCCCGACGGTTCCGCGTGGTCCCGGCGTGTCCGGGCCGCTTGCTGCGGGCCTTCCGGTCCGCAAGAGGAGTTCTGTGATGCCGCACGCCTTGGTGGTGGATGACGAGCCGGATTCGGCCGAAACGATGGCGATGCTGATCGCGAGCGAGGGCTTCACCGTGGCCACCGCGGGGTCGCTGCGCGATGCGCGCCGGCAACTGGCGCTGCAGGAACCCGACATCGTGCTGCTGGATTTGATGCTGCCCGACGGCAACGGGATGGAGCTGCTGAACGAGGCCAAGGGCATGTCGAACACCGATGTGGTGCTGATGACCGGCCAGGCGAGCCTCGACACCTCGATCCAGGCACTGCGGCTGGGCGCGGCCGACTACCTCGTCAAGCCGATGAGCCTGAAGCAGCTGAAGGGCGTGCTGTCGCGCGTGACCAAGCCGTCGGTGCTGAAGGCGGAATCGTCGGACCTGCTGGCCACGCTGGAGAGCGAAGGCCATTTCGGTGCGCTGTGGGGCCGTGCGGCGCCGATGCGCCGTGTCTACGACCAGGTGGCGCGCGTGGCCGGCACGGCCGTGACGGTGTTCATCACCGGCGAGAGCGGCACCGGCAAGGAGGTGGTCGCGCGCACGGTGCACGACCTGAGCCGCCGGCGCGGCAAGCCTTTCCTCGCGGTGAACTGCGGCGCGATCTCGCCGCACCTGATCGAGAGCGAGATCTTCGGCCACGAGAAGGGCAGCTTCACCGGCGCCGACCGGCAGCACCAGGGCTTCTTCGAGCGCGCGAGCGGCGGCACGCTGTTCCTCGACGAAATCACCGAGATGCCGCTCGACCTGCAGGTCAAGCTGCTGCGCGTGCTCGAAACCGGCACCTTCATGCGGGTCGGCTCCACGCAGACGCTCGAGACCGACGTGCGGATGATCGCGGCCACCAACCGCAGCCCGCTGCAGGCGGTGGCCAGCGGCAAGCTGCGCGAAGACCTGCTGTACCGCCTGAACGTGTTCCCGATCCACCTGCCCGCGCTGCGCCAGCGGTCCGAAGACGTGCCGCTGCTGGCCGAGCATTTCGTGCAGCAGATCTCGGAGCGCGAAGGCATGGCCAAGCGGTTTTCGCCGCAGGCGCTGCAACGCCTCGCGCGCTACGAATGGCCGGGCAACGTGCGCGAGCTGCGCAACGTGGTGTACCGCTCGTACGTGATGGCGCTCGACAGCCTGATCGACGACGAGTGCCTGCCGCAATCGCCGGACGGCGAGGTGTCGGGCGCATCGATCCCGACCTCTCCGATCGTGGTCGAGGGTGGGGCGCCCGCGATCACCGTGTGGGTCGGCACGCCGCTGGCCGAGATCGAGCGGCAGGTGACGCTCGCGACGCTCGAGTACCTCGGGCGCCACAAGGAGAAGACCGCCGCGACGCTCGGGATCAGCCTGAAGACGCTCTACAACCGGCTGAAGGAATACCAGGCGGCCGGTCTTGCAGGAGCCGACGGTGCGCTCGAAACGCGGCCGGGCGGACTCGAAGACCGGAGCTGGGCGTCGTCCTGAATCTACGCGGTCCGCGTCGCGACGGCGTGCAACAGGCGGCCGAGGTTTTCCGGTCGCAGCGGCTTCACCAGGTAGGCATCGAACCCCGCCTCCAGCGCACGCGCCTCGTCGTCGTCGCTGCGACCCCGTGCATTCAGTGCCGCAAAGAACACCGGCACGCCGACCAGATGACTGCGCAGCGGCTCGAGCAGCGCGGCCGCCTCGAAGTCGGGATGGCTGATGTCGCACAGCACGATCTGCGGCCGCTGGGTGCGCGCGATGCGCAGCCCGGCCTCCGGCGTCGGCGCCGTCTGCACCTCGTGGCCCCACAGCTCCATCTGCAGGCGCAGCACGTCGCGTGTTTCAGGATCCGGGTCGATCACCAGCACGCGGTAGGTTTCCTCGGGCACCATCACCAGCGGCTTCTGGCGCGAACCGTTGGTGGCGCTCGGCGAGGCCACCTGCGGCAGGCTGATCACGAACTCCGCACCCAGTCCCGGCCCGTCGCTCGACGCCGAGATGTCGCCGCCGTGCAGCATCGCGATGCGCCGCGCCAGCGTGAGCCCGACCCCCAGCCCCGGCCGGCGTGCCGCGGTGCCGGCATCGTGGCGCGCGAACAACTCGAACACATGCGGCAGGAAATCGGCGGCGATGCCTTGCCCGCGGTCCTTCACGCGCACCAGCACCTGGCCCGTCCCTTGACCATTCCCTTGCGCATTCCCCGGGCCGCCACGTGACTGCACCGACACCGCGATCTCGCCCGGGTCGCGCGAGAAGATCGATGCGTTGTAGACGATCGCCGACACCGCCTGCGCGAGCCGCAGCGCATCGCCGTCGACCCAGGCCGGCTCCTTCGGGAACTCGGTCTTCAGCGTGTGGCCGGCCGCACTCAGCTTCGTGCGCAGGCCGTCGAGCGCGCCGCGCACCACCGTGTCGACCGCCACCGGCTCCTTGATCAGCGTGATCTGGCCCTGCGCGACGCGCGTCACGTCGACCAGGTCATCGATCAACCGCCGCAGCCGCGTCACCTGCCGCTCGACGATCTCGCGCAGCCGCCCGATCGTCGGGTTCTCGGCCTCCATCGTGCGCAGCACGCTCGCAGCGTTCGCGATCGGTGCCAGCGGGTTGCGCAACTCGTGCGACAGCAGCGCGAGGAACTCGCCCTGGCGCCGGTCGGACAGGCGCATCGCCTGCGTGCGCTCGGCCAGGCGCTCCTCGAGTTCCTTGCGTTCGTGGATGTCGACGCAGCTGCCGACGTAGCCGAGGAAGCGCCCGTCGCCGCTGGTGTGCGGCACGCCGTTGTCGAGCACCCAGCGGTAGAGGCCGTCGTGGCGGCGCAGCCGGTAGTCCATCACGAAGGGTTGGCGCGCATGGAAGCTGGTCGAGTAGATGCCCATGCAGCGCTCCAGGTCCTCCGGGTGCACCACCTGGGTCCAGCCGTTGCCGCGCTCTTCGTCGAGCGTGGTGCCGGTGAACTGCAGCCACGGCTTGTTGACCCATTCGCACCAGCGGTCCGGGCCGGCCAGCCAGATCATCACCGGCGCGGCATCGGCCATGCTGCGGAAATCGCGCTCGCCGTCGCGCCCGCGCACCGGCGACGGCTGTAGCAGGCAGACGAAGCGGGCGTCGTCTGCGGCGGGCGAATCGTGCTTCCGAAGTTGCGGCTGAACTTGCGGATGAACTTGCGGATGAACTTGCGGCTGAAGTTGCAACAGCTGCGCGTCGAACGGCCGCACGCCGTCGCCTGAGCCGACCGACACCTCGCCGGCCCACTCCTCGCCGGCCGCCAGTGCGCGCCCCATCGCGAGCGACGGCGCGAAGCGCAGCAGGTCGGACGGCAGGTCGCCGCCACGCACCAGCGCCTGGGCCGCGCGGTTGGCAGCCAGCACGTGCCCCTGTGCATCGACGAGCAGGGCCGCTTGCGGCAGCCGGTCGAACAGCGAGGGGCCGATGGCATCGAGCGTGAGGGCGCGGTCCTGCATGAAAGGCTTTCGGGGGCCCGCAGTCGGTCGCGGGCCGGGGTCTGTCGGACGGGGCCGACATCTGCTGTCGGCTGGCCGCTTGCCTTTTACTGGCAAGTGTCGTGCCTGCGCGTTTTGTGACTTTTTGCAAGTCCGCGCGCCGGGAAAACCCTAGCTCAGGCGGCGCGGCGGCGGCGTTCGACAGGCTCCACCTTCAGCAGTTGCCGGTACTTGGTGACCGTGCGGCGCGCCACCGTCAGGCCCTGGCGCAGCAGCAGGCGGGCGATCTGGGAGTCCGACAGCGGCATCTTCGGGTCTTCCGATTCGATGATCCCCTGGATCACGCCGCGCACCGCGGTCGGCGAGGTGCTGCCGCCGCTGGCGGTGTTCATGCCGCGCGAGAAGAAGTACTTCAGCTCGAACACGCCGACCGGCGTCGCCATGTACTTGTTGTTCGTCACACGGCAGACGGTGGATTCGTGGATGCCGACCTCGTCGGCGATCTCGCGCAGGCCGAGCGGCTTCATCGCGAGCGGGCCGACGTCGAGGAATCGGTGCTGGCGCCGCAGGATGGCCTGCGCCACCGACAGGATGGTCGAGAAGCGCTGCTGCACGTTGCGCACCGTCCAGCGCGCGTCCTGCAGGTGGGCCGCCATCTCGCCGTGGCCGCCGCCGCGGTGCTGCTGGAACAGGCTCGCATACATCTGGTTCAGCTTCACGCGCGGGATCACCGCGTGGTTCAGCGCGGCGGCCCAGGTGCCGCGCACCTTCCTGACGATCACGTCCGGCGTCACGTAGTTCAGGTTCTCGGCCCCGTAGCGCCAGCCCGGGCGCGGGTCGAGGTGGCGGATGCGGTCGCAGGCGGCGGCCACGCGCGCGGCGGTCTCGCCCAGCGCCTTCGCGATGCCGGCGATGTCGCGCTGCGCCAGTTGCGCCAGGTGCTGCGCGACGATGCGCTCGGCCAGTGCGCGCTCTTCGGCATCCTCGATCTGCGGCAGCTGCAGCAGCAGGCATTCGGCGACGCTGCGCGCGGCCACGCCGGCCGGTTCGAGCGACTGCACCAGTTTCAGCGCGGTGCTCATCTCGCAGCCATCGACCGCCGGCGACAGCGCCGCCAGCTCGGCGAGTTCATCGAGGCCGGTGCGCAGGTAGCCGTCGTCGTCGAGCGATTCGATGATGGTGCAGGCGAGGGCGTGGTCGCGCTCGCCGAGCGGCAGCATGTTGATCTGCGAGCGCAGGTGCTGGCGC
Organism: Rhizobacter sp. OV335; assembly: GCF_900142965.1. GTDB lineage: Bacteria > Pseudomonadota > Gammaproteobacteria > Burkholderiales > Burkholderiaceae_C > Rhizobacter. The sequence continues at coordinate 54,769 of NZ_FRCQ01000017.1, forward strand.
AGGTCGACATCGGCGGCGACCAGCTCCATCGCGCTGATGTCGCTGTCGCCGGAACCGCTTCCGCTGATGCTGCCCGGCCCGGCCTGCCAGCTGTCGCGCTCGAAGGCCATGTCGGCGTCGGCGGATGGCAGGGTGTCCATCGTCGCGTCGTTGGCCGGCGTCAGCGCATTCAGCTCGGCGATCGGCAGCGCCTCGGCCAGCGACGGATCGTGCACGGCCGTTGCGGTGCTCTCGGGCCCGGCCTCTTCCAGCTCGAGGAAGGGATTGGTCACCATGCTGTCGCGGATCTCCTGGACGAAGTCCTGCGACGACAGCTGCAGCAGGCGCACCGCGCGCTGCAGGCGCGGCGTCAGGCCCTGGATCTGCCGCGCATCGGTTCGAAGGATCGGTGCATTCATTCCGCGGTCTCCTTGATGCTTGTCGTTGCTGTGTTTGCGCCCCATCGGAAGCTCGCCGTAGGACGATGCCTCGCAGGGGGAACTGCTCATTCATCACTCTGCAACACATGTGCCACCGGGCACGCCAACTGCCGAAGAGGGGCACGGGCCTCACGGCCTCCAACTGAAAGGAACTGACCATGAGCCACGATGACATCGTCGACACCCTGAACGACCTGATCGAGACCTCGAAGGACGGTGAGTTCGGCTTCCTCGCCTGCGCGAAGCACGTGCAGTCGGAAGAGCTGCGCACGCTGTTCACGCAACGCGCCAACGAATGCCGCCGCTCGGCCGAAGAGCTGGCCCCGCTGGTGGCGCAGTACGGCGGCGAACCGGAAGACGACGGCACCGCCGCCGGCTCGCTGCACCGCGGCTGGGTCGCGGTGCGCGGCTCGCTGGTGGGCTACACCGACCAGGCGATGCTGGATGAATGCGAGCGCGGCGAAGACGCGGCGCTGGCCCGCTACCGCGCTGCACTGCGCGATGACGACCTGCCGGAGCCGGTGAAGTCGATCGTCGCGCGCATGCAGCTCGGCGTGCAGCGCAACCACGACCAGATCAAGATGCTGCGCGATCGCGAACGCGCGAAGACCTCGTCGTGACCGGGGGGCATCGGCGGCACGTAAATGCTGCCGATGTTCTTACCGGCGTCAGAAAACTTCACCCGGTCGTTTTTGCAGGAAGCACTTCATGAACCAGCGCTTGCGTGTGTCGATCGGCATCGCCGCCGTTTTCGTGTCCTCGACGGCCCTCGCGCAGTCGGGCGAGCACGGCTACATCGGCCTGAACGGCGGCCGCGCCGAATACAACACCGATTGCGGCGTCCAGGCATCGTGCGACAACGCGAGCGGCGCGTGGAAGGTCTATGCCGGCGCCGCCGTCAATGAGTGGTTGGGCATCGAGCTGGGCTACGTCGACATGCGCCATGCCGACCGCGCGGGCGGCAGCGCGAAGGCGCGCGGCGTCAACCTGAGCCTGATCGGCCAGGTCCCGCTGGGGGACATGTTCCACATCTACGGCAAGCTCGGCACCACCTACGGCCGCACCGACGTGAGCGCCGCTGCCGGCCAGCCGGTGGCGACCGGCGACGACAAGGGGTTCGGCGCGACCGGCGCGGTCGGGGCCGCGGTGGACTTCGGACGCAACTGGACGCTGGCGCTGGAGTGGGAGCGCCAGCAGTTCCGCTTCGTCGGCGGGCGGCAGGATGTCGACCTGACGTCGCTGGGCCTGATCTACCGGTACTGACCCCTGCAGCGACGTGCCGGCGATGGAGCGCCTGCAGTACGTGAGCGACACGGTGCCCGGCATCCGCCGCGCGCGCCGGGGCAAGGGGTTCAGCTACATCGCACCCGATGGCCGGCCGGTGCGCGAGCGCAGCGAACTGGAGCGCATCCGGCGGCTGGCGATCCCGCCGGCGTACACGCAGGTGTGGATCTGCCCGTCGCCGCGCGGCCATGTGCAGGCCACCGGACGCGACGCGCGCGGCCGCAAGCAGTACCGCTACCACGCCGAGTGGCGGCGGGTGCGCGATGACTACAAGTTCGACCGCATGCTGGAGTTCGGCGATGCGTTGCCGCGCATCCGCGCCCGGGTTCAGCGCGACCTGAAGGTGACGAGCGCGCGGCCCGGGCGCGAGACCGTGCTGGCCACCGTGGTGCGGCTGCTGGACACCACCCTCGTGCGCATCGGCAACGACGAGTACGCGCGCAGCAACGGCTCGTACGGCCTGACCACGTTGCGCAACCGCCATGCGCAGGTGAACGGCCCCGAGATCACGCTGCAGTTCCGCGGCAAGAGCGGCGTGCTGCACCGCGTGGCGCTGGAGGACCCGCGGGTCGCGCGGGTGGTGCGCCGCTGCCAGGCGATGCCCGGGCAGGCCTTGTTCCAGTACGCGGGCGACGATGGCGAGCTGCACGGCATCGGCAGCGAAGACGTCAACGACTACCTGCGCGAGGCGAGCGGTGCCGAGTTCACCGCGAAGAACTTCCGCACCTGGCATGCGAGCGTGCATGCGCTGGCGCTGCTGGGGGAACTGCCCGGCGAACGCACCGAGGAGCACACCGACAGCGACGGCTTCACGCGGCGCGAGTTGAACGACGTGCTGGCCGACGTCGCGAAGCGCCTGGGCAACACGGTGGCGGTGTGCCGCAAGTCGTACGTGCACCCGCGGGTGCTCGAAGCCACGCCCGATCGCCTGCGCGCCGCCGGCGAGGGTTTGGCCGCGCTGCGCCGCCGGCGCGGCTGGTCGGTGGCCGAGCGGCAGTTGATCGCCTACCTCACCGCCGCCTGACAACCCCCCGAAAGAGCGTCCGGGCCGTGCCGGGCCGCTGGTCATAATCGCCGCCACAAGGACAGTGGTGGAGGGCCGATGAACTTCGTCTATGCGGTGCTGGGCGGCCTGGTGGGACTGGCGCTCGGCGGACCAGTCGGTGGGCTGGTGATGTTGATCGTGACGCCACTCGTGGTGTGGCAGATCCGCAAGTCGAAGCAGGCCGAGGCGGCAGCGCCGGCCGAGGAGGCCTGGCCCGAGGTGCCGGACGAGGCTGCGGCCGCGGCACCGGTGGATGCCGCAGTGCAGCCGCTGGATCTTGCGCAGCGCGTGGCGGCGCTGGAGCACGAGGTGAGCGCACTGCGCTTGCAGGTGCAGCGGCTGTCGGGCGGTGACGCAACGGTGGCGGTTGAGCCCCTCTCTGTTCCGATCTCTGTGCCGATCCCTGACCGGGTCCTCGAAATCGACCTTGAACCGCTGGTCGATCCGCGCAGCGTGCCGGCTGCCGCGGCGATGGTCGAGCCGGTGGTCGCGTCGATGGCGGTGCCTGTTCCTGAAGCCATCGTCCCCGAGGCGATCATCGAACCCGCCGCGGCCGCTGCGATCGACGAACCCGCGCCGGCACCGACCTGGACCGAGCCGTCGCGCGCGAACCCGCCGCCACCGCCGCCCCCGGTCGAACCCGCGCTGCCGCTGCGCGACCGCCTGCCACCGTTCCTTGCGCGCTGGATCTTCGGCGGCAACACCATCGTCAAGGTGGGCGTGCTGATCCTGTTCCTGGGCCTCGCGTTCCTGCTGCGCTATGTGGCCGAGCGGGCGACCCTGCCGGTCGAGTTCCGCTACGCCGGCGTGGCGCTGGTCGGCGTCGTGATGCTGGTGCTCGGCTGGCGCCTGCGCGACCGGCGCGATGCGGCCGGCGGCACCGGCTACGGGCTGATCCTGCAAGGGGCAGGTATCGGCGTGTTCTACCTGACGGCGCTCGCGGCGCTGCGGCTCAATGCCTTGCTGCCACCGACAGCGGCCTTCGCGGTGATGGCGGTCGTCGCGGTGCTCGGCGCGGCGCTCGCGGTGCTGCAGAACGCGCCGTGGCTGGCCTACGTGTCGGTGGCCGAGGGCTTCCTCGCGCCGGTGCTGGTGTCCACCGGCGGTGGCAACCACATCGCGCTGTTCAGCTATCTCGCGGTGCTCGATGTCGGCATCTTCCTGATGGCCTGGCACAAGGCCTGGCGGCCGCTGAACCTGATCGGCGCGGTCGGCACCTTCACGCTGGCGGGGGCCTGGGCGCAGGCGCACTACACCGATGCGGTGTACGCCTCGACGCAGGCCTTCCTGCTGCTGTTCTTCGTGCTCTTCACGGTGATCGGCGTGCTGTTCGCGCGGCGCGCGCTGGCGCTTGGCGACGACAGCGTCGCGACCGATCCGCTGGTGGACCGCGCGCGCCAGGCGCTGCGGCAGGTGGGCCGGGTCGACAGCGCGCTGGTGTTCGGCGTGCCGCTGGCCGCTTTCAGCCTGCAGTACCTGATGGTGAAGGACACCGAATGGGGCCCGGCCTGGTCGGCGCTCGGCTTCGCGTTCTTCTACCTGCTGATCGGCGGCGGCCTGCTGCGCAGTGCGCGCATCCGCTATGCGCTGCTCGGCGAAGCGCATGTGATCGTCGGCGTGATCTTCGCGACGCTCGCGATCCCGCTGGCGCTCGAAGGCGCGTGGACCGGCGCGACCTGGGCCGTCGAAGCGGCCGGCATGTTCTGGCTCGGCGTGCGCCAGCACCGGCTGTACACAAGGGCGTTCGCGCTTGCGGTGCTGGCGGGGGCGGTGGTGCGGCTGCTGACGGACCTGTCGATCGACTACGCGGCCGGCACGCCATTGATCGACGGTTCGCTGATCGGCGTGCTGCTGCTGCTGGGCAGCGTGCTCGCGATGTGGCGGGTGCACCATCGCCACCCGGCCGCGCAGCGCGCGGGCTGGGAGCAGGGCAATGACATCGCGCTGCCGTGGCTCGCGGTGGGTGCTGCGGCCTTGCTCGGCTGGATGGTGCTGGTGCCGTTGTGGGCCTCGGTCGCGACGGCGCTGCTCGCGCTGGTGCTGGCCGCGCTCGGGCACCGCTTTGCACTGCGCGTGCTGGCGGCGTGCTCGGGCGCGTTGCACCTGGTGGCGCTGGCGGGCTTGGCGGCGTCGCTGCACCTCGATCCGCAGGACGCCCCGCGCGACGGGTGGCCAGGGTTGGTTGCGGCCTTGCTGGTCGGCGGCAGCCTGCTGGCGACCGCGTGGCTGGAACTGCGTGCTCAATTGCGGGCGATGGACGAGCGCGGCGCCCTGCCGCAATGGTCGCTGGCAAGTGGGGCGGCCTTGCTGGCCGGGCTCGCGGTGGTCGCGCTCGGTCTGCTGTGCGTGATGCCGGCGGAACGGGCCGCGCTGGTGTGGCCGTGGCTCGGTGTCGGTGCGCTGTGGCTTGGCCTGCGCATCGCGCACCCGGCGCTGGCGTTCGGCTGGTTGCTGCTGCAGGTGGGCGCGGCCGTGGCGACGCTCGCCTTCGGGCCGGACCTGCTCGCCCACGCGCCGTTCGGCGATCTGCGCCTGTGGCTGCCGCTGGGCCTCGCGCTGACCGGCTTGCTGGCCGGCGACGCGTTGCAGCGCGCGGCGCGGCCGGAATCGACGGCGGCACTGGCGTGGACGCGGCAGGCGGTCGTGCAATGGGGCATCGTCGGCTGGTCGCTGCTGTGGTGGGGGCTGATGCTGGTGCCGCAGGTGCTGCACCTGCTGCGGCAGGCCGAGGCGCTGGACGGTTGGCCGGCGGCGATGGTCGGCTGCGTGGTCGCGAGCTCGGTGCTCGCGACGATGCTCGCGGGGTGGCGCCAGTGGCGCGTGCTCGGGCAGGCCACGGCACTCACGCTGCCGGCGCTGGTGCTGGTCGCGCTCGGCATGGCGTCGCTCGACGCGATGCCGTCGGCCCACCTCGGCTGGCTCGCCTGGCCGGTCGCGTTGCTGTGGCACGTGCTGTTGCTGCGCCGGCAGGCCGGCTGGTTCGGTGGTGTGCCGTTGCAGGCGATGCATGTGATCGGGCTGTGGTTGTTCGTCGGGCTGGCGTCGACCGAGCTGGCGCTGCACCTGGCCGATGCCAGCGAGCCCGGCTCGGCATGGCGCGTGCTCGGCTGGGTGCCGGTGATCGCCGCGGCGGTGTTCGCGCTGACGCGGCCGACGGTGCTGCGCCGCTGGCCGGTGGTGGATTTCCGCGACGCCTACCTGGTGGCCGGTGCCGCGCCGCTCGCGCTCGGCCTGCTGCTGTGGGTGTGGGCCGCGAATGCGCACGACGGCACGGCCGCGCCGTTGCCGTACCTGCCGCTGCTCAATCCGCTGGAGATCGGCCAGTGCCTTGCGCTGCTGGTGCTGGCGCTGTGGCTGCGCGCGTTGCCGCAGACCGTGCGTGACCAGGTGCCGCCGGCGGTGATCCGCGGCGTGCTGGGCCTGAGTGCCTTCGCGGTCTACACCGGCCTGGTGCTGCGGTTGGCCCACCACGCGGCCGGCGTGCCGTGGGACGAGGCCTCGCTGTTCGAGTCGACGCTGACGCAGGCGATGCTGTCGGTCGCATGGTCGCTGGTCGGCGTGGGGCTGATGCTGCTCGGCCACCGGCGCGTGATGCGCACGGTGTGGATCGCCGGCGCCGGGCTGCTGGGTGTCGTGGTGCTGAAGCTGTTCTTCGTCGAGCTGGCCGACCAGGGCGGGCTGTACCGCATCGTGTCGTTCATCGTGGTCGGCGTGCTGTTGCTGGTGGTGGGGTATTTCGCGCCGGTGCCACCGCGGCGCGCGGCGGCGGTAGAAAGCGAGGTCGCGGCATGAAGGCGGGCTGGATCGTTGCGACGCTGGTCGCGTTGTCGGCCACGGCGGCGGCTGTGCCGCCCTCGGCGCTGCTGAAGCTGGAGGGCGTCGGGCCGTACTACACGCTCGAACTGCCGCTCGCGTGGCAGGTGCAGGCCGGCACGGCCGACCTGCGCGGGCTGCAACTGCGCAATGCGCTGGGCGAGCCGCTGCCGTATGCGTGGGCCGATGCGGCACCGGCGCAGCAGAGCGTGGCGACAGGCAGCGTGCCGGTCTTCAAGCTGCCGGCACCGAAGCCGCTGAAGAAGAAGGATGGGACAGACACGCCCGACGACATGCCGCGCGGCTGGGTGCTGGACCTGCGGGGCGTGAAGGGTTCGGTGATGGAGGTGGCGCTCGCATTGCCCGACAGCGCGAACGGCGTCTGGCCGGTCGCGGTGGAGGCGAGCGACGACCTGACGCAGTGGCGCGCCGTGCGCCGCGAGGTGCAGCTGGTGGCGCTGCAGCAGCAGGGGCAGCGGCTGGACAGCACGGTGCTCGAACTGGGCGGCGTGCGCGCGGCCTACCTGCGGCTGCGCAGCCTCGGCAACGGCCCGGTGCCGGCGTTGACGGGCGCCGAGGTGACGACGGCGACGATCGACTGGCCGCAGCCTGCGCTGCAATGGAGCGAGCCGATCGCGCCGACCGGCTGCGATGCGCAGCATTGCGACTACGCGCTGCCGGCGGTGGCGCTGGAGGCGGTGGAGTTGCTGCCGCACGATGCGAACACGGTGGCGCGTGTCGGCTGGCTGGTGCGGGGCGAGGTGGTGCCGAGGCAGCATGGTCGCCACCACCGGTTGGGCCGGCACCTGCATGCGCTGCGCGACAAGACGCCGGCGCCGCTGCCGGTGGCCGAGCCCGGCTGGCAGCCGCTGGCCGAGGGCAGCGTGTGGTGGCTGCGCTTGCCGACCGGTGAGTCGCGGTCGCCGGCGCAGCACCTGGATGGCGCGGTGTACACGCAGCTGAGGCTGCAGGTGGCCGGTGGCGTGGCGCAGTTCGGCGCGCAGCCGCCGCAGCTGCGCATCGGCGTGCGCGCGCGGACGCTGGTGATGCTGGCGCGTGGTGCGGCGCCGTATCGCACGGCCTGGGTCGAGCCATCAACTGCCGCGCCCGCGATGACGCTCGCCGAGCTGATGCCCGCGCGGCGCGGCGGTGATGCGCTGCCGGCCGATCGGGCAGTGCTGCAGGCGGGTGTGGCAGCGATGGCGTCGCCGGTGTTGAAGGCGGCGTCGGTGCCGGCGGCTGAGCCGACTCCGTCGCGCGCGTGGCTGTGGGGCGCGCTGGTGGCGGGTGTCGCGCTGATGGCGGCGATGGCGTGGTCGCTGTTGAAGGGGCAGGGGAAGGGGGCGGAGAAAGAGGCGGGTTGAGCCACGCGGGCTGGCGATCCGTCATCCGATGGAACCATTGGAGTGATGCAGGCACTCATCCGCCTGTTGAATTCACGGGGGAAGCGGATGGCATCGACGCAGCAGGCGTTCATCTTCAGAGGGGTCAAGATCCCGAAGTCGACGCGGACACCGCCCAACACGCCCCGGGAGTCAGGTGAGCGGCACAGCGAGCAGCGCCACGGGAGCCGCCGGTACCTCGGTCGTTTTTTCCTGACCGCCGCGTCATCACCCAAGAGCGATGATCCGCAGGCGAGGAGTACGCTGCCTGAGCCGTTCGATGGCAGCGCATCGCGGCCTGCCGGAGCCACGGGTCCCCTTCGCGCGCAGACCTGGGACTCGAACGAGGGCTCAGCGCCAGGGTCGTCGCTGCTCGCGTCGATGCTGAAGAGCAGCCCGACGGCGTGGAACCTGCGAACGTCGATCGCGTCGGCGCTCGCTTCGGCAGGCGACGCTGCGGAGTTCACTCGAAATGCCGGCGACTGCGTGAAGCAAGCGGACCAGCTTGCCAAGCAAGGGGCGCTCGATGTCGCGACCCGGTGCCGATTGGGTGATCTCCTGCACCACTGCTATGTGGTGCAGGAGCTTCTCGTGATGGAGAGCCTCGACCCGCTGACCGATGTGATCAACGGTCTGGTGGATGTCGCGGAATTCGATCCACAGCGGCAGAGCGCGGCGAGGCTTGCTGCCGCGAAGCAGATCCTCAGTCGGATCGACGTCCCTGGCGGCGATGCGGATGCCATTGACAAGGCCCGGACCAAGGTGGACGAACTCGCCGCCAAGGTGAAGGGTCAGAAGACGCAGCGGGTATCTGCAGCGCTGCAAGGCTGGGGGCTGAGGCACCGCGAGATCGTCGGGTGCCTGCAGGGCGACGACGCGCTCGAGGCCTTCATCCGTGCGTTCGACGCGTCGGCCTTGCATCCGAAGTTCGAGCGCGGAACCGATGAGACGCTGCGCGTCACCGGCTTCGCACCGATCGTCGGGGCGTCTTCGGCCGATGTTGCTGAGATGGCGAGTGCCGTTGCTGCCCAGGGGAAGCGGTCGTTGGAGCTTCATCTGCTGGCCGCTCACCTCCTGGGGCGATCGTTTGTCGACGAGTACGATGACGCCTTTCAGCGTCTCTTGTCTCGGTGCGCCACGCTGTGGCGAGAGGCTGGCGAAGGCGACGTGTCGAGGCGGACCTTGTTCCGGATCGCTCAGCACGTCCGGTTGTTGATTGACTGCGGATTGATCAGCGGTGCATGGCGATCCAAGAACGCTGCCCGCCTGCTCGAAAAGATCTCGCTGCCGTCCCTCGACGGCAGGCTGATGCGGCTCGATGACATGGCCAGCGTGTGCCGCATCATGCGAGCGGCTGCATCTGGCTGGCGCGTCGCCGGTCATCTGTCGGAGATTCCTCGTGTGGCGGCGGATGTGGCGGCAAGCTGTCCCGGTGGGGGACGCGAGGCGATCGAGCGAGAGATCCAGCGTTGCCACAAGCTCAGCGCCGGTCAGTGGCATCCGAGGTTTCTGGCGAACCTGTCCGATCGACCGGGTTTGCACTCGCAGATCGAGAACGCTTGCAAGATCCTGGAGTCAGCAGCATTTCCGTTCACACCACGGTTCTTTCCCGAGTCATCTGCCTTCTGCTGGGAATCTGCTCCGCCCTTTCGGGGGCATTCGTTCAGCTGGCATGAACACGGAGATGCGTTCATGGCCTTCGCGCACGCCCGGCTGGACAAATCGTTGGAGATGGAGCCGGTGGAGATACAGCAATGGTTCGACATCGTGCAGGTGGATGACCGACCCGGGGTCAAGGACCGGGTGAAGTTGCTCGCATTGACGATGCGCGCGATCAGCAGGTCGAAGGAGCTGCTGGATGGCGGCACGATGCGGGACAGATTGGGTCGGCTCGCGTCGCAACCACGTACCGTCAAGGAAACGCTGGCCTCGTGTGGTATCGACGCGTTCAAGCTGTGCATCGAGGTGGCAGCACACAAGCTGATCGGGCCCGAATCGAACACGGTGCAAGTCTTGCTGAAGCGCATGATGAAAAGCGAGGTGTTCGATGCCATGACCGCCTCTGAACTGGGCAGGCAGATGCTTGACGATCTGCTTGCGCGCACGGCCGCGGATCCGTCTCTGCTCAAGCGCCAATCAATGCGCGAGTTGCTCCGCCTTCTGATCGGTGCCGAGAGCGCTCGCCCGGCCAGCCGCAAGTTGCTGGAGCACCCGGTCCTTCGCGATGCATTGCTCCGATCCGATAAAGATTCCACGCCTGCTGTACTCGAGTGCTTGCTGTTGCTGCCACTGAAGGAGCGGACGCAGCGTGCCACCGAGATGGGATTCACGCCGCCGGCAGATCTGTCCCTCTTGTTCGTACCGGACGACCGAGCCAGGCGCGTTGCGGTGCACCCACTGCTCGTCGGGGAGTTCGCGAGGCCCGGGGCATCCGATCCACGCCTGCGAATCGCCGCGCTGGGTGCGGCGATGGCCGATTCACTGAGCGCGAACATCGCACCGCTGGCCGATGGCCTTCTCCGCCTGCACGAGATGTTTGCGAGCGCAGCACAAGCCGGCTGGCGTGAGCAAGCACAAGGCCTGGCGGATATCGTTCGACTGACGCTGCGGTTGATCCACGAACGCCCTGGCGAAGCGTCACAGGCCTTCTTTCGGCTCTTTCCGCCGTTGAACGACCCCGCGGAGGTCGAATCGACGATCACCTCGCTTGCGGGGCGGGCGATCGCGTCGGAGGGGCGGGTCGTGATGTCGAAGGGCAGGCGGGGGCTGTTCGCGTTTGCAGGTTTGCTGGCCTGCCTCTATCTGATCGAGGAGAAGCCGCTGCCCGTGGCAGAGAGCTTCGAGGCCGCGAGCCTCGCACGGTTGATGTGTGCAGCGCTGTGGCTGGACGCGGGCCACGGTATGCGCTGCAGGCAGCAGCTCGCTCAAGCGCAGCAACACGCCCATCGGGTCCAGCACTGGCTGCTTCCGCCAACCTGGTTCAGTTCGCTGCGGGCCGAGCTGTCCGACGCCAGTGCCACATTGCCCGGCTGAGCGGTGGATTCACAGAGGTGTTTCACAGCTGTTACTCCCCATCCGACGCCCTTGCGGAATAGACACGCTATTGCCGCGCTATTGCCGCTCTCGCCCTGGCGTGGTCCCCGCAGAATCCGTTTTCAGGGATACACCAGCGAGACATCCATGAACTCTGATTCCATCGACCGTTCCTGGCGCGCACTGCCGGCACTGCGTCTGCCGCTGTCGGGCTTCCTGGAGGAACGCGGGCAGGGCGTCGACAACCTGCTGGCCACGCTGGTGCGCCGCATCAACGCCGGCAACCTGGCCTACCTCGGCGTGCCGGCCGACCTGGTGTACCGCCTCGCCTGCCTGTGCAGCCGCTGGTCGCCGGACCTGCAGGAGTTCATCGCGCAGGTGCTGGAGCGCAGCGGCAACCTCGATCACTTCCTGACCCAGCCGGCCGCGGCCGACCACCACCCCGAGATGTACGGCCTGCTCGAAGCCAGCATCACCGCGGCCGAGTTCGCGATGAACGCCGACCACGATGCGCGCAGCCGCAAGCCGCTGCCGCCGATCGTCTCGGAGCTGCAGCAGGTCTGCTCGGCCACCGCGTTCCTGTTCGACCTCGGCAAGGTGTTCAGCGAACACCCGGGGCAAGACCTGCCGCGCAGCGCACGCCGCCAACTGCACCCGCATGCCGACCTGGCACGTTGCTGGCGCAGCAGCTGGACCACGCTCGCACGCCGCAACCCGATCCTCGCCTCCTGGCTCGACCAGGTGGCCAGCCGCCGCTCCGGCGCCACCGCTGCAGTGCGTGCCGCGCGCGCGCTGACGCACAACGCGGTGCGTGCCAGCTGGCGCAGCGACAGCCAGTTGCTGCCGGTCTGACCAAGACCGCCTGAGACGCGGCGCCGGCACCACGGCGTCGCAGGCATGCGGCTTGCCGCCATTCGGGCATCGACCCGAACGGAGTGCGCCATGCCGACCAAGACTTCCCGCAAGACCGCCCAGACCTCCCACAGCGATCGACCGCATGCCGACGACGGCGAAGCGGTGGCCGTGAAGCAGCGCCGCATCCAGTCGGCCCAGGACCGCGAGGACGCGAAGAAGCCGTCCAGCGGCAAGCCGGCCGACAAGGCGCCGGTGCAGGCCGGTGCCAGCCGACAACCGGTGAAGCTGCCGGCGCAGCACATCGAGAAGCCGGGCCTGGAAGCCGAACTCGAGCTGAAGCCGAAGTTCCTGGCCCCGTACTACGAAGGCAGCCACAAGCTGCAGGACAGCGCGGCGCTGATCACCGGCGGCGATTCCGGCATCGGCCGTGCCGTGGCGGTGCTGTTCGCGCGCGAGGGCGCCGATGTCGCGATCGTCTACCTGAACGAGCATGAGGACGCCGAGGAAACGAGGCGCTGCGTCGAGGCCGAGGGCGGCCGCTGCGTGCTGATCCCCGGCGACGTGCGCGATCCGGCGTTCTGCCGGCATGCGGTCGACCAGGCGGTGAAAGCCTTCGGCAAGCTCGACGTGCTGGTCAACAATGCCGCTTTCCAGGAGCACGCCGAGTCGATCGAGGACATCACCGACGAGCGCTTCGACGAGACGCTGCGCACCAACGTCTACGGCTACTTCCACATGGCCCGCGCCGCGTTGCCGCACATGGGCAAGGGCGGCGCCATCATCAACACCGGTTCGGTCACCGGGCTGGAGGGCAGCGCGCACCTGCTGGACTACTCGACGACCAAGGGCGCGATCCACGCGTTCACGAAATCGCTCGCGAGCAACGTGCTGCAGCGCGGCATCCGCGTCAACGCGGTGGCGCCGGGGCCGGTGTGGACGCCGCTGAACCCGGCCGACTCGCCGGCCGAGAAGGTCGCCGAGTTCGGGCAGAACACCGACATGCGGCGCGCCGCACAGCCCGAGGAGCTGTCGCCGGCGTATGTGTTCCTCGCGTCGCCGGCGTGTTCAGGCTACATCACCGGCATCGTGCTGCCGGTGACCGGGAGCGTCGGCGCGATCTGATGGGAACTGGCTTTCGCGGTGGATACTGTATATATTTACAGGATGCCGCAGAAGTTCAATCCCATCCCCTCGCGCCCGCTCATCCAGCCTCTCGTTCCGATGCCCACACCCGGCGCCACCAAGGGCCGGGGCACCGCGTGGGCCATCGAGCACCGCTTCACGACACGGGGCGGCGAAGACTACGACGACGGCTGGGGCACGCTCGAGCAGCAGGCCAGCGAAGAGCACCTGCCGCGGGCCACGCAGATCATCGAGGAGCGGGTCAAGAGCATCCTCGCGAGCAACGACTCGCCCGACGTGCACTTCGACCTGTCGATCAACCCCTACCGCGGCTGCGAGCACGGCTGCATCTACTGCTTCGCGCGGCCGACGCACAGCTACCTCAACATGTCGCCGGGGCTGGATTTCGAGACCCGCATCATCGCGAAGGTCAATGCCGCCGAGCGGCTGCGCGAGGCGCTCGCGAGCCGCGCCTACGAGCCGCAGATGCTGAACATCGGCTCGGCCACCGACGCCTACCAGCCGGTCGAACGCAAGCTCGGCATCACCCGCTCGGTGCTCGAGGTGCTGCACGGCTGCGACCATGCGTTCTCGATCGTCACCAAGTCGTCCGGCGTCGAGCGCGACCTCGACCTGATCGCGCCGATGGCGGCGCGCGGGCTGGCAGCGGTGTACGTGTCGGTGACCTCGCTCGATGCCGAGCTGTCGCGCATCCTCGAGCCGCGCGCCGCGTCGCCGCAGCGGCGGCTGCGCACGATCAGGACGCTGGCCGAGGCCGGCGTGCCGGTGGGGGTCAGCGTGTCGCCGGTGATCCCGTTCATCAACGAGCCCGAGATCGAGCGCATCGTCGAAGCCGCGGCCGAGGCCGGCGCGCGCTCGGCCTTCAGCATCATCCTGCGCCTGCCCTGGGAGGTGAACCCGCTGTTCCAGCAATGGCTCGACCAGCACTTCCCGCAGCGCGCGGCCCGCGTGATGGCGCGCATCCGCGACATGCGCGGCGGCAAGGATTACGACGCCACGTTCAGCAAGCGCATGAAGGGTGAGGGCGTGTGGGCCGAGCTGATCTCGCAGCGTTTCCGCAAGGCCTGCGCGCGCCACGGCATGAACCGGGTGCGCACCGAGCTCGACCTGACGCTGTTCCGCAAGCCGCGCCTGCCGCCGGCGAACGGGCAGCAGGAGCTGTTCTGACTCAGTCTCGAAGGTCGGGCTCGAAGAAGATCCAGCGGATCGACGGGAAGGCGGCGCGCAATCCGGCTTCGACCCGGTTGATCGCCTCGATCAGCGCCACGTCCGACGGCTGCGGCGCCATGCGCGCCTTCACGGCCACCATCACGTCGTTGCCGAGCTGCTGCGTCAGCAGGTTGTAGACCTGGGCCACCTCGGGCTGCGCGGCGATGTGCTCGCGCATCGCGGCCAGCACCGTCGGCTCGGCGCTCTGGCCGACCAGCAGCGACTTGACCTCGGCGCCCACCAGGATCGCGACCACCACCAGCAGCACGCCGATCACGATCGAGCCGATGGCATCCCACATCGGGTTGCCGGTGAGCACCGCCAGGCCGATGAAGCCGAGCGCGGCGACCAGGCCGCCGAGCGCGGCGAGGTCTTCGCCGAGCACGACGATCAGCTCGCTCTGGCGCGAGCGTCGGAACCACTGCCACAGCGTCTGCGTGCCGCGGCTCTTGTTGATCTCGCGCAGGCAGCCCCACAGCGAGACGCTCTCGGCGACGACGCCGAAGGCGAGGATGGCGATCGCGACGCCGGCGTACCGGACCGGCTCGGTGTCGTGCAGCTTGTGCACGCCTTCGTAGATCGAGAACAGGCCGCCCATGCTGAACAGCATCAGCGCGACGATGAAGCTCCAGAAGTAGATCGCCTTGCCGTAGCCGAGCGGATGGTCGGCGGTCGGCGGCTTTTTGGCTTCCTTCAGGCCCCAGATCAGCAGGCCCTGGTTGCCGCAGTCGGCATACGAGTGGATGGCCTCGGCCAGCATCGACGACGAGCCGGTGAAGACGGCGCCGACGGTTTTCGCGATCGCGATCGCGAAGTTGGCGCCGAGGGCGAAGAAGATGGACTTCAGGGAGTCGGAGGAGGCGGACACGGCTTCCCGTCTGGAGTCGTTGGATGTGCGCGGACTTTAACTGGCGGTCGTCACGCATTGGCGCGGAAGGCGTGTGCGGGGAGGCTGTGCGTACCCAAGCCCCCGTTCGCCCTGAGCCTGTCGAAGGGCCCGATCATCCTGAGCTTGTCGAAGGACCTGAGCAGGGACCGAGCTTGTCGAGGGCCCGTCCGTCGAAGGGTTGTGCCCGAAGCGCGCAGGGCCTTCGACAAGCTCAGTCCGACCCTTCGACAAGCTCAGGACGAACGGTGTTGCTTTGCTCGCGCCCATGCCAGGATTGAAGAACCTACCTGCAACGCGAGAACAGGTCCAGTTCGCCGCGATAGAGGCTCGTTCTCGCCCGCATCAAGCCCAGCACGCTCGGCACCAGGTTGTCATGGCTCAGCGCCACATCGCGCTGCCCTTGCAGGCAGCTCATCGCGACACCGGTCGCTGTCTCGGTCTGCGGCGCGAGCCACACCACCATCGGCACGTGCTTCTGCTCGCGCGGCGCGATGCCATAAGGCAGGCCGTGCAGGTACAGGTTGTTCTCGCCGAGCGACTCGCCATGGTCCGACAGGTACAGCAGCGCCGGGTCGTAGCCGCCCGTCTGCTTGCCGAGCCAGTCGATCGCCTGCCCCAGCACGCTGTCGGTGTAGGCGATCGAGTTGTCGTACGCATTCAGCAGCAGCTGCCGCTCGCACTGCTGCAGAACGTTGGTCGTGCACTCCGGCACGAAAGGCTTGCGGCCCGCCGGCGAACGCTTCGAATACGCCGGCCCGTGGCTGCCCATCTGGTGCAGCACGAGCACGACGCCGTGTGCGCGGCGCTCGGCCGGCAACGCGGCCAGCCGCTGGTCGAGCCCGTGCAGCAAAGCCTCGTCCAGGCACTCGCCGCCGTCGCACAGCCCGGCCGGCATCGGCGCGGCGCCGGGCGCCGGCCGGTACGCATCGTCGTGCGGCACGCGCTCGCACAGGCCCTTGCAACCCGCCTGGTTGTCCAGCCACAGCACCGCCAGCCCGGCCCGCTGCAGCACGTCGAGCACGTTCTCGAAATCCTGGTCGCGCGACTCGTAGGCCTGCTTGCCCAGGTGCGAGAACATGCAGGGCAGCGAGGTGGCCGTGCTGGTGCCGCAGGACGTCACGTCGCTGAAGCTGACGACCCCCCGCGCGGCCAGCGCCGGCGTGGTCGCCCGCCCGTAGCCGTTCAGCGCGAAATGATCGGCCCGTGCCGTCTCGCCGACCACCAGCGCCAGCAGCAGCGGCTTCGCGCCGGGCGCGGGCGGTGCGAGCGCCACGTCGGCGCCGATCACCACCGGCGGCCCGGCCGGCCGGGCGTTGGCGTCGTGCACCAGCATGCCGAGCGCATAGAACGAGTTCAGCGGATTGATCTTGTAGCGCAGCGTGTTGTGGGTGCGCATGGTCGATGCGAGGTCGGCGAACAAGGCCCCCGCGACCCCCACCATCACGACCACCGACACGACCACGCCGATCAGGTTGCGGCCGAGTTGCCGCCACGCGCCCGGCGCCTGCAGCGGCCGGCCCCACAGCCAGGCCAACGGCAGCAGCGCGATCACGATGACGCTCGCCGCCATGCGCAAGCTCAGCAGGTCGCGCGTCTCGCGCAGGTCGGTCTGCAGCACGTTGGTCATCATCGTGCTGTCGATCACGACGTTGTAGGTGCCCATGAAATGCGCACCGAACGCCGCCGCCAGCAGGAAGAGGCCGATCGCCGGCTTGATGCTCCAGCGCCAGGCCAGCAGCGCCAGCACCAGCGTGGTGAGGCACGCGACGATCACGCCGAACGCAACGATGAAGAGCGTGCCGCGCGCGCCCTGCATCTCGGGCAGCGCCTGCAGCGATTGCCACAGCGGCCAGTTCGCGAGGGCGGCGATCCACACGCCGGCGAGCACCGCCAGCGTCAGCGGATTCCAGGTGGATCGGTGCGGGGAGGGGGGGAACAGTGCCCGGTTGCGGCGGCCAAGGTGCATGCGCGAATTGTCGCGCAGGCGGATGAGGCGAAGCTTAGGGCCAGCGCGTCAGGGCGCGTCGGCCGGCGCGGCCGCTTCGGCCTCGGCGGGCGCACCACGCTCGCGCAGCGTCAGCGCGCCGGCCTGGCGGCCGCTGGCCTGCCCGAGCGACGGCATCGCGCTGCCGGCGTAGCGGCTGCGCAGCGCCTCGACCCGCTCCTGCAGCGGCGCGGCATCGGCGATCTTCTCGTGGTGGCGCTGCAGCGTCATGCGCGCCATCTCGATCAGCTTGCCGTTCAGCGTGCGCTCGCCGTGCGCCAGCAGCAATTGCACCGCACCGCGGTGGTCGCCCGACAGCGTGTGCGACACCGCCTGCTCGGCCATCTCGTTGATGTGCTGCTGCGCATCGCGCACGCGCTGCGCATGCGGCGGATGGCTGGACGCGGTGCGCGCCAGCAGCTCGGCCAATCCCTTCGCGCTCGCGAAACGCAGCGCCAGCGCGTCGACCCAGTCGTCGGCGCCGTCCAGCTTCAGCTCGGCGGCGGTCAGCTGCGACACCATGCTCAGCACGTTGCACGCCGCCTCCATGTCGAGGCCCGGTTCGCGCAACTCGCGCGTGATCTCGCGCACCGCGGCGATGGCCGCGCCGAGCTGCTTCTGCAGCATCAGGTTGAACACCTCGACCACCGCGGCGAAGCGCTGCAGGCGCCGGCTCTGCGGCACCTTCTGCAGCGCATGCTGCAGGTTGTCGAGGCAGCGCTGCAGGCCCTTCGAATCGCGCTGGTGGAAGCGCGTGAAGGCCAGCAGCACCAGCGTCTGGTAGTCGAACATCTTCGAGCTGATGCCCACCGAGGCGGCGCGCTCGAGCATGCGGCCCGCCTCGTCGCGATCGCCCATGTAGAAGGCCAGCATGCCGTGCTTCTGCAGCCGGCTGATCGAGCCCGGCGTCAGCGCGGTGGCGCGCTTGTAGGTGTCGAGCGCGCTCTGCAGGTCGCCTTGCTCGACCTGCACGCGGCCCATCACGTCGTAGGCGTCGACGAAGCTCGGGTGGTCGCCGATCAGGCTTTCGAGCGTGCGCAAGGCCGGGCCCGACTGGCCGGCGTCGAGCTGGCTGCGCGCGATGCCCAGGCGCGCCCACGGGATCGCGCCGGTCTTCTGCACCGCCTCGAACATCGCACGAGCCTCCTGGTGCTTGTTCACGCGCAGCAGCAGCTCCGAGCCGATGCGCGCGGCGTACAGCCAGTACGGGCCACGCTGCTCGAAGCGGGCGGCGCACAGCGCGGCGCCGCGTTCGAAGTCGCCTTCCTCGATCGCGAGGAAGATCTCGCCCAGCGATTTCTTGCGGCGGCGCGCCTGCATCAGGCGTTCGCCGAGCGCGGTCGCGGTGTGGGGTTTCAGCAGGTAGCTGTCGAGCGCCGACTCGGCGGCATCGGCCACCAGCGCGTACGAGGCTTCGCTGGTGACGATGATGAAGACGGTGGACAGCGGCAGCAACTGGCTGCGCCGCAGGTCGTCGAGCAGGTTCTGGCCGGAGTAGCCGGTCGCGCTGAAGCTGTGCTCGCACAGCACCACGTCGAACGGGCGGGCTTCCAGCTGCTTGCGGGCGTCTTCGATGCGGCCGCATTGCACGACCGTGCCGACGCCGAAATCGCGCAGTTGCGCACAAAGAATGCTGCGCGAGGTCGGGTTCGGGTCAATGACCATCGCCCGGCACTGCGCGATATCACGGTCAAGCGGAGCCATCCCCCCATATCGGCCGGGTGGGATGGCCGCTTGAGTGCGGTCCTACTTGAACAGGTCTTTCACGTGATCGGTCCAGCTCTTGGCATTCGGCGAATGCTTGCCGCCCGACTTCGCGAAGGACTCTTCCAGCTCCTTCAGCAGCTTGCGCTGGTGCTCGGTCAGCTTGACCGGCGTCTCGACGCTGATGTGGCAGTACAGGTCGCCCGGGTAGCTGGAGCGCACGCCCTTGATGCCCTTGCCGCGCAGCCGGAAGGTCTTGCCGTGCTGGGTGCCCTCGGGCAGCTCGATCTCGGCCTTGCCGCCCAGCGTGGGCACCTCGATGCCGCCGCCCAGCGCCGCCAGCGTCAGCCCGACCGGCACGGTGCAGTGCAGGTCGTCGCCGTCGCGCTCGAAGATCTCGTGCTGCTTGATGCGGATCTCGATGTACAGGTCGCCGGCCGGGCCGCCGTTGGTGCCCGGCTCGCCGTTGCCGGCCGAGCGGATGCGCATGCCTTCGTTGATGCCGGCGGGGATCTTCACCTCCAGCGTCTTGGTCTTCTTGATCTTGCCCTGGCCGTGGCAGGTGACGCACGGCTCGGGAATGATCTTGCCGGTGCCGTGGCAGTGCGGGCAGGTCTGCTGGATGCTGAAGAAGCCCTGGCGCATGTGCACCGTGCCGGCGCCGTTGCAGCTCGGGCAGGTCTTGGCGCTGGTGCCGGGCTTGGCGCCGCTGCCGTGGCAGGTCTCGCACTCTTCCCAGCTCGGGATGCGGATCTGCGTCTCCTTGCCGCGCGCCGCTTCTTCAAGCGTGATCTCCATCGCGTAGCTCAGGTCGCTGCCGCGGAACACCTGCTGGCCGCCACCGGCGCCACGGCGCTGGCCGCCACCGCCCTGGCCGCCGAAGATGTCGCCGAAGATGTCGCCGAAGGCCTCGGCGAAGCCGCCGAAGCCCTCGCCACCCTGGCCGCCGGGGCGGAAGCCGCCGGCGTTCGGGTCGACGCCGGCATGGCCATACTGGTCGTAGGCCGCGCGCTTCTGCGCGTCGGAGAGCATCTCGTAGGCCTCCTTGACCTCCTTGAACTGCTCTTCCGACTTCTTCGCCCCGTCGCCCTGGTTGCGGTCGGGGTGGTGCTTCATGGCCAGCTTGCGGTAGGCCTTCTTGATGTCCTCCTCGGTCGCGTTCTTCGCGACGCCGAGGACTTCGTAGTAATCACGCTTTGCCATGGGTATTCACGCTTGGAAATGCAAATCCCCCGTGCACCGGACACGGCCCACGGGGGTCTGAAGAAGCCGCGGCAGTGCCTTACTTCTGGTCTTTCACTTCCTTGAACTCGGCGTCGACGACGTTGTCGTCGGCCGGCTTCGACGAAGCCGCCTCGGCGTGCGGTTGCTGCGCGCCGCCACCCGCCGCCGCGCCCGCGCCGGCTGCCGCCTGGGCGGCCTGCGCATCGGCGTAGACCTTCTCGCCCAGCTTCTGGCTGGCGGCCATCAGCGCTTCGCTCTTGGCCTCGATGGCCGCCTTGTCGTCGCCCTTCAGCGCTTCCTCGGCGTCCTTCAGCGCGGTCTCGATCTTTTCCTTCTCGCCGGCGTCGAGCTTCTCGCCATGCTCGCCCAGCGACTTGCGCACGCTGTGCACCATCGCATCGGCCTGGTTGCGGGCCTGCACGAGTTCGAGCTTCTTCTTGTCCTCGGCGGCGTTCAGCTCGGCGTCCTTCACCATCTGCTGGATCTCGGCCTCGCTCAGCCCGGAGTTGGCCTTGATGACGATCTTGTTTTCCTTGCCGGTGCCCTTGTCCTTGGCGCCGACGTGCAGGATGCCGTTCGCGTCGATGTCGAAGCTCACCTCGATCTGCGGCGTGCCGCGCGGCGACGGCGGGATGCCTTCGAGGTTGAACTCGCCCAGGCTCTTGTTGCCCGAGGCCATCTCGCGTTCGCCCTGGTACACCTTGATGGTCACGGCCGGCTGGTTGTCGTCGGCGGTCGAGAAGGTCTGCGCGAACTTGGTCGGGATGGTCGTGTTCTTCGTGATCATCTTCGTCATCACGCCGCCCAGCGTCTCGATGCCCAGGCTCAGCGGGGTCACGTCGAGCAGCAGCACGTCCTTGCGGTCGCCGGCCAGCACCTGGCCCTGGATCGCGGCACCGACGGCCACGGCTTCGTCGGGGTTCACGTCCTTGCGCGGTTCCTTGCCGAAGAACTCCTTGACCTTCTCCTGCACCTTGGGCATGCGGGTCATGCCGCCGACCAGGATCACGTCGTCGATCTTGTCGACGGCCACTCCGGCATCCTTGATGGCGGTGCGGCACGGCGCGATGGTGCGCTCGATCAGCTCTTCGACCAGCGATTCGAGCTTGGCACGCGTGAGCTTGATGTTCAGGTGCTTCGGACCCGAGGCATCGGCCGTCACGTAGGGCAGGTTGATGTCGGTCTGCGCGCTGTTCGACAGCTCGATCTTCGCTTTCTCGGCCGCTTCCTTCAGGCGCTGCAGCGCGAGCACGTCCTTCGACAGGTCGACGCCTTGCTCTTTCTTGAACTCGGTGATGATGTAGTCGATGATGCGCTGGTCGAAGTCTTCGCCGCCCAGGAAGGTGTCGCCGTTGGTCGACAGCACCTCGAACTGCTTCTCGCCGTCGACGTCGGCGATCTCGATGATCGACACGTCGAAGGTGCCGCCACCCAGGTCATACACCGCGATCTTGCGGTCGCCCTTCTCGTTCTTGTCGAGGCCGAACGCGAGCGCCGCGGCGGTCGGCTCGTTGATGATGCGCTTCACGTCGAGGCCGGCGATGCGGCCCGCGTCCTTGGTGGCCTGGCGCTGGGCGTCGTTGAAGTACGCCGGCACCGTGATCACCGCTTCGGTGACGGCTTCGCCCAGGTAGTCCTCGGCGGTCTTCTTCATCTTGCGCAGCACTTCGGCGCTGACCTGCGGCGGCGCGAGCCGGTTGCCGCGCACCTCGACCCACGCATCGCCGTTGTCGGCCTGCGCGATCTTGTAGGGCATCAGGTCGATGTCCTTCTGCACTTCCTTCTCGGTGAACTTGCGGCCGATCAGGCGCTTCACCGCATACAGCGTGTTGCGCGGGTTGGTGACGGCCTGGCGCTTGGCAGAGGCACCGACGAGGATCTCGCCGTCTTCCTGGTAGGCAATGATCGACGGCGTGGTGCGCGCACCTTCGCTGTTCTCGATCACCTTGGTGGTGTTGCCTTCCATGATGGCCACGCACGAGTTGGTGGTGCCGAGGTCGATGCCGATGATTTTTGCCATGTGGTTCTCCTGAATTCCGAAAATCTTGATGTTGTCGAGTTGTGGATAAGTCGGGCCGTTTCAAGGGGCCGGGCTTGTGGATGACTTGATCCTGGTCACTTCGGGGCCGCGACCGTCACGAGTGCCGGGCGCAGCACGCGGTCGGCGATCAGGTAGCCCTTCTGCAGCACGGCCACGACGGTGTTGGGTTCCTGGTCGGCCGGCACCATGCTGATCGCCTGGTGGTGGTGCGGGTCGAACCTGGTGCTGGCCGGCGGGTTGATCTCGAGCACCTTGCTGCGCTCGAGGGCCGCCGACAGCTGGCGCAGTGTGGCATGCACGCCTTCGAGCAGCTGTTCCGGCGTCGCGGCCTGGATCGCGATCGCGGCCTCGAGGCTGTCTTTCACCGGCAGCAGGCTGTCGGCGAAGCCTTCGACGGCGAACTTGCGCGCCTTGGCGATCTCTTCTTCCGAGCGGCGGCGGATGTTTTCGGTCTCGGCCTTGGCGCGCAGGTAGGCGTCGGACATCTCGGCCAAGCGGGCTTCCAGGTTGGGCTCGGTTGTCTGCGCGGCGCTGCCTGCGTTGTCGGCCGGCGTGTCAAGTCCTTGATCTTGCGAAGAATTTTCTGGATTTTGCATGGGTGGATCCTGTCGAATGGCGCGCATATGAGCGCTTTGCCCCGCGTTTCAAGAGGGGCTTTCAAAATAATGCAGGGCCCCGCGCTGGAAGGCACGTGGGACCGCACCGGAAAAAGGCAAGGGCGGCCGACCCGCGCCGAGGGTTACTCGGGGTCGATGCTGGCGCTCCAGCGGTTCCAGTCGGCCAATTGACGCCGGTCTTTTTTGGTCGGGCGGCCTTGTTCGATGGCCAGCGCCGGCTCGGAAGCCAGCTTGCGCTGCTTCGCCGCCTCGTCGCGGCGGGCCACGCTCTCGGCCGTCTCTTCGTACAGCGCCTGCGCCACCGGTGCCGGCCCGCGCTGGTGGCTGAGGCCGAGCACGACGATGCTGCGGGTGACCGGGCCCTGGCGCATCTCGAGGCGATCGCCCGGCTTCAGCTCGCGCGCCGGCTTCGCGGCCTGGCCGTTCACGTGGATGCGGCCCTTGTCGATCTCTTGCGTCGCGAGGCTGCGCGTCTTGAAGAAACGGGCGGCCCACAACCATTTGTCGAGCCGCACGCCGTGGTCGTCGGGGGTGCTGGAAGGTGACTTCGCCATGGACGGTTCGGGGGGACGGTGCACGCAGTGGTCGGGTGCCCAGTGTAGGCAGGATTCAGGTCGGTGGCACCTCGGTCACGGGCCGGAATCGCACCGTTGCGTCGAGGCCGGCGAGGCGTCCGGCGTACTGCCGGTTCTCCAGCTCGAGCGTCGCGCCGATCGAATTGCAGATCTCGCGGCAGATCGACAGCCCGAGCCCGCTGCCCACTGTCGGATGCCCGGTGTGGAACGGCTCGAACAGCCGCTCGCGGAACTCGGGCGCGATGCCCGGGCCGCTGTCGCTGATCAGCAACTCGGCGTTCGCGACCCGCAGCAGCAGCTCGCCGCGCTTCGGGGTCTCGCGGATCGCGTTGTGCAGCAGGTTGCGCAGCAGCTCGCGCACCATCCATTCATGGCCGTGCACCAGGCTCGTTTCGGCCTGCAGCTCGAAATCGAGGTTGCGCTCGCCGATCAGCGGCGACAGGTCGATCGCCACCTCGCGCGCCAGCTCGCCCAGGTCGGCGGTGGCCGGCTCGGGCTGGCCCTGCACCTGCTCCACCTTCGCCAGCGCGAGCATCTGGTTGGCCAGCCGGATCGCCCGGTCGACGGTGGCGTGCATCGCCGGCAGGGCCGCGCTCGCATCCTTGCTCGGCGCGCACATCGCCGACTGCACCTGCGTCTTCAGCACCGCCAGCGGCGTGCGCAACTGGTGCGATGCATCGCGCACGAACTGCCGCTGGTGGCCGTGCAGGCGCTGCAGCCGCTGCATCAACTGGTTCACCGCGCCCAGCAGCGGCGACAGCTCGGTCGGCAGGTTCGGGTCGGTGACCGGCGACAGGTCGCGGTCGCTGCGCGATTCGAGCTGCGCGCGCAGCGCCTCGATCGGCCGCAGCGCATGGGCGACGACGAACCAGGTGATCAGCGCGACGACGCTGATCAGCAGTGCCTGGCGCACCAGCGTGTCCATCAGGATCTGGCGCGCGAGCCGGCGCCGCACCTCCAGCGTCTCGGCGACCTGCACCAGCGCGACGCCGCGCGCATCGGGGCTGGCCACCGGTTGGTAGAGCGCCGCGATGCGCACCGGTTCGCCGCGGAACTCGCCGTCGTAGAAGTCGACCAGCGCGTCGTAGGCCGAGCGCCGCGGCGGCGTGCGCGCGTAGGCCGGGAAATCGGCATAGCCCGACAGGAACTCGCCGCTGAAGCCGCTGATGCGGTACATCATCCGGGCATCGCCGTTGTCGAGCATCTCGAGCGCGTTGTACGGCAGTTCGACGCGCAGCTCGGCGCCCTTGATCGACAGCAGCTCGCCGATGTTGCGCGCCGAGCTCAGCAGCGTGCGATCGTAGGCCAGCGTGATGGCGTCGAGCGCGCGCTGGTAGAGGCTGACGGTGTCGAACGCGATGAAGCAGGCGATCGGCAGCACGATCCAGCCCATCAGCCGGCCCCGCAGCGAATAGGCCGGTGTTTGTGTCATGCGCTGTTGTGTCATGCGGTGCCGGCGACCGGGTCGGAGCGCAGCAGGTAGCCCAGGCCGCGCAGCGTGATCAGCGAGACCCCGGAGCCGGCCAGCTTCTTGCGCAGCCGGTAGGCCACCACCTCGATCGCCTCGAACTGGATGTCGGTCTCCATCGGAAACACGACGCGGAACAGCTTTTCCTTCGGCACCGCGTGGCCGGGCCGCGCGATCAGCGCCTTCAGCAGCGCCTGCTCGCGCGGGGTCACGTCGAACACGCGGCCGTCGAGGTAGCACGCCCCGGACGACAGCTCGAGCGTCAGCGCGCCGCAGGCGAGTTCTTCCGATTCGGTGCTCGCAGTGCGCCGCAGCAGCGCCCGGATGCGGGCCTCGAGCTCGTCCAGGTCGAACGGCTTGGCGAGGTAGTCGTCGGCCCCGGCGTTCAGGCCCAGCACCCGGTCGCCGACCGCGCCGCGGGCCGTCAGCACCACGATGGGGACGCGGATACCCTCGGCGCGCGCGCGGTGCAGCACCTGCAGGCCGTCCAGGCCGGGAATCGTCAGGTCGAGCAGCGCCAGGTCGGGCGGCTGGTTGCGCAGCTGCTGCAAGGCATCGCTGCCGTTGTGCACGACGGCCATGTCGAAGCCGCGCCGTTCGAGCGCCAGCTGCAGCGCCTGCGCCATCGCGAGGTCGTCTTCCACCAGCAGGAGTTTCATGGCCGCGAGTGTGCCCTGCCGCGCAAGGGGGTCTCGCCCGGGGCGAACCCGGCCTGACAGGCAGACGACAGCGCTGGCGGTAGGGAATGACAGGCGTCTGACAGTCTGATGCCGCGACCCCAGGGCTTGCCCGGATGTAACCGGGCGCCCCTGCGATCAGGATGGCGCCTCTGTTCCGTGCATCCCCCTCTCAAGGAGACTTACCCATGCGACGCCTCTTGCTCAAAACCCTGCTGTTGCCGCTGGCCCTTGCGTCCGCTTCCGCGGCCGTGTTCGCCCAGGACAACTTCAAGGTGATGATCGGCGCCAACCCCGGTGGCGGCTATGACCAGTGCGGCCGCGGCATCGGCAAGGCCCTGCAGGAAGCGGGCGTGGCCGGCTCGGTCACCTACGAGAACAAGGGCGGCGCCGGTGGCACGATCGGGCTGGCCCAGTTCGCGAACGCCTCGAAGGGCGACCCGAACGCGATGATCGTCGTCGGCGCCGTCATGGTCGGCGCGATCGTGCAGAACAAGCCGCCGATCACGCTGAGCGACGCGACGCCGGTGGCGCGCCTGCTGGCCGAGTACAACGTGTTCGTCGTGCCGGCCAATTCGCCGCTGAAGACGATGAAGGACGTCGTCGAGCAGATGAAGAAGGACCCCGGCAGCGTCAAGTGGGGCGGTGGCTCGAAGGGCTCGGTCGACCACGTCAGCGTCGCGATGATCGCGCGCGAGGCAGGCGTCGACGCGACCAAGATCAACTACGTGCCGTTCAAGGGCGGCGGCGAGGCGACGGCCGCGGTGCTGGGCGGCCACATCACGGTGGGCACCAGCGGCCTGGCCGAGTTCGAGGAGTTCATCAAGACCGGCAAGATGCGCGCGATCGGCGTGACCGCGCCGACCCGCATCCGCGGCTCCGACATCCCGACGCTGGTCGAGCAGGGCATCAACGTCTCGATCGGCAACTGGCGCGGCGTCTACGGCGCGCCGGGCATCACGCCGGCGCAGCGCCAGAAGCTGGTCGACGCGGTCGCCAAGGCCACCAAGACCAAGAGCTGGGCCGAGACGCTGGCCAGCAACAAGTGGAACTCGGCGCTGCTGACCGGCGACGACTTCGGCAAATTCGTCGACGACGACACGGCCCGCCTGCGTGCGCTGATGCTGAAGCTGGGCATGCTGTAAGCGCGCCGGGTCGCGCGCACCACGCAGTTCGGCTGGCCGGCGCCTGTGCGCCGGCCAGCCTGCGTTTTGCGGGATGGATTGACGGAAGGACGTAGAACATGAAGAAGAGCAAGCGATCCGAGATCGGCCTCGGGGCCGGCGCGATCGGACTGGGGGTCTTGATGGCCATCGGTGCGGTGCAGATCAAGAGCGAGGCGGGCTATGCCGGCGTCGGCGCGGGCTTCCTGCCGTGGCTGATGGCGGCCGCGATGGCGCTGTGCGGCGTGCTGCTGATCGTGCAGGCGACGACCGGTGGTTTTCGCGCGATGCCCGAGGGCAGCGACGACATCCCGCCGCCGCACTGGGTCGGCATGGCCTGGCTGTCGGCCGGCCTGCTGCTGAATGCGGCGCTGATCACGCACGTCGGCTTCATCCCGTCGTGCTCGCTGCTGTTCGTGCTGGCGGCACGCGGCTTCCGGCTGTCGATGGGGGCAGGGCGCGCGACGCTGGCCGACTGGGTGCGGGACGTGCTGATCGGCGCGGCGCTGTCGGCGCCGGTGTACTGGCTGTTCACGAAGCTGCTGGGGCTGACGCTGCCCGGCCTCACCAGCTCCGGCTGGATCTGAAGTAGAGCATCACCATCATGGACATCTGGAATTCACTGCTGCAAGGCTTCATGACGGCGGGCACGCCGATCAACCTGATGTGGGCGTTTCTCGGCTGCCTGATCGGCACCGCGATCGGCGTGCTGCCCGGCATCGGTCCGGCGCTGACGGTCGCGATGCTGCTGCCGATCACCTCGCACGTCGAGCCGACCGCGTCGATGATCATGTTCGCAGGCATCTACTACGGCGCGATGTACGGCGGCTCGACCACCTCGATCCTGCTGAACACGCCCGGCGAGACCGGCAGCATGGTCACCGCGATGGAGGGCAACCTGATGGCCAAGAGCGGCCGCGCCGGTGCGGCGCTGGCCACCTCGGCGATCGGTTCGTTCTTCGCCGGCACCATCGCCACCGTGCTCGTCACGCTGTTCGCGCCCGGCCTGGCCGAGTTCGCGCTGCGCTTCGGCCCGCCGGAGTACTTCGCGCTGATCCTGCTGGCCTTCACGACCGTCTCGTCGGTGCTCGGCCAGAGCACGCTGCGCGGCATGACCAGCCTGCTGCTGGGCCTGTCGATCGGGATCATCGGCATCGACCAGATCTCGGGCCAGGCGCGCTTCACGCTGAACAACGTGCCGGAGCTGGTCGACGGCATCGAGGTGGTGCTGGTGGCGGTCGGCCTGTTCGCGGTCGCCGAGGCGATGTACCTGATGATGTACGAGGGCCGCACGGACGAGACGCGCAACAAGATGTCCAGCCTGTGGATGACGAAGAGCGACTGGAAGCGCTCGTGGCCGGCCTGGCTGCGCGGCACGCTTATCGGCTTCCCGTTCGGCACCATCCCGGCCGGCGGCACCGAGATCCCGACCTTCCTGTCGTACGGCGCCGAACGCAAGCTGTCGAAGCACCCGGAAGAATTCGGCACCGTCGGCGCGATCGAAGGCGTGGCCGGGCCCGAGGCCGCCAACAACGCGGCGGTGGCCGGCACGCTGGTGCCGCTGCTGACGCTGGGCATCCCGACGTCCACCACCGCGGCGATCCTGCTGTCGGCGTTCCAGAACTACGGCATCCAGCCCGGCCCGACGCTGTTCCAGACCTCGTCGGCGCTGGTGTGGGCGCTGATCGCGTCGATGTACATCGGCAACGTGATGCTGCTGGTGCTGAACCTGCCGCTGGTCGGGCTGTGGGTGAAGCTGCTGAAGATCCCGAAGCCGGCGCTCTACGCCGGCATCCTCATCTTCGCGACGGTTGGCGTCTACGGCATGCGCCAGTCGGCCTTCGACCTGTTCCTGCTGTACGGCATCGGGCTGCTGGGCGTCGTGATGCGCCGCTTCGACTTTCCGACCGCTCCGGTGATCGTCGGGATGATCCTCGGGCCGCTCGGAGAGGCACATATGCGCAATGCGATGTCCATTGGAGAGGGCAAATGGACGGTGTTCATTGAACGGCCGTTGTCGGCGACTATCCTCGCTGTGTGCGTGGCGGTCTTGATCGTCCCGCCGCTGTTGACCCGGTTCCGGCGCCGCCGCGTGGTGGCGCCGGCCTGACCGGCCCTCCCTCGCAGCAAGGATCCTCCATGAAGTCGAACCGTCGTTCCGTTCTCCGCTGGATGGCCGCTTCCACAGCCGCCGGCATCGCCCCCACGCTGCCGGTGGCCAGCCTGGCTGCCACCGTCGCGCCGCCGCTCGGCCGGCTGCGCATCATGATCCCGGCCAACCCCGGCGGCGGCTGGGACGGCACCGGCCACGCGGTCGGCGACGCGCTGCTGGCCGCCGGGCAGGCCAGCGAGATCGTCTACGAGAACAAGGGCGGCAAGGGCGGCATCATCGGGCTGGCCGAATTCGTGGAGAAATACTCGGATGCCCAGGATTCGGTGATGGTCGGCGGCTTCGTGATGGTCGGCTCGATCGCGCTGAACCGCCCGGCCATCACGCTGGCCAAGGTGAAGCCGGTCGCCCGCCTGACCAGCGAGGTGCTGGCGCTGGTGGTGCCAGCCGATTCGAAGTTCCAGACGATCAAGGATTTCCAGGCCGCGCTGGTGAAGAACATCGCCGAGGTGCCGCTGGCCGGCGGCGGGGCAGGGGGCGTCGACCACATGTGCGCCGCGCTGGTGGCGCGTGCCGCCGGCGCCGATCCCGGCCGGCTGGTCTACGTGCCGTCGAGCAGCGGGGCCGAGGTGATGCAGGCGCTGGCCGCCGGCAAGGTGGCGGCGGCGGTGTCGGGCTTCGGCGAGCTGAAGTCGGGCATCTCGTCGGGCAAGCTGCGGGCGCTGGCGATCAGCTCGCGGCGCGGCCTGTTCGGCATCCCGTCGTTCCGCGAGCAGCGCCTCGACGTCGACCTGGCGAACTGGCGCGGCATCTTCGCGCCGTCCGGCATGTCCGATGCGCAGGTGGCCAACGTGCGCACGGCGCTGCAGAAGGCGACCCAGCACCCCAGTTGGCAGGCCGCACTGGTGCGCAACGACTGGCAGCCCAGCTGGCAGGTCGGCACCGAGTTCAGCGAGTCGATGGAGCTCGACAAGGCGATGGCCGACGCGCTCGTCTACATCCTCAAATTGAAGACGGCCTGATCGGGCGACCGCCGGCGCTCACGCGCCAGCGCTCAGCCATCAGAACCCAGCGCCAAGGCCCGTCGCCGCTGCGCCTCGAGCGCGGCGGCATCCGGCGGGGCCGCCGTATCCCAACCCTGCATGTGGCGGATCGCGAGGGCGCTCAGCGCCGCCATCCACTCATGCTGGTCGTTCAGGCAGGGGATGTAGTTGAACTCGGCACCGCCAGCCTGCAGGAACGCATCGCGGGCTTCCTGTGCGATCTCCTCCAGCGTCTCCAGGCAGTCGGCGGTGAAGCCCGGGCACATCACGTCGACGCGCTTGAGGCCTTTCTGCGCCAATGCGACCAGCGTCGGTTCGGTATAGGGCTGCAGCCATTCGGCCTTGCCGAAGCGGCTCTGGAAGGTGACGACCCATTGGTCGTCCTTCAGCTCCAGGCGCTGCGCCACGAGGCGTGCCGTCTTCAGGCATTCACAGTGGTACGGGTCGCCCAGGTCCAGCGTGCGCCGAGGCATGCCGTGGAAGCTCATCACCAGCTTGTCGGGCCGACCGTGCGACATCCAGTGGTCGGACACACGCTTCGCGAGCGCCGCGATGTACGCCGGATCGTCGTGGTAGCGGTTCACGAAGCGCAGCTCGGGCAGCGCACGCACCCGTTGCGCCCACTGGTAGATCGCGTCGTTGACGCTGGCCGTCGTCGCCGCGCAGTACTGCGGGTACATCGGCAGCACCAGGATGCGGGTGGCGCCTGCCGCCTTCAGCGCATCGAGTTCGGCGCCGATCGCCGGCGTTCCATAGCGCATCGCGAAGGCCACCTTGACGCGGTGGCCGCGCTCGCCGAGGTAGCCGGCCAGCAGCCTGGCCTGTCGCTGCGTCCACACCTTCAGTGGCGAGCCTTCGGGCAACCACACGGAGGCGTATTTCGCGGCCGATTTCGCCGGCCGCACGCGCAGGATGATGCCGTGCAGGATCAGCCACCACAGCAGTTTCGGGATCTCGACGACACGCGGGTCGGCGAGGAACTGGGCAAGGTAGCGGCGCACTGCCTGCGGTGTCGGCGCATCGGGGGTGCCGAGGTTGCAGAGCAGGATCGCTGTGGTCGGCGCCTGGCCGTGCTGGTGAGGGGGTTCGGCGGAGAAACGCATCGGCCGGATTATGGCCGTGCGCCTCGCGCCGTTCGTCGGTCGTTCAACCGGCCAGCGCGGGCGACTGCAGCAACTGGTCGATGTCGGCCACCACCGCCGCGATGTCGATCGGCTTGGTCCAGTAGCCGATGAAGCCGGCCTCGTAGGCACGCTGCACGTCCTCGGGCATCGCATCGGCCGAGCACATGTAGGCCGGCGCGCGAGCCAGGCCCGGCAGCTTGCGCAGCTGGTGCAGCACCTCGAAGCCGGTCATGCCCGGCAGGTGGGCGTCGAGCACCAGCACCTCGGGCTGCCATTCGCGCGCGATTTCGAGCGCCTCTTCGCCGTCCTCGGCGATGCGCAGGTCGATCGTGCCGTGGTGCATGCGCAGCGCCTCCTCGAACAGGATCGCGTTGATGCGGTTGTCCTCGACGTACATCATGCGCAGCGCACTGCGGCCTGCAGGCGCAGGGGCGGTCGCGTCATCGCACGGGGCATCGGCCAGCGGCGCCGGCTCGGTGCCGGCCGGCCCGAGGTCGCAGACCATGTCGAGCCGCACGCAGGTGCCGTGGCCGAGCGTGCTCGTCACCTGCAGGTCGCCGCCGATCGCCTGCATCAGGCTGCGCGCGATGATCAGGCCGAGGCCGGTGCCCTCGATGGCCGAGGTCTCCTTGCCAAGCCGCTCGAAGGGCTGGAACAGCCGGCCCATCTGCTCGGGCGTCAGGCCGGCGCCTTCGTCCTCGATCAGCAGCGTGAGCCGCTCGGGGCCGTCCTGTCGCACCGTCCAGCGCACCGCGCCGCCGGGGCGGTTGTACTTGACCGCGTTCGAGGCCACGTTCAGCAGCACCTGGCGCAGCCGCTGCGCATCGGCCTGCACGTGCAGCGGCGACGGCAGCTCGTTCTCGAAGCGGATCCCGCGCGTGCGCGCCATCGGCGCCAGCAAGTCGATCGTGCGCGCGACGATGTCGTCGAGCGCCACCCGTCCCATGTCCAGAGTCAAGGCACCTTCCTCCACCTTCTGCAGGTCCAGCACATCGTTGATCAGCGCCAGCAGGTGCTGGCCGGCGTCCAGCACGTGGTCGGCGTAGTCGTGCACCTTGTCGAGGTCGACCTGGTCGACGCCCATGCGCATCAGCTGCGAGAAACCGATCACCGCGTTGAGCGGCGTGCGCATCTCGTGGCTCATGCGCGACAGGAACTCGCTCTTCGCCCGGTTGGCGAGCTCGGCGGCCTGCTTGTCGCGCAGCGCCTGGTCGGCCTGCTTGGTGCGCGTGATGTCGGAATGCGTGCCGACCACGCGGCGCGGGCTGCCGTCGGCATGCCGCTCGACGATCTTGCCGCGGTCGAGCACCCACAGCCAGTGGCCTTCGCGGTGCTGCAGCCGGTGCTCGGTCTCGTAGGCCTCGGTGTCGCCGCGCCGGTAGGCCTGGATGGCCCGCATCACGCGCGCCTTGTCGTCCGGGTGGATGCGGCGCGACCACTCCTGGATGGTGTTGCCGACCTCGTCGTCGCGGTAGCCGAGCATCTCTTTCCAGCGCGGCGAGTAGAACGCGACGTTGCGGTCCTCGTCGAAGTCCCAGACGCCATCGCCGGCGCCTTCGAGCGCGAACTTCCAGCGCTCCTCGGCCGCCTTCAGGGCCTGCTCGGCCGCGCGTTGCTGGGTCACGTCGCGCGTCACGTACAGCACGCGCGCGCCGGACATCGGCGACAGCCGCGCCTCGAAGCTGCCGGGGCGCCCGCCGGACGTCACCAGTTCGTATTCGAGGCATTGCACCTCGCCGGTCTGCAGCGCGCGACGGATGGCCGGCAGCACCTGGTCGGCCAGCTCCTGCGTGACGCCCTGCACGAAGGGCCGGCCGCGCACGCTCTCCCAGCTGTGGACGAGGAAGGGGTGCTTCGGATCGCCGCATTCGAGGTAGCGGCCGTCGGCATCGAGCACGAACCAGAGGTCGGGCACGGCGGCCAGCACCGCACCGAGCCGCGCCTGCGCCTCTTGCGCCTGCAGCTGCTGGCGCGCCAGCTCCAGCTCGGCGTGCTTGCGGTCGGTGATGTCGACCGACAGGTGCACCAGGCTGCCGTCGCGCAGGCGGCGGTCGTTGACGATCAGCCAGCGGTTGCGCCAGCGCAGCTCGTGCTGGACGCCTTCCTCGGAAACGAGGCCGAGCCGCCACTGCACGAAGGCCTCTTCGTTGCCGACCGCATCGGGGTAGTCGCCGCGCGCGACCATGCCGCGCACCATCTCGGGCCAGGTCATGTCCTCGACCGGGACGGTGCGCCCGACGGAGCGCCGCCAGGCCGCGTTCGACTGCAGCATGCGGCCGTCGGGCGCGCTGATCATCACGCCGGCGTTGATGCTCTCGAGCGCATCGCTCAGCAGCTGCTCGGCGCGGCGCGCGGCGCTCTGTGCCTGCAGCCGCGCATTGATGATGGTGGCCGAGCCGCGGTAGCCGCGGAAGCGGCCGCTGCTGCTGAACACCGGCACGCCGCTGATCGACAGGGTCAGCGCGCCGGTCGGGGCGTGGCGGTCGGCAACGAGCTCAGTGAACGGCTCGCGGCGGGCGAGCGCGGCCTCGTAGCGCGGCCACGACGCCGCATGCTCGCCGCCGTGCGGCTGGACCAGCTCGGGAAAGCGGCGCCCGAGGTCGTTCTGCGGCGCCAGGCCGATGCGGTGCTCGAAGTTCTCGGACAGCCAGCTGATCCGCCCCTGGTCGTCGGTCTCCCACAGCCAGCTGTTGCCGGACTGGCTGGCGGCCCGCACCCGGGCCTCCTGCAGCCGCCAGCGCTGCTCGCGCAGGCGGGCGTCGAGCAGCGCGCTGGCCAGCAGCGCGAGATCGTGCAGTGCCTGCCATTGCGCGGCGTCCAGCCGTGCCGGCGCGGTGTGGATCGCGCAGACCGTGCCGATGCGACGATCGTCGACGCTCAGTGGCACCGAGGCATAGGCGCGGATGCGCGGGCCGCCGCTGACCATCGGGTTGTCGCTGAAGCGGGGGTCGCCCAGCGCGTCGGCCACCTCGAAGGCCTCGGGCTGCAGGATCGCGTGGCCGCAGAACGATTGATCGCGCGGGGTTTCGCGCACGTCGAGGCCGACGGTGGCCGGGAACCACTGGCGCTCGGCATCGACCAGGCTGATCGCGGCGATCGGCCAGCCGGTGCGGGCGGCGATCTGGCGGGCCAGCGCGACGAAGGCCGGATCGACGACGGTGTCGAGCACGCGGAGTTCGCGCAGCACGCGCAGGCGCTCAGGCTCGTCGGCGGGCAGGTCGGCCGGTGTCATGAAGCGCGGAAGGCGTGATTCATGGGTGTGTGCTGCGCGGTGGCCGGTCGACTGTAGCGGACAATCCAGCGCGTCGCCGCACCGTTGCCGCGCTGGATTCCACAGCCCCCATGCCTGCTTTCCCTGTCAGTTCGCCGCTTGCCTTGACGCTGGATCTCGACGACACGCTGTGGCCTGTGTGGCCGGCGATCGAGCGGGCCGAACACGATCTGCACGGCTGGCTGCACGAGCATGCGCCGGCCACCGCGCAGCGCTTCGATCCGCCGGCGCTGCGCGCGTTGCGCAATGCGGTGGAGGCCGAGCATCCGCAGTGGCGCCACGACCTGAGCGCGATCCGCCGCGAGAGCATCGCGCGCGCGTTGGCGATGACCGGGCACGATCCGCAGCTGGCTGTACCGGCGTTCGACGTGTTCTTCGCGGCACGGCAGCGGGTGGAGTTCTTCGACGATGCGTTGCCGGGCCTGGCGCGGCTGGCGGCGCGCTTTCCGCTGTATGCGGTGACCAACGGCAATGCCGACCTGGCGACGGTGGGCATCGCGCAGCACTTCCAGGGCAGCCTGAGCTCGCGCGAACTCGGCATCGGCAAACCGGATGCGCGGATCTTCCACCTGGCCTGCGAGCGGCTGGGCATGCTGCCGGCGCAGGTGCTGCATGTCGGCGACGATCTGCATCTCGACGTGCATGGCGCGCGCGATGCGGGATTGCAGGCGCTGTGGCTGCATCGGCCGGGCCATGCGGTGGGGGAGCTGCCGGCCGGTTGCGGTCAGGCGGCCACCTTGCTTGAACTCGCCGAGATGCTCGGCTGCTGAGTGCTCAGCGGTTGAACTCGAACGGCGCCTGCGGCTGCGTGTCCGAAAACTTCATCACTTCGAAGCGCACGCACGGCGAGGTCGGATCGACCGGCGAGGCCCCCAGCCCGATCGCTCCGCTGCCGTGCAGCGTGCAGGTGCCGCGGCGCAGCTGCACGATCTCGGAATCGCTGGAGAAGCGCACATAGGTGCCGTTGTAGCTCAGGTCGGTCAGCTGGAAGGCGCCGCCATGCCAGTCGATGCGCGCATGCGAGCGCGAGACCCGCGAATCGTCGATGCAATAGGTGGCCTGCGGGCTGCGGCCCAGCACCACCGGCAGGCTCGGGCCCGCATAGACGCGGTTCAGGTCGAGCCACGCGAGGCGGATGCCTTCGGGCTCGGTGGTGGTGGGCAGCAGGTCGCCATAGGCGGTGGCCGCGGTGTCGCCGAAGCGCCGGCCTTCGAGCAGGTAGACGTGCACCGGCTCGACGCGGCCGCGCAACTGCACGCGATCGAGGCTGCGAAAGCGCGCGCTGTTCTCGGCGTCCTGGGCAGAGAACACGGTGGCGGTGGTCAGGGTCTCGTTGTCGCCGGCATGGTCGAGCAAGCGCGCCGCGACGTTGACCGCATCGCCGAAGCAGTCGCCCGACATCGCGACCACCTCGCCGTGCGCCAGCCCGACCTGCAGCTTCAGCACCGGCGAGCGTTGCACCGCGGCCGGCGAGCCGACAGCAGGGTTCGACGGCGGCACGATGCGGTCCAGCGACTCGTGCATGCCGTCGGCCGCCGACACCGCTTCGATCGGGTTCTCGAACACCGCCATCAGGCCGTCGCCCAGCGTCTTGACGACGGTGCCGCGGCAACTGGTCACCACGTGGGCCAGCAGCGCGACGCTGTGCGTGACGACCGTCGTGGCCTCGGCGTTGCCCAGCGTCTCGTACAGCGCCGTGCTGCCGCGGAGATCGGCAAACAACACGGTGCGCTGCAGGATCTGGGTCATAAGCGTGAAGTTTATGGCAACTGGCGGCCTCGGAAGGCGCAAAAAAGGCCCCGAAAGCAGTGCTCGCGGGGCCTTTGCAGCAGGGGCTGACGATCAGAGGTTGTCGAGATAAGTCCGCAATTTATCGGACCGGCTCGGGTGCTTCAGCTTGCGGATCGCCTTCGCCTCGATCTGGCGGATGCGCTCGCGCGTCACGTCGAACTGCTTGCCCACTTCTTCCAGCGTGTGGTCGGTGCTCATCTCGATGCCGAAGCGCATGCGCAGCACCTTGGCCTCGCGCGGCGTCAGGCTGTCGAGGATGTCCTTCACCACATCGCGCAGGCCGGCCTGCATCGCCGCTTCGATCGGCGCGGTGTTGTTGGTGTCCTCGATGAAGTCGCCCAGGTGCGAATCGTCGTCGTCGCCGATGGGGGTTTCCATCGAGATCGGCTCCTTCGCGATCTTCATGATCTTGCGGATCTTGTCTTCCGGGATCTCCATCTTCTCGGCCAGCGTCGGGGCATCGGGTTCGAAGCCGAATTCCTGCAAGTGCTGGCGCGACAGCCGGTTCATCTTGTTGATCGTCTCGATCATGTGGACCGGGATGCGGATCGTGCGCGCCTGGTCGGCGATCGAGCGGGTGATGGCCTGGCGGATCCACCACGTCGCGTAGGTCGAGAACTTGTAGCCGCGGCGGTATTCGAACTTGTCGACCGCCTTCATCAGGCCGATGTTGCCCTCTTGGATCAGGTCGAGGAACTGCAGGCCGCGGTTGGTGTACTTCTTCGCGATCGAGATCACGAGGCGCAGGTTGGCCTCGATCATTTCCTTCTTCGCGTCGCGCGAGGCCTTCTCGCCCTCGTTCATGCGCTTGTTGATCTGCTTCAGGTCCTCGAGCGGCACGACCGCGCGGGCCTGCTGGTCGGTCAGCTTCTTCTGCAGCTCCTGCACCGGCGGCAGGTTGCGCGCCAGCACCGTGCTGTACGACTTGCCCGCCGCCGCTTCCTTCTCCGCCCACTTCAGGTTCAGGATGTTGGGCGGGAAGTTCTTGATGAAATACTCTTGCGGCATGCCGCACTTGTCGACGAGGATCTTGCGCAGCTCGCGTTCGTAGCGGCGCACGTCGTCGACCTGCGAACGCAGGATGCCGCACAGCTTCTCGATGGTCTTGACCGTGAAGCGGATCGTCATCAGCTCGGTGCTGATGGCCTGCTGGGCCTTGTTGTATGGCGCCGACTGGTAGCCGTCCTTCTCGAAGGCCTTGCGCATCTTGTCGAAGTTCTCGCGCAGGTTGGCGAGCTTGGTCAGCGCCGCGCCCTTCAGTTCTTCGAGCTTCTTGGTCAGCGCCTTGCTGCCGCCGTTGCCGTCGTCGTCGTCTTCCTCGTCGAAGAAGTCGACGTCTTCCTCGGCCACGTAGTCGTCGGCCTCGTCTTCGGAGACGAAGCCGTCGACCACCTCGGAGATCGTCATCTCGCCGGCGCCGATGCGGTCGGCATAGACCAGGATCTCGGCGATGGTGGTGGGCGATGCGCTGATCGCCAGCATCATGGCCTGCAGGCCGCCTTCGATGCGCTTGGCGATCTCGATCTCGCCTTCGCGCGTCAGCAGCTCGACCGTGCCCATCTCGCGCATGTACATGCGCACGGGATCGGTGGTGCGGCCGAACTCGGAGTCGACGGTCGACAGCGCCGCCTCGGCGGCTTCCTCGGCTTCTTCCTCGGTGGCGGTGGTGGTGCCGCCGCCGGCGATCAGCAGCGTCGCGGCGTCGGGCGCCTGCTCGTACACCGCGATGCCCATGTCGTTCAGCATCGACACGATGGCTTCGAGGATGTCGGCGTCGACCAGCTTCTCGGGAAGGTGGTCGTTGATTTCCTGGTGGGTCAGGAAGCCGCGCGTCTTGCCCATCTTGATGAGCGTCTTCAGCTCATGGCGGCGCTTGGCGACTTCTTCTTCGGTGAGCGCGGTCTCGTCGAGGCCGAACTCGCGCATCAGCGCGCGCTCTTTCGCGCGCGACACCTTCATGCGCAGCGGCTTGACCTTGGCGGTCTTGTCGTCGGTGCCGGCCGCTTCGGGCTCGGGCTCGCCTTCGATTTCGGCTTCGACGTCGGAGAAGTCCTCCTCGGGCACTTCTTCCTTCTTGGAGGCCACGGCGCCGGCCTTCGGCTTGCGGCCCGGCTTGCCCTTGGCTTCGGCAACGGCGACCGACTTGTCGGCCGCGGCCTTGGCGGCCGGCTTGGCGACGGCCTTCTTCTTGTCTTCAGCCTCGGCCTTGCCGGCCTTCACGGCTTTCGATGCAGCGGCGGGCTGTGCTGCCTTGGCGGGGGCGCTCTTCTTCGCGGTCATGCAAATCCTCGAATGGTGGTGGTCGTCACGCCGAACCACGCCCCCAGGGTTCCAAGCCAGGAGGCGGCTCGACTGGGCCCTGTTCAGCGGAGGTCCAAAGACGTAGCGAGGCCCGTATCAAGCCTTAGCTTGGGGCCGCAATCAATTGGGCAAGGTCG
This sequence comes from Rhizobacter sp. OV335, assembly GCF_900142965.1. GTDB lineage: Bacteria > Pseudomonadota > Gammaproteobacteria > Burkholderiales > Burkholderiaceae_C > Rhizobacter. The sequence goes on from NZ_FRCQ01000017.1 coordinate 93,071, forward strand.
CGTGACATCGAACGGAGTACAGCCCTTGCGGGATAAGGTGGCCTTGCGGTGGGGACCCTGGGTCAGAGGGTGGCCGGGGCCCGGAGGTGCTGTCTTTGTACCGTTCGTCACTCTTGCCGAGTAACCCTCGATTATCGGCGAAAGAGTGCGTTACGTCAAAGTCACGTTGAAGGCGGTGGTTTCATGCTTTGCATGCGCTGTCGCTTCTGCGCATCGAGTTCGCGCCATTGCACGAGTGCCGCCGGGTCGGTTTCGGCCTGCCGGATCAGCAGCTCCAGGCGTGCCGACAGCAGCTCGACCCACATGCCGTCGATCACGCGGCGCAGGTCGGCGAACTGCATTTCGTCCTGCAGCACGCCCGGCGGGACGAGGCGGCGGCTTTCGTCCGCCCATTCGCCCTCGTGCAGGGCTTGCTCGAGCACGGCCCACGGCGTCGCGCCATGTTCCAGCAGGTGGCGCTCCAACCAGGTGATCAGCGATCCGTGCGGCGCCGGCAGTTCGTGCAGCAGCTGGTGGTCGTCGGTGCCGAGCTGGTCCCACCAGTCGCTGTGCAGCAGCAGCAGCCGCAGCACGGTGTCCGCCGGGCTGGTGGGCAGGGTGCGCACCTTCGACTGCGGCAGGAACGGGCCGCTCTCCTCGTAGCGCTCCCGCTCGGCTCGCTTGGCCTTCCAGTCCTTGGACCACTCCTTGGTCCACTTGCGGCCGCCGCCGCCCGGGCTCCAGCCGCCGCCCTCGCGCCGCTGGGGGCGCTCGTGCTGGGCGGCCGGCGCGCCGTCGTCCGGCGGGCCATAGCTGTCGTCGCTCGGCGGGTCGTGGCGGTTGGACACGGAACCGCCGCCGTGCCGCGGCGCCGCCGACGTCTGCCACAAGTGCGTCAGGTCGGTCGATGCGATGCCGCCTTGCTGCGCCAGCTCGGCCAGCAGCTGCAGCTTCAGCGCCCCGTCCGGCAGCGCCGACCACAGCGGCTTCGCGTTGGCGAGGAACTTGGCCCGGCCTTCGGCGGTCGACAGGTCGCCGCCATCGCGGGCGGCTTCGACCAGCTGGCGCGACAAGGGCACCGCCTGCGCGACGCAGGTCTCGAAGGCGGCGGCGCCCAGTTCGCGCACATACGAATCCGGATCGTGCTCGGTCGGCAGGAACAGGAAGCGCACGGTGCGGGTATCGCTGGCGTGCGGCAGCGAGGCCTCGAGTGCGCGGCCCGCGGCGCGGCGCCCGGCGGCATCGCCATCGAAGCTGAACACCACCGATTCGGTGAAGCGGAACAGCTTCTGCACATGCTCGGCCGTGCAGGCCGTGCCGAGCGTCGCGACGGCGTTGTCGAAGCCGTGCTGGGCCAGTGCGACGACGTCCATGTAGCCCTCGACCACCAGCGCATAGCCGCGCTTGCGCAGCCCGGCGCGCGCTTCGTGCAGGCCGTACAGCTCGCGGCCCTTCACGAACACAGGCGTCTCCGGCGAGTTCAGGTACTTCGGCTCGCCCTTGTCGAGCACGCGCCCGCCGAAGCCGATCACGTCGCCTTGCACCGAGCGGATCGGGAACATGATGCGGTCGCGGAAGCGGTCGTAGCGCTTGCGTTCCTCGTCGTTCTCGCCCTGCGAGATGACGAGGCCGCTTTCCTCGAGCAGCGGGTCGTCGTAGCGCGGGAACACGCTCGCGAGCGCGCGCCAGCCGTCGGGCGCGTAGCCCAGCCCGAAGGCCGCGGCGATCTCGCCGCTCAGGCCGCGGCCCTTCAGGTAGTCGATCGCCCGCGGGCTGCCCTTGAGCTGCTTGCGGTAGCTCTCGGCCGCCTTCGCGAGCACGTCGCTGAGCGTGGCCTGGCGTTCCTTCAGCTCGGCGGCGCGTTCGCGCTCCTGCGGAGAGCGGTCGTCTTCCGGCACCGTGAGCCCGGCCTGCTGGGCCAGGTCGCGCACCGCATCGAGGAAGCCCATCCCCGAATACTCCATCAGGAAGCCCAGCGCATTGCCGTGCACGCCGCAGCCGAAGCAGTGGTAGGTCTGGCGCGTCGGGCTGACGGTGAAGCTCGGCGTCTTCTCGCCGTGGAACGGGCACAGGCCCTTGTGGTTGATGCCGGCCTTCTTCAGCTGCACGTGGCGGCCGACGACTTCGACGACGTCGATGCGGGACAGCAGTTCCTGGATGAAGCTCGGCGGGATCACCCCGCGAGTCTATCGAACCGCTCCGCGGGTACACCCCGAGGCACCGACTTGTGCGGCTTCGCACGATCCGGTCTTCCGGGCTGTTACCGATTGACGCAAGGGTGACCATGCTCGGTACACTTTTTGCACCGTGAAGCGCGATGCTGTGTCGTTGGGGCACGGCAGACCGGAGCCGGTGGCCGAAGGCGGAGACCCCGCACCAGGCCGCGTCGTGTCCGCCGTGAACAAGACCCTCGGAAGGAATCGTGTGCAGTTCAACTCAACGCCGGTACAGGCGCGTTTGCAGTTCTCGCCTCGCACACTGTGTCTTGCGCTGCTGGCTTCCGGGCTGATCGGGGCGCTGCAGCCGGCCCACGCGCAGGCCGCGTCGGCGCCCGCCGGCAAGGAAGACGCCGCGCCGAGCGAGCGCGCCAAGCGCGAGGCGGAAAACGTCTTCCGCTGGATCATGATCCACTCGGACAAGCCTCGAAAAACCCGCGATGACAAGCCGGCCGCGGCCGCACCGGCACCGGTCGCGAATGCACCCAGGCCGGCACCGGCCGCACGCGTCGCGAAGGTGGGCGAGGGCAGCGCCGAGGGCTCGGTCGTCGCGCCTGCACCGGCCCCGGCGGCCCGCACTGCAGCGGCGCCGGCAGCGGTCGCCACCCCGGCAGCTGCCGCGGCCGTGCCGGTCTCCAACGTCGACAACGAAGCGGCCCGCATGACGAACAGCGCGGCGGCGCTGGCTCGGGGGAACGGCAGCGGGAGCACCGGGCCCGGCGGCCACACCGCGATGCCCGATGCCGCCGCGCCGCCCGTCCTCGCCACCGCGCCGGAACCCGAGGCGGAGCAAGAGACGCTGGTGATGGTGTCCCAGGTCGAGCCGCAGTTCCCGCGTGCGGTGATGCTCGATCTGCGCCGGGGCACCGTGCGGGTGCGCTTCGACGTGATGCCCGACGGTTCGGTGAGCGCGCCGAACGTCGTGTCGACAACGAACGTGCGCCTGAACCGCGCGGCCCTGGCCGCCGTCGGCCAATGGAAGTTCCAGCCGGTGCGCGAGGCGCAGGAAGGCGTCGTCGAACTGGGCTTCAATCTCGATTGAGCCGGCCGGGGCGCCGGTTGCAGGGCTGTCAGGCCGCGACGGTCCGCTCCGGCGCGATCGCGCCGCGGTACTGCCGCACCCAGTCGACCACCTCGTTCGACGGCATGGCGGCCGCGATGCCGTTGCCCTGGGCCATGTCGCAGCCGATCGCGATCAGGCGCTGCGCCTGGGCCCGCGATTCCACGCCCTCGGCCACGACCGTGCAGCCGAAGGTGCGCGACAGGCTGATCACGCCGGCGACGATCGCGTGGTCCTGCGGGTCGAGCAGCATGTTCTGCACGAACGAGCGATCGATCTTCAGCAGGTCGAGCGGCAGGCGCTTCAGGTAGGTCAGGGTGGAGTAGCCGGTGCCGAAATCGTCGAGCGCGAAACGCACGCCGAGCTTGCGGCACTCCTGCATCAGCTGCACGGTGTAGTCCACGTCGGCGAGCGCCGCGGTTTCCAGCACCTCGATCACCAGCCGCTGCGCCACCGGCGAGTTGTAGCGCGACAGCAGCCCGGCCAGGCGCTGCGCGAACAGCGGCTCCTGCAGGTGGCGCGCCGAGACGTTGATGCTGACCGTGAGGTCGAGCCCCTGGCGCTGCCACTGGGCGAGCTGCTCGATGCCTTGCTGCAGCACCCAGTCGCCGACGCTCGCGCTGAGACCGGTGTGCTCGATCAGCGGCAGGAAGTGCGCCGGCGCGATCACGCCGTGCTGCGGATGCTTCCAGCGCAGCAGCGCCTCGACGCCCATCACGGTGCCGTTGCGCAGGTCGACCTTGGGCTGGTAGTAGAGGCAGAACTCCTGCGCATCGAGCGCGGTCTGCACGCGGCTGAGCGCCTCGAAGCGCTCTTCGGTGCGGCGGTTCAGCTCGGTGTCGAAGAACAGCGAACCGTTGCGCCCGGCCTGCTTGGCGCCGTACATCGCATGGTCGGCGTGGCGCAGCAGCGTCTCGGCATCGGCCCGGTCGACCGGGTAGACGGTGGCACCCAGGCTGGCCGTGACGATCACCGGCCCGATGCCCATGCCGAGGTTGTACGGCAGCGAGACCTGGCGCAGCACGCGCTCGACGGTGGCCTGCGCATCTTCGAGGGTGGCGGCGCGCAGCAGCAGCACGAATTCATCGCCGCCGAGGCGCGCGACCTCGTCGGTCCAGTGGTCCCAGCGCCCGAGGGCGTTGCGCAGCCGCTGCGCCAGCTCGACCAGCAACCGGTCGCCGGCCTCGTGGCCATGCGTGTCGTTGACCGGCTTGAAGTTGTCGAGGTCGAGGTAGCAGACCACCAGCAGGTAGCCGTCGCGCTCGCTCGCGCGGATGGCGTCGCGCAGCATCTGCGCGAGCCGGGCGCGGTTCGGCAGCCGCGTCAGCTCGTCGAAATGCGCCTGGCGCTCGAGCTGTTCGCGGTGCAGCCGGGCCTGCGTGGTGTCGGACAGCACCAGCACGTGGTGGCGCAGTTCGGCGTCGGGGCCGGGGATCGCGGAGATCGTCACCTGCAGCGCGCAGAGTTCGCCGTCGCGCCGCCGGTCGATGATCTCGCCGCGCCACGAGCCGGTCGATGCGAGCGCGGCGGCCATGCTGGCGCGTTGCGCGGCACCGGGCTCGCCGTCGCTGGCGGGGCGCAGCAGGGCCGGCACCGCGCCGAGCATCTCCTCGCGCGAGAAGCCGGTGATCTTCGTGAAGGCCGGGTTGACGTCGAGCACCCGGCACGCCGCGTCGGTGATGATCAGCCCCTCGTGCAGGTACTCGAACAGCCGCGCCGTCACGTTCTGCCGCTCCTCGGTGGCATGGCGGTCGGTGATGTCGATCGCGGTGGCGATCACGCGCAGCGGCTCGCCGTCGCGCTGCCGTTCTACGGCGCGGGCATGGCCTTCGAGCCACAGCCAGCGGCCGTCCTTGGTCTGCAGCCGGAACTCGAACGCATCGGCCTCGCCGGCCGGCGTGGTGCCGCGGCTGCGCGGTTGCAGGGCATTCAGCAGGCGGGCGCTGTCGGACGGATGGGTGCGGGCCAGCAAGCCGTCGATGCGGTGGCCGAACTCGACGCTGCCGTAGCCGAGCATGCGCAGCCAGCGGCGCGAGTAGCTGATGTGGCCGCTGCGCAGGTCCCATTGCAGCGTGCCGACGCCGGCCGCATCGAGGGCCAGCTGCCAGCGCGTCTCGTTGGTCGCGGTGCGGCCGACCACGGCACAGGCGAGCAGCGGCGTGGCGCACACCGTGGCCAGCCAGGCGGACAGCGTGGCCACATCGGCCAGCGGCCCTGCGCCCGACGCGACCAGGCCCTTGGCGGCCCAGGCTGCGAGGCCTGCAGCAATCAGCAAGATGGTGGCCGAGGCCGGCAGCAGCCCGCGGCGCGCGGCCAGGCCACCGAGCAGCAGGTGCGGGACACTGGCCAGTGCGAGCATCGACTGGATGTTGCCGTGGCGGGCGAAGCCCCAGGCCGCGGCCAGCGCGGCAGCGCTCAGCGCAGCGGTGGCGAGCCAGCGCCATTGCGCACAGGCCCGCTGCAGCGCACCGCGCGACAACGCGAGCAGTGGCAGCGCGAGCAGCGCCGAGGCCAGCGCGTCGCGTGCCGCGGTGAGGGTGGCCGGGTGCAGCCACGCCTGTCGATCGAGCGGGCCGTCGACCGTCAGGCAGACGAGGGCATTGGCCACCGCGACCACGGTGGGCAGCAGCAGGCCGAGACCGATCATCAACCCGGCATCGCGCCAGCCGTCGATGTTGCCGATGAAGCCGAGGCGGCGCAGCAGCAGCGCCGACAACCATGCGCCGCCGACCGTGCCGGCCGACAGGGCGGCCGCTTGCCAGGGCAACAGGTCGGCACCGAGCAGCACGATGCACCCGGCCAGCCACAACCCGGGGGCCATGCCGGAGCCCCAGCGCAGCAGGGCGGCCAGCATCACGCCGCCGGGCAACCAGGGCAGCGGCGCCGCGAGACTCTCAAGATTCAGGAGGGGATTCGACAGCCCCCAGCGGCCGAGGGCCAGACATGCCAGCGACGCCAGCACGGCCTGCAGGGCCCAGACGCTCAGGCGTTTGGACGGCAGCAGGATGACGGGCAGGGTGGGCAGGCGGGAAACGGGCACGTGGGCGTCGCGAGGAAGCTTTTGAATGTACCCCGCGGCGCCTCCGCCAGACACCGGCCGATACCCTGCAGATGCGGGGTATCGGTCAGTCGATGGAATCGATACGGATTTCGGAAACTCAGAGCGCGAAGTCTTCGAGTTTCTTGCCGGCCGCGACGGCCGCCTTCAGCCATTTGGGTTGCAGGCCGCGACCGCTCCAGGTTTCGCCGGTGGCGTTGTTGCGGAACTTGGCCGCGACTTTCCCGCCTTTGCTGGCGCCGGCTTTGCCACCCGACTTGGCGCCGCTCTTGCCGGTCAGGTCGGAGGCCGACAGACCGTATTCGTTCATCAGCGACTTGACTTTGGCAATCGCATCCTGGCGTTCACGCTTTTGCGTGGCTTCGATTTCCTGCTCGAGGGCAGCCTTCTTGGCGAGCAAATCCTGCAACGTGGTCATCGATGGTTTCCTGTTGAACCCGGCTATATGTGCCGGCGCCGGGATTCTAATTCAGGAAACCCCGGCAAGCCAAGCGGAAACTGTCGGCCGCGAAACTCCCGGTTTCAGGGCGTCGGCGGAACGTATCCCGCGGGTTGCTCGGCGCCTTCGCCGAAGAAGAATCGCTCCATTTGCCGGGCCAGGTACTGGCGGGCACGCTGGTCGGCCAGGTTCAGCCGGTTCTCGTTGACCAGCATGGTCTGGTGCTTCATCCAGGCGGCCCAGGCCTCCTTGCTGACCTCGTTGTAAATGCGCTTGCCGAGTTCGCCGGGGTAAGGCGCGAAATCCAGGCCTTCGGCCTCCTTCTTCAGGTAGACGCATTGCACCATTCGAGCCATGAGGTAACTCCAATCGATCTGTTTGTGATGTTGTGAAACGAAACTGGCGATTCAGGCCAGCTTCTTGACCAGGACCTGGGAACGCCGATCCCAGTTGTATTTGCGCTTGCGGGCCTCGGGCAGCCAGTCGGGATCGACCTGCTTGAAGCCGCGCTTGATGAACCAATGCATCGTGCGGGTGGTCAGCACGAAAATGCTGTCGAACCCGGCGCCACGGGCACGCTGTTCGATGCGCTTGAGTATTTTCTCGCCATCGCCTTGCCCTTGCACATTCGGGGACACCGTCAGCGCGGCCATTTCGGCGGTATGCGCTTCGGGGTACGGATACAGCGCGGCGCAACCGAAGATAACGCCGTCGTGTTCGATGACGGTGTAATGGTCGATATCGCGTTCGATTTCGGTCCGGTCGCGTTTGACCAGGGTTCCGTCCTTCTCGAACGGTTCGATCAATTGCAGGATGCCGCCGATGTCGTCGGCGCTGGCTTCGCGCAGGCTTTCGAGTTTCTCGTCGACGATCATCGTGCCGACGCCGTCATGGGTGAACAATTCCATCAGCACCGAACCGTCGACCGAGAACGGCACGATGTGCACCCGCTCGACGCCGTCTTCGCAGGCCTTCACCGCGTGCTGCAGGTAGAACGCGGTGTCGGTCGGCTGCATCGGGTTGGGCAGGCCGGCGAGCAGCTTGCGCGCGTCGGCCAGCCCGAGCTCCTGGTCGATCTCGCTGTCGGGATCCAGCGGGTCGAGCGGGATGCCGCGCACCTCGGTCACGTAGATCAGCTTGTCGGCCTGCAGCTCGCTGGCGGTGCTGGCGGCCACGTCTTCCATGCTGAGGTTGAAGGCCTCTCCGGTGGGCGAGAAGCCGAACGGCGACAGCATCGCGAGCGCGCCGATCTCGACCAGCTTGCGGATGCCGCTTGCATCGATCTTGCGCACCAGGCCGGTGTGCTGGAAATCGATGCCGTCGACGATGCCGACCGGGCGTGCGGTGATGAAATTGCCCGAGACGACGCGGATCTGGCTGTGCGCCATCGGCGTGTTCGGCAGGCCCTGCGAGAACGCGGCCTCGATCTCGTAGCGCAGCTGGCCGGCGGCTTCCTGGGCGCAGTCGAGCGCGAGCGGGTCGGTCACGCGCATGCCGTGGCTGAAGCGCGAGGTGTGGCCCTTGGCGCGCAGCTGCTCCTCGACCTGGGGGCGAAAACCGTGCACCAGCACCAGCTTGATGCCCATTGCGTGCAGGATCGCGAGGTCTTGCGCGAAGGCCGACAGCTTGCCGGCGGCGATCAGCTCGCCGGCGATGGCCACGACGAAGGTCTTGCCGCGGTGCGCATGGATGTGCGGCGCCACCGAACGGAACCACGGCACGAAGGTGTGGGGGAAGACGAGGTTCATGGCGTGGCCGCACGATGGGCCGCAGTTTGAAATAATCGACGATTTTGCACGAAGGCTTCGAGTGACCTCTGCCCCGCGCCGCGGCCCATCGCCGGTGGCCAAACCTGTTGTTGCCAACCCGATCCCACCGATCACCTTTCCCGAATCGCTGCCGGTGTCGTCGCGGCGCGACGAGATCGCGCAGGCCATCGAGGCAAACCAGGTCGTGATCGTCTGCGGCGAGACCGGCTCCGGCAAGACCACGCAGCTGCCGAAGATCGCGCTGACGCTCGGCCGCGGCAGGGGCGCCGGCGGCAGGGGCCTGATCGGGCACACGCAGCCGCGGCGCATTGCCGCGTCCAGCGTCGCCAAGCGCATCGCGCAGGAGCTGAACACGCCGCTCGGCGAGCATGTCGGCTTCAAGGTGCGCTTCCAGGATCGCCTGTCAGCCGGCGCGAGCGTCAAGCTGATGACCGACGGCATCCTGTTGGCCGAGACCCAGACCGATCCGCTGCTGAAAGCCTACGACACGCTGATCATCGACGAGGCCCACGAGCGCAGCCTGAACATCGACTTCCTGCTCGGCTACCTGCGGCAGATCCTGCCGCGCCGGCCTGACCTGAAGGTCATCGTCACGTCGGCCACCATCGATGCCGACCGTTTTGCGCAGCACTTCGCGTCGCGGAACGGGCCTGCGCCGGTGATCCAGGTGTCGGGGCGGCTGTTCCCGGTCGAGCAGCGCTGGCGGCCCTTCGAGGAGTCGCGCGAATACGGTCTGAACGATGCGATCGGCGATGGCGTCGACGAGCTGTGGCGCGAGGGTGCTGGCGACGTGCTGGTCTTCCTGCCCGGCGAGCGCGAGATCCGCGAGGCGGCCGAGCATTTGCGCAAGCACCATCCGCCGGGTGTCGAGGTGGTGCCGCTGTTCGCGCGGCTGAGCCAGCAGGAGCAGGATGCCGTGTTCGAGCCGCACAGCGCGCGCCGCATCGTGCTGGCCACCAACGTCGCCGAGACCTCGCTGACGGTGCCGGGCATCCAGTACGTGATCGATGCCGGCACCGCGCGCGTCAAGCGCTACAGCTACCGCAACAAGGTCGAGCAGCTGCAGATCGAGCCGGTCAGCCAGGCGGCGGCCAACCAGCGAGCCGGCCGCTGCGGGCGCGTCAGCAACGGCATCTGCATCCGGCTCTACGACGAGAAGGACTACAGCGAGCGGCCGCGCTTCACCGACCCGGAGATCCTGCGCTCGTCGCTGGCCGGCGTGATCCTGCGCATGATGTCGCTCGGGCTCGGGCTGGTGGAAGACTTTCCGTTCCTCGAGCCGCCGCCGCGCCGCGCGATCGCCGACGGCTACCAGCTGCTGCACGAGCTGGGCGCCGTCGACGAGCAGAACGAGCTGACGCCGACCGGGCGCGAGCTGTCCAAGCTGCCGCTGGACCCGCGTGTGGGCCGCATGATCCTGGAGGCGCGCAACCGCGAATCGCTGGCCGAGGTGCTGGTGATCGCGTCGTCGCTGAGCGTGCAGGACGCGCGCGACCGGCCGATGGAGCACCAGCAGGCGGCCGACGCGGCGCACAAGAAGTTCGACGACGACCGCTCGGAGTTCGTCGGCACGCTGAAGCTCTGGAAGTGGCTCGAAGACGCCCGCGGCGGCAGCAAGGAGCACAAGCTCTCGCACCGCAAGCAGGAGCAGCTGCTGCGCGACAACTTCGTCTCGCCGCGCCGCGTGCGCGAATGGCGCGACATCCATTCGCAGCTGCACACCGTGGTGGCCGAGCACGGCTGGCGGCTGAACACGCTGCCTGCCACCTACGACCAGCTGCACCTGGCGATGCTGGCCGGTTTGCTCGGCAACATCGGGCTGAAGAGCGACGAGGACGACTGGTACCTCGGGGCGCGCGGCATCAAGTTCTACAAGCACCCGGGTTCGCACCTTGGCAAGAAGCCGGGGCGCTGGATCGTCGCCGCCGAGCTGGTCGAGACCACGCGCCTGTTCGGCCGCGGCATCGCCAACATCGAGCCGCAATGGCTGCCGGGCATCGCCGGTCACCTGATCAAGACCCAGCTGCTGGAGCCGCACTGGGAGAAGAAGGCGGCCGAGGTGGTCGCGCTCGAGCGGGCGACGCTGTACGGCCTGGTGATCTACAGCAACCGGCGCGTCAACTTCGGGCGCGTGGATGCGCCGGCGGCGCGCGAGATCTTCATCCGCGAGGCGCTGGTGAACGGCGAGTGGGAGACGCGGCTGCCGTTCCTGGCCGCCAACCGCAAGCTGATCGCGCAGGTCGAGGAGCTGGAGCACAAGTCGCGCCGGCAGGACGTGCTGGTCGATGACGAGCTGATCCATGCCTTCTACGACCAGCAGTTGCCGGCCGACGTGTGCAGCGGGCACAGCCTGGAGCGCTGGTACCGCGAGGAGAGCCAGCGCCAGCCGAAGCTGCTGTTCCTGACGCGCGAGGAATTGATGCGGCACGAGGCGGCCGGCATCACGACCGCGTCGTTCCCGAAGACGCTGCGCATGGGGGGCGTCGACTGCATCGCGACCTACCTGCACGATCCGGGCGACCCGAAGGACGGCGTGACCGTCACCGTGCCGATCTATGCGCTGAACCAGGTCAACGACGAGCGCTGCGAATGGCTGGTGCCCGGCATGCTGAAGGACAAGGTGCTGGCGCTGCTGAAGACCTTGCACCAGCGCCCGCGCTCGCGGCTGGTGCCGCTGCCGGACTATGCGCAGGGCTTCATCGACCAGGTGCAGGAGGCGCATGGTTTCGGCGCGGGCAGCCTGGTCGACGTGCTGCTGAAGGCGGTGCGCGACAAGACGCAGCTCGACGTGAAGCGGGCGGATTTCAAGCTGGAGCAGCTGTCGCCGCACCTGTTCATGAACTTCCGCGTCGTCGACGAGAACGGCCGGCAGCTGGGGCAGGGCCGCAACCTCGCGAGCCTGAAGGCCGAGCTGGGCGTGCAGGCGCGTTCGGCGTTCCAGGCGCTGGCGGTGTTGCGGCCGGCGGTGGCGGTGGCGCCGGCGGCACCTGCGGTTGCGGCCGGAGCGGCGTCTGCTGCGAACACGATCGTCGTCAAGACGGCACCGGGCCGCGCGAGTGCACCGGTGGCCGACGTTCCCGATCCCGCCTACACCGACTGGACCTTCGGCGAGCTGCCCGAACTGATGGAGGTGAAGCGCGGCAACCAGGTGCTGGTGGGGTTCCCGGCGCTGATCGACCGCGGCAGCCATGTGCAGATCGAGGTGTTCGACGAACCCGACGTGGCGGCGCACAAGCACCGGGCCGGCTTGCGCCGGCTGGTGGCGTTGCAGATCCGCGACGCGCTGAAGTACCTCGAGAAGAACATCCCGGACCTGCAGAAGATGGCGGTGCTGTACATGCCGCTGGGCACGGCCGAGGAGCTGCGCGAGCAGATCATCGACCTGGCGCTCGACCGCGCGTTCCTGGCCGACCCGTTGCCGGCCGATCCGCAGGCCTTCCGGCGCCGCATCGACGAAGGGCGAGGGCGCCTGACGCTGATCGCCAACGAGATCGCGCGCAGCGTGATCGTGGTGCTGACCGAGTTTGCCGCGGCGCAGCGCAAGCTGAAGGATGCGCGGGCGCCGAAGGAGGTGGGCGACGACGTGCAGGCGCAGCTGGCGCGCCTGATGCCCAAGCGCTTCGTGCTGGCGACGCCGTGGGCGCAGCTGGCGCACCTGCCGCGCTACCTGAAGGGCGTGACGATGCGCCTGGACAAGCTGCGCGCCGACCCGGTCCGCGACGGCCAGCGCCTGGCGGAGCTGCGCCCGCTGGAGCAGCGCTACCTGCGGATGGTGGCCGATCGCAAGGGCGTGCACGACGCGCGGCTGGAGGAGTTCCGCTGGCTGCTGGAGGAGTTGCGAATCAGCCTGTTTGCGCAGGAATTGCGCACGCCGCAGCCGGTCAGCGTGAAGCGGCTGGAGAAGGCGCTGGGGGCGCTGACGGTGTGATGGATGCAGCGAAAGCCGGACGGAATTCGATGCGAAGTCGATCTGTTCCGGTGCGCGAGCGGCCCGGAACGCTGCGAGCGCTGGTTACAATGCGCCGGTTCGGGGTGTAGCGCAGCCTGGTAGCGCAACTGGTTTGGGACCAGTGGGTCGGATGTTCGAATCATCTCACCCCGACCATCAACTCTCTTCCTTCGTCAGGCCCTCAGCCTGTTCCCTCGCTGCCCGTAGCTCAACTGGATAGAGCAGCTGCCTTCTAAGCAGCAGGTCGGGGGTTCGAGTCCCTCCGGGCAGACCAAAATCAATGACTTAGCGTCGCTTGGGTGCGGCAGGTGTCTAACTATTCGGCATCTGTCTAACTTCTAGCGGCGCCGGCCCGACTTCACCCGGCGCTCAGACTTGCCGTCGACGTAGTGCTCGGTCATCTTGATCGAGCGGTGGCCGAGCAAGTCCTTGGCACCTCTGCACGACCACGCAGGTCGTGGATGTTCAGGTCTTCGATCCCTGCGCGAAGGGCACGTCTGGGTGTTCGTCGAGTGCACATCGAATCAAGCGCTTCCTGAGTCGTGGGTTCATCATGCGCCAGACGACGGTGGCCACTCGTTCCGCTTCTTCTGGCATCCGCTGGTTGCTCCGTCGCCGTCGAGCGAATGGCATGTGGTTTTCAGAGGCGCATTGCGCTTCATCCAGAATGCCGCCTAACCCGTCCATCTAGGGGACGTCCAACATCTGGCTTCGCCAGCTGTCGGCCGCCCCTCATGTCAAACGTTAGGGCTCATTGATTGCTCACGATCTGTCTCGAAGGGCCGAGTGCTGCTGGCAAGAGCAGTCTCGTGCAAGCTCTGGCTACCATGGTCGAGGCTGTCGCCGTTCCAGAAGTGAACCTGCTCTTCTCGAGACCCAGCGATCCAGATCCGCACTGGTACCTTGAACGGCAGCAAGAACGTTGGGAGCGTGCGTGTCGCTCTGCATCCGGCGCTTCGCTAGCCGTTCTGGACGGTGATGTCCTGCAGGCGCTCTGGTACGGTTGGGCATACGGTTTCACCAATCACCAGTCGTTGTCCGAGCTCGTTGCGTTCTACCGGCCGTTGATGGCATGCGGAACGCTCGCGTTCCCCGACGCATACTTCGTTCTCGAATGCTCTGTCAAAGAGCTGCGCTCTCGTAAAGCAGGCGACGCAACCCGGAAGCGTAGAAACTTCGACCTTCATCTCCAGTTCATCGAGCCCCAGCGCGTTTATTTCCAGGTGCTTCAATCATTGGCACCGGCGCTCGTTCATTGGCTGCCCATGTCCTCGGTCTCTGGTAACGTGGAAGCAGTTCGACGCGTGCTGGCGTCAACAGAGCTTCGAAACAAGTCCAATGATTTGGCAATCTTTGATCAGGTGTCTGAGTTCCTTCAACGAAACGTGTTCCGCGGTGAGCCTTGGCAGGCTGTTGAAATTCGACGTTGAGGACGTTGATCGATTGTCCTGATCACGCGATTCGAGCCGAATTGACGAAGGCTTGGCTGTCGATCTCTACTGATGAGGTCTGGAGCACGCGCGTCACGCGTCGCTGCTGGTCGACACGCTGGAGTCCGCGGTACATCGTCTGTCGTAGCCGCCCGACCGTCTTTGCCCAGCCGAAGTGCTCTTCGATGCGCTTGCGCACGATGTGGCTGGCGGCGTAGCCGGCGTGACGAGCCGTTCGGCCATCGACGGCGCTACCGCCCCTACGAGTCGTGTGGCTCGCCACGTGCGGCGTCATGCCGCGCTTGCGGCAACCGGCGATGAAGTCTCGCGTGTCGTAACCCTTGTCGGCCGCGACCGTCTTGCGGTGCGCTCCGGGGACGGTGTCGAGCATCGTCAATGCTGCCGACCCGATGAACCAACGAAACAGCAGGTTGTAGCGAACCTGCTCCATCAGTTGCCGCTCGTTGCGAACGGAGAAGAACACCTGGATCAGCATTGCCCGCAGCAGCTTCTCGGGTGCAATCGATGCTCGCCCTGTCTCGGCGCAGATGGCATTGAACAGCCCGTTCAAGCCCGTCAGCGCCTCGTTGACCACCCCGTGAATGGCTCGCAGCGGATGGTCTGCCGGCACGAAGTCGTCGAGCTTGGCCAGCGTGAACAAGCCTTCCTGCATTCCATCTGATCCGCGCATCGGTCTCACCCACGTCGTTGCGTCGACTCAACCGTACCAGCATCAGCCTCTTCGCGAACCGGCAGTTCCCCGGGGAATTTCAACAGCCTGCCAGGTCGTCCGCCGTCGGACTGGGCCTGATTCGAGCCGCTGCAACGCGGGTGGAGCAGTCGATTCACGGCCACGCTCTGGCGACGCGCCACCGCAACGGGAGTGAATTGCGTGTGCCGCTATCGGCGAAATGCTGATTTCACGATGCGCCAAGTCTGAGCTGCCGGACTTGGAAGAACGTGTGCCCAAGCTGCACAGGTGCAGGAACGCGGCGAGAAATCAGTGCGCCGCTGATGGACGGGTGCCGCGCGCTCTTCTACACCTATGGGCCGTGCCCAGATGCCTGTCGCTTGCTGGTGCGCGCGATGAAGGGAGTGCAATGACTGTTTGCCATGACGACTCAAGAGACTCCGGGAGGAAAACCGTGGCAGATGTCGCTTCAAGACCTCGCGTTGGAGATGACTTCAATTCGATTTCTCGAGATGGCACACTCGAGAATATTTCTCAACGGCAGTTGAAAGACTTCGTGAATGGCAGTCAAAGGACGCGTGAGTCCGACGTGCTGCAAAAAATTGCAATGAGCAGCCGAGGTGCCGCTCGGAGTGCGAGCTTCCAGGCCATGGCGGACAGATATGTCTTGCAGAAGACCGGTTGGCAGGGGCGGCAAGAAATTCCAGGGAGTGGAATTGCGCAGCTGGCGCGGATAGATGTTCCGGCGCAATTGCAGAATGTGTTTGCTGCCCAATATATTGACACCCAGCAGCTGACTCTCGCAGAGTTGGAGGCGCTGTATGCGAAAGTCACCGAAATGAGTGAGAAGCCGGCAGGTGACACGGTGGCCGAGAGGGAGAAATATCAAGCGCTGCTGGAGAGTATTTCCGTGGGCCTGCTGGATGCCATTGTCGCGGAGGATTACAAAGCGGAGGCATCAGTTGCCGCTGAAAGCGGCCTTGTGGATGAGCCATCGATGATGGGTGAGTCCCCACCGAAATCCTTGGGCGAGGATGAGAAAAAGGCTGAGCCAGGCGTCAGTGGTGGCTCCAAAGCATGGGCTCCGACAATTGGTGGATATTATTGGAAGCATATCTTCGAAGGTCATGCTCTGGGATCGGACAAGAAAGGTAAATCCAAGTGGGCGACGGATGACAAGGAAATACTCAAGGCGTACGTGGATGCAATCTTCGAGGCAAACAAGGGGTATATCAAGCCGCATCATTTCGGTCAGAATAATCGTCGCCTGTGGGGGCAACTGCCGAGCGTCGTAGGGGTCGGGGGGAAAACAGGTGCTCCAACCAAAGGGGTCATAATTTGGGTGCAGGTCGAGCGTGCATATGGGCGTTGCAAAATAATCAGCGCATACCCAGGTGAATATTAAATTCGAAGGTCGCGAGCATGCATGCACCGGCAGATAAACCACAGGTGGATGGAACTCGATCGAGTGACGATTCTCCCTCCCGAGGTCGCAGGGGCGCCGAAGCCGCCCCCAGCTCCTTTGATACACCAGGAGGTGTTGCGCAAAGAAGAATGCAAGAGATCGTCAACAACAGCCCGCAGGCCAGACGGACTTCCAAATTCCAGTTGATGGCCGACAACTTCGCGACGAGGCTGAATGCTCCAATTCAGGGAAAGTTTTCTTTCGAGAGCAGTCTCGCGAACGGTTGGTATGCTTTCCTGAAGAAATTCTCTTCACGCATGGATCTCTTCAAACTGGTGGAGAGAGATGAGGATCTGAATATCACGATCAAGGCATCCGACAACAATCCGAACATGAAGAACAAGTTCGGGGCGACCCTGGGGATGATCGAAACCGATGATGAAGAATTTGTGCCGATCAAACATCTGGGTCAGGAAAAGCACGACAAGAAGATGAATTCGATGAAGGCGATGTGGTTGACCATTGAAGTTTTTGGAAGTCCGCTGGTCGGCATGCAGAACGAGGAAGCCGTGCCTACCCCTCGTTCACTGGAAGAGCAGCTTGTGACGTTTGCACATGAATGGCATTTGCACGCCGTTCCCTACATCGAGTTGTATCAAAGCATCAAGATGTACAGGTCAAATGCAGATTCGCTTGAGGAGCATGACCTTGGTGAAGGAGTGAAGATTCCCAGGGGAGAATTCTTCAGGCTCCGCATGAATGATAAATTGAGGAGTGTTCTGACGGACGACCAGCACAAAGACTACAAAACCATTGCTGCATTCATCAAGTCGGTTGGAGGAAAAATGGAGGATCTGGGTAAATTGAAGAGTCTGCAGGAGAATCCAGCCGTGATAGAAGGAATCATCGGCAGATTGGATTCTGCAATGGAGGATCAAGGCGATCGATATGATTGGGACCAGGACGCCATCGCAGACGAGCTGTCGAAGTTGACGTAGATATTCGCCTGCGCGGCTACTTCGTTGCAGCCTGGGCCGACGGCAAACCTTGCGCCTGCGCCGACCACCGCGCCATCGTCTGCATCGTCCGCTGGATCGGCTCGGGGCCGATGCTCTCCGAGCCGGCGAACGGCCGGTCCATCGCGGCGATGAAGAAGAACACCAGCCCGAACACGCCCGAGAGCAAGGCCACCGCGCTGAGGTTGAACGCCGAGCGCGGCAGCACGTAGGTCGTCAGCAGGGTCAGCATCGTCGCCAGCACGACCACGCTCCACAACGTGGCGGGCACCTGCGCCTCGCTGGCCTGGGTGCGTTCCCGGCGGGCCCTGATCAGTTCGTTGGTCCGGGCCCAGATCTCCGGCATCAAGGCGGCTTCGCGCGGCCCCACCGGGTCGATCCGGCCGATCACGCGAAACATGTCATCGAGGAGGTCGCGCGCCTGTTCCGGGAATTCGCCCTTGCGCATCGCGGCCCATTCCTGGTCGACCACGACACCGGCGTATGTCCGCAGCAGGTCGCGGGCTTGGCGCGACTGCGCGGTGTCGTAGACCGCCAGGTCGCGCGCCAGCGCGGTCATCACGACAGCCTCGTTTCGCACCGCCTTCTCGGCCGAGCCGAACGACTCCCACACCGAGATCGCCGAGAACGCGAGCAGCAGCGAGTTGATCGTCGCGATCACGCCGAGCAGTGCGATCGCGAGGTTGCGCTCGGCCTCGGCGAAGGTGACGCGGCAAAGGCGCTGGAAGGCGAGGTAGCCACCCAACCCGATCAGGATCCAGCCGCCGCTGATCAAGAGGCCGAAGAGCCAGTTCGGAAGGTCGTAGAGGGCCAGTGGCATGCCGCCACGATAGCCTCGCGCCCCATGCCGGGCCATCAGCGAATTGCTGAGATGGCCCTTCGAAAAACCCGCGAGTACAACGGAAGCGGGAAGGCTACGCGACCTGCGAGCGCACCCACGAGACGATCTCCTGTGCCGGCAGGGCACCGCTGCGGCGGGCCACCTCCTTGCCGCCGCGGAACAGCAGCAATGTCGGGATGCTGCGGATGCCATAGGCGGCCGCACTGCGCTGCGCGGCCTCGGTGTCGAGCTTCGCGAAACGCACGCCGGGCAACTGGCGTGAGGCCGCCTCGAACTGCGGCGCCATCGAGCGGCACGGGCCGCACCATTCGGCCCAGCAGTCCACCAGCAGCGGCATCTCGTTGCCGGCGACATGCCGCTCCAGGCTCGCATCGTCGACCTCGATCGGGTGCGATGGCAGCAGGCTCTTGCCGCAGTGGCCGCACAGCGGATCGTCGCCCAGCCTCGCATCGGGGACGCGGTTGCGGGTCAGGCACGAAGGGCAGACGAGTTGCATGCAGGGCTCCTTGCCGTCCTCAGGCAGCGTAGTTTTCAGGGAAGAACCGGCGCTCGATGAGTTCAATGAGGATGTGCAACACCTTGATGTGCAGCTCCTGCACGCGGTCGGCATAGCGGCCCCCCGGCGTGCAGACGTAGACGTCGGCGAGCGCCTCGAACTCGGGGTTGCGCTTGCCGGTCAGCGCGATCACCGACAGGCCTTGCTCCTTCGCGACGCGGGCGGCGCGCAGGATGTTCTTGCTGGTGCCGCTGGTGCTGATCGCCAGCAGGCAGTCGCCCGGCCGGCCGTGCGCCTCGACATAGCGAGAGAACACCTGCTCGTAGCCGAGGTCGTTGCCGACGCAGCTCATGTGGCTGGCGTCGCTGATCGCGGCGGCGCCGAGGGGCGGGCGGTCATTCCGGTAGCGGCCGGTGAGTTCTTCGGCGAAGTGCATCGCGTCGCACATCGAGCCGCCGTTGCCGCACGAGTAGACGCGCCCCTTGCGCTCGAAGACCTGGATCAGCAGCGCGGCGGCCTGCTCGACGCTCGCGAGCGCCGGACCATCGGACAGCAGCGCGTCGAGCGCGCGCTGGGCTTCGCGCAGGTTGGATTGGATGTGTTCGATCATGTCGGGTGTTCCATCAGGACATCTGGGGACGGCCAGCCCGTCCGCAATGCCCCGAAGGTTAACCCTTGGCCGCGCCCAGTCCGGTCGTGGCCGGCACGATGCGGCCCCATCGGGCGGTGTGCGAGGCCAGCACGCAGACCGTCCAGCAGACCCACGCGGTCCACAGCGAGTGGCTCAGGTAGTGCGCGCCGCGCATCACCTGCACCCAGGCGAAGACACTGCCACAAGCCAGCGTGATGGCCAGCCAGCGGCGTGCCGCCACCGGCGATGCGCGGCGCAGCGCGAACCAGCCCGCCAGGAACGAGAACGCCGTCGACGCGTGGCCGGACGGGAAGCACTGGCCCGAGCCGCCGTCGCGCTTCCAGAACTGCCAGTGCGGCACGTAGTCGAGCACGTCGCCACCGAAGCGGGCGAGGTCCCAGGGGCAACTGGTGGCGCTGTTGCGCTTGAGCAGCGGAATCAGGATCACGCAGGCCAGCGTGGTCGTCACCCACCAGACCCGCTCCCGCTTCGTCAGGCCGCGGGCGAAGGGCAGCGGGCGCCAGATGCCGACCAGCAGCACGCCGAACAGCGCCCAGGCCGGCCAGCGGGCGGCGTCGTGGAGCAGCGTGCCGGTGAGCCAGCGGTCGCGCCAGGCAAAGCCTTGGGCGTTGCCGAACCACGAGGTGAGGGCGAGGTCCAGGCCGCTCAGGTCCCAGGCGAGCAGCACGGCCAGCGACAGCAGCACGACCAGCAGGTCGGCGCGCAGCGTGAGCGCATGCCGGGCCGGTGTTGACGGATAGACGGGAGCCACCATGGGTCGCGATGCTCGCGACCCAGACTTAGGCCCGCCTTAGTCGAACCCGTCAACGATCCGGCAGTGTCAACTGCGTCACGTGGGATGGGCCCTCGGGATGCCGTGTGATATGGTCGCGCCGGCACATCCGGGGCTCAGTCCGCGGTGTGCAGCCCTGGTCTCGGCGTACGAAGGAAGTCGGTCAATCAAGAACCGGCACGGGAGGCGGCGCCTGTCGCAACTCATGGAAACTCCGATGTCGAAAACTCTGGCCCAACTGAAAAAAGAGATCGCAAACCTCACGCGTGAAGCGGAGAAGCTGCAACGCAAGGAAATCGAAGGCGTCGTCGTACGCATCAAGGAAGCGATCGAGGCCTATGGCCTGACGGCCGCCGACCTGGGCCTGGGCGGCGCAAAGCGCGGCCCGAAGCTGGCCGCAGCCAAGAAGGTCACTGCGAAGCGCGGCCGCAAGAAGGCGGGCGGCGAGGTGAAGTTCCGCGACGAGTCCGGCAACGTCTGGGGCGGCCGTGGCCCGCGTCCGAAGTGGCTGCGCGATGCGTTGACGTCCGGCAAGCAGCTGTCTGATTTCGCCGTGGAATGACGACCCCTCGGTCGACGAGTACGTCGACCGATCCCCCGGGGGGATGCGGCCCGGCGCTCGGCCCGCTCCGCTTCAATCACCCGGGTATTCCCTCTGGTGACTCCAACGCGATGGTCCTTAAATAGCAAACGTTCGCGCAAACGTTTGCGTATGAAGATGGACCGCCGCAACGAAGAACGTGGTGCGAACGAAGTACCGTCCGGGCGGTTGACCGTCCCGCTGCCCGGGCAACAATCCACGCTTCGAGGAGACACACAACATGACGATCGCTTTCCACAGCCGCCAACGCCGCGGCATCGCCGTGGCCGCCGCCGCCCTGGCTGCCGGCTTCTTCCTGACCGCCGCCCACGCCGATGACGCCAAGCCGCGCGTCGGGCTGGTGATGAAATCGCTGGCCAACGAGTTCTTCAAGAACATGACCGAAGGCGCGCTTGCCCACGAGAAGAAGCGCGGCGACTTCACGCTGAAGGCGGTCGGCATGCAGTCCGAGACCGACTTCGACGCGCAGACCGCCGCGGTCGAGAACTTCGTGACGCAGAAGTACGACGTGATCGTGATCGCGCCGGCCGATTCGCGGGCGATGGTCGCACCGGTCGCGAAGGCGCTGAAGGCCGGCATCACCGTCGTCAACTTCGACGTGGCACTCGACCCGGCGGCGATGAAGAAGGCCGGCCTCGACCTCGCCTTCGTCGGTCCCGACAACCGCGCCGGCGCCAAGCTGGCCGGCGATGAACTCGCCAAGGCGATCGGCCCGGGCGCCAAGATCGTCATCATCGAAGGCAACCCCGGCGCCGACAACGCGCTGCAGCGCAAGCTCGGTTTCGAGGACGCGGCCAAGGCCGGCAAGCTGAACATCGTCGCGTCGCAGACCGCGCACTGGGAGACCGAGGAGGCCAACGCGGTCTTCACGAACATCCTGACCGCCAACCCCGACATCAAGGGCGTGATGGTCGCCAACGACTCGATGGCGCTCGGCGTCTCGAAGGCGCTCGATGCCGCGGGCAAGTCCGGGCAGATCAAGGTGGTCGGCTTCGACAACATCCCGGCGATCCGCCCGCTGATCAAGCAGGGCAAGGTGCTCGCGACGGTCGACCAGTTCGGCACCGAGATGGCCGCCAACGCGATCGACTACGGCATCAAGTCGCGCAAGGACAAGCAGCCGCTGAAGGGCTGGGTCAAGACGCCGATCGAGCTGGTCACCGCCAAGAACCTCAAGTAGTTCGCGCTGCCCAGGGAGCCCGCGCGTGGACAGCACCACCAACACCGCAACCAGCGCCACCGTCGCGCTCGAGCTGCAGGGGCTGACGCGCCGGCATCCCGGCGTGACGGCGCTCGACGGCGTCGACCTCACGCTGATGCGCGGCGAAGTGCACGCGCTGGCCGGCGAGAACGGCGCCGGCAAGTCCAGCCTGATCAAGATCCTGTGCGGCGCCGACCGCCCCGACGCCGGCCGCATGCGGCTGTTCGGCGAGGTCTACGCGCCGCAGTCGCCGCTGGCCGCGATGCGCGCCGGCATCCGCGTCGTGCACCAGGAGCTGCACATGCTGGGCGAGCTGTCGGTGGCCGAGAACCTGCTGTTCGAGCGGCTGCCGCGCACCCGGCTCGGTCTGCTCGACCGCGCTGCGATGGAACGGCGTGCACGCGAGCTGCTCGCTCTGGTCGGGCTCGACGAGCTGTCGCCGGCCACCCGCGTCGGCACGCTGGGCATGGCGCAGCAGCAACTGCTCGAGATCGCGAAGGCGCTGTCGAACCAGCGCGGTGGCACGGCGCGCATCGTCATCATGGACGAGCCGACCGCGACGCTGACCCCGCGCGAGACCGACCGCCTGCTCGCCATCATCCGCAAGCTGCGCGGCGACGGCGTCACGGTGGTCTTCGTGTCGCACCACCTGCAGGAGCTGTTCGAGGTGTGCGACCGCGTCACGGTGCTGCGCAACGGCCGCCACGTCGCGACGCAGCCGATGGCCGGCACCTCGACCGGCGAGCTGGTTCGCCTGATGGTCGGGCGCGAGCTGGTCGAGCGGCCGGCGCGCGTCGCACCTGCAATCGATGCCAGCCAGCCCACGGCGTTGCGGGTCGAAGGCCTGCGCCACGCCGGCCGCCGCGATGCACCCAGCATCGATTTCAGCCTGCGCTACGGCGAGATCGTCGGGCTGGCCGGCCTGGTCGGCTCCGGCCGCACCGAGACGCTGCGCGCGATCTTCGGCGCCGACCGCGCCGCCGCCGGGCAGGTCTTCCGCGACGACCGGCCGGTGCGCATCGCGAGCCCGAAGGATGCCCTCGCGCACGGCATCTGCCTCGTCACCGAGAACCGCAAGGAAGAAGGCCTGGTGCTCGACATGCCGATCCGCGCCAACCTGAGCCTGGCGCGGCTCGGCGCGGTGTCGCGCGGCGGGCTGCTGAGCGCCGAGGCCGAGAACGCGGCCGCGCGCCGCATGGTCGGCGAGCTGCAGATCCGGCTCGCGTCGATCGCGCAGCCGGTGCGCCAGCTGTCGGGCGGCAACCAGCAGAAGGTGGTGCTCGGCAAGTGGCTGCTGCGCGACCCGAAGGTGCTGCTGCTCGACGAGCCGACGCGCGGCGTCGACGTCGGCGCCAAGGCCGAGATCCACGCGCTGCTGGAGCGCATGGCCGCGCAGGGCATGGCGGTGCTGGTGGTGTCGTCCGACCTGCGCGAGCTGATCGGCCTGTGCGACCGCATGCTGGTGATGAGCCGCGGCGTGCTGGTCGGCGAGCTGCCGCGCGCGCAGTTCGATGAAGAGGCCATCCTCGCGATGGCCTACCGTGAATACCTTGTTCGTCCGCCACAAGCGGCCTAGCAACAGAAGGCCTGGATCCGATGCAAACGATGAACCTGACACCGTCCCCCTCCGCCGGCGCCTCGATGGGCGACCGCGCCGCGCTCGTGCTGCGCGAGGCCGGCATCGGGCTGGCGTTGCTGGTGCTGCTCGGCGTGTTCGCGCTGCTGTCGCCGATCTTCCTGACCGCCGGCAACATCACCAACATCTTCACGCAGATCTCGATCAACGTGATCCTCGCGGTCGGCATGACCTTCGTGATCCTGATCGGCGGCATCGACCTCTCGGTCGGCTCGGTGATGGCGCTCTGCGCGGTGGTGGCCGGCACGGTGCTGAAGCTCGACGGGCTCGACCCGGCCATGGCGATCGTGCTCGCGCTGGCGGCGAGCATCGCGGTCGGCGCGGCCTGCGGGCTGGTCAACGGCGCGGTGTCGGCCTGGTGGGCGATCCCGTCGTTCATCGTCACGCTGGGCATGCTGAACATCGCGCGCGGCGCGGCGCTGCAATGGACGCAGGCCCGTTCCATCTACGAGTTCCCCGACGCCTTCAACAACTTCGGCAGCGCCACGCTGCTGGGCGTGCCGGCGATCTTCCTGGTGGCGCTGGCGCTGGTGGCGGCCGGATGGTTCGTGCTGAACCGCACCGTGTTCGGCCGCCTGGTCTACGCCATCGGCAACAACGAAGAGGCGGTGCGGCTGGCCGGCCACAGCGTGCGCTTCTACAAGATCGCGGCCTTCGTGATCTGCGGCGCGGCGGTTGGCGTCGGCGCGGTGATCTACATGACGCGGCTGACGATCGCGAGCCCGATCTCGGGCATCGGCTTCGAGCTGAATGCGATCGCGGCGGTGATCATCGGCGGCACCAGCCTGTCGGGCGGGCGCGGCTCGATCATCGGCACGCTGCTCGGCGCGTGCATCATCGGGGTCCTGGCCAACGGCCTGATCCTGATCGGCATGAGCGACTTCCTTCGGCAGATGGTCACCGGTTTCGTCATCATCCTCGCGGTGGTGCTGGACGTGCTGCGCGCACGGCTGGCGCAGCGTGCCGCGCGATGAACGGCAGCGAGCGCAACGAGAGCGGCGAACGCAGCACCGGGCGCGAGGCCCGTGTGCCGGCCCGCATCAGCACCATCAAGGACGTGGCGCTGCAGGCCCAGGTCTCGGTGACGACGGTGTCGCACGTGGTCAACGGCACGCGCTTCGTCAGCGAGGCGGCGCGCCAGCGGGTGCAGCAGGCGATCGAGGAGCTGCGCTACGTGCCGAGCGCGCTGGCGCGCAGCCTGAAGAGCAACCGGACGCACACCGTCGGGATGATGATCCCGAACAGCTCGAACCCGTATTTCGCCGAGATCATCCGCGGCATCGAGGACACCTGCTACGAGGCCGGCTTCAACGTGATCCTGTGCAACTCCGACGACGACCCGCTGAAGCAGAGCACCTACGTGCGCCTGCTGAGCGAGAAGCAGGTCGACGGGCTGATCGTGATGTCGTCCGGCGCCGACGGCGAGCTGCTCGACACGCTGCGCGATGCCAACATGCCCCAGGTGGTGGTCGACCGCGAGATCGACGACCTGGAGGCCGACCTGGTCGAGGTCAACCACGAGGCCGGCGGCGTGATCGCGACCGAGCACCTGCTGTCGCTCGGGCACCGGCGCATCGCCTGCATCGCGGGGCCGCAGACGCTGTCGTCGGCGCGCCAGCGCGTGCTGGGCTACCACCGCGCGCTGCGCGAGGCCGGCCTGTCGGTCGACGACCGGCTGCTGCGCAGCGCCGATTTCACGAGCGCCGGCGGCCATGCCGCGATGGCCTCGCTGCTGCAGGGCGGCGTGCAGCCGACCGCGGTGTTCGTCTCGAACGACCTGATGGCGATCGGCGCGATCTGCGCGGCTGCGTCGCAGGGCTTGCGCATTCCGCAAGACCTGTCGGTGATCGGCTTCGACGACATCGCGCTGTCGGCCTACAGCAACCCGCCGCTGACTACCGTCGCGCAGCCCAAGCACCGCACCGGCGAGCTGGCGGCGCAGCTGCTGATGCAGCGCATCGCCGACCGCGGGCGGGCGTTGCAGCGCGAGATCCTGCAGCCGTCGCTGACGGTGCGGCAGTCCACCGGGCCGGTGCCGTCATGACGCAACGGATTGTCGTGCTCGGCAGCGTCAATGCCGACCTGGTGCTGCGCTGTGAACGGTTGCCGGGGCCCGGCGAGACGGTGCATGGCCGCGAGTTCAAGGTGCTGCCGGGCGGCAAGGGCGCGAACCAGGCAGTGGCCGCGGCGCGGCTCGGCGCGGCGGTCAGCTTCATCGGCTGCGTCGGTGCCGACGACCACGGGCGCGAGGCGCGGCGCCGGCTGGCGGCCGAGGGCGTCGACATCGCGCACCTGGCCGAGGTGGCGCAGCCGACCGGCGTCGCGATGATCCTGGTCGACGACCACGGGCAGAACAGCATCGCGCTGTCGGCCGGCGCGAACGCGGCGCTCGATGTCGCGCAGGTCGAGGCGGCGGCGGCGCTGATCGCGTCGGCGGCGCTGCTGGTGTGCCAGCTCGAATCGCCGCTCGCCGCGGTGACACGGGCCATCGCGATCGCCCATGCGGCGGGCGTGCCGGTGCTGCTGAACCCGGCACCGGCGCAGGCCTTGCCGGCGGCCTTGCTGCAGCAGGTCGACGTGCTGGTGCCCAACGAGAGCGAGGCGGCGGTGCTGCTCGGCGAGGCGCTCGCGCCGGCCGACGCGGCGGCGCGGCTGCGCGAGCGCGGCCCGGTCACGGTGATCGTCACGCTGGGCGCCGACGGCGTGCAGTGCGCCGACGAGCGTGCCAACGTGCACGCGCCGGCACCGCGCACGAAGGCCGTCGACACCACCGGCGCGGGCGACACCTTCATCGGCGCGTTCGCGGCCGCGCGCTGCGCCGGGGCAGAACTGCACGCGGCCATCGCGCATGCGCAGCAGGCCGCGGCCTTCAGCGTGGCGCGGCCCGGCACCATCGATTCGATGCCGTTCGTGCGCGACCTGCAACCGGCGCTCTCGCCCTCGTGAAGAAGACGCCGCTGCTGCACCGCGGCCTGTCGCAGCTGGTGGCGGGCCTGGGCCATGGCGACCTGGTCGTGATCGCCGATGCCGGGCTGCCGGTGCCGGTGGGCACGCCGTGCATCGACCTCGCGCTGACGCGCGGCGTGCCGTCGTTCGACCAGGTGCTGCAGGCGATCCTCAGCGAGATGCAGGTGGAGCGCATCGCGCTGGCCGACGAGGCGCTGCAGCGCAGCCCCGGCTTCGTCGAACAGGTGGGGGCCCGGATGCAGGGCGTGCCGGTGGAGCGGCTGTCGCACGACGAGCTGAAGCGGCGCAGCGCGTCGGCGCGCGCGATCGTGCGCAGCGGCGAGTTCACGCCGTACGCCAACCTGCTGCTGTACGCCGGCGTCGTGTTCTAGTGCCGACAGGCCCTGGCGCGATACAGTCTCGCCCCATGGACATCGCCGCCGAACTGTCGAGCCTGCACCAACCGCTGCTGCGGTTCGCGCAGCTCCAGCTGCGCCATGACAGCCTGGCCGAAGACGTGGTGTCGGAAACGCTGCTGGCCATCCTCGAGACACCGGAACGCTTCGAGGGCCGCAGCTCGCTGAAGACCTACGCGACCGGCATCCTGAAGTTCAAGATCATCGACGTGCTGCGCCGGCGCGGGCGCGAAATCCACGTCGAGCCGCTGGGCGAGCAGAGCGTCGACGACGCGCTCGACGCGCTGTTCGCGGCCGACGGCCACTGGCGCGAGGCGCCACCGGCCTGGCAGCACCCCGAACGGGCGCTGGAGCAGGCGCAGTTCTTCGACACGCTGCAGCTGTGCATCGACAAGCTGCCTCCGAAGCTCGCGCGCATCTTCATGATGCGCGAGTGGCTCGAACTGGAGATCGACGGTATCTGCGGCGAGCTGCAGATCACCAGCAACAACTGCAGCGTGATGCTGTACCGCGCGCGCATGCAGCTGCGCGAGTGCCTGCAGCTGCGCTGGTTCAAGGACGCGGCATGAGCGAGCCGGCTGAAGACGACGACATCGACTGCCGCGCCGCATCCCACCTGTTGAGCGCCGCGCAGGACGCGCCGCTGCCGCCGGACGACGAGCGGCGGCTGCTCGCCCATCTGACGGCCTGCAGCATGTGCCGCAACGTGCAGGGGCAGCTGGGGGTGTTGCGAGACGCGCTGCGCAAGCTTGGCCGCGGCGATTGACAAGATCACGCCGGGATCACATTTTGGAATGGGTGCATCCAGCGGGTAAGTGACCCCGGCTTCCTTCGACGAACCGCAACGCCAAGGCCTTGGCGTTGCCCACACCATTCGAAGGAGCCACATCATGAACAACGCCAGGAAGCCTGCCCACCACCGCGTCGCACTGCTCGCCACCGCGCTCGCCGCCACGATGTTCGTTGCCGCCTGCGGCGGCGGCGACGACGATGCACCGGCCCCCGCACCGCAGCCGGTGCTGTCCCACCAGCTCTACACCGAGACCAACGAGACGGCGAACGCCATCGTGCACTTCACGCGCCAGGCCGATGGCACCCTGGTGCGCAAGGAGACCACGCCGACCGGCGGCGCCGGCACCAACGCGGTCAATGCCGCCGGCAACACGGTGCCCGATTCGCTGGTCAGCCAGCACAGCATCATCGCGAGCCCCGACGGCTCGACGCTGTTCGTCGTCAACGGCGGCGACGATTCGATCTCGGTGATGGCGGTCGACCCGTCCACCGGCGCGCTGACGCTGAAGAAGCGCAGCAGCACGGCGGCCGGCCACATCCCGAACAGCCTGGCGCTGAACCACGGCGTGCTGTACGCGACCTTCATCGGCGGTGCCTCGCAGCTCGCGGCGTTCAAGGTCGAGGCCGACGGCGGCCTGACGCAGCTCGGCAGCTACGACCTGCTGGCACTCGGCGGCCTCGCGACGGCCGCGCCGACGCAGGTCATCGTGTCGCCCGACGGCGGCTTCGCGGTGGTCAGCGCCGGCACCGGCAGCAACGCGATCCTGTCGTTCCCGATCGCGGCAGACGGCACGCTCGGCGCGCCGGTCACGTCGGCCGGCGTGCTGGCCACGCCGTTCGCCGGGGCCTTCGTGCCCGGGGCGGCATCGCCGGTCTACCTGTCCACCGGCATCTCGACGCAGTCGCTGAACGCGTTCTCGTTCTCGGCGACCGGTGCGCTCGCGGCGCTGGGGCAGGCCAGCGCGCCGGGCACCGCGGCGCCGTGCTGGCTGGTCGTCACGCCGGACGGCAAGACCGCGTTCGTCGGCAACGGTTCGGGATCGATCTCGTCGTACGCGATCAACGGCAACACCTTGACGCTGCTCGACGCCACGGCGGCACTCGAGCCCTCGGTGCAGGCCGGCATCAACAGCGTCGCGGCCGATTCATGGATCAGCCCGGACAGCAAGTTCCTCTACACCGCCTACCTCGGCGACGACAAGGTCGTGGCCTACGCGATCGGGTTGAACGGCTCGCTGGCGAAGCTCGGCGAAACGGTGATCGGCACCGCCACGCACCTGAGCCTGCAGGGCATGGTCGGCATCTGAGTCAGGGCCGGCGCAGCAGCGCCCGCAGCGGCACCGCGTCGGCCATCGCGCGGTGCCCGGCGTCGCCGGGGTGCAGGTGATCCCCGGAATCGAACGCCGGCTGCAGGCGCGACGGCTGTGCGGGATCGCGCAGCAGCGCGTCGAAGTCGATCACCGCATCGAACTCGCCGCTGTCGCGGATCCACGCGTTGAGTTGCCGGCGCAGCGCGTCCTTGTGCGGCTGGAAGTAGTCCGCGAGCGGCGTGCCGGCGAGGGCACCCTCGAACGGCGTCAGCGTCGCGCCCAGCACGCGCACGCCGCGCCGGTGGGCACTGGCGATCAGCTGGCGGTAGCCCGCGATCAACTCGGCGAGCTCGGGTGGCCTGCGCTGCGGGTCGAAGGCGGTGCCCGGCCAGCTGATGTCGTTGATGCCGATCAGCACGATCACGCTGCGCACGTGCGGTTGCATCAGCACGTCGCGGTCGAAGCGCGCGAGTGCGCTCGGCCCCATGCCATCGGTCAGCAGGCGGCCGCCCGAGATGCCGGCGTTCAGCACCGCGATGCGCTGCGGCGCGAGGCGCGCGGCCAGGAAGTCGGGCCAGCGCGTGTCGGCATCCATCGTCGCGCCGTTGCCGTCGGTGATCGAATCGCCGGTCACGACGACGCTGCCGCGCGGCGAGTCCGCTTCGACCGCGATGGCGCTGAGGAAGATCCGCGCGGTCAGGCCCGGCGTGGGTGGGAGCTGTGCGGCAGCCACCTGATTGCCGGGCGCGAGCGATGCGGCCTGCCG
The DNA here is from genome assembly GCF_900142965.1 of Rhizobacter sp. OV335. Classification (GTDB taxonomy): domain Bacteria; phylum Pseudomonadota; class Gammaproteobacteria; order Burkholderiales; family Burkholderiaceae_C; genus Rhizobacter. Next base: position 122,512 of record NZ_FRCQ01000017.1, read on the forward strand.
GCCGTCCCAATGAAAAGTCTGCGTCGAGGTCGGCTTCGGGAAGTAGAGGCTGACCGCCAATGACGCGAGCGGCGCGACCTCGAACTCCACCGGATCGCTGAGCACCGGCGCGCCGGGCGGCACGATGACGCCGGCCTGCCCGCCGAAGGTCACGACGCGGCCGCGTCCAGGTGCCGAGGCCAGCGCCACCTGCGCCGCGCCGATCACCAGCGGCTCGCTGCCGTACTCGTTCGACAGTTGCAGCCGCACGCGGTGCCCGCCGAGGCTCAGCCGGACGACTTGGCGCAGTGTCTGGTTGTCGAGCAGCGGCGGCGTGCTTGTCGGCAGCGCGAACTCCGCGCCCCAGCTCGCCTCGGGGCTGGCGGTCCAGCTGGGGATCCAGGTGCCGGCGTCCGCAGGCAATGCGGCCACGCAGGCGAGGGCAGACACGGTCGCGGCGAGGCCGCGCCGCAGGGTGCGGCGTGCTGTCATGGGGTGTCCTTGGTCAGGCGTTGGCGGAGGCGATCGCGGTCGGCCGGCGGTCCAGCGTCATCGCGAGCGCCGCGATCGCGAGGCCGGCCAGCGGCAGCAGCGCCGCCACCCAGGCCAGCGACGCGAGCCCTGGTCCACTGGCGATCACCGCGCCCCCGAGCCACGCGCCGAGCGCATTGCCCAGGTTGAAGGCTGCTATGTTGAAGCTCGACGCGAGGCTCTGCCCGGCGCCTTGCGCCTTGTCCAGCACCCACATCTGCAGCGGCGCGACGGTCGCGAACGACGCGGCCCCGAGCAGCCCGACGAACAGCACCGCCGCCACCTGGTTGTGCAGCGCCCAGCCGGTCAGCGCCAGCACGATCGCCAGCACCGCCAGCGAGCCCAGCACCGTGCCGGCGAGGTGCTTGTCGGCCAGCTTGCCGCCGGCCAGGTTGCCGATCACCAGGCCGCCGCCGAACACCAGCAGGATCGGCGACACCGCGGCGGCGCTGAAGCCGCTGACCTGCGTCAGCAGCGGCGCGATGTAGGTGAACAGCGCGAACAGCCCCGCGAAGCCGAGCACCGTGGTCGCGAAGCCGAGCAGCACCGGGCGGCGCAGCAGCGCGTCGAGGTCGGCGCGCAGCGAGCTGCCGTCGCGGTTCGCGGGCTGGGCCGGCACGAACAGCGCCAGTGCCGCCATCGCCAGCAGCCCGACCGCGCTGACGGCCCAGAAGGTGGCGCGCCAGCCGAAGTGCTGGCCCAGCCAGGTGCCGAACGGCACGCCGAGGATGTTGGCCACCGTGAGGCCGGTGAACATGATCGCGATCGCCGACGCGCGTTGCTGCGGCGGCACCAGCCCGGTCGCGACGACCGAGCCGACGCCGAAGAAGCTGCCGTGCGCCAGCGCCGTCAGCACGCGCGCGGCCATCAGAAGCTCGTAGGTCGGCGCCAGCGCGCAGCTCAGGTTGCCGAGCGTGAAGACTGCCATCAGCGCCAGCAGCAGCGTCTTGCGCGGCCAGTGCTGGGTCAGCGCGGTCAGCAGCGGCGCGCCGACCACGACGCCCAGCGCGTAGCCGGAGATCAGCAGCCCGGCCGACGACACCGACACGCCGAGATCGGTGCCCACGTCGAGCAGCAGTCCCATGATCACGAACTCGGTGACGCCGATGCCGAAGGCGCCGACGGTCAGCGCATACAGCGCCAGCTTGGTGTTCTTCATGACTGTGAATTCAGATGCCGTTGAGTCGGGAATGATGAGTTCAAACTACGTCTTGGACTAGACTGCCCGGCGGAAAAGCACTTGTGAACCGATTTCATCAGCGAGGACCGGCATGGCACGACTGGATGTGAACCGCTCGGGCGAGATGGAGGTGTTCGTGCGGGTCGTCGAGCTGGGCGGCTTCTCGGCCGCGGCGCGGGCATTCCGGATGACGCCGTCGGCGGTCAGCAAGCTGGTCGGGCGGCTCGAGGCGCGGCTGGCGGTGAGGTTGCTCACCCGCTCGACGCGGCAGGTGCAGCTGACGCCCGAAGGCTGCGTGTTCTACGAGCGCGCGGTGCGCGTGCTGGCCGACCTCGACGAAGCCGAGCGCGGTGCGGCCACCAACGATGCGCCGCGCGGGCGCCTGAGCGTGAACGTCAACGTGCCGTTCGGCGAGCATTTCCTGCTGCCGCTGGTGCCGGCCTTCCTGGCGCTGCACCCCGAGGTCACGCTCGACATCGTGCTGACCGACGAAGTGATCGACCTGCTCGAGCGCCGCACCGATGTCGCGGTGCGGGCCGGGCCGCTGAAGAGTTCGCAGCTGCTGGCGCGCAAGCTGGGCGAGACGCGCAAGCTGATCGTCGGCTCGCCGGCCTACCTGCAGCAGCGCGGCACGCCGGTCACGCCGGCCGACCTGGCCGCGCACAACCGCCTGGGCTTCACCTATGCGCGGGCGTTGGAGGGATGGCCGCTGCTGCAGGACAGGCAGGTCGTGCCGGTGGCGCTGAACGGCACTGCGCAGGTGAGCGACGGCGAATCGCTGCGCCGGCTCGCGGTGGCCGGCCTCGGGCTGGCGCGGCTGGCGGCGTTCCAGGTGCGCGACGACATCGCGGCCGGGCGGCTGGTGGCGGTGCTGGAAGACTTCAACCCCGGCGATGTCGAAGAGGTGCACGCGGTGTTCGTCGGCCAGGGCGGGCACCTGCCGTCGCGGGTGCGGGCGCTGCTGGATTTCCTGGTCGAGAACGTGCGGATCGGCTAGCCGCGCCGCTGCCGCGAGGAGATACTCTCTACCATCGTTCGCGTTGCGACAAGGAGCTGACATGGGACCCCTGGAACGCATCACACAGCGACCTGACATGATGGGCGGCAAGGCCTGCATCCGCGGCATGCGAGTCACCGTGGGAATGGTGGTGGGGCAGGTCGGCGCGGGCCGTAGCGTCGATGACATCCTGGCCGACTACCCCTATCTTGAGCGGGAAGACATCCTGCAGGCGTTGCGCTATGCCGCCTGGCGCGCCGACGAGCGCGAGGTCGAGTTGGCCGGTGTGTGACGCAGGATGCGTCTTCTCGTCGACATGAACCTGTCGCCTCGATGGATCGGTGTCTTGAATGCTGCCGGCATCGAAGCCCGCCATTGGTCGACACTGGGTGCCTGCGATGCCCCCGACCCGTTGATCATGGCGTATGCGGCCGAACACGACTACGTCGTGCTGACGCACGACCTGGACTTCGGCGCCATGCTGGCTGCGACCCAAGGTGACAAGCCGAGCGTCGTGCAGATCCGCGCCGAGGACGTGAGTCCCTCTGCGATCGGCTTGTACGTGGTTGCCGCGCTGCGCCAGATGACGGCCGAGCTAGAGGACGGTGCGCTGCTGACGATCGACACGAAGCGCGCGCGCTTGCGCTTGTTGCCGTTGCAAGTGAAGCGCTGATCAGCTGACCGCGCGGCGCCAGGTGTCGCGCCCGGCGATCTTGAATGCAACAGGCGCGCTTGCCTAGAATGCCCAGCCTGTCCGGGTGTTCTCCGCCCCGGCGCCATCGTGAGGAAGGCATTCATGCAACACCTGTCCGGCATCTGGGTCCCCGTCATCACGCCGTTCGCGGCCGACGGGCGCGTCGACCATGAACGGCTCGCCGCGCTGGTCGCCGGGCTGGTCGCCGACGGCATCCACGGCCTGGTGGCTTGCGGCACCACCGGCGAAGCGGCGACGCTCGACGAAGCCGAGCAGGCCGCCGTGCTGCGCACCGTGTTGCAGGCGGCGGGCGGGCGCAAAGTGCTGATGGGCGTGAGCGGCATCGCGCCGCGCGAGGTGGCGGCCGCGTGCCGGCGCTTCGGCGAGCAGACGGTCGCCGGCTTCCTGGTGCCGCCGCCGTCTTACGTGCGGCCGTCGCAGCAGGGCATCGTCGAGTTCTACCGCGAGGTCGCGGCCGCCGCGCCGAGCGCGATCGTCGTCTACGACATTCCGTACCGCACCGGCACCGAGATGAGCCTGGCGACGCTGCGCAGCATTGCCGCGATCCCCGGCGTGCGCGGGCTGAAGGACTGCGGCGGCGATCCCCGCAAGACGCAGGCGCTGATCGCCGACGGCCGGCTCGCGGTGCTGTCCGGCGAGGACCACAACATCTTCACGACGCTGTGCCAGGGCGGGCAGGGCGCCATCGCGGCCAGCGCGCACCTGCACCCGCGCGGCTTCGTCGAGATGTACGACGCGGTGCAGGCAGGCGACCTGCCGCGCGCCCGCCGGCTGCACCATGCGCTGGCGCCGATGGTCGGCGCGCTGTTCGCCGAGCCGAACCCGGGCCCGCTGAAGGCGCAGCTGGCGGCGCTGGGCCGCATCGGCCCGGCCTTGCGCGCCCCGATGACCGCGGCCAGCGCGCCGGTGGCCGCGGCGCTGCACGCGGCCTGGCAGCAGGCCGGCGTCAGCCTGTCGGGCTGATCGACTTCAGCGCCTGCTGGCAGGCGGCATCGCGGTCGGCCTGCGGTTTGGTCTTCAGTTCCTCGAACGCCAGGTCGCCATTCAGGCGGCCCTGCATGAAGAGCTTCAGGATGTTGATGTCCAGCTTGGCCAGCAGGTCCTGGCGGCCGCGGGCCTCGGCCTCGAAGCGCTCCTTGAAGGCATCGAGCGCGGCGTCGCTCGCGCCGCAGTGCTGCGCGAGCTGGTAGCGCTGGCCGGACTGCAGGCCGCCTTCGACGACCTCGTCCTTGGATTGCGCCATGGCAGCGCAGGAGAACCACAGCAGGCAGGCGATCGGCACGAGGCGCATGGGAGTGTCGGAGGTTGCAGAGTCAGCGAGGTTAACCGAGCCGCCGCCGGCCGCCCATGGCGCGCGATGCGATCTGGCGGTAACGCGCGTCACCAGCCGTTGCTTTCGCGGCTAGCATTTGAAGATGGTCGACACGTCGTTGGGATTCCTCGAAAGAGGCGGGGAGATGGGCGAGCGCATGCGCGCCTTCGATTGGGGCCGCACGCCGCTCGGCGACCCGATCGGCTGGCCGCAGAGCCTGAAGACCATCGTGCGGGTGATGCTCGACTCGCGCTTCGCGATGTGGATGGCCTGGGGCAGCGAGGCGACGTTCTTCTGCAACGACGCCTACCTGCCGACGGTGGGCATCAAGCGCGACTGGGTGCTCGGCGCACGCGCCGACGTGGTCTGGGCCGAGATCTGGCACGACATCGGCCCGCGCATCGACCAGGTGCTCAGCACCGGCACCGCCACCTGGGACGAAGGCCTGCAGCTGTTCCTCGAACGCAGCGGCTACCTCGAGGAAACCTTCCACACCTTCTCGTACAGCCCGGTCTACGACGATGCCGACAGCGTGGCCGGCATGCTGTGCGTGGTGGTCGAAGACACCGAGCGTGCGATCGGCGAGCGCCGGCTGCGCCTGCTGCGCGAGCTGGCGGCGCTGCCGATCCGCGAGCTGCCGTCGCTTGCGGCCGCCGCGGCGCAGCTCGTCTCGACGCTCGGCAACAGCCCGCAAGACCTGCCGTTCGCCGCGCTGTATTTGCCCGATCGCCTGCCCGACGGCCCCGATGCGCCCGACGGCCGCGACGCGGCGCTTGCCCGCATCACGCAGACGGCCAACGTGCCGCCCGATGCGCTGCCGCGTCGGTTGGCGCGCGATGCGGCGTCGCCGGGCCCGCTGGCGCAGGAAGTGCGCGAGGCCGAGCGCAGCGGTCTGCCGCAGCTGGCCGACGGCATCGCGGCCCAGGTCGGCGAGATCCGCGGTGCGTGGACCGAGCCGGTGCAGCAGGCGGTCGTGCTGCCGCTGGTGGTGGCCGGGCAGGCCCCGAACGTCGGCGCGCTGGTGGTGGGCATCAGCCCGCGCCGGCGGCTCGACGACGACTACCGCAGCTTCCTGTCGCTGGTGGCTTCGCAGGTCGCGTCGCGGCTCGGCGAGGTGCGTGCACGGCTGGAAGAGCGCCAGAAGGCCGAGGCGCTGGCCGAGCTCGACCGCGCGAAGAACCTGTTCTTCAGCAACGTGAGCCATGAACTGCGCACGCCGCTCACGCTGATGCTCGGGCCGCTGCAGGACGCGCTGCTGCGCCCGGACCTGCCGGCCGACCTGGTCGAGGCGCTGCAGCTCGCGCATCGCAACGGCGAGCGGCTGCGCAAGCTCGTCAACTCGTTGCTGGAGTTCTCGCGCATCGAGGCCGGGCGCGTCGAGGCGAGCTACCAGGCGACCGACCTGGCGGCGCTGACGCGCGATTTCGCGTCGGCCTTCCGCTCGGCGATCGAGCATGCCGGGCTGCGCTTCGTCGTGGCCTGCGAGACGCTGTCGAACGAGGTGTTCGTCGACGTCGACATGTGGGAGAAGGTGGTCCTGAACCTGCTGTCGAACGCGTTCAAGTTCACGTTCGACGGCGAGATCGCCGTCTCGCTGCGCACCGAGGCGGGCCAGGCCGTGTTGGAGGTGCGCGACACCGGCATCGGCATGGACGACGAGGCGCTCGCCCATGTGTTCGACCGCTTCCACCGCGTGGCCGGGGCGCGGTCGCGCTCGCACGAAGGCACCGGCATCGGGCTGGCGCTGGTCAAGGAGCTGGTGCGCCTGCACGGCGGCAGCGTCACCGTGACCAGCGCGCCGGGAAGCGGCAGTTGCTTCGTGGTGCGCGTGCCGCTGGGCGTGGCGCACCTGCCGGCGCACCGCGTGGGCGTCGCGCCGGTAGCCGCGACCGCATCTGGCACCGCGTTGGCCACGACAGGCAGGGCGATGGCGCTGGATGCGTTCGCCGAGGACGCGCTGCGCGCCGGCCAGGCGCCGGGCGTGCCATCGCGTTCACAACGGCCGGGTGACGCGTCGCGCGCGACCGTGCTGGTGGTCGATGACAACGCCGACATGCGCAGCTACATCGCCGGCGTGCTGGGCGCGCGCTGGAACGTCGAGGGCGCGGCCGACGGCCTGCAGGCGCTGGCCGCGATCGCCCGGCGCCGGCCCGACGTGGTCGTGACCGACATCATGATGCCGGAGCTCGACGGTTTCGGCCTGCTCGCGCGCATCCGCGCGCATGACGCGTTGCGCACGCTGCCGGTGATCCTGCTGTCGGCGCATGCCGGCGAAGAGGCGCGGCTGGAGGGGCTGGCCAAGGGGGCCGACGACTACATCGTGAAGCCGTTCTCGGCGCGCGAACTGGCGGCGCGCGTCGAGGTGCTGCTGGTGCGCGAGCAGATGCATGCGATCCGCGATGCCGCGAACCGCCGGCTGGTCGAGGTGTTCGACAACGCGCCGGTGGCGGTCGCGCTGCTCGACGGTCCGCAGCACGTGTTCAGCTATGCGAACGACGAGCAGCGGCGCCTGGTGGGCGACCGTCCGCTGCTGGGGCTGCCGCTGCTGACGGCGATGCCCGAGCTGCGCGACCTGAACGTGAAGGAGCTGCTCGACAGCGTGATGCGCAGCGGCGAGCCGTACTTTGCGAAGGCCTTCGAGGTGCGGATGCCCGAGCCGCGCTACTTCGATTTCGTCTACCAGCCGCTGACCGAGCCGGACGGCACCCAGCCGGTCAAGATTGCCGTGGTCGCCTACGAGGTGACCGAGCAGTTGAGCGCGCGCCAGCAGGCCGAGGACGCGAGCCGCGCGAAGGACGAATTCCTCGCGATGCTGGGCCACGAGCTGCGCAACCCGCTTGCGCCGATGCTCACGGCGCTGCACCTGATGCGCATGAACTGGAAGGATGCGGCGGTCAAGGAGCGCGGCATCATCGAGCGCCAGGTGCGGCACATGGTGCGGCTGGTCGACGACCTGCTCGACGTCGCACGCATCACGCGCGGGCGCGTCGAGCTGCAGCGTGCGCCGCTCGACCTGGGCGCGGCGATCGGCCAGGCGGTCGAGACGGTGAGCCCGCTGTTCGAGCAGAAACGCCAGCGGCTGGAGGTGCGGGTCGAGGAGCCGCTGCCGCTGCACGGCGATGCGGTGCGCCTGGGGCAGATCGTCGCGAACCTGCTGACCAACGCGAGCAAGTTCACCGAAGTTGGCGGGCACGTGGCCTTGCAGGCGCGGCGCGATGGCGACGATGCGGTGCTGGTGGTCGAGGACGAAGGCATCGGCATGTCGTCCGACGAGTTGATGGTGGTGTTCGAGCCCTTCGTGCAGGGCAAGCGGCAGGCGCTGAACCGGCCGCACGGCGGGCTCGGCCTGGGCCTCGCGATCGCGCGCAGCCTGGCGGCGCTGCACGGCGGCACGCTGGGCGCGCAGAGCGACGGGCCGGGGCGCGGCAGCCGGTTCACGCTGCGGTTGCCGCTGCAGGCGCCCGGCGCTCCGGCCGAGGCGCCGGCGGGCGCCGATGCGTGGCGCGTCGCCACGCACGGCAGCGTGCGGCGCGTGCTGGTCGTCGACGACAACCAGGACGCAGCGACCACGATGGCCACCTTGCTGGAGGCGCTGGGCCACCTGCCGGTGGTCGCGCACGACGGGCCGTCGGCGCTGCAATTGCTGGAGCAGCAGGAGGTCGACATCGCGGTGCTCGACATCGGGCTGCCGGTGATGGACGGCTACGAACTGGCGCAGCGCATCCGCGCAAAGGCGGGTGGCCACGCGCTGAAGCTGATCGCGCTGACCGGCTACGGGCAGGCGGAAGACCGGCTCAAGTCAGCCGCGCATGGTTTCGACGAGCACCTGGTGAAGCCGGTCGACATGGAGACGCTGCTGCAGTTGCTGCGGTGAGCGGGCTTCAACCCGCCGCCTTGGTACGCATCTCCTCGTACTTGCCTTTCAGGATTTCTGCGTAGGCCAGGTCATTGCTGACGTCCGATCGGTCGTCTTCATTCAGGGCGCCACTCTTCAGCGACGTTTCGTATTTCTCGATCAAGGCTTCGAGTGCCGAGATGATGCAGTTGATTTCGGACCATTCCACGTGGTTGCTCTTCCATTGACACGGCGGGCCAAAGCGTACGCCCGTCAGGCCGGCAGCGGCGTCACCATGTACCTCAGCAATTCCCCCACCCCGCGGATCTGCGCCCCGAACGGCAGTTTGCCGACGCCTCGAAAGAACAACCCCTTCTTCACATCCCCTCGCAGTGCCGCCGCGAGCTGCGTGTCGATGCAGAACTGCCCCCAGCCCGGCAAGCCGTCGCGCAGGCCGCATTGCGCGAGGCAGTCGAAGTCGAGCGTGCAGCGCGGCTTCACGTGCACCGTCTGCTGCAGGCGCGGTTCGGCCTTCAGGTAGTTGCGCAGCCACACCGTGGGCACCGCGCGTGCCGGCAGGCCGGCCACGCTGGTGAACTCGACCAGGTCTTCGTCGCGCGCCTGCGCCAGCACCTGCTTGAAGGCCGCGTGCGCATCGCATTCGTGCGTCACCGCGAACGGCGTGCCCAGTTGCACCGCCGCCGCGCCCAGGCCTTGCAGGCGCAGCACGTCGGCATGGCTGCGCACGCCGCCGGCGGCGATCAGCGGGACCTCGCGTTCGTAGCCGCCGCTGCGCAGGAAGGCCAGCACCTGCGGGATCACCGTCTCGAAATCGAAGCGGGTGTCGTGCAGGTCGCCGATGCGCGCCGCGCCCAGGTGCCCGCCGGCCAGCCCCGGGTGCTCGATGACGATCGCATCGGGCAGGCGCTTGCGGCGCTCCCACTTGCGCACCAGCAGTTGCACGCCGCGTGCGTCCGACAGGATCGGGATCAGCAGCGCCTTCGGGTGATCGCTCGCCAGCTCCGGCAGGTCCAGCGGCAGCCCGGCGCCGACGACGACCGCGTCGATGCCGCATTCGAGCGCGCGCGTCACCGACGGCGCATAGTCGCTGACCGCGCGCATCACGTTGATCGCGAGCAGGCCGCGCCCGCCCGACAGCTCGCGCGCGGCGCGGATCTCGCGCTCGATGGCCACCAGGTTGGCCGCGTTGATCGCCAGCTTGGCGCTCGCGGTCGCCGCGGGTCCGGGCGGCAGGTCGGGCGTCTGCGCCATCAGGTCCGGATGGAGTCGGCGCAGGTCCACCGACGACAGAGTGCCCATCGCGCCCAGCCCCGCCACCGTGCCCGCGAGCCGATGCGCCGAGACGCCCACGCCCATGCCGCCTTGCACGATCGGCAGCAGCGTGCGGCCGCCGAGGCGCAGCGGCTGCAGGCCACCGCGCACGGTCTCCTCCATCAAGGCAGCGGGCAGGGCGGAGCGATCGGTGGATTCGTTCATCGGGCAGGGCGGGGTCACGGTGGCCGGCACCATAGCAACGGCACGGCCGGCGCGCCTTGCGCCGGATCAAGTCTCAACGCATCACGAGGTCGAAGCCACCGTCCGCGGCGCGGCGCGCGCGCCTTGGTCCAGCGCAGCCCGGGGGGACTCAGCGGTGCGCCAGGCAGGCCTCGATCTCGGCCAGCAGCAGTGCCGACTCCATCGGGCGCTGGAGGTAGCGAAGCGCACCGAGCTGCAGGCCCAGCGCGCGCGAGGCCTCGTCCTGGTGCGTGGACGACAGGAAGATGAAGGGAATGTCGCGCAGCCACAGGTCGGCCTTCACGGTGCGGATGAAGTCGAAGCCGCTGCCCTCGGACATCCCGACGTCCGACAGGATCAGCGCCGGCCGGTGCTCGCGCGCGAGCCGCAGCGCGTGAGTCGGCGTCCCGGCCGTGACGACCGTGTAGCCGTGCGGCTCCAGCAGGTCGCGCTTGAGTTCCAGGTTCATCGGCGAATCGTCGACCACCAGCACCGTGACGCCCCTGGGCGGCAGCCGCTTGAAGGTGGGCTGCGGCTGCGGCGCCTCGTTGGCGCGCAGCGTCGTCGGCAGCGCTGCGTTGACGGCCTGGATGAAGGCCAGTGGCTCCAGCGGCTTGGCGATGTAGCCGTCGAAGCCGTGCGACAGCACCCGGTCGCGGTCGCCCACCATCGCGAATGCCGTCACCGCCACCAGCGGGATCTCGCGCAGCGACGGGTCGGTCTTGGCGTCGTGCGCGAACGCATAGCCGTCGAGCACCGGCATCTGGATGTCGCACAGGATCAGGTCGGGGCGCTCGCGGCGGGCGATCTCCAGGCCGATGGCGCCGTCAGCCGCCTTCATCGTCTCGAAGCCGAAGGCGCGCAGCAGGTAATCCATCAGCTCGCGGTTCGCCGCGTTGTCTTCGACGATCAGGATGCGTGCGCTCATCGTGCGGGCAGGTGCAGGGTGAAACAGCTGCCGCGGCCGCATTCGCTGTCGAGTTCGATGCGCCCGCCCAGCAGCTCGGCCAGCTTGCGGCTCAGGTACAGCCCGAGGCCGGTGCCCTCGATGCGGCTGCGCGACGTCGCACTGCCCACGCGGGTGAAGGCCTGGAAGAGCCGCGCCTGCTCGTCGGCACCGATGCCCGGCCCGGTGTCGCTGACCGACACCGACACACCGGTCGCGTCCGGCGCATCCAGCGTGACCGTCACCGTGCCGCTCTCGGTGAACTTGACCGCGTTGCTCACCAGGTTGAGCACGATCTGCTGCAGCGCGCGGGCATCGCTGTCGACCGACACGTCCTGCGGCGGCAGCCGCACCAGCAGCCGCAGCCCCTTGGCCTCGGCCGTCGGGCGCAGCGTCGCGGCGACTCCCTCCACCAGCGCGCGGCAGGCCACCGGCTTGAACTGCATCTGCACGTTGCCGGAATCGATCTTCGCGAGGTCGAGCAGGTCGTTGATCAGCGACAGCAGGTGCTTGGCGCTCGACTGCACCATCGTCAGCTGCTTCTCCTGGTCGCCCGTCAGCGGCCCCGGCAGCCTCATCAGCAGCAGCCCGGTGAAGCCGATCACCGCGTTCAGCGGCGTGCGCAGCTCGTGGCTCATCGTCGCGAGGAACTTGTCCTTGGCCTGGTTCGCGCGCTCCAGCTCGACGTTCTTCTCCTGCAGCGCATGCTCGACGCGGCGGCGCTCGGAGATGTCGCGGATCGAGCCGCTCACCAGCGTGCCTTCTTCGGTCTCCAGCGGGCTCAGGCTGATCTCGACCGGAAACTCCGAGCCGTCGCGTCGGCGCCCCTGCAGCTCGAGCCCGGCGCCCATCGGCCGCACGTTCGGGTCGGCGAAGAACTGGTGCCGATGGCCCGGGTGCAGCGCGCGGAAGCGCTCCGGCACCAGGATCTCGATCGGCTGGCCCAGCAGCTCGACGCGCGGGTAGCCGAACAGCCGCTCGGTCTGCGTGTTCACCAGCACGATCTGGCCGCTGCGGTCGACGATCACGATCGCGTCGGGCGCCGATTCGAGCAGCCCGCGGAACTTCTGCTCGGCCTTGCGGCGGTAGGTCATGTCGCGGATCGCGCTCATGCCCATGCGGCCCGCCTCGGTCTCCAGCGGGCTCAGGCTGATCTCGACCGGGAATTCCTCGCCGTTCTGACGCAGCCCGTACAGCTCGAGCCCGAGGCCCATCTCGCGCGTGCGCGACTGCGCCAGGTAGCGCGCCAGGTGGGCGCCGTGCGCGCTGCGATAGCGCTGCGGCATCAGGTGCTCGAGCGGGCGGCCGGCCAAGTCTTCGTGCCGGTAGCCGAAGACCGCCTCGGCCTGGCCGTTGACGAACACGATGCGGCCGATGTCGTTGACGATCACGATCGCGTCCGGTGTCGATTCCAGCAGGCCGCGGTAGCGGGTGTCGATCAGGTGGGCGTCGCGCGCCACCTTCATGTGCGTCACGTCGGCCATGCCGTAGGCGCGCACCGTGCTGCCGGGGTTGCCGGGCTCTGCGGCCAGGACACGCACCGACGCGAGCACGTAGATCAGCGAGCCGTCCTTGCAGCGGCGCACCACCTCGTGGCTGCGCCCGTCGTCGTGCGGCGGCTCGGCCATGCCCGCGGGGAGCAGCAGGTCGGCCAACCGACGCCCGAGCGCTTCGTCGCGGGAATAGCCGAACAGGGCCTCGGCGGCGTGGTTCCACCAGGTGACGTTGCCGCCGGCGTCGGTGGCGACCAGCGCCTCCGGCGAGTGGTGCGCCAGCTGTACCGCCAGCAGCTCCGTTGCTGTCATGTCGAACCCTCCCTGCACCCGGGGGGAAATGCGCGAGGCCGGGTGCGGTGCGTTGTTTTCAGATGTGACCGCATTCAACTCCAGGCAGAGGCAGCGCGCAACCGGGCCTTCCCACCGATTCACGGCTTGACTTGCGTCGGATTTCGCCACCCTTTGCCGAGGCACTCGCTTGATGCGGATCAAGCCGCAGCGGCGGCCCGGGCGCCAAGCTCGGGCTTCCGTCGCCGACCGGGACATCGCCATGAACCACGCTGCCATCCGCGTCATCCTCGAAGAACACAGCGCCATGTCGGCGATGCTGCGCTCGATCAGCCTGCTGCTGGCCGATCACCGGCGCCGCGGCAGCCTGCCGGATTTCGCGGTGCTGCGCGCGATGCTGTTCTACGTCGACGAATTCCCCGAGCGGCTGCACCACGCGAAGGAGAGCGAGTTGCTGTTTCCGCTGCTGCGCAAGCGCACCACCGAGGGCGACGAGGTGCTCGACCGGCTCGACCGCGAGCATGCCGACGGCGAGCGTGCGATCCGCGAGCTGGAGCACGAGCTGCTCGGCTTCGAGATGATGGCCGACACCGGTCAGCTGTGCCAGCGGCGCGACCGTTTCGAGCAGGCGATGCAACGCTACGTCGACTTCTACCTCGCCCACATCGCGGCCGAGGAAACCGAGGTGCTGCCGCTGGCGCGGCGCGTGCTGACGGCCGAGGACTGGGCCGGGCTCGACAGTGCGTTCTGCGACAACCGCGACCCGCTGACCGGCCACGAGCCGGACGAGAACTACCGCCATGTCTTCAAGAAGATCCTGTGGGCGCTGCCGCCGCCGTTGGGCATCGGGCCCGCACTGGCCCACACGGCCCGGCCGCCGGGCGGGCGTTGACCGCGTGGGGCGCCTGTCGCGGGCCTTCGTGCTGGCCGGCCTGCTCGGCCTGGCCGGCTGCGCCGCCGGGTTGCCGCCCGCGGCCCCCGCGCCGGCGGCGGGTTTCGCGGTGGCGGTGAACCGCGGCAGCGCGTTCGCCGTCGGCGTCTACGGGATCGGCGCCGATGCCGATGCGGATGTCGACGACGCCTCGCTGCCGCGTGGCGATGAACTCGCGCCGTGGAGCACCGCCCAACTGCCGGCGCGCGTCGGCGCCGGCTTCTTCATCGACGACAGCGGCGCGGTCGTGACGGCGGCGCACGTCGTCACCGGTGCGCACCAGGTGCTGGTGAAGCTGCCCGACCAGCGCGTGCGTCCCGCACGGGTGCGCGCGATCGACCGCGACATGGACATCGCGCTGCTCGACATGGACACGCCGCCCGACGGCGCGCCGGTGTTCGGCCGTTCGGCCGCGCTGCGTGCCGGCGACTGGGTGCTGGCGGTCGGCGAGCCCTACGGCCTGAACCGTTCGGTGGTCGCCGGCATCGTCGGCGGGCGGGCCCGGCATTTCGCGGAGGACGGCGAGGTGCTGTTCATCCAGAGCGACCTGACGCTGAACCCCGGCAATTCCGGCGGCCCGCTGCTCGACGCCCGCGGCGCGATCGTCGGCATGAGCCTGCGCACCGTGGTCGGCCCCTACGGCAGCTCGGGCGTCAGCCTGTTCATGCCGATCGAGGTGGTGCAGCAGGTGGTGGCCGAGCTGCGCAGCGAGAACGTGCCGCCGCGCCCGCGGCTGGGCGCGGGCTTCGAGGACGTGTCGCCGCTGGCGGCCTGGCACGCCGGCCGGGCCGATGCACGCGGTGCTTTCGTCAATGCGGTGGCGCGCGGCAGCGTCGCGGCCGGGCTCGGCCTGCGCGTGGGCGACATCGTGGTCGGCATGAACGGCAGGGCGCTCGGCGACAGCGGCGATTTCGTGCGCGCGCTGCTGTCGTGGCGCGCGCTGCCGGGCACGCGGCTGACGGTGTTCCGCGCGGGCGGCTTCGTCGAGCTGCGCGCTGCCGAGTCGCGCTGAGCCGAGCGACGTGCCGCGTATAGTGCTGCCGGGCGGCCGGGGGCATGCCGCCGGCCGCGCGACTGCGCAAATGGGGGAGCATGTCGTGACATCGCAGGGGGTTCCGCAACACATCGCCGTGCTGGACGACGAGGTGGACATCACCCAGCTGCTCGCCAACTACCTCGGCGGGCAGGGCTTCCGGGTGTCGCAGGTGCACCAGGGCCGCGCGCTCGATGCGCTGATGGCCGCCGACCCGCCGTCGCTGGTGCTGCTCGACCTGGGCCTGCCCGGCGAAGACGGCTTCGTGATCGCGCGCCGCTTGCGCGAGCACCACCAGTGCGGGCTGATCATCATCACCGGCCGCGGCGATGCGGTCGACAAGGTCGTCGGGCTGGAGATCGGTGCCGACGACTACGTGACCAAGCCGTTCGACCTGCGCGAACTGCTCGCGCGGATCAAGTCGGTGCTGCGGCGCGTGGCCCCGCCGCCGACCACCTCTTCCACGGCCGTTGCGCCGCCCGCCGTGGCGTCCGCGCCCGAGCGGCTGCGCTTCCTCGACTGGGAACTCGACCTCGCCGCGCGCCGCCTGGCCAACCGCGGCGGTGTCGAAGTGATGCTGACCAGCGGCGAGTTCGACCTGCTGAGCGTGTTCGTGCGCCACCCGGGGCGGGTGCTGTCGCGCGATTTCCTGCTCGAGAGCACCCGCGGCCGCGAGGCGGCGCCGTTCGACCGCACGATCGACGTTCAGGTGGGGCGCTTGCGCAAGAAGCTCGAAGCCGATCCGGACAGCCCGCAGCTGATCAAGTCGGTGCGCAGCGCCGGCTACATGCTCGCGGTGCCGGTGGTCGGTGTCTGATCGAGGGTCCCCGATGCCGCACCGCCTGCCGCCGCCGACACCGGAAGAGGGGCGCCTGTTCCGCTCGCTGTTCTCGGCCTACCCCGATGCACTGCTGCTGGTCGATGCGCAGGGCCTGATCGCGCGGGCGAACCCGGCGGCCGCCTTGCTGCTGGGCTACGAGCTCGCGGAGCTGGTCGGCCTGCCGGTCGACGCGCTGGTCCCCGACAGCATCCGCCCGCGCCATGCGGCCTACCGCGGCGCCTACGGCATGAGCCCGAAGCCGCGGCCGATGGGCACGCAGCTCGAGCTGACCGCGCGCCGCAAGGACGGCAGCGAGGTGATGGTCGAGATCGCGCTCAGCCCGCTGCAGGACGACGGCCTGCCCTACGTGGTCGCGGCGATCCGCGGCATTGCCGGCTACCCGCGCGTGCAGCAGGCGCTGCAGCAGGCCCGCTACAGCGAATACATCGCCAAGCTCGCGCGGCTGGCGGTCGACACCCGCGACCCGCAGGCGCTGCTCAGCCAGGTGCCCCGGATCGCCGCGGAAGGCATGCAGGCCGAGACGGCGGTGGTCTGGCTGCTGGAGCCGAACCGGCTCGAGTTCCGGCTCGCCGCCGGCGTCGGCCTGGGCGGCGCCGAGGTCGAGGGGCGGCGCCTGCCCAATCGTCCCGACACGCCGGCCGGCTTCGTCGTGGCCGAAGGCAAGCCGGTGCTGGTGTCCGACTACGCCCGCGAGACCCGCTTCAAGGTACCGCCCGACTACCTCCAGCGCGGGCTGGTCAGCGGCCTGGCCGTGCCCCTGTCCGACCGCGGCAGCATCGTCGGCACGCTGGCGGTGCGCAGCCGCGAGGCCCGCCGTTTCGGCGACGACGAACTGCGCTTCCTCGACTCGCTGTCCAGCCTGCTGGCGACCAGCCTGCAGCGCGCGCAGACCGAGGAGCAACTGAGCCATGCGCAGCGCATGGAGAGCGTCGGCCAGCTGACCGGCGGCATTGCGCACGATTTCAACAACCTGCTGACGGTGATCCAGGGCAACCTGCAGGTGCTCGAGTTCGAGCCGCAGGTGGCCGACGAGCCGCGCCTGCAGCAGATGCTGGGTGCCGCCACGCGCGCGGCCAAGCGGGGCGCCGAACTGACCGGCAAGCTGCTGGCGTTCTCGCGCCGCCAGCGCCTGGTGCCCACGCGCGTGGAGCCGGCGCTGCTGCTGCGCTCGCTGGCCGACATGCTGCACCGCACGCTCGACGAGCGGGTGCAGATCGTCGTCGACGCCGCCGAGGCGTGCCCCGGCTGCCGGGCCGATCCCGGGCAGCTGGAGTCGGCCTTGCTCAACATCGCGATCAATGCGCGCGACGCGATGCCCGAGGGTGGCACGCTGTCGTTCGCATGCCGGCCGTGCCGGCGCGTGCCGACGGAACTGGCGGCCGAGCTCGGCGAGGCCGCGGCGGCCGACGACGGGTTCGTCGAGATCAGCGTCTCGGACACCGGCCACGGCATGTCCGAGGCGGTGCGCGACCGCGCGTTCGAGCCGTTCTTCACGACCAAGGAGGCCGGCCGCGGCACCGGGCTCGGGCTGAGCACGGTGTACGGCTTCGCGAAGCAGTCGAACGGTGCGGTCGTCATCGATTCGGCGCCCGGGACCGGCACGCGCGTCACGCTGTACCTGCCGCGCTTCGATGCGCCGGGCCGTGCCGAAGCGCGCGGCGTGGCGCCGGCGGTGCTGGCGCCCGGCCTGCGCGTGACGGTGGTGGAAGACGATCCGGAGGTGCTGGCGGTGTGCCGCAGCTTCCTGCTCGCACTGAAGTGCGAGGTGACGGCCCATTCGAGCGCCGAGGCGGCGCTGGCCGCGCTGGAGCGGGCCGAGCCGGTCGACCTGCTGCTCAGCGACGTGATCCTCGGCGCCGGCATGCGCGGCACCGAACTCGCGCGGCGCGCCACCGCGCTGCGGCCGGCGCTGGCGGTGCTGCTGATGTCGGGCTATTCGTCGGAGGCGATGGTCGGCGACAGCAGCGCCGGCCTGCCGTGGGAGCTGCTGCGCAAGCCCTATTCGCGCGAGGAGCTCTCCGAGGCGATGGTCCGGGCGGTCACTGCAGCACCCGCGACTGCGGCGTCATCGCCGCCTGGATGAACGACGCGAGCGCCTCGGTGCTCGCGATGCACAGGTCGCGCCGGCCCTTCTCGGTGAAGCGGATCACGTTGCTGCGGGCCATGCGCGACAGCGCGCGGCTGACGCTCTCGAGCGTCATGCCGAGGTAGTTGCCGATCTCGGCGCGCGTCATGCGCAGCGTGATCTGGTCGGCGCGCAGGCCGCGCTGCGACAGCGATTCGGCCCAGTAGCGCAGGAAATCGGCGACGCGCGCATCGGCCGGCAGCGTGCCCAGCGACAGCAGCGAGTCGCGGTCGCGCGAGATCTCGCGGCTCATCGCGGCGTGCAGCAGGCCCAGCAGTGCCGGCTGGCGGGCGGCGGCCAGCAGCAGCGTGTCGTAGCGGATCGTCCAGACCTCGCCGGTGTCCATCGCGATCGCGTCGCAGCCGTACTGGCCGTGCGCGATGCCGTCGAAGCCCATCCAGTCGCCCTTGAAGTGCAGGCCGACGACCTGCTCGCGGCCATCGGCCGCGACGTTCAGCGTCTTGAAGAAGCCGGAGTTGATGATGTACAGGCACTGGAAGCCCTGGCCACCCTGGAACACCGTGTCGCCGGCGTGCACGATGCGGCGCTGCAGGTCGACCGATTCGGCCAGCAGCTTCAGCGAGTCGTTGACCCGGGCGCACACCGCGGCGGCATCGGGGCGGGCCGCGCCGCGCGCTGCCGCCGGGATCGCCGCCGGCATCTGCATGAGAGCCGGCATCGGAGTCGGCATCGATAGGCGGCTGGCGGATTCGGTGTGCGGCGTGGCGATGTGCATGGCGGGCTCCTGGTGTCTTGTGGAATGGACGAGAGCTTGGGAGCCGCCTGTCAATGCAGCGCGACCGGCGGGGGTCGCTGCGTAACAGCGCGTGAACCGTCGGTGTCCGGCGTGTATCAGCCGCGGCCCCTGCGCCGCGGCTTGACGGGCATCAAGGGCGACGCGGCCGCTCCCGCTAGGCTGCTTCCACGCCCGCCGAAGGGCATTGCAATGGAGCCATGGAGAGGCGAGCGCGATGGCCTACAGCTTGAAGAACCGCAGCCTGTTGTCGTTGGACGAGCTGGACGCGCGCGACATCCAGCAGCTGCTGGCGCTGTCGCACGAGCTCAAGCGTGCGAAGGCGGCCGGCACCGAGCAGCCGACGCTGCGCGGGCGCAACATCGCGCTGATCTTCGAGAAGTCGTCGACGCGCGAGCGGTGCGCGTTCGAACTGGCAGCGCACGACCAGGGCGCGCACGTCTCGTTCATCGGTCCGGACCATTCCCCGATGCACGAGGCGGAAAGCCTGAAGGACACCGCGCGCGTGCTGGGCCGCCTGTACGACGCGATCGAGTACCGCGGCTTCGCGCGCCAGACGGTGAGGACGCTGGCGGCGCATGCCGGTGTGCCGGTCTACAACGGATCGCCCGACGAGTTCCACCCGACGCAGGTTCTGGCCGACCTGATGACGATGCAGGAGCACTGCGACAAGCCGCTGCGCGAGATGCGCGTGGCCTGCCTCGGGGATGCCCGTTGCGACAAGGGCGATTCGTTGTTGCTGGGCGCGGCGCTGACCGGCATGGACCTGCGCATCGCGGCGCCGCGGGCGCTGTGGCCGGCCTGGCAGCTGCAGGCACAGTGCGAGGCGCTGGCCCGCGTGAGTGGCGCGAAGCTGACGCTGACCGAGCTGCCGCTGCAGGCGGTGGCGGGCGTCGACTTCATCTACACCGATGTGCGGGCGGCGATGGGCGAGTCGGACGCAGCCTGGGCGGAGCGGATGGCCTTGCTTCGACCGTACCAGGTGACTGCGCGGCTGATGGCGGCGGCGGGCAATCCGTCGGTCAAGTTCATGCACGGCCTGTCGGCCGAGGCGACGGAGGAGGTCTTCGAGTCGCCGGCCTCGATCGTGCGGGACCAGGCGGAGAACCGGATGCACGCGATCAAGGCGCTGCTGGTGGCGACCTTGGGATGAATGGGCGTTCTACTGAGCTGAATCAACCCATTGCGGCGGCACAGGCGTACCGTCGAGGCATGTCGCAACGCCTCGCCCCCGCGAACCCGATCCGCACGATCCTGATGCTGGCGGACACCTCGCCGCGCACCACGGCCCGGCTCACGGTCGCGCGCGAACTGGCCGAGCGCCACAACGCCGAAGTCACCGCACTGTTCGCCGCGACGCCGCTGCGCGCCCAGACCGACGGGCGCTTCGGGGCCGTGGCCGGCGCCGCCTCCGCCATCGGCGAACCCGACCTGCGCGAGCTGGCCCGCGACCGCCTGCTGCACGACATCACCGGCGGCGAGGAGCTCTCGCGCGTGCGCTGGGCCGAGGTCGTGCGCGAGCCGGTGCTGCAAGCCGTCGTCCAGCATGCGCTGTGCACCGACCTGCTGGTGCTCGGCCAGCGCGACCCCGCGATCCCGGGCCACGACCTGCCGGCCGGCTTCACCGAGTCGCTGCTGATCGAGAGCGGCAAGCCCGCGCTCATCGTGCCCGGCACCGGCATCGCCGCGTCCGCGCCGGAGTGCGTGCTGGTCGCCTGGAAGCCTTCGCGCGAGGCCGCCCGTGCCGTCACCGCCGCCTTGCCGTTCCTCGTGCAGGCCCGCGAGGTGCACGTGGCCAGCTGGTCACGCAGCGCGGTCGTCGGTGCCGCCGGCGGGCTCGACATCGTCGGCCACCTGAAGGCCCACGGCATCACGCCCGTCCTGCACCAGCGCGGCCACGAACCGCGCTCCATCGGGGCAGAACTGACGACGCTGGCGGCCCAGGTCGGCGCCCAATGGCTGGTGATGGGCTGCTACGGCCACGGCCGGCTGCGCGAGCAGGTACTCGGCGGCGCCACCCGCTCGCTGATGCACACCGCCCGGCTGCCGCTGCTGATGGTTCATTGAGATCGAACGTTCCCATCCCGGTTTCCACCACGACGAAGGAGAAAGACCATGAAGATCCTGCTGGCTGTCGATGGCAGCGCCTGCACGAAGCAGATGCTGGCCTACCTAGCCGCCCACGACGAGTTCCTCGGCGCGGGCCACGACTACACCGTGCTCACCGTGACGATGCCGGTGCCGGCCCATGCGAAGGGCTTCTTCGACCGCGAGACGGTCGAGACCTACTACCGCGCCGAAGCCGACGACGTGCTGAAGCCGGTGAGGGCGTTCATCGCCCAGCAGACATGGCGCGCCAGCTTCGTCGAGAAGGTCGGCCACGCGCCGTCCGTCATCAGCGAGATGGCCGACGGCGGTCGCTTCGACCTGGTGGTGATGGGCTCGCACGGCCACTCGGCCCTCGGCTCGGTGGTGCTCGGCTCGGTGACGAACCGCGTGCTGAACCACTGCAAGACGCCGGTGCTCGTCATCCGCTGACCGGCAGCCCCTGCAGCGGCAGCACCAGGCGCAGCGCGTCGCTGTCGCCGCCGTGCTGCGCGAAGCCCAGGCGCTGCATGAACGCACGCATCCCCACGTTGTCGTGCAGCACCAGGCCCACCAGCCGCTGCGTGCCCTGCGCGGCCTGGTAGGCGATCAGCTTGTCCATCAGCAGGCGGCCCAAGCCGCGGCCCTGCAGGTCGCTGCGCACGACGATCGCGAACTCGGCCTCGAGGTTGTCCGGGTCGATTGCCGCGCGGGCCACCCCGAGCGTCTCGCTGCCGCCATCCGTCCCCGGGCGCACCGCGACGAAGGCCATCTCGCGGGCGTAGTCGATCTGCGTCAACCGCGCGAGCTCGCTGTGCGCCAGTTCGCGGCGCGCGTTGAAGAAGCGGAAGCGCAGGTCGTCGGGGCTCAGCTGCTCGACGAAGCGGCGGTGCGCCGGCTCGTCCTCCGGGCGCACCGGCCGCAGCACCAGCGTCTCGCCGTGCCACTGGATCGTCTCGACCAGTGCATCGGGATACGGCCGGATCGCGAAGCGCTGCGCACCGGCGACCGGCACGCGGCTCAGCCGGATGCGCGCGTCCAGCGCCAGCACGCCGTCGTGGTCGGCCCACAGCGGATTGATGTCGAGCTCGGCCAGCTCCGGCAGGTCGGCCAGCATCTGCGACACCGCGACCAGCGCGTCGCCCACCGCATCGAGCCGCGCGGCCGGGTGGTCGCGGTAGCCGGCCAGCAGGCGCGACACGGCGGTGCGCGACACCAGCTCGCGCGCCAGCGCCCGGTTCAGCGGCGGCAGCCCGATCGCGCGGTCGGCCAGCACCTCGACCGCGGTGCCGCCGTGGCCGAGCATCAGCACCGGGCCGAAGCTCGGGTCGATGCTCGCGCCGACGATCAGCTCCTGCGCCATCGGCCGGCTCGCCATCGCCTGCACGTTGAAGCCGCCGAGGCGGGCCTGCGGCTGCGCGGCGCGCACCGTGTCGAGCATGCGGACGGCCGCCGCGCGCAGCGCCGCCTCGTCGGCCAGGCCGAGCGCGACGCCGCCGACGTCGGACTTGTGCGTGATGTCCGGCGAGACGATCTTCAGCGCCACCGGGTAGCCGATGCGGCCGGCCGCTTCGACGGCCGCATCGGCGTGGGCGTCGACGCGCAGCGTCGCCACCACCGGGATGCCGTAGGCCGCCAGCACCGCCTTGGCTTCGTGCTCGTGCAGCATCTCGCGGCCGTCGGCCAGCACCGCGTCGATCACGCGGCGTGCGGCCGCGAGGTCGGGCGCCGCATTGGCGCTGGCCGACGGGGTCTCCAGCAGCGTGGCCTGGTTGTGCCGGTAGCAGCGCAGCATCGAGAACGCGTTGACCGCCTCCTCGGGCGTTGCGTAGTCGGCCACGCCGGCCCCGGCGAACAGGCCGCGTGCCTCGGCCACCGCACCGTCGCCGAGCCAGCAGGCCATCAACCGGCCGGTGGCGTCGCGGGCCAGCGGCAGCAGCGAGCGCGCGATGTCGGCGCTCGGCACGATCGCGGTCGGCGCATGCATGAACAGCACCGCGCCGGCCCGCGGTTCGGCCAGCACTGCCTGCAGCGCGTCGACGTAGCGCTGCGCCGGCGCGTCGCCGATGATGTCGACCGGGTTGCCGTGCGACCAGGTGGCCGGCAGCACCGCATCGAGGCGGGCCAACAGCGCCGGCGTCAATTCGGCCAGCGGCACGCCGGCCCGCGCCGCGGCATCGGCGGCCAGCACGCCGGCACCGCCGCCGTTGGTCACGAGGGTCAGCGTGTCGTCGCGGTTGGCGCCGAAGCGCGCGAGCGTCTGCGCCGCGACGAAGAGTTCCTGCAGCGTGTCCACCCGCAGCATGCCGGCGCGGCGGATCGCGGCGTCGAACACGATGTCGGAGCCGGCCAGCGCGCCGGTGTGCGACGCCGCGGCGCGAATGCCGTTGCCGGCGCGACCGGCCTTCACGACGATCACCGGCTTGTTGCGCGCCGCCGCGCGCGCGGCCGACATGAACTTGCGCACCGTGGCGGTCGAGCCGCCGATCGATTCGATGTACAGCAGGATCGCGCGCGTGTGCGCATCGCTGGCCAGGTGGTCGAGCAGGTCGCCGAAATCGACATCCGCATGCTCGCCGAGCGACACCAGGTGCGAGAAGCCGACGCCGCGCGCCTTGGCCCAGTCGAGCACCGCGGTGACCAGCGCGCCCGATTGCGAGATGAAGGCGATGTTGCCGGGCAGTGCATCGGTGTGCGCGAAGCTCGCGTTCAGCCCGAGCCGCGGCGTCAGCAGGCCGAGGCAGTTCGGCCCGAGGATGCGCAGCACGTGCGGCCGCGCGGCATCGAGCACCGCCTGCTTCTGCGCGGCGCTGAGCCCGGCCGTCATCACGATGGCGGCGCGCGTGCCGAGCCGGCCGAACTGGTCGATCAACGCGGCCAGCGTGTCCGGTGGCGTGCACAGCACGGCCAGGTCGGGCGCGGCCGGCAGCTGGTCGGGGCGCGTGAAGACCGGCTGCCCGTCGAGCGTGCGCAGCCGCAGGTTGAGGGCATGCAGCGGGCCGCGGAAGCCCGCGCGCAGGTTGCGCCAGACGGTCGCGCCGACGCTGGCAGGGCGGTCGGAGGCGCCGGCCACGGCGATCGATCGGGGTTCCAGCAGGTGGTCGAGGTGGCGGACGCTCATGGTTCAGTGTGACATCGTGGCTTTGGGGTGTCTGCGTGCGTGGGGGTCTTCTTGACGTGGCGCAAGCCGCGGCGCGGGCGCACACCGAAGAATGGATCCGTTCAATCCATCGTCGAGGGGGAGATTCCATGGACCTGCCGATCCAGCCGGCGAGCAACCTGGCTTGCACGCGGCGCCGCTTCATTGCGCTGGTGCCGGCCGGTGCGGCGCTGCTCGTGCCGGCCGTCCACGCCAAGCCGAAACCGGCCCCACCGCCGGACCCGTCGACCTTCGCGCACCTGGACGAGCGCGACCCGCATGCGAAGGCGGTCGGTTACGTCGAGGACGTGGCACGCGTCGACCGCAAGGTCTATCCGAAGTTCACGGCCGGCAGCACCTGCGACAACTGCGCGCTGTACCGCGTGCCGGCGCAGCCCTGGTCGGAGTGCACGCTGTTCCCGCGCAAGCTGGTGGCGGCCAAGGGCTGGTGCGACGCCTACGTGCGACGTGCCGGGCCCTGATCTGACCTGACCTGCTCTGACCTGACAATGGTGCGATGACCCTCGACGATCCGATCCTGTCCCACGCCCGCACGCTGACCGAACTGTTCGACGCGCGCGTCCTGCGCAGCCCCGACGACACCGCTTACCACCGCTTTGATCCCACCGCGAGCCGCTGGGTCGCGCTCAGCTGGCGCGAGGCCGCCGCCGCGGTGCAGCGCTGGACGCAGGCACTGGCCGCGCTGCGCCTGCCGGGCGGCGCACGCGTCGGGCTGCTGCTGCCGAACGGCGTCGAGGCCGTCTGGGCCGACCTGTCGACGATGGCCTGCAGCTGCGTGCCGGTGCCGATGCATGCGCTCGACAACCCGGCGAGCATCGCCTACATCCTCGGCGACTGCGAGGCGGCCGTGCTGATGGTGCAGGAGGTGGCGCAGTGGGAAGCGATCCGTGCCGCCGGCGTCGCGTTGCCGGCGCTGCGCTGCGTCGTCGTGGTGGGCGCAAGCGCCATTGCATCCGCCCAGGGCGGCGCCATTCCCGTGATCGCGTTGGGCGAATGGCTGGCCGCCGGCGCGCAGGCTGCGGGCCTGCCGGCCACGCCGCCGCAGCCCGATGACCTGGCCGCGGTCGTCTACACCTCGGGCACCACCGGCAAGCCGAAGGGCGTGATGCTGACGCATGCCAACGTGGTCGCGAACGTGATGGCGGTGCTCGCGCACGTCGCGCCGGGGCCGGACGATGTCTTCCTGTCGTTCCTGCCTCTGTCGCACACCTTCGAGCGCACGGCGGGCTACTACCTGCCGATCGCCGCCGGCAGCAGCGTCGCGCATGCGCGTTCGGTGGCGTTGCTGGCCGAGGACCTGCGGACCGTGCGGCCGACCGTGCTGATCTCGGTGCCGCGCATCTACGAGCGGGTGCGCGCGCAGCTCGATGCGCGGCTGGCCGGCTCGCGCGCGAAGCGCTGGCTGTTCGAGGCGGCGCAGGGCGTCGGCTGGCGGCGCTTCTGCCGGCGGCAGGGCCTTGCCACGGCGGCCAGCCCCTGGGCCGCGGCCGAGCTGCTGGTCGCGCCGCTGCTCGACGCGCTGGTGGGCCGCCCGCTGCGCGCGAGCTTTGGTGGCCGGCTGCGGGTGGCGGTCAGCGGCGGCGCGCCGCTCGCGCCGGCGCTGGCGCGCTGCTTCCTCGGGCTGGGCGTGCCGGTGCTGCAGGGCTATGGCATGACCGAGACCGCGCCGGTGGTGGCGGCCAACACGCTGGAGCACAACGACCCGGCCACCGTCGGCATCGCGCTGCAGGGCGTCGAGCTGCGGGTGGGCGAGAACCGCGAGCTGCAGGTGCGTGGCCCGAACGTGATGAAGGGGTACTGGAAGCGGCCGGAGGACAGCGCCCGCGCCTTCACCGACGACGGCTGGCTGCGCACCGGTGACCAGGCCTCGATCGACGAGGGCGGGCGGGTGCGCATCCTCGGGCGCATCAAGGAGATCATCGTCACGTCGACCGGCGAGAAGATCGCGCCGGCCGACCTGGAGCTCGCGATCGCCGCCGATCCGCTGTTCAGCCAGGTCTTCGTGCTCGGCGAGAACCGGCCGTTCATCGCCGCGGTGGCGGTGCTCGATCGCACGCAGTGGCAGGCGTTCGCGCAGTCGCTGGGCGTCGACCCGGCGCAGCCCGAGAGCCTGAACCTGCCGGCGGTGCAGCAGGCCGCGCTGCGGCGCATCGCGCAACAGGCCGCCGCGTTCCCGCGCTACGGCGTGCCGCGCGCGGCGTGGCTGAGCCTGGAGCCGTGGACGGTCGAGAACACCTTGATGACGCCGACGCTGAAGCTCAAGCGGCACAACCTGATGGCGCGCTTCGAGCAGGAGATCGAAG
>NZ_FRCQ01000013.1 GCF_900142965.1 Rhizobacter sp. OV335
CAGGTGGCGCCGTCGTCGGAGACGAGGATTGCGTATTCCTTGGCGTACGCGGCTTCCCACACCAGCTTCAGGTAGCCGATCTGGGTCTTGGCGCCGAAGTCGAACTGGATCCAGTTGGTGTCGGACTGCGAGCTTTCCCAGCGGCTGTCCTGGGTGGCCTTGCCGTCGATCGCCTTGTCGGCGGTGTTGCCGCCACTGGCGGTCAACGCGGTGGCCTTGACCGGCACGACGGCGACGCCGGGCTTGCTCATGTCGACGCCGGCGGGCAGTTGCTGCGCGGGCGTCGGGGCCGGCGCGGCGGGGGCGCCGCCGGACGGGATCGACGGCGGCGGTGCCGGGGTCGTCGGCACTTCGTTGGGCGGGGTGGGGTCGTTGCCACCAACGACGGGCGGCTGTGCCGGGGGTTGCGCCGGCGGCTGACCGGGGGCGCCAACGTCCGGGCTCGGAGTCGCGGCGGAATCCGCATCCTTGCCGCCACACCCACTGAGGACGGCTGCGGCGAGGAAGAGGGAACTCAGCGCCACCACCGCTGTGCGCGGCCGGCTCTGTCCCTCGGGAATCGGGTGCTTCATGCTTGCAGGTCCTTTGATCGTGTCTATTGGCTTGGGGCGTGGCGCCGGAGAATTTCAGCAATCCTCAGTGCCGGGTGCACGCAGGGATTGATGCGCAGGTTTGATGCCAGCGTGGGTGTCGGACCACGAAAGCGGAACCGGTTCCGCTGCACGTGTCCTGCGGAGCTTGCGAGCGCACGGTCGCCGACAGGATCGGCCGCTTTTCACGCCAGAAACAACTGGATACAAACTTGACCGGTTGAGGCGCCGCGCAACAGTTTGTGGCGCTCATTGCTGCACTGCAGCGCGCCAGGGTGTGGCAGGAATCACGGCCTGGGGCGTGCCCGCATCGGTCAATCGTCCGATACCGTCGATCGGCTTTGCACGGGAGACTGGCTCGATCAACTCCGGAACTCCAAGCCATGACCTCTGCGATCTCCCTTGCCGCGAACTCCACCTGGCTGCGCAAGCTCTACCTCACGCGCGCGGCCGTCTCGATCGTGTGGGTGGCCCTCGCGTTCACGGTGGCGCTGAAATCGCCCGTCGTCGCGAGCGTGCTGCTCGTCGTGTACCCCGCATGGGACGCGTTGGCCAACGCCGTCGATGCCCGGCAATCCGGCGGCATGTCGGCCAACACGACGCAGATGATCAACGTGCTGGTGAGCGCCGTGACGACCGTCGCGATGGTGGTGGCGGTGGGGCAGGGCATGCCGGCGGTCTTCGTCGTGTTCGGCGCCTGGGCAGTGCTGTCGGGCCTGCTGCAGCTGGGCACGGCCGTGCGGCGCTGGAAGCACCACGGTGCGCAATGGGCGATGGTGCTCAGCGGCGCGCAGTCGGCGCTGGCCGGCACCTTCTTCGTGAAGCAGGCGGGCGAGCCGGGGCCGATGCTGCAGAACCTGGCCGGGTATGCGGCGGTGGGCGCGGTCTACTTCCTGATCTCGGGCGCGGTGCTGCTTTACCGCGAGCGCCGCTCGCACTGAATATCCGCGATCATGGGGGTCTCCGATCGACTCCTCTCCGGCATCCCATGAAGCAGCCTCGCCGTGTCTTCGCCGCCCTGCTCCTGGCCGCCACGGCCGCGCTGCTTCCGCAGGCGGCAGGCGCGCAGGAGAAGTTCATCGTCGTGGCCTCGACCACGTCGACGGAGCAATCGGGCCTCTTCAAGCACCTGCTGCCGGCGTTCACGCGCGCCAGCGGCATCGAGGTGCGCGTGGTCGCCGTCGGCACCGGCCAGGCGCTCGACATCGGACGGCGCGGCGATGCCGACGTCGTTTTCGTGCATGACACGGCGGCCGAGGAAAAGTTCGTCGCCGAGGGCTGGAGCGAGAAACGCTTCCCGGTCATGTTCAACGACTTCGTGCTGGTCGGGCCGAAGTCGGACCCGGCCGGCGCGCGCGGCGCGGACATCGGCGCCGGCATGGGCAAGGTGGCCGCCAGCGGCCAGCCCTTCGTCTCGCGCGGCGACCGCAGCGGCACGCACAGCGCCGAGCTGCGGCTGTGGAAACTGGCCGGGCTCGACCCGGCTGCGTCCAAGCCGGCCGGCTACCGCGAATGCGGCTGCGGCATGGGGCCGGCGCTGAACATGGGGGCGTCGATCAACGGCTACGTGCTGACCGATCGCGGCACCTGGCTCGCGTTCAAGAACCGGGGCGATCTCGCCATCCTGGTGGAAGGCGACAAGCGGCTCTTCAACCAGTACGGCGTGATGCTGGTCAACCCGGCCCGGCATCCGCAGGTGAAGAAGGAACTCGGGCAACGCTTCGTCGACTGGCTGGTCTCGCCCGCGGGCCAGGCCGTCATCGGCAGCTATCAGATCGAAGGTCAGCCGCTCTTTTTCCCGAATGCGAACTGATCGGGTGCGAACTGGCGCAGCCGCCGGATGAGCACCTTCGCCGACAGTTGGCGGCTCGCGTGGACGCTGATCGTCGGCGGCGATGTCGAACTGTGGCGCATCGCGATGCTGTCGCTGCAGGTCAGCGGCATCGCGGTGGGGGTCGGGTCGGTGGCGGGCCTGCTGCTCGGCGCCTGGCTGGCGGTGGCGCGCTTTCCGGGCCACGGCGTGCTGGTGTGGGGGGTCAACACCCTGCTCGCGTTGCCGGCGGTGGTCGTGGGGCTGCTGGTCTACCTGCTGCTGTCGCGGGCCGGACCGCTCGGGCCTCTGGGGCTGCTGTTCACGCCGACGGCCATGGTGGTGGCGCAGAGCGTGCTCGTCACGCCGCTGATCGCCGCGCTGTCGCGCCGGCTGGTCCTGGCGGCCCTGGATGAAGGCGGCGACCAGCTGAGGTCGCTTGGGGCGGGGCAGCTCGCCTGCGCGCTGCTGATGCTGGTGCACGAGCGGCTGGGCGTCGCGACGGTGCTGTTGACCGCGTTCGGCCGCGCGGTCGCGGAAGTCGGCGCGGTGATGATCGTCGGCGGCAACGTGGCCGGCGTCACGCGCGTGATGACCACCGCGATCGCGCTCGAGACCAGCAAGGGCGACCTCGCGCTGGCGCTCGGCCTGGGCCTGGTGCTGCTGGGCATCGTCGGCGCGGTCAATGGCGTGATCATGTTGCTGCAGTGGTGGGGCGGGCGCACGCGGGCCTCGCTTCCGGCGCCGCAGCCGCCGCGATCGGAGGACTCGCCGCTGGCAGGCGGCGCCGCGCCGGTCGCTGCCGATCCGCAGCCGCTGATCGCACTGCAACGGGTGAGCGTCGCGTTCGGCGACTTCACCGCGCTGCGCGACGTCACGATGACGCTCGCGCGCGGCGAACGCCTGGTGCTGGTCGGCGCCAACGGGTCGGGCAAGACCACGCTGCTGCGGTTGCTGCAGGGCCTCGTTTCCCATGCCGGCATCGTGACGCGCGCGCGCCTGCAGCCCGAGGCCCGGCTGCCGCGTGCGGCGATGCTGTTCCAGCAACCCTTCCTGATGCGGCTGTCGGTGTTCCGCAATGTCTGGATCGGCCTCTGGCTGCGCGGCATCCCGGGCGCCGAGCGCGCTGCCCGTTGCCACGAGGCGCTCGCGCGCGTCGGGCTGGGCAGCCAGGCTGCCAGGCCGGCCCGCGCGTTGTCCGGCGGCCAGCGCCAGCGCTTGGCACTCGCCCGCGCCTGGGCCACGCAACCGGACCTGCTGCTGCTCGACGAGCCCACGGCGAGCCTCGACCCCGGCGCGAAGCGCGAGGTCGAGGCGCTGATCGAGCAGATCGCTGCCACCGGCGTCACGATTGCGATGAGCACGCACAATCTCGGCCAGGCCAAGCGCCTGGCGACCCGCGTGGCCTACCTGGAGGGTGGACGCGTGGTGGTCGAGCGCCCGGTCGACCTGTTCTTCACCGACGACGCGCTGCCGGCCGAGGCCGCGCAGTTCCTGCGAGGAGAGCTGCCCTGGACATGACCCGAAGACCCGCTGGGACGAAGGATGTGCGCATGCACGGCTTCGCGCAGCGCAGCGAGGTGGGCGTAGCCCAGGCCTGGGTCGACCTGGCCAGCGCGCGGCCGTTGCCTGCGCAGCCCGTGGCGGTGGAGGACAGCGCCGGTCGGGTGCTGGCCGCCGACCTGGTCGCGACCATCGACGTGCCGACGTTCCAACGCGCCGCGATGGACGGCTTCGCGCTGCGGGGCGCGGAGACCGACGGCGCCGGCGAGTACAACCCGATCGAACTGACGGTGCAGGGCCAGGCCTTGCCGGGCCGGCCGTATGAGGGCAAGGGCGAGGTCCCGGCCGGCACGGCGGTGCGCATCATGACGGGCGCGCCGCTGCCCGACGGCCTGGATGCGGTGATCCCGGCCGAGTACGCCACCGAGGCCGGCGGGCGCATCGCGATCACGCGGCCGGTGTCGCCGTGGCAGCACGTGGGGCGCGTCGGCGAGGACATCCAGGCCGGCTCGACGGTGCTGCCGGCCGGCCGCCGCCTGCGACCGCAGGATGGCGGCCTCGCGGCCTCGCTCGGGTTCGCGCAGGTCAGCGTCGTGCGGCGTCCACGCGTGCGGCTGCTGGTGACCGGCAACGAGGTCGTCGCCCCTGGCGCGCCCAAGGGGCCGTGGGAGATCTACGATGCGAACTCCGTGCTGCTGCGCGGCCTCATCGCGCGTGATGGTGCGGAGCTGGAGAGCCACCAGCGCATCGGCGACGAGGCCGCCGCGATCGGCGCCGCGATGAGCGCGCCGGGCGCCGACGTGGTGCTGGTCTCCGGCGGGTCGAGCGTCGGCAGCGAAGACCACGCGCCGCAATTGCTGGGGCAACTGGGTGACTTGGCGATCCATGGCGTCGCGATGCGGCCGTCGAGTCCCGCGGGCATGGGCCGCATCGGCGACACGCTGGTGTTCCTGCTGCCCGGCAATCCGGTGTCCTGCCTGTGCGCCTACGACTTCTTCGCCGGGCGCGCGATCCGCCGCCTGGCGGGGCGCGGCCCCGATTGGCCCTATCGCCAGCGCCGGGCGACGGTGGCGCGCAAGATCGTCTCGGCCGTGGGCCGGGTCGACTACGTGCGCGTGAAGCTGGAGGGCGATGCGGTCGAGCCGCTCGCGATCTCCGGCGCGTCGGTGCTGTCGTCGACGACGCGCGCCGACGGCTTCGTCGTCGTGCCGGCCGAGAGCGAGGGCTACGGCCCCGGCAGCGAGATCACCCTCCACCTCTACGACTGAAAAGCCGAGCCCCGCCGTGAAGTCGACATCGCAATCGCAGTTCCTGGATGTCATCACGCGCGACGAGGCGACGCAGCGCTTCCAGCGCCACCTGAGGCTCGCGCCGCTCGGGCAGGAGCGCGTCGCGCTGGGCGCGGCGCTGCACCGCGTGCTGGCCGAGGACGTCGTGGCCGGCATCGACGTGCCGGGCTTCGACCGCTCCAACGTCGACGGCTTCGCAGTGCAGGCCGCCGACACGCACGGCGCGCAGGAGGAGCGGGCCCGCACGCTGCACTTGAGCGACGAGCTGCTGCGGCCAGGCGTCGTGCCGCGGGTCACGGTGACGGCGGGCACGGCCACCACGATCGCCACCGGCGGCATGCTGCCGCGCGGGGCCGACGCGGTCGTGATGGTCGAGCACACCGAGTTGCGCGATGACGGCCGCGTCGAGATCCGCCGCGCGGCGACGGCCGGCGAGAACGTCAGCTACGCCGGCACCGACATCGCGCGCGGCGAGGCGGTGCTGCGCGCGGGCCAGCGCCTGACCTCGCGCGAGATCGGTGTGCTCGCCGCGCTCGGCCTGGCCGACGTGCCGGTGCACCGCGCACCGCGGGTCGCGATCTTCTCGACCGGCGACGAGATCGTCGCACGCGGGCAGCCGCTGCGCACCGGCGCCGTCTACGACTCCAACGCCGCGATCATCGGCGCGGCGGTCGAGGAACTCGGCGGCCGGCCGGTGCACCTGGGCGTGATCCCCGACGACGAGGCCGCGCTGAGCGCGGCGCTGGCACGCGGGCTGGCCTGCGACGCGGTGGTGTTCTCGGGCGGCACGTCGAAGGGCGAAGGCGACCTGTCGTACCGCGTCGTCGGCCGCCTGGCCGATCCGGGCATCGTCGCGCACGGCGTGGCCCTGAAGCCCGGCAAGCCGGTGTGCCTGGCGGTCACCGGCGGCAAGCCGGTCGTCATCCTGCCGGGCTTCCCGACCTCGGCGATCTTCACGTTCCACGAGTTCCTCGCGCCGGTGCTGCGCGCCTTCGCGGGCCTGCCGCCGGACCGGCAGGACACGGTGCCGGCGACGCTGCCGATGCGCGTGAACTCGGAGCGCGGCCGCACCGAGTACCTGCTGGTCGGGCTGGTCCGCACGGAAGACGGCCTGGCGGCCTACCCGATGGGCAAGGGCTCGGGCTCGGTGACCGCTTTCAGCACGGCGGACGGCTTCATCACGATCCCGCAGCACACCGAGATGCTCGATGCCGGCGACCGCGTCGACGTGCAGTTGCTCGGGCAGGGCCTGGAACCCGCGGACCTGATCCTGATCGGCAGCCACTGCGTCGGCCTGGACTGGCTGGCGGGGCAGATGATCGGAGAGGGCTGGCGCGTCAAGTCGCTCAACGTGGGCAGCAGCGGCGGCCTGATGGCGGCGAAGCGCGGCGAGTGCGACATCGCCGGCATGCACCTGATGGACCCGGCCAGCGGCGAATACAACCGGCCGCTGCTGACCGACGCGTTGGAACTGCTGCCGGGCTATGGGCGGATGCAGGGCATCGTGTTCCGGCCAGGCGATCCGCGCTTCGAGGGGCGCAGCCGCGACGAGGCGGTCGCGGTGGTGACCGGCGACCGCGACTGCGTGATGGTCAACCGCAATGCCGGCAGCGGCACGCGCGTGGTGATCGACCGGCTGCTGGGCTCGGCCCGTCCGTCAGGCTACGGCGTGCAGACGAAATCGCACAACGCCGTGGCGGTGGCGGTGGCGCAGCAGCGCGCGGACTGGGGCGTGGCGATCGACACGGTCGCCCGCCAGTACGGGCTGGGCTTCATCCCGGTGCAGGAGGAGCGCTACGACTTCATCGTGCCGAAGTCGCGGCTCGAGCGGCCGGCGGTGCTGGCGTTTCGCCGGCTGCTGGAGGCTGCAAGCACGCGCGCGGCGTTGCGAGGGCTGGGCTTCCGCGTCGACGCGGATTGAGGCGGATGGCGATCCGGCGTCGGCAAGAATGACGGCATGAAGCAACGAGAACAGACCCGTCGATCCGCCGTACCGACCCTTCGTCGTCTGTCGAGCGTGCTGCTCTTCATCGGCGCCTTGGCGGGCTGCAACCTGGCGCCGAACTCGGCCGGGCAGATCAGCGAGCGCATCGGCGAAGTGGCCAACGAGCCGTCCAGCAAGGAGCTGGACCTGGGCCGGCTGACTTCGTTCGGCTGGGACAGGCTTTACCTGTTCAAGGCCGGCACCACCCGCGAGGCGATCTGCCGGTTTCTGAGCGCGAACCGCAACCTCTGCGACCGCGTCGTGCGCTACGAGTCCGTGCCTGCGGCCCACATGGCGATCCTGTTCGCGCTCGACGGGCGGCTGACGCACATCGAACTGCATGCGCTGGCCAACGGCGAGTTCGATGTCGACCCCGGCCCTGAAGGCCTGCCACGGTCCGACTGCGTCTTCAGGATCAGGCATGCGGCCTCCACGGGCGAAGCGTCGGTCGCGCACCTGGAGCCGATCCCGGTGGCTGCGTCAGGCCCTCGATAGCTGAGGCGCCAGGGATTCAGGCCTACCCCGTCGCGTCCGCATTCGCGGCGCGCAGCGGGTCGGACACCTCCAGCCAGTCCAGGTCGTTCTCCAGGCTGTGGAACGCGTCGTCGCCGATGTCGCCGGCGTCCCTCATGCCGAGCAGCGCGTGGCGGGCGGCCTGCAGCGCAGCGCGGTAGCGGCTGTCGTACTCGGCACCGAAGGAGGCGAAGGGGCTCTCGCTGTCGTGGAGCTGCCGGCCAAGGTGCATCTTGAGGTTCTTGCGCACCAGGTCCCCGGCTGCGGAGGACTCCTGCGGCAACTGGGCGAAGGCCGCGTCCAGCATGCGCTGGCGGGCGGCGTGCTCCTCTTGCGCGACGGGGTCGCCGTCGTGCAGCTTGAGGGCGCGCAGCAGCGGCTTCAGCGTCAGCCCCTGGATCAGCAGCGTGCCCAGCACCACCAGAAAGGCCGTCAGCACGATCAGGTCGCGGGCCGGAAAGTCCGCGGGCAGCGCGAGCGCCGCGGCCAGCGTGACGATGCCGCGCATGCCCGCCCACGAGATCACCAACCCGCTGCCCACGGTGGGTCGCAGCATGGGCCGCGGCGGGTGAAAGCCGTGGCGCCGGTCGCGCCAGCGCACCACCGCGTTGAAGCTCATGTGCCACGCGATGCGCACGCCGATGACCGTGGCCAGCACGGCGGCTGCCACGCCGAAGTACTGCTCCCGCGCCGCTGGCGCCAGCTCGACCAGGATCGGGCGCACCTGCAGCCCGATGAAGATGAACGCGAAGATGTTCAGCGCGAACACGACGGTGGCCCACACCGCATTGGTGGGGATGCGGATGCGCGCCGGTATGCGCGCCGGCGCCGTTCTCGCCAGCGTCATCGCGAAGGCGACGGTGGTCAGCACGCCGGAGAGCCCCACCTGCTCGGCCAGCTGCCACACGGTGAAGGTGCCGATGAACTGCAGGATGATGGCCGTCGGGATGTGCTGCACCTTCTCGAACAGGCGCTGCGCGAGCCAGCCCAGCGCCGGCCCCGCGACGAGGCTGCCCAGCACGGCCAGCAAAAAGGTCGGCGCCACCGCCTGCACCGAGAAGCCGCCGGCGGCGACGGCGCCGACCGCGAGACGATAGATCAGCAGCGCGCTGGCATCGTTCAGCAGGCTTTCGCCTTCGAGGATGCCGAGGATGCGCTGCGGCGGACGCAACGGGCGCAGCACGGCCGTGGCGGCCACCGCGTCGGGCGGGGCGACGATCGCGCCCAGCGCCACCGCGGCGGCCCATGGCAAGGTCGGTACCAGCGCATGGACCACGACTGCCACCGCGGCCGTGGTCAGGCCGACGGCGACGATCACCAGGCTGGCGAGCGGCGCCCAGTTGTCCCGGAGATCCCTCAGCGACGCGTCGTAGCCGGCATCGACCAGGATGGGCGCGACGAACAGCGCCAGCACGAGGTCGGGTGGCAGGCTCATCCGGGGCGCGCCGGGGATCAAGGCCAGCAGCGCGCCACCGATGGCGAGGAAGACCGGGTACGGCGCCCCGGCGCGCCGGGCGGTGGCGGCCAGGACCACGGCCGCCATGAAGAGGATCAGGAGCTGTTCGAGTTCGTGCACCGGCGCAAGTATGGCCGCGCCGCCACCGCAAGGAAAGGCACGAGCCGGCGGTGGCGACCGCGATCCGTCAGGGCCGGAAGGCCACGTTGCGCACCGTCATCTGCACGCCGCGCTGGTCGTTCCAGCGCGGGAACACCGAGAAGCTGCCGATGCGCGCCACGTCCAGGCAGGCGGCCGCCCCGGCCAGCACCGTGCTCATCGGCACCGACACCGTGGCCCACGCGCCTTGCGGCGGCCGGCCGATCGAGATGTCGGCGGTCGCGCAACCGGCGCCGCTCTCCAGCTTGAGGGTCAGGTCCGAGGTGTTGCTGCCGTAGAGGTAGGGGTAGACCTCCAGTGTCAGCCGCCCGGCCCGGTACGCCGACAGGTCGGTCGCCGGGCCGCTGATGAAGACCATGCCGTTGGCGCCCACGGTGTTCGAGAACTGCATGCGGATCTCGGCCGGCGACGCACCCACCGGGATCACCTGCCAGCTGACGTGGCCGGCCGTGCTCTGGTAGCTGCTGAAGCCGAAGCCCGGTGCGACGCCGTTCGGCCCGAACAGCGCGAAGTCGCTCTGCTGACCCGAGCAGCCCGAGACCCCGCCTCCCAGCGCACCGCCCTTGACCACCTTCAGGTTGGTGAAGGCCAGCGTCAGCGCGCCCATCGACTCGAGGCTGAACGGCGTGTCGATGCTCGCGAGGTTGGCGCCGGTCGACGCGAAGCAGCTGAGCGGGATCTTCAGCGTCTGCCTGGCGTTCAGCGGCAGGCTGCGCAGCGTCTGCGTCAGGTCCACCGTGCCGCGGCACGGGTAGCCGCAGTCCATGTGCAACTGCACCGCGGCGGCGGGCGCCTGCGAGACGATGGTGTCGAACTCCAGCGTGCCGTCGGTGTAGCCCGAGAGGTTCTGGCCGCTCGCCGCCTTCGAGAAGATCTGGCCCGGCGAGAACCAGGTGACCAGCTTGGCGTCCTGCTGCGTGTTGATCTGCGTGGTCTGCACCCGCATCGCCGCGGTGCCGGTGGCCGGCACGTTGAGCGTCGCGTTCAGGTCGCTGCCGACCGGCACGCTGGCCCAGTTGTTGGCGGCGGTGTTGACGTTCAGCGCAAAGGGCGCGACGTCGCCCTGGTTGAACAGCACCAGCGTGCCGCTGCCCTGGCCGCAGGCCGACGGCACGGCCGGTGTCGGCAGCGTGCCGACGCTGGCGGTGCTCGTGTAGGTCAGCCCGTAGCCCGGCGCGAACTGCGGTTGCTGGCCGTCGCCGAGGTTCAGCGGCGTCTGGCAGGCCGAGGCCGGCCACGAGAACGACAGCGTGCCGTTGAAGTCGAAGCCGACCGCGCCCTGCGCCGTGCGGTAGAGCACGTCGCTGACGCCCTTGCCCTCGGTGCCCGGCAGCCAGCCGGCGACGAAGGCATCGGATTTGTTGATCAGGTCGTTCGCGTACAGCGGGCGGCCCGCCAGCAGCAGCGTCACCACCGGCTTGCCCTTGCCCGACACCGCGTTCAGCGCTGCCAGGTCCTCCGGGTAGTTGGCCGCGTGCGCGAGCGTGCGGCTGCCCTTGATGTCGCCGGCGCCTTCGGCATACGGCGTCTCGCCGATCACCGCGATCACCACGTCGTAGTTGGCCGGGTTCTTGTCGGTGCCGGTCGCGCTGTACTCGACGTTGGCGCTGCCGGCCGCCTCCTGGATGCCGGCCAGCACGGTGTCGCTGATGCCGGTGAAGTCGGCATTGCTGTTGCCGGTGCCCTGCCAGGTCAGCGACCAGCCGCCCGACTGGTTCGAGATGCTGTTGGCGCTCTTGCCGACCACCAGCGTCTTGCGCCCGCGGGCCAACGGCAGCAGCGCGCCGTTGTTCTTGATCAGCACCAGCGACTTGCGCACCGCGTCGCGCGCCAGCGCACGGGCCACCAGCTGGCTTTGGACACCGGCTCCGGCGGACTGCGACGGCTTGCGCCCGTTGAACAGCCCCGAGCGCATCTTGACCCGCAGGATGC
Organism: Rhizobacter sp. OV335; assembly: GCF_900142965.1. GTDB lineage: Bacteria > Pseudomonadota > Gammaproteobacteria > Burkholderiales > Burkholderiaceae_C > Rhizobacter. Next base: position 11,237 of record NZ_FRCQ01000013.1, read on the forward strand.
GCGTCACCGCGTCGTTGATGCGCGCGATCGGGATCGCACCCGAGCGCACCTGGGCCGAGGTGTTGCTGATGAAGGCCTGCCACTCGTCGGGCACCATCACCATGTCGATGCCGGCGTTGATCGCCTGCGCGCAACTCGCGTTGCTGCAGCCGGGCACCTGGCCGATGCCGTTCCAGTCCGACACCACGAAGCCGTCGAAGCCGATCTTGGTTTTGAGGATGTCGGTCAGCATCTGCTTGCTGCCGTGCATCTTGCCGACGTTGATGCCGGCGGCTGCATTGGTCCAGCTGTTGAAGGACGCCATCACCGTCTGCGCCCCGGCGCCCAGCGCGCTGTAGTAGCCCTGGCCGTGGATGTTGATCATGTCGGCGGTCGACGCCATCGTCACGCCCTGGTCGACGCCCTGGTCGGTGCCGCCGTCGCCCATGAAGTGCTTGGCGGTCGCGACCACGTTGGTGTCGCTCGCGAAGCTGCCTTGCAGGCCGGTCACGTAGGCGCCGGCGTAGGCGCGCACGATGGAAGGATCTTCCGAGAAGCTCTCGTAGGTGCGGCCCCAGCGGTCGTCGCGCACGACGGCGATCGTCGGCCCGAAGATCCAGTTGATGCCGGTGGCGCGCACCGCCTGGCCGACCGCCGCGCCGATCTGCTGCACCAGCGCCGGGTCATGCGCCGCGCCGAGCCCGATGTTGTGCGGGAACAGCGTCGCCTGGTAGACGTTGCTGTGGCCGTGGATCGCGTCGGTGCCCCAGATGAGGGGAATCCTGGTGGCCATCGAGCTGGCCATCGACGCGTTGTAGTACTGGTCGGCCAGCGCCACCCAGGCGGCGGCGCTCGCGTGCTTGTCGCCGTTCGGCCAGGAGCCGCCGCCGTTCAGCACCGAGCCGATGAAGAACTGCCGCACCTGGTCGGGCGTGATGCTCTTGATCTCGGGCTGCGTCATCTGCCCGACCTTCTGCTCGATCGTCATCGCCGCGACGATCTGCGCGATGCGCGACTCCATCGCCGGGTCGCGCGCGATCGCGCTGGTGACGGCCGGCCAGTCGGTGTAGGTGGGGGCGGGCGCGATGACGGCAGCGGCCTTCTCGGGCCGGGCGCCGGCGGCATGGGGGCTCATTTCCTCGGCTGCGGCCGAACCGCCTCCGCCGCAGCCGGCGGCCAGCAGCGCGCTCAGCACGCCCAGGGCCGCGGCACCGTGCCGGGCAAGGTGCTTCGAATTCATGGTGTCTCCTCGGGATCTCGGAATGGCGGTCGGTCCGGCATCCGCTTTCTCTTCGTGCCTCATCCCGGGAGGGTGGCCAAGAGTGGAAGCGGTTCCACAGATTGTTGTGGATGGGGTGGGCCGCTTTGCAGAGGGATAACCCGCTGGTCTGAGCCTGGACCTGCCGAGTTCCGGTACCAGAAGCACCATCCACCGCTTTCCCAAGCAGTGGTTGATCGTCAGCGTGCTCTCGCCCTCCAGGCTCACTTCCGCGCAAGCGGGATCTGCAGATTCGTCGGCCTGTTCTCTTCCTTGTCGAACCCACGGCCGTCCACGTTGCGTGCACCCCAGAACAACATGCCGTGGCTCAGGTAGACGAGGTCGAACTCCATGAAATTCTTGCCCTCGCTCAACCCGAACGGGGCGAACGCTTTGCCGAAGACGCTTTGCGTGTCGTTGACTTGCCACTTTCTGTAGCCACTGGCGGCGATCTGGTTCAGCAGATCGGCAAACCCCTGGTTCAGCGGCGTCACCTCGTAAGCCTCGTCGGCGACGAAGTCAACCTTCTGCGCCCCGGCGGCGATCGCGTGCGGTCCGCGCCAGATCATTCGGCCCCGGATGGCGATCCGAGCGATGGGAACCGCACCGTTCGGGTCTGCCGAGTTGACGATGCCCAACTCGAACCGATCCCCAGCCAGGTACTTGAACTCACGCTTCAGATAGAACGGCTTCAGCGTGCCGTCAGGATTCTTGCCGGCGCTCGGCCGGACCTCCGGGGCGACGCTGACCCAGTCGCCCACAAGGGCCTCCTTGATCTGTTCCACGTTCATGACGGGCATTCCTTCGGGTCTGCGAGAGGGGGCGGTTGTTGAAGCACAGGCTGCGAGCGTCAATGCCAGCACGTGCGCCAGGAGGCGCGAAACACATCGTGTCCACATCTGGAAGGAGGTCCTCGACGGAGAAGGTGTGCCCACTATGCAGCGTGCGCGCCCGGCACCGTTAGCCCAAATCGGCAAACCAGCGCGGAATCCGAGCCAGGGCTATTCTTCGGCAGCAGCGCCGCCACGGGACACCGCATGACACTCAAGCTGGATGTATTCGACAACTTCCACGTGCATGGCGCCTCGGCGCCAGAGTGGAACCAGCGCTACCTTCAAGTGTCGCCGGGGGTCATGCACAGTTCGCTTGCCGAAGCGACGACCGGCAGCATCCACGTCTTTCGCAAATGGATGAGCGAGCGGGTGATTCAACAGGGCTGTCTGCCCAACGGCAAGATCTGCTTCGCAATCCCGCTGGGGAAGTTGGCCGAAACGCCCCGGATGCAGGGCCATGAAATGCACGGGGACAGCATGGTCGTCCTTCGCAGTGGCGACGAGTTCACGCTGCAACGCCCGAAAGGCATGGAGCTTGTGGCGGTGACGTTCGAGCTGGACGAATTTCGTCGCCTGTCCGAGGAACGGCCGTGGGCACCGGGCGCCCGGACCCTGCTGTCCCGCTCCGTGCTGCGTGCCCCGGGGCACGCGATGCAGCGATTGCGGTACGCCCTGCTTTCGTTGCTCGATGACACGCTGGCAACCGACCCACGCAAGTCGGAAGCAATCGAGGATCAGTCGGTATCCTGCGGCGTGTTCGAAGCGCTGCACGAACTGTTCAATGGTGCGGCCGACGCAGGGCAGGCTGTCGGGAGCGCGTCGGCCAGTTACATCGTCGCGCAATGCCATCGAATGGTGGAAGGCAGCGGGAATTCCCCGCCCAGCGTGGAGGATCTATGCCTGCGCCTTCGCACGAGCCGGCGGACCTTGCAGAACAGCTTCAGGCAGGTCGCCGACACGACGCCGGTGGACTACCTGCGCTGCGTGAGGCTGAACGTCGTGCGGCGGCAGTTGATGTCGACACGAGCGGTGGACCTGAACATTGCGCAGGCGGCCGCGGACAGAGGATTCAACCATCTGAGCCACTTCGCCCAACGGTACAGGGCGCTGTTCGGCGAGTTGCCGTCGCAGACACTGCGAGGCAGCACCTGCGCAACCACAAGCGGGCCGAATACGATAGCCACGACATGAACGACTCGCCGCTCTTCGAGGACTTCTCCAAGCCGGATTTGAGCCCACGCCTGAGTTGGCGCTGCGAACCCGCGAGCTGGCGTGTAGACAGCGCTGCAATGTGCCTTCGGCTCAATCCAGACGCCACGACCGACTTCTGGCAACGAACTCACTACGGCTTCGAAGTCGACAACGGCCATTTCCTGTACCTTGAGGCTGCTGGCGACTTCGTGCTCACAACCAAGGTCACGTCGAACCCGCTGCACCAGTACGACCAAGCGGGCCTCATGGTGCGTCTGTCGCCCGCTTGCTGGCTCAAGACCTCCGTCGAGTTCGAGCCAGATGGCTCCAGTCGCTTGGGCGCGGTTGTCACCAATGGTCAGTATTCGGACTGGTCAACACAGCCCATCGCTGCAGAGGTGCGTACCGTCTGGTTTCGGGTCCGGGCCGAAGACAACGACTACATCGTCGAGTCGTCCTTCAACGGTCAGAACTGGGAGCAAATTCGGATGGCACGCCTGCTTGAACGGCCGGCAGCGAAATCAGTGTCCTGTGGTCTTTACGCCTGTAGCCCGAAGGCCGCAGGTTACGAGGCGGAGTTTTCGTTCTTGCGCTTCGAACCAGGGCGAATACGCTAGATGCGGCATGGTGTCCGACCTGCCTGCCCCGCAGCGTCAAGCTGTAGACGGTCGCATCGCGTCGGCTGAAGGGTTGCGACAGGCATCCACAATGGCCCTGTCCCGCGTCAGTCCACCCTGCAAACGGGCCATGACGGCATAGTCGACGATCAGAATGGAGTTCTTCGTCGAAATGCCCATCAGCATGAGCAGACCGATCATTGACGGCAGCGACATCGTCGCCCCGGCGAGATAGAGCGCAACGAACGCGCCCGGGATCGAGAGGACAACTGCTACCAAGATGGTCATGGATTGCACAAAGTCCTTGAGAAGCAGGACCAGGACGACGTAGATGCACAGCACCCCCGTCACCATGGCTGTGCCGAAACCCTGCGAGAGTTCGTCCATCGCCTTTGCAGGCGCGGTCATGGCGGGTGATCTGGGCGGGACCGCTGCCGGTCGCGAGTGATGCGACGTGGCGAATGGAACGTGACGGTCACCGTCAGGGTCGGCGCGAGGCGCCGCTTTCGCGGCCTGTGCTTCTGCGCAATCTGCTCATGGGTGCTTTCTGGGGGTCGCCCGGCAGCGAGGCTGTCATCGCGCGCAGAGGCGAGACAGGTGCAGCAGGACGAAGCCGCCGACCTCGGTCCGCTGCGTGACGCAGTCGAAGCTTGCAAGGACGTTGGTGTCGTCATCGCGCAGCGCGACAAAACCGCCGCTCGGTGCCAGGCGCTTCAGCGCCTCAGCCGGGGAGGTGGCGAACTCCGCCCGGCCTGCGCTGTAGAACGAAGCCGAGTGAAGCCGTTCGGTCACGAACACCAGCGGCTCGGCATCCTGATGGCGCTGTGCTTCCCAGGCGCTGACGACGGCCTTGGCGGAGCTGCTGCCGAACGTGCCCGCACGCTCGGCGTGGATGAGGAGTCCCAGCGCACTGGCGGTCGACAGTGCCAGTCCCCCGGCAATCCAGGCGTGCATGCGTTCTGAGCCGACGCGACGCGACAGCCAATGGCTGGCCAGCAAGGCCATCGCCGGGAGGGCCGGCAGCGCATACGGCAGGATGATGTTGCGCGCCGCTGTGAAGAACACGAGCGGCGCCAGTGACCAGCACGCGAGGTAGGCTTGCCAGGAGCGCGTGTCGACATCGGGGCTGGCACGCTCGGTCCGTGCCACACGAGGCGTGGATGCGGCGGCCAGCAGCAGCAGCGGCCAGGGCAGGGTCGACACAAGGGCGAAGAGCCAGATCGTTCCCGGAGGAAAGGCATGGGCGAAGCCATAGCGGTCGCCGGACCATCCCGGCGTGAGGAAGCGGTGCCAATGTTCACCGATGAGGTAGTAGTCGATGAAGCCGGGCGTCTTCAGTTCTGCCGCGATGTACCACCAGGCGGCAGCCGCGGTCGTCGCTGCCAGCCCCGGGATCCACGGGACGTCCCTCAGCAAGCGGCGCCCCTGCCTTGTCCACACGGCCCAGGCTGCCGTCGGCAAGCCTGCCAGCACGAGTGCCAGTGGGCCCTTGGCCAGCAGTCCGATCGCCAGGCCGGCGAACAGCAGGATGGCGCCGTCGCGATACCGCGGCCCGTGCAAGGCCTGCCACAGGCCGCACAGCGCGAGCGTGTTGCCGACCACGAGGGCTTCGTCGGTCATCACGGCGCCGGCCGATACCAGGAACAGGGATGCACCGCACAGCAGGCCGAGGGTGGCCAGCGGTGGGGTGTCGCGGCGTGACGCCGCCAGGCGGCCGCATGCCGAGGCGACGAACAGCATGCAGAGGAAGTGGGGCAGCCGGGCCGCGAGCTCGTTGACGCCGAACACCTTCATGCTGGCCGCGGTGAGCCAGAACGACAGCGGCGGCTTGGCCCAGAACGGCACGCCGTTGTCATGCCAAGGCGTGATCCAGTCGCCGAGCTCGAGCATCTTGCGGCCGATCTCGGCATAGCGCGCCTCGGTGGTCTCCATCAACGGCAACCAGGCCATGGCGAACAGGCGCAGCGTCAGCAAAGCGGCGATGAGCAGCACCATCGCCTTCGACAGGCGACCTGAAGGGCTTGTGGCCTGCATCGCTCAGAAGAGATACAGGTAGCCGAATCGGACGCCGTCTTGCCTGGAACGCTCCACCAACGGGCTGTCCTTGATGCCGGCGCCCAAGCGGGTCGTGTTCAGGTCGAGCGAAAGCTTGTGGCGCGGTGCGAGCGAATAGCCGATCCGCACCCCGGCTTCAACGTTCGTCGTGGACTTGCCCGGGTAATACGGGCGGGTCGAGGTGGATTCATCCGCGCGCACGCCGTAGTAGTAGTCGACGTACTTGCCGTCGAAGCGGTGGAGTGCGAGGCGCGGCGTGAAATCGAAGTCTCCGGCCTTGAACTCACGTTCGATGCTCAGGCTGGCGCGTTTCCCTTTGCTTTTGCCGGAGGCGTCTCCCAGAAGTTCGACGGACAGGGTGGCAATGTCGGTATTCAAGCTGCTCGCGCCGCCGACCCAGAAGCTCGCCTTGCGCTCGGCCATGCCGGCCAGGTAGGGGGAGTCACCGGGTTCGTATCCGTCCCCGGCATAGTGCAGCCTTGCGCTGAACGACAGGGAGTCAGTCGACAGCAGCTTCAGGTCGAGGGTCGGTCCGATCAAGCTGACCCAGCGGCTGTCATAAAAGATGAAGGGCAGTGCCTTCGCCTTGTTGTCGAAACTTCGATAGGGCTTGCGGTCGTACAGGGTCACGAGGCCGAGGCCCCATTGCGAGCCTTGCCGTTCCTCGTCGGCCTGAGCGGAAAACAGCGTGAGCAGGCCCAGGGCGAGGACACCGGCTCTGACGACGGGACGAATGTGGGACATCATGGAATTCCAGGGGTGGGTTGAACCGGCCAGCGACTTGTCGCGGCACATGACACGAACGAGCGGATTGGGGCGCCCGATGCGTGAAGCAACCGTGAGGTTCGCCAGGCGTCCCGAGCGCCCTTTTGCAGGCGGCTTCAGTGAATGAACTGGCAACGGTCAGAATGGAAGGCGTTGACGTGTCCTCGCTGCGCAGCGATTGCGCACGCGACGTTCATCCATGAGGCCCGTGATGCATCGCGAACGTGTTTTGCTCGTCGAAGACAACCGAGACTTGGCTGCCTCGATCCTGGAGACTCTGGAAGAGTCCGGGTTCGATCCGGACTATGCAAGCGATGGTGCGCAGGCACTGCGACTGGTGGAGAGCACATCACCTCCGTTCGATGCGGTGCTGCTTGATGTAGGTCTCCCGCGCATCAGCGGATTCGACGTCTGCACGCGACTGCGCAGCGATGGTTTTCGCTCACCCATCCTGATGCTCACCGCCCAAGGCGCCCCGGACCAGGTTGTCGAGGGGCTCGACAGGGGAGCCGACGACTACATCGTCAAACCCTTCGAATCCAAGGTGCTGGTCGCCCGCGTCCGGGCCGCGATTCGAAGGTTCCTGACCGTCCCGAACAGTGCCGGTGTCGTTCAGGGCGCCGGCCTCACCTTGGACACCAGGCAATGGAAGCTGCTGATCTCGTCGGGCGAGACCTGCACACTGACGCCGCTCCAGGGACGTCTCCTTCACACCCTGATGCGACACGCGCCACGCGTCGTCTCGCGCGAAGAGCTCGAGAGCGCCTTGTGGGGCGATGATGACCGGCCTGCAAGCGACGCATTGCGCACGCATCTCTACCAGCTCCGCCGTCTGATCCACCACGCTGGAGGCCGCGCAGTCATCCAGACTCGAGGCAAGCAAGGCTATTGCCTGGAGCCCTGATGGCAAGCTTCGTTTCCACCTCGGAGCGGTCGAAGACGCTGTTCGCGAGGATGTGGCATCTGCTGTTGGTGATCCTCGTGTTGACGTTTGCGGTGAACGCGTTTCTCGTGAAGGGTGCGCTGCACCTGGGATCGGACTTCCAGACCGAGCGCCGCCTGCAGCGCATCGGTGACCACTGGAGCAAGCAGGCGACGTTGGAGGAGCCGCTCGGGATCGATCCTGTCACCGTCATCTATCCCCGTTATGAGCTGCTCCCGCCCGAGCTGCAGCGGATGTTGTCGCCGGACAAGCGCGGCATCGTCGAGCTCGGCAACCAGGACCTGGACTACTACGTGCTGGCGCAGCCCCATGCGACCGGCCGCGCCTTCTACGTTGTCGAGTCCCACGCCGAGGTCAAACCGACCGAGACCATCGAGTCTCAGGTCTTCGTCTGGTACCTGATAGGCATCGTTCCGTTCGGCCTGCTGCTGCTGTGGCTGTGCAAGAGGATCACCGGACGGGTCACCGCGCCGATGCTGGAGGTCGGGCGCCTGGTGTCGGCGCGCGATCCCCGAAGCCTCGAGAAGGTCGCACTGCCGGCCAATTCCCCCGTCGAGATCGAGGTCCTCGTCGTCCAGATCAACAGCGCACTGCAGAGAACTTCGGACGCTCTGGATCGGGAGCGCAGTTTCACCCGCTTCGCGAGCCATGAGCTGCGTACGCCAGCGGCGATCGTGCAAGCGGCTCTTGAGCGCATTGAGGCGCACAGCAGGCCGGAGCAGGTGCCGGCGATCGAGCGTGCCCACCGGGGGCTGCGGGACATGCACGCACTGGTCGACACGTTCCTGCAACTGTCCGGCGACACGGTCCGGCCGGTGTCGGACGTGCTGTCGATCGATGAAGCCTGGGTGAGATCCTTGATCCGCCATCTCATGGGCGAGAGCCCGAGCCATGCGTTCTCGGTCCTGGAGCGGCATCCACTGTTGCTTTCGGCCCCTGCGACGACGGTCCACGTGCTCGTGGCCAACATGCTGAAGAACGCCGTCTTCCACGGTGGCCCGGAGCGCATTGAAGTGGTCGTCGACGAGTGCAGTATCGAGGTGCGGAATGGGCTTCCTGACACGCCGTCGACGGCAGGCTTCGGGCTGGGGACCCAGATCGCGCATCGGATCTGCGAGCGGTTCGGCTGGACTTTCACGCTGACGGTGGCAACGCACCTCGCGGTGGCCCGGTTGTGGGTTCCCCCCGAGCGGCAGGCCTGATGATCGGATCAATGCTGATTGTCAAGACGCACCCAGTGCTGTTCAGCGAACGCCGCCTGGTGTAGCAAAGTCGACTTCCTCTGCTGTTGCGATTCCGTTCTTCCGTCCGGGGTAGCTGATCCACTTCATCGCGACGTTCAAGTCGGCAACGACGCTTGGGGCCTCAATCTTCGGCCCGTTCTCAAGCTCGACACTCTTCGTCGTGTGCGCATCCTTGACCAGAGTCAGGTCGTAGCCGCGATCCAGTGCGCCGTAGGCGGTGGCACGGATGCACCAGTTGGTCGCGGCGCCGGCCAGAACGATGTGCGTCGCGCCGATGCGCGCAAGCTCGGCTTCGAGCCCCGTCTCTTCGAACGACGACTCGAAATGCTTGTAGATCCGCGCTTCGCCTTGCGCGGGAACCAATTCTGGTACCAGTTGCCATGACGGCGAGTCGCGCACGAGTTCCTTGTCGTCATGTTGCACCCAGATCACGGGGACAAGTTGCTCTCGGGCGCGCTCAACAACGCGCGCGACGTTGTTGACGACTCGCGTGGTCTCCCAGGCTTCGGCTACGACGCTGACTTGAACGTCAACTACGACGAGCGCTGCTTGATTTCCGGCGCGGACTGTGGACATGGTCAGGATGCCTTGATGCGAGGTGGAGGGCAGGCGGTCGATCTTCTGCGGCCTGACGTTCGAGTCAACCGGCCCGCGCAGGCAAGCGCCGCAAGCCCGGACTGAGATGATGCACCATGTGCCTCAGGCCGGGCTTGCGGCGCTTGCCGTCGCGGGTCCGGTTGAACGAGATGTCAGGCCTCATTGCCATACTCCGCCGGCAAGTCTTGCTGAAAATGCATCCCCATCTTGTGTCAATCAAGTGCATGGCTAACTACACGCGAACCCTTCTCCTCGTTGCGTTCGGCGCGGTGATCGCGTCGGGAGCCTGCGGTCAGACAAAGCCGTCGGGTCATCGTTCATGCGAACTAGGGTACGACAACAGCATCTTCGCCCCGAAGTCATGGCCTGAGCGGGACCTCGATTCGTACGCCCTGCGAAACCTGGGCATCGTCGTTCCGCAATACGATCACTTCTATCTGTTCATCGCCTACCGGAAGCTGTCCGCACTGTCGTTGACTCCCACGGATGTCGAACGGTTGCGGCCGTTCGATCCGTGCTGGGACGACGGATCGAGGCAATGGCATGGCCATGACGGGTGGTCTGCGTCCCCGATGCAATCGGCGCAGGAAGCCTGGCGGGATGCCCGGGCGAGGGTCCTTCCGCCATCTGGGCGGTCGCAGCAGAATGGCAGCTACGATTCCGTGCTGGGATACCTGGGCCGTTCCGTTCCGAACTGCAACCCGGACGCATATCGCAATGCCGCCCGTACCTTGCTCGACAGGTTGGCAGTGCACGGCGGGGATCCGTTCGTGGTCGAGTGGGCACGGGGACAGGATCTGGTCCTCGGGAAGTGCACGGCGGTGTCCGACGAGCTCCCCGCCGCGGCGCCGGTGAACGCCCCGGATTGGTATCGCCATGACCGGGCATACCAGACTGCCGCGGCACAGTTCTACGCGGGCCACTACCAGCGCGCCGCTGAAGCCTTCGACGCTATCGCACAAGAGTCGTCATCGCCCTGGAAGGACATCGCGCCCTACTTGACCGCACGTTCCCAGATTCGGCAGGCAAGCATCGACCGGGCGGCGGACAACGAAGCTTTGCTGACCGATGCCAGAACCCGTCTCGATGCTGCTGGCGCCGCGAGCAAGGACGAGGCACTGCGTGCCGATATCGCCCGGTTGGTACAGCGAGCTCGCCTGACGCTGGAGCCGCAGGCCGTCAAGGCCGAGTTGGACCAGCACCTCAGCGCTGCGACGCTGCCTCAAACGATCGGACAGGACGTGCGGGATTTCGATCCGAAGGCTTTGCTCGAATTGCCCGCTGACACCGATGGCCGACGGTTCAGTCAATGGCTGGACGCGATGCGGAGTACCCCGGAGTTGAACGGCGGCGAAGGTCGGCCGGCCAACGATTTGTGGCTCGTGGCTGCACTGCAGAACTCGAACGTCGACGGCCCTCAGCTGTCCCAGCTGCTGGCCCGCGCCTCGAGGGTCCCGAAGGCGTCACCCGCCTACTACACCGCGCAGTACCACATCGTGCGATTGACGCCCGAGCACGATCGGGCGATGAGGATCACCCGCGAGCTACTGGCCCTGCCGGATGACGAGTTCTCACGGCAGGACAAGAATCGGCTCAAGGCTGCGGCGATCGGTCATGCCCGGACGCTGCCTGAATTTGCCCTGCTTGCTTACAGGCAGCCCATCGCCATGACTTCCGCCAGGTACGACAAGGCCTCCTTGCCGGTCGTAGACTCTGCCACCGCCAAGGTGCTGAACGGGGCATTGCCCCTGGACACTCTGTTCGCGCTGTACGCCGATCCGGCGACCCCTGCACCGCTGCGCGACGAATTGCAGGGAGTTGTCTGGGTGCGCGGGCTCGTGCTCAAGCGATGGGACGTCCTGCATCGGTTGAAACCTGCGCTGCAGGCGCGCCTGGCATCGGCTTCCCCGATCCTCTCGCAGCTGGACGCGGCCGAGGACCCGGCGGAGAAGGCCGCCATCGGTGCGATGTTTCTCGCGCGCTACCCGGGGCTCGTCGGCTCGGTCCCGCTGCCGGCTTTCGTCGGCAAGAAGGCAGCCGCGACATGGAAGGACGAACGCGCCAAGCTGCAGGCCACGCCGAACGCAACCGACTACCTTGCCAAGACAATCCTCTCGTGGGCGTCGATTCATCCCCGCGATGAACGGTTGCCGCCTGCCCTTCGCATGCTGGTCAGATCTTCACGCGGCGGCTGCGTCAGTCAGGAGTCGGCGGGCCTCGGGCGCACAGCCTTCCGACACTTGCACAGGCACTTCCCGGGTCGCGAAGAATCGAAGCTGACAAGAGTCCACTACTGAGAACCGTCGATCGACCGACCGCAAACCCAGTGCCGGACTTTCGGTGCGAGACCTGTCAGGGTCGCCCAACGGAGCGTTATTCGTGGCAGAGTTCAAAATGGAGATGGTCAAGGTGCGCAAGACGACTGGCTGATCCGCCTGAACAGCAACGAAGTTCAACCGCGCGAACGGCGGAAAGCCTCGAAAAACGGGCAGCCGTCAAGGGTCGACGCCAGGCCAAGATCACTCCAACGAACCAACGAACCAACGAACCAACGAAGCGCAAGCGACGCGTTTCGCGAAAGGCGTCGACGCCAGTCGCTCAGTCCGCAGCAGTACAGATTGAAGGCGGTGTCAGCTCGCAGTAGAAGTAGGACTCCGGCACGCGGCGCGTCGAGCATTGAGGGTTCGATGTCATTTGTCCGCGGTAAACGGGGCCGCCACGCTCACGCCCTGCCACGCACCATGTCGAGCAGCCGGCCGACGATGTGCTCACCATCGGCCCGCAGCCCGTTGTGGGCGTACTCGTTGGTGATCCACATACGCAACCCGCGCACGCGAGTCGCGGTGTCCTCGGCGAATGATCGCTCCACATACATGTCGTCCACATACACGGTCGCAGCGACCGGCACCTCGTTGCGCGCCAGCCGGTCGGCGTCGTAGAGGCGCGGCCACGGATGCTCCGCAAGCAACTGCGCTGCCTCACGGTGCGCATGTAGCCCCGCGTAGTCCTCCCACATCCAGGGGAAGACGTGCTCCCCGCCGAGCAGTTCACCGCTCACCGCGTCGTCGGGGGCCAAGCGGTGCGCCGACCAGCGTGTAGCGCCGCCATCGGCATACGAGGACTCGTGCAGCGTCGCGTAGATTGGGTTGCGCTCCCACGCCGACGCCTGGTGCGCGTCCCAGAGGAACGCCGCCGATGCGAAAGGCAGCTCGAGCAGGTGATGCAGCCGTTCGAAGCCGGCGCTGTCGCCCAGCCACATCCCGGTCTGGCGGAACCGGCGCGCCGTGAGGCGTTCGCCGTCGGGCAGGCGAACGTCCTCGTCGTCGAGCCGGCGCAGGATGGTGCGCAAGCGATCGAGGTCGCCCGGGTACCGCGCGTGGTAGCGCTGGTTGGCTTCGCGCGTGCGCACCCAGGTGGCCGCGTAGACCTCGTCGACAGGCCGGCCCGTCACCGGTGCGAGGCCGCCGGTGATCAGCACCTCGCGCAGACCCTCGGGGGCCAACGACAGGTAGGTGAGCGAGGTGAAGCCGCCAAAGCTCTGGCCGAGCACGCTCCAACGCTCGACGCCGAGTTCGGCACGGATCAGTTCGAGGTCGCGCACGATCGAGTCCGCGCGAAAGTGCGTGAGGTACTCGGCCTGATCGGCCGGCGTTGCACCGGGCAGGACAGAGCCGACCGGCGTGGAGCGCCCGGTGCCGCGCTGGTCCAGCAGCAGCAAGCGAAAGTCGGCCAGCGCCCGCGCCAGCCAGCCCGAAGGCGGACTCGTGGGGCGGGTGGCCTCGAAGCCGGGACCGCCTTGCAGGAAGACGAGGTAGGGGCGATCGCCGCCGTCGGGCGCTGCCACCTCACGGGTGAACACGCTGATCCTGCCGCGCTGCGGGTCGCCGTGAACCAACGGAACGGCGTGCTCGCGCTCGGTCAACACGGCGCCGGGAATGGGGTAGGTGGTGCTCATGGCGACACGATAGCCAAGTAACGATGCGATTTGAAGTAAAGACGATTGATCTCGGGGGCTTGCAGATCGGAAGTTCGATGCGAACCGACTTCGTGCTCGACGCGCTGGAGATTGGCAGCTATTTGCCCGCCGCGCGCCGCAAGCTTGCCCGCTCGCTTGAGTGCGCGCTGTTTCCGGCGGTCGCCGAGAAACTCGCGGGGCGACCCGTCATGAAGGACTGGCGGAGGAGAACGCGACGTCCAGTCGCGTGCTCCTGAAGCCGTTGACGACGCAATCGACGAAGACACGCGTCTTCGCCGACATCAGCTTTCGTGATGCGTAGTAGATCGAGAGTACGCCGGCCTCCGCGTACCAGCCGGGAAGCAGTCGAATCAGTTGTCCACGCTCCAGTTCCGGCAGTACATCGAACAGCGCAATCAAAGAAATACCCAACCCGAGAAGTGCGGCTTCGCGCATCGCGACGGGATCATCCATGACGACGTCTTCGTCGAGCGTCCCCGCCATCTCGACCCCATCGACGTTGCGGAACATCCACTGGCGAATTCGTCCAGTGCGGTGCTGCCGCATGACGATGCCGTTGTAGCCAGAGAGTTCTGACGGGTCGGCCGGTGCCGTGCGGCCGGCCATATAGGCCGGTGAGGCCACTGCGATGATATGGACGGGTGCCAGTGTGCGTGAAACGAAACCGTCGGCAAGGTCGAAGCCGCCGCCAATGGCAACGTCGTAATTCTCGGCGATCAGGTCGACGGGACGATTCTCGAAGTGCCACTCAGGTCGAATGCGCGGGTACTTTGCCAGGAAGGGTGGCAGCAAGGGCAATATGTGCCGGACACCAACGGTTGGGCTCATGCTGACTTTCAACACACCTGCCGGCTCGCTGCTCTCGGCTGACGCCTCGGCAATGGCAATCTGGAGCCCATCGAGGTTGTCGTGGATCGACTCCAGGAAGCGCTCGCCAACCTCCGTCAGCGTGAGCTTGCGTGTGGTTCGGTGAAACAGCCTGACCCCCAGGTTGCGTTCCAACATCGCCACGTTTCGGCTGATCGCGGCAGCTGTCAGGCCCAGCCTGCGGCCCGCCTCCGCGAAGCTGTGGCCTTCCGCCGCACGCACGAAGGACTCAAGGTTCGCCAAAGACTCCATATGCCTGATGCTCTTCAACGATCACTTGAAACAGAAACACGATATTAGCGCCTAATCAAGGGGTGATCGAGCACCTATGCTGAGCTTTTCCAACCGCTTCTTGCAAGGCTCATGTCCAAAATCGTCCGTTTTCACAAGGTGGAAGCTGTGGGGCTGAATCATTCGGAAGGCGCATATTTCCACGGCACCTATGTGGAACAGCCAAAGCTTCCGTCAAAGTTGGGATACGAGGCAAGGGGAGTCGTCGAAGCTGTGGGGCATGGCGTCGATGTGGGCTTGATCGGCGCAGGTCGCGGCGCCAGAGGCAACAATTTTCCTCTATGGGAGTCTGTCTGGGCAGCCTACAAATTATCCGGCGCTGGATTCGGAAAAGGTCTGGCACTACGCGCCTACGTCATGATGGAAATGTGGGCTTCGTCGGAACGCATGAACGAAGCCAAGAGATACATCTACGAACGGCTGGAGGACGGTCGATTCACACCGAAGATCGCAAGGACGTTTTCGTTCGCGGATAAGCGCGAGGCGTTTGCATATACATCCACACGACTAATGAAAGCAGCCAAATGAAAACGACCAACACGTCAGAAAAATCGGTAATCGAGGCAACGATATTAGAATATTTCGAAGCCTTGAATGCCGGCGATATAGACGCTGCGCTCAAGCTTTATACCGATGACCCCGTGCAGCTGCCATTCATGCAGCCCACTATAGTTGGCACCGAGGCCGTCCGCAGCGGTTACGAAGGCCTCTTCGGGCTTATCCGCTTCCAGATGCACACCAAGATTGTGGAATTGGTGCAGATGTCGACAGACTGGGCATTCGTCCGTACCGAGTCCGCTGGGATGATGACGCCGGTCAGGACGGGACAAGCCTCTCCAGCCACCTTCCACGAGCTGTTCCTCCTTCGCAAGACCGGTGATGCAAAGTGGCGGATCGCGCGATATAGCTTCTCCCCGACCGCTCCGCTGCCGGAGTTATGACGGCCCGCGGATCGCCGCATCCTCTGGCGGGTTGAAATGCGGACCTCGGCCAGCCCTGACTTTGGCGGGGATGGCCGCCCTTCATCTGGATAGATCCGGAGATTTTCCAAGTGGTTGTCTCAGCGCATAGTCAGCGACAGCTTGCGGGTCGTCCTGTGCAGGAGGCGCAGAGCCAGGTGGGATTCGAGTGAACCGATATGTCGACCGACATTGCGCTGCCCGATGCCGAGTTCGCGCGGTCGCGGAAAAGCTGCCGGTCTCGACCGCGCGAACGAAGCACTGCATCCAAAGGAGCTTGCCCGTCTGTCGAACCACATCGCCTTTCTGATCGAGGGCGTCAGTCCGCTCGATGACGTGCTTGTATGTCATGCCGTTATGAGGTCAGGTCATCGTGGATTGGAACTCGAACCACATGCGAACTAAGCATAGGCGATATGCCCTTGGCCTACCTTCCAGAGGGGTGTGGTGCGGCAGGACACTGGAGTCTTGTTACCAGACAGCCCTCCTGGAGAAACCCATGAAGATCGAACTCAACGGCCGTAGAGCACTTGTTACCGGATCCACCGCTGGCATCGGCCGAGCCATTGCCGAAGGGCTTGCCCGCGCCGGCGCCTCCGTCGTCATCAACGGCCGCAGCAAGGAACGCGTGGAAACCGCTGTGAATGAGCTGCGTGCACTGCTGCCGAACGCCGAGTTCATCGGCGTCGTGGCCGACGTCTCAACGGCTGAGGGCTTCGCCTCTTTGACTGCGCAAGTCAAGGACGTCGATATTCTCATCAACAACGCCGGCACGGCATACCCGAAGGGCTTCTTCGAACAGAACGATGCCGACTGGCTCGACATCTACCAACTCAACGTCATGAGCGGCGTTCGCGCGGCGCGAGACTACATGCCCGGCATGATTCAGCGAGGCTGGGGGCGCGTGGTGTTCATCAGCAGCGAGTCCGCCATTGCCGTTCCCAAGGAGATGATCGACTAC
Source organism: Rhizobacter sp. OV335 (assembly GCF_900142965.1). GTDB lineage: Bacteria > Pseudomonadota > Gammaproteobacteria > Burkholderiales > Burkholderiaceae_C > Rhizobacter. The sequence goes on from NZ_FRCQ01000013.1 coordinate 27,773, forward strand.
GGCGTCACGAAGACGGCTCAGCTCGCCGTATCAAGAGGGTTGGCCGAACTGGCCAAGGGCACGGGCGTTACCGTCAACGCCGTCCTGCCTGGCCCGACGCGGTCCGAAATCATGAGTAATTGGATGAAGGCGGCCGCGGAAGAGCAGGGCATCACCCAGGATGAAGCCGAGCAAAACTTTCTAGACACAACGCGACCGTCTTCTCTGATCAACCGATTTACGACCACCGAAGAAGTGGCAAACCTCGTGGTCTACGTGAGCTCGGAGCAGTCTTCTGGCACCACGGGCTCTTCGCTGAGAGTCGATGGGGGTGTGGTTCGCTCCATTATTTAAAGTATTCGAGTGTGCGCGCGAGACGCGGTCGAGCGCACCTCGCTTGCGAAGCGACACCTTCCATTGGCGCCACGCGCCGCATGCTCCACCGGACGATTTACTCATGACCACTGAAGATTCATTGATCAAACGACGTACGTTGCTTGCGGCCAGCATGGCCGCGGCTGCGTCAGCTTCGGTCCCGGCTTCCACGCTGATCGCCGGCGTCACCCCGTCTGTCAGCGATGCGAATGAAAACGCCATGTCTTCAAATCGTCAGTTCTGGCCCAACAATGCGCGCCTGGCCATCAGCTTCTCTCTCATGTTCGAGGCAGGAGGTCAGCCAATTTCGGGCGCGCCAGGCTTCATTGAGGAACCCATGCAAAAAGGTCTGCCCGACCTCGCAACCAATGGCGCGTTCCAGTACGGCGTCTATGAAGGCATCCCCCGCATCCTGGACCTGATGGACAAGCATCAGGTAAAGGTCTCATCCTTCATGATCGGTCAAGCCGTTGACAAGGCCCCTGATCTCGCGCGCGAGATCGTGAAGCGTGGGCACGAGGCCGCCGCGCATGGGCGAACTTGGCAAAACAGTTATCTCCTCGACGCTGACGCCGAGAGGCGCTTCATCATGGACGGCGTCGAAAGCATCCACAAGGCCACGGGCCAGGCGCCGGTCGGCTGGAACGCCTACTACGTGCGTAATTCGCCGAACACGTTCGACATTCTTCAGAGTCTCGGCTTCAAATATCACATCGATGAGTGGAGCGCCGATCAGCCGTTCATCATCAAGCTCAAAGGTGGTGATTTCGTCACTGTGCCTTACACGCTGCACTTGAACGACATGTTGTATCCCTTCTCGGGGTGGAATCCAGCCGCTTACGAGCAGGCGCTCAAAGACGAATTCGATCAACTCTACGAAGAGGGGGCGAACCGCCGGCGGATGATGGTCATTGGACTCCACGACCGAGTCTCGGGCCACGCCAATCGGGTTCGCGTGCTCGACCGCTTTCTTACCTACGCGCGCTCGAAGCCTGGCGTCTGGTTCGCCCGCAAGGACGAAATTGCTGCTTGGGCACTGGCGCATCGTGACTTCACCCCAGTGTACGAGCGCGGCGCGCCCACTGTCACCGGGCTGCCTGGTTCCGCGTCAAAGGAATAGGCGACATGGCATTCAAATTGGACACCTGCCGCGTTGTCGTCGAGGGGAGCGTATGCCACGACTAATTGGAGCTCTTCGCTTCGTCGTGGTTGCGATTGCGGCGCTCTTCTGCATCGCCTCCCTATGTGCAGTTGCGACGAATGCCATCCCGGGCTGGACGATCATGGTGGTCATCGCACTCTTGTGCGTTGTGGTGGTGGGTGTGGTAGCGCTCATTCGTCACCCGAACGGTCCATTCTTTGAACCGCTCAGCATCTTGCTGCCCGGGTTGATTATCGGACGCCTCCTATCGACCGTCTGGCTCATCCCGGCGGGACAGCCCGTCCCCAAGCTGAGCGAGCTGATCCTGGGCGAAACCGGACCGGGGGTTGCTTACTTCGAGCCGCTTTCCCTCGTCTTTGTGGTTGCAGTGTCGCTTTATGTACTCGCGCAAGCGCACCGTTCGATCACCGCCAGTTCGAACGGCGCTAATTTCAGCGCTTCAGATTGGTTGGTGACCCTGCTGCGCATCTATGTCGGGTTGATGTTCATATCTCATTTCACAGGGCATATCTTTGCAGGACCCATCCCGTTCGACGCTTTTGTCGATCTTTTCGGTCAGATCGGAATGCCGCTTCCCGCCGCTTCGGTCGTGCTTGCCGGCCTGATCGAGATCACGGTCTGTATCGGCCTGACGTTCGGTTTGTGGACTCGCCCGGTGGCGGTCCTGGGCACCTTCTATCTGCTGTTCGCGGTAGGGATTGGAGGGCACTTCAGCATAGGCTACAGCTGGGCCTTGCCCGGTCTGGGCTGGGAGTTTCCCGCGCTCTGGTCGTTTGCGGTCGCCCTCTTCGGAATGTTCGGCCCCGGGCCAATCTCTCTGGATGCGAAGCTCGATTCGAGGAGATCGGGAGCGGCGTGAGCAGCGGCGCTCCGCGTTGCTCTGCCTCGTTCACCATCTGCGCAGCGGGTTCGCATTGATGCCGTTGGCCATCGTCCACGTGTCCGCGGAGGAGTCAAGTGGAGTAGAGCCTCCTATGGCAGCGAGCTCAGATCAAGATGGCTTGGCCGGACGCATGCTGACGTCTCATGGGTGAAGCATCCCGTTTGTCAGCATGCGCGCCCACGGCGCGCGTTCCGACGTGAGGGACAGCGTCGTGATGAGGTGGCACAGCTGCCCGTAGGCCATGAACCGCTGCACCGCCTCGTCGGAAGCGCGCGAGTGCTTCTTCACGAACATCGTGATGGCCTGCAGACCGCTCCGAAAGGCCGCGTTGATCTCCGGCACGCTGGCGGCAGACTGCGCGTGCACCTGCAGGATCAACAGATCGCGATTCGAGATCAAAGCGGCGTAGGCGGCGCCCATGGCAGACAACACGCCGTTCGGGCTCTTGTCGGTACTGGATTCGGCGCCCTCAGCGAGCGCATCGTGAATCAAATCGAAGCAGCGCTCCAGCGCAGCGACAAAGAGCCCTTCCTTGTTGGGGAAGAGCTTGAACACATACGCCGGGGATATGCCAGCGTGCGCCGCGACCGCGGTGATCGGCGTCCCCAGATACCCGCTTTTGGCGAAGCAGACGATAGCGCTGGCTACGACCGCCCCGCGACGCACGTCTGCAGTCGAGAGCGATCGAGAAGTACGTGAATATGGCATATAAGTGACTGTACACTTACCGGTAAATGTGTCGCGCGTTGCCGCAGTGTGATGACGGTGAAGTGTCGTCAGAGGGCCTGTTGCCGCTGATGTTCTTCAGTGACAGTGCCGCGACAGAAATCTCTGCGGTTGGCGACCGGAACAAAGTGTTTGAAGCTGCCGGGCAGCCCTCACAAGGGTTCTCTGCGAGCAGCAAGTACCTCATGCAGCCTTCTGCGAGGGCCTTCCTGCCCAGCCTTGGACGAAGGTTCCAACGCCCTCCATCTTGGCCCTTTGTTGCCCCTGCAGGCTGACTGCCTGATGCAGGTTCCGCATCCCCAACAAGCTCACAATTGGTGCAACATCAGACTATGCTGAATAGCGCTTCCATCAGGCCCTTGCGCCTCGCCGAGATCGACGATGTCGCGTCGCTGGCCAAGTTGATTTGGCGAGAGCACCACACCAAGTTCATTACCGACGCTCAAATTGAGTACATGCTCTCCGGCAAATACACGCTTGAGGATCTGCAGCCGTTCATCGGTGCCTCGGATCGATGGTTTGATGTCTTGCGGGTGGACAGCGTAATTTGCGGATTTCTTCGCTGCATCCAGACGAGTTCGCATCAACTCAAGTTGTCGGAGGTATACATCTCTCGTGCCCAGCGGGGCCGCGGCCTGGGCGGACTGCTCCTTGCCAGGGCGGAATCTCTGGCCAAGGACATCGGCTGCAAATCAATCTTCCTGTATGTCAATCGGCGAAACGATGTACCCATTGCCGCTTACAAACGAGCTGGGTTCGCCTCGAAGGGAGAGCAGGTCTTTGACATTGGCGGGGGCTTCGTCATGGAAGACTTCTTGATGGAGAAGTTGCTTCACGAAGCTTGAGACGAGGTGTCTCGTCTTATCAACGATCGATCGGTCCACCTAGACTCTGCTGCACAAAGGCACGCAGCGAGGCTATCTCGCACAGCGGTTTTCTCTTCTCCGGATTGCTCACCGTGAGCCAGTCTGCATCGGGTTCAGGCGTGCCATCCAGCCCACCGGATACCACTGTCCTCGGCCAGTGACCAGGTAGTACGGCCCTGTCGCGCCCAGCACCGCGTTCCGTGGCACAACCACTCCCATTTCCTCAGGGACACTTTCGCCGAGCCTTCTTGCGCTTGCCGGCGTACTCGGGGGTGAAAAACTCATCCGGCTCATCGCTGCGCGCCCCGCTGCTGACCTGAATCCCTTGACTTGCTCAACCAGTGAGTGCACAGTCACTCATATGCACGCTTTACCCACTTCTTCTCGGCCGTGGCGAAAAATCGACCCTTCCGAATCAAATTTCAGAATCGATCATGCATCTTCATTTCAAATTCTCCCGCGTCGTCTTTGCTGCGCTCCTTCTATCGGCACTCGGTGCCTGCGGAGGTGGTGGCAATAACGGAACGTCGCCATCGCCTCCCGACACTTCCGCGCCGACAATCACTGCAAGTGCGACGGTAGGAACCGAAGCCGTCGTGCTCTCGGCTGCTGTCAGCGACAACGTGGCCGTGACGCAGGTTGAGTTCATCGTCGACGGTGGCGTCACCACAGCAACGGTCACAGACTTGCAAGGCCGCACCTTGTTCTCGACCAGCATCCCCGCCACCACTCTCGGCCCGGGCAGCCACAACTTGGTGGCGCGAGCCCACGATGCCGCCGGAAATGTGACCGATACCGCGGCTGTCGGCTTCTCAGTCAGCCAAGGCGCGGCCCCTGCCTCTCCCATTAAGTTGACCACGAGCGGCACAAACGAAGGCGGGAACGTCACGTTTACCGTGGACATCCAATCGGACAAGCAGATCAAGCTGGTCAACTTCTTCATTGATGGCGAGTTCGTGGGTGGACGCGCAGATGACCAGAGGCACTACTCCTTCTCTCGCATGTTGCCGTCGGGCACACATCACCTGATCGTCGATGTGACGGACGTGAACGGCAACAACTCGCAAGCCGAAGTCACCGTTCAGGTTTGAACGAGACCCAGTTCAACGCCATCGGCACGAATCACTTGCGGCAGCACTCGGGCAAGTGGGCCGGGACGAATTGAAGGCAGCGCCGCGGGCCTCAAGGAACTCCGCTGTGCGGGGAGTGCTGTAGATGGTGGGGTCATGCGGGGGTCAACTGCTGTCGCTGGTCGATGCGCTGAAGGCGCAGATGCTCGCGCACCGGGTGTTGCATGCCGACGAGACGCCGGTGCCGATGCTCGATCCGGGCAGCGGCAAGACCCATCGAGCGTACCTGTGGAGTTACTGTACGAGGCAATTCGAGTCGGACAAGATCGTCGCCTACGACTGTCGCCGCCTGGTGCATGCGCGGCGCAAGTTCTACGAGCTGTGGACCAACCACAGCAGCCACATCGCCGAGGGGCGCTGAGCCATTTCGGCAAGCTCTACGACGTGGAGCGGAAGCCGCGCGAGTCGAGTACCGATGAGCGAAGGCGCGTGCGGCAAGCCCGAGCGCGGCCGGTGGCGGCCGCTAGCGATGGTGTCACGGCGCCACGAACGGCGGCGCCGCTCACGCGGGTCTAACGGCTTGCCTTCGACGCGCTGGCTTCGCTTGTGGCCTTCAATCGTGTCAGCCACTCCCGAAGCGCACTGTCCAGGAGGGGTTGGAGCGATGCCGCGTTGGCTCGCACGACCTCGCCACTCCACGATTCCTCGGTGCTCACCTTGACGCCCTGCGCGGTCTCGGTGAACTGCCAGACGTGGACGGCGTCGATGCCCTGCGCGGGGCCTGTCCAGACGATGCGGTGCAGCGGCGCCAGTTCCTGCACGGTCGAGGTGATCTGCAGGCCACCTTCTTCCCACTTGAAGGCCGAGCCGACGGCCAGTTTGCCGTCGAAGCGAGCTGCCGTGACGGTTGGCCGCCACGTGGTCCAGGACGAGATGCCGGTCTGAATCTTCCAGATCGTCGCGAGCGGAGCGTTGATCACGATCTCCTGACGGGAGATGACCGGTGCCGCCGGGTCGATGCCCCTGACCTGTGCCGCGCGCGCATCGCCCGTCTGCAGAAATATGCCGAGTGCCGCAGCGAGCACGGTTCCGGACGCGGTGCGCGCGGCCAGACTCCAGCGGATCCACATCGAGACATTCAGGCCCGAACCTTTCACCATGACGTTGTTTCCCATGTTGACTCTCCAAAAAGTTGCGATGAAGGAAGTCTGAGCGTGGAAGGGTTCTAATGAAATTGCTCAAGGACGCTGAGCATCCATGCGTTTTTGTATGGCCACACGGGGCGCATCGAGCCCGCCGCACCGAGGGCGGCTTTGCGCCACAGGCTTGAAAGTCGCGCGAATGCCTGGAGCAACGCCCTGCGCGGGAAATGAGGTCACCCTGTTTGCTCAACGACGCAGCGCCTTCACCTGATACGGCAACTTCGGTGCTCCCGTCTCCGTCCCTACGGCATACCCCAGCCTCGATTCGTTGACGAGCAGCCAATTGCGGCCGTCCAGGGTCACCGTTGCAATCCCCGACGGATCGAACAGGTCTTGTGCCAGCACCGTGCGTCGCACGGTCGTCGGGCTGGTGAACTCGATGCGGTAGATGCTGCCCTTGGCGCCGGCCGTGAAGAGATCGTTCTCTGCATAGTCGATGCCGCCATTCGTCCAGCGCATGCCGTCGGCGAAGATCACCGGGTCGCCCTCCACCTGCACTGGCAGGGCGGCACGCGCACTGCCGTCTTCGGCCAGGCCGATGAACCAGAGGCGGTTGTCGTGAGCCGCGTAGATCCCGCCGCCCCCCTGCACCATCCCTCCGATGCCGAAACCGCCCTCGGGCCAGCGCGCATCGGTGGCCCAGGTCGTCAACTGGTCGGTGGCCGGGTCGATGCGCAGGATTCGGGGATGCGGCCCGATGTCGCCAACGTAGATTCGGCCCTGCGCATCGACGTCAATGGAGTTGCCCACGGCCTGCGCAGGCAGGTTCCAGCGTTTGACCACCGCGCCCGTGCTCAGGTCGAAGGCGGTGACGCGTCCGGCCTGTGCATGCGCGGGGTTGAAGTCGTAGGGCAGGTTCTGCACCGACAGCAGCCAGCCTTTCGAGCGCAATACCTTCAAGCCCCAGGCGGCGCTGTAGGCGTCGCTTGCAGCTGGGACGAACGTCGAGGCTGCTCCGCCCCGTGCGAGATCCAGTTGCAGGATCGAGCCGTCGCTCAGGCTGGACACATAGGCTCGTGAACCGTCGACCTCGATGTCCTCGGGGATTCCGTTGCCGACATCGATCGCCGAAGGCAGGGATGCAGCAGCTTCCGCGTCGTTTCCGCCGCAGCCGGTGAGCGCCAGCAGGGGGATCGCCAGCGCCGCGGCCAGCAAGGGGTTCAGCTTCATAGGGAGTTCTCGTTGGTTGAAATCACGGGGTAGTCCGCGACCGAGAGCGTCCCAGTTTTGCGTGAGCGGGAATAGATGGCTAACAATAGAATCAATTTCCCATGGGCAAGAAAATGAAGTCATCGGACAAGAACGCAATGGCTTTGTATGTGCGGGTGGTCGACTGCGGCAGCTTTTCCAAGGCAGCCCTGCGCGAGGCGGTGCCTGTGTCCACCGTCAGCCGCAAGATCGCCGACCTGGAGCAGCACCTGGGTGTGCGCCTGCTGGAGCGCTCGACGCGCCAACTGCGCACGACGGAGATGGGACAGCTGTATTTCGAGCATTGCCGCCGTGGCCTGGCCGAGTTCGACGCGGCGGACGCTGCCCTCACCGACCGCCAGGCGCGGCTGTCGGGCCGCATTCGCATCTCGGTGCCGCCGACGATGTCGGACCTGGTGGTGCTGCCGTTGGTGTCGGCCTTTCTAACTCTGCATCCGGACGTGAGCGTCCAGTGCCTGGTCACCGAGCGCTTCATCGACCCCATCGGTGACGACATCGACCTGGCGCTGCGCGTCGGCAAGCTGGACGACAGCAGCTTGATTGCCGCGCCGGTCAGCCGGCATCGCCCGCGCCTGCTGGCCTCGCCTTCGTACCTGGCGGCGGCGGGCGAGATCGGCCACCCCGCGCTGCTGGCGGCCCATGTGCAGGTGGCCTTCTCGCGCTGGGAACGGCCGATTCGGTGGACCCTGCGCTCCGGCACCGAGAGCTGTCGGCTGGAGCCGGCACCGCGCCTGGTGATCAACGACTATGCCGGCGTCCTGCACGGGCTGCTACAGGGCGCCGGCATATCCGAGCTGCCGACCTTCATCGGTGCGCAGCCGGTGCGCGACGGCCGCTTGGTGGAAGTGCTGCCAGAGTGGCAGTTCGAGGCCCAGCCGGTAGCGATGGCTTACCCGAGCGGCAAGCACCTTTCATCATTGGTGCGGGCGTTCAAGGAGCATTGCCAGCGGTACTTCGATGAGCATCCGCTTGCGTGACGCGGCACCTGCAAGGATGAGGTGACTGTGCAGGGCATGAAATGTTGTCACCAGAGTTCAAGCCGAGCGAGATCCTTGGCTGTAAACGCGCTCTCGCATTCCGGGCGGGCCAAGGACGGTATCGAGCTCGAACGCCGCCCCGCAAGGTCGGCATTGGAGACCAGTTCCAGCTCGGCGACGCTGGTGAAGCTGTCGCGCTTGATGCAGTTCTCGGAGATGTCGCGGAAGAAGCGCTCGACCATGTTCAGCCACGAGGCAGTGGTGGGCGTGAAGTGCATGACGAAGCGAGGATGCTTGGCCAACCAGTCCTGCACGTCAGTGTGGGTGGCCTAGTTATCCGCGATCAAGTGCAGCGTCAGGTGCTTGGGCGTGCGCCGCTGGATGAGCCGCAGGAAGTTCAACCACTCTTCGTGCCGGTCAGTGTGTTCAACGCGGCGAACAGCGTGGTCGTGCCGTGGCGCTTGTGGTCGTGGGTGACAGTGCCTGCGCGTCCGGCCTTCATCGGCAGGTCCGGCTGCGTGCGGGCCCACTCCCAGCTGCGCGGCCAACGTGCCCGTGCTCCATTGCGTGGCGGCAATGGGCTTGTCCTGCAGCGACTGACCCGGCGTGAGCCTCCTCCTCACTCCACCGTCACGCTCTTCGCCAGGTTCCGCGGCTTGTCCACATCCGTCCCGCGCGCGCACGCCGTGTGATACGCCAGCAACTGCAGCGGCACCACGTGCAGGATCGGCGACAGCGCCCCGTAGTGCTCCGGCATCCGGATCACATGCAGCCCTTCGCTCGATTCGATGCGCGTGTCGGCATCGGCAAACACGAACAGCTCGCCACCTCGCGCCCGCACTTCCTGCAGGTTGCTCTTCAGCTTCTCCAGCAGCGCGTCGTTCGGCGCCACGGTCACCACCGGCATCTCGGCCGTCACCAGCGCGAGCGGCCCGTGCTTCAGCTCGCCGGCCGGGTAGGCCTCGGCGTGGATGTAGCTGATCTCCTTCAGCTTCAGCGCGCCTTCCAGCGCGATCGGGTAGTGCAGCCCGCGGCCGAGGAACAGCGCGTTCTCCTTGCGCGCGAACTCCTCGCTCCACGCAATGACTTGCGGCTCCAGCGCCAGCACCGCCTGCACCGCCACCGGCAGGTGGCGCAGTGCCTTCAGGTGCTCCTGCTCCTGCGCATCGGTCAGGTGCCCGCGCACCTGCGCCAGCGCCAGCGTCAGCAGGAACAGCCCGACCAGCTGCGTGCTGAACGCCTTCGTCGACGCCACGCCGATCTCGGCGCCGGCGCGCGTGATGTAGGCCAGCTCGCATTCGCGCACCATCGCGCTGGTCGCCACGTTGCACACCGTCAGCGTGTGCTTCATGCCCAGTGAGCGGGCATGCTTCAACGCCGCCAGCGTGTCGGCGGTCTCGCCGCTCTGCGTGATCGTCACGACCAGCGTGCGCGGGTTCGGCACGCTGTCGCGGTAGCGGTACTCGCTCGCGATCTCGACGCTGGTCGGGATCTTCGCGATGCTCTCCAGCCAGTACTTCGCGGTCGAGCCGCTGTAGTAGCTGGTGCCGCAGGCCAGGATCAGCACCTGGTCCACGTCCTTGAAGATCTTGTATGCGCCGTCGCCGAACAGCTCGGGCGTGATGCTCTCGACCGCGTCGAGCGTGTCGGCGATCGCGCGCGGCTGCTCGAAGATTTCCTTCTGCATGTAGTGCCGGTACGGGCCCAGCTCGGCCGCGCCGGTGTGCGCCTGCACGGTGCGCACCTCGCGCTGCACCACCTTGTAGGCCGCCTCGCCGGTGCGGCTGGTGATCCACACCTTGCCGAGCTGCAGGTCGACCACGTCGCCTTCTTCGAGGTAGACGATCTGGTCGGTCACGCCGGCCAGCGCCATCGCGTCCGAGGCCAGGAAGTGTTCGCCGCTTTCCTTGCTGCCGATGCCGAGCACCAGCGGCGAGCCTTCGCGGGCGCCGATCACGCGGTGCGGCTCGTCGCGGCAGAACACCGCGATCGCGAACGCGCCGCGCAGTTGCAGCGTCGCGCGCTGCACCGCATCGAGCAGGTCGCCGTCGTACAGGTGGTCGACCAGGTGCGCGATCACCTCGGTGTCGGTCTGGCTGTCGAAGACGTAGCCCTTGGCCTTCAGTTCGGCGCGCAGCTCGTCGTGGTTCTCGATGATGCCGTTGTGCACCAGCGCGATCCGCCCGGCGGACGCCGCCTTCGCGCCGGGGCCGGCCGAGAAGTGCGGGTGCGCGTTGTGCACCACCGGCGCACCGTGGGTCGCCCAGCGGGTGTGGGCGATGCCGGTGCCGGACTGGATCTCGTCGCTGCGCACATTGGCTTCGAGCTCGGCCACGCGCGAGGTGCTGCGCGCCCGGCGCAGCTGGCCGTTCTGGTGGACGGCCACGCCGCAGGAGTCATACCCGCGGTACTCCAGGCGCTTCAGCCCTTCGATCAGGATCGGAACGATGTTGCGGGTGCTGACGGCGCCGACGATGCCACACATGGGAGGTCTTTCTGGTGAAACTGGGATGGGCGGATCGTAGGGAGCTTGGCGTGGTGAATGTTTGCGCAAAATTGGCATCACTGAAATAATTCGCCATCACTTGGAAGTTTGGGTGAATTATTTCAAAGAGTGTATAGAAATGGCGGAATCAGACAGAAAACTGAACCTGGACCCCACCGACTTGAGGGTGCTGGAGCTGTTGCAGAACAACGCCTCGCTGTCCAACCAGGACCTCGCGGCCGCCGCCCACACCTCGCCGGCCACCTGCCTGCGCCGCGTCAAGCGGCTGGTCGAAGCCGGCGTGATCGAACGGCGCGTCGCCATCCTGTCGCCCGAGAAGCTCGGCGCCGGGCTCACGGTGCTGGCCGAGATCACGCTCGATCGCCAGGGCGCCGAGCACCTCGCGGCCTTCGAGGCGCGTGCCGTGGCCGAGCCGGCGGTGCAGCAGTGCTACCGCGTTTCGCCGGGTCCGGATTTCATGCTGGTGATGCAGGCGCCCGACATGGCCGGCTACCACGCGCTGGTGCAGCGCCTCTTCACGCAGGACGCCAATGTGCGCAACGTGAAGGCCTTCTTCAACGTGCACCGCGCGAAGTTCGAGCCGCGCATCGCGCTGCCGGTCATCGCGTGAGCGCCCGCGCCCAGTTCTGCGCCCAGCGGTCGAGCGGGCCCAGCTCATCGAGCAGCCCGAGGCCGCGCGCCGTCAGCGCATAACCCTCGGGCCGCAGCTCCAGCAGCTGCGCCTCGCGCAGCTCTTTCGCGCGGCTGTTCAGCAGCGTCGGCGATGCCCCGCCCATGCTCTGCTGCAGCGCGCGGAAGTTCTGCGGCTGCCCGTCGCGCAGCTCCCACAGCAGGCGCAGCGTGCCGCGCCGGCCCAGCAGGTCGAGCAAGGCCATGATCGGCCGCCCGCTGGCCGATCCGCGCACGCGCGTGCCGGGCAGCGGGGCCTTCGGTCGGGATGAGGTGGTCGTCGTCACGTCGGCGACTATGCCATGCGGGCTTCGGTGCCAAGATCGGTTTGCTATCATTTTTGTAGCAACCAGGAGATCGCCATGGCATCGACCGAAGCCTCCCCGCGCATTCCCCCCGTCGTGCCGCCGTACGAACCCGAGCTCGACGCGCTGCTGCGCCGCATGACGCCGCCCGAGGCGGTCGACGTGCTGCAGTTGTTCCGCGTGTTCGCCCGCCACCCGCTGCTGGCCGAACGGCTGCTGCCCTGGGGCGGCTTCATGCTCGGCCGCCACGCGATGCTGTCGCTGCGCGACCGCGAGGTGGTGATCGACCGCGTCTGCGCGCGCTGCGGGGCCGAGTACGAATGGGGTGTGCACGTCGCGGCGTTTGCGAAGGCCGCCGGCTTCACGCCGGCGCAGGTGGCCGCGATCGAGAGCGGCCGCGCCGACGATGCGGCGCTGACCGCGCGCGACGCGCTGCTGGTGCGCCTGGTCGATTCGCTGCACGACACGGCGGACGCCGACGACGACCTGTGGGCGCAACTGGCCGCCGTCTGGAGCGAGCCGCAGCTGCTGGAGCTGCTGCTGCTCGCCGGCTGGTACCGCGCGATCTCCTACGTCTGCAACGCGGCGCGGGTGCCGCTGGAGCGCTGGCAGGCGCGGTTCAGCGCGGAGCCTGGCGTTTGATGATCACCAGCCCCTTCAGGTAGTCCCCCTCGGGGAAGGTGATCGTCATCGGGTGATCCGGTGCTGCGCCGGTGCGTGCATAGACCAGGCCGTCGACCTGCGCATCGAGCCCGGCCCCGGCGACGATCTTGTGGAACAGGTCGGGGCTGATGCCGCCCGAGCACGAGAAGGTGAACAGCACGCCGCCCGGCTCCAGCAGCATCAGCGCGAGCCGGTTGATGTCCTTGTAGGCCCGCGCCGCGCGCTCGGCATGCGAGACGGTCGGCGCGAACTTCGGCGGGTCGAGCACGATTGCGTCGAAGCGCCGGCCTTCCTGCAGCATCGCGCGCAAGGTCTGGTTCACGTCGGCGTCCAGCGTCTCGTGCGCCGCGTCGTCGAAGCCGTTGCGCAGCACGTGCGCACGCGCCCGCTCCAGCGCCGGGCCCGATGAATCGACGCTCGCCACCTGCGCCGCGCCGCCGGCGAACGCCGCCACGCTGAAGCCGCCGGTGTAGCTGTAGCAGTTCAGCACGCGCTGCAGGCCGAAGTGCCGCACGGTGTCGGCGAACAGCTTGCGGCTGTCGCGCTGGTCGAGGTAGTAGCCGGTCTTGTGGCCCTCGGCCACGTCGAGGCTCAACTGCCAGCCGTGCTCGCGGATCGTGACCTCGGTGGGGCCGTCGCCGCGCAGCCAGCCGGTCGCCGGTGGCAGGCCCTCGAGTTCGCGCGAAGTCGCATCGCTGCGCTCGTACAGCCGCGTGAGGCCGGTGGCCTTCAGCAGGTGGTCGGCGATCGTCGCCTTCCAGCGTTCGGCGCCGGCCGACAGGAACTGCGCGCTCAGCGTGTCGCCGTAGCGGTCGACGATCAGGCCCGGCAGCCCGTCAGCCTCGCCGTGGACCAGCCGCACGCCGTCGCTCGCGATCGGCAGCCGCGCGCGGATTGCGATCGCCTGCTCGATGCGCCGCAGGAAGAACGCGCTGTCGATGCGCTCGGTCTCGTCGAAGCTCCACGCGCGCACGCGGATCTGGGAATGCGGGCTGCAGGCGGCCCAGGCCAGGAACCTGCCATCGTGCGTTTGCACGCGCACCGTCTCGCCGAGATCGGCCTTGCCGCTGGCGATGCTGCCCTCGAACACCCAGGGGTGGCGGCGCTGCAGCGAGCGCTCCTTGCCTTCACGTACTGTGATCGTCTTCATGGCCCGATTGTCGGCGACGCAGCCGACCGCCCCCCGGGATGGGGGAGACATCGACAGGCTAGGGATGTCGATCGCTCCAGGTGCCGCCTAATTTGGTTGCAGCGCGCGGTCCGCGCGTCGTTCCACCACCTGGCTGCCAAGGAGGCTCCGCCATGCCCACGCTCAAGAACCTGGCCGTGCTCGACACGTTCATCCTCAAGTGGTTTCGCGAATGCACGCCCAAGATCCTGGTCGTCACCGATGGGCTGAACTTCAGCGCCGGCGACGATTTCGGCCTGACCCGCTTCGTCGATGCGTTGCGCACCAGCACGGTCCATGCGATGACGCCGATCGTGCGCACCGCGCTCTACACGCCGGGCTCCGGCAGCGCCGCCACGCTCGATGCCGCCACGCAGCACATCAGCAATTTCCAGTTCACCGACGCGACGCACGGCGTGCTGAAGTCGCGCTACGACGTGGTGTTCCTGCTCGCGATCACCACCGAGGGCGGTGCCGGGCTCGCGCAAGAGCCGGGCGCGCAGGCGGCGATCGTCAACTTCATGCAGCAGGGCGGCGGGCTGTTTGCCACCGGCGACCATGAAGACCTGGGCGCCGCGATGTGCATGACGATCCCGCGCGTGCAGGGCATGCGGCGCTGGGCCGCGGCCGACACGCCGAGCGGCGGCGGCATCGACCGGCTGACCACCACCGGGCCCGGCACGAACGACGTGTTCGAGTTCGCCGACCAGTCCGATGCGCTGCCGCAGCGGCTGTACGTCAACTTCCGCACCAGCTTCGGCGTCGGCGTCGCGCACCCGGTGCTGCAGGTGCCGGGTGCCGCGCCTGCGCGCGCGATCGAGGTGTTTCCGGATCACCCGCACGAAGGCGAGTGCCGCGTGCCGGGGGTGCTGACCGGCAAGCTGCCCGATGGCGTCACCGACGAATGGCCGGTCGCCACCGGCAGCACGCAGCGCGTCGTGCCGGAGGCGATCGCGCTGACGGTGTCCGAGGGCAATGCGTTCCCCGGCAAGGCGGCGGTCGCGCCGCGCTCGTTCATCCCGGTCTGTGCCTACGACGGGCAGCAGGCCGAGGTGGGCCGCGTCGTCACCGATTCGACCTGGCACCACTTCGTCAACGTCAACCTGATCGGCCTGACCGGCCGCAACCTCACCGACCTGCACCAGTACTACCGCAACCTCTCGACCTGGTTGATGCCCAAGCACGTGCGGCGCTGCTGGCGCTACCCGGTGCTGATCCGCGAGCTGGTGCGCTACCCGCTGTTCGAGGAGATCCGCCTGGAGCCGGTCGAGAAGCTCGACGGGCCGGCGCTGCATGCGCTGGGCGAGAAGGTGGAAGACGCGCTGCAGAGGCGCTTCACGCGGGCCGACGTGGCGGCGATGGTGGACGATGCGCTCGACGAGATGCTGGATGCCCGCACGCGCAAGCTGCTCGACGGCTTCCACGGCCGCTATGGCGAGGTGTCGTCGCGCGACACCGGTCTCGCCGCGCTCGGTGCGCTGACGCTCGCGACCGGCAACACCGCGCTGCAGCTGCAGGACAAGGGCGACGACGTGAAGGACGCGATCGGCCTGTTTGACGAGGCCGCGGCGAAGGCGCTGCGGCTGGGCATCCAGCGCTACCTGGGCGATGCGCGCGAGGGTCTGCGCAAGCTCGACGAGGTGATCGGCGCGGTGCTGCGCTGATCAGGGCTTGCGCTTCGCCCGCGGGTGCGCGGCGTCGTACACCTTCGCGAGGTGCTGGAAATCCAGCTTCGTGTAGACCTGCGTCGTCGAGATGTTCGCGTGGCCCAGCAGCTCCTGCACCGCCCGCAGGTCGCCGCTGGACTGCAGCAGGTGCGACGCGAACGAATGCCGCAGCATGTGCGGGTGCACGTGCGTCGGCAGCCCGGCCTGCAGTGCGCGCCGCTTCAGCCGCGAACGCACCTGGCTGTCGGTCAGCCGCGTGCCGCGCCGGCTGACGAACAGCGCCGGCTCGCCCGCGTCGGCCAGCGTGCCGCGCAGCGCGAGCCACTGCGCGAGCGCCAGCAGCGCCGGCCCGCCGACCGGCACGCTGCGGCGCTTGCGGCCCTTGCCGAGCACCTGCGCCTCGGCCTCGGCGGCATCGATCCAGCCGGCGGCCTCGCCGCTCGCCTGCACGTCCAGCCCCACCAGCTCGCCGACGCGCAGCCCGCAGCCGTACAGCAGCTCGACGATGCACTGGTCGCGCGCGGCCAGCGCCGGGTCGGTGCCGTCGTCCTCGCGCGGTTCGGCCAGCGCCACCGCCTGGTCGACCGGCAGCGCCTTCGGCAACGGCTTGGCCGCTTTGGGCGCGCGCACGCCATCGACCGGGTTCAGCGGCACCACGCCTTCATGGCCGAGCCAGCGGAAGAAGCCGCGCCAGGCCGACAGCACCAGCGCGATGCTGCGCGAGCCGAGCCCTTGCGAGTGCAGCTGCGCCGCCCAGCGCCGCACGTGGTGCACCTGCGTCGCGCGCAGCGCCACCGGCTGCGCCTGCGCGAAGGCCTGCAGCCGCGTGAAGGCATCGCGGTACAGCACCAGGCTGCGCGGCGCGAGCCGGCGCTCGGATTCGAGGTGGACGAGGTGACGCTGCAGGTCCGCGTCGAGGGCGGCGGACGGTGCGGTCATCAGCGCGACCTTCAGGCGACAGGCAGCAGCCGCGACAGCCCGGCGCTCGCGATGTCGCCGATGCGCGACAGGAACTCGGTGCCCATGTCGGCGCTGTAGCGCGTCGGGTCCGGCGAGGCCAGCACCAGCATGCCGAAGGCCGGGTCGTCCTGGCGCACGCGCAGCGGGATCAGCGCGAGCGACATCACGGTCGCGACCTCGGTCAGCCACTGCGCCGCCTCGAAGCCTGAATTGACGCCGCAGTACGGCTGCGTGAGGCTGGCCGCGAAGCTGCGCGCGTCTTCGCTGACCGACTTGGCGAACGGCAGCACGTTGAACACCTCGGCCGCGCCCCAGATGCGGATCGCCGCCTGCGGGATCATGAACTGGTGCTTCAGCTCGGCCACCAGCACGTCGGGCAGGTCGCCGGGGTTGTGCGTCAGCATGATCGCGCGCGTCCAGCGGTGCAGCTTGTCGGCGATCGAGACGTTCTCGGTGCCGTGGCGGATCATCTCGATGATGCGCAGCTCGAGGCCCTTGTGCTTCTCGCGCAGCATTTCCATCTGCCGCTCCTGCAGCGAGACCGCGCGCTGCCCGTGCGGGCTGGTCAACTGCACGGCCGCCAGCAGTTCGGCATGGCGCTCGAAGAAACCCGGCGTGTTGGCCAGGTAGTTGGCGATGTCCTGTTCGGTGATGCCTTGGATGCTCACGGGGTGCCCTTCTACGGCTTGAGGGATTCGGCTTTTACAGATGGATCACGCCGTCGAAGACGGTCGTGGCGGGGCCGGTCATCAGCACGGGCTCGTCGAGCCTGCCTGCCGCGCCCTGCCATTCGATGGTGAGCCGGCCGCCGCGCGCATCGACGTCGACGCGCGCATCCAGCAGGCCCATGCGGATGCCCGCGACCACCGCGGCACAGGCGCCGGTGCCGCAAGCGAGCGTCTCGCCGGCGTCGCGCTCGTGCACCCGCAGCCGGATGTGCGTGCGTGACAGCACCTGCATGAAGCCGGCATTCACCTTGCGCGGGAAGCGCGCGTGCTGCTCGACCAGCGGGCCCTGCATGGCGACCGGTGCGGCGTCGACATCGGCCACCACCTGCACCGCGTGCGGGTTGCCCATCGACAGCGCGGCCACCTCGATCGTGCCGTCGCCCACCGGCAGCGGCCACACCGCGAAGCCGTTGAGCTCGCGCGGCGCGAGGCCGCTGGCGTCGAACGGCAGCGCGGCCAGGTCGAACACCGGGGCGCCCATGTCGACCGTGACCCGGCCGTCGGCCTGCAGGCGCAGTTCGAGCACCTGCCGGATCGTCTCGACGCGGATCGTTGTCTTGTCGCTCAGTTTCTTGTCGTGCACGAAGCGCACGAAACAGCGTGCACCGTTGCCGCACTGTTCCACTTCGTCACCGGTGGCACCGTTGAAGATGCGGTAACGGAAGTCGATGCCGGGCGTGTCGCTGGCCTCGACCACCAGGATCTGGTCGGCCCCGACGCCGAAGCGCCGGTCACCCAGTGCGCGCAGCTGCGCGGCATCCAGCGCGAGCGGCGCGGTGGTGGCATCGAGCACGACGAAGTCGTTGCCGGCCCCCTGCATCTTCGTGAACTGCACTCTCATGGGCGGCGATTATCGCTGCCGCGCCGTGACAGCGGTCACGGCAGGGTCGCCGTTCATCCGGGCCATCTGCCCGCCAGATGCGGGTTTCTCGAAAACATCTGGCCGCCTGCAAAAGGCCTGCACAAAGCCTGCACAGCATGCCGGGCCATGCCGTGGGCGAATCCTCGCGCCGGCTTCCACCTGGGAGAAACGATGGACATGAACCACCCCTTTGCTGTCTGTGTCGCTGTCGACGAGGCCGCTGCCTGCCGCCGGCCGCTGACGCGCGCCCCCGCCGTGCGGCTGAAGCCCGTCCGGCGACGACCGCCGCGGTCCTGTGCCTGCACCTGCGGCCGTGGCCGGGCGCACCCGTGGCGAGCCGACAAGCGCTGGCGCCTGGGCGGCGCGCCCTGCCTGATCCTTCGTCGGGAGCGCGTGCCATGCTGAAATTCCTGAAGCGACTTCGCCGCCGGTTCGACGAGCCCGAACCGCTGTGCGTGCAGGCGGCCGTCGAGACCGCATGCTTGCCTGCCCTTGCCCCGATTCCGGCCGAGCCGGCACCGCAGCAGGGCGACGTGTCGGTCGTCGACTGGCTGCGCCTCGTGCTCGGCCACCTGCGCACCGAGGAGCGGCATCGCCTGCAGCAGCGCGTGCTCAACAACCTGCGCTTCGGCGACAGCCTGCCGAAGGCGATGGTCCATGCGATGCTGAACGAAGGCGGGCAGCAGGACGGCCAGTGGGCGATGCTGCTCGTCGGCGTGAACGCGGTCGAAGACATCGAGCGGCAGGGGCGCGAGCTGGCGCGGTCGGCCGGCATCGCCGCGGTGTACGGCTGGGAGTGGCACGAAGGCCATGGCCGCACGACGCGCCCCGCGATGTTCGCGTTGCACGCCTGGCTGCTCGGTTTCGGCTATTCGCTGCTGCAGATGGACACCGGCCGCCAGGAGCATTGCATGCTGATGACCAGCGCGGCCGACGCCGAGACCGCGATCCGGCTGGGCGCCGCACTCGGGTTGCAGCTGACGCTGCCACGCAGCGACTGAGCGAGTGACCGTGGGGCCGCGGCCGGTGCCGTCTGCCGGTCGTGGTCTCAGTGCCGTGGTCTCACTACCTCGGTCTCAATACAGCGACGGCTCGCCCGCCGGCCGCGTCTTGAAGCGCTTGTGCACCCACAGGTACTGTGCCGGGTTCTTGCGGATCTCGTCTTCGATCCAGCGGTTCATCGCCGCGGTGTCGGCGACCGCGTCGTCGCTCGGGAAGTGCGTGAACGGCTCGCCGAAGCGCACCCGGTAGCCCTGGCCGCCGGGCAGCATCTCGGCGATCACCGGTTGCACCACCATGCCGAGCGCGCGCGCCATGCGCGACGGCGCCAGCAGCGTGGCGGCGGGCACGCCGAAGAACGGCACGAACGCGGCATCGCGTTCGCCGAAATCCATGTCGGGCAGGTTGAAGAAGGCGTGCCCCTTGCGGATCGCGCGGATCAGCGGCAGCGCCTTGTCGCTGCGCGGAAAGATCTCGGCATGGTCGCCGAAGCGCATGCGGCCCTTGCGGATCGCGGCGTCCATCAGCGGGTTGCTCTGCTGCTGGTACATCGAGCAGGCCGGGTGGTGCTGGAACAGCAGCGTGGCCACGCCCGCCACGTCCAGCCCCATGAAGTGCGGCACCAGCCACATCACCGGCCGCGGGCTGTGCTCGGCGAGCTTCACGTCGCCTTCGACGTGGATGATCCGCTTCAGCTGGCCCATCGGCGCGTACCAGAGCAGGCTGCGCTCGAGGATGCTGCGCCCCAGCCAGCGAAAGTGCTCGCTGGCCAGCGCGAGCCGCTGCGCCGGGCTCCAGTCGGGGTAGCACAGCGCGAGGTTGCGCAGCGCGACGCGCCGCCGCGAGCGTGCCAGCACGAACAGCAGCCGCCCGAGGCCGCGTCCCAGTGCGGCGAGCAGCGGCAGCGGCAGCCAATGCAGCAGCCACATCGTTCCCAGCAGGAGTCGGGTTCCCATCGTCTGTTCGTCAGTTCTTTTCTGCGGCGTCCGCTGGATGTTCGCGCGGCACCTTGTATCGGTTGTAGCCCCACAGGTACTGGCCGGGGCACTGCAGTATCAGCTGTTCCATCGCCCGGTTGACGGCCGTGGCCGCTTCGGTCGGGTCGTCGGGCAGCGTGCCGGGGAATTCGAAGAAGCGCTGCAGGTAGCCGGCGCCGTGCGGCAGCCGCTCGCCCCAGGTCAGCAGCAGCGCGGCGCCAGTCTGCTGCGCGAGCCGCGCGGCCAGCGTCATCGTGTAGGCCGGCTTGCCGAAGAAGGGCGCCCACACGCCCATGCCGTCGGGTGGCACCTGGTCGGGCAGCAGGCCGACCATCTCGCCACGGCGCAGCGCGCGGATCATCTGGCGCACGCCCGACAAGGTGGCCGGCACCGCCTGCAGGTGCGGGCGATCGCGCGCGGTTTCCTCGAGGCGGCGCAGCCAGGCCTGGCGCGCCGGACGGTACAGCACCGTGATCGGCTGGTGCGAGCCCCAGCGCTCGGCGATGGCCTGGGCGGTGACCTCGAAGCAGCCCATGTGCGGCGTCAGCAGCAGCACGCCCCGGCCGGATTCGAGCGCACGCGCCAGCAGCGGCTCGCCTTCGAAGCGCACCAGGCCGAGCACCGACCGGTCGACCGGCCGCAGCCACAGCTTCGGAAGCTCCATCACCATGCGCCCGGCCGACGCGATCGCCGGCTGCCACTGGGCCTTCGCCAGCCCCGCCTGGCTGGCGTTGTCGACCATGCGGCGCCGGTAGCTGCCCGACACCGCGTAGCCCAGCCAGCCGAGCACGCTGCCGAGATGATGCAAAAAGCCCAGTGAAAGGCCGGCAAACCAGCGCAGTAGGGTCGACATCTGTTCCTATAATCCCGCCATCGCCGAGTTATGAACTACTTGCGGGGCGATTCAAAAAATTCTGCTAAAGCGTTCGCCGCTCGATGAACCCTCAAGTCCGGCAACGCGTTTTTGCAACCTTGCTGGAGTTTAAGAGTGTCGAACGACTTCCTTTTCACGTCCGAGTCCGTTTCCGAAGGTCACCCCGACAAGGTGGCTGACCAGATCTCCGACGCCATCCTCGATGCGATCTTCAAGCAGGACCCGCGTTCGCGCGTGGCCGCCGAGACGCTGACGAACACCGGGCTGGTCGTGCTGGCCGGCGAGATCACCACCAACGCGCACGTCGACTACATCCAGGTCGCGCGCGACACCATCAAGCGCATCGGCTACGACAACACCGAGTACGGCATCGACTACAAGGGCTGCGCGGTGATGGTCTGCTACGACAAGCAGTCCAACGACATTGCCCAGGGCGTCGACCAGGCGAGCGACGACCACCTGAACACCGGTGCCGGCGACCAGGGCCTGATGTTCGGCTACGCCTGCGACGAGACACCGGAGCTGATGCCCGCGCCCATCTACTACGCGCACCGCCTGGTCGAGCGCCAGGCCCAGCTGCGCAAGGACGGCCGCCTGCCGTTCCTGCGCCCCGACGCGAAGAGCCAGGTGACGATGCGTTATGTCGACGGCAAGCCGCACAGCATCGACACCGTCGTGCTGTCGACGCAGCACAGCCCCGATCAGAGCGAGACGCCGAAGAAGATGAAGGCCTCGTTCAACGAAGCCATCATCGAGGAGATCATCAAGCCGGTGCTCCCGAAGGAGTGGCTGAAGGACACCAAGTTCCTGATCAACCCGACCGGCCGCTTCGTCATCGGCGGTCCGCAAGGCGACTGCGGCCTGACCGGCCGCAAGATCATCGTCGACACCTATGGCGGCGCCTGCCCGCACGGCGGCGGCGCGTTCTCGGGCAAGGACCCGAGCAAGGTCGACCGCTCGGCCGCCTATGCGGCGCGCTATGTCGCGAAGAACGTCGTCGCGGCCGGCCTGGCGCGCCAGTGCCAGATCCAGGTGGCGTACGCGATCGGCGTGGCCCGCCCGATGAACGTGACGGTCTACACCGAAGGCACCGGCGTGATCTCCGACGACAAGATCGCCGCGCTGGTCAACGAGCACTTCGACCTGCGCCCGAAGGGCATCATCCAGATGCTCGACCTGCTGCGCCCGATCTACGAGAAGACCGCTGCCTACGGCCACTTCGGTCGCGAAGAGCCGGAGTTCAGCTGGGAAAAGACTGACAAGGCGGCTGTGCTGCGGGCTGCGGCCGGGCTGTAAGACAGGCTGCGCTCCGTGCGGTAGTGCGCGCCGCTTCGCCGGCCATCGTTGCCGCCGCTACAGGCCGCGGCACGGTCGCCGATAAGCAGGCCGAAGGCGTCGACATCGGCGTCATCGGCCCTGCCCATGTCCGTTGTTCCTGCCGCCACTTCTTCGCTGACCATCCTCGTCGTCGACGACCAGCCTGCCGTGCGGGTCGCACTCGTCGCGCAACTCGATGCGCTCGGCCACCGCGTGCTCGAAGCCGGTGACGCGACCTGGGCGCTGGACCAGTTCCAGCGCCACCAGCCCGACCTGGTGCTGCTCGACGTGGTGATGCCCGGCCACGACGGCTACTGGCTGGCGCGCCAGATGCGCCAGGCGGAGTCCGGTCGCTGGACGCCGATCATCTTCCTGTCGGCGCGCGACCAGGAACAGGATCTGTGGAAGGGCATCGAGAGCGGTGGTGACGACTACCTGGTGAAGCCGGTGTCGACCGTGGTGCTGGCCGCCAAGCTGCGCGCGATGAGCCGGCTGCAGCAGATGCAGGCGCAGCTGATGCAGGTGTCGTCCGAGTTGCGCACCGCGAACCAGCGGCTGCAGCACCTGAGCGAGCTCGACGAGCTGACCGGCCTGATCAACCGCCGCGGCTTCGACCGCCTGCTGCATGCCGAGATCGGCGCGGCGCGCCGCGAGCAGCAGCCGCTGACGCTGGTGTTCTGCGACCTCGATGCGTTCAAGCCCTACAACGACACGCTCGGCCATGTGCAGGGCGACGATTGCCTGCGCCGCATCGGCGCGCTGTTGCGCGACGCCTGCCACCGGCCGCGCGACCGCGCGACGCGCTACGGCGGCGAGGAGTTCGCGCTGATCCTGCCGAACACGCCGAAATCCGGCGCGATGACCTTCGCGCGCGCGGTCCGCCGCATGCTGGCCGGCGTGGCGCTGCCGCACCCGGCCTCGCCGGTCGGTGGGCTGGTCACGCTGACCGGCGGCATCACCACCTGCATCCCCGACGCGCAGACCACCACCGAAGGCATGGTGATGCGCGCCGACCAGGCCTTGTACGCCGCGAAAGCGCAGGGGCGGGATCGCTTCTTCAGTTTCGAGATGCAGTTGGACACGGTGGAGCAGCTGGCGCAGTAGTGTCAGCAGGCCCAGGCCAGGCGCTTTGCTCGCGCGGGCGGATGACGCATCATCCGGCCCCATGCCGATCACCCTCGACCACCTGCGGCGCTATGCCGTCGCCCGCACGCTCTTCAAGCCGACCACGCTGCTGCGCGCGATCCGCCAGCTGGGCTTCCTGCAGGCCGACCCGATCCGCTCGCCGGCGCGGGCGCAGGACCTGACGCTGCGCCACCGCGTCAAGGGCTACCGCGCCGGCGATCTGGAGCGCCGCTACGCGAAGCTGCCGGTCGAGGAGGACTGCCTCGTCAACTACGGCTTCCTGCCGCGCGAGCACCTGGCGCTGATGCACCCGCGCATCGCGAAGACCGCGTGGGATCGCGCCACGCAGCGCCGCGCAGCCGACGTGCTGGCCTTCGTGCGCGAGCGTGGCCGCGTGCACCCGCGCGAGGTCGACGAGCACTTCGCACACGGCCGCATCACCAACTACTGGGGCGGCTCGTCGAACGCGAGCACGCACCTGCTTGACGGCATGCACTACCGCGGCCTGCTGCGCGTCGTGCGGCGCGATGCGGGCATCCGCGTCTACGAGGTGGTCGAGCATCCGCCGGCCGACGAGAGCCCGGCCGAGCGAACGCGCCGTGCCGCCGCGCTGCTGGAACTGATCGTGCGCAAGTACGCACCGCTGCCGGCGCGCAGCCTGACCCACCTGACCGGGTTGCTGAACTACGGCGCGCCGCACCTGAAGGCGCAGACGCAGGCGGCGATGAAGCTCGCGCGCGAGCAGCTCGCGAGCCTGCAGCTCGATGGCGTCACCTGGTACTGGCCGGCCGACGAGAACCCGGCCTCGCGCCGCCATGCGCCCGACGACGCGGTGCGGCTGCTCGCACCGTTCGACCCGGTGGTCTGGGACCGCATCCGTTTCGAGCTGCTGTGGGACTGGGCCTACCGCTTCGAGGCCTACACGCCGCAGCCGAAGCGCAAGTTCGGCTACTACGCGCTGCCGCTGCTGTGGCACGACCGCGTGATCGGCTGGGGCAACCTGTCGGTGGTCGGCGGGCAGCTGAAGCAGCAGTTCGGCTATGTCGAGGGCCGGGCGCCGCGCGATCCGGCGTTCAAGGCGGGGCTGGCCGACGAGATCGCGCGCATGCGCCATTTCCTCGGCGTGGACTGATTCACGCCGCCGGCAACGGCCGCTGCCGCGCGGCGAGCGACGCCGCCAGCGCCAGCACGCCGGCCGATGCGGCGAGCCCGGCGCGCAGCCCGCCCGGCCCGTCGGCCAGCCAGCCGACCAGGCTGGGGCCGACGATCTGCCCGGCCGCGAACACCGTCGTGAAGGCGGCGATGCCGGCCGGCCACGCGGCGGCCGGCAGGTTGTGCCGCACCAGCGCGGTGGTCGACGCGACCACCGACAGGAACACGCCGCCGAACAGCGCGCCCGATGCGAAGCCGGCCAGCGGGTGCGCACTGACCACCGGCAGCAAGGTGGCGACCGCGAGCAGCGCGTTCAGCAGCGCCATCGGCTGCCCGCCGCGCCAGCGCTGCAGCAGCCCGGCCCACAGCCACGACGACGCGATCACGCCCAGGCCGAGCAGCGCGTAGAACACCGTGATCAGCCCGCTGCCCAATTGCTGCTCGCGCAGCAGCGTCACCGAAAACGTCATGTAGCCGATGTAGCCGAGGCCGAACAGCGTGTACGACGCGAGGCCGAACACGAAGTCGCGCGGCCGGAAGCCGGTGCGGGCCGAGGCCGGGGCGGGTGCCGCGTCCAGGCCGCGCGTGCCGCCGGCGGTGACCGCGGTGGCGAGCAGCGCCGCGGCGCCCAGCGCGATCCACGCCCATTGCCAGGCATGCGCTTGCGGCAGCGCGACGAGCGGCGGTACCAGCAGCGCCGAGGCCACGATGCCGACGCCGGTGCCGCCGTAGTACAGACCGAGGATCAGCCCGGCGCGCGCGGCGCCATCGCTGCCGACCAGGCGGGCGGCCATCAGCCCGCCGGCGATGAAGGCGGCGGCGCTGGCGATGCCGGTCGCGAGCCGCAGCGCGTACAGCGCTGCATCCGAGCTGACGAGGCCATGCGCCACCAGCACCAGCCCCGCCGATGCGCTGCCCGCCAGCAGCACGCGCCGCGCGCTCAGCCGCGCCAGCGCCAGCGGCGTGGCCAGCGCGCCGAGCAGGTAGCCGGCGGCGTTGACGGTGTTCATCGCGCCGGCCGTGAGGTAGCTCCAGCCGAGGTCGGCGCGCATCGCCGGCAGCAGCAGCGCGTACGAGAAGCGCGCCAGCCCGAGCGACACCGCGGCGGCCAGCGCCAGGGCGGCGGCGGTGCGCAGCGTGGAGGAGGAAGGGCTCATCGCGGCGCATTGTGCCCATGCGCGCGGCCGGGCGCATTCGTCCTACAGCGTCGTGGGCGGCCGGCCGATGGGCGCGGTGCGGGTCTCGCGGTGCAATGCCGCATGCACCAACACTTCGACGTCGACTGCGAGCTGAGCTACCAGATGGCCGGTCCGGCGGACTTCCTGTTCCAGCTGCATGCGCTGGACGGCATGGACCAGCGCGTGCTGAGCGAATCGCTGGAGGTGGAGCCGGCGGTGCGCGTGCACGTCTACGAAGACCCGGCGGTGGGCCACCGTTTCGCGCGCCTGTCGGCGGGAGAGGGCACGCTGCGGCTGCAGTACCGGGCGCGCGTCGAGCGGCGGCCGGTGCCGGCGGACCTGGCGGCTGCCGAGATGGCGATCACCGAGCTGCCCGACGAGGTGCTGCATAACCTGATGCCCACGCGCTACTGCGAATCCGACCTGCTGTCGCATGCGGCGATCAAGATCTTCGGCGAGCTGCCGCGCGGCGCGCTGCGGGTGCAGGCGATCTGCGACTGGCTGCACGACAACATCGACTACCAGCTCGGATCGAGCACCGCGACCACGACCGCCTGCGACGTGTTCCGCAACCGTGCCGGCGTGTGCCGCGATTTCGCGCACCTTGCGGTGACCTTCTGCCGCGCGCTGAACATCCCGGCGCGGCTGGTGGTCGGCTATGCACGGTTCGACGAGCCGCCGCCGGACTTCCACGCGGTGTTCGAGGCGTACCTCGGTGGCCGCTGGATGATGTTCGACCCGACCCGGATGTCACCGGTCGACGACCTGGTGCGCATCGCGATGGGCCGCGACGCCAAGGACGTGGCCTTCGCGACGATCTTCGGGCCGGCGACGATGACGGGCATGCGGCCCGATGTGGCGCTGGTCGCGCAGGGTGCGAATGCCGGGCCCCGTGGCGAATCGTCTGGCTGATCGGGTGGAACCGTGTGCGCGAGCGCGTTACCAACCGGGCTGTTGCTGATGACGGGAGATTTTCGATGACATCGCTGACCCAAGATCGCCGTGCCCTTGTCGAGGCCGAAGCCGACGGCCAGGATGGCGCGCCTGCGGACGGCGCTACGTTCCTGAAGATCGTCCAGATCCTGCAACGCAAGGAGCGGCTTGCCGCGAGCGGGGCGGCGTTCGAGCGTTTCGATCCGACAGCACCCGGCATCCATTCCGCTCGACGCCGCGAGCCTGCCGGCGCGCTCACCTTCACCGGCTGAGCCCGGCCAGAGCCTCGACGGAACCTCGTTCAAGCCGGCTCGCTGACCTCGTTCTCGGCCAGCCAGCGCCGCCGGTCACGCGCCGGCGGGGCGCCGAACATTCGGCCATATTCGCGCGCGAACTGCGAGGCGCTTTCGTAGCCGACCTGGTGTGCCGCGGTCGACGCATCGGTGCCGCCGGACATCAGCAGCCGGCGCGCCTCCTGCAGCCGCAGCTGCTTCTGGAACTGCAGCGGGCTCATCGCGGTGACCGCCTTGAAGTGGTGGTGGAACGACGACACGCTCATGTGCACCTCGCGCGCGATCTCGTCGATGCGCAGCGCCTGCGCGTAGTTCGCGCGCAGCCGCGCGATGGCCTTCGCGATGCGCTGCGTCTGGCTGTCCTGCAGCGCGAGCTGCCGCAGCCGCGCGCCTTCGCCGTTCATCAGCAGCCGGTACAGGATCTCGCGCTTGACCAGCGGCGCGACGATCGCGATGTCGGCCGGCGCATCGAGCAGCTTCAGCAGCCGCAGCACCGGCTCGAGCACCGGCAGCGCGATGCGGTTCACGTAGATGCCGCGGGCCGGCCCGGTCTGCGCGGCAGCGGGCAGGCGTTCGTCGCGGATCAGCTCGCCGATCTCGGCGATGTCCAGCGACAGCCGCAGGCCGAGGTAGGGCAGCGAGTCGCTCGCGACGCGCACTTGGCCGACCACCGGCAGGTCGACCGAGGTCACCAGGTAGTGCAACGCGTCGTAGGTGTGGACGTCGTCGCCGACCATCACCTGCTTGGAGCCCTGCGCGATCAGCGCCAGCGCCGGTTCGTAGACGTTGTGCTTCGGCCCGCCCGGGTTCGCGATGCGGTGGACGATGAGTCCGGGCACCGGCGTCTGCACGGCGCCTTCGACGCCACCGGTCGCGCGGTCCAGCATCCCCACCAGCGAGCGGCGGGCGTCGTCGAGTTCGGGAGGGTCGTGCGGGGACATCGTCTTGCGGTGGAGGATCGGGTGTGTCGCAGCTTAGCGCCGTCCACGTACCTGTGCTTTGCCGGCCGGCGCGGTCTGGAGAAATGGGCAAGAACTCTGCAGGAACGTGCTGGCGTGGCATCGGCACGCGGCAGGACACTGCCGGCCTGGCCCCGCTTCCCGGGGCGACGTCACAAGGAGCTGGACATGCAACATCGAAAACTCGGCCGCACCGGCCTGTTCGTCTCGGAACTGTGCCTGGGCACGATGACCTTCGGCGGCGGCGGTGGCATCTGGAGCCAGATCGGCAAGCTGCAGCAGGACGAGGCCGATGCGCTGGTGGGCCGCGCGCTCGACGCCGGCATCAACTTCATCGACACCGCCGACGTCTATTCGGAAGGCCAGTCGGAGCAGATCACCGGCCAGGCGCTGCGCAACCTGAAGGTGCCGCGCGACAAGGTGGTCATCGCCACCAAGGTGTTCGGCGAGACCGGCGCCAAGGGCGTCAATTCGTCGGGCATGTCGCGCTTCCACATCATGGACGGCGTGAAGGCAAGCCTGAAGCGCCTGCAGCTCGAGCACATCGACCTGTACCAGATCCACGGCTTCGACCCGTCCACCCCGATCGACGAAGCGGTGCATGCGATGGACACGCTGGTGCAGCAAGGGCACGTGCGCTATGTCGGGGTGTCGAACTGGGCGGCCTGGCAGATCGCGAAAGCGCTGGGGATAGCCGAGCGCGACGGCAAGGCGCGCTTCGAGTCGCTGCAGGCCTACTACACGATCGCCGGGCGCGACCTGGAGCGCGAGATCGTGCCGATGCTGCGCAGCGAGCAGGTCGGGCTGATGGTGTGGAGCCCGCTGGCCGGCGGCTTGCTGAGCGGCAAATACGGGCGCGACGGGCAGGGCGCCGAGCAGGGCAGCCGGCGCACCACCTTCGATTTCCCGCCGGTGAACCGTGCGCGCGCCGACGATTGCATCGACGTGATGCGCGGCATCGCCGAGGCACACGGCGTGTCGGTCGCGCGGGTCGCGCTGGCCTGGGTGCTGCACCAGCCGGCGGTCAGCACCGTGATCATCGGTGCCAAGCGGGTCGAGCAACTGGACGACAACATCGCCGCGACGGCGTTGAAGTTGAATGCCGATGAGCTCGCGGCGCTGGACAAGGTCAGCGCGTTGCCGGCGGAGTACCCGGGGTGGATGCTGACGCGGCAGGCGGGGCAGCGGGCGGCGCGGCTGGGTTGACGGCTCTGGGGCGCTTGTCGGCGGTGCGAGCCGCGCGCAGCGCCCCGGCCACTTCAGCGAACCCTCGTCCGCGCTCGCCTTGAGCCAGGTACGCCGGCCACGTGTGCAACCGATCCGCGAATTGCATCAGGTTCGCGACCCCGACGCTGACCGGGAAGTGCCCGAACATCGCCTGGTCGTTCGTCGAATCGCCGACGTACGCCCAGGCCGCGGTCTCGTCATCGAGCGAGCGCCCGAGCAAACGCTGCACGATCCAGCGCGCACCGCTCAGCTTGTCGTGCTCGCCGTACCAGCCGTTGATGTGGATCGAGCTGACGGTCGCGTTCATGCCTTCGCTGCGCATCACCTGCAGCACCGCGTCGATCTGCGGCGGCGTCAGGTGCGCGAACTCGCCGTGGTCGATCGCGATGTCGGTGACGCGGCCGGCGCTGTCCTGCGCGAGCGTGGCGCCGGGCACCTCGTCCAGCACGCGCTGTGCGGTCTGACGCAATCGCATCGCGTTGTGGGTTCGTGTCGCTTCGTCCTGCGCGTACTCGATCAACAACCGCCCGGCCGCTTCGCGGAACAACGCGACCGCGCCGTTCTCCGCGACGATCGCATCGATCGGCCAGTCGCGCGCGAACGGTTCGCTCCAACCCATCGGCCGCCCGGTGATCGCGATCACCGGAATGCCGGCGTCGCGCAGCGCCTGCAGGGCCGCCAGCGCCGCCGGCTCGATCGCGCCGTCGCGCGTCAGCGTGTCGTCGATGTCGGTCAGCACGCCGCGCACGCTGCGGGCCAGCTCGGGGCTCAGTTCTGAAAGGGGGCGGGGCCGGGGTGTGGCGTCAGGCATGCCCCGCAGTCTTGCACGACCCGCGGGCATAACGCACGCCACAACGCACGCAATGGGCTGGAATCCGCCCGTTCCGGCGTCTACAATCCCTGCACTTTCCGAGGAGCGTTGCAAGGCCGCCTGTCGCCACGACAGCCGCCCCAGGCTCGGGAATCCAATTGCAACCGCGCTCACCCGCACGATCGTCCTTCGTGGGTGAGTTTGTGAACCGCGGTCCTGAACCGCGTTCTTGAGCTTCCAACGTCGTTGCGCGTGCGGGGTCCTTATCAATGGAGCCCGACATGAACGCTGTTCTCAAGCCTTCCCAAGACCACGCCATCGCCGACATCTCGCTTGCCGCCTGGGGCCGCAAGGAGATCCGCATCGCCGAGACCGAGATGCCCGGCCTGATGTCCATTCGCGAAGAATTCGCGAAGACACAGCCGCTGAAGGGCGCGCGCGTCACCGGCTCGCTGCACATGACGATCCAGACCGCCGTGCTGGTCGAGACGCTGCAGGCCCTCGGCGCCCAGGTGCGCTGGGCCTCGTGCAACATCTTCTCGACGCAAGACCACGCTGCTGCCGCGCTGGTCGAGAAGGGCACCCCCGTCTTCGCCTACAAGGGCGAGAACCTGACCGACTACTGGGACTACACCCACCGCATCTTCGACTTCGGCACTAAGGGTTCCGAAGGCGAAGGCCCGAACATGATCCTCGACGACGGCGGCGACGCGACGCTGCTGATGCACCTGGGCCAGCGCGCCGAGAAGGACATCAGCCTGCTGGACAAGCCCGGCAGCGAAGAAGAGACCTGCCTGTTCGCCAGCATCAAGGCCAAGCTCGCGCAGGACCCGACCTGGTACACCCGCAAGAGCGCGCAGATCCAGGGCGTGACCGAAGAGACCACCACCGGCGTGCACCGCCTGAAGGAAATGAGCGCGAAGGGCACGCTGCTGTTCCGCGCGATCAACGTGAACGACTCGGTCACGAAGAGCAAGTTCGACAACCTGTACGGCTGCCGCGAATCGCTGGTCGATGGCATCAAGCGCGCGACCGACGTGATGATCGCCGGCAAGGTGGCCTGCGTGGCCGGCTACGGCGACGTGGGCAAGGGCTCGGCCCAGGCGCTGCGCGCGCTCAGCGCCCAGGTGTGGGTGACCGAGATCGACCCCATCAATGCGCTGCAGGCCGCGATGGAAGGCTACAAGGTCGTGACGATGGAGTACGCCGCCGACAAGGCCGACATCTTCGTGACGACCACCGGCAACAAGGGCGTGATCCGCCATGAGCACATGGTCGCGATGAAGGACCAGGCGATCGTCTGCAACATCGGCCACTTCGACAACGAGATCGACATCGCGGCGATCGAGAAGTACGAATGGGAAGAGATCAAGCCGCAGGTCGACCACGTGATCTTCCCGGACGGGAAACGCATCATCCTGCTGGCCAAGGGCCGCCTCGTGAACCTCGGCTGCGGCACCGGCCACCCGAGCTTCGTGATGAGCTCGAGC
Source organism: Rhizobacter sp. OV335 (assembly GCF_900142965.1). Classification (GTDB taxonomy): domain Bacteria; phylum Pseudomonadota; class Gammaproteobacteria; order Burkholderiales; family Burkholderiaceae_C; genus Rhizobacter. Next base: position 59,085 of record NZ_FRCQ01000013.1, read on the forward strand.
TTCGCCAACCAGACGATCGCGCAGATCGAGCTGTTCACGCGGCCCGAGAAGTACGAGGTCGGCCAGGTCTACGTGCTGCCCAAGCACCTCGACGAGAAGGTCGCCCGCCTGCACCTGAAGAAGGTCGGCGCGATGCTGACCGAGCTGACGGACGAGCAGGCCGCCTACATCGGCGTGTCGAAGAACGGCCCGTACAAGCCCGACACCTACCGCTACTGATCCGACCATGCGCATCGACCAGCTGCTCGTCTCCGAGGGGCTGGCGCCCACCCGATCGGCCGCCCAGCGGTTGATCGAGCGCGGCGCCGTCCGTTGGCTCGGCCCCAAGGGCTGGGCCGTTCCGAAGAAGGCGGGCGAAGACGTGCCCGAAGGCTGCGAGCTCGAGATCACCGACGACGCCGAGCTGCGCTTCGTGTCGCGCGGCGGGCTCAAGCTCGAAGGCGCGCTGAAGCACTGCGCGATCGACGTGACCGGGCTGGCCTGCCTCGATGCCGGCCAGAGCACCGGCGGCTTCACCGACGCCCTGCTGCAGGCCGGTGCCGCCCGCGTGGCCGGCATCGACGTCGGCCATGGCCAGTTGCACCCGAAGCTGCAGGCCGATGCGCGGGTGCAGTGCTTCGAGGGCGTCAATGCCCGCGACGTGACCGGCTCGGCCTTCGAGGCCGCATCGACGCCGCACAGTTTCGGCTTCGTCACCGGCGACCTGTCGTTCATCACGTCGACGCACGTGCTGCCGACGCTGGCGCACTACCTGGCGCCCGAGGGTCACCTGCTGCTGCTGATCAAGCCGCAGTTCGAGCTGCAGCCGGCGCAGATCGGCAAGGGCGGCATCGTCAAGGACGAACGGCATTTCGCCGAGGTCGAGACGCGCATCCGCAAGGCCTGCAGGGAGCAGTTTCTGCAGGTGCGCGCCTATTTCCAAAGCCCGATCAAGGGCGGCAACGGCAACACCGAGTTCTTCGTGTGGGCCGTGCCATCCGAGGATGTTGCATGAGCCGAGTTCCCGTCAGTCTGGAGTTCTTCCCGCCCAAGACGCCCGAAGGCGTCACCAAGCTCGCAGCCGTGCGCCAGCAGCTCTATGCGCTGAAGCCGAGCTTCTGCTCCGTCACCTATGGCGCGGGCGGCTCGACGCAGGACGGCACGTTGGCGGCCGTGCAGGCGATCCTGGCCGAGGGTGTCGAGGCCGCGTCGCACTTCACCTGCGTCGGTGCGGACCGGGCGTCGGTGCAGGCCAAGCTCGAGCAGTTCAAGGCCGCGGGCATCCGCCGGCTGGTGGCGTTGCGCGGCGACCTGCCGAGCGGCTATGGCGGTTTCGGCGAGTTCCGCTACGCGAGCGAGCTGATCGCGTTCATCCGCGAGGCCACCGGCCAGCAGTTCCACATCGAGGTGGCGGCGTATCCCGAGATGCATCCGCAGGCGAAGTCGCCGCAGGCCGACCTGCAGGCCTATGTCGAGAAGGTGAAGGCGGGCGCCGATGCGGCGATCACGCAATTCTTCTTCAATGCCGATGCCTACGAGCGTTTCGTCGAGGACGCGCGCCGGCTGGGGGCCGACATCCCGGTGGTGCCGGGCATCATGCCGATCACGAACGCGAGCGGCATCATCCGCTTCGCCGATTCGTCGGGTGCCGAGATCCCGCGCTGGATCCGGCTGCGGCTGCAGAGCTTCGGCGACGACACCGCGTCGATCAAGGCCTTCGGGCTCGACGTGGTGACCGAGCTGTGCGAGCGGCTGCTGCGCATCGGCGTGCCGGGGCTGCACATCTACACGATGAATGCCGCGACCGCGCCGATCGAGATCTGCCGGCGCTTGGGCCTCTCGTAGTCAGCTGTCCCGCTGCCACATCACACCCTCTTCGGTGATGACGGCATCCAGCGGGTTCTCGCCTTCCTTCGGGCGCAGCATCGGCAGGAAGCCGTGCGCATAGCAAAGCCCGACCGTGATCGGGCGGGGCGTCAGCGCGGCGACCGAGCGCTCGTAGAACCCGCCGCCATACCCCAGCCGCGCCCCCTCGGTGCCGTAGCCCACGCAGGGCAGCAGCAGCAGTTCCGGCTGGAACTGCTCGGTGCCTTTCGGCTTGGGGATGTCATGCGCATCGAGTTCGGTCGGGCAGCCCGGGTACCAGACGTGGAAGCGCAAGGTGCCGTCGGTCCGGTCCATCACCGGCAACCCGATGCGCCGGCCCGGTCCGCCTTCGCTCCAGCGGAACAGCGCCGGCAGCGGATCGAACTCGCCCTTGATCGGCCAGTAGCCGCCGATCAACGATTCGCGCCGGCTGACCAGCCAGATGCGCAGCATGCTTTGCAGCTGCACCGCAAGCTCGAGCCGGTCGGGCAAGGCCTGACGGTCGGCGATCAGCTTCTTGCGCAGCACCGCAATCGTGGAGGACGTGTCGGGGGTGGCCATGCGGGCGATTGTGACCGAGCCGTGGCACGGGTGGCCAGCACCACAGCAGCGCGCCTACCATCGGCGCATGGCCACGATCAGCTCACCGAAGGATGAATTCGCCCGCTACTGCGTCGAGCTGCTCGGCTCGCTGGGCCCGACACGCTCGCGGCGCATGTTCGGCGGGCACGGCTTCTATGTCGACGATGTGTTCATCGCGCTGATCTTCGAGGAGCGCCTGTACCTGAAGGCCGACGACGCGACCCGGGCGCGCTTCGAGCAGGCCGGCTGCCAGCCCTTCGTCTACGAAGGCGGGCAGGGCAAGTCGGTGTCGATCAGCTACTACACCGCGCCCGACGACGCGATGGAATCGCCGGCGCTGATGCGCCCGTGGGCGCGGCTCGCGATGGAGGCGGGCCTGCGCGCCGCGGCGGCCAAGGCCCGCAAGCCGGTCAAGCCGCGTGCAGCGCCGGCGAAGACGAAGCGCCCAGCCGCGAAGAGAGCTGCTCGCTGAACCGCTGCGCCAGCGACTTGCCGCGCTTGCAGGCGTCGGGCGGCACCAGCAGCTGGAACTGCGCGCTCGGCCAGGCTTCGAGCACCGCCTGCGCGCCGGCCGGCAGCGCGACGCTGTCGCCGCGTTCCAGCCACACATCCTGGGCCGGCTCGTCGGCCGTGCCCGGCACCGTCAGCCACAGGCGGCCTTCGGTGACGCGCAGCCAGCGCGACCCGGGTCCGATCTCCAGCGGGCGGGCCTCGCCGGGCGCCACGGTCCAGCTCGCGGCTTCGGATTGTTGAAAATTGCTCATCACCATCGGGCTTGCCATGTTGCTCTCCTTGCAGGGCATGGGATGAACTTTAGGGGGCTGCAGGCCGGTGGTCCAATGACTTACGCGGCGCGCATTGATACCATTCGCGCATGAATCAACCGCGTCATCGGCCGCTCTCGGTCGGTCCGATCCGGGCCTTCGAGGCGGTGGCCCGCCACCTCAGCTTCAGCGCTGCCGCCGAAGAACTGCACCTGACCCAATCGGCCGTCAGCCGGCAGATCAAGGGGCTGGAGGACGAACTCGGCGCGCCGCTCTTCAACCGCGGCACCCGCTCGGTCGAACTCACCGGCGACGGCCAGGTGCTGCTGCGCGCCGTCGCCCCGTCGCTCGATCGGCTCGACACCGCGGTGCGGCAGATCCGCACCTCGCGCGGCCGGCGGCGCGTCACGGTGAACACCTTCGCGTCGTTCGTGTCGCTGTGGCTGCTGCCGCGGCTCGAGGCCTTCCAGCGCGCGAACCCCGACATCGACATCCGCGTCTCGGCCACCGACATGGTGGTCGACCTCGACGACCCCGAGATCGACATCGTGCTGCGCTACGGCGGTGACCACCTGGTGCCGGCCGGCACGCCGCGGCTGTTCGGCGAAACGCTGACGCCGGCCATCAGCCCGTGGCTGGCCGAACAGATCGCGCGCGGCCAGGCGCCGCCGCTGTCGACGCCGGCCGACCTGGCCGGCCACACGCTGGCCGAGGAAGACGACAACCGCCCGACCGCCGAGTTCCTGAGCTGGCGGCGCTGGCTGACGCTGCACGGACAGGCCGGGCTGCAGCCGCGCCGATGGATGTACCTGAACTTCACCTACCAGCAGGTGCAGACGGCGCTGGCGGGGCAGGCGATCGCGCTGGCCCGCATGGCGCTGGTGGCCGACTCGCTGGAGCGCGGTGACCTGGTCGAGCCGTTCGGGCCGGCCGGGCGCATCGATGCACCGCATGCCTACTGGATGGTGGTCTCGCCGCAGTCGATCGCGCGGCCGGAGGTACAGCGCTTTCGCGACTGGCTGATCGAGCAGGGCGAGCGCACCAACGCGACGCTGACCGCGCAGTCGGCCAGCAGCGTGCAGCGCCTCGCGCAGGCGGTGCCGGAGCTGGTCAGCCCTGCGCCACCCCGTTCTCGGTCACGATGAGCGCGAGCGGCAGGTCGTGGGCCTGCGGCGCGAGTTCGGCCTCGCTGAGGCGCCCGGCCTCCCACGCGACGCCGATGGCCGTGACGTGCGGGTGCAGCGCGAGCCAGCGGTCGAAGAAGCCGCCGCCGTAGCCGAGCCGCCAGCCGCTGCCGGTGAAGCCGACGCAGGGCACCAGCACCACGTCGGGCACCACCGCGGCGCCGGTCGCCGCCGGGATGTTGCACTCGTCCTTCAGCGCCGGCGCGCTGCCATCCCACAAGCGGTAGTGCATCTGCGGCGGCACGCGCTGCGTGAATGGCAACGCAAGCGGCAAGGCGGCATGCGATCCATCGCCATCCCACAGGGATGCTGCGTTAAATTCGGACCGGAGCGGCCAATAGACCCCGAGGCACTCGGGTTCGAGTTGATCGAGAACCCGCCCGAGGTGATGGGCGAGCGACTCCGCTGCAACTTTTCCGGCGGGCGACGAGACAAACGCGGTGCGCGCGGCCAGCAAGCGTTGGCGCAGGGGATGTCGCAAGGGATGGCGGACGTCGGGGTCTGATGGCAAGGTCGGCACCATGAAGGACAGCGTGAACAAAGACAAATCATATGGCGCAGCGATGGTGAGGTGGGTGCTGAAGGCGTTGGCGGCCGCCGTGCTCCTGAACGCGATGCCCGCCTGCGCGCAGACCGGCAACGACGCGGTGCTCGAAGCCCGCGAGGCGCTGCGCAAGAAAGACCGGGCCCGGCTCGCCGCACTGCGCGACAGCGCGATCGCCGAGCGCAACCCGCTTGCGATGTGGATCGACTACTGGGAGATCGGCCAGCGCCTGCAGTTCGTGCAGGCCGACGAGATCGCGGCGTTCTACCAGCGCTGGCGCGGCACCTACGTCGAAGACCGGCTGCGCAACGACTGGCTGCTCGAGCTCGGCCGCCGCCGTGATTTCAAGGCGCTGGCCGCCGATTTCCCGAGCTTCCGGATGAACGACGACCGCGAGGTCTCGTGCTACGCGCTGCTGGCCGATCACCTCGGCGGCAAGGACGTGCGCAGCGCCGCCCGCAGCGCCTGGTTCGCGCAGCGCGAGGCCGACGACGGCTGCGCGCTGCTGGCCGCCACGCTGTACGACGCGAAGCAGCTCACCGAAGCCGATGCCTGGCGCAAGGCGCGCCTGGCGATCGACGGCAACAAGCCGCGTGCGGCGCGCCAGGCCGCGCTGATGGTCAACACCCGGTCCGCCAGCGATGTCGACGACCTGGCCGACAACCCGGCGCGCTACCTGACCCGCGCGCTCGGGGGCCGCCAGGCCAACCAGCTGAACACGCTGGCGCTGATGCGCCTCGCGTCCACCGATCCCGAACTCGCCGCCAACCTGCTGAACGGCAAATGGGAAGCCGCGCTGCCGCCCGAGCTCGCGGCCTGGGCGTGGGCGGCGGTCGGCAAGCAGGCGGCGCTGAAGCTGCTGCCCGAGGCCTCCGGCTACTTCACGCGGGCCGCGCTGTTGTCGGCCAAGTCGTCGACGACCATCGACTGGGCCGACGAGACGCTCGCCTGGAAAGCGCGTGCCGCGCTGCGCGCCGGCGAGAACGCGCCGCGCTGGCAGCAGGTGGTGCAGGCGATCGATGCGATGAACCCGGTGGAGCAGCGCGATGCGACCTGGGTCTACTGGAAGGCGCGCGCGTTGCGGGCGCTGGCCAAGGAGTCGGCCGAGGGCGACGGGCTGCGGGCGCAGGCGACCGAGATGTTCGAGGGCATCTCGTCGCAGTTCGGCTTCTACGGCATGCTCGCCGCCGAGGAACTGGGCCGGCCGATCACGCTGCCGGTCGCGCCGCAGCCGCTGACGCAGGACGAGCGCGACGCCGCCGCGCGCCAGCCGGGCCTGGCGCGCGCGCTGACGCTGGTGTCGATCGGGCTGCGCAGCGAGGGCGTGCGCGAATGGAACTTCACGCTGCGCGGCATGGAAGAGCGCGAGCTGCTCGCCTCGGCGCAGCTCGCCTGCGACCGGCACGTCTGGGACCGCTGCGTCAACACCAGCGACCGCACGCGCGGCGAGATCGACATCGCGCAGCGCTATCCGACGCCGTTCCGCGCCGAGGTGATGGCGGCGTCGAAGACGACCGCGGTCGACCCGGCGCTGATCTACGGCGTGATGCGCCAGGAGTCGCGCTTCCAGCCCGACATCCGCTCCAGCGCGAATGCGTATGGGCTGATGCAGGTGATCCAGCCGACCGCGAAGAACGTCGCCAAGCGCATCGGCATGGCCTACGACCCGGCGCAGATCATGGACGTGCCGACCAACGTGCAGCTCGGCTCGAGCTACCTGCGGCTGCTGCTCGACGACTTCGGTGGCTCGCAGGTGCTGAGCGCCACCGCCTACAACGCCGGCCCGGGTCGGCCGCGGCGCTGGCGCGAGGGCCCGAAGCTGGAGCCGGCGATCTGGATCGAGAACATCCCGTTCAACGAGACGCGCGACTACGTGAAGAAGGTGATGGCCAACACCTTGCTCTACGCGACGCTGCTGAACGACCCGACGGCGCTGCAGACCGCGTCGCTGAAGGCGCGACTGGGCAAGCCGGTCGGCCCGCGCGAGCTGACCGCGCCGCCCCCCGACACCAACCTGCCGTAATGCCATGGACCTGCTGATCCTCGGCGGCAGCGGTTTTCTCGGCCGCGCCGTGTGTGCCGAACTGATCCAGCGCAACGGTGCGGCCGGTGGCCGACTGACCGTCGCGAGCCGGCAGCCGCAGCGCGCGAAGGCGCTGCAGATGCTGCCGACCGTCGAGCTGGTCGGCGCCGACGTGCACGACGACGTGCAACTCGCGCGCATGGTTGCCGGCCGCAGTGCGGTGATCAACCTGGTCGGCATCCTCCACGGGAGCGAGGCGGATTTCCAGCGCGCCCATGTCGAGCTGCCGAACCGCATCGCACACGCCTGCCGGCAGGCAGGCGTGCGCCGGCTGGTGCACGTCAGCGCGCTCGGCGCGCAGGCCGGCACCCCGAGCATGTACCTGCGCTCGAAGGCCGCCGGCGAGGCGGTGCTGCAGCAGTCGGGGCTCGACGTGACGGTGCTGCGCCCGTCGGTGATGTTCGGCGAGGAGGATCGGTTCATGAACCTGTTCGCCCGGCTGCAACGCGTGCTGCCGGTGCTGCCGCTGGGCGGGGACGATGCGCGCTTCCAGCCGGTGTGGGTGCAGGACGTGGCGGCGGCGATCGGGCAGGCATTGACGCGTGGCGCGGCGGCCGCGCGTTCGTACGAGTGCGCCGGCCCGAAGGTCTACACGCTGGAGCAGCTGGCGCGGCTGGCCGGGCGCTGGTCGGGCCACCCGCGGCCGGTGCTCGCGCTGCCCGACGGCCTGGCGCGGCTGCAGGCCGGGCTGATGGAATGGCTGCCCGGCACGCCGCTGATGTCGCGCGACAACCTCGATTCGATGAAGGTGCCGAACGTCGCGAACGAAGCGCTGCCAGGGCTCGATGCGCTCGGCGTGCGCCGCACCGGGCTCGAAGCGGTGGTGCCGGACTACCTCGGCGGCGTCGCCGGGCCGGCGCGGCTCGAAGGCTGGCGGCGGCAGGCCGGGCGCGGTTGAGCGCGCGCGCCGGCAGCGAATGCGTGCCGGTCATTGATCTCATTCGCAAATCTCATCGGTGACCGGGTCGGCGGCGGCGCGGGGCTCGCCTACGATGCATGGCCCCCTCTGACCGACTCGACAACCCGAGATCCTCCATGCAGCTCTACATCGGCAACAAGAACTACTCGTCCTGGTCCATGCGCCCGTGGGTGCTGCTGAAGCAGGCCGGCATCGCGTTCGACGAGGTGATGGTCCGCTTCGATTCGTTCGAGCCCGACTCGAAGTTCAAGAGCGAGCTGGCGCGCCACTCGCCGACCGGCCGCGTGCCGCTGCTGGTCGACGACGGCTTCGCGGTGTGGGACACGCTGGCGATTGCCGAGTACCTGGCCGAGCGCTTTCCCGCCAAGCAGCTGTGGCCTGCCGATGCGAAGTCCCGGGCACGCGCCCGCAGCGTCTGCGCCGAGATGCATTCCGGCTTCGGTGCCTTGCGCAACCACTGCCCGATGAACATCGAGGCCGTGCTGCCCGAGGTCGGCGAGCGGCTGCTGCGCGAGCAGCCGGCGGTGCGCGCCGACCTCGACCGCCTGGTGCAGATGTGGAGCGAACTGCTCGAGCAGCACGGCGGCCCGCTGCTGTTCGGCGGCTTCACGATCGCCGATGCGTACTTCGCGCCGGTGGTGATGCGGCTGCTGAGCTACCGGCTGCCGCTGCCGCCGCAGATCGCGGCCTACGTGCAGCGGGTGCGCGCGCTGCCCGGGGTCGATGCCTGGTGCCGCGACGCGCTGGCCGAGCAGGACTTTCTTCCCTTCGAGGAGCCGTATCGCAGCGCGCGCTGAGGCCGTTCACCGCGCCGCGCCCCCTACACTGCGCCGATGAAGAAGTGGATGGTAGGCGGCGCAGTCCGCGATGCGTTGTTGGGGCGGCCGGTCAACGACCGCGACTGGGTGGTGGTCGGCGCGTCGCCGCTGCAGTTGCTCGAGGCCGGCTACCTGCCGGTCGGCAAGGACTTCCCGGTGTTCCTGCACCCGGAGACCAAGGACGAGGTGGCGCTGGCGCGCACCGAGCGCAAGACCGCGCCGGGCTACCACGGCTTCGCGTTCCATGCGGACCCCAGCGTCACGCTCGAGGAAGACCTGCAGCGCCGCGACCTGACGATCAACGCGATGGCGCAGGACGAAGACGGCCGCATCGTCGACCCCTGGGGTGGCAGGCGCGACCTGCAGGACAAGCTGCTGCGCCATGTGTCGCCGGCCTTCGCCGAGGACCCGGTGCGCATCCTGCGGCTCGCGCGCTTCGCGGCGCGCTTCGATGATTTCAGCGTCGCGCCGGAGACCGACGCGCTGATGCGCCACATGGTCGAGATCGGCGAGGTCGATGCGCTGGTGCCCGAGCGGGTCTGGCAGGAGCTGGCGCGCGGGCTGATGGAAGCGCGACCGTCGCGCATGTTCGAGGTGCTGCGTGGGTGCGGCGCGCTGGCGCGCCTGCTGCCCGAGGTCGACCGGCTGTGGGGCGTGCCGCAGCCGCCGGAGCACCATCCCGAGGTCGATACCGGGCTGCACCTGATGCTGGTGCTCGACATGGCGGCGCGGCTCGAGGCACCGCTCGAGGTGCGCTTCGCCTGCCTCGGCCACGACCTCGGCAAGGGCACGACGCCGGTCGACGAACTGCCGCGCCACATCGCGCACGAGGCGCGCAGCGTGCAACTGGTGCAGGTGCTGGCGCAGCGGCTGAAGGTGCCGACCGACTGCCGCGAACTGGCCGAGGCGGTGGCGCGTGAGCACGGCAACATCCACCGCAGCCTGCAGCTCGACGGCTCGGCGGTGATGCGCCTGTTCGACCGCTGCGACGTGTGGCGGCGGCCGGTGCGGTTTTCAGAACTGCTGCTCGCCTGCGAGTGCGATGCGCGCGGGCGCACCGGCTTCGAGGAGCGGCCGTATCCGCAGCGGCCGCGCCTGCAGGGCGCGATGGACGCCGCTCTGGCGGTGGACACCGCGAAGGTGTCGTCCGATGCGCTGGCCCGCGGCTGGAAGGGCACCGCGATCGGCTCGGCGATCCGGCATGCGCGCTACGTGGCGGTGTCGGAATTCCTCGCGTCGCAGTCTCAGTCGCAAGCTCAGCCTTCGACCGGCAACTGACGATTCCGCACGTGGAGGGCGATGCGCCGGCGGGCCCGGTCATCGAGCATCAGCAACCAGCGCACCGCGCGCAACTCGTGCGCCACGAACACCGGGACCGACAAGCGCAACACGCCGGGCAGGTTGTGCAGGCCTGCCGGGCAGCCTGTGCGACGCATCGCCTCAGGTGGCGAAGTAGCGCGACTCGAGCGCCCGGGCGTCGGTCAGGTGCAGCCGCAGCTTCACCCGGTCGAGCCAGCTGAGCGGGTGCATGCGGCCGTCGGGCATCGCGAGCACCGGGCCGAGGATCGGTTCTTCCTCGATGCGGGATTCCTGATAGTCCTGCTGCGTCGTCGGCGATTTCAGAGCTTCAGTCATGCGGGCCTCCTTGTACTCCCTCGAGGAGGGAGCGAGGCCGTTGTAACCAGTTGTAGGGGGCGGCGCAAGTCTGGTTTGTCCGTGCCCCTGCCGGCGGTGCAGCCTTCAGACCAGCTTCGTGATCAGCAGCGCCACCACGCTCAGCAGCACGCTGCTGGTGATCGGGATGAAGAACTCGCGCCCGAACAGCCGGAAGCGGAAGTCGCCGGGCAGCCGCCCGAGCCCGAGCTTCAGCAGCCAGCGCTGCAGCCCGCTGAACAGCAGCAGCGCGATCAGGATCACCAGCAGCCAGCGCAAGCCCATGGTCGTCAGCCCCGCGTCAGAGCGTGTGGCTGCGGTCGCCGTGGGCGAAGCCGAGCGGCGCGTCGGTGAACGACGCGTCGCAGCCGCGCGCCAGCGCGATCACCTTGAACAACTCGCCCATCTCGTGCTCCAGCAACAGCTTCTGCGCATTCGCGCGGGTCTTCAGGTCGGCGTCGGCCAGCCGCTCGACGAGCCCGCAGTTGATCAGGAAATGGGCCTGCGTGGTGTAACCGACGACCTCCAGCCCGGCGTCCTGCGCGGCCAACGCGATGCCGGTGAAATCGACGTGGGCGGTGATGTCCTTGCGGCCGACCTCGACGAGCGGGTCGCCGTCGGCCTGGTGGCCCTGGTGGCACATCAGCGTGCCGCCATGGCGCTGCGGCAGGTAGTACTCGGCCTCGGGGAAGCCGTAGTCGATGAAGAAGGCCGCGCCGCGCTGCAGCCGGTCGGCCAGCGTCGCGATGAAGGCGCGCGCCTGCGGGTGGATCTCGGTGACGGTGCCCGGCACGAAGGGCGCGTCCAGCGGCGGGCGCAGCGCGGTCGGCCGGTCGCCCCAGGCGAGGCCGTCGCCGGACACAACCACGCCGCGCTCGTGCCACTGCGTGCCGTCGAAATGCAGCAACTGCACCGGCATCGCGTCCAGCACCTCGTTGCCGACGATCACGCCGTGCATCGTGTCGGGCAGCTCCGACACCCAGCGCACCTGCGTGCCGAAGCGCGCCAGCCGCGCCTGCTGGCGCTGCCGCAGCGCGCCGGACAGGTCGACGATGGTGTAGCGCGCGGGTGCGATGCCGTCGGCGGCCAGCGCGTCGAGCAACTGCTCGGCCAGCGCGCCGGAGCCGGCGCCGAACTCCCAGACCTCGCGGCCATCGCAGGCCCGCAGCGCCTGCGCGACCTGGCGCGCGAGCGCGGCGCCGAACAGCGGCGTCAGCTCCGGTGCGGTGACGAAATCGCTGCCGGACGACGGCAGCATGCCGAACTGCCGGTCGCCGGCCGCGTAGTAGCCGAGCCCGGGGGCGTACAACGCGAGCGCCATGAAGCGGTCGAAAGGCAGCCAATCGCCGTTGCGGGCGATGGCCTGGCGGATCAGCGACGAAAGCGCCGCCGATACACTGCCGGCTGGTGGGGTTTGCATGCCCCGATTGTAGAAAGCCATGTCCGCACGCCCCGTCACCCTGGTCACCGGCGCGGCCCGCCGCCTGGGCCGGGCGATCGCGCTCGAACTCGCCGCGCACGGCCACGACCTCGCGATCCACTGCCGCGGCTCGCGCGACGAGGCGCAGGCCACCGCCGACGAGGCCGCGCGGCTCGGTGCCCGCGCCGCGGTGTTCGCCGCCGACCTGGCCGACGAGGCCGCCTGCCGGGCGCTGGTGCCGGCCGTCTGCGAGCGCCTGGGCCGCCTCGACGCGGTCGTCAACAACGCCTCCACCTTCGCCTACGACAACGCCGAGAGCTTCAGCTACGCGTCGATGGAGGCCCACTGGCGCGCCAACACCGGCCCGGCCGTGCTGCTCGCGCAGGCGCTGCACGCGCACCTGACGGCCCGCGACGGCCGCGGCTGCGTCGTCAACCTGCTCGACCAGAAGCTGTGGAATCCGAACCCCGACTACCTGTCCTACACCTTGTCGAAGGCGGCATTGCAGTCGGCGACCGTGCTGCTGGCGCAGGCGCTGGCGCCGCGGCTGCGGGTGTGCGGCGTCGCGCCGGGCGTCACGCTGCTGTCGGGCGCGATGACCGAGGCAGAATTCGCCCAGGCGCACGGCCTGACGCCGCTGCAGCGCTCGTCGACGCCGGGCGACATCGCGCAGGCGGTGCGGTTCCTGATCGAGTCGCCGGCCATCACCGGCAGCACGCTGCTGGTCGATGGCGGCCAGCACCTGCAGGGCCAGCCGCGCGACGTGATGTTCATTGCCAATCCCGAGAAGAAGACCTGACATGCATTCCCTGCTCATCCACCCCGGCCTGATGGATTGCCGCCGGCTGTTCCTGCGCGACTACGAGGTGTGGATCAACATCGGCGTGCACGACTTCGAGAAGAAGGGCGAGCAGCGCGTGCTGATCAATGTCGACCTCTACATTCCGCTGGCAATGTCGACCCCGAAGGCCGACGAGCTCGACGAGGTGGTCGACTACGACTTCATCCGCCGCACCATCGCCGGCCGCGTGAAGCAGGGCCACATCCACCTGCAGGAAACGCTGTGCGACGACGTGCTGGCGCTGATGATGGCCCACCCGCGCGTGCGGGCCGCGCGCGTGTCGACCGCCAAACCCGATGTGTACCCGGACTGCGAAGCCGTCGGCTGCGAAGTCTTTGCGATGAAGAAGGACCTGTGATGAGTGCGGTACTGGACAACCCCAAGGACGAAGCGAAGAACGCCTTCGAGATCAACAAGCTCAGCAAGCGCCTGCATCGCCAGGTCGGCCAGGCGATCGCCGACTTCAACATGATCGAGGACGGCGACAAGGTGATGGTCTGCGTGTCCGGCGGCAAGGACAGCTACGCGCTGCTCGACATCCTGCTGAACCTGCAGCAGCGCGCGCCGATCCGCTTCACGCTGGTGGCGGTGAACCTCGACCAGAAGCAGCCGGGCTTCCCCGAGCACGTGCTGCCGGAGTACCTGAAGTCGCGCGGCGTGCCCTTCCACATCGAGAGCCAGGACACCTATTCGATCGTCAAGCGCCTGATCCCCGAGGGCAAGACGATGTGCAGCCTGTGCTCGCGGCTGCGCCGCGGTGCCCTGTACCGCGTGGCCGGCGAGCTCGGCGCGACCAAGGTGGCGCTCGGCCACCACCGCGACGACATGCTGCAGACGCTGTTCATGAACATGTTCTTCGGCAGCCGCATGAAGGGCATGCCGCCGAAGCTGGTCAGCGACGACGGCAAGAACATCGTGATCCGCCCGCTGGCCTACGTGGCCGAGCCCGACCTGGAGCGCTGGGCCGCGCACCGGCAGTTCCCGATCATCCCGTGCACGCTGTGCGGCAGCCAGGAGAACCTGCAGCGGGTGCAGACGAAGCAGATGCTGCGCGACTGGGACAAGCGCTTCCCCGGCCGCATCGAGAACATGTTCACCGCGATGGGCAACATCGTGCCGTCGCACATGATGGATCGGAACCTCTACCCGTTCACGACGCTCAAAACCACCGGGGTGCCCGATGCCGGTGGCGATCGGGCCTTCGATGACGACGAGAGCTGCGCCCCGGCGGAACCCGCCGGCGACGCGGTGCCCATCAAGCTGCACGTTTGACCTGACGGAGGCCGACCATGTGGAAACCTGCCCTGACCACCACCCTGCTGGCCGGCGCGTTGCTGGGCCTGGGGGGCTGCGCCGCGCTGAACGCGGTCGACAGCAACGTCTCCACCTACAGCCAGTGGCCGGCCGGGCGCAGCGCATCGACCTACGCGTTCGAGCGCCTGCCGTCGCAGCAGGCGCGGGCGATGGAGCAGGAGAAGCTGGAGTCGATGGCCCGGCACTCGCTGCAGGTGGCCGGTTTCAGCGAAGCGGGTGAGGCGAAGGCCGCCGATTTCACGGTGCAGGTCGGCGCGCGCATCAACCGCTACGACGTCTCGCCGTACGACGATCCGCTGTGGTGGCACGGCGGGCTGTACCGTTCGCGCTATGGCTACGGCTATGGCCGGGGGCCGTTCTGGGGCCCGCCCGGCTACTTCGGTCCGCGCTACTACGACACGACCTACTATGACCGCGAGGTGGCGGTGCTGATCCGGGACCGGCAGTCCGGGCAGGTGGTGTACGAGGCGCGCGCCGCCAACGACGGCACGACGATGGGCAGCGATGGGCTGATCGCCGCGATGTTCGACGCGGCGCTGAAGGACTTTCCGCAGACCGGCATCAATCCGCGCCGGGTGACGATCCAGTTGCCCCCAAGTTGACGGGGGTCAGCGGCCGGCGTCCGCCGCCAGCGCGTGGAAGTCGCCGGCCCACCCCTTGAGCTTCTTCGCCGCGTACTGCCGCTGCACCGCGCTCGTCGTGTTGTGCAGCTGCGCGCCGAACTCGCAGTTGTAGCGCGTCAATTTTTCCTGGTAGCTGCGGAAGTTCTCGCGCGGCGAATGCTGCACCCGCTCGGCGATCGCGCGCAGCGCCGCCTGCACCTGGGCCTGCGGCGGCCGCTCCGCCAGCAGCCGGCGCAAGGTCTGCAGCACGTCCTGCTGGCGCGCCTTGCGCTCGGCCAGCCACAGCTCGGGGTCGAACGGCGACGCCGCCATCGCCCGCTTCACTTGCGCGGTCTGCGCGTCGTCCAGGTCGCCGTACAGCATCTCGGCGCGCTCCATCGTGCGCTTCATCGTGGCCTTCACGCGGTCCTGCGGATCGGGCTGCAGGTAGTCGTCGGCATAGTCGTCGTTGACCTTCGCGTAGCGCTTCTCGATGTGCTTGAGCTGCTCGGGCTTCAGCGACAGCGCCGTTTCGGCCAGCGCCGGCAGCGCCTGGTCGAGGCCGACGAACATGCGCGACTCGACCTCGTCGGTCCAGCGGCACACCTGGGCCGCGGTGACCGGCTGCTGCAGGTCGCCGGCCAGCTTGTCCAGCCAGCGCGCATAGTCCGGCAGCTGGGTGCTGCGGTTCCAGCGGAACCACGACGTGATCGCATCGCGCACACGCGGCGTCTGCTCGTCGTTGAAGTCGATGTACTTGTCCAGCCACCAATACCCCAGATCGGGGGCCTGGTTGTAGGCCAGCCGCATCGCGCCACACCCTGAAAGCAGGGTGGTCAACGCCAGCGCGACACCGATAATCACCGACCTGAAAAAAGGACGTTGCATGGCTCTCGACATCGTGATCATGGCCGCGGGCAAAGGCACCCGCATGAAATCCGGCCTGCCCAAGGTCTTGCACAAGCTGGCCGGGCGAAGCCTATTGCAGCATGTTCTGGGTACCGCAGCAGCGCTGGGGGCGACCCGCATCATCACGATCACCGGCCACGGCGCCGAGCAGGTCGAGGCGGCGGTGCAGGCACCCGGATTGCTCTTCGTGCGGCAGATGCCGCAGCTGGGCACCGGCCATGCGGTGCAGCAGGCCGTGCCGCAGTTGCATGACGAGGGC
This sequence comes from Rhizobacter sp. OV335, assembly GCF_900142965.1. Classification (GTDB taxonomy): domain Bacteria; phylum Pseudomonadota; class Gammaproteobacteria; order Burkholderiales; family Burkholderiaceae_C; genus Rhizobacter. The sequence goes on from NZ_FRCQ01000013.1 coordinate 74,822, forward strand.
ACGACGCTGATCCTGAACGGCGACACGCCGCTGATCGACGCGGCCACGGTGCGCGCGCTGGTCGACGCCTGCGGCGGCGAGCGCTTCGCGCTGCTGACGATCACGCTGGCCGATGCCACCGGCTACGGCCGCATCGTGCGCGACGGCGAGCAGGTGCGCGCGATCGTCGAGCACAAGGATGCGACGCCGGCGCAGCGCGAGATCCGCGAGGTCAACACCGGCGTGATGGCGGTGCCCACGAAGCGGCTGAAGGACTGGCTGGCCAGGCTGGACAACAAGAATGCCCAGGGCGAGTACTACCTGACCGACATCATCGCGATGGCGGTCGCCGACGGCGTGCCGGTCGTCACCGCGCAGCCGAAGAGCGAGACCGAGGTGCTGGGCGTCAACAGCCCGATGCAGCTGGCCGACCTGGAGCGCCGCTACCAGCGCAGCCGCGCCGAGGCGCTGATGGAAGCCGGCGTGCGGCTGGCCGACCCGGCGCGCTTCGACGTGCGCGGCAAGCTGAGCTGCGGCAGCGATGTCGAGATCGACGTCAACTGCGTGTTCGACGGCGAGGTCGAGTTGGGCGACGGCGTGCGCATCGGCGCGAACTGCGTGATCCGCAACGCGCGCATTGCGGCCGGCGCGGTGATCCACCCGTTCACGCACATTGATGGCGAGGCGCAGGGCGTGACGGTCGGCCGCGGATCGCTGGTCGGCCCGTTCGCGCGGCTGCGCCCCGGCGCACAACTGGGCGACGAGGTGCACATCGGCAACTTCGTCGAGGTGAAGAACTCGACGCTCGCGAAGGGCGCGAAGGCCAACCACCTGGCCTACCTGGGCGATGCGACGGTGGGCGAGCGCGTGAACTACGGCGCCGGCAGCATCACCGCCAACTACGACGGCGCGAACAAGCACCGCACCGTGATCGGCGATGACGTGCACGTCGGCAGCAACTGCGTGCTGATCGCACCGGTCGTGATCGGCGCCGGCGCGACCATCGGCGGCGGCTCGACGATCTCGAAGGATGCGCCGGCCGGCCAGCTGACGGTGTCGCGCGCGAAGCAGGTGTCGCTGGAAGGCTGGACGCGGCCGGTCAAGAAACGCTAGCGAGGGAACCGATCTGCGTCCTGCGTCACTCAGGTCGGGTGCAACCGACAGCCTGAAGGACCGACTTGACCACCCACCTGAAGAAGCAGATGAGCATCGCGGCGTTCGTCGATGAACTCCTGACGCAGGTCCCCGAACTGTCGCCCTTGCACCAGCGGCACATCGAGGCCCACCACGGCCTGGTGCCGGTGGCGCTGATGGCCGACGTCACCCGGCTGATGCTGCGCCTGATGAAGGACCCGGCCGGCGCCGAGCCGCTCACCCGCCTGATGCGGGCCATGGAGCGGGCGCTGCAATCGCCGGACACCGGCGTGCGCGAGCTGGTCGAATCCTCGCTGGTCGAGCGCCTGTCGACCCGCAGCGCCGAGCTGGCCGAGCGCTGGCTCGCCAACGACGACCTCGTCACTCGGCCCTGATGTTCACACCAGCGCCGGCCCCGCCAGCGCGATCGCCCAGGCCTCGAACGCCGCCGCCGGCAGCGGCGCGCTGACCAGCTCGCCCTGCAGCTCGTCGCAGCCGAGCCGCGTCAGGAACTCCTGCTGCGCGATCGTCTCGACGCCTTCGGCGATCACCGTGATGTCGAGGCTGCGCGCCAGCTGCACGATCGCGCGCGCGATCGCCGCCGAGTCGTGCTCGTCCGGCAGGTCCTTCACGAACGAGCGGTCGATCTTCATCTTGTCGATCGGCAGCTCCTTCAGGTGGCCGAGCGACGAGTAGCCGGTGCCGAAGTCGTCGACCGAGATGCGGATGCCCATCGCCTTCAGCTCGCCGAGCCGGGCCTTCACCTCGCCCAGGTCGTCCATCAGCATGCGCTCGGTCAGCTCCAGCTCGAGGAAATCGCCCGGCACGCCTTCCTCGCGCAGCATGTCGGCGATCAGCTGGATGAAACCGACCGTCTGGAACTGCACGCTCGACAGGTTCACCGCCACCGGCACGCTGCTGATGCCGGCCTCGTGCCAGCGCCGCGCGCAGCGCAGCGCGTCGCGCAGCACCCACTGGCCGATCGGCAGCATCAGCCGCTGCTGCTCGGCCAGCGGGATGAAGTGGTCGGGCATCAGCAGCCCGCGCTCCGGGTGGTTCCAGCGGATCAGCGCCTCGACGCCGACCAGCACGCCGTCGTGCGAGCGCACCTGCGGCTGGAAATGCAGCACGAACTCGCTGCGCTCCAGCGCCTGCGTCATCTGGCTTTCCATCACCAGCGCGGCATAGGCCGAGCGCGCCATCGCCGGTGTGAAGAACTGGTAGTTGGCCCGGCCGCGCGCCTTCGCGAGGTACATCGCGGTGTCGGCGTTCTTGATCAGCTCGTCGGCGGTCTGCCCGTCGTGCGGGAACATCGAGATGCCGACCGACGGCGTCACCGAGATCAGCCGCCCGTCGGCATTCACCGGCACCTCGATCGCCGCCAGCAGCTTCTGCGTGGCCTCCTCGACGTCGGCGCGCTGCAGCACGCCGGGCAGCAGCACGATGAACTCGTCGCCGCCGAAGCGTGCGACCAGGTCGGTCGAGCGCAGGCTCTGGATGATGCGCTGCGCGACGGTCTGCAGCAGCGTGTCGCCGATCAGGTGGCCGAGCGAGTCGTTGACGCGCTTGAAGTGGTCGAGGTCGATGAACAGCAGCGCGAGCTGCGAGTCGCTGGTGCGGGCGCCGGTGATGCGGTGCTCCAGCGTCTCCATGAAGCTCATCCGGTTCGGCAGCTGCGTCAGCGCGTCGTGGTGCGCCAGGTGATGGATGCGCTCCTGCGCCGCCTGCCGGTCGCGCAGGTCGCGCACCAGCGTCATGCGCATGCGCTCGCCGTTGCGCAGCATCGTGCGCACGGTGAACTCGACCGGGATGCGCCCGCCGTCCTTGTGCAGCGCGACGCTCTCGTAGGTGATCTCGGCGGCGGCGGCCTGCGTCGCGGCGGCGCGGGCCAGCTGGTCGGGCGCGATGAAATCCAGCGTCTGGCGGCCCTTCAGCTCCTCCAGCGTGTAGCCGATCAGCGCGAGCGCCGGCGGGTTGGCGTCGGTGATCACGCCATTCTTGTGGAACACGATGCCCTCGGCGCTCGCCTGCATGAACTTCGCGAGCCGCTCTTCCGATTCGCGCACCGATTGCTCGGCCAGCCGGTGCTTCGTGATGTCGGAGATCAGCACGAAGGCGGCGGTCGCGTCGCCGTCGTTGACGACGTGCGGCAGCAGGTTCACCTCGATCCAGCGGCGCGCGCCGTCGGCACCGATCAGCTCGCGCTCGTACGACGCGCCGCGCCGTTCGCGCAGCACCCGGTCGACCTGCGGCTGGATCAGCCGTGCGGCCGGCTCGCCGATGATCTCGGCGACGGTGTGGCCGACGATCGATTGCTCGTCCCAGCCGAAGGTCTGCGCGTAGCGCTTGTTCGCGAACAGGCAGCGCAGCGTGCTGGCCTGGTAGTAGGCGATCAGCACCGGCACGTTGTCGGCCAGCAGCTGGAACTGGTCGGCGCGGGCGCGTGCCGAGAGTTCCGCGCGCCGGCTGTCGGTCACGTCGTGCAGCACGCACAGGTAGTGGCCGAACGCCGGCAGCCAGCGCGCCTCCATGTCGAGCCAGCAGTAGCCGCCGGTCGACTGCGGCGCGCACTGCATGCGCAGGTTCAGCGCGAAGTCCTCGCGGCCGATCAGCCGCGTGGCGAGCGTGGCGCGCGATTCGGGGCCGAGCAGCGCCTGCCACAGCAGCCCGGCGTCGAGCACCGAGCCGGCGCCGCTGAACTCGACGAAGGCGCGGTTGCCTTGCAACAGCACGCATTCGGGCGTCAGCCGCAGCACCATGCACGGCAGGTCCTCGGTGTCGGGCCAGGCGGGCGTGGTGGCGTCCATCGTCAGGTGGCCGCCGTTTTCATCTGTTCGGCCTTCATCTGCTCCAGCGCCAGGCACAGGTCGTCCCACGCCCGGGCCTTGTCTTCCGGATTGCGCAGCAGGTAGGCCGGGTGGTAGGTCACGACCAGCGGCACGCCCTGGTACTGGTGCACGCGGCCGCGCAGCCTGCCCACCGGCTCGTTGCTGCGCAGCAGGCTCTGCACCGCGAAGCGGCCCATCGCGAGGATCATGCGCGGCTTCACCAGCTCGATCTGGCGGATCAGGAAGGGCTCGCACTGCGCCAGCTCGTCGGGCTCGGGGTTGCGGTTGCCGGGCGGGCGGCACTTCAGCGTGTTGGCGATGAAGACCTGGCGCGCCGGCTCGGCCTCGCCGCGCGTCAGCCCGAGCGCGCGCAGCATGCTGTCGAGCAACTGGCCCGATTTGCCGACGAAGGGCTCGCCCTGCCGGTCCTCCTGTTCGCCGGGCGCTTCGCCGACGACCATCCAGTGGGCCTGCGGGTTGCCGACGCCGAACACCGTCTGCGTGCGGCCGCTGCACAGCTTGCAGGCGGTGCAGCCCGCGACCGCCTCGCGCAGCGCGGGCCAGTCCATCGCGTCGACGCCGGTCGCGCGGGGGCCGCGCACGGGGGCGGCCGCGGCGGGCGAGGGCAGCGCAGGCGCCGACGCGGGCGGCGGGGTGTCGACCCCGGTGTCGGGCTCGGCGAGTGCCACCGCATCGTCCTGCGACGGCGTGTTCCACACGCGGATGCCCATCTCCTGCAGCATCGCGACCTGGCGTTCACTCCAGCGCATCGGCACCCTCCACCTGCAGGCTCATCACCGCCGCATCCTCGCGCCCGCTCGGGTGCGTGGTGCGCGACGCCGGGTAGTAGCCGCGGCGCGTGCCGATCGCCTTGAAACCGTAGCGCAGGTACAGCGCCCGCGCGCGCTCGTTGCTCTGCCGCACCTCCAGCCACAGCTGGGCGGCGTGGCGCTCGCGGCACACGGCCACCAGCTCGTCGAGCAGGAAGCGCGCATGCCCCTGGCGCTGGAAGGCCGGGGCGACGGTCAGGTTCAGCAGGTGCATCTCGTCCACGCCGGGCATCGCGATGAAGTAGCCCAGCATCTCGCCGCGCTCGCCGTAGATCACGCGGGCCACGTAGCCGGCGGCCAGCGAGTCGATGAAATTGCCATGGGTCCACGGGAATTCGTAGGCCTGGCGCTCGATCTCGAGCACCGCGTCGAGCTGCGTGACGCCCAGCGGCAGCAGCAGGCGCTTGTCCCTCAGCACGGCACTCATGCAGCCGCCTTCGCTTTCATCGCCTGATCTTTCATCACCTTGTCGTGCGCGCGCTCGACGGTCGTCTGCGCCACCTTGTCGCGCAGGTAGACGGGCAGCGCGTGCGCGGCATCGACACGGACCCCTTGTGTCCACAGCTGGGTGGCAACGCGGGCCAGCGCCTCGGCTCGCGAGCGCGGCTGCGGCACACGCCGCGGCGAGGGCGCCAGGGCCAGCCGGTCGCCGAAGGCCTCGAGGGCCGAGCCGGCGATCACCGCGGGCGGGTGCTCATGCCACAGTGCGTTGAAGGCTTCGATGCGCAGCAACGCGGGCGCCGTGGTCACCGTCCAGCGCCCATCGCTCCAGCGGTAGCGGCCGGCGTAGATCTCGTCCATCCGCGCGTCCATCGCGACGCAGAGGTCGTCGGCACCGGTTTGCGCCCGCGCGTCGTCGGCCACCAGCATCAGGCTGTCGACCGGGATCACCGGCTTGTTCGCGCCGAACGCCAGCCCCTGGGCCACCGAGCAGGCGGTGCGCAGGCCGGTGAACGCGCCGGGGCCGCAGCCGAAGGCGATCGCGTCGATGTCGGCGAGCGCGAGGCCGTGCGCGGCCAGCAAGGCCATCAGTTCAGGAATCAACGTGGCCGAGGCTTGCGGTCCACCGGCGCGATCGTGCGCAAGCTGCAGCCCGGGCGCGACCAGCCCGACGCTCATCGCGTCGGTGGAGGTGTCGAAAGCCAGCAGCGTGCCCATGGCGAGAGTCTAAAGCCCGGGGTGCGTGCGATCATCAGGTGATGGGGTATCTAGGGAGACGCATCCTGTGGGGCGCGATCGGTCTGTGGGCCGGGATGCCGGCATGGGCCGTCCCGCTGCCGATCGAGGCCGAGGTCGCGCTCGACGCCGCCAAGGTGCCGCGCGAGGCGATGGTCGCCTGGGTGCAGGAGGTCGGCGCGAGCGCGCCGCGGCTCGACTGGCAGGCGCGCCAGTCGGTCAACCCGGCGTCGCTGATGAAGCTGCTGACCACCTCGGCCGCACTCGAGCTGCTGGGCCCGGCCTGGAGCTGGTCGACGCCGGTCTGGCTGCAGGGCACGGTGCGCAGGCCGGGACCGAACGGCGTGCTCGACGGCGATCTCGTGATCCGCGGCACCGGCGACCCGAAGCTCGTGCCCGAGCGGCTGTGGATGATGCTGCGCCGCGTGCAGCAGCTCGGCGTGCACGAGATCCGCGGCGACATCGTGCTCGACCGCAGCGCGTTCCGCCCGGCGCTGCAGAACCCGGGCGATTTCGACGGCGATCCGCTGCGGCCGTACAACGTGCAGCCCGATGCGCTAATGCTGAACTACAAGTCGCTGACGCTCACCTTCGCGCCCGACGCGCTGGCCGGCGTCGCCCGCATCACCGCCGACGTGCCGCTGTCCGGGCTGCAGCTCGACGACAGCGTGCCGCTGATCGCCGGTCCGTGCGACGACTGGCGGGCCCCGCTGATGCTCGACGTCGCCGATCCGGCGAAGCTGAAGGTGGCCGGCGGGTTCCGCAAGCTGTGCGGCGAGAAGTCGTGGTCGATCGCGTGGCCCGAGCCGCAGCGCTACAGCGAACGGCTGCTGCGCGGCCTGTGGAGCGAGATGGGCGGCAAGCTGGGCGGCAAGGTGCGCGATGGCACGGCGCCGTCGACGCCGCCGAGCTTCGAGCTGGTGTCGCCGCCGCTGGCCGAGGTGATCCGCGACATCAACAAGTTCAGCAACAACGTGATGGCGCAGCAGCTGTTCCTGACGCTCGGGCTGACGCAGCGCGGCCTCGGCTCCCCGGAACTCGCGCGCGAGGTGCTGCGCCAGTGGGTGGCCGAGCGGTATCCGGATGCGGCGCCGTCGGTCGTGGTCGACAACGGTTCGGGGCTGTCGCGCGATTCGCGCGTCACCGCCCAGTTGCTCGGCCGCGTGCTGCAGGCCGACTGGGCCGGGCCGGTGATGCCGGAGCTGATGAGCTCGCTGCCGGTCAGCGGGCTCGACGGCACGATGAAGCGCTCGCGTGCGCCCTTGGGGCGGGCGCACCTGAAGACCGGCTCGCTGAAGGATGTGGCCGGCATCGCCGGCTATGTGCTGGGCAACAGCGGCCGGCGCTACGTGGTGGTGGTGATCATCAACCACCCCAACGCCAACGCTGCCCGCCCGGCGCTCGACGCGATGACCCAGTGGGTGCTCAACGACACGCTGACCCCGTAGGTTTCCATGTCTGGCAGTGTCAGAACGGGTTGTTGACGGCGCGGCTGGCCGCCATCGCCCCGAGCTGGGCCTGGGCGGCCGGGCCGAAGTGCAGGGGGTCGGCCCACAGCCAGCCGTAGGCGGTCGCGTCGGCGGCGCCCGATTCCGGCACCTTCTTCAGCGTCGACACGGTGCAGGTCGGCAGCGGGGCGCTGGCGAGGCAGGAGCCGTCGGTGATGTTCACCAGCCCGTAGCCCGGGTAGTTGCGCACCATGTCCTGCAGGCGCTCGTCGAACACCACCAGGCCGACCGACTTGCCGCCTTCCTTCACGTCTTCGAGCTTCAGCCGCAGCGCGGCGTTGAACTGGAAGCTGAGCGAAGACAGGAACGCGCCGCGTCCCGGATCGTTCAGGTCCTGGGCGCCGGCATACGGCGTGAGGCCCTGGTCGGGCGCAGTCGACACGATGATCTTCGCGCCGAGATCGGCCAGCCGGATGATCTGCGCGCCCAGTGCCGTGCCGGCCGCGGCAGCGGCTGCCTGCAGGTCGGTCGTGCTCTGGCCGGGGTACTGCTGGTACAGCGCGATGATGTCGTTGGCGCCGGCCATCACGGTGACGAGGTCGGTGGCCGACAGCGAGTCGCCGGAGGTGAACTGCGTGATCTGCGACGCGACGTCGCTGACGGTGGCGCCCGCCGTCGCCAGCGTGTGCGCGGTGACCGGGGCATTGTTGACGTTGCACTCCGCGAAGATCAGGCGGAAGGTGCCGGCCACGTTCTGGATCCAGATCGGGTTGTTGTTGCAGTCCAGGTCGGTTTTCGGCGTGTGCGGGTTGGTGGTCTCGTCGTAGAGCACCGCGTTGACGCTGTACTTGGCGCTGGTAACAGTGGTCATCACGCTGGCGTCGTCGCCGAACGCGATCAGGCGGCGCGGCGAGAAGCTCTCGACCTGCGTGCCGCCGCCGCACGACGCCAGCAGCGTGGCCGCCAGCAGTGCTGCGCCGATGCGCACCCAGCCGTTTTGCTTCGGATCAGCCTTGAAAATCATGAACACTCCAGACGGGAAACGGTAAGGGGAGGAAGTCAGGCGGCGGCAGCCCGTTGCAGGCGGTCGCGCACGCCGTCCCATTCGGGCTCGGCGGGCGGCTCTTCCACCCAGATCAGATGCACGCCCTCGGCATCGAGTTCGCGCAGCGCGGAAAAAAGTTCGTGTGCCGCCTGCGATGCCTGCGACGGCATCGCGCGGTGGCGCAGCCCGCGCACCGCCTTGGCGGGCACGGTCCGCGAATATACCGCCAGCTTCAATGTCGAGCCTTCGAGCATCTGCAACGCCGTATTCAGCATCGGGCCGGGCATCAGCCGCAGCTTGGCGCGCGGCGCGTAGTGGGCTTCCAGCGTGCCGGAAGCGCGCGGCGCGGCATCGTCGCGGTCGGCCAGCGGCTGGCCGGCGGCGGCTTCGAGCTGCCGGCGCGTCAGCACGCCGGGGCGCAGCAGCACCGGCCGGCCGCGCGAGCAGTCGACGATGCTCGATTCGATGCCGACCTCGCAATCGCCGCCGTCGAGCACCAGCAGCGCGTCGCCGAATTCGTCGACCACGTGGGCGGCGCGCGTCGGGCTGATGCGCCCGAAGCGGTTCGCGCTCGGCGCCGCGACGCCCGGCACGCCCAGCGCCTTGGCCTCGCGCAGCAGCGCCTGGGCGACCGGGTGCGACGGGCAGCGCAGCCCGATGCTGTCCTGGCCGCCGGCCGATGCGCCGGCGATGCCGGGTGCGCGCGGCACGATCAGCGTCAGCGGGCCGGGCCAGAAGCGGGCCGCCATCTGCTGCGCGACGGCCGGCCAGTCGGCCGCGAACACCTGGGCCGAGCCGACGTCGGGCACGTGGACGATCAGCGGGTGGTCGGCCGGCCGGCCCTTGGCGGCGAAGATCTTCGCGACCGCGGCGTCGTCGTCGGCACGGGCGGCCAGGCCGTAAACGGTCTCGGTCGGCATGCCGACCAGCTCGCCGTCGGCCAGCGCGCGGGCGGCCCGGGCCACGGCCTGGGCGGTGTCCGCACCGGCGGGATCGCGGGCATCGAGCAGCACGGCAGGTCCTCGGCTCAAGCGCTCACCAGGCCGCGAGGCCCAGGTGCTCGGCGGCCTGCAGCGCGACCGCATTGGCCAACTCGGCCGTCGCGGCGGTGACCGTCAGGTGGCCCATCTTGCGGCCCGGGCGGGCGCTGGCCTTGCCGTAGAGGTGCAGGTGGGCGCCCGGCAGCGCGAGCACCGCGGCCCAGTCGGGCTCCGCCGGGGTTTCGGTTTCACCATCGCGGAACCACAGGTCGCCCAGCAGGTTCAGCATCACCGCCGGCGAGTGCAGGCGCGGCGCGGCCAGCGGGGCGCCGGCCAGCGTGCGCACCTGCAGGTCGAACTGCGACTGGTCGCAGGCGTCGAGCGTGTAGTGGCCGGAGTTGTGCGGCCGCGGCGCCATCTCGTTGGCGACCAGCCGGCCATCCTTCAGCACGAAGAACTCGACGCACAGCACGCCGACGTAGCCGAGCGTCGCGGCGATGCGGCCGGCATGCGCGATGGCCTGCTGCTGCACGTCGGGCGTCACGTCGGGCGAGGGCACGCGGGTCACCGCGAGGATGCCGTCGCGGTGCAGGTTCTGCTGCAGCGGGAAGTGCACGCTGGCGCCGTCGGCGCCGCGCGCGACGATCACGCTCACCTCGTAGGCCAGCGGCAGCATCTGCTCGAGCACGCAGGGCACCTGCTTCAGCATGTCCCAGGCGGCGGCGAGCGCGGCGCGGTCGGCCACGCGCACCTGGCCCTTGCCGTCGTAGCCGAGGCGGGCGGTCTTCAGGATGCCGGGCAGCAGCGCGGCGTCGACAGCGTCGAGCTGGGCGGGAGTCTCGATCAGCACGAAGGGGGCACACGGCACGTTGCAGCGGCCGAAGTGCGCCTTCTCGGCGGCGCGGTCCTGGCATACCGCGACCGCATCGCCGGACGGCGCCACCGGCCGCATCGCGGCCAGCGTGCGCAGCGCGGCGGCCGGCACGTTCTCGAATTCGGTGGTGATGGCCGCGCTGATCGCGGCGAGCTGCGTGAGGCCGGTCGAGTCGAGGTAGTCGGCCTGCACATGGTGGTGCGCGACCAGGCCGGCCGGGCTCGCGGCGTCGGGGTCGAGCACCGCGGTGGCATAGCCCATCTGCTGCGCGGCATGCACGAACATGCGGCCGAGCTGGCCGCCGCCCATCACGCCGAGCGTCTGGCCGGGGGGAATGAAGCGCAGGATCATTTCAGGTCGGCACTCATGGCGCGGGCGACCTCGGTCTGGCGCGCACGGTAGGCCTCGAGCTGGGCGCGCAGCGCGGGCTGGTCGCAGGCCAGCATCGCGACGGCGAACAACGCGGCATTGGCCGCGCCGGCGCTGCCGATCGCGAAGGTCGCGACCGGAATGCCCTTGGGCATCTGCACGATGGAATGCAGCGAATCGACGCCCTGCAGGTGGCGGCTCGCGACCGGCACGCCGAGCACCGGCACGGTGGTCTTGGCGGCCAGCATGCCGGGCAGGTGGGCGGCCCCGCCGGCGCCGGCGATGATCGCGCGCAGGCCGCGCGGGGCGGCCGATTCGGCGTAGGCGAACATGTCGTCGGGCATGCGGTGGGCAGAGACCACGCGCGCCTCGTAGGGCACGCCGAACTCGGCGAGAATCTCGGTCGCGAGGCGCAGGGTCTCCCAGTCGCTGCTGGAACCCATCACCACGCCAACCACGGGGGCGCTGCTCACGGCTCGCTCCAAGGGCTGAACAACCTTGAATTGTAGGCGGCGCGGCCCATCTGACTGATCGACCTCATTGCAGCATCGCCTGCCATTGCCGGAACACGATGGACATCACGATTCAGAACTTCGAAACCGACCTGATCAACGCCTCGGTCGAGCAGCCGGTGCTGCTGGACATCTGGGCGCCGTGGTGCGGTCCCTGCAAGGCGCTGACGCCGGTGCTCGAGAAGATCGAGGTCGCCTATGCCGGGCGCTTCAAGCTGGCCAAGCTGAATGCCGACGAGCAGCCCGAGATCTCCGGCCAGCTGTCGCAGATGTTCGGCGTGCGCAGCATCCCGTTCTGCGTGCTCTTCAAGGGCGGCCAGCCGGTCGACGGCTTCGTCGGCGCGCTGCCCGAGGCGCAGGTGCGCGAGTTTCTCGACCGGCACGTGCCGAGCGCCGAGGAAGTGGCGGCCGATGAAGACGTGGCCGCTGCCGAAGAGCTGCTGGCCGAGGGCGATGCCGACAGCGCGCTGGAGCGCCTGCAGGAAGCGGTCGCGATCGATCCGGCCAATGACGTGGCGCGCTACGACTACCTGCGCGCGCTGCTGACGGTCGGGCGGGTCGACGATGCGCGCCGGGCGTTCGACCCGGTCGCGAGCAAGGTGATGCTGGATGCGCGGCTGGCGGCGGCCGGCCATTGGCTGGCGGCCTGCGAGAAGGCCGCATCGGCGCGCAGCCCGGAGCAGCTGGCCGCGGCGATCGCCGCCAGCAAGCGCGATTTCGACGCCCGCTTCGAGCTCGCGCAGACCCACTTCGCGGCGCAGCGCTTCACGCAGGCGATGGATGAGCTGCTCGAGATCGTGATGCGCGACAAGGCCTGGAACGGCGAGCTGGCGCGCAAGACCTACGTCGCGATCCTCGAGCTGATGAGCAAGCCGGCACCCAAGGCCGAAGCCGCGGCGCCGAAGGGCGCGCTGGAGCTCACCGGCAAGGTCAACACCGCGCCGGCCGATCCGGTCATCGACCAGTACCGGCGCAAGCTGAGCATGGCGCTGTTCTGATCCGGGCTATTTGAGCGCTGCGTCGAGCAGGCGCAGCACTTCCGCCTGCTCGTCGGCGAAGGCGCGCCATGCGGCCTCGGCCTGCTGCGAGTGCTTCTTCGCGGCATCTTGCTGGCCCATCGCTGCATAAACCTGCGCCAGCCGGCTGTGCGTCGCGGCCCGGTCGTCGAGGTCGCAGTCGGAGCGGTTCGCGGCCTCGGCCGCCTGCGCATCCTCGCGCGCCTGGTCGAGCTGCTTCAGCTGGACCCGGCACCACGCCAGGTCGGCGCGCAGCCAGTTCGCCATGTGGGCCGCGCCCTGCGTCAACGCATGGTCGAGGTGCTGCTCGTACAGCGGCAGGGCATCGGCATGCCGCCCCTGCAGCGACAGCAGTTGCGCCCGCAGGACCGGCGCCAGCGCTTCGAGCGCCGCGGTGCCGACCAGCGCATCGAAGTTCTGCGACGACTCGGCACCGAGCAGCGCCTGCCGCGTGGCCTGCGCCTCGCCGGGGCCGCTCAGCACGTTCTGGCGCGCCTGGCTGGTGTTCAGCCAGGCCATGTTGGCCAGCAGCGCGGCAAGCGTCGCTTCGTCGCCCTCGGCCGTGCCGTGCTGGCGGGTCAGCGCGTACCAGGGCTGGGCGAGTTCGTAGCGGCCGGCGAAGTGGTAGGTCTGCGCGATCACCAGGCTGATGCGCGAATGGGCCGCATGGTGCTTGGCGTCGGCGAGCTTCAGCGTCTCGGCGACGCGGCGCGCCATCGACACGAAGTCGTGCTTCACGTAGTCGAGGTGGGCGAGCCAGGCGCAGCACAGCGCGTGCAGTGCCGGCTCGCGCGCGGCGCCGCTCATCGCGTAGGCGCGGTGGATCTTGTCGATCGCCTCGGCCGAGCCGAGCTTGCCGTAGTGCGCGATCAGCCCTTCGGCCAGGCTGATCCACGCGCTCAGCACCATGTTCGGTTGCCGCGCGTACTGCTGCTGCAGGCCGGTGAGCGTCTTGCGCGCGTCGTCGAAGTGGCCGTGGCGCGCCATCAGGCAGGCGCGTTCGGCGCGCAGGCAATCGGCCTTGACCGGGCTGCCGGCGGAATCGATGGCGGCGTCGAGCTGCTTCAGCAGGCGAGACTGCATGGCGCTCAGGAGGTCAGGCGTTGCAGGGCTTCGCGGTACTTGGCGGCGGTCTTCTCGACCACTTCGGCGGGCAGGGCCGGAGCCGGTGCACGCTTGCCCCAGGGCTGGCCGTCGACGCGGGCCTGCTCCAGCCAGTCGCGCACGAACTGCTTGTCGTAGCTCGGCGGGTTGCGGCCTTCGCGGAAGGCGGCGTCGTAGCCCTCGACCGGCCAGAAGCGCGACGAATCGGGCGTCAGCACCTCGTCCATCAGCGTCAGCGTGCCGTCGCCGTCGAGGCCGAACTCGAACTTGGTGTCGGCGATGATGATGCCCTTCTTCAGCGCGATGCCGGCGGCGCGGGTGTAGAGCTGGATCGCGGTGTCGCGCACGCGGGCGGCGAGGTCGGCGCCGATGATCTGCGCCATCCGGTCGAACGAGATGTTCTCGTCGTGGTCGCCCATCTCGGCCTTGGTGGCCGGCGTGAAGATCGGTGCCGGCAGCGGGCTCGCGTTCTTCAGCCCCGGCGGCAGCGCGACGCCGCACACCGACTGGCTCTGCTGGTACTCGGCCCAGCCGCTGCCGGCCAGGTAGCCGCGCACGACGGCCTCGACCGGCAGCGGCTTCAGGCGCTTGACCAGCATCGAGCGGCCGCGCACCTGCGGCCGTTCGGCGGCGGTGACGACGCTCTCGGGGTCGTCGCCGGTCAGGTGGTTCGGGATGATGCCTTCGAGGTGCGCGAACCAGAACAGCGCCATCTGCGTCAGCAGCTCGCCCTTGCCGGGGATCGGCTCGCCCATGATCACGTCGAAGGCGCTGAGCCGGTCGCTCGCGAGCATCAGGATGCGATCGGTGCCGACGGCGTAGTTGTCGCGAACCTTGCCGCGCGCGAGCAGCGGCAGGGAGCTGAGGGTCGAATTGAGGACGGCGTTCATGGAAATCCGGCGCAGGAGCTGAAGCGCCGGATTGTAGTGAGCCACGAACGGCGAAGCCCGGCGTGGCCGGGCTTCATCAACACTGGGGATGCGGTGTCAGACCACCATCTGCGCCAGCTCGCCCTTCGCGTACCGCTGAGCCACGTGCTCCAGGCTCTGCGCCTTGATCTTGCCCGATTGCCCCTCGCAGCCGAACTCCAGGTAGCGCTGCTTGCAGATCGCCTTGGCCGCCTCGCGCGCCGGCTTCAGGTACTCGCGCGGGTCGAACTTCTCGGGGTTCTGCATGAAGAACTTGCGGATCGCCGCCGTCATCGCCAGGCGGATGTCGGTGTCGATGTTGATCTTGCGCACGCCGTGCTTGATGGCTTCCTGGATCTCGCTGACCGGCACGCCGTAGGTTTCCTTCATGTCGCCGCCGAACTCGCGGATCGCCGCCAGCAGCTCCTGCGGCACGCTCGAGCTGCCGTGCATCACCAAATGGGTGTTCGGGATGCGGGCGTGGATTTCCTTGATGCGGCTGATCGCGAGGATATCGCCGGTGGGCTTGCGGGTGAACTTGTAGGCGCCGTGGCTGGTGCCGATCGCGATCGCCAGCGCGTCGAGCTGGGTGCGCTTGACGAAGTCGGCGGCCTGCTCCGGGTCGGTCAGCAGCTGGTCCATCGTCATCGTCGCGTCGGTGCCGTGGCCGTCTTCCTTGTCGCCCTTCATCGTCTCGAGCGAGCCGAGCACGCCCAGTTCACCCTCGACCGTGACGCCGACCCGGTGCGCGATGTCGACCACCTTGCGCGTCACGTCGACGTTGTAGTCGTAGCTGGCGATGGTCTTGCCGTCGGCCTGCAGCGAGCCGTCCATCATCACCGAGCTGAAGCCCAGGTTGATCGCGCCCTGGCAGACGTCCGGGTTCTGGCCGTGGTCCTGGTGCATCACCAAGGGAACCCGGGGGTAACTTTCGACCGCCGCGAGGATCAGGTGCTTGATGAACGGCTCGCCGGCGTACTTGCGGGCACCGGCGCTGGCCTGCAGGATGACCGGGGCGCCGACCTCGTCGGCGGCGCTCATCACGGCCTGCACCTGCTCGAGGTTGTTGACGTTGAAGGCCGGAATTCCGTAGCCGTTCTCGGCGGCATGGTCCAGCAGCTGACGCATCGAAACGAGTGGCATGGCGATGTCCTGGAAGTGAAGAAACCCTTCAGGCGGCATGAAACCGCGCTGTAACTCTCGGCATTGTACTGAGGCCTTCCACGGGAAAACCCCGTGGCCTCCATGCCTTCCCCCCGAGCCCGGGGGGCGGAAATGGCGGGTGTTCCCGCCGCTTTTCGCGCTCAAGTCGTCCGACCTGCGCGGGACACTGATGGCAACAACCGACTGTCCCGCTGGAGGGAGACCCGTCATGGCCCGACTCGACCTGAATGCACTCACGCTGTGGATCACCGCGGCGGCCCATCAACAGCCGCAAGACCTCGCGTCGCAGGTGGCGCAGCGGGCTGGCGTGTCGCGCGCGACCGCCAACAAGGCGCTGCGCCGGCTGGCCGAGATGAAATGGCTGGTTCGCGAAGGCAGCGCCTCGCGCCCGCTGTACCGGCCGGGCACGATGCGCCAGGTGGTGCAGCGCTACACGCTGGCCGGGCTCGGCGAGGACCTGCCGTGGTCGCGCGATTTCGCGCCCTGTTTCGAGTTGCCGGATGGCGTGCGCCGCATGGTGCACCACGCCTTCACCGAGCTGCTGAACAACGCGATCGACCACAGCGCCGGCCACAGCGTCACGGTGTCGATGCGCCAGACCGCCAGCCATGCGCAGCTGCTGGTGTCGGACGACGGCCGCGGCCTGTTCGACAAGATCAACGAATCCTTCGCGCTCGACGAGCCGCACCTCGCGATGCTCGAACTCAGCAAGGGCAAGCTGACCAGCGCGCCGGACCGCCATTGCGGCCGCGGGCTTTTCTTCACGTCGAAGCTGGCCGACGTGTTCGACCTGCATGCGAATGAATCGGCCTTCCAGCACCGCGGCTGGGAAGCCGGCCGCTGGCGCGAAGGCAAGCCGCTGAAGCACCAGGGCACCTCGATCTACGTGGCGTTCGCGCTGGACAGCACGCGCACGCTGGAGCAGGTGCTGCAGGCGCACAGTGCCGATGGTGCCGGCTACGACTTCGAGCGCACCGTGGTGCCGCTGCGCCTGCTGACGACGACGCAGTCGGGGCTGGAGTCGCGGGCCCAGGCGCGCCGCGTCGGCGCCCGCCTGAACCAGTTCCGCCGCGCCGAGGTCGATTTCAGCGGCGTGACCAGCGTCGGGCACAGCTTCGCGGACGAACTGTTCCGCGTGCTGGCCTCGGAGCAGGACGCGCTGGAGCTGGTGCCGATCAACATGCTGCCGGCGGTGGCAGCGATGGTCGGCAGCATCCGCCGCTAGCCGATTCTTTCTGCGCGGTAGCCCTGGGCTCGCATCGCGGCCAGGATCTCCTCGATGTGGGCCACGCCGCGCGTGTGCACCACCACCTCGATCTCCGCGCGCTCCACCGACAGCGAGCTGAACGCCCGCTGGTGCTGCACCTCGTCGATGTTGGCGCCCAGCTTGCCGAGCAGCGTCGCGACGTCGGCCAGCGCACCGGGCACGTCGCGCACGTCCATGCGCAGGCGCGCCAGCCGGCCCGACTTCACCATGCCGCGCTGGATGATCTCGCCCAGCACCAGCGGCTCGATGTTGCCGCCGGAGAGGATCAGCCCGACCTTGCGCCCGGCGAAGCGCGCGCGGTGCTTCATCAGCGCCGCGAGGCCGACGGCGCCGGCGCCCTCGACCACCGTCTTCTCGATCTCCAGCAGCATCAGGATCGCCTGCTCGATGTCGTCCTCGCCGACCAGCAGCACGTCATCGACATGCTGCTTGATCAGCGGCGCGGTCAGCACCCCGGGCACCTTGACGCCGATGCCGTCCGCGATGGTGGCCTGCGCGCTCTCGCGCTGCTGGTTGTGCACGACGTTCCAGACCGCGGGGAAGCGCTCGGTCTGCACGCCGATCACCTGGATGCCCGGCTTCAGCGCCTTGGCGGCGCTCGCGACGCCGCCGATCATGCCGCCGCCGCCGATCGCGACCACCAGCGTGTCGAGGCCCGGCTGCTGCGCCAGCATCTCGAGCGCGATCGTGCCCTGGCCGGCCGCGACATCGAGGTCGTCGTAGGGGTGCACCAGCGTCAGGCCGCGCTCTTGCGCGAGGCGCAGGCCGTGTGCGCGCGCATCGTCGAAGGTGTCGCCTTCGAGCACGACGGTGGCACCGAAGCCGCGCGTGCGCTCGACCTTCACGGCCGGCGCGAAGCGCGGCATCACGATGGTGGCGGGAATGCCCAGGCGCTGCGCGTGGTACGCGACGCCCTGCGCATGGTTGCCGGCCGAGACGGCGAGCACGCCGCGCGCGCGCTCGATGTCGCTCAGCTGGGCGATCTTGTTGAGGGCGCCGCGTTCCTTGAAGGAGGCGGTGAACTGCAGGTTCTCGAACTTCAGGAACACCTCGCAGCCGGCGATGGCGGAGAGGGTTCGCGAGGGCACGCAGGGGGTGTCGAGGACCTGGCCGTGCAGGCGCTCGGCGGCGGCACGGATGTCGGAAAGGGCGAGCGTCATCCCATGATTGTGGCCGGCTTCGACAAGCTCAGCCCGAACGGAGGTCGTTCAGCCGACGCGGCACACCTTCAGCATGTTGGTGCCGCCCGGGTAGCCCATCGGCTCGCCGCAGGTGATCGCGTAGGTGTCGCCCGGCTTCAGCACGCCCTTCTCGACCAGCAGCAACTCGGCGCGCTTCAGCGCCTCGTCGCGGTCGCTGAAGTTCGGCATCAGCAGCGGGCGCACGTTGCGGTACAGCATCATCTTGCGCTGCGTGACCACCTGCGAGGTCAGCCCGTAGATCGGCACGTGGATCTTGTGGCGGCTCATCCACAGCGACGTGGAGCCGGATTCGGTCAGCGCGAGGATCGCCTTGCAGCCCAGGTGGTACGCGGTGAACAGCGCGCCCATCGCGATCGACTGGTCGATGCGGCCGAACTTCTTGTTCGTGAAGCCGGCGTCCAGCGAGATCTCCTCGGCGCGCTCGGCCTCGATGCAGATGGTGGACATCATCTCGATCGTCTCGACCGGGTACTTGCCGGCAGCCGTCTCGGCGCTCAGCATCACCGCGTCGGTGCCGTCGAGCACCGCGTTGGCCACGTCGCTCACCTCGGCGCGCGTGGGCACCGGGTTGACGATCATCGACTCCATCATCTGCGTCGCGGTGATGACCACGCGGTCCATCTCGCGCGCCATCTTGATCATGCGCTTCTGCAGCGCCGGCACCGCGGCATTGCCGACCTCGACCGCGAGGTCGCCGCGGGCGACCATGATGCCGTCGCTCGCGCGCAGGATGCTCTCGAGCGCGGGGATGGCCTCGGTGCGCTCGATCTTCGCGATCAGCGCCGGCTTGTGGCGCCACGGCTCGCCGGCCACGTTGGCCAGCTGGCGCGCCATCTCCATGTCGGTCGCGTTCTTCGGGAAGCTCACCGCCAGGTACTCGCACTGGAAGCTCATCGCGGTCTTGATGTCCTCCATGTCCTTGGCGGTCAGCGCCGGGGCGGTCAGGCCGCCGCCTGCCTTGTTGATGCCCTTGTTGTTGGACAGCTCGCCACCGATCACCACGGTGGTGTGCACCTGGTCGCCGCGCACCGCGTCGACCGTCAGCTTCAGCAGGCCGTCGTTCAGCAGCAGCGTGTCGCCGGGCTTCACGTCGCGCGGCAGTTCCTTGTAGTCGAGGCTCACCATCTCGTTGGTACCGAGCGCGGTGCTGCTGGCATCGAGCACGAACTTCTGGCCCTGCTCGAGCATCGTCTTGCCGCCTTCGAACTTGCCGACACGGATCTTCGGGCCTTGCAGGTCGGCCATGATGGCCACTTCCTTGCCGGCGGCGCGGGCGACCTCGCGCACCAGGGCGGCGCGGTCGATGTGGTCCTGCGCCTTGCCGTGCGAGAAGTTGAGCCGCACCACGTCGACGCCGGCGCGGATCATCTGAGCCAGCACCTCCGGCGAACTGGAAGCGGGGCCGAGGGTGGCGACGATCTTGGTGGCGCGTGGCATGGTGGGTGTCTCCGGTCTTGTCGTTGTAGGTGCTGCAATCAGGGGTGCCGGCACGGGGTGGGCCGGCGCGCGGCCGGAACGGTCAGCCCTGGGCACGGCGCTGAAGGATCTCGAAAGCCGGAAGCGTTTTGCCTTCCAGCACTTCCAGGAAGGCGCCGCCGCCCGTGGAGATGTAGCCGACATCCTTCTCGATGCCGTACTTCGCGATCGCGGCCAGCGTGTCGCCGCCGCCGGCGATGCTGAACGCATCGGAGTCGGCGATCGCGCGCGCCAGCGTCTCGGTGCCGTGCGCGAACGCATCGAACTCGAACACGCCGACCGGGCCGTTCCAGACGATGGTGCCGGCGGCCTTCAGCTGGGCCGCGAGCTTCGCCGAGGTCTCGGGACCGATGTCGAGGATCAGGTCGTCCGGCTCGACGGCCGAGGCCGCCTTCACGGTGGCCGGCGCATCGGCCGCGAAGGCCTTCGCGGTGACGACGTCGGTCGGGATCGGCACCGCGGCGCCGCGCGCCTTCATCGCCTCGATCACCGCCTTGGCCTCGCCGACCAGGTCGGCCTCGACCAGCGACTTGCCGATCGGCAGCCCGGCGGCCAGCAGGAAGGTGTTGGCGATGCCGCCGCCGACGATCAACTGGTCGACGTTCTTCGCCAGCGATTGCAGGATCGTCAGCTTGGTACTGACCTTGCTGCCGGCGACGATCGCCACCAGCGGCCGCTTCGGATTGGCCAGCGCCTTCGTGATCGCGTCGATCTCGGCGGCCAGCAGCGGGCCGGCGCAGGCGATCTTCGCGAACTGCGCGATGCCGTAGGTCGAGGCCTCGGCGCGGTGCGCGGTGCCGAAGGCGTCGTGCACGAAGATGTCGCACAGCGCGGCCATCTTGCGCGAGAGTTCCTCGCTGTTCTTCTTCTCGCCCTTGTTGACGCGGCAGTTCTCGAGCAGCACCACCTGGCCGGGCGCGACCTGCACACCATCGACCCAGTTCGCGATCACCGGCACCTCGCGGCCGAGCAGCTCGCCCAGGCGCTTCGCGACCGGGGCCAGCGAATCCTCGGGCTTGAACTCGCCCTCGGTCGGGCGGCCCAGGTGCGAGGTGACCATCACGGCGGCGCCGGCCTTCAGGGCCAGTTCGATGCAGGGCACCGAGGCGCGGATGCGGGTGTCTTCGGTGATGCGGCCGGTGGCGTCCAGCGGCACATTGAGGTCGGCGCGGATGAACACGCGCTGGCCTGCAGCTTTGCCTTGGGCTGCAAGGTCTTCAAAACGGAGAACGTTCATGGGCGGCCAAAGTTTAGAGGGGGAATTCTAGGGATGCCGCGGGCGCAAAAGTTACGAAGCGGTTCCGAGATCCATTGGACACCAGCCGGGCATTCCAACGCCAGCGCCAATGGGGTCCGTCAACCCTACCAGCCCAGCAGCAGTTTCAGCGGCACCAGCACGGCCATGCCGACGACGATGGTGCCGAGGATGCCGCGGCGCCAGAAGAAATACGCCGTGGCGGCCGGCACGGCGTACAGGCGGGCGTCCTGCCAGGTGCTGATCAGCTGGCCCTGGCTCATCAGCAGTTCCGGCACGACGACGGCCGCCAGCGCGGCCAGCGGGGCGTAGCGCAGGCCGCGCTGCACCCAGCCCGGCAGGCGCAGCTCGCGCTCGGGGATCAGGAAGAAGCAGCGCGTGACGACGGTGATCACCGTCAGGCCGATGATCGTGATCAGTGATTCGAGTTCGCTCATCCGGTGACTCCATCGCGCGGCTTCGTGCGCATCAGCGACGCGAGCACGCGACGCCCCGCATCGCCGCCGCCGTCGATCATCAGCCCGACGCACACCGCGGCGGCGATCGCGACCACGATGTTGAGCCGGTACGGCAACGCGAAGGCGGCCACCGCGGCCGCGCCGGCCACGACCGCCGCGAAGCTGGTCGCCTTGTCGGACAGCAGCGAGTAGCCCAGCCCCAGCAGCGCCAGCACGCCGGCGAAACCGAGGCCCCAGTGCGTCGGCACCACGTCGGCCAGCACGATGCCGAGCACCGACGGCGCCTGCCAGGCCACCCAGCTCATGAAGCTGCTGCCGAGGAAGTATTCGATCTGGCCCTCGTCGTCGCTCGGCTCCTTGAACTTCTTCATGAAGAGCACGTAGTTCAGGTCGGCCGTCAGGTAGCCGAACAGCATCCGCTGGCCGCGCGGGAAGCGCATGAAGAAGGGCCGCCAGTGGGCGCTGAAGATCACGAAGCGCAGGTTCACGCACAGCGCAGTGGCCCAGATCACCCAGGCCGGCGAGCCGGCGCCCATCAGCGGAATCGCCGCGAGCTGTGCGCTGCCGGCGAACACCGCGAAGGTCATCAGCAGCGACAGCGGGATCGAGAGGCCGGCCTTCACCATCGCGACACCGGTCACCAGGCCCCAGGCGGCGATGCCCAGGCTGACGCCGGACATCTCGCGCGCGCCGGTGGCGAACTGGGGGTGGCGGACGAGGGCGCGCAGCGAGGAACTCATGCGGGCATTGTCACCGCATGCGGGTTATCCCGCTGTCAGGTGTCGCTGTGCTTGGCGGGCTTCGTGCCCGACGCCTTCGCCGGCCGCTTCTCGGGAGCAGGAGCGGCCGCCTCGGCCGGGGCCTCGCCTTCGGGGGCGGCCTTGGCCTCGGCTTTCACGTCGGCGCGCATCTCGGCCTTGGTGTCTGCCTTGCTCTCCGCCTTGGCACCGCCTGCGATCTGCGGCACCACCGGCTCGATCTTGTTCTCGCGCATGTAGTCGTTCATGTCGCGCCAGCCGGCGAACACCGAGGCCTTGTCGGCCTTCTTGTTCAGCGTGTAGCAGTCCTCGATGGCCCGGTTGGCGTGACGGCACGCGCCGCCGATCGCGCGGCCATCGGCCTCGCGCGCCGCGGCCAGCTTCTCGGCCGAATCGACGCCCAGCATGTCGCAGCCGGCGAGGGCGGCGGTGCTGAGCAGGAGCGCGGAGATCAGGTGGCGTGGCATGGCGGGCAGTGGTCGGAGGACGGGTCTGTGGTCGCAGTGTCCGCTGCTTCGCGGCCGGGGCAGGCGTGAAAAAGCCCCTCGAAGAGGGGCCAGTTCGGGGCTTTGGCGATGCGGCTCAGGCGGGCCGCATCGCCATCAGGCGTGCGACGCGTTCTTCGGTCGACGGATGGGTCGAGAACAGCCCCCGCAGCCCGCCGCCGGACAGCGGGTTCATGATCATCATCTGCGCCGTCTCCGGGTGGCGCTCGGCGGCCTCGAGCGGCGTGCCTTGCGCGTAGCGGTGGATCTTCTGCAGCGCGCTCGCCAGCGCCTGCGGGTCGCCGGAGATCTCGGCACCGCCGCGGTCGGCCTCGAACTCGCGGGCCCGGCTGATCGCCATCTGGATCAGGCTCGCCGCCAGCGGCGCGAGCAGCATCACCAGCAGCCCGACGATCGGGTTGTGCGGCCGGCCTTCGCTGTCGCGTCCGCCGAAGAACATCGCGAAGTTCGCGAGCATCGAGATCGCGCCGGCCATCGTCGCGCTGACGGTGCTGATCAGGATGTCGCGGTGGCGCACGTGGGCGAGTTCATGGGCCATCACGCCGCGCAGCTCGCGCTCGCTCAGCACGCGCAGGATGCCGGTGGTGGCCGCCACCGCGGCGTGCTCCGGGTTGCGGCCGGTCGCGAAGGCGTTCGGTGCGTCTTCGTTGATCAGGTAGACGCGCGGCATCGGCAGCTGCGCACGCTGCGCGAGCTCGCGCACCATCCGGTAGAACTGCGGCGCCGAGGTCTCGTCGACCTCCTGCGCGTTGTACATGCGCAGCACCATCTTGTCGGAGAACCAGTAGCTGAAGAAGTTCATGCCGACGGCCACGACCAGCGCGATCATCATGCCGGCGCGGCCGCCGATCATCGCGCCGATGGCCATGAACAGCGCCGTGATGGCAGCCATCAGCACCGCGGTCTTCAACAGGTTGAACATGGGGAAACCCTTTCTCTTGCTACAGGGCCTCAGATGAGGTCCGCTGCCCCAAGTTCAATCGATGTGCCCGAAGGCGCTGCCGGGGGCGACCGGCCGCGACTGCAGCCAGGCCGAGGCCGCCAGCCGCTTGCCGCCGGGGCGCTGCAGCTCGGTCAGCAGCAGCGAGCCGGTGCCGCACGCGACCTCCAGGCCCTCGGCGCCGCTGGCCAGCACGCGGCCGGGCTGGCCGCTGCCGGCACGAACCTCGCCGCGCCAGAGCTTCACGGTCTCGCCGTCCAGCAGGCCGGTGGCGCCGGGGAACGGGTCGAAGGCGCGCAGCCGGCGCTCGAGCTGGTCGGCGGGCAGCGCCCAGTCGACGGCCGCCTCCGCCTTGTCGATCTTGTGCGCATAGCTGACGCCCTCGGCCGGCTGCGGCGTGCGCGGCATGCCGCCGCAGGTGGCCAGCTCGAGCGCCTCGACGATCAGGCGCCCGCCGAGCGGTGCCAGCCGGTCGTGCAGGCTGGCGGTGGTGTCGGCCGGCAGGATCGGCAGCGTCTCGACCAGCAGCATGTCGCCGGTGTCGAGCCCGGCGTCCATCTGCATGATCGTGATGCCGGTCTGGGCGTCGCCGGCCTCGATCGCGCGGTGGATGGGCGCAGCACCGCGCCAGCGCGGCAACAGCGAGGCGTGGATGTTCAGGCAGCCGCGCGCCGGCAGGTCGAGCACCCACTGCGGCAGGATCAGCCCGTAGGCAGCGACGACCATCAGGTCCGGGCGGGCCGCCTGCAGCGCGGCCCGAGCCGCGGCCGCATCGTCGGGGTACTTGCCGTCCAGCCGCAGGCTGCGCGGCTGGGCGACCGCGATGCCGTGGCTTTCGGCGAAGGCCTTCACCGGCGACGGTTGCAGCTTCATGCCGCGGCCGGCCGGGCGGTCGGGCTGCGTCAGCACCAGCGGGATCTCGAATCCGGCGGCATGCAATCGGGCCAGCGCGATCTGCGCGAACTCGGGGGTGCCGGCGAAGACGACGCGCATCGCAGTCATCGGTTCGCGCGGCTCAAGGCCGCTGCTCGTCGCGCGTGCGCTTCAGCATCTTGGTCTTGATGCGGTCGCGCTTCAGCGGGCTCAGGTACTCGACGAACACCTTGCCGAGCAGGTGGTCCATCTCGTGCTGCACGCACACCGCGAGCAGCCCTTCGGCGTCGAACTCGACGCTTTCGCCAGCGCGGTTCAGCGCGCGCACGCTGACGCGCGCGTGGCGGGGCACCTTGTCGTAGACCTGCGGCACCGACAGGCAGCCTTCGTCGCCGGTCAGCATCTCGTCGCTGAGCGCCGTCAGCTCGGGGTTGATCAACACGTGCGGTTCGTCACGGCGTTCCGAGGTGTCGATCACGATCACCCGTTCGTGGACGTCGACCTGCGTCGCCGCGAGGCCGACGCCGTCGGCCTGGTACATGGTCTCCAGCATGTCGTCGACAAGCTGTCGGATGCGTGCGTCCACTTGCGTGACAGCCTTCGCAACGGTGTGCAGGCGGGGATCGGGGTAACGAAGGATCGAGAGCTTGGCCATGTGGGAAACGCGCAACGCCGGACGGCGTGACAGGACGCACGCGAGGTGTGTCCGGAAGTCAATTTCGTTGCGATATCAAGGGTTTAGGGGCAGAATCTGTGAAACTGAATGAAGATTTTCGCTGAGTCGCAGGCGTCGTGCCGCGGCCCGGTTCAGTTAACCGCACAACGCAGCATTGTGCTGCCTGAGCGCCCGGAGACTTACCTTCATGACCCGAAGCCACCGTATCGCCCTGTCGTTCCCCCGGGCTGCCGCCATCACCGTTGCGCTGGGCGTCTGCTTCGGTTCCGCGACCGCGAACGCAGAAGCCGGCAACTTCCCGATCACGCCCAAGCAGCGCAGCACCGCCAAGCAGGTGGCCGAAGCCGGTGTCGCACTGTCCGAGCTGTCGCCCAACGCGCCCGATTCGTACACCGTGAAGACCGGCGACACGCTGTGGGGCATCTCCAGCATGTTCCTCGTCAGCCCGTGGCGCTGGCCCGAGCTGTGGGGCATGAACCTCGACCAGATCCGCAATCCCCACCTGATCTACCCGGGCCAGGTGCTGTTCCTCGACAAGGCCAATGGGCGTGCGCGGCTGCGCGTCGGCAGCGGCGAGCAGGGCGGCGTCGTCAAGCTGTCGCCGCGCGTGCGTGAAGGCGATCTGTCGCGCGACGGCATCCCGGCCATCGCGCTGAACCTGATCGAGCCGTTCCTGAACGAGGCGCTGATCCTCGACGAGAACGAACTCGCAAAGGCGCCGCGCGTCGTCGCGACGCCCGAGGGCCGCGTGCTGCTGGCCCGTGGCGACAAGGCCTACGTGCGCGGCGACCTGGGCGGCGTGCGCAACTTCCGCTTCTTCCGCGAGCCGCAGCCTTTGCGCGACCCGACCACCAATGAAGTGCTGGGCTACGAGGCCTTCTACCTCGGCACCGGCGAGCTGATCCGCCAAGGCGACACCAGCGGCGCCGCGCGGGCCGACGACATCGTCCCCGACACGTTCATGCTGAACAACATCCGCCAGGAAGTGCGTGTCGGCGACAAGCTGTCGCCGGTGCCTCCGCGCGAATTCCAGAACTACGTGCCGCGTGCGCCGCAGTCGCCGATCACCGGGCAGATCGTGTCGGTGTACGGCGAGGCGGTGGCAGCCGGCCAGAACCAGATCGTGTCGCTGAACAAGGGCGCACGCGACGGGCTCGAGAAGGGCAACGTGCTGGCGCTGTGGAAAGACGGCGCACGCACCGTCGACAAGACCGAAGCAGGTTCACCAGCGATCAAGCTGCCGGACGAGCGCCACGGCTTCCTGTTTGTCTTCCGCGTGTTCGACCGCATGTCGTACGCGCTGATCCTGTCGGTGCAGGAACCGGTTCGCCGCGGCGACCGCTTCACGCAGCCCTGAACGCCCTGCGCTGACCGCGACTGCCGCGTTGTTGTTGTCGGGCAGTCGCCGGTCGGATGACCGGCATGGGTGCTTCCCCCGCGTTCCATGGGTCCGCCCCGATCGATGATTGGGCGGCCTGGGTTCGGCTGACCGAAACTCCCGACGTCGGGCGCGAGGCAGCACGCAAGCTGCTGGCGGCGTTCGGCTCGCCCCAGGCGGTGCTGCAGGCGGGATCTGCCGCGCGCCGGCAGGTCGTCGCGCCGGCCATCGCCGATGCGTTGAATGAGGTGCCGGCGGAACTCTCCGATCTGCTGGACACCACGCAGCGCTGGCTTGCCTCGGCCCCGGCCGATGCACCGCGCCGCATCGTCACGCTGGGCGATCCCCACTATCCGGCAGCGTTGCTGCAGACCGCCGACCCGCCGTTGATGTTCTATGCCGAGGGGCGCATCGAACTGCTGGCCGCGCCCTGCGTGGCCATCGTCGGCAGCCGGCAGGCGACGCCCCAGGGGCTGGCGAATGCGAAGGCCTTTGCGCGCGCGTTGGGCGAGGCCGGCATGACGGTCGTGTCCGGACTCGCCCAGGGCATCGACGGCGCGGCGCACGAAGGCGCGCTGCAGGGGCCTTCGAGCACCATCGCGGTGGTCGGCACCGGCCTGGACCAGGTCTTCCCGAAACGCCATGCCGCGCTGGCGCAGCGGATCAGCGTCGAGGGGCTGATGCTCAGCGAATACGCGCTCGGCATGCCGCCGCTGCCGCACAACTTCCCTCAGCGCAATCGCATCATCGCCGGGCTGTCGCGAGGCACGCTGGTCGTCGAGGCGGCGCTGCAATCGGGGTCGCTGATCAGCGCCCGACTGGCCAGCGAGGCGGGGCGCGAGGTGTTCGCGATTCCCGGGTCGATCCATTCGCCGCAGTCGCGCGGTTGCCACGGCCTCATCAAGCAGGGCGCCAAGCTGGTCGAGAGCGCGGCCGACGTGCTGGAGGAGATCCAGTTCCCTCTGCACACGGCCGCCGGCGCGAATGCCGAGGTGGGTGCTCACGCGGACGCTACTTCCGACGATGCCGTCGAAGATGCGGTGCTGGCTGCCCTCGGCTTCGAGCCGGCCAACCTGGATGCGCTGGTGGCGCGCACCGGATGGTCGGCGCAGCAGCTCAACATCCGACTGCTGGAGCTCGAACTGGAGGGCCGCGTCAACCGCCTTCCGGGGCAGCTGTTTCAGAGGGTTTCAGCCGCCTGAGCCACCCCGAACGCAGGGCTTTTTGCCGCTCATCCAGCAGTGACGCTGCGGTATAGTGGGTTCATGTTCGACGTGCTTGTCTACCTGTACGAAAACTACTGGCGGCCGGACGCATGTCCCGACCACGCCCAGTTGACGCGCAAGCTGTCGGCGATGGGCTTCGAGTCGGACGAGATCGAAGAAGCCTTGTCCTGGCTCGACGGTCTGGCCACTGCGGCGCAGTCCCATGCCGGCGAGCAGAGCGCCGACAGCCTGCGCGTGTACTCCCCGGCCGAGCAAGAGCACCTGGGCGAGGCATCGATCGGCTTCGTCAGCTTCCTCGAATCCGCCGGCGTGCTGCCGCCGCCGATGCGCGAGATGGTCATCGACCGTGCCACGGCGATTTCCGGCGGGCCGGTCGACCTCGAAGACCTGAAGATCATCGTGCTGATGGTGTTCTGGAGCCTGGGCGAAGAACCCGATGCGCTGATCCTGGACGAGTTGTTCGTCGACGAAGCGGACCGGCTGATCCACTGAGCACCGGCTTCGCACCAAGCAGAAGGCCACCGCATGCGGTGGCCTTTTTGTTGGGTGGCGGCAGCCTCAGTTCAGCAGCCGGCTCGGATCGACATCGAGCTTCGCCAGTGCGCTGCGGGTGGCCCGCACGGTCAGCGATTCGTCCTGCGCCGGCACCAGCAGCCCGGCCTGCAGGAAGGCGGCCAGTCGGTGCTGCTGGAACAGGATGCCCCGCCCGTGCGGCGACACGAACAACGCCAGCTGGCGCCGCAGCCCCTGCCACGCCAACTGCACCGCTTCGTTGCGGTTGCGGTAGTCGAGCATGTACCAGCCGCCCACCTGGAGTTCGCGTGCCCAGGTCATCATCGCCGGCGTCGGCATCGAACCGCCTTCGCCGACCACCTCGAGTTCGGCGCTCTCATGGCCTGACAGGTCGAGCACCATCGCTTCGTCGATGTCGACGTCCGCGGAGTCGGGCAGCATCTCCTCGAGCGTCTCGAGGCGCACCATCAGTTCCTCGAGCCGCTCCTGCGGGATCGCGGCGGTCTTCGCGGTGAACGCCGCGGCGAGCGAGTTGTTCAGCCGCTGGATGTGTTCGTCCTGGCGCTCCGGCGAGACACCGGCGTGGTCCATGCCTTCGCGCAGCGTCTTCAGCAGCGGCGGCAGGCGGCGGATCACCTCGGCGCGCTCCTCGCGCGAGACCTTCGCGCTCGCCGACCAGATCAGGTCGGCCGCCGCGCGCTTCATCGTCTTGGTTTCCTGGCCCTGCGCGCCGCTCTTCACGGCCGTCATCGCCATCACGTCGGCCCAGACCTGGAACAGGAAGTCGCGCACGCCTTCCTGCACCGGCACCTCGTTGAGCATCTTGCGCAGCTCGATCGTGTACTGGATCGCGAGCGTCTCTCGCTGCTCGACCTGCTGCGCCAGCGAGACGCCCTTGCGGGTCGCTTCGTTCTCGTTCTGGAAATAGTTCTCGAGGAACTTCTCGAACTCGGTCAGCACCGTCTGGAACACGCGGCGCCCGGTGTCCGGGTAGGCCTCGACGACCTGCACGACGCGCTTGATCTCGCGCTCGAGCGCATCGCCGACGGCGCGGCTGGTGGAGTCGAAGCCCATCACGCAGGCACCCATGCGGTCGATCAGCCGGCGCGCCGGGTGGTCGACGGTCGCGAAGAAGTCGGGCTCGCTGACGGCGACGCGCAGCACCGGCATCTGCAGCCGGGCGAACCAGACGCGCACGACGGCCGGGATGCGCTCCTCGGTCAGGATGCTCTGGAACAGCAGCGCGACGATCTCGATCGTCGCGCGCTCGACTGGCGTCGACGCGGCCTTCTTCAGCGCCTGCTTGCGCTGGTGCAGCTCTTCGAGCAGGGCCGGCGTGCTGACCTGGCCCGGCCCGGTGCGCGGGGAATCTTGCGAACCCAGCCGCCGCTGGATGCCTTGCTGGGCATCCGAGATCGCGGCCTTCAGCTCGGGCGAGGTCGAATTCATCGGCGCCGTGCGGCTGAAATCGGGCAGCTGCCGACCGATCAGCCGGTTCAGGCGCCCGAGCACGGCTTCGGCATGGTCCGACCCGCGGGCAAAGCCGCCGGCCCGGGTCATCATGCGGGTTTCTTCGCCGACCCCGGTGCGGCCGAAGCCGGTGGCCGGCTGCGCGGCGGTGGCCGATGCGCCACCCGAGCCGCCTCCCGCAGCGCTCTGGGAATTGCGCGTGCGGCGGATGAACGGGCGCAGGTCGATGTCGGGCAGCACGCCCTTCTGCACGAGCCAGCGGTTGGTCTCGTGGTACGCCTCTTCGGCGAAATGGGCGAACTCTTCGTGGATCACGCCTTGCAGCGTGCGCCACAGGTCATGGTTGAGCGAGGCACCGCGCCATGCGGCGGTGACGATGCGCGCGAGCACATGGGGCCGCAGCACGTCGTTGGTGTCGAGCTCGTCGCGGCGCTCCATCGCCGACATGCGCGAGCGCAGGTCGGTGAACTCCCACGACGACTTGTCCATCATCGCCAGCGCCAGCCGGGAACTCAGGATCTCGACCTCGATGGTGTCGTCGTCGACCAGCGTCATGCTGGCGGCGCGCCCCGGCGGCGGCAGGTCGCCCGGGCGGGATGCCGACACCATGCCGCTGCCGAGCGACGCACGCAGTGCCGTCGTCATGCCGCTGACCCACAGCGGCGCAGCACGGCGCAGGTCGGCCGCGGCGTCGCGGCGCTTGTACTGGATGCCGTGCTCGGCCGTCTGGGCGGCAAGCAAGCGGGCACCTTCTTCGACGGCCTGGACGATGCCCGGCACGCCGTACAGCAGCCGCTCGACGTAGGAGCGGCGCGCCTGGGCGGCCAGGGCCAACGAATCGGCGGCGGTCGCCATGAAGGTGTCGGATAGCGCTCGAGTGGGGGAAGCCCTTACTCTACACCACCGCTCCGGCGTTCGGGTCGTCCGGATCGGTCTCTTTGGCGGTCGCTTTCATCAGGTCTTCACGCTTCACGCCCAGCCACATCGCGATGGCAGCGGCGACGAAAACCGACGAGTAGATGCCGAACAGGATGCCGATCGTCAGCGCCACGGCGAAGTAATGCAGCGTCTGGCCACCGAAGATCAGCATCGACAGCACCATCATCTGCGTGCTGCCGTGCGTGATGATGGTGCGGCTCATCGTGCTGGTGATCGCGTGGTCGATGACCTCGTGCGTCGACATCTTGCGGTACCTGCGGAAGGCTTCGCGGATCCGGTCGAAGATCACGACCGATTCGTTGACCGAGTAGCCCAGCACCGCGAGCACGGCGGCCAGCACCGACAGGCTGAACTCCCACTGGAAGAACGCGAAGAAGCCCAGGATGATGATCACGTCGTGCAGGTTGGCGACGATCGCGGCGACCGAGAACTTCCACTCGAAGCGGAAGGCGAGGTACAGCATGATCCCGGCGATCACGAAGACCAGCGCCTTGGCGCCGTCTTCAGCCAGCTCGCGGCCGACCTGCGGGCCGACGAACTCGTTGCGGCGCAGCGTCACCGGCTCGGCGTCGCCGGCGGTGCAGACCGGCCGTGAGACGGCCTCGCCCTTGTCGCTGACGAACTGCTTGGTCGAGACCGTGCCCTTCTCGGCTGTGCACAGCGCGCCGAACACCCGCTCGACGACCACGTCCTGCTTGACGTCGGGCCGCACCGGCAGGCGGATCAGCACATCGCGCGCGCTGCCGAAGTTCTGAACCTGGGCCTCACCCAGCTGCAGCGTCTCGACGATGCCGCGCACCCGGTTGATGTCGGCCGACTGCGAATATGCCGTCTCGATCAGCGTGCCGCCGGTGAACTCGACCGACAGGTGCAGGCCGCGGGTCACGAGGAAGAACACCGCGGCCAGGAAGGTCAGCAGCGACACGATGTTGAACACCAGCGCGTGCCGCATGAACGGGATGTCGCGCTTGATCCGGAAGAATTCCATGGAGATGCCTGCTTGTTCTGGTGTTGCGTGGATCAGCCTTGCGACGGCTGGTCGCCCGGCGCGGCCGGTGCTGCGCCTTGCGGACGCCAGACCTGGCCGATCGACACGCCCTTGAGCTTCTTCTTGCTGCCGTACCAGAGGTTCACCAGGCCACGCGAGAACATCACGGCCGAGAACATCGACGTCAGGATGCCGAGGCAGTGCACGACCGCGAAGCCCTTGATCGGGCCGGAGCCGAAGGCCAGCAGCGCGACGCCGGCGATCAGCGTCGTGACGTTCGAGTCGAGGATGGTCGCGAACGCGCGCTCGTAGCCGGCGTTGATCGCCGTCTGCGGCGCTGCGCCGTTGCGCAATTCTTCACGCACCCGCTCGTTGATCAGCACGTTGGCGTCGATCGCCATGCCCAGCGTCAGCGCGATGGCGGCCACGCCCGGCAGCGTCAGCGTGGCCTGCAGCATCGACAGCACCGCCACCAGCAGCAGCAGGTTGAAGGCCAGCGCCAGTGTCGAGAACACGCCGAACAGCATGTAGTAGCAGCACATGAACAGCGCGATCGCGGCGAACCCGCCCATCACGCTGTGGAAGCCCTTGGCGATGTTGTCGGCGCCGAGCGTCGGGCCGATCGTGCTCTCTTCGATGATGTCCATCGGCGCGGCCAGCGAGCCGGCGCGCAGCAGCAGCGCGGTGTCGGTGGCCTCGGACGGCGTCATCGAGCCGGAGATCTGGAAGCGGTTGCCCAGTTCGCCCTGGATCACCGGGGCGGTCACGACCTCGCCCTTGCCCTTCTCGAACAGGATGATCGCCATGCGCTTGCCGATGTTCTCGCGCGAGGTGTCGCGCATGATGCGCGCGCCCTTGGCGTCGACGGTCAGGTCGACCTTCGGCTGCTGGGTCTGGCTGTCGAAGCCGGGTTGCGCATCGGTCAGGCTGTCGCCGGTCAGCACGACGTTGCGCTTGACGATGATCGAGCGGCCGCCGCGTTCGACGAAGCGCTCGGTGCCGAACGGCACCGGCCCGCTGCCATTGGCCGCGGCGCTCGCCTCGGCGCTGTCGTCGACCATGCGCAGCTCGAGCGTCGCGGTGCGGCCGAGCGTCTGCTTCGCCCGTGCCGTGTCCTGCACGCCGGGCAGCTCGACGACGACGCGATCGATGCCCTGCTGCTGGATCACCGGTTCGGCGACGCCGAGTTCGTTGACGCGGTTGTGCAGCGTCGTGATGTTCTGCTTGATCGCGGCATCCTGGACCAGGCGGGCGGCCGCCGGTTTCAGCACGCCGGACATGCGGATCTCGGTCCCGTCGGGCGTCTCGGTCCACTGCAGGTCGGGCAGCTGTTCAGTCAGCAGCGCGCGCGCCGCATTCACCGTCTCGCGATCGCGGAAGCGCACGTCGACGGTGTTGCCGTCGCGCGTGATGCCGGCGTGGCGCAGGTTCTTGTCGCGCAACAGCGTGCGGATGTCGCCGGTCAGCGCCTCGGCCTTCTTGGTCAGCGCCGACTTCATGTCGACCTGCATCAGGAAGTGCACGCCGCCGCGCAGGTCGAGGCCGAGGTACATCGGCAGCGCATGGATCGCGCTCAGCCAGTGCGGCGAGCGCGACAGCAGGTTCAGCGCGACGACATAGCTCGGGTCGTTCTCGTTGGGGTTCAGCGCGCGGCTGATCGCATCCTTGGCCTTGGCCTGGGTGTCGAGGTCGCTGAAGCGGGCGCGCACCGAGCTACCGTCGAACTCGACGAAGTCGGGCTGGATGCCGGCGGTTGCCAGCACCTGCGACACGCGCTGCGTCATCGACGAATCGAGCTTCAGCGTCGGCTTGCCGCTGCTGATCTGCACCGCCGGTGCTTCACCGAATACATTGGGCAGCGTGTACAACAGGCCGACCACCAGTGCGATCGCGAGGATCGCGTACTTCCACCACGGATAGCGATTCATGGCGCGCTGCTTACTTGACCGTGCCCTTGGGCAGCACTTGCACGACGGAGCTGCGCTGCACCTGCACCTCGACGCCGTTGGCGATCTCGACGTGGATGAAGGTCTCGCCCAGCTTGGCGACCTTGCCGAGCAGCCCGCCGGCGATCACGACCTCGTCGCCCTTGGCGATGGCCTCGATCATCGCCTTGTGCTCTTTCTGCCGCTTCATCTGCGGACGGATCATCACGAAGTACATCACCACGAACAGCAGCACGAACGGCAGCATGCCGGTGATGCCGCCGCCAAACGGCGACTGGGCGCCTGCAGCGGGAGCGGCCTGGGCAAAAGCTTCGGAAATGAACACGTGAGAACCCTCAGTGGACGCCCCTGCGTGCCAGACGGCCCCGGGGCAGAAATGAAAAGTCCGCGATTGTAGGTTGTGGCGCGAGCGCAAAGTCCTGGCGCTGCGCCCGGTTTCTTTTGGCGGGCCTTGTTGACAGCGCCTTCAGAAGTCCTCCATAATCCGCAGCTTCGCCGAAACGCCCGTTTGGCCTCATGTCGAAATGGTTGCAAGAGCACCAGATCGATGCGAGAGCAAAACGAGCTCCGGCTCCGCCCACACCACGGGCCCAAGACTGACTGCGCTTGCGCAGTACAAGTTGGGGACAGAACATGATTCAAATGCAATCGCGGCTTGATGTCGCGGACAACACTGGCGCGAAATCCGTCATGTGCATCAAGGTGCTCGGCGGCTCGAAGCGTCGTTACGCCGGCATCGGTGACGTGATCAAGGTCAGCATCAAGGAAGCTGCGCCGCGTGGTCGCGTGAAGAAGGGCGAGGTCTACAGTGCCGTCGTCGTTCGCACCGCCAAGGGCGTTCGCCGCCAGGACGGCTCGCTGGTCAAGTTCGACGGCAATGCCGCCGTCCTGCTGAACGCCAAGCTCGAGCCCATCGGCACCCGCATCTTCGGCCCGGTCACGCGTGAACTGCGTACCGAGCGCTTCATGAAGATCGTTTCGCTCGCACCTGAAGTGCTCTGAGCTGAGACAAGTCAAAGGACGAGCCATGAACAAGATTCGTACAGGCGACGAGGTCATCGTGTTGACCGGTCGCGACAAGGGCAAGCGCGGCAAGGTGATCGCGCGCATCGATGCTGACCACCTGACGGTCGACGGCGTGAACGTCGTCAAGAAGCATGTGAAGCCGAACCCGATGAAGGGCGCCACCGGCGGCATCGTCGACAAGGTCATGCCGATCCACCAGTCG
Organism: Rhizobacter sp. OV335; assembly: GCF_900142965.1. GTDB lineage: Bacteria > Pseudomonadota > Gammaproteobacteria > Burkholderiales > Burkholderiaceae_C > Rhizobacter. Next base: position 109,288 of record NZ_FRCQ01000013.1, read on the forward strand.
AACATCGCCATCTTCAATGCGGCGACCGGCAAGGGCGAGCGCGTGGGCATCAAGTTGCTGTCTGACGGCAAGAAGGTCCGCGTGTTCAAGTCCAGCGGCGAAGAAATCAAGGCATAAGAGGTCAGCCATGGCACGTTTGCAACAGTTTTACCGCGAGAAGGTCGTTCCCGATCTCGTGACGAAGTTCGGCTACGTCTCGACGATGCAGGTTCCCCGCATCACGAAGATCACGCTCAACATGGGCGTGAGCGAGGCAGTCTCCGACAAGAAGGTCATGGAACACGCCGTCAGCGACCTGACCAAGATCGCCGGCCAGAAGCCCGTGGTCACCAAGTCGAAGAAGGCGATTGCCGGCTTCAAGATTCGTGACGGCGTGCCCATCGGCTGCATGGTCACGCTGCGCGGCGTCCAGATGTATGAATTCCTCGACCGGTTCGTGACGATCGCGCTGCCGCGCGTTCGTGACTTCCGCGGCATCTCGGGTCGTTCGTTCGATGGCCGTGGCAACTACAACATCGGCGTCAAGGAACAGATCATCTTCCCCGAGATCGAGTACGACAAGGTCGATGCGCTGCGTGGTCTGAACATCAGCATCACGACGACTGCCAAGAGCGACGATGAAGCCAAGGCGCTCCTCGCTTCGTTCAAATTCCCGTTCAAGAACTGAGGTGGCCCGTGGCTAAGACATCCCTCATCCAGCGTGAACTGAAGCGCGAGCAACTGGTTGCCAAGTTCGCGAAGAAGTACACCGAGCTGAAGTCCACCGCGAACGACGCGAAGAAGTCCGACGAAGAGCGTTACGCCGCGCGCCTGGAGCTGCAAAAGCTGCCGCGCAACGCGTACCCGACCCGTCAACGCAATCGTTGCGAGCTGACCGGCCGCCCGCGTGGCACCTTCCGCAAGTTCGGCCTGGGCCGCAACAAGATCCGCGAACTCGCGTTCAAGGGCGACATCCCCGGTGTCGTCAAGGCCAGCTGGTAATCGGCAGGACGATCAGGAGATATTCGAATGAGCATGAGTGATCCTATCGCCGATCTGCTGACGCGCATCCGCAACGCACAGATGGTCCAGAAGACCTCCGTGACGATGCCGGCGTCGAAGCTGAAAGTGGCGATCACACAAGTCCTGAAGGACGAGGGCTACATCGAGAGCTTTGCAGTGGTGGGCGAAAAGTCCAAGCCGCAGCTCGAGATCACGCTGAAGTACTACGCCGGCCGCCCGGTGATCGAACACATCGAGCGCGTCAGCCGCCCGGGTCTTCGGATCTACAAGGGCCGCCACGATATTCCGAGCGTGATGAACGGCCTCGGTGTCGCCATCGTGACCACGCCGAAGGGCGTGATGACGGATCGCAAGGCTCGCCAGGCCGGTATCGGCGGCGAAGTCCTTTGCTACGTCGCCTAAGGAACGGAGAAGCGAATGTCCCGCGTAGGAAAAATGCCGATCACCGTCCCGCAAGGCGTGGACGTGTCGATCACCGCTGAGAAGATCAGCGTCAAGGGTTCGCTCGGCACGCTGGTGCGCCAGGTGAACGGCCTGGTGGCCGTGAAGAACGAAGGCGGCAAGCTGATGTTCACGCCGGCCAACGACAGCGTCGAAGCCGATGCGATGTCGGGCACGATGCGCGCGCTGGTGGCCAACATGGTCAACGGCGTCAGCAAGGGCTTCGAGAAGAAGCTGACGCTGGTGGGCGTGGGCTTTCGTGCCCAGGCTGCTGGCTCGAAGCTGAACCTGCAGATCGGTTTCTCGCACCCGGTGGGGAAGGACATGCCGGCCGGCATCACGGTCACCTGCCCGACGCAGACCGAGATCTTGATCAAGGGATCCGACCGCCAGGTCGTCGGACAGATCGCCGCCGAAGTGCGCGCGATCCGGCCGCCCGAGCCCTACAAGGGCAAGGGCATCCGGTATGCCGACGAGAAGGTCGCCCTCAAAGAGACCAAGAAGAAGTAAGGAGCGAACGACATGTTGAACAAAAAAGATCAGCGCATCCGTCGCTCCCGCCAGACCCGTGCACGCATTGCGACGCAACGCGTGGCGCGCCTGACGGTCTTCCGCACCAACCTGCACATCTACGCCAGCGTCATTTCCGACGACGGCCAGAAGGTGCTCGCCACCGCCTCGACCGCCGAAGCCGATGTCCGCAAGGAACTGGGCGCCGCCGGCAAGGGTGGCAACGTGGCCGCTGCCACCGTCATCGGCAAGCGCATCGCCGAAAAGGCGAAGGCGGCTGGTGTCGAGAAGGTGGCGTTCGACCGCGCCGGTTTCGCATACCACGGCCGCATCAAGGCGCTGGCAGACGCGGCTCGCGAAGCCGGCCTGCAGTTCTGATGCCCTCGGGCGTCTGAGAATCGGCGAAGACAAGGAATTCGACAATGGCAAAGTTTCAACCCCGCGCTCAAACCGAAGGCAACGACGACGGCCTGAAGGAGAAGATGATCGCGGTCAACCGCGTCACCAAGGTCGTCAAGGGTGGTCGCACGCTGAGCTTCGCGGCACTGACCGTGGTCGGTGATGGCGATGGCCGCATCGGCATGGGCAAGGGCAAGGCGAAGGAAGTTCCGGTCGCCGTGCAGAAGGCGATGGAATCTGCCCGTCGCAACATGGTCAAGGTCTCGCTGAAGAACGGCTCGATCCACCACAAGGTGATCGGCGAGCACGGTGCTTCGCGCGTCCTGATGGCGCCGGCGAAGCCGGGTGACGGCATCATCGCCGGCGGCCCGATGCGCGCGGTGTTCGAAGTGATGGGCGTGACCGACATCGTCTGCAAGAGCCTCGGTTCGACCAACCCGTACAACCTCGTTCGTGCCACGCTGAATGCCCTGAAGCATGTCAGCACGCCGGCTGAGATCGCCGCCAAGCGTGGCCTGTCCGTCGAGCAGATCCTCGGCTGAACGGCACGCGGAGAAACATCATGGCTGACAAGAAAACCGTCAAGATCAAGCTGGTCCGCAGCATCGCCGGCACGCGCGAGTCGCACCGCGCGACCGTGCGCGGCCTGGGCCTGCGCAAGCTGAACAGCGAATCGACGCTGGAAGACACGCCGGCAGTGCGCGGCATGATCACCAAGGTCCAGTACCTGGTCAAAGTGCTCTGAGCCGAGGAACGAACATGGAACTCAACAACATCAAGCCCGCCACGGGTGCCAAGCATGCCAAGCGCCGTGTCGGCCGTGGCATCGGCTCCGGCCTGGGCAAGACGGCCGGTCGCGGCCACAAGGGCCAGAAGTCGCGTTCGGGCGGCTATCACAAGGTCGGCTTCGAAGGCGGCCAGATGCCGCTGCAACGTCGCCTGCCGAAGCGCGGCTTCAAGTCAGCGCTGCTGAAGTACAACGCCGAAATCACGCTGGCCGACCTCGAGGTGCTGGCCGCCGATGAAGTCGACATGCTGACGCTGAAGCAAGCGGGCCTCGTCGGCCAGCTGGCCAAGGTGGTCAAGGTCATCAAGACCGGCGAGCTGACCAAGAAGGTCGTGCTCAAGGGCATTGGTGCGACCGCCGGCGCGAAGGCCGTGATCGAAGCCGCTGGCGGCTCGGTGGCGTAAGCCTTTTCGAACAGACTCAACCCACCCACTCACTCGGGACACGCTTCAGTGGCAACCAACGCGAATCAGCTGGCCAAGAGCGGCAAGTTCGGCGACCTCCGTCGCCGGCTCGTCTTCCTGGTGTTGGCGCTCGTCGTGTACCGCATCGGCGCGCACATCCCGGTGCCGGGCATCGATCCGAACCAACTGCAGGCGCTGTTCAAGGGCCAGCAGGGCGGGATCCTGAGCCTGTTCAACATGTTCTCGGGCGGAGCACTGTCGCGCTTCACCGTGTTCGCGCTGGGCATCATGCCGTACATCTCGGCGTCGATCATCATGCAACTGATGACCTACGTGGTGCCGAGCCTGGAAGCGCTGAAGAAGGAAGGCGAGTCGGGCCGCCGCAAGATCACGCAGTACACCCGCTACGGCACGCTGGGTCTCGCGGTGTTCCAGTCGCTGAGCATCGCGCTCGCACTGGAAGGCTCGCCTGGCCTGGTGGTCTCGCCCGGCTTCGGCTTCCGGATGACGGCGGTCGTGAGCCTGGTGGCCGGTACGATGTTCCTGATGTGGCTGGGTGAGCAGATCACCGAGCGCGGTCTGGGCAACGGCATCTCGATCCTGATCTTCGGTGGCATCGCGGCCGGTCTGCCGAATGCGATCGGCGGCCTGCTCGAGCTGGTGCGAACCGGCGCGATGGGTGTTCCGGTGATGCTGTTCATCCTGATCGTGATCGGCGCGGTGACCTATGCCGTGGTGTTCGTCGAGCGGGGCCAGCGCAAGATCCTCGTGAACTATGCGAAGCGCCAGGTCGGCAACAAGGTCTACGGCGGCCAGTCGTCGCACCTGCCGCTGAAGCTGAACATGTCGGGCGTGATCCCGCCGATCTTCGCGTCGTCGATCATCCTGCTGCCGGCCACCGTGGTGAGCTGGTTCGCAACGGGCGAAAGCCTGCGCTGGCTGAAGGACCTGGCCGGCCTGCTGTCCCCGGGCCAGCCGATCTACGTGATGCTGTATGCGGCCGCGATCGTGTTCTTCTGCTTCTTCTACACGGCGCTGGTGTTCAACAGCCGCGAGACGGCAGACAACCTGAAGAAGAGCGGCGCGTTCATTCCGGGCATCCGCCCGGGTGACCAGACGGCCAAGCACATCGACCGCATCCTGTCCCGCCTGACGCTGGCCGGTGCGATCTACATCACGCTGGTCTGCCTGCTCCCCGAATTTTTGGTGCTGAAGTACAACGTTCCGTTCTACTTCGGTGGAACCTCGCTGCTGATCATCGTGGTTGTCACGATGGACTTCTGGGCGCAGGTGCAGTCTTATGTGATGAGTCAGCAGTACGAGTCGCTGCTCAAGAAGGCGAATTTCAAGGCCAGCTGATGCTGGTGATCGACGAAGACAGTCACGAAACAGACAGGCATGGCGAAAGACGACGTCATTCAGATGCAAGGCGAGATTCTGGAGAATCTGCCGAATGCCACGTTTCGTGTGAAGTTGGAAAACGGGCACATCGTGCTGGGCCACATCTCCGGAAAAATGCGGATGCACTACATCCGCATCCTGCCCGGCGACAAGGTGACAGTCGAGTTGACGCCCTACGATTTGACGCGGGCCCGCATCGTGTTCCGGGCCAAGTGATTGTTCGGAACACGACGAGTTTGAATCAGGAAGCGCTCGAAAAGGGCCTAGGAGAAGAGTATGAAAGTTGCAGCATCGGTCAAGAAGATGTGCCGGAATTGCAAGGTCATCCGTCGCAAGGGCGTTGTGCGCGTGATCTGCACTGATCCGCGCCACAAGCAGCGCCAAGGCTGAACCTGGCCTTCGACGACAAGCGAATAGAGGAAGCACATGGCACGTATTGCTGGTATCAACATTCCGCCGCAAAAACACGCGGAGATCGGCCTGACGGCGATTTACGGCATCGGTCGCAGCACCGCGCAAAAGATTTGCGCAGTCTGCAATGTTCCGTTTGATCGCAAGATCAAGGACCTGACCGACACCGACCTGGAGAAAATCCGGGAAGAAATCGGCCGCATGACGATCGAAGGCGACCTGCGCCGCGAGATGTCCATCAACATCAAGCGATTGATGGACCTCGGGTGCTACCGTGGTTTCCGTCATCGCCGTGGCCTGCCGGTTCGCGGCCAGCGCACGAAGACGAATGCGCGCACTCGCAAGGGCCCGCGCAAGTCCGGCGCCCTGGTCAAGAAGTGATTTGAGAGAAGGTCGATATGGCTAAAGCACCGAATACCGCTGCCCAGCGCGTGCGCAAGAAGGTCCGCAAGAATGTTGCGGACGGCATTGCCCACGTTCACGCATCGTTCAACAACACGATCATCACGATCACCGATCGTCAGGGCGGCGCGCTGTCCTGGGCTTCGAGCGGCGGCCAGGGCTTCAAGGGCTCGCGCAAGTCGACCCCCTTCGCAGCCCAGGTGGCAGCTGAAGTCGCCGGTCGTGCTGCCCAGGAACAGGGCATCAAGAACCTCGACGTGCGGATCAAGGGCCCCGGCCCGGGTCGTGAATCGTCGGTGCGCGCCCTGGCTTCGCTGGGCATCCGCATCAACTCGATTTCCGACGTGACGCCGGTGCCGCACAACGGCTGCCGTCCGCAGAAGCGTCGTCGCATCTGATCGTTGAAGTTTTTCTCGTCGCCGGCGGGTGCCCAGCACCGCGCCGGCGCATTCGTTAGGCCATCAGGCCTCAAGCCCACCGTCCGAGCGCCCAGAACAACACTCGCCGGACTCGCATGAGCTTCAAGAGAAGCCCATGTCAGATTGACCAAAGGAAGCAACGTGGCACGTTATCTTGGCCCCAAGGGCAAACTCGCCCGCCGTGAAGGCACCGACCTGTTCCTGAAGAGCGCCCGTCGCGCCATCGGTGACAAGGTCAAGTTCGACAGCAAGCCCGGCCAGCATGGCCGCACCTCCGGCTCGCGCACCTCCGACTTCGGCCTGCAGCTTCGCGAGAAGCAGAAGGTCAAGCGCATGTACGGCGTGCTGGAGCGCCAGTTCCGCCGCTACTTCGCCGAGGCCGAGCGCCGCAAGGGCAACACCGGTGCCAACCTGCTGCTGCTGCTGGAATCGCGCCTGGACAATGTCGTCTACCGCATGGGCTTCGGCTCGACCCGCGCCGAAGCGCGCCAGCTGGTGTCGCACAAGGCGATCACGGTGAACGGCGCCACGGTCAACATCGCGTCGTACCTGGTCAAGGCCGGCGACACGGTGGCAGTGCGCGACAAGTCGAAGAAGCAGCTGCGCATCACCGACTCGGTCAAGCTGGCCGAATCGCAAGGCATGCCGAACTGGGTGCAGGTCGATGCGAGCAAGCTGGAAGGCGTGTTCAAGAAGGCGCCGGACCGCGACGAATTCGGCGCGGACATCAAGGAAGCGCTGATCGTTGAGTTGTATTCGCGTTGATGCCCGTCCTGGCCGCGCCGACGCCGCCTGTGCAGGTGGCGTGGGGCGGCCCGTCCGCGTTTCGCGCGTCCCTCGATTTCCCTGGTGCGGCCGTGGCACCCGCCGTGGCCGTTGGTCCCTCAGCCTTATCGGTGTAACGAACCGAGGGTATTGAAAGAAAGACCTCATGCAAACAAATCTGCTCAAACCCAAAGCCATCAATGTGGAGCCGCTGGGCGGCAACCGCGCCAAGGTCACGCTCGAACCGTTCGAGCGCGGCTACGGCCACACGCTGGGCAATGCGCTGCGTCGCGTGCTGCTGTCGTCGATGGTGGGGTATGCGCCGACCGAAGTGACGATCGCCGGCGTGCTCCACGAGTACTCGACCGTCGATGGCGTCCAGGAAGACGTGGTTCACATCATGCTGAACCTGAAGGGCGTCGTGTTCCGCCTGCACAACCGCGACGAAGTGACGCTGGTGCTGCGCAAGGAAGGTGAAGGCCCCGTCACCGCCGGCGACATCCAGACGCCGCACGACGTGGAAATCATCAACCCGGATCACGTCATCGCCCACCTGTCGCAAGGCGGCAAGCTGGACATGCAGATCAAGGTCGAGAAGGGCCGCGGCTACGTGCCGGGCACGCTGCGCCGTTATGGCGACGAGCCGACCAAGTCGATCGGCCGCATCGTGCTGGACGCGTCGTTCTCGCCGGTCGCCCGCGTCAGCTACACGGTCGAGAGCGCCCGCGTCGAGCAGCGCACCGACCTGGACAAGCTGGTGATGGAGATCATCACGAACGGCGCGATCACGCCGGAAGAAGCGATCCGCGCCTCGGCGAAGATCCTGGTGGAACAGCTGGCCGTGTTCGCGCAGCTGGAAGGCAGCGAGATCGCCGCGTTCGACCAGCCGGCCCAGCGCAGCACGCAGTTCGATCCGATCCTGCTGCGCCCGGTCGACGAGCTCGAGCTGACGGTGCGTTCGGCCAACTGCCTGAAGGCCGAAAACATCTACTACATCGGCGACCTGATCCAGCGCACCGAGACCGAGCTGCTGAAGACCCCGAACCTGGGTCGCAAGTCGCTGAACGAAATCAAGGAAGTGCTTGCCTCGCGTGGTCTCACGCTCGGCGCACGCCTGGAGAACTGGCCCCCGCAGGGCCTGGACAAACGCTGAGGCGTTTGATCGTGCAAGCCCCAGTACCTGATACGGCTGGGGTTCTATAAGTCAGTCAAGAAAGGAAAGCACCATGCGCCACCGTAACGGCCTACGCAAACTCAACCGCACTTCGGAGCACCGCGCCGCGATGCTGCGCAACATGTGCAACTCGCTGCTGCAGCACGAAGCGATCAAGACCACGGTCCCCAAGGCCAAGGAACTGCGCCGCGTCGTCGAGCCGCTGATCACGCTGGCCAAGGAGCCGACGCTGGCAAACCGCCGCCTCGCCTTCGACCGCACGCGCGACCGCGACATCGTCACGAAGCTCTTCAACGAACTGGGCCCGCGCTACAAGGCGCGCCCGGGCGGCTACACCCGCATCCTGAAGATGGGCTTCCGCATCGGCGACAACGCGCCGATGGCGTTCGTCGAGCTGGTCGACCGCCCGGAAGTGGCTGACGAGGCGACCGCCGAAGCCTGAGCTTTCACGCGTTGAACCGAGAAGGGCTGGCCGTTTCGATGGCTGGCCCTTTTTCATTGGGGCCACCGATCGTCGCCCGCCCGCGACCCGCGGGGCTTTGGCACACTGCAGCCCATGCCCGAGCCGATCTTCCGCATCTCCCACCTGTTCAAGAAGTTCGGCGACAACCAGGTCGTCAATGACCTGTCGCTGGAGATCCGTCCCGGCGAATGCCTCGGTGTGATCGGCCCCAACGGTGCCGGCAAGACCACCACGATCCGCATGTGCCTCGGCCTGGTGGGCCCCGATTCGGGCGAGGTCGAGGCCTTCGGCCTGCCGATCCCGCAGGAAGTGCGCGAGGCGAAGAAGCGCATCGGTGTCGTCACGCAGTTCGACAGCCTCGATCCCGACTTCAGCTGTGCCGAGAACCTGCGGGTGTACGGCCGCTACTTCGGGCTGTCGAAGGCGGTGATCGACGCGCGCATTCCCAAGCTGCTCGAGTTTTCGGCGCTGCAGGCCAAGGCCGATGCGAAACCCGGCGAACTGTCCGGCGGCATGCGGCGGCGTCTGAGCCTGGGCCGGGCGCTGATCAACGACCCCGACCTGTTGCTGCTGGACGAGCCGACCACCGGTCTCGACCCGCAGGCGCGCCACCTGATGTGGGAACGGCTGCAGAACCTGCTGCAGCAGGGCAAGGCCATCCTGCTGACCACGCACTTCATGGACGAGGCCGAGCGCCTGTGCGACCGCTTGCTGGTGCTCGACCACGGCCGCAAGATCGCCGAAGGCACGCCGCGCGGGCTGATCGGCGAGCACCTCGAGAGCGACGTCGTCGAGGTCTTCGGCGACGGGGCGCTCGCGACGGCGCAGCAGCATGGGGCGCTGGCCGAGCGGGTCGAGACGAGTGGCGAAACGGTGTTCTTCTACCTGAGCCGACCGCAGCCGCTGCTGCAGGCGCTGGCGCAGCACCACGACATCCGCACGCTGCACCGGCCGGCCAACCTCGAGGACCTGTTCCTCAAGCTCACCGGCCGGCAGATCCGCGATGAATGACGACCGCCGACCCCGCCGCACCGGAGCCCCGACATGCTGATCTCGTTCTACGCCGCCCCGCGCATCACCGCCCGCTTCTGGCCGGTGGTGCTGCGCAACCTGCTGGTGTGGCGCAAGCTGGCGGTGCCAAGCGTGCTGGGCAACATCGCCGAGCCGCTGATCACGCTGGTGGCCTTCGGCTACGGGCTCGGCTCGATGATCGGCCAGGTGCAGGGCCTGCCGTACATCGAGTACCTGGCGTCGGGCAGCATTGCCGTCAGCGGTGCGCTCGCGGCGACCTTCGAGGCGCTGTACTCGGCGTACTCGCGCATGCAGGTGCAGCGCACCTGGGACAGCATCATGAACGCGCCGATCGCGCTCGACGACATCGTGTTCGCCGAGATGCTGTGGGCCGCGATGAAGTCGGTGTTCACGGTGGCGGCGATCATGGCGGTGATCTTCGTGCTGGGCATCAGCCGGGCGCCGACGATGCTGCTGGCGCTGCCGCTGCTGTGCTTCGTCGGCGTGACCTTCGCGTCGATCGCGCTGGTGTTCAACGCGCTCGCGCAGGGCTACGACTTCTTCACCTACTACTTCACGCTGGTGATGACGCCGATGACCTTCCTGTCGGGCGTGTACTTCCCGATCGAGCAGATGCCCGGCTGGCTGCAGGTGATTGCGCACGTGCTGCCGCTCACCGCGGCGGTCGACCTGGTGCGGCCGCTGATCCTCGGGCAATGGCCGCAGCAGGTGTGGGGTCCGATGCTGGTGCTCGCCGCCTATGCACTCGGCGGCTATTACCTGGCATTGGTGCTCACCCGGCGCCGATTCTTCAAGTAGCGGCACGGAACCTGTCGCGTGCCTTCGACTCCCCACCCCATGCGTGCACTGAACACTTTCACCGTCTGGTACCGATTGGCGGCCGTGCTGATGATGGCCGCGGCGCTCTCGGTGGCGCCCGCTGCCGTGCGCGCCGCGGACGATTTTCTCGATCCGGAAGTGGCGTTTCGCTTCGATGCGAAGCCGCTCGACGCGAAGAGCGTCGAGGTCAGCTTCGCGATCGCGCCGGGCTACTACCTCTATCGCGAGCAGTTCCGGTTTGCGGCCGAAGGCGCGACGCTCGGCGAGCCGGTCATCCCGGCGGGCAAGGTGAAGTTCGACGAGACCTTCCAGAAGAACGTCGAGACCTACCGCGACGTGATCCGCATCGTCGTGCCGGTGCAGCAGGCGTCGCCGCGCTTCACGCTCGCGGTGACGAGCCAGGGCTGTGCCGACAAGGGGCTGTGCTACCCGCCGCGCGAATCGCGTGCGGAAGTAGGGCTGAGCGGATTCGGCGGTGACGGCTCGATCCGCCTGGTGGCCGCCGGCGGCGGCGGTGCGCTGTCTTCGGGTGCGGTGCTGTCCACCAGCGCAGCGGCCACCGCGCCGACGCCTTCGGTGACGTCTACCACGTCAACCTCCACCGACAGCGCCGGCATCGACGCCGCATTGCGTGGCGGCCGATTCTGGACGGTCGTCGGTGTGTTCTTCCTGGCCGGCGTGCTGCTGTCGCTGACACCGTGCGTGCTGCCGATGCTGCCGATCCTGTCGTCGATCATCGTCGGGCAAGGGCACAGCGTGACGCGCTCGAGAGGCCTGGCGCTGGCGGCGAGCTACTCGCTCGGCATGGCGCTGGTCTACACCGCGTTCGGCGTGGCCGCCGGGCTGGCCGGTGTCGGGCTCGCCGCGGCACTGCAGAACCCGTGGGTGCTGGGCACGTTCGCGCTGGGGCTGGTGGCACTCGCGGTGTCGATGTTCGGCGTCTACGAATTGCAGTTGCCAGCGGCGCTGACCGGGCGGCTCACCGAAGCCTCGCAGCAATTGCCGGCCGGCCGAATGGCCAGCGTGTTCGCGATGGGTGGCGTGTCGGCGTTGATCGTGAGCCCCTGCGTGGCGGCGCCATTGGCCGGCGCGCTGGTGTACCTGAGCCAGACGCGCGATGTCCTGCTGGGCGGCACGGCGCTGTTCTCGCTCGCGGCCGGCATGAGCATCCCGCTGCTGCTGGTGGGTGCCTCGGCCGGCACCTTGCTGCCGCGGGCCGGCGCGTGGATGGACGGCGTGAAGCGCCTCTTCGGGCTGATGCTGCTCGCGGTCGCGCTGTACACGGTGCAGCCGGTGCTGCCGTCGACGCTGGCGCTCGCGCTGTGGGGTGCGTTGCTGATCGGTGCAGCGGTGGTGGCCCTGGCTGGCGGTGCGCATGCGGCCGCGACGGCACCGGGCACGCTGTTGCGCAAGTCGGGTGCGGCGGTACTGGCGTTGCTGGGCACCTTGCAGCTGGTGGGCGCGGCCTCGGGCGGAACGGATCCGCTGCAGCCGCTCGGGCATCTGCGTGGCGGCGGCACGGTCGCCGCATCGCACGGACCGGTGTTCGGATCGGTGCGCAGCGTGGCCGAGCTCGATGCCGCGCTGCGCAGCGCGGGGCGACCGGTGATGCTCGATTTCTATGCCGACTGGTGCGTGTCGTGCAAGGAGATGGAGCGTTTCACGTTCACCGATGCGGCCGTGCAGGCGAAGCTGTCGAACGCGCTGCTGTTGAAGGCCGACGTGACGAAGAACGACGACGACGACCGTGCGCTGCTGAAGCGCTTCAGCCTGTTCGGCCCGCCGGGCACGATCTTCTTCGGTGCCGATGGGCGCGAATTGCAAGGCACCCGCGTGATCGGCTTCCAGAAGGCCGAAGAGTTTCTCGTGACATTGCAGCGGGCCGGTCTGTAAACCTCGCAATGTCCCCATCTCTTGTGCTATAGTCACAGGCTCAGTCGCGGGGTGGAGCAGTCTGGTAGCTCGTTGGGCTCATAACCCAAAGGTCGTTGGTTCAAATCCAGCCCCCGCAACCAAAATAGTCATGCAAAACGCCCACGCCATGTGGGCGTTTTGCATTGAGCGCAAGCTTCTGTCCATTGGGCGCCAAGCTTCCGCAGAAGGTGTGCCGACAGGAACCCTCGTGCCGATCAAGACCCTCCATTGCGCTGCCAGCGGCTTCGAATCCGCATGTGAAGTGAGCCTGCTGCCGGCTGGCCATCGCTCGCGGCGGCTGCACGGCCACAGCTTCCTCGCGACGCTGCGCGCCGAACTGCCGCCCGGCTGGGCCGCGTTCGAAGGCGGCGAGGTCGAACGCCTGCGCGCGGACCTCGAATCGCGCACCGCCCAGCTCGACTACCGCCTGCTCAACGACATCGTCGCGCAGCCGACCGACGAGAACCTCGCGCGCTGGATCCGCTCGCAGCTCGACGCCCCCGGCATCACGCAGCTCGGTATCCAGAGCACCGCGCACGGCGGTGTCGACCTCGATGCCGCCGGCCAGGCGCACGTCTGGCGCCGCTACCTCTTCCAGGCCGCCCACCAGCTGCCGAACGTGCCGCTCGGCCACAAGTGCGGCCGCATGCATGGCCACGGGTTCGAGGTCATCGTGCATGCCAACCAGGACCTCGGCGCACGCGACCTCAGCATCGACTACGACCACCTCGACGACTGCTGGGCGCCGCTGCACCATGAGCTGAACTACGGCTGCCTGAACGACCTGCCGGGCCTGCAGAACCCGACCAGCGAGCTGATGTCGAGCTGGATCTGGGAGCGCCTGAAGCCCACGCTGCCCGAGCTCTCGTGGATCACCGTCTACGAAACCGCGTCGTGCGGCGCCAACTTCGACGGCCGCCACCACCGCATCTGGAAAGAGTTCACGCTCGACAGCGCGCTGCAGCTCAAGCACGCACCCGACGGCAGCCCGCTGCGCCGCATCCACGGCCACACCTACACGCTGCGGCTGCACCTCGCCGCGCCGCTCGACACGCTGATGGGCTGGACGGTCGATTTCGGCGATGTGAAGACGCTCTTCGATCCGATCTTCAAGGCGCTGGACCACCGGCCGCTGCACGAGATCGATGGCCTCGCCGACTGCGACACCGCCACGCTCGCCGCGTGGATCCTCCAGCAAGCCCGCGCCGTGCTGCCGATGGTCGACCGCGTCGACCTCTACGAAACGCGCGGCTGCGGCGCGATCGTGATCGCCGACCAGGCCGAGGCGCAGGCCGGCCTCGCGATCCCGATCTGAAGTTGCCTACGCAAGAACGAACGGAAGGACGCGGCATGACCTACGCGGTCAAGGAAATCTTCTACACGCTGCAGGGCGAGGGCGCACAGGCCGGCCGCCCCGCGGTGTTCTGCCGCTTCGCCGGCTGCAACCTGTGGTCCGGCCGCGAGCAGGACCGCGCGAGCGCCGTCTGCCAGTTCTGCGACACCGACTTCGTCGGCACCAACGGCGTCGGCGGCGGCAAGTTCGACACCGCGCTCGCGCTGGCGCAGGCGGTCGCGTCGCACTGGCCGGTGCCGCACACGGGCCGGCCGTTCGTCGTCTGCACCGGGGGCGAGCCGCTGCTGCAGCTCGATGACGCGCTGGTCGATGCCTTCCATGCGCAGGGCTTCGAGATCGCGGTCGAGACCAACGGCACGCAGCCCGCGCCGAAGGGCCTCGACTGGATCTGCGTCAGCCCGAAGGCCGACGCCGAACTGGTGTTGACGCACGGCCACGAGCTGAAGCTCGTTTTCCCACAGGCGAAGGCGATGCCCGAGCGCTTCACGTCGCTCCAGTTCGAGCACTTCTTCCTGCAGCCGATGGACGGCCTCGAGCGCAAGCGCAACACCGAGCAGGCGGTCGCCTACTGCCTGGCGCATCCGCTGTGGCACCTGAGCGTGCAGACGCACAAGTACATCGGCATCGCCTGACGCGACGTGATGCGATGAGCCCGCGCTACGCCGTGTTCGCCACCGCCATCGGTCCGTGCGCGATCGCGTGGGGCGAGCAGGGCATCGTCGGCGCGTGGCTGCCCGATGCCGACGAGGCGGCCTTGCGCCGGCGCATCCAGCGGCGCCTGGCCGCATCGATCGAAGACACGGCACCCACGATGATCCAGGCCGTCATCGAGCGCCTGCAGGCCTTGATGGAAGGCGAGCGTGTCGACCTGTCCGGCTCGCCGCTCGACATGACCGGGCAACCCGATTTCCACCGCCGCGCGTACGCCATCGCGCTGGCGATCCCGCCGGGCCAGACCCGCAGCTACGGCGAGATCGCGCAGCAGCTCGGCGAGCCCGGCAGCGCCCGTGCGGTCGGCCAGGCGATGGGCAGCAACCCGTTCCCGCCGATCGTGCCATGCCACCGGGTGCTGGCAGCCGGTGGGCGCTCGGGCGGCTTCTCGTCGCCGGGCGGCCTCGACATGAAGCGGCGCTTGCTCGGCATCGAGCGCGCGCGCATCGGTCGTGAGCCCGGCCTGTTCGACGATCTGTAGCGCCCGTTGCCGCCGCGAAGGCTGGCATCATCGGCGCGATGTCCGATGAGTATCAAATCCACGTCCCGCCGAGCTTCTACGCGCTGTACACCGACGCACGCCAGCGCCTGACGGTGCCGCTGGCCGAGTTGCGCGAGCGATCCGAACTGTGCGAAGACTTGGCGCAGCACCTGAGCGAGCGCGCGAGTGCGCAGCATTTCGGCACCGGTGCCTCTCACGCGTCGGTGCTCGGCGATTGCCTGCGTGGCCTTCAGGCCGGCCCGGTGGTCACCCCTGACGAAGCGGTGTGGGTCGTGCACCGCCTGGCGGAGCTGCTGGGCTGGCCGTTCCTCGAACCCGAGGGCCCGACGAACGGCGACTGAGCCCGATCTCGAGCCGACCTCTCGCGCGAGAAACCCCGCGCGACCTATCGCTCCGACTATTCCGCCTGGCCGCCGACAGCGGCGCTGTTGGCCACCACGGTCGCCGCTGCGGGCGTCACTTTCGGCGCCTCCAGCAACGCGACCGTCGGGCTCTTCAGCGTCTTCGCGAAGCCCACCACCGTCTGGGTCGGCTGGTACGGCAACGGCTGCCACGGGTTCGCGCCGTGGCTCATCAGAAAGCTCACCATCTGCGCCTGCGCGCGCTCGTCGTTCATGAACGTCGGCACGACGACGCGGGCCAGCGGGATCCACGGCAGCTGCTGCCCCTGCGTCGACGGCACCTTGTCGACCAGCTTCGGCTCGCGCTTGAACCACCATTCGAGCGCCGCATAGTCGGCGGTGCGCAGCGCCTCTTCGAAGCCGGCGGGCGTCTTGCCCTGGTACGGGCCGAGGCCCGCCTTCGCGGTGTGGCCGGCAGCTTCCAGCTTGGCCGCGAGCGGCGTCTGCAACGCACTCGGGTGCAGCGCGCTCAGCGGGCTGAAGGCCAGCTGGCCGACCGCCAGGCCGCCCTGGTCGACCCACTGCGCGATCACGTCGTCAAGGCCGGCGGCGCGCGCGCTCGGCGAGCTCAGCAGCCGCACCACGTCATGGTTGACCGCCCGCGAATCGACCTCGGCCAGGAAGCGCAGCGAACGCAGCGCCTGCGGCGAGGCCTTCGAGAAATCGACCGGGTTCGGCGAACGCGCCAGCGCGACCATCGGCGGCTGGTAGCAGGTCTCGGGCTGGGCACCCTTGTCGAGCAGCTCCGGCAGCACCGGCCAGAACTGCGGATCGCGCGCAGCGATCGTCAGCGTGCATTCCTGGAAGCCGCTGGCACGGATGTCGGCCACCTTCAGGCTGCCCGGCTGGAACGGCAGGCAGCGTGCGGTCAGCGCGCGCTGGGCCGAGTTCAGTGATGCGCAGGATTGCGGGTCGCCCTCGGTCAGCTTGGCGTGGAAGTGCTTGATGATCTCCCAGGTCGGGCTGGTATCCGTCGCGATGCCGGTGGCGCTCATGATCGCGCTGGCCGTGGTGGTGCAGCCGCTGGTCAACAGCAGGCCCGAGATCGCGGCGCTGAGCAGCGCCAGCCGTGGCAAGAAGTTCATGAGGTGGCGCTCCCAACGCACAGCCGCCCGGCTCGTGGCCGGAATGCTCTTCTCAGCGCAAAAAACAAGCCATCGCCGAATCACGCTTCCAGGCTGGTGCGCAACCGGATGGCGAACTGGTGCATGGCTGCACGAAGCGAGAATCGGCGCGGGTTGCGGGCGATGTTGGGAAGCACTCGCCCACCGAGCGCCAGTGAAACGGATGCTGACGCACCTGACACAAATGGGAAGCCCGCGCCTGCGCAGGGGTCAAGCCGGGCAAAAAACGGCAGCGCTGGCGACAGGCGGTAACGCCGCGTGTGCTGGTGTTCGACCCGCGGCGAATGTCACACGCCGAGCCAGCGCGCCAGCGCGGCGCTGTCGGCGGCGAGGGTTGCCGATGCCGCGCAGCACACGATCCGCCCCTTCTCCAGCACCACCGCCTGGTCGGTGTGCTCCAGCACGCGCCGCACGTTGCGGTCGACGATCAGCGTGCTGATGCCGCCCGCGCGGATCTGCGCGATCACGCGCCAGATCTCGGCGACCACCAGCGGGGCCAGGCCTTCGGTCGCTTCGTCG
Organism: Rhizobacter sp. OV335; assembly: GCF_900142965.1. Classification (GTDB taxonomy): domain Bacteria; phylum Pseudomonadota; class Gammaproteobacteria; order Burkholderiales; family Burkholderiaceae_C; genus Rhizobacter. The sequence goes on from NZ_FRCQ01000013.1 coordinate 126,242, forward strand.
AGGATCAGGAGCCGCGGGCTCGTCATCAGCGCGCGGCCGATCGCCAGCATCTGCTGCTCGCCGCCCGACAGTTGCTGGCCGCCGCGCGCCAGCCGCTCGCCGAGCCGTGGAAACGTTTCCAGTACGCGCTCCAGCGGCCACGGCCGCTGCCCGTCGGCCGAGGCCCGCGCCGCCATCACCAGGTTCTCGCGCACCGACAGGTTCGGGAAGATGCCGCGGCCTTCGGGCACGTAGCCGACGCCGAGCCGCGCGATGCGCTCGGGCGGCCAGCCGGTCACGTCGCGGCCCTGCCAGCGCACGCGGCCGGCGGTCGGGCGCAGGTAGCCCATCAGCGTGCGGATCAGCGTCGTCTTGCCCATGCCGTTGCGCCCGAGCAGGCCGAGTGCGCTGCCGGCCGGCAGCGCGAACGACACACCGTGCAGCACGCGGCTGTCGCCGTAGCCAGCGTGCAGCGCATCGATCTCGACCAGCGGCGCGGTCATGCGTGCGCCTCGCCGAGGTAGGCCAGCACCACCTGCGGGTGCTCGCGAATGCGCTGCGGCACGTCGCTCGCGATGACCGCGCCGTTGACCATCACCGTGATGCGGTCGGCGATGCGGAACACCGCGTCCATGTCGTGCTCGACCAGCAGGATCGCGTGGCCGGCCTTCAGCGACTGCAGCAGCGCGAGCATGCGCTCGGTCTCTTCGGCGCCCATGCCGGCCAGCGGCTCGTCGAGCAGCAGAACACGCGGTTTCGTCGCGAGGCACATCGCGATCTCCAGCTGGCGCTTCTGGCCGTGGCTCAGCGTGCCGGCGATGCGGTCGGCGCTGTCGGCGAGCCCGGCCGCCTGCAGCGCCTGCGCCGCCACCTCGCGGCTGCCGGCGCAGCGCTGCGCCGATTGCCACACCTGCCACGGCCGCTGCAGCGCGGCCTGCGCGCTGAGCCGGCAGTTCTCCAGCACGCTGAAGCTGTCGAAGATGGTGGTGCGCTGGTAGCTGCGGCCGATGCCGGCGCGCGCGCGGCGCGGCTGCGACCAGCCGGTGATGTCGTCATCGCCGAAGCGGATCCGGCCCGACGTGACCGGCAGCTCGCCCGACAGCAGGTTGACCAGCGTCGACTTGCCGGCGCCATTGGTGCCGATCACCGCATGCACCTCGCCGAGCCGCAGGTCGAGCGAGACCGCATCGACGGCCGCCAGCCCGCCGAAGTGGCGCGACAGCGCGGTGGCCTGGATCACGACGCTCATGCCGAACCCCTGCGCCACCGCAGGCCGACGATGCCGCGCGGCAGCAGCGCGACGAACGCGATGATCGTCAGCCCGAGCGTCATCTGCCAGTGCGCCGCCAGCGGGCCGACCAGGCCCTCGCTCGCGAACAGCTCCTTCAGCAGCGTGAACGCGACCGCGCCGACGATCGCGCCGCGCAGCGGGCCGAGGCCGCCGAGGATGATCATCAGCAGCACCGCGCCCGATTCGTGCCATGACAGCAGCTCCGGGTTCACGACGCCGTCCTGGATCGCGAACAACGCGCCCGCCAGCCCGGCCAGCGCCCCGGCGATCACGAACGCGGCCAGCTTGTAGCCGTAGGTGCGGAAGCCGACCGCCCGCATGCGCGCCTCGTTGACGCGGATGCCCTGCAGCGCGTGGCCGAAGCGCGAGCGCAGCAGCAGCGCGAGCAGGCCCCAGGTGAACGCCAGCGAGGCCAGCACCAGGCCGTAGACCTGGCGCTTGTTCTCCAGGTCGAGCAGCGTCGTGTCGCCGAGCCGCAGCACCGGGCGCACATACAGGTAGATGCCGTCGCTGCCGCCGCCCAGCTTGGTGTCGTGGAACACGAAGTAGGCCATCTGCGCGAAGGCCAGCGTGACCATGATGAAGTAGACGCCTCGGGTGCGCAGGCTCAACGCGCCGACGAACAGCGCATAGGCCGCTGCGCCGGCCATCGCCGCGGGCAGCAGCCACCACAGCGATGCGCCTTCGCCCTGCGGCGATGCGAGCACCGTCACGTAGGCGCCGATGCCGAGGAAGGCCGCGTGCCCGAGGCTCACCAGCCCGGTCGTGCCGACCAGCAGCTGCAGGCTCAGCGCGAAGATCGCCGAGACCAGGATCTTCACCGTCAGGTCCATCAGGTACGGCGACAGCACCGCCGGCAGCAGTGCCAGCGCGAGCAACAGTGCCAACGGCGCGACCAACGGCAAGCAGCGCGACCAGGCGGGCACCATCAATGCCCCCGCCGCATCAGGCCTTCCGGCCGCCACACCAGCACGATCGCCATCAGCAGGTAGATGCCGATGCCGCTCAGCTCGGCGAAGAACACCTTGCCGAAGGTGTCGACGAAGCCGACCAGCAGCGACGCGACCAGCGCGCCGGTGATCGAGCCGATGCCGCCGATCACGACGATGACGAAGCTGACGATCAGCACGCTGCCGCCCATGCCCGGGTACACCGACGACATCGGCGCGGCGATCATGCCGGCCAGCGCCGCCAGCGCGACGCCGGCCGCGAACACGCCGCGGTACAGCAGCCGGATGTCGATGCCGAGCCCGCGCACCATGTCGCGGTTGCTGGCACCGGCGCGCACCATCATGCCCAGCCGCGTGCGGTTGACCACCAGGTACAGCAGCGCTGCGATCGCGAGGCAGGCGGCCGACGCGAACAGCCGGTACACCGGGTACGACATCAGCTCGCCGAGCGCGATGCTGCCCGCGAGCCACGCCGGCGGCTGCACGCCGTGCACGTCATTGCCGAGCAGCAGGCTGCGCGACTCCTCGAACACCAGGATCAGCGCATAGGTCATCAGCACCTGCTGCAGGTGCTCACGCTGGTACAGGAAGCTGAAGAACAGCCACTCCAGCACGAAGCCGAACAGCGCGGCGAGCAGCGTGCCGACCAGCAGCATCAGCACGAACTGGTCGACGAAGTACGGCGCCAGCGCGAACGCCAGGTAGGCGCCGATCATGTAGAAGCTGCCGTGCGCGAGGTTGATCACGCCCATGATCCCGAAGATCAGCGTCAGCCCGCTGGCCACCAGGAACAGCAGCAGGCCGTACTGGACGGCGTTCAGGCACTGGACGAGGAAGGTGGCGAGGTCCACCTCAGAGCTTGCAGCCGCGGGCTGGGTCGGCGAGGGCCTTCACGGCGATCGACTTGAACTCGTTGTTCGGGCCCTTCGCCTCGCGCAGGTACATGTCCTGCACCGGGTTGCCGGCCGCCGACAGCGTGAACTTGCCGCGCGGGCTGTCGACCGTCGTCTTGTGCATCGCGGTCGTCAGCGCCTCGCGCTTCGAGAGGTCGCCCTTCACCGCGTTCAGGCCGGCCGCGAGGATCTGCGCGGCGTCGTAGCCCTGCACCGCGTAGACGTCGGCGTTTGCCTTGTACGCGAGCGCGAAGCTCTTGCGGAACGCGTTGTTGCGCGGCGTGTCGAGGTTGTCGGCATAGTGCAGCGTGGTCTGCAGGCCCTGCGCGGCGGCACCCTGCGCCTCGAGCGTGCCGTCGGTCAGGAAGCCCGAGCCGTACAGCGGGATCGTCTTGTTCAGGCCCGCGGCCGCGTAGTCCTTGACGAACTTCACCGCGCCGCCGCCGGCGAAGAACGCGAACACCGCATCGGGCTTCTGCGCGGCGATCTCGGTCAGCAGTGCCTGGAACTCGACGTTCGGGAACGGCAGGTTCAGGTCCTTGACGACCTTGCCGCCACCCTTCTCGAAGGCCTCGGTGAAGCCCTTCACGGTCTCGCTGCCGGCCGCATAGTTCCAGGTGATCGTCATCGCACGCTTGTGGCCCTTCTGCGCCACCACGACACCGGTGGAGTAGCCCGGCTGCCAGTTCGAGAACGAGCTGCGCACGATGTTCGGCGAGCACAGCGGGCCGGTGATCGCGTCGGCGCCGGCGTTCGGGATGATCAGCAGCGTGTTGCTCTCCTTCGCCGCCTTGGCCATGCCGAGCGCGACGCCCGAATGCACGGTGCCGACCAGCACGTCGACCTGGTCGCGCTTGATCAGCTTGTTGACGTTGTCGGTCGCCTTGGCCGGCTCGGATTCGTCGTCGACCTTGAAGTACTGGATCTCGCGGCCGCCGAGCTTGCCGCCTTGTTCCTGCACGTAGAGCTTGAAGCCGGCCTCGATCATGTTGCCCAGGCTCGCGTAGGTGCCGGTGTAGGGCAGCATGAAGCCCACCTTGACCGGCCCGGTGGCGGCCTGCGCGCGGGCCTCGCCCGTCATCGCCAACGTCATCGCCAATGTCGTCGCCAGGGCGGCCGCGGCCGACAGTTTGATCAGGTGCATGCCAATCTCCGTTGAGGTTCAGGTCTCGGTGGTCTCAGGACTTCCGGTGATGAAGCGGCCGACCTCGCGGATCACGACGTCGGCCTGGTCGCGGTGCGGCGAATGGCCGCATTCCACCAGCTCCAGCAGCCGCGTCTGCGGCACGCGCCGCGCGATGCCGCGGATCTGCTCCAGCGTACCGTACTCATCGTCGACGCCTTGCACCGCCAGCACCGGGCAGGTGATTGCGGGCAGCTCGTCCTCGATGGTCCAGCCGCGGAACTCGGGTGCCAGCCAGATGTCGTTCCAGCCGCGGAAGGCCGATTCCGCGTCCGCATGGTAGCGCCCGAGGCGCTGCGGAAGGTCGGTGGTTTCATAGGTGTTGCGGGCCCGTTCGATGCTCGCGATGCTGAGGTCTTCGACGCGGATGTGCGGTGCCATCGCGACCACGCCGGCGGTGGCGTGCGACGCGGCATGCAGCAGCGCGATGCTGCCGCCGTCGCTGTGGCCGAACAGCCAGGGCCGCGTGACGCCGAGCTGCAGCAGCAGCGCCGGCAGCACCTCGCGCGCCTGGGTGTGCATGAAGTCGACCGGCCAGCGCTCGCCGCGCGGCTTCGGCGTCGACTGGCCGTAGCCGTAGCGCGAATACACCAGGCCGCGCAGGCCGTGCGCCTCGCACAGGTGGCGCGGGAAGTTCTTCCACATCGCGAGCGAGCCCAGCCCTTCGTGCAGGAACACGACGACCGGCCGGGTCGACGCGGCATCGCCGACCCATTGGTATTCGAGGCGCAGCGGCTGGCCGCGCCCGGCGAGTTCGGCGAACTGGATGGGCTCGGCGTAACGGCGTCCGACCATGCGTCAGGCGGTGGTGTCGCTCGCCGCGCCCAGCGCACGCAGCTTGAAGCGCTGGATCTTGCCGGTCGCGGTCTTCGGCAGCTCGGTCGTGAAGACGATCTCGCGCGGCGTCTTGTGCGGCGCGAGCCGCGTCTTCACGAAGGCCTTCAACGCGGCCTCGAGTTCGGCGCCCACCGCATGGCCCTGGTTCGGCACGACATAGGCGCGCGTCTTCGTCAGCCCCTGCGCATCGGCCAGGCCGATCACCGCGCACTCCATCACCGCCGCGTGGCCCATCAGCGCCGATTCGACCTCGATCGGCGACACGTACTGCCCGCTGACCTTCAGCATGTCGTCGCTGCGGCCGGCGTAGGTGTACCAGCCGTCGGCATCGACCACGTACTTGTCGCCGCTGCGCACCCAGTCGCCCTGGAAGGTCGAGCGCGTCTTGTCGCGGCTGTTCCAGTAGAGCAGCGCGGCACTCGGGCCGCGGATGAACAGGTCGCCGATCTCGCCGGGCGCGGCCGGCCGGCCGTCGTCGGCGCGCAGTTCGAGTTCGTAGCCCGGCACCGGCTTGCCGGTGCTGCCGTAGCGCAGCGCGCCGGCACGGTTCGACAGGAAGATGTGCAGCATCTCGGTCGAGCCGATGCCGTCGAGCACGTCGCAGCCGAAGTGCTTGCTGAAGCGCTCGCCGACCTCGCGCGGCAGCGCCTCACCGGCCGAGGCGCAGACGCGCAGCGAGACCGCACTGCGCGGCGGCAGGGCCTCGTTCGCGAGCAGTGCGACGTACAGCGTCGGCACGCCGCAGAACACGGTCGGGCGGTGCTGCGTCAGGCGCTTGAAGACCGCGGCCGGCGTCGGCCGCTCGGCCATCAGCACGACGGTCGCGCCGACGCTCAGCGGAAAGGTCAGCGCGTTGCCGAGCCCGTACGCGAAGAACAGCTTGGCGGCCGAGAACACGGTGTCGTCCTCGCGCACGCCGAGCACCGGCTGGCCGTACAGCGCGGCCGTCCAGTACAGGTTGGCATGGCTGTGCACCGTGCCCTTGGGCTTGCCGGTGGAGCCGGACGAGTAGAGCCAGAACGCGAAGTCGTCGGCGTGCGTGTCGGCGGGGGCGGCGAGCGGCGGGGTGTCGAGCAGCGCGCTGAAGGCGATGCTGCCGTCGGCGGGCGCGGCACCGGACATCACGATGGCCGGTTTGTCATCGAGGGCCGCCAGCGCCTGCTGCGCCACCGGCCACAGTGCGCCCGACACCACGAGCGCGCGGGCCCGGCTGTGCGCGAGCATGTAGGTGTAGTCGCCGGCCGGCAGCAGCGTGTTGACCGGCACCGGCACGATGCCGGCATACAGCGCGCCGAGGAACGCGACCGGCAGGTCCACCGTGTCCAGCATCAGCAGCAGCACGCGGTCCTCGCGGCGCAGGCCCAGGCGCAGCAGCCCGGCGGCGCAGCGCCTCACGCGATCGGCCAGCTCGCCGTAGCTGAGGCGGGTGTCGTCATCGATGTAGGCGGTCTTCGCGGCGCGGCCCGCGTTGCGCTGCAGCAGGTGGGCTGCGATGTTGAATCGTTCGGGCGGCGCATCCACGGCGAGGTTCGGGGCCATGCTGTTCTCCTGACGGTCAATCGGCCCGGATGCCGGGGCGGACCTGCAAGGCCACCCGCGTCGCGACAGCTGGGGCCGCCGGGACGGCCGGCCGCGTTTGTACCTCAAGCGCGCCGGGGCCGAACCGTCCGCGCCGCAACTTCGTCTGAATGGACCCTGGGGTGGGTTCGCACTGGCGTCTCACGGCGATCTCCGCATAATGCATTCACGGACAGTGCAATCAGCCATTGATGCAATATGTTGCACTGAAACCAGTATAGCCAGCAGTCCCGATCGACCTCGTTACGGACATACCCTTGGACCGATTCCCGAACTCGCCGCCCGCGCCGGAAGGCGATTCCGACCCGACCGCCAACAAGGACCCATTCCTCGCCTCGCTGGGCGAGCGAACGCGTGCGCTGCGATCGCGGCGCGGCCTGACACGCAAGAGCCTGGCCAAGGTGGCCGACGTGTCGGAGCGGCACCTGGCCAATGTCGAGATGGGGGTCGGCAATGCGTCGATCCAGTTCCTGCGCCAACTGGCACAGGCGCTCAACTGCACGCTGGCCGAGCTGGTCGGCGACGAGACCGCCAGCTCGCCGGAGTGGCTGATGATCCGCGAGATCTTGCGCGGCCGCAGCGAATCCGAGCTGGCGCAGGCGCGCTCGGCGCTGGCCTCGGTGTTCGGGGCGCCGGCCAGCCAGGCGGCGCGACGCCAGCGGGTCGCGCTGATCGGCCTGCGCGGCGCCGGCAAGAGCACGCTCGGCAAGATGCTGGCCGACAGCTGGGCCGTGCCCTTCGTCGAGCTGAACCGCCACATCGAGACGGTGGCCGGCTGCAGCGTCTCCGAGATCCATTCGCTGTACGGGCCGGCGGCCTACCGGCGCTACGAGCGGCGTGCGCTGGAAGAGTGCATCCAGCGCTTCCCGCGTGCGGTGATCGCGACGCCCGGCGGGGTCGTCTCCGACCCGGCCACCTTCAACATGCTGCTGGCGCATTGCTACACCGTGTGGGTGCGCGCCTCGCCCGAAGAGCACATGAACCGCGTGCTGGCGCAGGGCGACACCCGCCCGATGTCGGGCAACGCCGAAGCGATGAACGACCTGCGGCGCATCCTCGAGAGCCGCGCGGCCTTCTACTCGAAAGCCGACGAGGTGTTCGACACCAGCGACAAGACCATGGAGACCGCGTTCGTGGCCCTGCAGGACCAATTGAGGGGCACGATCCGGCTGGCGGGTTGACGCTCGGCGTGACATGCACTAAATTGCATCTCTATTGCCGAGCGTGCAGCATACTGCCGTTCGCTGGAGATGCCCATGAGTGCTGTCGCTGAGCCTGTCGTTGCCCCTGTCGCCCCCGTTGATTACGAAACCCATCCGGACCGCTACCGCCACTGGCGCCTGAGCGTCGAAGGCGCCGTCGCCACGCTGGTGCTGAGCGTCAGCGAAGACGGCGGGCTGCGCGCGGGCTACAAGCTGAAGCTCAACAGCTACGACCTCGGCGTCGACATCGAGCTGCACGATGCGGTGCAGCGCATCCGCTTCGAGCACCCGGCGGTGCGCACCGTGATCATCACCAGTGGCCGCGAGCGGGTGTTCTGCTCGGGCGCCAACATCTTCATGCTCGGCCTGTCCAGCCACGGCTGGAAGGTCAACTTCTGCAAGTTCACGAACGAGACGCGCAACGGGCTCGAAGACAGCAGCCGGCACGGCGGCCTGAAGTTCCTGGCCGCCGTCAACGGCGCCTGCGCCGGCGGCGGCTACGAACTGGCGGCGGCCTGCGACGAGATCATCCTGGTCGACGACCGCTCGTCGGCCGTCAGCCTGCCCGAGGTACCGCTGCTCGGCGTGCTGCCGGGCACCGGCGGGCTGACGCGCCTGACCGACAAGCGCCGCGTGCGCCACGACCATGCCGACATCTTCTGCACCACCAGCGAAGGCGTGCGCGGCAAGAAGGCGGTCGACTGGCGCCTGGTCGATGAAGCCGTGAAGACGCAGGCCTTCGCGCAGCGCGTGCAGGAGCGAGCGCGCGAGCTGGCCGCGTCGAGCGACCGGCCGGCTGACGGGCGCGGCGTGCCGTTGCCGCGGCTCGTGAAGCAGGTGTCGGCGGACGGCATCGCCTACGGCCACGTCGACGTGCAGATCGACCGCGCCGCGCGCCACGCGACGCTGACTGTGCATGCCCCCGCTGGTGCGCAGCCGGCCGACCTCGCCGGCATCGAAGCCGCCGGTGCCGCCTGGTACCCGCTGCAGATGGCCCGCGAACTCGACGACGTGATCCTTCACCTGCGCACCAACGAACCCGAGATCGGCACCTGGCTGCTGAAGACGCAGGGCAGCGTCGACGCGGTGCTCGCGATGGACGCGGCGCTGCAGGCGCACCAGGCGCATTGGCTGGTGCGCGAGACCATCGGCCTGCTGCGCCGCACGCTGGCGCGGCTCGACGTGTCGTCGCGCTCGCTGTTCGCGCTGGTCGACCGTGGCTCGTGCTTCGCCGGCTCGCTGCTCGAGATTGCTCTCGCGGCCGACCGCATCTACATGCTGGCCCTGCCCGACGAGCCCGTCGCGGCGCCGAAGATCGCGCTGTCGCCGTTCAACTTCGACGCACTGCAGATGGTCAGCCGCGAGACGCGCCTGCAGCGCCGCTTCCACCGCGATGCCGGCGAGATCGCCGCGGTGCAGGCCACGCAGGGCCGCGTGCTCGATGCCGACGAGGCGCTCGCGCTCGGCCTCGTCACCGCGGCGCCCGACGACATCGACTGGGCCGACGAGATCCGCATCGCCGTCGAGGAGCGGGCGAGCCTGTCGCCCGACGCGCTGACCGGCCTGGAGGCCAACCTGCGCTTCGCCGGCACCGAGAGCATGGAGACCCGCATCTTCGGCCGCCTGACCGCATGGCAGAACTGGATCTTCAACCGCCCGAACGCCGTCGGCGAGGCCGGCGCGCTCAAGGTCTACGGCACCGGGCACAAGGCCCAGTTCGACTGGAAACGCGTCTAGGCCGATCGAACACCCTCCGTTCGCACTGAGCCTGTCGAAGTGCAGCGCAACGAAACCAAGTCCATGTCCAGCATCAACTACACCGACAAGATCCCGAACAACGTCCACCTGTCGGAGGACCGCACGCTGCAGCGCGCGCTCGAGCACTGGCAGCCCAACTACCTGAACTGGTGGCAGGACATGGGCCCCGACGGCTCGCACGGCTTCGACGTCTACCTGCGCACCGCCACCAGCACCACGCCCGACGGCTGGGCGCAGTTCGGCCACGTGAAGATGCCCGACTATCGCTGGGGCATCTTCCTCGCGCAGCCCGAGGCCGACCGCCGCATCGGCTTCGGCGACCACAAGGGCGAGGCCGCCTGGCAGGACGTTCCCGGCGAGCACCGCGCCAACCTGCGCCGCATCATCGTCACGCAGGGCGACACCGAGCCGGCCTCGGTCGAGCAGCAGCGCCACCTCGGCAAGACGGCACCCAGCCAGTACGACCTGCGCAACCTGTTCCAGGTGAACGTGGAAGAGGGCCGCCACCTGTGGGCGATGGTCTACCTGCTGCACAAGCACTTCGGCCGCGACGGCCGCGAGGAGGCCGAGGCGCTGCTCGAGCGTCGCTCCGGCGACCAGGACAACCCGCGCATCCTCGGGGCCTTCAATGAAGAGACGCCCGACTGGCTGGCGTTCTACATGTTCACCTACTTCACCGACCGCGACGGCAAGTTCCAGCTGTGCGCGCTGGCCGAGAGCGCGTTCGATCCGCTGTCGCGCACCACGCGCTTCATGCTGACGGAAGAGGCGCACCACATGTTCGTCGGCGAATCCGGCGTGTCGCGCGTGATCCAGCGCACCTGCGAGGTGATGAAGCAGACCGGCCTCGAGGACCCGGGCGAGTTGCGCCGCCACGGCGTGATCGACCTGCCGACGATCCAGCGCTACCTGAACTTCCACTACAGCGTGACCATCGACCTGTTCGGTGCCGACCAGTCGAGCAACGCGGCGATCTTCTACAGCTCGGGCCTGAAGGGCCGCTACGAAGAAGGCAAGCGCGCCGATGATCACGTGCTGAAGGGCGCCCACTACAAGATCCTCGACGTGCGCGACGGCGTGCTGGTCGACAAGGAGGTGCCGATGCTGAACGCGCTGAACGAGGTGCTGCGCGACGACTACATCCGCGATTCGTCGGCCGGCGTGAACCGCTGGAACAAGGTGATCGAGAAGGCCGGGCTCGCGTTCCGGCTCGGCGTGCCGCACAAGGCCTTCAACCGCCACATCGGCAGCTTCGCCGGGCTGCGCGTCAGCCCCGACGGCCGCGTGATCGGCGAGATCGAGTGGCAGGCTCATGTGCGCGACTGGCTCGCGAGCGAGGAAGACCGTGCCTACGTCGCGTCGCTGATGGGCCGCGTGGTCGAGCCCGGCAAGTACGCGAACTGGATCGCGCCGCCGCCGATCGGCATCAACAAGCAGCCGGCCGATTTCGAGTACGTGCGCTTCAACTGAGGATGTGATGGACCCCGTCGTCTTCATCCAGCAGCACCTGATCGACCCCGAGGTCTGCATCCGCTGCAACACCTGCGAGGAGACCTGCCCGGTCGATGCGATCACGCACGACGACCGCAACTACGTCGTCGACGCGGCCATCTGCAACGGCTGCCAGGCCTGCGTGTCGCCGTGCCCCACCGGCAGCATCGACCACTGGCACCCGGTGCCGAAGGCGGCGGCCTATTCGATCGAGGCCCAGTTCGGCTGGGACGAGCTGCCGCCGAAGCAGGCGGTGCCGGCGCTCGCGCAGGACCCGGCGGAGGTCGGTGCGCCGCCGTCGGTCGACGTGCCGCCGCAGGCGAATGCCGCGGTGTCGCCGAGTTCGCCGAGGCCACCGTGGTCGGCCGCGCACCCGTACCTGAACCTGCACACGCTGAAGAAGCCGGTGCAGGCGACGGTGGCCGGCAATTTCCGGCTGACCGCGGCCGATGCCGAAGGCGACATCCACCACCTGGTGCTCGACTTCGGCACGCAGTTCTTTCCGCTGCTCGAAGGCCAGGCCATCGGCATCGCGCCGCCCGGCACCGATGCCGCCGGCAGGCCGCACTACCTGCGCATGTACTCGGTCGCCAGCCCGCGCAGCGGCGAGCGCGAGGGCTACAACAACGTCTCGCTGACGGTGAAGCGGGTGACCAGCGACCACGACGGGCAGCCGGTGCGCGGCGTTGCCTCGAACTACCTGTGCGACCTGCGCAAGGGCGACACGGTGCAGGTCTGCGGCCCGTTCGGCGACCGCTTCCTGATGCCCAACCATGCGGGCTCGAACCTGCTGATGGTGTGCACCGGCACCGGCGCGGCGCCGATGCGGGCGATGACCGAGCACCGGCGCCGGCTGATGGCAGCGGGCAAGCCGGTCTACGCCAGGCTGATGCTGTTCTTCGGTGCGCGCCGGCCGGAGGAGCTGCCGTACTTCGGACCGCTGACCAAGCTGCCGGCCTCGTTCATCGACACCTCGCTCGCGTTCTCGCGCGTGCCGGGGCAGCCGCGGCGCTACGTGCAAGATGTGCTGCGCGAGCGCGCGGCCGACGTCGTCGAGCTGCTGCGTGGCGACACCTGCATCTACCTGTGCGGGCTGAAGGGCATGGAGACCGGCGTGCTGGAGGCGCTTTCCGACATCTGCGCGGCGGCGGGGCTGGACTGGCCGCCGCTGCACCAGCGCCTGGTCGACGAAGGGCGCTTCCACGTCGAGACGTATTGAGGGGTATTCCCTGCTGTGCCTCGGCGTCGTTTGTTTAAGACTCATAACTGTCCAGGCTTCAAGCACCCGCCGTGAGCAGCTCCTTGTTGAACGTTTCCAACGACGGCCCGGTCGCCCACGTCCGCCTGACCCGTCCCGCCAAGCGCAATGCGCTGAACGATGCGCTGATCGCCGAACTGCTGCGCGTCTTCAGCAGCTTCGACGGCAGCGTGCGCGCCGCGGTGCTGAGCGGCGAGGGTGCGCATTTCTGCGCCGGACTTGACCTCTCCGAACTCGGCGAGCGCAGCGCTGCCGATGGCATCCTCCACTCGCGGGCCTGGCACGCGGCCTTCGAGCAGATCCAGTTCGGCCGCGTGCCGGTGGTCGCGGTGCTGCACGGCGCGGTCGTCGGCGGCGGGCTCGAGCTCGCGAGTTCGGCCCACATCCGCGTGGCGGAGCGCAGCAGCTTCTACGGCCTGCCCGAGGGCCAGCGCGGGCTGTTCGTCGGCGGTGGCGGCTCGGCCCGCATCCCGCGGCTGATAGGCGTCGCCCGCATGAGCGACATGATGCTGACCGGCCGCGTGCACGATGCCGACGAAGGCCAGCGCATCGGCCTGTCGCAGTACCTGGTCGACGACGGGCAAGGCCTCGCGACTGCGTTCGAACTCGCCCGCAAGATCGCGTCGAACGCGCCGCTGTCGAACTTCGCGGTGATGCACGCGCTGCCGCGCATCGCCGAGCAGGGCCAGGCGGCCGGGCTGTTCACCGAATCGCTGATGGCCGCGATCGCGCAGGCCGACGATGCGGCCAAGCAGCGCATGCGCGACTTCCTCGACGGCAAGGCGGGCAAGGTCTTGAAGTCATGACGGTGCCGCGCTACCGGTCGGTTGCGCTCGGCGGCTCGTTGGCAGCCCGCTTCACGCCAGGCGACGACGGCAGCCTGCGCATCGAATCGACCGAGCCGCTGCAGCCACACCCGCAGCGCCTGACCGATCGCCTGCAGCACTGGGCCGCACGGGTGCCCGAGCGCACGCTGGCCGCCAAGCGCGATGCCACCGGCACCTGGCGCCACCTCAGCTACCGCGACGCGGTGCACGGCGCGCGCAGCATCGCGCAGGCCTTGCTCGACATCGGCCTCGGCCCGGAGCGTCCTCTCGCGATCCTCTCCGACAACGACCTGGAACACCTGCTGCTGACGCTTGGCGCGATGTGGGCCGGCGTGCCGTGCGCGCCGATCTCGCCGGCGTACTCGCTGCTGTCGCAGGACCACGCCAAGCTGCGCCACATCCTCGGGCTGCTGACGCCGGGGCTGGTGTTCGCGTCGAACGGAGGCGCCTACGCCAGGGCGATCGACGCCGCGTTGCCGCCCGGCACGCCGCTCGCGCTGACCGGCGGCGCCGTCGACGGCCGGCACGCCTTGCACTTCGCCGACCTGCTCGCGACCACGCCCACCGACGCGGTGGACGAGGCGCATGCCCGCGTCGGCCCCGACACCATCGCGAAGATCCTGTTCACCTCCGGCTCGACGCAGGCGCCCAAGGGCGTGATCAACACGCAGCGCATGCTGTGCAGCAACCAGCAGATGATCCTGCAGTGCTTCCCGTGCCTCGGCGAGACGCCGCCGGTGCTGGTCGACTGGCTGCCGTGGAACCACACCTTCGGCGGCAACCACAACGTCGGCCTGACGATCTGGAACGGCGGCACGCTGTACATCGACGACGGCAAGCCGACGCCGGCGCTGATCGGCCCCACGCTGCGCAACCTGCGCGAGATCGCGCCCACCGTCTACTTCAACGTGCCGAAGGGCTTCGAGGAGATCGCCAATGCGCTGGAGCACGACGCCGCGTTGCGCGACACGCTGTTCAGCCGCGTGCAGATGTTCTTCTTCGCCGGCGCCGGGCTGTCGCAGCCGGTGTGGGACCAGCTCGACCGGCTGGCCGAGGCCACCTGCGGCGAGCGTATCCGCATGCTGACGGGGCTCGGCATGACCGAGACCTCGCCGTTCGCGATCTGCGCCAACGGCGGCGACGTGCGCTCCGGCCACATCGGCCTGCCGGCGCCCGGCATCACGCTGAAGCTGGTGCCGAGCGGCGACAAGACCGAGCTGCGCTACCGCGGCCCGAACGTCACGCCGGGCTACTGGCGGCTGGCGTCGGCCGGGCATGTCGACGACGACGGCTTCTACGCGAGCGGCGATGCGGTGCGCCTGGTCGACCCGGCCGACCCGCAGCGCGGCCTCGCGTTCGACGGCCGCATCGCCGAGGACTTCAAGCTCGCGACCGGCACCTTCGTGTCGGTCGGGCCGCTGCGCGTGCGGGCCATCACGGTCGGCGACCCTTGCGTGCAGGACGTGGTCGTCACCGGGCTGAACCGCGGCGAGATCGGCCTGCTGGTGTTCCCGCGCGCCGACCGCTGCCGTGCGCTCGCCGGCCTCGCGGCCGACGCGCCGCTGGCCGAGGTGCTGGCCGCCGCGCCGGTGCGCGCGTTCTTCCAGCGCTGGATCGACGCGCTGCACGACGCCGGCACCGGCAGCGCGACGCGCGTCGCCCGTGCGCTGCTGCTGGTCGAGCCGCCGGCGATCGACCGCGGCGAGGTGACGGACAAGGGTTCGATCAACCAGCGCGCGGTGCTGGCCTGCCGCGCCGCGCTGGTCGAGCAACTGCACGACGGCAGCGCACCGGGCCTCTTCCTTCCCGCCAGGTCATGAGCGAATCCCGCACCACGACGCACACGGTGGCCGTGAACTTCGGCGATTGCGACCCGGCCGGCATCGTCTTCTTCCCGAACTTCTCGCGCTGGATGGACGCGGCCTCGCTGTCGTTCTTCATGCAGTGCGGCGTGCCGCCGTGGCGCGTGCTCGAGCAGACGCGCGGCATCGTCGGCACGCCGCTGCTGGAGATCCACACCCGCTTCCTGCAGTCGGTCACCTACGGCGAGACGATCACCATCGAGACCTGCGTCGAGGAATGGCGTGGCAAGGTGTTCGTGCAGCGGCACCGCGTCACGCGCGACGGCGAGCTGGTCTGCGAAGGCCGCGAGACGCGCATCTTCGTGACCCGCGACGCCACCGGCAAATTGAAGTCCATTGCGGTGCCGGACGACATCCGCGCACTGTGCCAGACAGAATCACGCCCCCGAACGGAGACACCCCCATGAAGCACCTGAAGACCTGGCTGGCCACCGCCGCACTGGCCGCCCTCGCGGCCGGCGCACAAGCCGACGTGACGATCGGCGTCAGCGTCCCGCTGACCGGCCCGACCTCGGCGCTCGGCATCCCGAGCAAGAACGGCATCAGCCTGTGGCCGACCACGATCGCCGGCGAGAAGCTCAACGTGATCGTGCTCGACGACGCGACCGACCCGACCGTCGGCGTCAAGAACGCGCGCCGCTTCGTCACCGAGGACAAGGTCGACCTGATCGTCGGGTCGTCGGCGACGCCGATCGCGATCGCGATGTCGGACGTGGCCGCCGAGGCGCAGACGGTGCAACTGGCGCTGTCGCCGATCCCGCTGCCCGAAGGCAAGGGTGCCTGGACCTTCCGGCTGCCGCAGTCGACCGCGGTGATGGCGATCCCGATCGTCGAGCACTGGAAGAAGACCGGCGTGAAGACCTTCGGCTTCGTCGGCTACGCCGATGCGTACGGCGAGGCCTGGCTGAAGGACATCACCGCGCAGGCCACCGCGGCCGGCATCAAGAACGTCGGCGTCGAACGCTTCGCACGCGCCGACACCAGCATCACCGGCCAGGCGCTGAAGCTGGTCGGCACGAACCCGGACGCGATCCTGGTGGCAGCCTCTGGCAGTGGCGCGGCGATGCCGCACAAGGGCCTGGTCGAGCGTGGCTACCCGAAGGGCAAGATCTACCAGACGCACGGCGCGGCGACGCTCGACCTGATCCGCGTCGGCGGCAAGGACGTCGAGGGCTCGTTCGTCTCGTCCGGCCCGGCGCTGGTGGCGACCAAGCTGCCCGACAGCAACCCGAGCAAGGCGATCGGCGTGCGCTTCATCGAGCAGTACGAGAAGGCGTTCGGCCCGAAGAGCGCGAACCAGTTCGGCGCGCACGCGTTCGACGCGGCGATCGTGCTCGAGAAGATCATCCCGATGGCGCTGAAGAAGGCCAAGCCTGGCACGAAGGAATTCCGCGCCGCGCTGAAAGAGGCGCTGGAGACGGCCGGCCGCATCCCGGTGTCGCAGGGCGTGCTGAACTACACCGCGGCCGATCACTTCGGCTTCACGCCCGACACCGGCGTGCTGCTGAAGGTCGTCAACGGCGACTGGGAAGTCGTCAAGTGACGTTGAACCTTCACTGATGGACCTCTCGATCGCGGGCATCCTGCTGCTCGACGGCGCGACCAGCGGTGCGGTCTACGCGCTGCTGGCGCTCGCGCTGGTGCTGGTGTTCGCGGTCACGCGGGTCATCTTCATCCCGCAGGGCGAGTTCGTCGCGTACGGCGCGCTGACGCTCGCGATGCTGCAGATGGGCAAGCTGCCCGGCACCGTGTGGCTGCTCGGGATCCTGGCCGTGCTGGCCGCGCTGCGCGATGCGTTCGGCGCGGTGCGCGAAGGCCAGTCGGCCGGCCGCATCGTGCGCGACGCCGCGCTGTCGCTGGCCGTGCCGGCCGTGGTGACGCTGCTTGCGCTGTGGGCCGCGCCGCGCCAGTTGCCGCTGCTGCTGCAAAGCCTGCTGACGCTCGCGATCGTCACGCCGCTCGGTCCGCTGGTCTACCGGCTCGCGTACCGGCCGCTCGCCGATGCATCGGTGCTGGTGCTGCTGATCGTCTCGGTCGGCGTGCATTTCGCGCTGACCGGCCTCGGGCTGCTGTTCTTCGGCGCCGAGGGCTTTCGCAACCCGAGCTTCTGGGACGAGCGCTTCCAGGCCGGGCCGCTGATGCTGTCGGGGCAGGCGCTGATCATCTTCCTCGTCTCGGCCGCGCTGATCGTCGGGCTGTGGCTGTTCTTCGGCCGCACGCTGCGCGGCAAGGCCTTGCGCGCGACGGCGGTGAATCGGCTGGGCGCGCGGCTGATGGGCATCTCGACGGATGGCGCCGGGCGCTGGAGCATGGGCCTCGCCGCGTTCATCGGCGCGCTGTCCGGCTTGTTGATCGGCCCGACCACGACGATGTTCTACGACACCGGCTTCCTGATCGGGCTGAAGGGCTTCGTCGCGGCGATCTTCGGTGGGCTCGCGAGCTACCCGGGTGCGGCGGCCGGCGCGCTGTTCGTCGGCTGGCTCGAATCGTTCGGCTCGTTCTGGGCCAGCGCCTACAAGGAGGTGATCGTCTTCACGATGATCCTGCCGGTGCTGCTGTGGCGCAGCTTCACGCATGGCGCGCCCGATGACGAGTAGCCGCTGGTGCCTGCTCGCGTTCGCCGCCGCGCTGGCGCTGCTGCCGCAGTTGCCGGTGCCGGAGTTCTGGATCACGCAGCTGAACTACATCGGGCTGTACGCGCTGGTCGTGATCGGGCTGGTGCTGCTGACCGGCATCGCGGGGCTCACGTCGTTCGGCCAGGCGGCCTTCGTCGGCATCGGTGCGTACAGCAGCGCCTGGCTGACGCTGAACCTCGGCTGGTCGCCATGGCTCGCGGTGTTCGGCGGTCTGGCGCTGACGGCGCTGGCCGCGCTGGTGCTGGGCTGGATCACGCTGCGCATGTCGGGCCACTACCTGCCGCTCGCGACGATCGCGTGGTGCCTGAGCCTGTACTACCTGTTCGGCAACCTGGAGGCGCTGGGCCGCTACGACGGCCTGCTGGGCATCGCGCCGATCGGTTTCTTCGGGGTGCCGCTGAACACCGGGCGCAGCTTCTTCTACCTGCTGTGGGCGCTGGTGCTGCTGGCGGCGCTGGCCGCCACGCAGCTGCTCGATTCGCGCAGCGGCCGCGCGCTGCGGGCGCTGAAGGGCGGCAGCACGATGCCCGAGGCGATGGGCATCGACACCTTCCGCGCCAAGGTCACGGTGTTCGTGCTGGCCGCGCTGCTGGCCAGTCTCTCGGGCTGGCTGTTCGCGCACTTCCAGCGCAGCGTCAACCCGTCGCCGTTCGGGCTGAAGATGGGCATCGAGTACCTCTTCATGGCGGTGATCGGCGGCGTCGGCCAGGTGTGGGGTGCGCTGGCCGGTGCGGCCGTCGTGAAGCTGCTGGAAGACCAGCTGCAGGTGCTGCTGCCGCGGCTGCTCGGCGGCAGCGGCAGCTACGAGGTGATCGTGTTCGGCGTGCTGCTGGTGCTGGTGCTGCAGTACGCGCGCGACGGGCTGTGGGCCGCGGTGGTGGCGCGGCTGCCGCGGCGCGCCCGACAGCGCGACTGGGCCGATGCGGCGCCGCTGCCCGAGGCCGTGCGCCCGCCGCACGGCGAGCTGGTGCTGGACGTGCAATCGGTGCGCAAGGAGTTCGGCGGGCTGGTCGCGGTGAACGACGTCAGCTTCCAGGTGCGGGCCGGCGAGATCGTCGGGCTGATCGGGCCGAACGGTGCCGGCAAGTCGACCACCTTCAACCTGGTGAGTGGTGTGCTGCCGCTGACGCGCGGGGAGGTGCGGCTGCGCGGCGAGCGCATCGACGGGCTGCCGTCGCGCGGCATCGCACGGCGCGGCGTGTCGCGCACCTTCCAGCACGTGAAGATGGTGCCCGAGATGACGGTGCTGGAGAACGTCGCACTCGGCGCGCACCGGCGCGGACAGCGCGGCGTGGTGGCGGCGATGCTGCGGCTCGACCGCGCCGAAGAGCGCCGCCTGCTGCGCGAGGCCGAGCGCCAGTTGCAGCGCATCGGCATGGCCGACCGCGCGGATGAGCTGGCCGGCAACCTGGCGCTCGGGCCGCAGCGACTGATGGAGATCGCGCGGGCGCTGAGCGCTGATCCGTCGCTGCTGTTGCTCGATGAGCCGGCCGCCGGGTTGCGCCACCAGGAGAAGCGGGCGCTGGCCGAGGTGCTGCGGCAGTTGCGCGCCGAGGGGCTGTCGATCCTGCTGGTCGAGCACGACATGGACCTGGTGATGGACGTCAGCGACCGCATCGTCGTGATGGAGTTCGGCACGCAGCTGATGCAGGGCACGCCGGCCGAGGTGCAGGCGAGCGAGGCGGTGCGCGCGGCGTACCTGGGGACGGAGCACTGAGCATGAGCGACGCGACCCCCACCCCTCCGTTCACCCTGAGCTCGTCGAAGGGTCGGGCTGAGCCTGTCGAAGCCCTCGAAGTCAACGAGCTCCACGCCGGCTACGGCCGCGCCGAAGTGCTGCGCGGCATCCGATTGCAAGCCGCCGCCGGCAGCGTCGTCACCGTGATCGGCCCGAACGGTGCCGGCAAGTCGACGCTGCTGAACGCGCTGATGGGCGTGCTGCCGTCGCGCGGCGCGATCCGCTGGCAAGGCAGTGCGATCGACGCGCTGCCGCTCGAGGCGCGCGTCGACCGCGGCATCGCGCTGGTGCCCGAAACCCGCGCGCTGTTCGGCAGCATGCCGGTCGAGGACAACCTGCGGCTCGGCGCATGGCGCTTGCGCCAACGCGGGCCGCAGGCGGCACGCGACGCGATGGAACGCGTGTTCGCGCTGTTCCCGCGCCTGCAGGAGCGGCGCGGGCAGCTCGCAGGCACGCTGTCAGGCGGCGAGCGGCAGATGCTGGCGGTGGGTCGCGCGCTGATGGGCGAGCCGTCGCTGCTGATGCTCGACGAGCCGAGCCTCGGCCTCGCGCCGCTGGTGGTGCGCGAGATCTTCCGCACCATCGCCGCGTTGCGCGCGACCGGCGTGACGATCCTGCTGGTCGAGCAGAACGCGCGCGCGGCGCTGGAGGTCGCCGACCACGCCTACGTGCTGGAGATGGGCGAGATCGTGCTGCAAGGCCCGGCGGGCGAGCTGGCGCGGGATGCGCGCGTGATCGACACCTACCTCGGCGCGGCGCGGTCTAGGGCCTGTTAACACTACGGGAAGGCTCGCGTGACTCATCAAAAGGGCACCCGCAAGGCGCACGGCGCAGCCCAGGCTTGCTGCCTGGGCAAGCCGTGCAACGCGGCGGGTGCCCTTTTGATGAGATCACCCTGCGGGCCGGTGCCTGCCAAGGCGCTGGGCCGCGTTGCGCCGCTTGCCCGGGCAGAGAGCCCGGGCCGCGCGTCGCGCCTTGCCCAGCGCCTTGGCAGGCACCGGCGCGAGCCTTCCCGTAGTGTTAACAGGCCCTACGGACCCCGCTGATGGCGGAAGCCCTCGACACCTCGCGCCTGGAGCACCTGGTCGGCTATGCGGCGACGCGCGCCTCGGTGCAGCTGAAGCGCTCGTTCGTGCGCCACCTCGGGCCGCTGCAACTGAAGGCGGTGGAGTTCTCGATCCTGGTGCTGGTGGCGGCCAACGAGCGCGTGAACCAGAAACAGCTCGGTCAGGCACTGGACGTGTCGGCGCCGAACATGGCGGTGACGCTGGACCGCATGGTCGAGCGCGGCTGGGTGCTGCGCGAGCGCTGCAGTGACGACCGGCGCTCGCAGCGCATCGCGCTGACGCCGGCGGGGCGCAAGCTGACGACGCGCGCCGAGAAGATCGCCGAGACGATGGAAGACGACGCGCTGCAGGTCTTGTCGTCGCGCGAGCGTGCGACCTTGATCAAGCTGCTGATGCGCGTCGCGGCCGGTGCGGCCGACTAGAGCGGCTTCAACTCGGGCCCGCGCAGCCCGATCAGCAGGGCGCGGCCGTTGTCGTCGATGCGGAACTCGCCGAAGCGCGCCCCGGACCAGCGCTGCGCTTCGCCCTCGCGGAAGAACCATGCATCGGTGACGAGGATCCAGTCGCCGCCCTTCGGCGTCAGCTCGACGCGCAGCTCGTCGGTGGCAAGCGGCGTGCCGTTGTCCAGCCGCAGCAGCGTCAGCACGTTGCGCTCATCGCGCCGGGCGATTGCGTGCGGGCGCTGCGCACGCAGCGGGTCGCCGTCGAGCTGCTGCTGCACGCTGAACGGCATGCGGAAGTTCAGCCGCATGAAGTCGCCCTGCATCAGCGAGCGCGGATCGGCCGGCGCGAGTTCGACGAACACCGGCTGGCCGTGGGCGATCAGCGATTCCTTCTGCCAGATGGCGAAGTTCGCGACGGCCAGCACGGCCACCGCGCAGATCGCGATGCCCCAGCGTTGCAGTCCGGCCGATGCCACGACCGGTGTCGCAGCCTCGCTCGACACGCGCCGCGGCGTGCCCCAACGCGCCAGCAGCGCGAGCACCACGCCGGCCGCCACCATCAGCAAAGCCTTGTGCGCGAGCGGCCACGCCAGTTGGTAGTAGAACGCGCCGATGATCCAGGCCGCGGCCACGCCAGCGGTGGCGGCCAGGCGCCAGCGTCGCGTGGTGATGCACAGCGCGAGCGCCAGCAGCACCGCGCCGAGCGTCGGCATCAACCAGGCCAGCAACGCGAGCACCGCGGCCACGCCGATGAGCCACGGCTGGCGCAGGCCCGGCCAGCGGCGCGCGGCCCACAGCGCGCCGACGATGGCCAAGGTCAGCGAGGCCGCCTGCTGCAGCGCGCCGGTCCAGTGAGGTCCATCGCGATCGAACCCGCGCGCGACGTCGTTGCCGAACTCACCGAGGTTCGCGCCGACCAGGAAGGTCATGCCGGCCCACCAGGCGAGGCCGCACAGCGTCGCGAGCAGCCAGCCGGCGCTGACCGGTTCGACGATGGCGGCGTGCTCCTGCGGGATGCGGCGCACCATCACGTGAGCCGCCAGCCAGGCCGCCGCGCATCCGTGCCACGCGAGCCAGAACACGCCGAGGCGCGTCGCATGCGAGCCGCGCCACGGGTCGATCGCCAGCGCGAGCGCCAGCATCACCGCCGCCAGCGCGCCGAGCAGCGCGCGCAGCCAGTCGGCATGCACCAGCACCGCGGCGGCAAGCGCAACCGCGCCGAGCGCCGCGAAGGCGAGGGCATCCGGTAGATCGCGGAACAGCCCGAAGGCGAGCGCGCCGCCGCCGACGATCAACCCCGGCACCGCGAGTTGCTCGACGAACAGCGGGATCTGCCGCGAATGCAGCACCACCAGCGAACCGGCCAGCACCAGCAGCCCGATCAGGTAGGGGCCCGCGCCGCGCGTGACGAAATCGCCGAACAGCATGCCGACGACGATGATCAGCGGCACGGCCGCGAGCCAGGCGCCCAGCCCGGTCAGCAGCACGACCGGCCACGGGCGGGTCTCGGAAGAGATCGTGAGGGAATCGTTCATGCGTCGGCTCCGCTGGGGGTGCCGGTGCGTGCGTGGCGGCGTGCGAGGCGCATCACGCCCGACACGCTGGCGGCCAGCAGCCCGGCTGCGGACAGGCCCAGCACCAGCATCCGGCTGATCTCGTCGAACGGGCTGCGGCGGTCGAACAGCCAGTGCGTGAGCCCGGCGACGAGCAGCGCGTTCAGCCCGAGGGCCACCGCGCTGAGCCCGTAGATGTCGAACAGGCGCTGGTTGGACAACACCACCGCGGCGACGCCCAGCACTGCCAGCGCCAGCGCGTAGTGCGCGCCGCTGCGGTCGCCGAACACCGCGCTGGCGCCGCTGATGCAGATCATCGCGACCGCGAGCGTCACCGCGGTGCGCTCACCCCATTCACCGCCGCCGGTGAAGCGCTGCCACGCCGGGTGCAGCGCGGCCACCAGCGTGATCGCCGCGCTCCAGCCGATCAGGTGCGCCGGCAGGTCCTGCGGCTCGATGCGCCAGCGGTGGCCGGTGTGCGCGACGATCCACAGCGAGATGCCGCTCATCGCGACCAGCGCGAACGGGGCCCACAGCACGTCGCTGCGCGCGCCCAGGCACAGCGGCAGCGCGAGCGCGGCCCACAGCGCGAACAGCTGCCAGGCATCGGCGCCGGTCTGGTAGGTCTGGCCGAAGAACGCGAACAGGCCGCCGATCGCGAGCAGCGCCAGCAGCCCCAGCGGCGCGCGCAGCGTGGGCCGCCACAGCGCGCCGGCGCACATCACGACCACGCAGGCCTGCAGCAAGGCGAAGCGGCCGGTGCGACCCAGCTCGTCCCAGTTGGCGGCGACCCAGAAGATCAGGCCCAGCCCGCCGAGCGCCGCGGCCAGCACGGCGATGCCCTGCGGCAGGCGCTGCGAGAGCGCGGGGGGTTCATCGTGCAGGTCCATGGCTCCTCCGGGATGTGGGGGCGATGGTAGCGATGTGCCGTGATGCCTGGTGCCGCTGCGTGCACGCAGTGCCGCGGGCCGGCACTGTCGGGAGCGTGTTCCGATACCGCTGTCAGTCCGATGACGCCAGGTTGTCCGTCACCCGCTGCAGCAGCGCCTGCAACTGCCGCTGTTCGGCCGCGCTGAACCCCGACACCGCGCGCGCCGTCAGCTTGCGCGCCTGCTGCTGCAGCGTGCGCAGCACCGCCTGGCCGTCCGCCGTCAGCGACAGCGCGACGCTGCGCCGGTCGGCCGCGTCGGCCTGCGCATCGAGCAGGCCGCGCTCGCGCAGGCCCTTGATCAGCCGGGCCAGCTGCGCCTTGTCGCGCCCGCTGTGCTGCGCCAGGTCGCTCTGCGTCGTGCCGGGGTGGCGGCCGAAGTAGCCGAGCACCTTGCTCTCCATGTGCGTGATGTCGTGCGGCCCGTCGCGCAGCACCTGGTACTGCTGGCCGCGGTATTGGTGCATCACCGTGTGGATCAGCTCCAGCACGTCGTCTTCCACGCGGGCTTTGCCCTGATGGTTGACATTGTCATCTTGTTTGCCCATGATGGGGGATATTGTCAACCATTTCGGAAGCGGCTCCCATGACGGCAGAAACATCCACCCGGCGCGTGCAGCGCATCCAGCATGAGATCAAGAGGCGCGAGCTGCGCATCGTGCGCGTCGAGGCCACCAGCCCCGGCTTCCGGCGCATCGTGGTGGCCGGCGAGCCGATGGCGGGTTTCGTCAGCGCGTCGTTCGACGACCATGTGAAGCTCTTCATCGACACCGGCGATGGCGAACCGGTGCGCCGCGACTACACGCCGCGCCGCCACGATGCAGTTGCGGGCGAGCTGACGCTGGACTTCGCATTGCACGACGACGGCCCGGCGTCCGACTGGGCTGCGCGTGCGAAGCCCGGCGACGCGCTGATGGTGGCCGGCCCGCGCGGCTCCTTCATCATCCCGCTCGACTACGACTGGCACCTGCTGGTCGGTGACGCGAGTGCGCTGCCGGCGATCGAGCGCCGGCTGGAGGAATTGCCGGCCGGCACGCGCGCGATCGTGCTGTTGCAGCTCGATGAAGCAGACCGCCGGCCGCTCGCGAGCGCCGCCGAGCTGCAGGTACAGCATGTCGACAGCGATGACGCGCTGCTCGCCGCGGCGCGCGCACTCACGCTGCCGCCCGGCGAGGGCTACGCCTGGTGCGCCGGCGAGGCCGCGACGATGGCGGCGCTGCGCCGCGTGCTGGTCGACGAGAAGGGCCACGACCGCCACGCGATCCGCGCAGCCGCGTACTGGAAGCGCGGTGTGATCGCGCACCACGAGAACCTCGGCGACTGAAAGGAACTGCCATGTCAAACCGAACCTTGCCGCTCGACGACCACCTGCTCGACTACGTCATCGCCCATTCGGTGCGCGAGCACCCGGCACAGACCGCGCTTCGCGACGCGACGCGGCGCCACCCGCACGCGTCGATGCAGATCTCGCCCGAGCAGGGGCAGTTCATGTCGCTGCTGGTGCGCCTGATCGGCGCGCGCCGCGCGATCGAGATCGGCGTGTTCACCGGCTACAGCGCGTTGACGGTGGCGCTCGCGCTGCCCGATGACGGCCGGCTGCTCGCCTGCGACATCAGCGACGAGTACACCCGCGTCGGCCGGCCGTTCTGGCAGCAGGCGGGCGTGGCGCACAAGATCGACCTGCAGATCGCCCCGGCGTTGCAGACGCTGGATGCGCGGCTCGCGGCGGGCGAGGCCGGGCAGTACGACTTCGCGTTCATCGATGCCGACAAGCGCGGCTACGACGGCTACCTGGAGCGCTGCCTGCAGCTGCTGCGCCCGGGCGGGCTGATCGCGATCGACAACGTGCTGTGGGGCGGCGAGGTGGCGCACCCGGCCGCGGCGGGCACTGACACCGCGGCGCTGCAGGCGCTGAACGACAAGCTGCACCGCGACGAGCGGGTGGATGTGTCGTTGCTGCCGATCGGCGACGGGCTCACGCTCGCGCGCAAGCGCTGACCTTCATCGAGGCGCAGACGTCGCGGCCGAAGCAGGTGCGGCGGACGGGGGGCCGATGTACCGCGCCAGGAATGGCAGGATCGTGTCGTAGATTCGGCGACTGTCTTCCACGTAGAAGCCGTGCCCTGCGCCGAGCAGGGGCTTCCACTCGACGCTCTTGCCTTGGTCCAGCAATGCCGTGCGCATGTACTTGCCGTGGATGATCGGCACGCGCTCGTCGTCGGTTCCGTGGATCAGCAACACCGGCGCCTGGATGCGGTCGGCATGCTTCAGCGGGGAGACGCTGTCGAACTGCGCCTTGTCCTGCTTCACGCTGCCCACCATTTCACGTCTCCAACGACGGGCGTCCCAGTCGCCGTTGGCGTCGGAGCCGTCCGTCCGCATGTTCGCGATGTCGGAGACACCCGCAACGCTGATGCCGCACTTGTAGAGCGCGGGTGTTTTCACGAGGCCCCACAGTGCCGCATAACCGCCATAGCTTCCGCCCATGATGCAGATGCGCTGCGGGTCGACGGCGTGCTGGTCGATCAAGTACTGCACGCCGGCGGTGATGTCGTCCTGCATCGCCAGCCCCCACTGCCTGCGGCCGGCCACCTCGAACTTCTTGCCGAAGCCGCTGGACCCTCGGAACTGGGGTTGGAACACCGCATACCCGTGCGCCGCGAGGATCTGCACTTCCCAGTCGAAGCCCCAACGGTCACGGACGTTCGGTCCGCCATGGATCAGCACGACGAGCGGAGGCAGCGTTCCCGCCGTTGCAGACGGGGCGGGGCGGGTGAGGTAGGCGGGAATGCTCATGCCGTCCGCAGCGGGATAGCGCAAGGTTTCCATCGGCCGCATCGCGGCCGGATCGATCGCCGGATCGCGCTCGGCCACCTGCCACAGTTTTCGTTGTGCGGGGTCCAGCACCAGCCAACGCCCGAGGTCGATGTCGCTGTACGAATACACGAGGATCCGACCCTTGGGGTTGCCCGACAGCACGTTGATGTGATTGGGACGTGCCGCATCGATCGTCGCCTGCAGCCCGGCCCACACGGGGTCGAACCAGATCTGGACCGGCTTCAGGCCCTGAGCGACGACGCCACGGACGCTGGCGTTGCGGTCGATGTCCGGCAGCAGATCCTGGTTTTCGGCACCGACCATCAGATCCACCGTCTGGCGCGTCTTCAAGTCGTAGCGGAAGACGCCCCATGTATCACGGCCATGGCGGGACGAGATGATGAGCGTGTCCTTGTCCTCGAAAGCGAGAGCGTTCCATCGGTCTTCGGTGAGAGGATGGGACTCAAGCAACTGCCAGGGCGCCTTGGCGTCGGGGCGGTACCAGTAGCTGAGGCGGGTGTCGTCCTCCCAGAACGAGCTCTTTCGCGTGATCGCGAAGCGCAAGGCGCCGGTACCGTCATACGACGCCTCGATGAACTCCTCGTCGAGGCCGACGTCCTCACGCGTCGATTTGCCGGTGCGCGGATCCACCGTGTCGAGGTAGCCGCGGTAGCCGTCGCGGCCGGTCAGTACCCTTGCGGCCGGGCCGGCACGCGCATCCAGGCCCAGCCGTCGAACTTGGCAATGACGTTCCCCTGCAGGTCGATCGTGATCGAGCTGCCGTCGGACAAGCCGACGACGAGGAGCCCGTCGCCGATCCACATCACCCGATAGGGTTGCACGACGCGTCGGCCATACACGATGCGCGGTGGGACCAGCAGATCGGCTCCAGCGTCTGCACGTCCAGCACAAACAGTCCCGTGTGCCCGCCGCCGTGGCCGATCGCGGCGAGCCGCTGGCTGTCAGGTGACAGCGACATGCGGCTGAAGGTGTCCGGCGTCGTCATCTTGCTGACCACCGGATCACTGGACTTGTACTCGTCGTCGCCTGCCGTGGCGTGCAGAGCCGCCACGAACAACACCGCGGGCAAGGCCCGGCGCACCGCTTCGCACCATCTCGTCATGTCGTCCCCCGGTCGCGTCGCGACCACCTCCCTGGGGTCGGCATTGTCCACGAGCTCCGATGTACCGCGGCGCTCGATCAGCCCCACACCTCCTGCGCCGTCTCCACCACCAGCCGCAGCTTCGCCCGCTGCGCCTCCACCGCGATGTCGTTGCCGTGCACCGTGCTGCTGAAGCCGCACTGCGGCGACAGGCACAGCTGGTCGAGCGGCACGTACTTCGCGGCCTCGTCGATGCGGCGTTTCAGCTCGTCTTTCGATTCCAGCTCGCCGAGCTTGGTCGTCACCAGCCCCAGCACCACCGTCTTGCCCTTCGGCAGGAAGCGCAGCGGCTTGAAGTCGCCGCTGCGCGCGTCGTCGTACTCCAGGAAGTACGCGTCGACGTCCATCTCCGACAGCAGCGCCTGCGCCACCGGCTCGTAGCCGCCCTGCGCAGCCCAGGTGCTCTTGAAGTTGCCGCGGCACAGGTGCACCGCGAGCGTCATGCCGGGCGGCTTCTGCGCGACCACGCGGTTGATGAAGCCGGCGTAGCGGTGCGGCAGCTCGTCGGGGTCGTCGCCGCGCTGGCGGGCCGCCTCGCGCATCTTGTCGTCGCACAGGTAGGCGAGGTTGGTGTCGTCCATCTGCACGTAGGTCGCGCCGGCGGCGGCCAGCGAGCGCAGCTCGTCGCCATAGGCGTTCGCGACGTCCTGGTAGAACGGCTCCAGGTCCGGGTAGTGCTCGCGGCTGATGCCGGCGCGCCCGCCGCGGAAGTGCAGCATCGTCGGCGACGGGATCGTCACCTTCGGCGTGCGCCGCGTCTGCGATTTCAGGTACTCGAAGTCGGCGCGCTGGATGTCCTTCACGTGGCGCACCTTGTCGATCACGCGCATCACCGGCGGGGCGAGTTCCTCCGTGCCGTCCGGCTTCTTCACCAGCATCGGGATGTCGGTCTTCACGCCGCCCAGCTGCTCCAGGAAATCGATGTGGAAGTAGGTGCGCCGGAACTCGCCGTCGGTGATGCTCTGCAGCCCCACGTCCTCCTGGAAGCGGACGATCTCGGTGATCGCCCGGTCTTCCACCGCGCGCAACTCGGCCGCGTTGATCTCCTTCAACCGGAAGCGCTCGCGAGCCTCCAGCAAGTACTTCGGCCGCAGGAAGCTGCCGACGTGATCGGCACGAAACGGAGCACTGGAACGCGAGGTCATGGACGTCTCCTGTGAGGGTTCACCGCGATGCGCGATGCCCCTGTTTCTGCTGCAATGTTCTTATATAGAACACGGGTGCTGTATGCGAACCAGAATGCTAGCATCCGGCCCCGGATCCGCTGCATCATCCACCGCCTTCTATCCCGGAGACAACGCATGCACAAGCGCACCGCCCTGCGGCACCTCGCTGCGGCGGGGCTGGCCTCGAGCCTGCCCCTGGCTTTCTCGTCGGCCGCCGTGGCCCAGGCCAAGCCGTTCAAGATCGGCTTCATCCTCCCGATGACCGGGCAGTCGGCCTCCACCGGCCGGCAGATCGAGGCGGCCGCGAAGCTGTACCTGGCGCAGAACGGCGCCACGGTGGCCGGCCGCAAGATCGAGCTGATCATCAAGGACGATGGCGGCGTGGCCGACGCGACCCGCCGCATCGCGCAGGAGCTGGTGGTCAGCGACAAGGTCGACGTGCTGGCCGGCTTCGGGCTGACCCCGCTGGCCCTCGCGACGGCGCCGATCGCGACGCAGAGCAAGACGCCGATGGTCGTGACGGCCGCCGCCACGTCGATCGTCACCGAGCAGTCGCCCTACATCGTGCGCACCAGCTTCACGCTGCCGCAGGTCACGCTGGGCATCGCCGAATGGGCGAGCAAGAACCAGATCAAGCGGGCCGTGACGATGGTGGCCGACTACGCGCCGGGCATCGACGCCGAGAAGACCTTCAAGGACCGCTTCAAGCTGAACGGCGGCGAGATCGTCGCCGAGATCCGCTCGCCGCTGCGCAACCCCGATTTCGCGCCCTTCCTGCAGAAGGTGCGCGACGCCAACCCCGATGCGGTGTTCGTTTTCCTGCCGTCCGGCCAGGGCGCGGCGTTCATGAAGCAGTTCGCCGAGCGCGGGCTCGACAAATCGGGCATCCGCCTGATCTGCACCGGCGACGTGACCGATGACGACCAGCTCAACGACATGGGCGACGTCGCGCTCAACATCGTCAGCTCGCACCACTACTCCGCGTCGCACCCGTCGGCGCTCAACAAGAAGTTCGTCGAGGCCTTCCAGGCGGCCAACAAGTTCCGCCCGAACTTCATGGCGGTGGCCGGCTACGACGGCATGCGCGTGATCACGAAGGCGCTCGAAGCCACCAAGGGCGCGGGCGGCGGCGATGCGCTGCTGGCTGCCATGAAGGGCCAGGTCTTCGAGAGCCCGCGCGGGCCGGTGCTGATCGACGCGCAGACGCGCGACATCGTGCAGGACGTCTACATCCGCCGCGTTGCCCGCGTCAACGGCCAGCTCTTCAACGAGGAGTTCGAGGTGCAGAAGGCCGTGAAGGATCCGAACAAGACGAAGTAGGCATGCTGACGCTGCTGTTCGACGGCATCGCCTACGGGATGCTGCTCTTCGTGCTGGCCGTCGGGCTGGCGGTCACGCTCGGGCTGATGAACTTCGTCAACCTGGCGCATGGCGCGTTCGCGATGGCCGGCGGCTACGTCACCGTGCTGTTGATGAACCGCCTCGGCGTGCCCTTCCTCGCGACGCTGCCGGCTGCCTTCATCCTGACCGCGCTGGCCGGCGCGCTGCTCGAACGCACGCTGTACCGGCCGATGTACGCGAAGCCGCACCTCGACCAGGTGCTGTTCTCGATCGGCCTGGTCTTCATGGCGGTCACCGCGGTCGACTGGTTGATCGGCTCGCAGCAGCAGATGATCCAGGTGCCGCCGTGGCTGCAGGGCCGCTTCGACTTCGCCGCGGTCGGCATCGGCAAGTACCGCTTGTTCCTCATCGTGCTGTGCGGCGTGCTGACGATTGCGCTGCAGGCGGTGCTGACGCGCACCCGCTTCGGCAGCCGGCTGCGCGCGGCGGTCGACGACGCGCGCGTCGCGCAGGGGCTGGGCATCAACACCAGCCAGGTGTTCCTGCTGACCTTCGCGGTCGGCTCGGGCCTGGCCGGGCTGGGCGGCGCGCTCGGCGCCGAGGTGCTGGGGCTGGACCCGAGCTTCCCGCTCAAGTTCATGATCTATTTCCTGATCGTCGTCTCGGTCGGCGGCACCACCACCATCACCGGCCCGCTGCTGGCCGCGCTGCTGCTGGGTATCGCCGACGTGTTCGGAAAGTACTACGTGCCCAAGCTCGGCGCCTTCATCGTCTACACGCTGATGATCGTGATCCTCACGCTGCGCCCGCAAGGCCTGTTCGGGCGGGGCGCGACCCGATGAGCTTGCGCGAAGGCGTGCGCGATTCACTGGCCGCCGCTTCGGCCTGGCGCTGGTGGGAGTTCGCGCTCGGGCTGGTCGCGCTGGGTTCCGGCGTGTTCGCCGGCGAGCATGCGCTGCTGCTCAACGAGATCGCGATCCTCGGGCTGTTCGCGATGTCGCTCGACCTGGTGCTGGGCTATGCCGGCATCGTGTCGCTGGGCCATGCGGCGTTCTTCGGCTTCGGCGCCTACGCCGCGGCGTTGTTCGCGAAGCATGTGATGCCGGACCCGCTGGTCGGCCTGGCGGTGGCGATCGTCGCGTCGGCGCTGCTCGGGGCCGTCAGCAGCCTGCTGATCCTGCGCGGCTCCGACCTGACGCGGCTGATGGTGACGCTCGGCGTCGCATCGGTGCTGTACGAGCTCGCGAACAAGCTGGATGGGCTGACCGGCGGCACCGACGGCCTGCAGGGCGTCGTGATGGGGCCGCTGCTCGGGCGCTTCGAGTTCGACCTGTATGGCCGCACCGCGTACGCCTACAGCCTCGCGGTGCTGGTGATCGCGCTGCTGCTCGCGCGGCGCGTCGTGCACTCGCCGTTCGGCGTATCGCTGAAGGCCTTGCGCGACAACCGGCTGCGCGCCACCAGCATCGGCCTGTCGGTGAATGCGCGCCTCGTGGCGGTCTACACCTTCGCGGCGGCACTCGCCGGTGCGGCCGGCGCGCTGCTCGCGCAGACCAGCGGCTTCGCGTCGCTCGACGTGCTCGATTTCCACCGCAGCGCCGACGTGCTGCTGGTGCTGGTGATCGGCGGCACCGGCTACCTGTACGGCGGCATCTTCGGCGCGATCGCGTTCAAGCTGCTGCACGACCTGGTCTCGGCGTGGACGCCGCAGTACTGGCTGTTCTGGCTCGGGCTGTTCCTCGTCGTGCTGATGCTGGTCGGTCGCGATCGCTTCATCCGTCCGTGGACCTGGTGGAGGCCGAAGGCATGAGCGTCGCGCTGGAAACCCGCGGCCTCGTCAAGCGCTTCGGCGGCCTCGCCGCGACGCAGGACGTGTCGTTGACGATCGAGACCGGTGCGCGCCACGCGCTGATCGGCCCGAACGGCGCCGGCAAGACGACGCTGATCAACCTGCTGACCGGCGTGCTCGCGCCGAGCGCCGGCACGATCCTGCTCGACGGGCAGGACATCACCCGCCTCGCGCCGCACCAGCGCGTGCGCCGCGGCTTGGTGCGCACCTTCCAGATCAACCAGCTGTGGAGCGAGCTGACGCCGCTGCAGTCGCTCGCGCTGGCGGTGTCGGCCCAGCGCGGCGCCGCTTCGCGCTGGTGGCAGCCGCTCGGCCGGGCGGACGGCGTGGCCGAGGCCTGCGAGGCGCTGCTGAAGCAGTTCCGGCTCGACGACGTGATGGACCGCCAGGTCTCGGTGCTGCCCTACGGCAAGCGCCGGCTGCTGGAGATCGCGACCGCGCTGGCCTGCAAGCCGCGCGTGCTGCTGCTCGACGAGCCGGTGGCCGGCGTGCCCGAAGGCGAGCGGCAGGAGATCTTCGACGCCATCAATGCGCTGCCGGCCGACGTCTCCATCCTGCTGATCGAGCACGACATGGACCTGGTCTTCAACTTCGCGCGCCGGGTCTCGGTGCTGGTCAGCGGTGCGCTGTTCGCTGAGGGCGACGTGCAGAGCATCTCGAACGACCCGCGGGTCAAGGCGGTGTACCTCGGCCATGGAGACGCCGTCGATGGCTGAGCTGCTGCGCGTCGAAGGGCTGCGCGCCGGCTATGGCGAGGCGGTGGTGGTGCAGGGCGTCGACTTCGCGCTCGACGCCGGCCGCTCGCTTGCGCTGCTCGGACGCAACGGCACCGGCAAGACCACGCTGCTGAACACGCTGGTCGGCGTGACGCGCCGGCACGCCGGCCGCATCGTGCTGGCCGGGCAGGACGTCAGCGCGCTGCCGCCCTACCGCCGCGCCGCGGCCGGCATCGGCTGGGTGCCGCAGGAGCGCAACATCTTCAAGTCGCTGACGGTCGACGAGAACCTGAGCGCGGTCGCGCGGCCCGGGCCGTGGACGCCGGCGCGTGCCTACGAGATGTTCCCGCGGCTGGCCGAGCGGCGCGCCAACCTCGGCCACCAGCTGTCGGGCGGCGAGCAGCAGATGCTGGCGGTGGCACGCGCGCTGGTGCTGAACCCGAAGCTGCTGCTGCTCGACGAGCCGCTCGAAGGGCTGGCGCCGATCATCGTCGACGAGCTGCTGCGCTCGATCGCCCGCGTGGTGCGTGATGAGGGGCTGTCGGCGATCATCGTCGAGCAGAACCCGCGGATGATCCTGCCGATCACGCAGCAGGCGATCGTGCTCGACCGCGGCAGCATCGTGCACCGCGGCGACAGCGCGGCGCTGCTCGCCGATCCACAGCAGCTCGAGGGCTGGCTCGCGGTGTCGCAGCGCTGAACCGAGCAATCCCGGTGGCGCGCGGCGGCGGCCGGCCGCCTACAGTGGCGCGGCCCATCACCTTCGTCCATGCGCCCGCAGTCCGAACTCTCCTACCGCCGCCGCATCAACCGCGTCGTCGCCCATGTGCATGCCCACCTGGCTTCAGACCTGGAGGGCGGCACGCTGGCCGACATCGCCGCGATGTCGCGCTTTCACTTCCACCGCGTGTTCTCCGCGATGACCGGCATGACGCCGGCGCAGTACGTGCTGCGCATGCGCCTCGCTGCCGCCGTCGAGGCGCTGCGCGGTGGCAGCGCGCCGGTCGGGCAGATCGCGCTCGATTGCGGCTTCGATGGCGGCACGAGCTTCGCTCGCGCGCTGCGGCGTGAGTTCGGCCTGTCGCCGAGCGCGGTGCGCACGGCGCTGGTGGACCCGCGCCTGGCGCTGCCGGTGGTGGCATCCCACCGACCCTCCCGGAGAAAGACCATGCTTGAACCGACCTTCCGCGACCTGCCTGAACGCCAGGTGCTGTGCGCCACCGAACGCGGTGCGATCGACAACGACATGAGCGCCGCCGCGCAGCGCGCCTTCGGCCGCCTGCTGCCGGCCATGCAGGCGCTCGGCCTCGGCGAGCGGCAGACAGCGTGCCTCGCGATCTGCCCCGACGAGATCCGGGGCTTCGACGACCCCGATGCGCGCTTCATCGCGGCCATCGCATTCACCGGCCCGGTGCCCGACCTCTCGACCGTGGACCGCATCGACTGCCAGGCGATCCCCGCCGGCCGCTGGGCGGTGTTCCGCCACACCGGGCCGTACGACACGCTGTGGCAGACCTGGCGTGCGATCTACCGCGACTGGGTGCCGTCGTCCGGTCTCGAGCTGCGCGATGCCGCGCCGTTCGAGGACTACGTGAACGATGCGAGCCGGGTGCCGGCCGAAGCGCTGATCACCGACATCCACATCCCGGTTCGCTGACGCGCCGGTCAGTGGTCGAGCGGCAGGCCGACGTAGTTCTCGGCCAGCACGGTGGCCGCCGCCTCGGACTGCAGCAGGTAGCCGATCTCCGCCTCCTGCACCTTCTGCCCGAACTCGCCACCCTCCGGAAACCGGTGCATCAGCGACGTGAACCACCACGAGAAGCGCACCGCGTTCCACACGCGGCGCAGGCAGCGTTCGGAGTAGTGGTCGATGCCGTCATCGCTGCGCTGCTGGTAGTGCTCGATCAGCGCCTGCGACAGGTACTGCACATCGGAGGCCGCGAGGTTCAGCCCCTTCGCGCCGGTCGGCGGCACGATGTGCGCCGCATCGCCGGCGAGGAACAGCCGGCCGAAGCGCATCGGCTCGGCGACGAAGCTGCGCAGCGGCGCGATGCTCTTCTCGATCGACGGGCCGGTCACCATGCGCTCGGCCGATTCCGGGTCGAGCCGGCGGCGCAGCTCGTCCCAGAAGGCCTGGTCGCTCCATTGCGCCAGCGTGTCGTCCGCCGGGCACTGGATGTAGTACCGGCTGCGCGTCAGCGACCGCATGCTGCACAGCGCGAAGCCGCGCTCGTGGTTCGAATAGATCAGCTCGTGCGAGACCGGCGGCGTCTCCGACAGCACGCCGAGCCAGCCGAACGGGTAGCTGCGCTCGAACACCTTCAGCGCTGCCGGCGGCACGCTGGCGCGGCTCACGCCGTGGAAGCCGTCGCAGCCGGCGATGAAGTCGCAGTGCAGCTCGTGCGCGACGCCTTGCCGGCGCCAGGTGACGCGCGGCGCTGCGCCGTCGAAGTCGTGCAGCTGCACGTCCTCGGCCTCGTACTCGGTGACGGCACCGCAGGCGCTGCGGGCGTCCATCAGGTCGCGCGTCAGCTCGGTCTGGCCGTAGACCATCACCTGCCGGCCGTGCGTCAGGCGGTGCAGGTCGATGCGCTGGCGGGTGTTGCGGAAACCGAGGTCGAAGCCGCCGTGCACCAGCCCCTGCGCATGCATGCGCTGGCCGACGCCGAGCTGGTCCATCAGGTCGACCGTGCCCTGCTCGAGCACGCCGGCGCGGATGCGGCCCAGCACATAGGCGGCGCTGCGCTGTTCGAGGATCACCGCGGCGATGCCGGCCTGGTGCAGCCGCTGGCCGAGCAGCAGGCCCGCCGGTCCGCCCCCGATGATCGCGACCTGCACCCTCATGGCGTCACAGCACCGTGCGCAGGCTGGCCTGGGCGTGCAGCAGCGCCGGCAGCGAGCCTTCGACCAGCTGGTCCATCGTGACGCGCGCCGCATGCACGCTGACGTTCATCGCCGCCAGCACCTCGCCGCGGTGGTTCTTCAGCGGCACCGAGATCGTCCGCAGCCCGAGCTCCAGCTCCTGGTCCACCGTCGCATAGCCCTGCGAGCGGGTGCGGGCGATCTCGAGGCGCAGCCGCTCCGGCAGCGTCACGGTGTTGGGCGTCAGCGGCTCCAGCGTCTGGCGCGCGATCCAGGTGTCGACCTCGGCTTGCGGCAGCGCGCTCAGCAGCACGCGGCCGTTCGCGGTGCAGTACGCCGGCACGCGCGTGCCCGGTTGCAAGGTGGACGACACGACGCGGCCGGCGCTGGTGGCGGCAATGCAGATCACGTCGTTGCCGTCGAGCACGCCGGCCGACGAGGCTTCCTTCAGCGCATAGGCCAGCTTGTGCAATTCAGGCTGCACGATGCGCGGCAAGCGCGCCGAGTGCATGTAGCTTTGCCCCATGCGCAGCACCTTCGGCGTCAGCGCGTACATCTTGCGGTCGCTGTTGACGTAGCCGAGGTATTCCAGCGTGATCAGGTAGCGGCGCGCGGCGGCGCGGGTCAGGCTGCAGCGGGCCGCCACCTCGCTGATCGTGAGCCGGGGACGGTCCTGGTCGAAGGCCTCGATCACCGCGAGGCCCTTTTCGAGGCCGGCGATCAGGTCGCGCTTGTTGGGGGCGACGGGGGCCGCGGGGTCGGCGGCCTGGTCGTCGTCGGGAAGCTGCGGTTCGCGAGCGTTCATCAACTGCCACTCCTGGACTGCTTCTGCGATGTGCGCCAATCGCCCACCGTGGGCGCTGTGTCGACGCGATCGGCGCGCAGCCCCTTGTGGTGCGATTCAATGTAGCCTACCTTTCGCGCGTTGCAGCCGCTGCGCCCACGCGTGGGCGATTGGCGGATCAAGGAGACATTCGATGCAGTTCGACGAGGTGGCGCCGGGCGTGTACCCGAGCCTGATCCATCCCCCGTACCGATCCACCCTTGGCCGCGGGCCGACGCTGTCGCCGCTGCGGGTGAAAGCGCCCGTTCCGGCGAGCGATGGAGTGCGTTTCTCGCCGGCGCTGATCGGCCCGAAGGACCTCGACCTGACGTCGCACGGCAGCAGCGCGCCGCTCGGCGAGAAGATCATCGTCAGCGGCCGCGTGGTCGACGAAGACGGCCGCCCGGTGCGGCGTTCGCTGCTCGAGGTGTGGCAGTGCAATGCGGCCGGCCGCTACTGGCACAAGAAGGACCAGCACGATGCGCCGCTCGACCCGAACTTCCACGGCGTCGGCAAGATGTTCACCGACGACGACGGCCGCTACCGCTTCGTGACCATCAAGCCGGGGCCGTACCCCTGGGGCAACCACGACAAGGCCTGGCGGCCGGCGCACATCCACTTCTCGCTGTTCGGCAACGTGATGGCGCAGCGGCTGGTGACGCAGATGTATTTCGCGGGCGATCCGCTGTTCGCGTTCGACCCCATCTTCCAGAGCATCCCGGACGACGCGGCGCGCACCCGCCTGGCCGCGCACCTGAACATGGACCACACCGACGGCGGCAATGCCCTCGGCTACGACTTCGACATCGTGCTGCGCGGCCGCCACGCGACGCCGATGGCCCTGTGAGCACGAGCGCCATGACGAACCGCATCACGCCGGCTCTCATCACGTCTTCGCAGACCATCGGTCCGTT
Organism: Rhizobacter sp. OV335; assembly: GCF_900142965.1. Taxonomy (GTDB): domain Bacteria; phylum Pseudomonadota; class Gammaproteobacteria; order Burkholderiales; family Burkholderiaceae_C; genus Rhizobacter. Next base: position 163,366 of record NZ_FRCQ01000013.1, read on the forward strand.
CCCGCACGAGGGCTGGCGCTGGGCCGCCGAGCTGTCGCAGCAGGGCGCCACGGCCACCACCTGGATCACGATCGGCGGCGTGCTGTTCGACGGGCAGGGCCAGCCGGTGAGCGATGGCTGGGTCGAGGCCTGGTCACCGGTCGCGGCGACCGGCGAGCACGAGCGCCCGATGCCCGGCTTTCGCCGTTGCGCGACCGGCGAGCGCGGCGAGTTCCGCATCGAACTGGGCGCGTCGCCGCAGGCCGCACCGGGCGAGCCGGTGGCCTGGATCACGCTCTTCGCGCGCGGGCTGTTGAAGCACCAGTTCTGCGCGGTGTTCCTGGCCGATGCGCCGGGGCTCGCGAACTCGGAGCTGCTGGCGCAGGTGCCGGCGGCGCGCCGCGACACGCTGATCGCACAACGCCAGGCCGACGGCAGCTACCGCTGGGACATCCACCTGCAGGGCGAAGGCGAGACGGTGTTCCTCGATTTCGAATGAGCGGCTCGGCGAACCTCAGGGGTTGGCCGCTGCATGCGCGCCGGCCAGCAGCGCGTCCATCGCAACGGCCTGCGCGATCGAATCGTCGAGCGTGATGCGCGGCGCCTCGTGCCCGAGCGCCGCGGCCTCGAAGTGCCGCACCATCAGCGCATACGGGTCGCACGGTGCGAAGCGCTCGACGTGCTCGCCGATGCGCAGCACCGCCTCGACATCCTTCCAGCCGAACGGCGTTTCCAGCCGCAGGATGCCGTCGCGCAGCAAGGCCTCGAACTGCGTGTGCGGCGGCAGCGAGAACGCGCAATCGAAATGGCCGGTGACGTCGCCGTGCACCGTGTCGAAGCGCAGCATCGCGTGGGCGGCGTGGTCGACGCGGCCGCCTTCGGCATCGGGCGGGGTCAGCCCGGCCGTGACGCCGAGCACCACCGGTTCGACGCCGGCCAGCCAGCGCATCACGCTGAGCGGATAGCAGCCCAGGTCGTACAGCGCGCCGCCGCCCATGCGGCGACTCCAGCGCACGTCGGCCGGGTCGTGCAGCGTGTAGGTAAAGTGGCTGCGCATCCACTTCAGCGGGCCCCAGGCGTCGCCTTGCACGAGCGCCTGTGCGCGGGCGAGCTGCGGGTGGAAGCGGTGCATGAAGGCTTCCATCACGGTGCGCCCGGCGGCAGCGGCGGCGGCCTTCATCTGCCGCGCTTCGCCGGCGCTGAGCGCAAGCGGCTTCTCGCACAGCACGTGCTTGCCGGCCGACAGCGCCGCGAGCGTCAGCGGCAGGTGCGCATGGTTGGGCAGCGCGATGTAGACGGCGTCGATGTCGTCGCGCGCGAGCAGCGCGGCGTAGCTGGTCGCGAGCGGGATCTCGTGGGTGGCGGCGAAGGCCGCGCCGCGGGCGGGATCGCTGCAGCCGAGCGCGACGATCGGGCTGCCGGTGCTGCGGAAGGCCGGGATCAGCGCCGACGCAGCGATGCGGGCCGCGCCGATCAGGCCCCAGCGCAAGGTGGGTGGTGAGGTCATGGAGGTGGGGGTGCGAGCTTCGCCCATCGTGCCAGCAATTCCTGTTCTCGCTGCGGCGTCAGCTTGCTCTGCCGACGCGCATCGTCGGGCGCTGGGATCGGCTCAGCGAGGATGTCGGCGGCCGTCTCGTGCAGTGGCCGTGTGCGCAGCCCGGCCGCCTGCGCTCGCGCCACGCTGACCGCGAGGAAGCCTTGCGAATCCGCCTCGCTCACCGGGATCCACAGCGGCAGCTCGGTCCACAGGCGCACGCCTTCAGCTTGCAGGAAGGCCTCGCTGACGGCCCGTGGCGTCGCCGGCGCATGGCCTGCACGCGCGGCCGCGGCGAGGCAGGCGTCGATCAGCCGCGGCCAGGTCAGCGGCCCCTCGACCGGCCCGGTCGCGTTGAAGTCACCGCTCGCGCCATCCTCCAGCAGCGTCACCATCCACGCGGCGAGATCGCGCACGTCGATCACCTGCAGCGGCGATGGCGAATCGGGCACCAGCATCGTGCCGCCGGCCGCGGCGCGCCACAGCCAATGGCTGAAGCGGCCGGTCGGGTCGCCCGGCCCGACGATCAGCCCGGGCCGCACCACCAATGCGCGCTCGCCCCACAGCGCGCGCAACGCCGCCTCGCAGGCCGCCTTCTGTGTGCCGTAATGCGCGACGCTTCGATCGTCCGGGGGCACGCCGTCGAACGCGGCCAGCGGCGCGCGCTCGTCCTCGCCCGGCCGCGCGAGCGATGCATACGCCGATACGCTCGAGACGAACAGGTACTGCCCCGCATCGACCAAGGCCTCGGCGCTGAGCCGCACGTCCCCTGGCAGGTAGCCGCAGGTGTCGACCACCGCATCGAAGTTCCGGCCCTGCAGCGCACCGAGATCGTGTTGCCGATCACCGACGATGCATTCGACGCCCGCCGGCCACGCACTGCGCGCCCGCCCGCGGTTGAATACCGTCACCGCATGCCCCGCCGCGCGCGCCACGTCGACCACGGCCGCACCGAGGAACACCCCACCGCCAAGCACCAGCAGCCTCATATCGCCACCGGCAACGGCGACGGCGCCTTCACCTCTTCCATGCAGATCATCGAGCGCACGTCGTCGACGCCGGGCACCTGCATCAAGCGATCGGTCAGGAACTGGCTCAGGCTCTTCAGGTCGTGCGCGACCACCTTCAGCAGGTAATCGCTGTCGCCCGAGACCGTGTGGCATTCGAGGATCTGCGGGAACGCGCGGATGTCGGCCTCGACCTCACGCACGCGGCCGAACTGGCCACCGTCGATGTTCAGGCTGACGTAGGCCATCACGCCCAACCCCAGCGCCTGCGGCTCGACCTGCGCGCGGTAGCCGCGGATCACGCCGCGCTCTTCCAGCGCGCGCACGCGGCGGAAGCACTGCGGTGCCGACAGGTGCACCAGCGCCGCCAACTCCACGTTGCTGGCGCGGCCATCGGCCTGCAGGGCTTCCAGAATCTTGCGGTCCAGGCCGTCAATTGCTCCAGCATTCATCGCTTCGCCTTCTTCAATGCACGAATCGTGCACTTCAGGCGGCTTGGATGCAAGTTTTGGAACGCAAATTTCGCCATGAGATCTCTAGACTGTGAGCGTTCGCTATGCACCCAGACCAGGAGTCGACATGACCACCGCCGCCCGCGCCGCCGCGCTGCAAGCCCGCCAGGCCCCAGTGACGACATCACCGAAGACCTCACCGATCGCGCTGGAACAGCGGTATGGCGCCGACAACTACCACCCGCTGCCGGTCGTGCTGACGCGCGGCGAAGGGGTTCATCTCTTTGACGACCAGGGCCGGCGCTACCTCGACATGATGTCCGCCTACTCGGCCGTCAGCTTCGGCCACAGCCACCCGGTGCTGGTGCAGGCGCTGACCGAGCAGGCGCAGACGCTCGCCGTCACGAGCCGGGCCTTCCACACCGACCGGCTCGGTCCCTTCCTCGAGACGCTGTGCCGCATGACCGGCATGGCGCGCGCGCTGCCGATGAACAGCGGCGCCGAGGCGGTGGAGACCGCGATCAAGGCGGCCCGCAAGTGGGCCTACAAGGTCAAGCGCGTGCCCGAGGGCCTGGCGCAGATCCTCGTCGCCGAAGGCAACTTCGCCGGCCGCACGACGACGATCGTCGGCTTCTCGACCGAGGCGCAGTACCGCGACGGCTTCGGTCCGTTCGCGCCCGGCTTCAGCGCGGTGCCGTTCGGCGATGCGCGGGCGCTCGAAGCCGCCATCACGCCGCACACCGCGGCCTTCATCGTCGAGCCGATCCAGGGCGAGGCCGGCATCATCGTGCCGCCGGCCGGCTACCTGAAGGCGGTGCGCGAGATCTGCACGAAGCACAACGTGCTGATGATCTGCGACGAGGTGCAGACCGGCCTCGGCCGCACCGGCCGGCTGCTGGCCTGCGAGCACGACGGCGTGCTGCCCGACGGCCTGGTGCTCGGCAAGGCGCTCGGCGGCGGGCTGCTGCCGGTCAGCGCCTTCCTCGCGCGCGACGACGTGATGGCGCAGTTCACGCCCGGCGACCACGGCAGCACCTTCGGCGGCAACCCGCTGGCCGCGGCCGTCGGGCTGGCCGCGCTGCAGTTGCTGGAGCGCGAGCAGTTGTCGCGCCGCGCGCACGAGCAGGGCGACTACCTGATGGCCCAGCTCGGCAAGCTGCAGCACCCGGCGATCACCGACATCCGTGGCCGCGGACTGCTGGTCGGCGTGCAGATCGACCCGGCGTTCGCGAGCGCGCGCGAGGTCTGCGAGCGGCTGATGGACGAAGGCGTGCTGACCAAGGACACGCACCACACCGTCGTGCGGCTCGCGCCGCCGCTGGTGATCGAGCGGGCGCAGATCGACGAGGCAGTGGGGGCGCTGCGGCGGGTGCTGCAGGCGATCGATGCGAAGGCGGGGGTACGGCGCGAGGCCGCGGCGGCTTGAAGGGAGCGGGTTGCCGCACACCGATCCGTGCAGGCGCGCTGGCACTGATCGTCGATCTTTGTCGGGAGAAGGAACCGAACAGGGCCTCTGGTTCACTCAGAAGGATCGCATCACACGCCCTCCGTGGTTCCGTCCATGAACGTTCAGAGAAATACCTCCACCGCCGTGCCCGTCTCCTCTCAGGTGTGGGAACCGATTCGGATCGGCAATTCTTCGATTGGGGCCCGTATGCGGACCGGTCGAATCGCATCGCGCGGATTCGCGAATGCAGTCATGTTCGGACTCCTCCGGGAGAGCGGGCTTCCCATCGACCTCATCCGCGAGGCCGCCGGGTGGTTGATGGTTGTTGAGCGGGAGACGCGTGGGCGTGGCGTGGGCATCATCCTCCGATTGGGTGTCGATTTCGACCTGGGCCTCGATCGTCACGGGCTGGCGCCAGCGGCCATGTTCGACCTGAAGGCAACCATTGACAACAGCGAGTTCTCGAATGCTGCTGAGGCGCGTCAGAGGGGGCTGAGTTGGACGTCGCATCTTTTCGACGTAGAAGAAAATCTGCGCAGGAAACTGACTGCGGTAAGCGCCAAACTTCCACCGGCGCTTTCGAGTGCCATTGACAAAAAGCTCAATGAACTCGAAGAGAAAATCGACGCCGAGGACTGGGACGCCTGCTGCAAAAGCATGGCGGCGCTGGACCGCCTTGTCTCGGATGAACTGGTGAAAACGCCGTGCGCAAGCCACGTGGGCTGACGGCTGAAGCGGCGCGAGCCCTGCTCCACGGCACCCGACCGCGTAAGCTCCAGGCGATGGGTCTCATCGCCTCCTTGTTTGCCTCCTTCGCCAACTACAAGCGCCAGGCCTTCCGCTGGCAACGCGGCCGCCAGGGCACCGGCTACGACAAGATGCTGCTGCTCACGGCCCGCTGGCCGCTCGGCTTCGACAGCTATCTGCTGCGCTACCCCGAAGGCGCCGAGATCCCGCCGCACACCGACCCGGTGCAGGCGCGCCGCCACTACCGGCTCAACATCGTGCTGAAGGCCTCACCCGCCGGCGGCGAGTTCATCTGCGCGACGCCGATCTTCGCGACGCGCCGCATCAAACTGTTCCGCCCCGATGCCTGCGAGCACAGCGTGACGCGCGTGCTCGGTGGCAGCCGCTACGTGCTGTCCGTCGGATGGGTATTGCCGGCGCGCCAGACACAGGGTTAACCCGAGTCGCAGGCAGCGCTTCAGTTACCACCACTTACACGATCCGCGCTAGGCCCGCACAGTTTTTGGCCCGCGCGTCGCACGTCGCGCTTTATTTCCGCGCCGGGCATGCCGACAAGTACGCATGTCCTCCTTCAGCCTCACCTCCGTGCGTGAAGCGGCGCCGTCATCGAGCGCGCCATCACGTTTGTCGCCGAGCGCCTTCGCCTGCACCGCAATGGGCCTGGCCGGCGGCCTCGCCACCTGGGCCGCGAGCGGCTGGAATGGCTGGGCATTGCTGGTTGGCGCCGGCCTCGGCATCGCGGGCGCGCTGTTCGACCGGCGCCAGGCCACGCTGCGCCGCCAACAGCACGACGCCACCGCCGCCTTCGTCACCGGCACCGAGCGGCTCGGCCGCGAGCTGCTGCCGGTCTGGGGTGGCCACATCGAAAGCTCGCGGGCGCAGATGGAGGCCGCGATCTCGGCCCTCGCGCTGCGCTTCGGCGGCATTGTCGACAAGCTCGACCAGGCGATGCGCGCCTCGAACCTGGCCGCCGGCTCGGTCGAGAGCAGCGACCAGGGCCTGGTCGCCGTCTTCGCCCACAGCAGCAAGGAACTGAACGGCGTGCTCGATTCGCTGCGGGCCGCGATGGCCAGCAACGGCGCGATGCATGCCGAGGTGCAAAGCCTGAACCGCTTCGTCGGCGAGCTGCAGCAGATGGCCGCCGAGGTGGCCAACATCGCGTCGCAGACCAACCTGCTCGCCATCAATGCCGCGATCGAGGCTGCCCACGCCGGCGAGACCGGCCGCGGCTTCTCGGTGCTGGCGCAGGAGGTGCGCAAACTGTCCGCCGCGTCCGGCGAGACCGGCCGGCGCATGGCCGACAAGGTCGCGCTGATCGGCGACGCGATCGCCACCGCGCGCCGCAGCGCCGACGCATCGGCCGAGCGCGAGGCGGCGTCCATCGTCGCCTGCGAGACCACGATCACCAGCGTGCTCGGCGGCTTCCACACCGTCACCGATGCGCTGGTCGCGTCGGCCGACGTGCTGAAGCGCGAGAGCGTCGGCATCCAGGGCGAGATCGGCGAGGCACTGGTGCAGCTGCAGTTCCAGGACCGCGTCAGCCAGGTGATGTCGCACGTGCGCCAGAACATCGAACAACTGCCGGCCCAGCTGACGCGCAGCCGCGAAGGCTTCGAGCGCAGCGGCGTGCTGCAGCCGGTCGACAGCGCCGTCCTGCTGGCCGAGCTGGAGAAGACCTACGCGATGGCCGACGAGCGCAGCCTGCACAGCACGCATGCCGGCCAGGACGCGCAGGCGGCCGCCGCGAGCGAAGAGATCACCTTCTTTTGACAACGACAGACCGGGAAGCACAACACCATGGCCAAGACCATCCTGATCGTCGACGACTCCGCCTCCGTGCGGCAGGTCGTCGGCATTTCGCTCAAGCAAGCCGGCTATGACGTGATCGAGGGCGTCGACGGCAAGGACGCGCTGAAGAAGCTCACCGGCCTGAAGGTCCACCTGATCATCAGCGACGTCAACATGCCCAACATGGACGGCATCAGCATGGTGAAGGCGATCAAGCAGATGCCGGCCTACAAGTTCACGCCGATCGTGATGCTGACCACCGAGTCGCAGGACGCGAAGAAGAAGGAAGGCCAGGAAGCCGGCGCCAAGGCCTGGGTCGTCAAGCCCTTCAAGCCCGAGCAACTGCTGGGTGTCGTGCAGAAGCTGGTGCTGCCGTGACCGGGATCCGCATCGAAGGCGAGCTGACGATCTACCGCGCCGCCGAACTGAAGCAGACGCTGCTGGCCGCGGTGGCCGAGCATGCGGCGGTCGAGGTCGACCTGTCGCAGGTCAGCGAGTTCGACAGCGCCGGGCTGCAGCTGCTGCTGCTCGCCAAGCGCGAAGCCGGTGCCGCCGGCCGCACGCTGCGTCTGGTCGACCACAGCCCCGCCGTCGTCGAGGTGCTGGAACTGTTCGACCTGGCCGCGCACTTCGGCGACCCGCTGGTCGTCGGGTCGTCCCCGTCCTCATCGCGCGCCGCCTGACGCGCCCCTGGAAAGCATCCCGATGAACATGGACCAGGCCCTGCAGACCTTCTTCGCGGAAAGCCGCGAGCTGCTGGTAGACATGGAGGCCTCGCTGCTGCGCGTGCGCGAGGAGACCGAACCGGCGGAGACGATCAACGCGATCTTCCGCGCCGCCCACACCATCAAGGGCTCGGCCGGGCTGTTCGGCCTGGACCAGGTGGTGGCGTTCACGCACGTCGTCGAGAGCGTGCTCGACGAGGTGCGCGAGGGCCGCATCGCCGTTGACGAGCCGATGGTCGCGCTGCTGCTGGCCTGCGGCGACCACATCGGCGCGCTGGTCGACGCGGTCGAGTCCGATCCGAACCAGGTCGACCCGGCGCTGGTGCAGCGCGGTGAACCGCTGCTGCTGCGCCTGCGCGCGCACCTCGAGCCGGCGTCGGGCGCGGTGGTGGCGTCCGCCGTCGCGACGACCGAACCGTCGTTCGAACGCATCGGCGCTGCCGCACACGATGCCGACCTGTGGCACATCTCGCTGCGCTTCGGCCGCGACGTGCTGCGCAACGGCATGGACCCGCTGTCCTTCATCCGCTACCTCGGCACGCTGGGCCAGGTGGTCGGCATCGTGACGCTGGCCGACGCGCTGCCGGCGGCCGGCGAGATGGACCCCGAATCCTGTTACCTCGGCTTCGAGATCGCGTTCCGCAGCCAGGCCGACAAGGCGGCGATCGAGGGCGTGTTCGACTTCGTGCTCGACGACTGCACGCTGCGCATCGTGCCGCCGCACAGCCGCATCGGCGACTACATCGACCTCATCAAGGCGGCACCGGAGGAAGCGTCGCGCCTCGGCGAGATGCTGGTGCGCTGCGGCACCGTCACCGCCCACGAACTGGAAGCGGCGCTGAACGTGCAGGCCCACGCCGTGCCGACGCCGCTGATCGGCGCGGTGCTGGTCGAGCAGGGCCGCGTCTCGCCGCCGGTGGTCGAGGCCGCGCTCGAGAAGCAGAAGCGCGTGAAGGATGCGAAGACGCAGGAAAGCCAGTCGATCCGCGTCGATGCCGACAAGCTCGACCACCTGATCAACCTGGTCGGCGAGCTGATCATCGCGTCGGCCGGCGCCAACCTGATTGCGCGCAAGACGCGCAACAGCGAGCTGCAGGAATGCCACTCGGTGCTGTCCGGCCTGGTCGAGGAAGTGCGCGACAGCGCGCTGCAACTGCGCATGGTCAAGATCGGCGGCACCTTCAGCCGCTTCCAGCGCGTGGTGCACGACGTCTCGCGCGAGCTCGGCAAGGACATCGGCCTGGTCATCGACGGCGAGGACACCGAGCTCGACAAGACCGTGGTCGAGAAGATCGGCGATCCGCTGACGCACCTGGTGCGCAACGCGATCGACCACGGCATCGATTCGCCCGAGCAGCGCGCCGCGCGCGGCAAGCCGGCCCGCGGCACCGTGATGCTGAACGCGTTCCACGACTCCGGCAGCATCGTGATCGAGGTCAGCGATGACGGCGGCGGCCTGAACCGCGAGAAGATCCTCGCGAAGGCCGTCGAGCGCGGCCTGATCGAGGCCGGCCGCGTGCTGAGCGATGCCGAGATCTACGGCTTGATCTTCGAGCCTGGTTTCTCGACCGCCGAGAAGGTCACCAACCTGTCCGGCCGCGGCGTCGGCATGGACGTCGTCAAGCGCAACATCGTCGCGCTGCGCGGCAGCGTCGGCATCGCCAGCACGCCGGGCGAGGGCACCACCGTCACGGTGCGGCTGCCGCTCACGCTGGCCATCATCAACGGCTTCCAGATCGGCGTCGGCAAGGCGGTGTTCGTCGTGCCGCTCGACATGGTCGACGAATGCGTGGAGTTCAGCACCGAGACCGGCCACGACTACACCGACCTGCGCGGCCAGGTGCTGCCTTTCATCCGGCTGCGCGAGCTGTTCGACATCGACGGGCCGCGAAGCGCGCGCCCGAACATCGTCGTCGTCAAGCATGCCGGCCAGAAATTCGGCCTCGTCGTCGACACGCTGCTCGGCGAGGCGCAGACCGTCATCAAGCCCTTGTCGAAGATGTTCGGCCAGGTCCGCGGCATCAGCGGCTCCAGCATCCTCGGCAGCGGCGACGTCGCGCTGATCCTCGACGTGCCGGCGCTGATGGAGTCGGCCGGCACGCCGGTCGCGGCCGCCTGAATTCACCAGTTTCCAGGGAGAACCACACCATGTTCAGCAACTTCAAGATCGGCGTCCGGCTGATCGCGGGCTTCATGCTCGTCGCGTCGATCAGCGTCGTGATCGGCGTCATCGGCATCTCCAACACCGGGCAGATGAACGAGCTGGCCGACAACATGTACAACAAGGAGCTGATGGGGCTGTCGTACATCAAGGAAGCCAACATCAACCTGATCTACATCGGGCGGGCGCGGTCGAACTTCCTGCTGGCGAGCTCGCAGGCCGAGCGCGACAAGCACATGGCGTCGATCACGAAGAGCCTGGCCTCGATGAAGGACTACATCGAGAAGTCCAAGCCGCTGTTCGTCAGCGACCGCGCGAAAGAGGTCTTCACCGCGTTCGGCGCACTGTCCGAGGACTACCAGCGCGAGATGCAGCGTGCGCTGACGCTCGCGTCGGCGAAGAAGCTGGCCGACCGCGACGAGGTGCTGGCGCAGTCGCTGGACCTGGTGCGCGACAAGGCCAACAAGCTCGACGAGATGCTCGACGAGCTGATCCAGCAGAAGGAAGCGCGTGCCAAGGCGGCCGCCGAGCACACCGAGAGCCTGTACCGCAGCAGCCGCACCGTGATGATCGGCGCGATCGCGGGCGGCGTGGTGCTGGGCCTGCTGCTCGGCTTCTTCATCAGCCGCAGCGTCAGCAAGCCGCTGGGGCGTGCGGTCGAGGCCGCGAACCGGCTGGCCGAAGGCGACCTGACGGTGCAGATCGAATCCACCAGCCGGGACGAGACCGGCCAGCTGCTGCTGGCGATGAAGCACATGGTGGCCAGGCTGTCGCAGGTGGTGACCGAGGTGAACAGCGGCGCCGAGGCGCTGGCGGGGGCCTCGGAAGAGGTGAGCGCGACGGCGCAGTCGCTGTCGCAGGCGTCGAGCGAGCAGGCCGCGGGGGTCGAAGAGACGAGCGCGTCGATCGAGCAGATGACGGCATCGATCTCGCAGAACACCGAGAACGCGAAGGTGACCGACGGCATGGCGACCAAGGCGGCGAGCGAAGCGGCCGAGGGCGGCGAAGCGGTGCGCGCGACGGTGGCGGCGATGAAGCAGATCGCGCAGAAGATCGGGATCATCGACGACATCGCGTACCAGACGAACCTGCTGGCGCTGAA
>NZ_FRCQ01000052.1 GCF_900142965.1 Rhizobacter sp. OV335
TTGCTGCCGGTCGCGAGTGACTGCTATTGAGCAGGCAGGCCCCCCGCGCCCACCTCATCGCATACTCTCATCATGAGCCGACGTACCTGCACTTCCGCGCTCGCACTTCTGGTGTTCCTGCCGGTGCTGACGGCGAAAGCCTCTCCGGGCGCTTCAGTAATCCTGCATATCGACGCAAGTACGGTTGCTGCTCTCGAGGCCTTGCGGAAGGAGCCCAAGTTTCTCAACCTGCCGGGCGCACCTGCCGTGGAGGAGCGCCGCCGCCTTGAGCCGCTCATCAACTCACTCATCGATCGACTCGTTGCCGGCATACAGGCGAACCCGAGCGACACATGGGTCTTCGGACAGATGACTCCGACCGTCGAAGCGTTTTACTTGGAAGACACCGAGGCGAGAGAACCGTGCGTCGACTACCTCGCGCGCATTTTCAAGATCTTGGGGATCAAGAGCGACCGAGGCGCTTTCAGCCGGTTCATGATCTCCATATGACGCGTTTTGCGCTCGAAATGGGAGCGGTGAGTTTCGACAGGAGTCCGCCATTCGCGAGCGACCGGTATCGGGCTCGCGGGGCCGTGCGATCGCGTTCCTGGCGGTTGCCCGTTGCGAATTGAGAGGGAGCGAAACGATCCGGCCTCCCCAGTGCGAAGCCGCAGACGGCGACGAACAGGCAGTGTGGTGATCGAGCTGCCACCCGAACGACAATGACTCATGCCTGACAAGAGAACTTCAGACGTCGCCGGCGTCGTCCGGAAAGCCACCGAGTCGGACGCATCGGGTATCGCACGGCTCTACGCGATGCTGGTCTCGAATCCGGCGATTCGCGTGTTGCCGGAGCGGCTGACGGAGGTAGCGAACGATCCGAACACTGCGCTGTTCGTTTTCGAGGACGGTGGCGCAGTACTCGGCACGGTTATGGTCTCGCTTTGTGCCGACGTGATGTTTGGTCGACGACCGTTCGCGGTGGTCGAGAACATCATCGTCGACGAAGCGGCGCGCAGCTTGCGCATCGGCGAGCGCCTTTTGCAAGCCGTCGAGGCCTTCTGCACTGCAGCAGATTGTTCCAAGATCATGTTACTGAGCGCCGCGGGCCGGGAGCGCGCTCATAGATTCTTCGAGCGATGTGGGTATTCAGGTTCGACCAAACGTGGCTTCGTCAAGTACCGAACGGCATTCGCTGCGAGGGATTAGTCGGTAATGATTCGGTGTCGCCGTCCGGCCACCTGCGGACGGTCGCCAATGTCGGCTTGTCGGCATGCCGCGCGGAACGCCGCAGGCTATGCTTGCATCTTTGATACCCGATGCTCGCTGGAAATCGAATCTTGCTTGCACTTTCAATCGTAGCGCCCAGCGGCACCAGCATCGCTTTCGGTCGAAAGACACTTGAAGTCAGATCGTGGCGTCCCGAGACCCTGCCGCTGACGGATTTGCTGATCGTTGAAAACGGGCGCTTCTTGTCCGCACACGGCGACTCGGATGATGACGGACGACTGGTGGCTGTCGTAGATATCGCCGGAGTTAAGCCTTGGCTGCCCACGGAGATCGAACCTGCTTGCGCCACCGCCTGGGCCCCTGGCTACTGGGCATGGCGCATCTGCAACGTTCGACGCATTGCAGGCCCGCTGAAGGTAATCGCAGCGCGCAAGCTGTACGACGTGCCCCTTGACCCAAGTGACCTTGCGCTGTTGTTAGCGCAGTAGCTGCAACCGGCTACTTGCAGTTGGTCGCCAGCATCAGCTGGCGGTCACGGTGCCTGGCCCGTGCGACCTGTAGACTGCGACGCGTCGGCGAAATCAGATGGCGCGCGATCACCTGGCTTTCGGCAGCTTGTTCCTTTACTCCACGACTTCCCAGCGTCCGACATGAACCTGACGAGAACTCTCATCATTGGGAATTCGGGCTCTGGAAAGAGTTGGCTGGCCGAACGGATTGCCGGTTCTCTCCAGGCTCCGCACCTTGATCTCGATCTGATCCATTGGGAACCAGGCGGATTCAACGTTGCACGGGGTAGGGAGCGTGCAATTGAACTAGCAAGAGAGGCCGCCACTGGATCAAGCAGTTGGGTCATCGAAGGCATCTACGGCTGGCTCGCACGTGAGGTTACCTCGATGACAACGGCGCTGATCTGGTTATGCCTTGATGAGGCCGAATGCGCTGTCAACCTCAAGCAGCGCGGTGTACGCCGGGGCGGAACAGATGATTCGTTCAATGCTCTGCTCAGCTGGTCCGAGACGTACAGAACGCGAGAAGGCTCAAGCTCGCACTCCGGTCACGAACGATTGTTCAACGACTTCCCAGGTGCAAAGACTTGTCTTCGTCAGAGAAGTGAGGTAACGGCGTTTGCCGACCTCAGCTCCAAGCTTTAAATGAACGGCGACTTCGAAGAGCCGAATCTGACGCCTGCAATGTCCGCAACGGGACGATAGCTCCAGTTCGCGTGCGCGCACAGCGGACGTTCAACCGGATCTCGCCCGGGTTGGAGCGCGGCGCGTTGACGAGCGTCCTTTTTGCCGCAAAGCTCGACCGATCTTTTGACCACCTCCGGCGCCCGGCGGCAATCGGCCGAGGCTGTGTGGAAGAAGGGCCGACGACGAGATCCTCAACCCGCCACAGCCACCGGCTTGTCGCCACGCTGCAACCGCCACAGCAGCAGATATGCCACCACCGACGCCGCCACCACCACGTGCCCGACCCACTCGAAATGCTGCAACCGTCCATCGGCGCCCATCGTGACGATGTGCCCCGCGATGACCGACGCGACGCCGCCCGACAACTGCTGCACCGAAGCGCTGATCGAGTTGAACGCACCGCGCTGGGCCGGTGACGGCACGCCGGCCACCATCGCCTGGAACGGGATCATCCGCGAGAAGATCCCGACGAACAGCATCGCGTTGACCGCGATCAGCACCGGCAGCGTCACCGGGCCGAGGTGCGTGTAGATCTGCACCATCGTCATCGCCACCAGCGTGCCCACCGTGAACACGCGGAACTTGCCGAACTTGTCGGCGGCCCGCCCGATCAGCGGCCCGAAGACGATCGTGCACAGCCCCGTCACCAGGTACACCACCGGCAGGCTGTGCAGGTCGATGCCGAGGTTGTTGACGGTGAACGCACTGCTGAACGGCATCAGCATGAAGCCGCCGGTGGTCAGCAACGCGGTCGCCGCGAAGGCCAGCAGGTGGCGCGGCACGGCCACCGTGTGCATCAGGTGCTCGAAGGCGCCACGCTCTTGCGGCAGCTTCAGGTGCCCATCCACCGGCTGCAGCCGCCACGCGACCACCAGGCCGCCGACCAGACCGAGCGCGGCCATCGCGAAGAAGGGCATGTGCCAGTTCCAGTGGCTCGACAGGTACAGCCCCGCCGGCAAGCCCAGCACCTGGCTGGCCGCGAATGCGGTCTGGATCAGCCCCATCACGCGGCCGCGCATCGATGCCGGGAACAGGTCGGTCGAGATCGCGAGCACGATCGAGCCGATCACGCCGCCGAACAGGCCGGTGACGATGCGCGCCGCGAGCAGGCTCTCGAAGTCCGGCGCCAGGCCGCACCACAGCGTGCCCAGCACGAAGCCGCCGTAGAAGAACAGCAGCAGCTTCTTGCGGTCGAAGCGGTCGGCAAAACCGGCCGTCAGCAGCCCGGCCGCGCCGGCGCTGAACGCATAGGCCGAGACGACCAGCCCGAACTGCTTCGGCGTGATCGACAGCGCCGGCATGATCAGCGCGCCGAGCGGCGCCATCAGCATGAAATCGAGGATGACGGCGAACTGCAGGAAGGCGAGCAGCCCCAGCACGACCTTCTGGTAGGGCGAGAACGCCTGGGGCGTTGCGGGGGCCGCGAGGGAAGGTGTGCTCATTCAGGGGCTCCGGTGCGGGCGTCGGCTCGATGGTCGGGGCTGCCATCGGGATGTCGGCCGCGGCGAAACCGCTCACGTTCCTCGGGGGTCATCGCGTGCCAGTCGGGGCCGCATCGTCCGCGCCGCCCGAACCGGTGGCCATGCCAGCCGCCGCGCCAGCCACCATACCCGCGGAAGCCGCCGAACAGGATGCGGCACAGCAGCAGCAGGCCGAGCGCGTGCGGGTAGTCGATGGCCTGCGCACCCGTCAGCAACCCGGGAATCACCGCGTTCCACAGGCCCATCACCACGCCGCCCAGTGCGGCGATCGCGATCAGCCCCAGCAAGAAACGCCCCAGGAACATTGCCTTGAATCTCATCATGTTTCTCCTTCGAATTCGTCGTAGATGGGTTGCAGCCGCGAGCGCAGGTAGAGCACCGCATAGCGCTTGCGGGAGAGCAGGGTGTTGAGCGGCACGCCGGTTTCTGCGGCCATGGCCTTGAAGCTGAGGCCGTCCAGCTCGTGTGCGATGAACACCTCGCGCTGGTTGGTCGGCAGGTCGTCGAGCGCCTGCTGCAGCGTGCCCAGCAGCACCGACCGTGCATAGGCCGCCTCCGGCCCGCCGTCCGGGTCCGGCAGCGCCAGGTCCAGCCGCGTGTCGTCGTCGTCCGGGTCGGCACTGTCGCGCAGCGGCGCCTCGCGCTTCTTGCGGAAGCGGTCGACGATGCGGTTGCGCGCCACCTGGAACAGCCAGGCGCTGACTTGCTCGATCGCCGACGGCAGCCGGTAGGCCTCGACGAACTCCTCGAGCACGTCCTGCAGGATGTCTTCCGCGTCGGTCGGGTCGGCGACGCGGCGCCGGATGAATGCGCCCAGCCGCCCGGACTCGCGCCGCACCGTGGCGGTGATCTCGTGTTCGGGGTCGCGATCGGCGTCGGGCAAGGTCACGAGAGCGGGCGGCGTTGGCGGATCCATGCCAGGGAAGACGTTCCTGGCGCTGGAATATTGTGGCGATCAGGCCAACTCGGCGACATGGCTGCGGTAGTGCGCCAGCGTGATCGCCTGCGCGTCGTGCGAGAGCTGCACCGCCGCGGCCTCGGCCGAGCCGCTGGCGGCGTCGATCACGCGCTCGAACATCTGCGCCTCGTACGTGGCGACCGCGCGGTCCCAGCCGGCGTCTTCGAGGAGGTGACGACCCAGTTCGGCCGCATCCAGCATCGCGGCGTTGACACCCTCGCCACCGAACGGCGACATCACGTGCGCCGCGTCGCCCAGCAGCGTCAGCCCGCGCCGGTGGGTCCAGCGGTGGCCGACCGGCAGCGCATGGATCGGTCGCGCGACGAAGTGGCCGTTGCTCGCGCGCAGCAGGTCGGTGACCGCGTCGGCATGGTCGGCGAATTCGGCGACCAGTTGGTCGCGCACCGCGGTTGGCGAAGCGAGATCGAAGCGCTGCGCCGCCCAGTCGGCGGGCACGCGGAAGATCGCGTAGCCGCGGACGTGCGAATGGCCGTTGCGCTGCGCGATGATCTGCCGCCCATCGCCGAGCACATCCAGCTTGCCGCGGCCCACCAGCCGCGCGAGGGCCGGGTGGCGGGCGTCGATGTCGTCGATGCCGAACTCGATGAAGGTCAGGCCGCTGTACTGCGGCTGGTAGGCCGACAGCAGGGGCCGCACGCGCGACCAGGTGCCGTCGGCACCGACGACCAGGTCGAATGGGCCGCCGTCGTGCTGGCCTTCACCGTCGGAGAACACCGGTGTCCAGCGGCCATCGGCCTCGGCGCGCAGCTCGCGCAGCGCGCGGCCCCACCGCACCGTGCCGGACGGCAGCGCGCCGAGCAGCATCGCGCGCAGCGCGGTGCGGTCGACCTCGGGCCGGTTGCCGGCGCCCGGGTTCGGGTCGTCGAACAGCACGCGGCCGGCCTTGTCGATCAGCCGCGTGCCCTGGTCGTCGTAGCGCGCGATGGCGCGG
Organism: Rhizobacter sp. OV335; assembly: GCF_900142965.1. GTDB lineage: Bacteria > Pseudomonadota > Gammaproteobacteria > Burkholderiales > Burkholderiaceae_C > Rhizobacter. The sequence goes on from NZ_FRCQ01000052.1 coordinate 5,797, forward strand.
AACTCGGCATCGAGCCCGGCGCGTTCGACGGCCAGCAGCCCCGAGCCCTCGTGCAGGTCGAGCGTGCCACCCTGCGGCCGGGCCAGCGCATCGGCCTCGCGCTCGAAGACGGTGGCCTCGATGCCGCCCAGGTGGAGGATGCGCGCGAGCGTGAGCCCGCCCGGGCCGGCGCCGATGATGGCAATGCGTGGGTGCTTGTGCATGGGGTCGATCGGCGTTCCGTTAAAATAGGTTCCTATGCATATTAGGATAGCATCCTATATATCGTCAAGCCCGCCATGACAGATCACCCGACACATCCCCCGAATCCGTTGAAGCTCGTCGGCCGCGCCTCGCGGGTTTTCATCCGGCTGGTCGACGGCGAGATGCGGGAGCTGGGGTTCGCGATGGGGCAGCTGCCGGTGCTGGTGTCGCTGAAGGGCGGCAAGGCACTGTCGCAGGCCGAGCTGGCGCGGCTGGCGCATGTCGAGCAGCCGAGCATGGCGCAGCTGCTGAACCGCATGGAGCGCGACGGCCTGGTCGAGCGCGTGGCCGATCCGGACGACAAGCGCAGCCGGCTGATCTCGCTGACGCCGGCGGCGGCGCGCAAGATGCCGAAGGCCAAGGCCTTGCTCGACGCGCGCACGGTCGAGGCGCTCGACGGTTTCAGCGCGGCCGAGGCCGAGCAGCTGACGGCGCTGCTGCAGCGGCTGAACGCGAACCTCGACCGGATGGAGGGGGGCGAGGGCGAACCGGTCGAACCCGGCGGGGCCGGCTGATGAAGGGCCTGCTCGCAATGCACGAGGCTTCGACAGGCTCGGCCCGAACGGGTATACCTCCGTCGGAGGAAGGGGGCACGTCACACTTCCTCACTGCGCCCTCGCTATCCGCGTTTGCATGTGAGCTTCCCTTCGTTGTGTCCTCCGATGTCGGTGCGTAGCCTGCGGTCACTGTTTTCTCCGTGACCCTTTCAACATGCCTTCCTGCACACCACCGCGAACCGCGTCCCCACCCTCGATCTCCGCGCTCCTCAGCAGCCTGCTGCTCGCCGCGGTCATCCCCGCACACGCCGCCGAGCCCGAGGGCCAGAACCTGCCCGGCGTGCAGGTCACCGGCTCGCGCCTGCTGCGGGCGCAAGCCGAAGGGCCGAGCCCGGTCACCGTGATCAAGGGCGAGGACCTCGAGCGCCAGGGCTACAAGAACGTGTTCGACGCACTCGCGGGCCTGACGCAGAACACCGGCTTCACGCAGGGCGAGGACTTCGGCAACACCTTCACGCCGGCGGCCAACGCGATCAGCCTGCGCGGCCTCGGCCCGAACCACACGCTGACGCTGATCAACGGCCGCCGCGTCGCCGACTACCCGACCGCCTACGACGGCGAGGTCAACTTCGTGAACCTCGCCAACATCCCGTCGGCGCTGATCGACCGCATCGAGATCCTCGACGGCGGCGCCTCGGCGATCTACGGCTCCGACGCGATCGCCGGCGTCGTCAACATCATCCTGAAGAAGCAGCTCGACGGCATCCACCTGAACGTGAAGGCCGGCACCACGCAGCAGGGCGGCGGCGAGAACCTGCGGGTGCAGCTCAGCGGAGGCGTCTCGAGCGACGCGGTGACCGGCGTCTGGGGCCTCGAATTCGGCAAGCGCCAGCCGATCTGGAGCCGCCAGCGCGACTTCATGGCCGACACCACACGGGCCGGCGCCGCGCCGACGGCGATCGCGTCGCGCCGCAATGCCGACACCGGCGCGTATGTCGACGCCGGCACCGCCTGCGATGCGCTCGGCGGGCTCTTCGACGGCAGCACGCAGCACTACCAGGTGGGCAGCCGCAACTACTGCGCGAGCGGCCGCGCGCAGCCGACCTACTGGACCACGCAGACCGGCAACGAGACCGCCAACCTCGCGGGCCTGTTCGACCTCGCGCTGACGCCGAAGACCACGCTGTTCGCCGAGGCGCTGCTGGGCGTCGCGAAGACCGAGAACAACACCCGCGGGCCGAGCTGGACCTCGCTCGGCGCGAGCAGCAGCTACTTCCGCAATGCCAACACCGGCGATCTCGAGACCTGGACGCGCCGCCTCGCGCCCGAGGAACTGGGCGGCGTGACCCGCTTCAACCGCGAATGGCGCGACACCACCGGCAACCTCGCGCTCGGCGCGCGCGGCGAGCTGGTGGACGGCTGGAACTACGAGGTGGCCTACAACGCGTCGGCCTACCGCAGCAAGACCGTCACGCCGCGCTTGCTGGCCTCGGTCGACAGCTTCTTCCTCGGCCCGCAGCAGGGCACCGACGCCGACGGCATTCCGATCTACGCGCCCGATCCGGCGCGGCTGTACACGCCGCTGACGGCCGCCGAGTACGGCTCGATCAGCGGCGCCAGCAACGGCGACAACCGCTCGTGGAACCACGGCATCAGCGCCAGCGTGCGCGGCGACCTGCTGCAATTGCCCGCGGGCCCGCTGCAGCTGGCGGCGGTGGCCGAGCTCGGCTCGCAGGGCTTCAGCAACCGCTCGGACCCGCGGCTGGGGCAGGGCGTGTTCTACAACACCAAGGAGGTGGCCGAGGTGAAGGGCACGCGGCAGCGCCAGGCGCTGGGCGCCGAGCTGAACGCGCCGCTGTCGCGCCAGGTGACGGCCACGCTCGCCGGCCGCTACGACGACTACGCGTTCGCCGGCCGGCATGACGACAAGCTGACCTGGCAGGCCGGGCTGGAGTTCAGGCCGAGCCGCGAACTGCTGCTGCGCGCCAACCACGCGACCAGCTTCCGCGCGCCGGACATGAACTACATCTACACCGCCGAGAGCCGCGGCTACTACTCGTCATCGACCGACTACCTGCGTTGCGCGCAGGCCGGCCAGCCGGTGGCGACCTGCGAGTTCGCGAACGTGTCGCCCGGGTTCAACTACGTCAGCAACGGCAGTGCCGACCTCAAGTCAGAGAACGGCCGCAGCTGGGGGCTGGGCGCGTTCTGGTCGCCGAGTTCGCAGTTCGAGGCGTCGGTCGACTTCTGGAAGATCGAGATCGACGACCTGGTCACGACGCTCGATGCCGACAAGCTGCTGCGCGACGAGGCCGATTGCCGCAGCGGCGCCAGGGACCCGGCGAGCCCGAGCTGCGTCGACACGTTCTCGCGCGTGCGCCGCAACCCGGCGAATGCGGTGGTGCGGCCGGGCGAGGTCTACGAGATCGCGGTCAACCCGATCAACGCCGCGCAGGAGAGCACGCGCGGCTTCGACCTCGGCGTGCGCTACCGCTGGGCGACCGACGGCTGGGGCCGCTGGCAGGTCGCCGCGAAGTACACGCGGGTGCAGAGCTTCACGTACCAGCAGTTCGCCGGCGACGCCGCGATCAACCAGATCGGCACGCGCGACTTCGCGGGCTTCCCGACCAAGCTGGTCGCGACGCTGGACGGCAGCTTCGGCGACTGGAGCGCCACGCTCACGTCGAGCCGCTACGGCCGCATCGCCGATGGCGACGAGGGCTTCGTGCCGCCGCAATGGCTGCACAACCTGAGCGGCAGCTACCAGTTCGCGAAGCACACGCGGCTGACGCTGATCGTCAACAACGTCGCGAACAAGACGGTGCGCGACGACACCGGCGGCTGGCCGTTCTACCCGGTTGGGTTCTACAGCTCGCACGGGCGGCAGGGCTGGGTGGAGTTCGAGCACCAGTTCGGCGGGAGCTGAGGCCCGCGTTGCTGCGATCAGCGCAGCGGCGGCTCGCCCACGACCCGCGTCACCAGGGCACCCAGTTCGGACATCGTCTTCACGTCGTCCAGCGCTCGGTAGATGTCCTCGGCCGTGCCGACGCTCGCCGCACCCGCGAGCGGCTGCAGCGGGGCATGCCGCGACAGGAACTCCCGCAACATGCGCGACGCGATTTCACGTTGCAGCCCGGAGGGTGGCGGATCCAGGGCCGAGTCGTCGGCGATGGCCGCCAGCGCGGCGGCGCTCGGCTTGATCTGCGGCGTGTCGGTGCGCGGCGCGCTGCGCGTCAGGACCGACTCGAAGGTCGGTGCGTTCTGGACGCGATTGCCGAGCTTCCAGTCGCTGCGCGGAATGCCCGTCATCGTCAGGATGGTGGCGATGACCGAGGCATGGTCGAACGGCGTCGTCGGCCCGGCGCGGAAGACGGTGTTGGCCTCGATGTAGGGCGACACCAGGATCAGCGGAACGCGCACGCCGTAGCGGTCGAAACCGAAACCCAGCTCGCTCTGCGTGGGGGCCGGCGTGGCCGAGCCCTCGCCCCAGGGCACCGCGGCATGCCACGGCGGCGCGACGTGGTCATAGGTGCCGCCGTGCTCGTCGAAGTTGATGATGAACAGCGTTTCGTTCCAGCCGGGGCCGGACTGCAGTGCCTGCAGGATGTCGCTGACGAATTGCTCGCCCGGCGCGACGTTGCTCGGGGGGTGATAGTCGTTGCCTTGCGCCCCCGGGCCGTGGCGCTTGTAGCCGTAGCCCCACTTGGGTTCCAGGAAGCACACCGAGGGCAGGGAGCCCTTGCGTGCCTGGTCGTAGAAGGCATCGATCCCGTCGAAATGAGCGTCGTATTTCGAGTCGCCCAACTGGGTCAGGATGTCGCGGGTGAAGCACATGCCGTCCGCGAACCACCAGCTTTCGCTGGAGAACACCATCCAGTCGCTGGGTGACTTCATCCCGGCGTCCTCCATCACGTTGAACATCGTGCGCTGGTTGAAGTAGAGCCAGTTCTCGCCGCTGCTCCACATGTTGTTGTTGACCCAGGCCTGCAGCGCGCCGGTATCCGGGTCGGGCGCCAGCGAATTGCCGGTGGCGGCGAAGGCGCGGTTGCAATTGGTTTGCGTGGGTACCGACGAGAAGTACGCGTCGGACACCGCATAGTGGCGCGCCGCGCCGTTGAGCACCGGCAACTCGGCGGGCGTGTAGGTCTGCATGACTTCGTCGAGCCCGTAGCGCCAGCCGTCGCCGGCAAAGTCCTGGTAGAAGCCACCCATGCCGGCGGTCTGGTTGGCAGGTGGATTCGATTGGCTCCCGAAGAGCTGGTTGTTGACGTGCACGTAGTCTTCATTGGGATCGCACTCGGGCACCCAGCTGTTCAGCGTGCCCTTCTGGATCCAGTGCTTGACGCCGTTGGCGCCCACGTTGTAGTAGGTCTCGGGGCGCAGGCCGTTGTAGTCGGGATCGTTGTTTCCGAGCGGCGCCATGACACGGTCGGGGCGTTGGCCGTTCGGATAGAGCCAGCCCAGGACGTTGTCGAGGGAGCGGTTCTCAAGCATCAGGTAGACGATGTGCTTGATCCGGGACGGCACGTTGTTCTGCACGCCGAACAGGATGCCGTCGCTCGTCATGAAGACGTTCGTGTACCCGCTCCAGCCGCCGCGGCCCACGAGGTTCGCGCCGCGCCAGTCGTCGGTGCCGTCCTCCCAGCCCTTGTGCTGGTACCAGTAGAGGTTGCCGTCGGGCGTGATGCCGTACAGCGTGCCGTCGCTGGTGGCGAACACGCTGGTGTACTGGCGCCAGCCGCCGCGCCCGACGAGGTTCTTGCCGGTCCAGCGCTCGCTGCCGTCCTGCCAGCCGTCGTGGCGATACCAATAGAGGTCGCCATCGGGCGTGATGCCGTAGAGCACACCTTCGCTGGTGGCGCACACGCTGACGTACATGCCCCAGCCTCCGGAGCCGACGAGCTTTCGTTCGCTCCACCGCTCGGTGCCATCCTGCCAGCCTTCGTGGTGGTACCAATAGAGATTGCCATCCCAGCCGACGGCATAGAGGATGCCGTCGCTGGTCGCGAAGACGGTGCGGTACGTGGCCCACCCACCCTGGCCGACGACGGTGCTCTCCCAGCGTTCGGTGCCGTCCTGCCAACCGGCGTCGCGGTACCAGTGCAGGTTGCCGTCCCAGCCAATGGCATAGACGATGCCGTCGCTGGTGGCGAAGACGGATTTGTAGTCCTGCCACCCGCCGCGGCCGACGAGGTTCTTGCCTGTCCATCGCTCGGTGCCGTCTTTCCAGCCATCGTGGCGGTACCAATAGAGGTTGCCCAGGGTGGAGTTGGCATCGATGCTCATGATCGGCCTCGCCGAGAGTGGATGAGCGCACATTCTCGGGAGCAGGTCGGCGCGGGGATAGGTGCCGGGCCTGAAGACTTCTGAAATCGCGTCAGGCGGCCGGCGCGAAGCCGCCGTCGAAGCTGTTGCGCACCTCGATCCGTTGCTTCAGCAGCCCGGCCTCGAGGTAGAAATCGGCGGTGGCCTGCTGGTCGGCCAGCACCTGGGCATCGACCGCGATCCAGCGCTGCTGGCGGCGCTCGAACTGCAGCCGGGCGGCTTCGGGTGAGATGCCGATGATCCGCGCGAGCGCCGCCGAGAACTCCGGCACGTGCTGGTACGACCAGCGCTGCGCGCGCACGACGCGCTGCGCGAAATCCTGCAGCGCGGGGCGCTTCGCGGCGATCGCGCTGTCGGTCGCCGCGAGGAAGCTCAGGCCTGACGACAGCCCGCGGCCGTTGACCAGCACGCGCGCGTGGCCCGCGGTCTCGGCCAGCGCGGTGTAGGGCTCCCAGGTGGCCCAGGCGTCGACCGAACCCTGCGTCAGCGCGAGCTTGGCGTCGGCCGGCGGCAGGAAGCGGAAGGTGTCGGCATCGGCCTTCAGCCCGGCCGACGCGAGCGCCTTCAGCGCGACGTGGTGGCCGATCGAGCCGCGGTTGGTCGCGATGCGCTTGCCCTTCAGGTCGGTCGCCGTTTTCAGCGGCGAGTCGGGGCGCACCAGAACGGCCGTGCCGTACGGGTCGGAGCGGTTCACGCCGATCGCCTTCACGCGCACGCCGTTGGACAGCGCGAAGATCAGCGGCGCATCGCCGATCGGGCCCAGGTCGACCGCCTCGGCATTCAGGGCCTCGGCGAGCGGCGCGGCGGCCGGGAACTCGGCCCACTGGATGTCGTAGGCGAGGCCTTGCAGTTCATTGGCGGATTCGAGCAGCGCGCGCAGACCGCCTTTCTGGTCGCCGGCTTTCAGCAGAGGCCGCTCGGCGCGCACCGAGCCGACGCCCAGCACGGCGGCGGTGCCGACCAGCAGGTGGCGGCGAGTGATGTGGTGGTGGGTCATGGGGTCTCCTTCAGGCGGCGCGGCGGGTGCCGGCCGCAAGCCGTTCAGCCACCAACTGCCGCGTGCGCGGGATCAACTCGCGGCCATAGTCGATCGCATCTTCCAGCGGGTCGAAGCCGCGGATCAGGAAGGTGGTGACGCCGAGCGCGTGGTAGTCGAGGAAGGCTTCTGCCACCTGCTCCGGCGTGCCGACCAGCGCGGTGCTGTTCGAGCGGCCGCCGGTCTCCTGCGCGATGGCCGTCCACAGCCGCTTGTCGACGCGCGAGCCTTTCGCCGCGGCGGCCAGCAGCCGTTGCGCACCGACGCTCTGCTGCGGCCCGCCGCGGCTGTAGCCGGCCTGCACGCGCAGCCGGCGGGTGTCTTCGAGGATGCGTTCGGCGCGCGCCCAGGCCTGGTCTTCGGTCTCGGCGAGGATCGGGCGGAACGACACCGAGAAGCGAACGCTGCGGCCGTGCTTCGCCGCCTCGGCGCGCACGCGGCCGGTCAGCTCGGCCACCTGGTCGAGCGATTCGCCCCACAGCGCGTACACGTCGGCATGCTTGCCGGCCACCGGGATCGCCGCATCGGACGCGCCACCGAAGTAGATCGGCACATGCGGCTGCTGCAGCGGCTTCACCTCGGAGAAGCCGGCCTGGAAGCGGTAGTGCTTGCCGTCGTGGTCGAAGGGCTTGTCCTCGGTCCAGATGCGGCGCAGCACCGTCAGGTATTCATCGGTGCGCTCGTAGCGCTGGTCGTGCGTCAGCCAGTCGCCGTCGCGCTTCTGCTCGTCGTCGGAGCCGCCGGAGATGAAGTGCACGCCGACCCGGCCGCCGCTGAACTGGTCGAGCGACGCGATCTGGCGTGCCGCCAGCGTCGGCGCGGTGAAGCCCGGCCGGTGCGCCAGCATGAAGTGGATCTTCTCGGTGTGCGCCGCCGCATACGAGATCGTCAGCGTGGCGCTCGGGCCGGTGGAGTGGTGCGGCACCAGCACGCGGTCGAACCCGGCCTGCTCGTGCGCCTGCGCGAAGCGGCGCACGTAGTCGCGGTCGATCGCCGGGCCTTGCGCGGCATGCGTCTCCGAGACTTTCTGGGTCTGGATCATGCCGATGAATTCGATGCTCATTGCGGTGTCCTGCTCTCTGAAGATGTCGAAGGAGGACAGTAGCGACGACGGCGCGAGCGTCGCAAATAATGATTTCGGGGCTGGTTATGCGATCTGCATGATTCGCAGAAGGCGCGTGGGCGTGTAGCCTGTGTGGCTTCGTCACCATGTGCGGACGGGAAGGAGACTCGACGATGCGAACCGATCATGGCGACCGTGCGCTGCAGGACTTCATCGACCAGGTCTCGCACCGGCTCGACGAGCGGACCGATGAGGCGGCGATTCGCCGCGATGTCGGCGCGCTGCTGGCCGGGCTGGTCGCGCACGACAACTGGCTGCCGGCGTCGCATTCACAGCCCGGTGCAGACCGCTACCGGCAGTACCTGCTGCACCGCGATCCGCGGGCGCGCTTCTCGGTCGTCAGCTTCGTGTGGGGGCCGGGGCAGGCGACGCCGATCCACGACCACACGGTGTGGGGGCTGATCGGCGTGCTGCGCGGTGCGGAGGTGGCGCAGGGCTATCGCTTCGCCGGGCAGAGCAAGCTGGTGCCGGCCGGCGCGCCGGTGCGGCTGGAGCAGGGCGCGGTCGATGCGGTGTCGCCGAGCGTCGGCGACATCCACCGGGTGGCCAACGCCTTCGACGACCGCACGTCGATCAGCATCCACGTGTACGGCGCCGACATCGGCGCGGTCGAGCGCTCGGTCTACACCGAGGACGGCCAGCGCCGTTCGTTCGTTTCCGGCTACTCCCCGCTGCCTTCTTGATCGACATCGTCACCATGACCGACACCCCCGTGATCCCCGCCCTGAACCCCGTCGACGTGCATGCCGCGCTGCTGGCGCGCGACGAGACCGCGCTGCTCGATGTGCGCGAGGAAGACCCGTTCGCGCAATCGCACCCGCTGTGGGCGGCGAACTTTCCGCTCGGGCGCATCGAGCTCGATGCGTGGGGCCGCATCCCGCGGCGCGACACGCGCATCGTCGTCTACGGCGAGGGTGTGGACGATGCGTTGCGCGCCTCGCAGCGCCTGCGCAGCCTCGGCTACACGCAGGTGCACCTGCTGGCCGGCGGGCTGGCGGGCTGGGAGGCCGCGGGGCTGGAGCTGTTCCGCGATGTCAACGTGCCGAGCAAGTCGTTCGGAGAGTGGGTCGAAGAAGCACGGCACACGCCGTCGCTCGCGGCCGAGGAGGTGCAGGCGCTGCTCGACGCGAAGGCCGACGTGGTGGTGCTCGATGCGCGCCGCTTCGACGAGTACCAGACGATGAACATCCCCGGCTCGACCAGCGTACCGGGTGCCGAGCTGGTGCTGCGCGTGCGCGACCTCGCGCCGGATCCGGCCACGCGCGTGATCGTGAATTGCGCGGGACGCACGCGCAGCATCATCGGCGCGCAGTCGCTGGTGAACGCGGGCATCCCGAACCCGGTCAGCGCGCTGCGCAACGGCACGATCGGCTGGACGCTGGCGGGGCAATCGCTGGAACATGGCGCAGCGCGGCGCTTCGGGCCTGCGAGCGATGCGGCACGCGAGGCGGCGCGGAACGACGCGCGGGCTGTCGCCGAGCGTGCGGGCGTGCGGCGCATCGGTGCCGCGCAACTGTCGGACTGGGTGGCCGAGCCGGGGCGCACGACGTATCGCTTCGACGTGCGCACGCCGGAGGAGTACGCGGCGGGGCATCGCGCAGGATTCCGCAGTGCGCCCGGCGGACAGCTGGTGCAGGAGACCGACGTGCACGCACCGGTGCGCGGTGCGCGCATCGTGCTGGTGGACCACGATGGCACGCCGGCCGGGTCGTGCGATACGGGCGTGCGTGCCGAGATGAGCGCGTCGTGGTTGGCGCAGATGGGCTGGGAGGTGGCGCTGCTTGATGCCGATGCGGCGTCGGATGGACGGGAGACGGGCGCCGATGCGCCACGGCGACCCGCGCCGCCGTACGTGCATGGCATCACGCCACAGACGCTGGCCGACTGGCTCGCGAGCCCCGGCTCGGATGTGCAGGTGATCGACGTGACCACCAGTGCGAGCCACGTGAAGCGCCACATCCCCGGCGCGTGGTTCGTGCTGCGCTCGCAGCTGCACGAGGCATTGAAAGTTCTGCCGCCGGCGCGGCGCATCGTGGTGACTTGCGGGACCAGTTTGCTAGCGCCGTTTGCAGCGCACGAGCTGCAGGAGTTGTTGGGTCCGCAGGCCGAGGTGCACGTGCTGCTGGGCGGCACCGCGGCGTGGGCCGATGCGGGCTTGCCGGTGGAGGCTGGCGAACAGCGGCTCGCATCACCGCGCACCGACCGCTACCGCCGCCCGTACGAGGGCACCGACAACGCACAGGCTGCGATGCAGGCCTACCTCGATTGGGAATTCGGATTGGTCGCGCAGCTGAAACGCGATGGATCCCATCATTTCGCGCCGATGTGACGCTGGCTTGCGTTCCGTGAAGGAATTGCAAATCGTCAATAACTGTCGGCGAGTCGCGACAGGCACTTGCTCCGGTCATTCCGTTCCCGTCTAATGCGCTCGCTCCGCTGTTGATCCACTCCCACGAAGAGGGTGCGACAGCGGGCCTGTCGAGGTACGCGGGTCATCAGGGAGAACTGAATGTCGAGCGGATGGAAGCGCCTGTGGGCGCTGGCGGCGCCGTGGATGTGTGTGCTGGCGATGGCGATGGCGAGCGATCCTGCGAGGGCCGCAGGGTACTGGGAGCTGGACACGGGAAACCCGGTGAATTGCCAGGGTGCGATTCTGAAAGCCGCCACGCCCGAGGGCGTGATGCGGGCGTGGATCGCGTGGGCCGATGGCTGTCCGCACGACGCGACCTTGCACCATGAGTACCTGTCGTGTTCGTATTCCACCTCGAACGTCTCATGGGGGGGAAGCGCTGGCTGCTGGGAACGCACCTATGCATGGTGGGGCGCGCTGGACCATCCGTTCTCGATCACCAAGTACTGTCCTTCGGGGACCATCTACAGCAACGACGCACATGATTGCGGCTGCCCGCCAGGCCAGGTCTGGGATGAAGCGACGCAGGCTTGTGCAGTCGAACTCGAGGAGATCTCCGTGCCGTACGCCTCGGACCCCCCGCCCCCCGAGTGCGAGGTGTGCAAGGGCAACCCGATCTACCCGCTGCGCGGGGTCAAGCGCGAGGTGGTGGACACGGGGCTGGCGATCGGGCGCACGACGCTGCAGTTCACCTACGACAACGCGAGCCGCATCCCGACCGCCTCGGGGGCGCTGACCGACATCGGCGCGGTGGAGAACCGCGCCGGCGTGATGGGCAGCCTGCAGTGGGTCAGCAACCTGCACCG
>NZ_FRCQ01000016.1 GCF_900142965.1 Rhizobacter sp. OV335
GAAGGCATCTGGAACAGGGTGAACATCGGCACGGCGCCCATGGCCGCGACGTCGTTGGAGAAGACCGTGATGACGCCACCGTCCGGATAGTTGTATTGCCATTGAGGCCATGCGTTACCGCCGCCAGCGTTGAAACCCGTGACCGCCACGAGATAGGTATCGATGATGTCCGGAGCGATCTGCTGGGCCTTCATGTCCGCGAAAGTACTGGCCGCGCCGAGGCCCACGAGGAGCCGGCCGGGCTTGCCGAGGGCCGTCGTGATCGAAGGTGCGGGCGCAGGCGCGGGCGCTGACCCGACCGGTGCTGCAGCGGTGCCCGAATCACGGCCTCCGCCGCAGGCAGACAGCACCATGGCGCACAGCAGTGCGCTTGTCGCCGTGGCGAGTCCGGGGCGTTGGCTTGGCATGCTCATCGTGAAGATCCTGTTGCGTCAAAGTAAGTGCGGCGCGCCCGTGTCACTCGACATGCGGCGCCCTCGATTTCTGCCAGTGTGTGGGTCGCGATGTCGGGAAAGCTGACCAAACTTGCGGAGTCGCCTGTGAGCATTTCACGGGTTTGCGCGGGACGACTCAGCAGGGCGAGTTGGTCTGCGTGAGCACGCCGAGACGGTACGGCAGCTTCTCGTAGCTGTCCTTCGCTCCAGGCGTCAGCCCCTGGTAGAGGAAGCGCATGTTGCAGGCACTGATCTCGACGTTCTGGTCGTACCCGCTGCGCAGCATTTCGCCGTGGCTGATGCCCTGGCTCCACTTGCCGGTCGGGAAGCTCACGTTGGCGTCGCCGGCAAACGGGCTCGACTCGGTCGCGGCCAGTGGCGTCCAGGTTCCGCCCAGGCTGCTCGCGGTCCACGAGCGGAAGTACCGGCCGCCGCTGCCGATGGCCTCGACGATGAGCAGGTACTGCCCGGTCTCGCGCACCTTGTAGACCTGCGGTGCTTCGAAGACCTTGTTGCGGTCGGCGTCCTGCAGCGCGATCACCGTGTTGCCGAAGCCGTTCGGGAAGTTCGCGAGCGTGGTCTGCGAACGGTAGATCTGCCCGTTGTCGCCGGCGGAGAACAGGTGGCAGTCGGCCGCATCGCAGGCCACGGCAAAGTCCAGCCAGTTGCCGTTGCCGCCAGCGGTGTTCTGCTGGACGATCTGCGGCACGCTGCCGTAGAAGGTCTTCAGCGCGCTCCACCCACCCGGGTTGCCGATGTCGGGGTTGGTCGAGTAGGCGGCGTTGCCGTTCTGGAACACCAGGTACCACAGCCGCGAAGGCGCATGGAAGAACACGAAGGGCGCAGCCCGGTACCCGCCTCCGATGGCGGTGGAGTCGAGGAAGTAGGGCGTTGCTGCCCCGGCGTTCGACCAATCCGTGAACGAGCGGTACTCGAGGCCCCACCCGTTGCCCTTGGCCTGGGTGGAGAACACGTGCCACAGGCCGTTGTAGTACACGACCGACGGGTCCTTGATCGCCACTTCCGGGAACTGCGCGGCCGGCTTGGCCGCCATCAGCGCCGCGCTCGAGGTCCAGCGGAAGCTGGACGGCAGCGCCACGTTGCCGGTTCCGCCACCAGGCGGCGGCGTGGTGGCGCCGACGGGCACGAGCGCCCAGGTCTGGTTGCGGCCGCTGTAGTCGGTGTACTGGGTGACGTCGCCACCATCGGCGGTGGACGCGCCGGCGACTTCAAGCACCTTGCCCGAATTGCGATTGATGAAGCGCACCGCGTTGTTGTCGGAGCCGACCAACTGCCACTGCTGGTTGACGCCATCGTGGTCGGTGTACTGGTTGACGGCGGCCCCGTCGGCCGTCGAGAGGTTCCACACGTCGACGACCTTGCCCGAGTGCCTGTTCTTGAGCCGGTAGTAGCCGTTGCCGGAGCTGACCAGCTGGAACTGCTGGTTGGCACCGTCGTGCCGGCTCCACTGGCGGAACTCGGCGCCGTCGCCGGTCATCCAGTTGTAGAGGTCGAGCGCCTTGCCGCTGTTGACGTTGACGAGGGTGTACCAGGCGTTGCCGTCGACCGTGACGGCGGCGTGCGCCGGAGCAGCGGCCCCCAGGGTGAGCGCCGGCAGCACGAAGGCCGCCAGCGTCGACAGAACCTTGCGAAGTTTCATCGTGTTCTTCATGACAGGTCTCCTTTCAGATCAGGCAGGGGCTCACAGGTCGCCGAAGCCGATGGCGCCGTTGCAGTGCAGCCATTCGCTGCGGCCGCTGCCGCCACCGCACCGGCCGTTCTGGTACACGCCGGTGTTGTAGGTCTGGTTCTCGGCCTGCCGGACGCTGCCGTTCACGCTCAGGTAGTCGACCTGGACGTCGCGGCCGGCGGCGTCGTTGCTGAACTCCACGGTGCTGCCGCCCGACAGGCTGGTCGTGAACGTGTAGTTGGTCATGGTCTTGCCGAGCGTCCAGCTCTGCACCGCGGTGCCGCCGACGCGCAAGGTCACGCGCTCCTGGCCCGAGGTTCCCCGTGCACGCACGACGATGGACTTGCCGGGCATGCCGCCGCCACCGCCGCCGGTGTTGCTGCGCACGTAGTTGCCGAGCCAGGTCAGCGCGGGCCGCTCGCTGCCATCGCGGCGCACGAGGTGCGAGTTGGCCACCCAGGTCTGGCCTTCGATGTAGCCCCACAGCGTGACGCCCGCGACGCCCGGGTGCGTCCACAGCAGCGGGAACTTCTGTTGGTAGCGCGCCAGCTGCGTGGCGTCGTCACCGGTCATGTCCAGCTCCGACACGTAGATCGGCAAGCCGGCCTGGGCCAGCGAGTCCAGGTTCTGCGTGATCGTGGCCGGCGCCAGGTTGTCGATGCTGAAGTAGTGCGTCTGGATGCCCACGCCGTCGATCAAGCCGCGCGACTTCAGGATGTTGACGATGCCCTTGTAGCGGTTCAGCGCGTTGGCGTCGTTGATGATCCCGTACTCGTTGATCAGGAGCTTGGCGTTGGGGCAGTGCTGGCGGGCCTTCTGGAACGACCAGACGATCCAGTCCCAGCCGGTCGAGCCCGCGCCGCCGAGGGCCTCGCGGTAGCTGGCCGGTGCATGCAACGGCTCGTTGACCACGTCGATGTACTGCGTCTGCGGGTAGCGCTGGCAGTACTGGCGCATGAAATCCTCGACCTCGGCGGCTTGCTGCGGCGCGCTCAGCCCGTCGATCCAGTTCGGCGCCTGCGAACCCCACACGAAGGTGTGCTGCTTGAACGGAAAGCCGTTGGAGCGCGCGTAGTTGTAGGCGGCGTCGAGCTGGCTCCAGTTCATCTGGCCGCGCACCGGCTCCACCGACTCCCACTTGCCGGCGTTCTCCGGCGAGACCTGGTTCCAGTAGGTGCTGAAGTTGCCCGGCGGATTGCCGGCAATGATGTTGCCGAGGAACTTGGGCTTGCCGACGGCGATCTGCGCGTGGGCCAGGCCGGCTGAACCCAGCAGGCCGAGTGCTGCCGTGGTGCAGACCATGGCGCGATGGATGGACTTGACGATGTGTTCGGTGTTCACGGTTGCGTTCCTTTGGAGGGTCAGTTCACCAGCGTCGTGATGCTTTTTGCCGGCAGCGAAATGGAGAACGTGTTCGCGCTGACGCCGATCGCAGGCTGTTGCGCGAACGTGGCGGTCGCGGTGGTGCGGTACGGCGTCAGGCTGGTCAGCGAGCGGCCGGCGGGGGCGATCGACGTCGTCAGCGTGACGTCGGCCGCGTTCTCGTTCACGAGCACGACCACGGCCTTGCTGTCGGCAGCGCCGGGGGGTGTGCCGAACGCCGAGACGCGGACGCCCTTCTGCGGCAGCGCTGTCGCGTCATAGCGGACGTAGCCCGGACGGATGAAGTACGAGAAGTGCTTCAGGCCGATGCCGAAGTAGGTCGGCTTGTTGTTCGTGCCGATCAGGCCGGTCGGCGTCGAGTCGTTGGAGTTGACGAGCCACCAATGGACGTAGGCGTTGTACTGCGACAGCGTCAGGCCGTCGTGGACTTCCTTCGCCATCGCGATGGCGTCGTCGATGCTGGTCTGCCATGAGGTCTTGGCGTCCGATTTGTTGACGGAGTCCAGGAAGTGCTCGGTCATCCAGACGTCTTTTCCGAGCTTTGCCGCCGCGCTGGAGTAGTTCGGCGTGCCGCCGTACAGGTGGCCGCCGACGATGGAGAGGTTGCCGGCTGCCTTCGAGTCGGCCAGCAGCGTGTCGGTGGTGGCCTGCGAGTAGTAGAACGATTCCGCCGCCATCAGCCTGGTGGTGGTGCCGGCGATGGCCGTCGCCCCGTAGCCACCGACCCAGGCCGTCATCTCGTCGGCGTTCCACAGGCAGGACTCGTAGTCCTTCGGGTCCCAGTCCGGCTCGTTCTGCAGCGACACTGCGTGGAGCTTCACATTGCGCGTGGCGGCGTAGCGGATGTAGGCGTTCAGGTACTGGGCGTAGTCCGCATACATCGCGGGGTCGAGCCGTCCGCTGTAGAGCGGGTTGCTGCGTTCCGTGTTGACGATCTTCATGCTCGCCGGGGGTGACCACGGCGAAGCGAAGACGATGGCTCCCCGCGCCTGGGCACCGATGCCGTTCTCCAGCTCGGCCGTCCATTGCGTGGTGTCGGCGGTCTTGGCCGAGGCGTTCCAATTCGCCGGCGCGATGCGCAGCCGGATGATGTTCAGTCCCAGGCTGTCGGCGAGGCTGGTGCCGAACAGCACGTTCAGGCGCTCTTCCGACATCTTGCTGTAGTACCAGGCCGCGGAGCCGCCGAAGCCCTGGATCGTCTGCTTCGTATCGCCGAAGTCGATGGCGGCCGTGGTCGACGCGGGCTTGATGGTCAGCGTGGTGCTGATGACCGCCGGGCTGTAGTGCGCGCCGTCTCTCGGAACGAAGGTGGCCTGGACGATGGCCGTCCCGGCGGCTGCCGTGGTGGCGGTGCCCAGGGGCTTGCCGTCGATGGTCATGTACGACGCCGCATCGGCAGTGCCCTGAACGCCGTAGAGCGCGTACGGTGACGTGGTGATCTGCGCGGCCGTGAGCGCAGAGCCTTGGAGCACGGCGGCGGGGAGATCCCATCTCGCCGGCGGTTGAGCCTTGTTGACGGTCAGCTTCTGCACGACCGTCACCGTCGAGTACTTCGCCGTGTCCTGCGGCGTGAACTTGAGCGTCAGCGACTGGACGCCGACCTCGGGTTTTGCGCCAACCGCCGGTGAGTAGGTGAACGTGCCTGGCACGCCTGCCTTGGCATTCAACTGCGCCGAGCTGAGTGCGGTGCCCCAGTCGATGGCTGCCGGCTCAGGCCAGGTAATGGCTGCTGCCGGAGCGGGAGCGGGAGCGGGAGCGGGAGCAGGAGCGGGAGCGGGAGCGGGAGCGGGAGCAGGAGCGGGAGCGGGAGCGGGAGCGGGAGCAGGAGCAGGAGCAGGAGCAGGAGCAGGAGCAGGAGCAGGAGCAGGAGCAGGAGCAGGTGCGGGAGCGGGTGCGGGAGCGGGTGCGGGTGCGGGTGCGGGTGCGGGTGCGGGTGCCGGTGCTGACCCAACCGGTGCCGCAGCGGTATCCGAATCGTGGCCTCCCCCGCAGGCAGACAGCACCATGGCGCACAGCAGTGCGCTCGTCGCAGTGGCGCGTCTGGGGCGTTGGTTTGGCATGCTCATCGTGAAGATCCTGTTGCGTCAAAGTGGGTGCGGCGCGCCCATCTCATTCGACATGCGGCGCCCTCGATTTCGGCGCTAGTGTCTGAGTCGCGATGTCACGAAAGCTGACGAAACTTGCGGAGTCGACGGATGCCACGCGGGGCGTTGGCGCAGCGAGACGCAGTGCAACAGGATGCAAGTTCACCGCACCCGATTTACATCGAATCGGCTGCGTGCTTCGCCTGCGTCAGGGGGTCACATGAAACGTCGCATGCCGGGCGTCGAGCCTTTCATCGCCGGGGTGTCTCGACGGGCCGCCCACCCTCGGCGGGCTCGGTACCCGCCGCGCGTGCGCGCTCCTTTTCATAGTTGGCGAACTCGGGCAGCACCGGGCACGGTGGGTCGGCCGGCTTTCGACTCAGCCGGCATTGCTGCGCCGTGTTGCGCTGACCTTCGTACAAGGCGCGCTCCCAGTTGACGTCCGCGCACCCGGCCAGCAGGGCAAGCGTGATGCAGACAGCACGACGATTCAGCATGCAATTTCCTTGTGCTCAGTTCGTTGAGAAAATTTCTGTCTTGCATTGTTTTATTATTGTTTTACAGAAATATATGGCAAACTGAAACCCTCGACAAGGGGGCTGCATGAAGAGTTCGCAAAGCGCAATTTCGCCGGTCGGCGCGCGGTTCAACGCGTTGCTTGCGCTCGCATGCCTCGCGATGGTGATTGCCATTCCGGCCCTCACGCTCTACGGGTTGTGCACGACACCGCCCGAGATCTGGCTGGAGCGTCTGGGCAGCAAATCGGCATTTCCGGCAGGTCAGCCCGGTTTGCAGATCGCTGGGTGGCAGTCCGGTCTGGTGGTGCTGGCAGGCATGCTGCCGGCGTGTGCGATGGCCTATGGCCTGTTCCGCGCGCGCTTTTGTTTCCTCGGTTTCGCGCGCGGCGAAACATTCAGCCTGGGCACGGTGCGGCACCTGCGCGGCTTCGCGGTCGGCATGTTCGCTGCAGCGCTTGGCGGGCTCGTGTCGTCGGCGCTGATCGGCGTGCTCCTGACGCTGGGCGCGCCTCCCGGCAAACGCCCACTCGGTCTGGCCATCGGCTCCAGCGAATTGCTGATGCTGCTGTTCGCAGGCATGGTCTGGCAAATCGCGCACGTCATGACGCAAGCTGCCGAACTTGCCGATGAGCACGCGCAGATCGTCTGAAGCGGGA
This sequence comes from Rhizobacter sp. OV335, assembly GCF_900142965.1. GTDB lineage: Bacteria > Pseudomonadota > Gammaproteobacteria > Burkholderiales > Burkholderiaceae_C > Rhizobacter. The sequence continues at coordinate 6,766 of NZ_FRCQ01000016.1, forward strand.
CGCCCACCGTGCCCATCGTCGTCCGGCTCGACATCATGCTGGCCGAGCGCAAGGTGAAGTCGAAAGACCTGGCCGAGTACGTCGGCATCACCGAAGCCAACCTGTCCTTGCTCAAGCAGGGCAAGGTGAAGGGCGTGCGCTTCGACACCTTGCAGCGGATCTGCGAGTACCTCGACTGTCAGCCTGCAGACCTGCTCGTCTCGAAACCTGATGGCGAGTCGAACCGCTGATCAGCGCCTCGTGGTGGTGATGGACAGCAGCGCGTTCCCGTTTCCGCGAATGGACGCGCGGCGAAGGCCCTGGATGGCGGCGAGCCAGCTGTCGTTGCCGGAGGTCAGCGCCCAGCTGGTCTCCTTGATGACGTCGAACCAGGTGAAGGCCCGCACGTTGGGCAGCGTCTCGATGTCGCTGAACATGCGCTCGATCCAGGCGGCCTTGTCGCCGCCGGTTTCGGAGCAGCCGAGTTCGGCCAGCACGATGGGCTTGGACGGCGCGATCTCGCGGGCCATCCCGACCGCGCGGCCGAAGACCTGGCTGAAGGGCGTCCAGTGCGACCAGCTCTGGCTGGTGCCGAAGTTGTAGCCGTCGATACCGATCCAGTCGACGTACTCGTCGCCAGGGTAGGCCGCGCGCGGGTCGTTCCACGACTCCGCGGGCGTGCTGTCGTTGTTGAAGCACCAGACCCAGCGGACCTTGTTTGCGCCGGCCGCCCGAAAGCGCTCGACGATGTGGCGGTGGGCCTGCGCGAAGAGCTGGGGCTGGCGGCCGTTCTTCACCAGGCACCAGGGGTACCAGTCGCCGTTGAACTCGTGGCCCACGCGCAGCATGAAGGGGTGGTCGACACGCGCCGCGCCTTGCGCCCAGGCGTCGATGGTCGCGTCCCACTTGCCTGCGACGATGTCGGCGAGCGCCACCGGGCTGTTGTCGAAGCCCCAGGGCTCCCAGGTCACTTGCGCCGCCACGCCGCGCTGCGCGAGGTAGCGGATCTGCGACTCCGGGAACGCCGCGCCGAAGCGGGTGAACCACATCGCGGCCGCGGGCTGGCGGCGCAGGTCGTCCTGCACGTCGATCAGCATGTCGGGCAACGCGCTCTCGCGGAAGATGCCGAAGAAGATGCCGCGGCTGCTGTCCTCGTCGCGGTCGGCAAGGACCGGCAAGGCCAGGCCGTCGTCGAGCGCCGACGCCTTCTTCGGCGCACTGCCGCAGGCCGGCAGGCCCACGCCGAGCGCCGAAGCGGCGAGCAGGCGGCGGCGCAGGCGTTGGTCGGGCCTCATGGCACCAGCTCCAGCCGGACGATCGCCATCGAACGGGCGGGCAGGGTGATCGTGCGTCCGGCCTGCGCGGCGAGCGGCTGCAACGGCTTCTCCTCTTCCGCGATGCCCGCGTCGAAGTAGCGTGCATCCTTGAGCGTCAGCGCGGCTTGGCCGTCGATGCGCACCGGCTGGGGCTGCGTGCGGGTGTTGAACAGCACGAGCTGAAGCTGCGAACCCTTCTTCGTCGCATGGGCCCACAGCATCGCGTCGCTGCTCGCCGCGTCGACGAAGGCGCCGTCCAGCTCGCTCAGCAGGCCGAAGCCGTAGTAGGTCGGGCGCGGTACGCCCCCCGTGTCCAGCAGCCCGTGGAAGCCGGTGCCCATGTAGGCGAAGTAATGGGCCAGGTTCAGCCCTTGCTGCGCCATGCGCAAGGCCGATTCGGCCGCCCACATCGCGCCCACCTGGTCGGACAGGAAGCGCGGCCGGTCGGTGCGCCACGACAGGCCGTATTCCGTCACGCCGAACCGGATGCTCCGCCCGTGGCCGAGCGGGTTGCGCGAGCGGTCCTTCCACAACGAGGAGAAGCGCGCGATCGAGCGGTCGACCTCGGCCACCGTGGCGAGCGCGGCCTCTTCGGTGCCATCGCCTTCGGTGGGGTAGATGTGCCAGGTGAGCACATCCACGACGTCGCCGCACAGCTCGACGAAGCGCTCGAGGAAGAGCGGTGCGCCGGGCTGGGCACCGGAGACGGCGGGGCCGGCGATCAAGGCCTTCGGGTCTTCGCGGCGAATCGCCGCGGCCTGCGCGCGGAAGACCTCGCAATAGCGCGGGACCGTCCAGCTCGCGTCGCCGCGCACGGTGCTGAAGAGGTCGGGCTCGTTGCCGATCTCCCAGATCCTGACGTTCAGTCCGCGGGCGCGGGCCATGCGCACGGCACGCGCCGCGTCCTGCGGCGTGTTGGCGGCGGGGCGGTCGGGCCGCCCCTGGAACACGCGAGTCTGCACGAGCAGTTCGCGTTCGCCCGCGACCTGCGACAGCAGCGACTTGAAGGCGTCCAGCGTCGGCTCGTCCATGTCGTGGTCGTCGCCGATGTTGCCGCCGGGAAAGCGCAGCGCAGCGGCCGGAACCTTGGCCAGTTCATCGCGGAATTCCGTCACCGACATCCAGTTGCCGAAATTGAAACCGGACAGCACCTGCCGATTGACGGCCGGGCCGACGCGCGAGGCGTCGATGCGCACCGTGGCGACCTGCGCGTTCGCCCAGGTCGCCACCGTGAGGGCGAAGACGCCGACGCAGCGAGCGGCCGAGCGGAGGGGGGTGGGGTGAGGGCTGTCTTTCGGCTTCATGGCTGGCACGATAGCCTGCTGTGCAAGCGCTTGCAACATGCTGACCTGACCGTTCTTGCGAATCAACGGTGGCAAGCGGGAAACCCCGGGGTTTCCCGGGTGTGATACCCGAATCGGTGGGTCTTTCCCCTTCCACGGGCAAGTTGCGCAAGCGCTATCATCCGGCCATGCCCATCGAAAACACCAGCGTCACGCTCGAAGAGGTGGCGCGCCTGGCCGGGGTTTCCACGAGCACGGTGTCGCGCTACCTGAGCGGCACCCACGTGGTCGCCGAAGAGAAGGCGACGGCCATCGAGAGCAGCATCAAGCGCCTGAACTACCGGCCCAACCTGGTCGCGCGCGGGCTCGCCAAGGGCCGCACGATGACCGTCGGCGTCCTGACGCAGGAGATCTCCAGCTCGTTCTTCAACGAGGCCATGCGTGGCGTCGAGGATGGGCTGGCCAGCCACCATTACGAGGCCATCTTCGTGAGCGGCCACTGGAACAAGGTCGAGGAAGAACAACGGCTGATGTCGCTGATGGGCCGCCGGGTCGACGGCGTGATCCTGCTGGTGGCCGAACTGGACGACGAGCTGCTGGATCGCCATGCGCAAGGCGTTCCCACGGTGCTGCTCGGGCGGCAGTCGGCGTCGATGCGGGTGCATTCGCTGTGCTTCGACCACTACGCCGGCGCCTGCGAGGCGGTGCGCCACCTCCTCGAACTCGGCCATCGCAGGATCGCCTTCATTGCCGGCCCGCCGGGACGCCAGGATGCTGAAGAGCGCTTGCGCGGCTACCGCGACACCCTGGTCGCGGCCGGGCTGCCCTTCGACGAGGGGCTGGTGGCGCCGGGCGGCTATGTGGAGACGGGGGGCGTGACGGCGATGAACATGCTGCTCGATCGCGGCCTGCCGTTCAGCGCGGTGTTCGCCGCCAACGACGACTCCGCCTATGGCGCGATGCTCTCGCTGTACAGGCGCGGCATGCGCGTGCCGGACGACATGTCCATCGTCGGCTATGACGACCTGTCCCATTCCTCCTTCTCGCTGCCTCCGTTGACCTCGGTGAGGCAGCCGCTGCGCGACCTCGGCCGGGAGGCCGCGGGGGCGGTCGTCGCGCTCATCGACGGCCGCAAGCCGCCGCGCGCGGCGATGGCGAAGCTGGAGTTGATCGTCCGCGAATCGACCAAGGCGGTCCCCGTCACACGCTGACACGGGGCGCCCCATCCGGGTGCGCGACAAGCCGCGAAACCGCAAGATCGGCTAGGTCGTTCAGGGTTCCCCCCGGGCCGGTGCCGACACCCAGTTCATACACTGCCATGCAAGCGCTTGCATGAGCGTTGTCACGGACACGACAGGCGCTTCGTCGGACCACCCCAGAGGAGTTGAAGTGAAATTCGCAACCAGGCTCAGTCTCGCCACGCTGCTGGCATCGGCCACGGGCCTTGCCTCGGCACAGACGGTGCTGACCGTCGCATCGTTCAAGGATCTCGACCGCTCGGTGCAGGCGGCGATCCCGCTGTACAAGAAGGTCCACCCCGAGGTCGAGATCAAGCTGGTCGCGCTCGGCTACGGCGACCACCACAACGCGATGACGACGGCGCTGGCCACCGGCGCGAACCTGCCCGACGTGATGGGCATCGAGATCGGCTTCGTCGCCAAGTTCGCCGAAGGCGGCGGCGTGGAAGACCTGTCCAAGCCGCCCTACAACGCGCTGCAGTACAAGGACAAGTTCTTCAGGTTCACGGTGGCGCAGGCCACCAGCCGCGGCGGCATCTTCGCCGCGATGCCGGCCGACATCGGCCCGGGTGCGCTGTTCTATCGCAAGGACCTGATGGACAAGGCCGGCGTCACCGAGGCGCAGCTCACCCAGTCGTGGGCCTCGTTCATCGATGCCGGCAAGGCGCTCAAGGCGAAGACCGGCGCCTACCTGATCCCGCATGCCGCGGCGATCAAGGACATCGTGATCCGCTCGGGCCTGAAGGACGGCGAAGGCATCTACTTCGACAGCAAGGGCAGGATCCTGGTCGATTCGCCGCGCTTCGTGGAAGCCTTCGAGACCGCCAAGCTGGCGCGTGCGGCCGGCATCGACGCCAAGGTCGGCGCCTGGAGCAACGAGTGGAGCGAAGGCTTCAAGCGCGGCACCATCGCCTCGGAGATGATGGGCTCCTGGCTCGCCGGCCACCTGAAGAACTGGATCGCCCCGGACTCCAAGGGCCACTGGCGCTCGGCCGGCCTTCCCGGTGGCGTGAACGCCTCGTATGGCGGCAGCTTCTACGCGATCCCGAAGGGCGCGAAGAACAAGGAACTCGCCTGGGACTTCGTGAAGTTCATGACGACCAGCAAGGAGGTGCAGATCGCCGCCTTCCGCGAACTCGATGCCTTCCCGGCGCTCGTCGAGGCCACCACCGACCCGTTCGTCGACCAGCCGATGGACTTCCTCGGCGGCCAGAAGGCGCGCCAGGCCTGGAAGGCCACCGCGGCGAAGATTCCCGCCACCGAAGTGGACAAGCTCGACCCGGTGGCCGCCGAGGTCGTCAGCGCCGAGTTCGACAAGGTGCTGGAGCAGGACAAGGACGTGAAGACGGCGCTGGCCGACGCAAAGAAGGCGATCGAACGCCGCGTTCGCCGCTGATCCCCCGAGACCGGAAGTCCCCCCATGTCCGCAGTCCCCGCCCCGCACGGAACGCCGCTGAAGAAGACGAGGCGGCGCCGGCTCAAGCCGTGGCGCTTCATGCCCTACGTGTTCGTCGCACCGTTCTTCATCCTCTTCCTGACGTTCGGCCTGTTTCCGCTGCTGTTCTCCGCGTATGCGTCGTTCTTTCGCTGGGAGTTGACGGCGGGCCTGGGGGGCATGAAGTGGGAGGGCCTCGGCAACTACGCCTTCGTCCTGCAGTTCGATGACCTGCCCTGGTCGCAATTCTTCTCGGGCCGGTTCTGGTCGGAGCTGTACGCGCGCGACTTCTGGCGCGCGATGTACAACACCTTCTGGCTGGGCATCGTCTCCGGACTGCCGCAGCACCTGATCGCGGTGCCGCTTGCGTTCTTCATCCACACGAAGTTCCGCCGCGCGCGCAACCCGGTGATCGCGATGTACTTCCTGCCGTACATCACCAACACCGTGGCGATCACGCTGGTGTTCTCCTCGCTGTTCTCGCGCGACTTCGGCGTCGTCAACCAGGTGCTCACCGGCCTGGGCCGGCTGGAGATGTTCGGCCTGCATCCGCTCGCCTGGCTGTTTCCGGTGCAGAACGTCGACTGGGGGCGGCCGGAGTACACGCGGCCCATCGTGTCCTTCATTGTCTGGTGGCGCTTCGTCGGCTGGAACACCGTGCTCTACCTGTCGGCCCTGCAGACCATCCCGAAGGACCTGTACGAAGCCGCGACCATCGACGGCGCCGGGCTGTGGCAGCAGTTCCGCTACATCACGGTGCCCTTGCTGCGCCCGATGATGCTGCTGGCCGTCACGCTGACCATCATCGGCAACCTGCAGCTCTTCGAGGAGCCCTTCATCCTCACCGGGGGCACCGGCGGGGTGGGGCAGGTGGCCGAGACGGTGGCGATGCAGATGTACAAGGTGGGCCTCAACGATGGCGACTTCGGCACCGCGTCGGCCGTCGCCTGGCTGATGTTCATGGTGATCGCCGCGCTCACGTGGCTCAACAACCGCACCCTCGGGCGCAAGGATTGACCGGCCATGACCGCATCGCAACTCACCGCCCAGGCCATCGCCAGGGCACCCGCCTCGGGCAGCCGGCGCGCACGGCTGCTGCGCAAGCTCAGGCCCTCCGGGTGGTTGCCCTACGCCATCGTGATGATGGGGGCGCTCATCATGCTGGCGCCGTTCTACTTCATGTTCGTCTTCGCGACGCACACCAACAGCGACATCCTCTCGATGCCGCCGCCGCTGTGGTTCGGCTCGGCGCTGGCCGACAACATCCACCAGCTGGTCGCGCTGCGCCCGCACTTCTGGCACAGCCTGGGCCTGTCGCTGTGGGTCGCCGTGGCGGCCACCGCGCTCAACCTGTTCCTGTGTTCGCTGGGCGGCTACGCCTTCGCGATGTACGAGTTCCCGGGGCGCGACACGCTGTTCGCCGGCCTGATGGCGACGATGCTGCTGCCGGCCTTCGTCGGCATGATCCCGTTCGTGCTGCTGATGAAGGAGATGGACTGGCTCAACAGCACGCGCGCCCTCATCGTGCCCGGCGCCTGCTCGGCGTTCGGCGTGTTCATGATGCGCCAGTACATCGGCTCGGCGCTGCCGCGCGAGCTCGTCGAGGCGGCGCGCATGGACGGCTGCGGCGAGTTCGGCATCTACTGGCGCGTCGTCGTGCCGCTCATCGGGCCGGCCATGGGCACGCTGGGCCTCGTCACCTTCATCGGCTCGTACAACAACTTCGTCGGCGCGCTGCTCGTGATGAGCCAGCAGGAGATGTTCACCGCACCGCTCGTGCTGCGCTCGCTGCAGGGCACCGGCCAGACGCCCTGGGGCGCCATCAGCGCAGGCTCGGCCATCACGGTGCTGCCGCTGCTGATCCTCTTCGCCGCCTCTTCACGCCGCCTCATCGAGGGCCTGTCCGCAGGCGCCGTCAAGGGATGAGGCGCCCTAGTTGCCCGATGAACACGAACCTCCTGGTCGCCGACGCCGCCGCGCAGCTCCGTTTTGCGCAAGGTCTTCCGCCCGCCGGCGCCGGCCCGCTGAAGGCGCTCGTGCGCCCGCGTGAACAACCCTCGCTGCGCAGCCACCACCTGCGGCGCATGGAGCAGGTGCTGGACCACGTCGAGACGCACTTGTCGAAGGACCTGAGCCTGGAGCGGCTGAGCGACTGCGCGGCGTTCTCGCCGTTCCACTTCCACCGGCTCTTCCTCGCCTGGACCGGCGAGACGGCGAAGGAGTTCGTGCGCCGCCGCCGGCTCGAGACGGCGGCCGGCCGGCTGCGCCACTGCCCGAACGAGAAGGTCACGGCCGTCTCGCTCCACTGCGGCTTCGCCTCGCCGGAAGCCTTCGCCCGCGCCTTTCGCGAGCACTTCGGCATGACGCCGTCCCGCTGGCGTTCGGGCGGGTGGATCGGCTGGCGAGCGCCGGCCGACGACAGGCGGACCGCCACCAACTGCCGTGTCGAACTCAGGCACTTCGAGGCGAGGGAATGCCTCTACATGCGCGAGCGCGGCGACTACGGCCACAGCTCTGAGGTCCTGCACACGCGCTTCGTGCCCTGGGTCGACAGCATGGGCTTGTCGGACCGGCCGATGCTGTCCATCGGCCTCGACGACCCGGCCATCACGCTCGCAGCGCAGTGCCGCATGGACGCCTGCGTCGAGCTGCCCGCCGGCTGGCAGGACCCCGGCCTGCGGGCCATGCGCAAGAGCCTGCCGGCGCACTGGGCGGCCTGCCTGCGGTACGAAGGCCCGTCGAGCGAGATCGGGCGCGGCTGGAACAGCTTGCTCACCGAATGGCTGCCGTCATCCCCCTTCAAGCTCGCGGAGGGACATTTCATCCAGCGCTGCGAACCCGGTACGCCGCCGCCCGGTTCGCCGTTCGTGCGCTGCGAGCTGTGCATGCCGGTCAGCGCGGCATGAAGCGCGCAGCGTGGTGCCTGGCGGCGCTTGCCGCGGCGTGGCTGTCCGTGCCGGCCTGGGGTGCCGACGCACCGTCGGTGGTGTGGGCCGATTTCAGGACGCCTCCGGCCGGCCGCGAGCGGCCGCCGGTGACGCTTCTGCAGATCTCCGAGAAGCCCGGCGATGTCGCGGCCGACGCGCTCGGCGTCTACGACGGCGGGGTGCGGGTGTCCGGCCGCCTGGGCCGTGCGCATGGAAGCACCTGGACCACGCTGGGGGTGGACGTGGGGGCGGGCCGCGGCGGGGCGGCGGTCGACCTCTCGGCCTTCCGGAACCTGCGCATCCGGCTCGTGTCACCGACCGAACAGGTGCTTCGCATCCGGATCAAGGGCACCGACACGAAGCTGCAGAACACCGGCTGCTACCCGGTGCTGCTGCAGCGGGTGCGGGGCACGATGGACCTCGACATCCCGCTGGCGGTCTTCGAGCCCGAGCCCTATTGCGCCGGCAACGGCGCGAGCATCGCGCAGACCTTGCCGGCCGTCGCGAGCGTGGAGGTCACGGCCAACGAACCGTCGCAGGAGCCGGTGCGCTTCGAGCTGGGGCGCATCGAGTTCCTGAATGCCGCGGGCGACGTGGCGGCCGTGGCGGCGCCGCTGCCGCCGGCGGTCATTCCGCGCGAGGCGCGGGACGGCGCATGGCGGCTCGCCTGGGCCGATGAATTCGACGCGGCGGCGACCGTGCGGGTCGACGAGAAACGCTGGCGCGTGCACAAGGCCCCCGGCGGCGCGAGCCCGCAGCTCGACGGCCATGGCCGCTTGCTGCTGCCGCCCGCGAGCAGCCTGCGCGTGCGGCCGACGGGCGCGATGATCTACGGCCGCATCGAGCTGCGCGTGAAGCTGCCGGCCGGTGCCGCGCGCGTCTCGTTGCAGGGCGCACCGCTGACATCGCTCGACTGGCTGGAAGCCGGCGAGATCGCGTTGATCGAGAAGGACGGGGCCGACCTCCATCTCGGCCTGTATGCGCCGGGCATCGGCGACGAGCCGGCTTTCCATGCGCCGGTGGAACTGACGCCTTCGAGCGATGGCTTCCACCGCTTCTCGCTCGAATGGGACCCGGTGAAGATCCGATGGGCTCTCGACGACGTGGTGGTGAAAGCGGTGCTCCGCGCCGAGGTGCCCACCGGTGCGCGCGAGGTCTTCGAGCAATGGCCCTTCCTGCTGAACCTGGAAGCCGGACCGGGCAGCGAGCCGATGCTCGTCGACCATGTCCGCATCTACCAGAAGGACGAGCTGGCCGCCTTGTCGCGCCAGCGGCTCGCGACCTGGAAGACGGCGTACGAGTCGGTGAACGACTCGGCGAACGCCGCGGTGCCGGTCTCCCGTCGCGTGGCGAGGCCGACGCCACCGCGCAAGGTGGCCGAGCCGGCGACGCCGGCCGCGCGCACGCGCGTCGTCACCTGCGAGCGCAACAAGTTCGGCTTGATGATGTGCTTTTGAGCCCTGAGCGCAAGAACGGCACGGTCAAACGCAAAGACGCGACTGCGCCGACGGCAGCGTGAGAACACCATCCACGGGTCACTTCACAGGAGACCTCAGTGGATCAGATCTATCGGCGTTCATGCACCGCCCTGACGGCGCTCTTCAGCGCGGTGGCGCTCACGGCTTGCGGCGGGGGAGGGAGCAGCACCCCCACGCCGGCGGCCTCTGCGCCGCCGTCGACCCCCGTTCCATCACCGCCCGCGGGCCCGTCGTCGAGCGATGTCGCATTCGCGACCCCTTCGAGCGCGACGGACACCAGCGAGGCCGGCAAGATCGAGACCTACGCCTTTGCCGAGAAGGGCAACGAACTCGTTGCCGGTGCGCCGACGTATGCACCGAGCGAGGCGAGCTTCAGCGCGACGCTGTCGGGCAGCCAGGCCTACGCCGGTGCGGCCATCCGGCTCTACGCGCCCGGCAACACCGGCGCGGCACCGGTCACCGCCTTCAATGCCGCGGGTTTCACCAGGCTGAAGATCCAGCTGAAATCGTCGAGCGACGGCGTGTTGTCGATCAAGCTCCAACCGAGCCCGGTGGCGGGCGACGGCTGCACGGCAACGGCCCAGGCCATCGTCAACTCGACCCTGTCCGAACTCGTCATCGACCTGAACGACACGATGTTTCCGCTGCCGGACTACTGCAATGGCATCGGCTCGAAAGTCGGGACCATCCAGGCCGGTCTCTTCGCGGTCGACGTGATCAACGCCGCGACCACCACGGGCGCGCACAACCTGAGCGTGGGCACCGTGAAGCTCGCCCCCTGATCGCGCACGACAACCCACAACGAGGAGACAAGCATGATCACTTCCATCGTCAAGGGCGCCTTCGCCCTGGTGCTGGCCATGGGCCTGCACCTGAACGCGCAGGCCACCAGCTTCTTCGACGGGTTCGACGGCACGGGCGGTCCCAACGGATCGACCTGGGAGACCGCCAACTGGGCCAATGGCGACATCTTCGGCTGCACCTTCGCCTTCAGCGAAGCGTGGCTGACAGGGTGGGGCGGGCTGGACCTGAACGTCAACGGCAGCAACCGCAACGCGGTGAAATGCGCCGAGGTGCGCACCTGGCAGAGTTTCCAGTACGGCAAGTTCGTGACCCGCATGCAGCCGGGCACCATTCCCGGCGGCAACAGCTCGTTCTTTCTGTTCACCGGCAACGCGGGCACGTCCAACCACTTCGAAATCGACCTCGAGTTCATCAAGGGGGGCACCGTCCTGCACACCAACGTGTGGACGGCGGGCCAGCAGAACTTCCAGCAGTTCGCCATCGCCACCGGCTGGCGGACCATCGGCTTCGAATGGCGGCCGACCTACGTGCGCTGGTTCCACGTCAGCGATGCCGGCGTGGAGATGGAATTCCGGCGCGTCAACACCGCGTTCTCGGCCCCGATGCGCCTGATGCTGAACCACTGGGTCGGCAACAACTCGGCGAACGCCGTCGGCTTCGTGGGCACCTACAACGGTGGCGGCGGTCCGGCCTACTACGACTGGGTGAGGGTCTCGGATTGAGCCGTGTCTTCAGGCGGCGGTGCCGTGGTACCCCGCACCATCAGCTGCAGATCCAGCGACCCGATCGGGGCCTCGTTCAGCTGGTTCACGCCCAGCAGCCGAAGCAATTCCCGGGCGGCGGTGCAACCCATCTCGTAGATGGGTTGCCGGACGGTGGTGGTCGGCGGCACGGAATACTCGGAAGCAGGCAAGCCGTCGAACCCCACCAGCGAGATCTGGCCCGGCACCTCGATGCCGCGATTGAACAAGACCAGCCGCGCGCCATTCAAGCTCTGGTCGTTCGCCGCGAAGACCGCCGTCAACCCGATGCCGGAGTCGAGCAGGGCCTGCATCGCCCGCACGCCACCCGGCTCGGAAAAATCGCCATGCACGATGAGGCGCTGGTCCACCGAGAGACCGGCATCGCGGTGCGCATCCATGTAGCCCTGCATGCGGGCGATCGCATCGGGCTGGTACTCGATCCCGGCGATGTGGGCGATTCGCCGATGTCCCAACTCGATCAGGTGACGGGTTGCCATGTAGCCGCCCTGGCGCTGGTCGACATCCAGCGAACGCAGGCGGGGGCCGTGGCAGTCGCGGCCGATCGCGACGATGGGCTGCAGTTCGGAGAGATCCAGCAACTGCTCGTTGCTGAGCCGTCCCCCGATGACCACGATGCCATCGATCTTGCGCGACATCAGCACGCGCACGCGCTCGGTTTCGTCACCGGTGCGATTCCAGTGGCCCGAGATCACGATGGGGGTGTAGCCACCGCTCATCAACTCGTCTTCCACGCCCTTGGCTGCACGCGAGGTATAGGGGTTGTCGAAATCCTGCGTCAGCACGCCAATGGCCATGCTCACGCCACTGCGCAGGCTCTTCGCCACGAGGTTCGGCTTGAAGCGCAGCTTCTTGATCGCGGCGTCGACGGCCTCGCGCCTGGGCGAGTCGACCTGGCCGTTCAGGATGCGCGACACGGTGCTGGCCGACACCCCGGCCAGCCGAGCCACATCCTGCAGGGTCGAACTCTGCTCCGACGCGCCTCGGTTCGCCAGGGCGCCGTGCCTTCCTTTGGTAGGGCTGGTCATTGAGATGCTTGCCCGAAGGGCGCTCCTTGGCGGTTCCTGGAATCGATTGCACCAAGCATCTTCCAGCAAACGGTTGCTTCGTTTCGCGAATCGATGCTGGCGTGGCGAAAAGAGTCGCCCATCGCTCAGTAATTCACGTTATCCCGATCATAAGGCATTGACCCGTTGACACGACTAGTAACCTTGCTGCAACATTCTCCTCAGCTTGCAATCGATTGCACGCACATTCCACACCTCATGACCGGAAGTTGAACGAATGATGAAGACGGAAGCAAATTCGGCCAGTGGCGCCCCTGATAATCCTTCTCCAGGCCTTCGTTCCCCATCGTTGCAATCGATTGCACGACTCGCCGTGACCGCGATCCTGCTCTGCGCGGGGCTGGCGGCGTGCGGTGGGGCCGGCGGCGCAACGGCGTCCGACGCGCCAACGCTGGCCGACTATCCCGCGGCGGCGGCGGGCACCCCCCCTGGCGCCTCGGCGCGAGCCAACAGCGCTGCGGCTGCGTTCGGCCGTGGGGTGAACTTCGGCAACATGCTCGAGCCGCCGCGAGAAGGCGACTGGGGGCTGACCGTGGAGCAACGCTTCATCGATCTGCTCGATGGCGGCACCTTCGACAGCGTCCGGCTGCCCGTCCGGTGGAGCAATCACGCCTCGGCCGATGCGGCGGCAGTGATCGACCCGGCCTTCTTCGCCCGCGTTGACAGCGTGGTCGACCGCCTGCTGGACAAGGGTGTCTACGTGCTGCTCGACATGCACCACTATCGCCAGCTGGACGGCGACGTGCTGGACGCCAACGAACGCGCGGTGGACCCCGCCGTGCTGGAAGTGCGCTTCCTCGCGATGTGGCGCCAGATCGCGGCTCGCTACAAGAATCGCAGCGACCGGTTGATCCTGGAGGTCTACAACGAGCCGCACGGCAACCTGACCGATCGCTGGAACGACCTCATGGCGCGGGCTGTCGGCGTGATTCGCCGCGACAACCCGCAACGCCTGATCGTCGTCGGCCCGACCAGCTGGAACAGCGCAGCCGACCTGTCCAAGCTCGTGCTGCCCAACGACGCCAACCTGGTCCTCACGGTCCACAACTACGAACCGTTCAACTTCACCCACCAGGGCGCCACGTGGGTCACACCTGCGCTGCCGGTCGGGCAGGGCTGCTGCACGGCGGACCAGCTGTCGCGAATGACCTGGGGCCTGGACCTCGCGAAGGCCTATGGCACGCAGGTCGGCTACCCGGTCTTCGTCGGCGAGTTCGGGTCGTACTCGGCCGCGGACAGCGCCTCGCGGGTGCACTACTCGCGTGCCATGCGCGACCTGATCGAAGCCCGCGGCATGAGCTGGCACTACTGGGAGCTGGCCTCGAGTTTCGGCGTCTACGACCCCTCGGGTGCCGGTGCGTTCCGTACCGACCTGAGAGATGCCCTGTACGGCCGATGAGCGTCTCCAGCTTGATTTCCCGCGTTGCGCCACGTCGCGGCACAACGCTGATCCGTCCGCCCGCCACGTGCAGGCAATCGTCTACCACCCCCACAGCAAAGAAGTCCCCATGAACATCGACAACTCCCATCGCATGGCCGCCGTCTCGACCCTGTTCCTGCTGCTCGCAGCCTGCGGCGGCGGGGGCACCCCGGTGCCGGGCCCGGCGCCTGCGCCTGCACCGGCGCCCTCCGTGCCGGTCACCATCAATGGACAGGTCGTTGCGTCGTTCACCGCGGCCGACGGCAGCACCGACCAGGGGCGAACGGCCTCGGCATTCGCCTATGCCGAAAAGCCGGGCGACTTGCCCGCCCTGCCGGTGCTGGGTGTCAGCGGCAACATCCTCAATGTCACCAGCAGCTTCAGCAACGCCGGCGCCAGCACCTTCGGCGGCGTGGGCATCGACATCCCGCTGCGCGATGCCGATCGCAACCAGGTTCAGTCCGGCGCGACCAAGCTGCAGTTCTCGCTGGCATCGACCGGCACCAACAAGACGCTCAAGCTCAAGATCAAGGCGCTGGGCTCGACACCCAACGGCTGCGTGCCGGCGGCCAGCGTGACCGTCACGGCCACCCAGACGAACTACGAGCTGGCGCTGACCGATGCCAACTTCAAGCTGCCCGACTTCTGTGCCGGCGCCACCGTCACCAACCCGGCGCTGGCCGGCACGCTGGCCAACATCGGGGCCATCGAGGTGTCGGACGAGGCCTTCCCGACCACCGGCTCCGCCACCGTGGCGATCCATGTGGGAAGCATCGCCTTCGCGCCCAAGCCTGCCACACCGGCCACGTCGGCCGTGTCGATCACGGGCCCGTTCTCGTTCGAGTACGGCACCGGTGCCACGGGAAATGCCATCGCCGAAAACAGCTCGGCGTACACGCTGACCGGCAACCGGACGGCCGCCACCGAGTCGTGGGCTGCCACCGTGGCCGTGCTGCCGCTGACGGCGACGAGCGACGTGTCTGGCTGGCCCGCATTGAGCATCAACCTGGCCTCCACCAGCAACAGCCAGGTCGTGCTCATGCTGCAGTCGGCCGATGCGGTCGATGACGGCTGCTTCCCGAGCTATGTGGTCACCGGCCTGAGCGGCACCGCCGCGACGCGCGTGATTCCCTTCTCGTCGTTCAGCCTGGCCAACAACCCCGATGCCAGCTGCGCTGCTGCGAGCGCCACGCGTCCTGACACCGCACTGGCGCTGACCAAGCTCAAGCAGTTCCAGATCCGCGAGCTCAAGGGCAGCGCGGGCCTGGACGCGGTGTCGGTGGTCATCGGCAAGCCTGTCCTGCTGTCGGGTCAGTGATCGACGCGGACCCAACCAACAAGGAGATGACATGAAGTTCGGCCCCTTCCTCGCCCCGGCGGCATGCGCCGTGCTGGGCGCTTGTTCTCAGTTCCCGGGCGGCTCGCCCGCCGAGCGGGCACCCAAGCCCATGGTCGTGCCGCTCGCGTCGCAAGCCGCGGCGCCCAACGTGCAGGCCGACTCGGCCGATCGTTTGTGGGTGACGACGTTCAAGAGCCCGTCACGCACGCCGGAGGGAGGCGTGATCACCAGTTTCGCCTTCTCCGAGAAGCAAGGCGATGCGCTGGTGTCGCCGCTGGCCGTGCAGGGCGATGTCCTCGCCGTGACCGGGCAATTCTTCGGCAAGGGCGCCAGCGCGTGGGGCGGTCTCGGGGTCAACATCGGCGCGCCGAGATCGATGCCGGTGAAAGCCGGCGACTACAGGTTCCTGACGATCCGGCTCAGCTCGGCCACCAGCACCCGCCTGCGGGTGCGGCTCGTCGGGCCGGACGAGGCCACGCAGCGGCTCGGCTGCTACCCGATGGTGTGGCAAGCCGTGAAGCCCGAAGCGGCCGAGTACCGGATTGCGCTGGAGCGCTTCGCGCCCGAAGGCTATTGCGGCCCCAAGGGTGTCGCGCTCAAGCCCACGCTGGAGAGCCTGACCGGCATCGAAGTGGCCGAAGCCGCGGCGCCGATGCGTGACCGCACCGTGAGCTTCGGCGTGGGTGCCATCGGGCTGGCTCGCTGAGTCGAGGGGGCAGCCATGCGCCACCTGAATCACACCACCTTGCTCACCCGCGGGCTGGCCACCGCGTTGGCTGCGCTCGCCCTGGAGGCGACGGCACAGGTGCCGGCTCACATGCCGAATCCGGACAAGGCCGACGAGCAGGCCAAGCGGCTGGCCGAGAGCCCGTTCCGCCGCATCCTGGAAGCGGGCCGGGTCGAGGTCAAGCTGCGCCGCGAGGTCGAAGCGCCCGCTCCCGCAGCCGCAACGTCTCGACGCGTCACCGCTGCGGCGCCGCCAGCAGCGAAGCTGCAGGCGCCCCGGGCGGCGGGCGAGGCACCGGCCCCGTTGCTGGCATCGATCCCGGCGACCACCGCGGCGGCGGTTTCCCCTCCACCGGTGACGGTGGCCGGGGTCGAGCGCCTCTGGGCCGCCTTCAACGGCGCGACGGCCGTGGTGGAGGGGGGCTCCATCGAGGGGACGGTCTATTCCGAAAAGCCTAGCGACGCGATCTTGGGCGACATCTCCGTTGGCAACAACGGTGTGCTCAACGTCACGGGGCAGTTCAACACGCGCGGCGGGAGCCAATGGGCCGGCGTCGGGATCGTGGTGATTTCGCCACGACCTGTGGTTGCCTCCGCGTACAAGGCGTTGAAGGTTCACCTGGCGGGCCATACGGTGGGCAAGCTGCGCCTGCGCATTCTGGGCGATGACACGGCCATTCAGCAAAGGGGCTGTTATCCGGTCGTGATGTTGCCGGTGAAGCCGCAGGTCACGGAGTACCGCGTCGAGTTTTCGCAATTCGCAGCGCCGGAGTACTGCGGTGCCGATGGCGTCGACGTCAAGACCACGCTGGAGTCACTCACCGCCATCGAGATCATCGACGCGGCAGAACCCGTGCGTGATCGCGCGGTGAGTTTCAACGTTGGCACGCTGTCGTTGCTGAAGTAGGAAGCCCGCGGCACGCGCCAGCCGCGAGCGTCAACGGGCTTGACACAACATGATCGCTACCGACGACATCCCACGCCGCTACGACCCCGCGTTGGCTGAACGAGTGCGACATGGCATTGGCCAGATGCCCGGCTCGGGCGGCGTGCACAGCTGCGTCGGGTTCCTGGCCCAGAAACTTGCACAGATCCAGGGTTCGGCCCGGCCGCAGCTGGAGAAGCCTCAGCTGGTGGTTTTCGCCGCCGACCACGGCATCGTGGCGCGGACGGCTTCGGTCTATCAGGCGGATGTGGCGACGCTGCGGGTGCGCAACATCCTGGCCGGCAACACGGTCGCGTCGATGTTTGCTCGCCGGAACGGTCTGGCGTTGACGCTGATCGACTGCGGCTTGCGCGCCGATTTCGAGCCGCACCTGCAGTTGGTCCGGATCAAGATGGCGCGGGGCACCTTGGACAGCAGCCGTGGTGCCGCCATGACGGTCGGGCAATGTCGTGCCGCGATCGAGCGCGGCACACGCCTGGTCACCCGCCTGCCGGGCAATGTGTTGCTGCTGGGAGAGACGGGCATGGGCAACGAGGCTGCTGCATTGTTGATGAGCCGACTCACCGGCGTGCCGGTCGCAGACTGCGCGGGCTTCGGCAACGTGGGTCAGGCGAGGGAGCTCGCGGTGCTGCAGGGGGCACTTGATCTGCATGTCGGCATCTCCAACCCGGTGGCGGCCCTGACGGCACTGGGGGGCCTGGAGATCGCTGCGCTCGTCGGGGCGGTTCTTCAGGCTGCGCGACAGCGCCGCGTGATCGTTGTCGGTGGTTTCGTCACGACGGCGGCTGTGGCTGTTGCCGCCAAGCTGGCACCGGCACTTCTGGAGTGTTGTGTTTTCTCGCATGGCTCGCAGGCGAACGGGCACGCACGGTGGTTGCAGTTGTTGGGCGCCGAGCCCCTGTTCGATGCAGCCGTGTGCACGAGTGAAAGCTGCAACGCCGTGCTCGCCTGGCCCTTGTTGAAATCAGCTGAACAGCTGCTCAGCGCAGTGGCAGAGGCCCAGTAGACCCGGCGCTCCCTCGCGGTCCGTCAAGCGGATCGGAAAGTGTTCGGTAAGGATCGATTGCGGAGCATGCCTGCCTTCCTGCGCGTTCTGATGCCCAGGTATAAAAAGGTCATGAACCGAATCTTGTTGATTGAAGACAACCTGGCGTTGGCCGGGTTGATCTCCAACGCGCTGGCTGCGGCAGGCGTGGCCGCCGATGTGTTTGACCGCATGGATGCGGCGAAGGCGGCCATGCGCCATGTCGACTATGGCGCGCTGGTGCTGGATCGCGGACTGCCGGATGGCGACGGGTTGGTGCTGCTGCGCAGCCTGCGCTCGGCCGGATCGCAGCTGCCGTGCCTGGTCCTCACCGCGCGCGACGCGTTGCACGATCGGGTGGATGGACTGGAAACCGGCGCGGACGACTATCTCCCGAAGCCGTTTGCCATGGATGAGCTGGTGGCGCGCATACGGTCGCTCCTTCGCCGGCCCGCGAGCACCTGGCGCAGCCTGGAGCCGGTGTACGGCGACCTGAAGCTGCGAACGCGGGCCTGCCAGCTGCAATGCCGCGAGCAGCAGATCGTGCTGGCGCCTGCCGAGCTGCAGATCATGCTGCAGCTGGTCCAGGCGGCTGGGGACACGGTACGCCGCAACAAGCTCGAAGCCGCCGCGTGGGGCCTGTCGGAGGCCGTCACGCCCAACGCGCTCGACGTGGCACTGCACAGGCTGCGCCGCAAGCTGGGTGTCATCGGCGCTGCCGTCGAGATCGTCAACATGAGAGGGCAGGGCTATGCGCTTCGTCAGACCGGACTGGGTTGACAGCCTGTCGTTCCGCGTCGTGCTGGCCCATCTGCTGGGCAGCGTGCTGAGCCTGGGCCTGGTGGCCGGCGTCCTGGTGTCGGTCCTCGGGCAGCCGCTGATGTCCGAGCGCAGCGTGGCGATGGCCGACCTGATCGGCGCGCTGCAGTTCGACGCGCAGGGGCACCCGGTGGAGGTGGCTCACTCCGAGCAGTTCGCGTGGATGTATCGCAGCATGGGATCGGAAGTGACCTACCGCGTGCTGGATCCGGCCGGCGCGGTGGTCCTGTCGCCGAGTGCGGACCGGCGCCCGCTGACCTCGTCGGTCGAGGAGGGCGTGTTCGCGGCCAACCTGGATGGTGTCGCGCTGCGCGGCCGGGCCGTGGCCGTGATGCACGGCGGACAGCGGTGGCTGGTGCAGTTCGCCGCCAGCCAGCGCCTGAACGACCGCCTGCGCAACGACCTCTGGCTGCCCCTCGTCGGCTCGGGCGCGTTGGTCGGCGGTGGCGTGCTGCTGGTGGTGGTCACGGTCATCACCAGCATCACGCTGGCGCGGCTGCTCAGGCCCTTGGTCCAGACCTCGGCACAGGTCGCCCGGATCACCCCCGAGGCGCTCGATGCGCGGCTGGATGAAGCCCGGGTGCCGTCGGAGATCCGTCCCCTGGTCCACAGCTTCAACAGCGCGCTCGAGCGGCTGGAGCGTGGGTTCGAGCTGCAGCAGGAGTTCCTGGCGACCGCAGCGCACGAACTCAAGACACCGCTGGCGATGATCAGTGCGCAGATCGAGGCTGAGCCCCATCTCGTGGGTCGGGCCACGTTGCTCAGGGATGTGCAACGCATGGCTCGCCAGGTGCAGCAGCTGCTGATCCTGACCGAGACGCGCGAGGCACAGAACTATCGCTTCGGCAGCGTCGAGCCGCGCCTGCTCCTGGACGAGATCGGCAGCTACCTGCAGCGCCTGGCGGATGTGGCGGGTGTGGACATCGCGTTGCAGGTGCCGACCGGCCTCCCACCGTGGCGAGCCGATGGCGGCGCCTTGTTCACGCTGCTGAAGAACCTCGTGGAGAACGCCATCCAGCATGCGCCGCGCAACACGGTGGTGCGCGTGCAGGCGACGCACGACGGGCTGTGCGTCAGCGACGCCGGGCCCGGTGTTGCCGCGGAGGACCTGCCGAAGCTCTTCGCGCGGTTCTGGCGCGGCGACACGCGGCGCAACGACGGAGCAGGTCTCGGCCTGTCGATCTGCCGGCAGATCGCCGAGGTGCACGGCGGCACGCTGACGGCTCACCGTGGTGCACCTGGATTGCGGGTTTGCCTGCATCTTCCGGCAGATGCTGCGCTCGCCCGCTAAGCGCGCCCCCTTTCGACAAGGCGAAGCGCCACCTGGACGTTGTTGCGGCCCGCGCCTTTGGCCTGGTAGAGCATCACGTCCGCCTGCCTGACGAGCGCGTCGACGGTCGTGGCGTCACCCTGGTAGAACGCCAGGCCGATGCTGGTGGTGACATCGATCGTCTGCTGGTCGATCGCGAACGGCGTCCTCATGGCGTGGACGATCTTGGCGGCGACGGTGGAGGCCACCTCCGGCGTCGGCAGGCCTTCCATGATCACCGTGAACTCATCGCCGCCCAGGCGGGCGACGGTGTCGCTGGAACGCAAGGTCCGGGACAGCCTGCCCGCGAATTCCCGCAGCAGTGCGTCTCCCGCGTTGTGTCCGTACCGGTCGTTGATCTGCTTGAACCGGTCGATGTCGAGGTACATCAGCGCCATCAGTGCACCCGTGGTGCGGCAGCGCTCCATCGCCTCGGCGACGCGCAACTCGAAGCCGGCGCGATTGACAAGGCCCGTGAGCGGGTCCACGCGCGCCAGCTCGATCAGCCGCTTCTCTTCGAGCTTCTGGCGGGTGATGTCGCTGACCACGGCGTGGAAGCCGAGCACCGTGCTGCCGTCGGCGGCAAGCTGCGGGATGTACTGCGCCTCGTAGCAGACGTGGCTGCCGTTGGTCATCTCGCTCTGGAACGTGACAGCCTCTCCCCGCAACGCGGCGCGAATGTGCGGTTCGATCGCGCTGTACGCCGCATCGCCCAGCAGCGCGCGCACGGTCTGCCCCTGGAGCTCGTCGCGCGGCCGGCCGAAGCCTCGCTCGTAGGCCAGGTTGTTGAATCGGTAGCGCTCGTCGGCGTCGATGTAGGCCACGCGCATCGGCAGTGCATCGGCCACCGTGCGCAAACGGGCCTCGCTCTCCTGGAGTGCTCGTTGCGCTTCGCGGTACGAGGTGACGTCGGCGACGAGGGTGTACAGGCCGACGACCTTGCCTTGCTCGTCGCGATCGGGAACGGCCGTGACCTGCACATGGCGACGGCCTTCGGGGCGCACCATTTCCCGGTCGTACGCCACCTCCTGCCCCGCCAGGGCGGCCCGCAGCCGGGGCTCGATCTCCGCCCAGGCCTGCTCGCCATAGAACTCCCGCACGCTCGTCCCGATCTGCGGCGCCGCTTCATCGCCGAACCATTGCTGATACGTCCGGTTGACGAAGCGGAAGCGCAGGTCGCAGTCGAGGTAGGAAATCAGTGCCGGCAGGTGGTCGGTCACCATGCGCAGCCGATGCTCGCTCTCGCGCACGGCCTGTTCTGCGGCCTTGGCGGCCGAGATGTCGCGCATGAGTGCCGAGAAGTACTCGACCTTGCCCTGTTTGTCGCGGTGGCAGATGACGATGTGGCTGACCGGGAACTCGCGACGCTCTGCATCCCAGACCAGCGATTCGCCCACCCACACGCCGGTGGCCACCGCTGTGGGCCAGACCTCCGACATGAAGCGCTCGAGGGTTTGAGGCGGGTTGAAGTCGGCCATCGTCAGGTGCTCGATCGACGCGTCGAGCGCGACCCCGGTGCGCCCGCGTGCGGCCGGATTCATGTAGGTGAGCCGGCCCTTCGGGTCGAGCTGCACGACGTAGTCGGTCGTTGCGTCGAAGACGGCGCCCAGCGTGCGATGCGCCCGGTCGGCCCGCATGCGCTCGGTCACGTCGCGACCGACCGAATGAAGCATCGGCCGACCCGACGGGTCGAGCTGAAGGCTGTCGGTCCACGAAATCCAGCGCTCGGCGCCGTTGGCCGTCTTGATGCGGTTCTCGCCGGTCGCCGTCTTGCCCGTCGACAGAACGTCCGACATGACCTGTCGAACGATCGCGTGTTCCGCCGGCTCGACGTAGTCGAACAGATTCCTGCCCACCATCTGCGCGGGTGTCAGGCCGAACTGCCGCGCATAGGCCGGGTTGACGTAGCTCAGTTCGCCGTCGGGCTGGACGAGCGACACGAGTTCGGACTGGTCATCGAGGATGGCTTTCACCATCTGCTGGCTCGCGACCAGTTGCCTGAGCACCGGCCTCACCTCGCTGTGCTGGACATAGATGGCCAGCGCGACGATGCCGACAAGCGCCAGCGCAAGAAGGTTCAGGCGCGACCTCATCGGCGCATAGAGCGTCTCGACATCGGTTCGCACCGCGAACCCGAGCCCGAAATCCTTGATCGGCGCGAAGGCCGACAGGACAGGGCTGCCGCGCCGGTCATCGAGGAACTGCACGCCCTGTTCGCCGAGCACGGCCCTTGCCACCGGAAGGGCGGGACCGCCCGCCGCGTCGAACATCGGCAGTTCGAATCCGGACGGCCTGAACCGGTTCGGCGCACAGACCAGCTTGTCCTGGTCGCGGCCGCAGATCGCCACGTCGGAGGTGTCGCGGGACGACCGGATGTCCTCCAGCAGGCGATCGAACAGCGGCATGCGCTGCTCGGTGACCACGCGTCCGACGGTGCGCTCCCCGACGAGGACATCGGTTGCCGTGAGGAGCAGGTAGCCGTCCTTCCAGGCCAGGATGGTCGTCGACCCGGTGTTCGACAGGCGCTGGATGACTTGCATCTTCGCCGATGTCATGGAGCCCGCCTGCGCCACGCGCGTGGCATTTGCGGCGTAGAACTCCACACCCGTCAGGTCGGTGGTCAGGATGCTGTCGGCAACCCTCTGCAGGAACTCCTTGGCCACCGCGTCGTCGGGCGCCGTGCTCAGCCTGTCCAGGGCCTGGCGCGCGGCCGGCCGCGTTGCAACGGCTCTCGGGAACCACAGGCTCACCTCGATGGTGTGGGCCAGCGAAGTCGCGTTCGTCCTGGCGATGAGCAGCATGTCCTTCGCGACCGAGCGCTCGAAGGTATCGCGCATCACCCCGAACCCCGCGACGCCACCCGCCAGGGCGACCAGCGTGATGACCGCGATCGAGCGCCGCTTGATGCGCTGCTCGGTCCTTTGCAACACCTTGGGTTCAAGCGCCTGGGATGCTTCATGGAGCATCCACAGGCCAGCGCCGACGACCGAGAGCCCGAACGCGGTGACCGGCAGCATCCCGTTGAGGCTCGCCACCCGGTACAGCGTCTCCAGGCCCACGAAGTGACCGACGAGTCCGGCCAGGCCGATGAGGGAAACGGCCAGGGACAGCGCCAGGAAGATGAGCTGGCGAGGCCGGGTGGCGCGTTGCCTGTTCAGCCAGAAGCCGATGCCGGCGAGCAGGAATGCCAGGCTCGCGTTCGCGGACAGCCGGCCGGGATGGGGATGGGTCGCCGTGGAGACGGTGCCGGCACGGACGATGTCGACGCCCAGGCCGATGCCTGTCGCTCCTTCGAACAGGTAGGCCAGCGGCAGCGCGATCAGGGCGGCGATGCAGAGGGCAGAGAGTCGGGTGAGCCAGGCGGCCGGGCTGGAGGGGCGCGAGGCGTTGAACAGGCAGATGCTCGCCGCGACGAAGAGCAGCGGGTTGACGATGCCTGCGTGCTCGGAGCCGGGGATGAGGCGCGCGACGACGTCCACCTGAAACACCCAGCGAACGGCCAGGGTCACGCCGAGCAGCCCGACGGCGAGGCCTGCCACTCGCGCGGTTGAAAGGGCCGATTTCTGCATGGGGTGTACTCGATCCGGTGCTTGCCGCCAGGCGATGTTGTGGCGCACAACCTCTCGACGGGCAGGCGACACCGGAGCAAGCGCTACGCCGCAGAGTACGCCTCAGCGGGAGTGCCGAAGACCGGAAGTGGACCCGCGCGGGATGCCAATTCGAGTTTCGAAACCGTGAACGATGGCCTCTCGCACCCACCTCTGCCCCGCATGCCCATGCCCCCGCTCGTGCCAGACCATCCCCACCGCGAACCCTTCGACGGGAAACGGCGGCTCAATGAGCAGCAGCCTGTCCGCTCGGTCCCGCACCAGCAGCTCCGGCACCAGGGCCACGAAGTCCGACCCCGCCACGATCTCCGGCAGGAACAGGAACGAAGCCGCCGACAGCACCACCGTGCGCTTGTGCCCCAGCGCCGCCAGGGTGCTGTCCACCGGCGTGACGAAGTCGGCCCCGCGCAGCGAGACGATCACATGCTCCAGCTGCGCAAACCGCGCCACGGAGATCTTGCGCCGCAGCCGTGGATGGCCCCGCCGGCCGATCAGCACATAGCGCTCATCGAACAGGTGCCGCGTCCGCAGGCCCGGTGGCGCGACCTCCGGCGTCATCAGCGCCAGGTCCACGTCGCCCCGCGCCATCTGCGCTTCCAGCTGCGGCAGCTCCAGGTTCCGCAGCGCCACGCGCACGCCGGGTGCCCGGGTGCGCAGTTCCACGACCAGCGGCTTGACCACGGCCGTCTGCAGGAACGGGTCGTCGAACGCGTCGCGCAGGCGGCTCTCGAGCAGTTGCTCTTCCCCATCACGCACGGCTCGCTCCATTTCCTCGGCTTCGATGTGCTGCCCACCTTCGCCGTCTATGGCACGGGACGCATCGCTGCGGAGGAGGTCGCTGCGGCCAGGCAAGCCTGGCGCTCGCGCGTCGAACGCCTCTTCGAAGAAGCTCCCATCCCCTTCCGGCCGCAGAACGGTGGCGACTATCCGGACGGCCACGTCCTGGCAGCGCATGTCGCGGCCGGCCAGAGTGGGCTGGTGGCGCACATCGCCGGCACGGAAACGGTCGCGCCATCAGTCGATCCGAGGATCGGCACTCGGCGCCCGTGAAAGGGCCGGCAGAGCGGCGACAGCGGGCAGAATCGGCCCGATGAACCCGCCGCCCCACCGCCTCGTCCCGCAGCCGCTGACATCCGCAGCCTTCGCGCCCTACGGCACCGTGCTGCAAGCCCCCGGCGGCACGGGCAGGCCCATCAACGGCGGCACGTCGCAGCGTTTCGACCTGGTCGACGACCTGCAGCTCCAGCGGCAGGGTGGGCGGCCGGCGCTGGCGATCTTCCGCGCCACGGCCCGGCGCTTCCCGCACAGCGTCGACGAGATGGAACGGCACGCACTCGGCAGCCAGAGCTTCGTGCCGCTCGGCGCGCGCCGCTTCGTGATCGTGGTGGCAGCCGCCGGCCCGCTGCCCGAGGCGCCGGACCTGGCGGCCTTCATCACGGATGGCGAACAGGGCGTGACGCTCGCGCCGGGCACCTGGCACCACGCGCTGCTGGCCGTCGATGCCGGTGACTTCGTGGTGCTCGAACGGGCGGCGCCGCAGGTCGATTGCGACGTGCACCGACCGGCCCGGGCGGCCCTCGTCGATCAGGCCTGGTGAGCCAGGCGTACGGCCAGCGCAACAGGCGCATCGCCGGATTCAAGGCAGCGCGCTCACCAGCCCGGCCGCGGCATCGGTGCGCAGGCAGCGCGCCTGGTGGCCCGGCGACAGCAGCACCGGCTCGGGTTGGAGGCTGCGGCATTCGGCCATCGCGAGCTTGCAGCGTTCGGCAAAGGCACAGCCCGGCGGCAAGGCCGACAGGTCGGGCGGCGCGCCGCCGATGGTCTCGAGCCGGGTGCCGCGCACCAGCGCGCCATGGGCCCGGCTGCTCAGCAAGGCGATGGTGTACGGATGGCGCGGCGAGCGGATCAGCTCGCGGGCGCTGCCCTCCTCGACGATGCGGCCGGCATACATCACCGCGATGCGATCGGCCACCTCGACCGCCGCGCCGATGTCGTGGGTGACGAAGATCACCGACAGCCCGAGCTCGCGCTGCAACTCGCGCAGCAGCAGCAGGATCTGGATCTGCACCGTGGCATCGAGGGCGGTGGTCGGCTCGTCGGCCAGCAGCAGTTGCGGCCGGCACGCCAGGGCCAGCGCAATCATCGCGCGCTGGCGCATGCCGCCCGACATCTCGTGCGGGTAGGCCGCCAGCCGGCGCTCGGGGCTCGGGATGCGCACCTGCTCGAAGAGCGCCAGCGCGCGCTGTTTCGCGACGGCCGCCGACACCTTCTCGTGCCGCCGGATGGATTCGACGATCTGCGCGCCCACCGAGTACACCGGGTCGAGCGCGAGCAGCGGCTCCTGGAAGATCATCGACGCGACCTTGCCGCGGAACGCCGCCAGCTCGCCGGCCGACATCGCCAGCACGTCGCGGCCCGCCACCCGCACGCTGCCGCCGATGCGGGTGCGCCGCTCGGGATGCAGGCGCAGCAGCGTGCGCAGCGTGACGCTCTTGCCCGAACCCGATTCGCCGATCAGCGCCAGCACCTGCCCGCGCTGCACCTGCAGGCTGACGCCGCTGACGGCCTGCACCGGCGTGCGTCCGCCGGAGAAGACGACGCCCAGGTCACGCAGTTCCACCATCGGCTCTTCCATCGCTTGTTCCTAGGTTGCCGCCGGGTGGCCGCTGCCCGGTTCGTGCATCAGGCAGGCCACGGTGTGTGCGCCACGCCGCGCGGCCAGCACGGGCGCGCGCTGGCCGCACACCGGCGCGGCATCCGGGCAGCGCGGATGGAAGCGGCAGCCCGCGGGCGGGTCGATCGGGTTCGGCGGATCGCCCGCCAGCAGCGCCCGTTCGGTGCGGTGGTCCGGGTCCATCGACGGCATCGACGACAACAGCGCCCGGGTGTAGGGGTGCAGCGGCCCGGCGTAGAGAGACTCCGACGGCCCGAGCTCGGCCACGCGGCCCAGGTACATCACCATCACGCGATCGCTCAGGTAGCGCACCACCTGCAGGTCGTGGCTGATGAAGAGGTAGGTGAGGCCGAACTCGGCCTTCAGGTCGAGCAGCAGGTTGATGACCTGCGCCTCGACCGACTTGTCGAGCGCCGACACCGCCTCGTCGAGGATCAGCAGCCGCGGCTGCAGCGCCAGCGCGCGGGCGATGTTGACCCGCTGGCGCTGCCCGCCCGACAGCTCGTGCGGATAGCGTTCGGCGAAGCGCTGCGGTTCGAGCCCGACGCGGGCCAGCAGGTCGCGGGCCCGTTGCACCGCCGGCCGGCGGCCGCTGCCGTGCACCTGGGGCCCGAAGGCAATCGAGTCCTCGATCGTCAGACGCGGGTTCAGCGAGGCATAGCTGTCCTGGAACACCATCTGGACCTGGCGGTGGAACTGCTTCAGCGGCAGATCGCGGCCACCCACGGTGCGGCCGTCGAACACCACCTCGCCCGCGGTCGGCCGGATCAGCTGCATCAGCAGCCGCGCGGTGGTCGACTTGCCGCAGCCCGACTCGCCCACGACGCCGAGCGTCTCGCCCTTGCGCACCTCGAAGTCGATGCCATCGACGGCACGCACGCTGCCGCCGCCGCGACCCAGCAAGCCCTTGGCCAGCGGGTAGTGCTTCTGCAGGCCGCGGATGGTCAGCAGCGGCTGCGCCGGCCCGCCGACGTCGTCGTGCACCGGGCGGAGGGGCTCGTTCATGCCTTGTTGTCCATCGCCGAGCGCAGGCCGTCGGAAAGCAGGTTGAAGGTGATCGACGTGATGAAGATCATCGCGCCCGGCAAGGCGGCCACCCACGGCTGCACGTAGATCGCCGTGCGCAGCGTGTTGAGCATCAGTCCCCACTCGGGCTCGGGCGGCTTCACGCCCAGGCCGAGGAACGACAGGCCCGAGGCCAGGATCATCGAGACCGCGATCAGGCTGGTCGCGTACACGAAGATCGGCCCCAGCACGTTGCCCAGCACGTGCACGCGCACGATCGTGAAGGCGCCCGCGCCCGATGCCCGCGCCGCCTCGACGTAGTCGCGCCCGCGCACCTGCGTCGTGACGCTTTCGGCGACGCGCGCGATCTGCGGAATGAACACGATCGTCAGCGACACCAGCGAATTGAAGACGCCCGCGCCCAGCGTGCCCGACAGCGCGATCGCCAGCAGCACCGACGGGAAGGCGTAGAACACGTCGACCGTGCGCATGATCGCGGTGTTGACGAAGCCGCCCGCATAGCCCGCGACGATGCCGATGGACGCGCCGAACAGGAAGGCGCACAGCACCGGCGTGATGCCCATGAAGAGCGACAGCCGCGCGCCGACGACCAGGCGCGACAGCATGTCGCGGCCGAGCTCGTCGCTGCCCAGCGGCAGCCCCGGCGTGCCGATGGGCTTGAGCCGCTGCAGCATCGAAGCCTGGTACGGATCGGCCGGCGCGAGCCAGGGCCCGAACAGCGCGAGACCCAGCCACAGCAGCACGACGATGGCGGCGCCGACGGCCACCGGATCGCGCAGGAAGCGGTGGCCGACCGAAGCCCAGTAGCCGCGCGAACGCCGTGCGGGCGAGGCCGCGGACGACATGACAAGGGTGCTCACGGCCATCCTTTCCTCACTTTCCTCACCCACGCGCGATGCGCGGATCGAGCAGCGTCTGCAGCATGTCGACCAGCAGGTTCAGCAGCACGAAGAACATCGCCAGCACCAGGATCGTGCCCTGCAGCAGCGGCAGGTCGCGCTGGAAGATGGCGGAATTCAGCAGGAAGCCGGTGCCCGGCCACGAGAACACCGTCTCGATCAGGATCGAGCCGCCGAGCAGGTAACCCAGTTGCAGGCCCATCACCGCCAGCGCGGTGGGCGCGGCGTTCTTCACGACGTGCCGGAAGATGCCGAAGCTCGTCAGTCCCTTGGCCCGCAGCCCGACGACGAACTCCTGGTCGAGCAGCTCCGAGACCAGCGCCCGCACCGTGCGCGCGATGATGCCCATCGGGATCACCGACATCGTCAGCGCCGGCAGCAGCATGTACTGCAGGTGCGCCCCGTCCCAGGCCCAGTCGTCGGAACCGCTGGGTCCGGCACCGGTGGCGGGCAGCCACATCAGCTGCGACGAGAACACGATCACCAGGACCATGCCCAGCCAGTAGTGCGGCACGCTGACGCCCAGCACCGACAGCATCGATGCCAGCCGGTCGATGAACGAGCGGCGGAAGTAGCCCGCCACGAAGCCGAACAGGCAGCCCAGCGCGAAGCCGATCAGCGTGGCCACCACCGCCAGCCGCAGCGTGTTGACCACGGCCTTGAGCACCTCGCCGATCACCGGCCGGTTGGTCGCGATCGACACGCC
Organism: Rhizobacter sp. OV335; assembly: GCF_900142965.1. Taxonomy (GTDB): domain Bacteria; phylum Pseudomonadota; class Gammaproteobacteria; order Burkholderiales; family Burkholderiaceae_C; genus Rhizobacter. Next base: position 35,550 of record NZ_FRCQ01000016.1, read on the forward strand.
CAGGTCGCCGTGCAGGGCCCGCCACAGCCAGGCGACGAACTGCTCGGGGTAGCTGCGGTCGAAGCCGTACAACTGCCGCAGCTGCGCCTGCAGCTCGGCCGACGCATCCGGCGGCAGGATGGACACCAGCGGATCGCCCGGCGCCAGGTGCACCAGCGCAAAGCACACCAGCGCGACGCCGAGCATGATGGGCAGCGCAAGCACGATGCGCCGGGCCAGGTAGGCAAGCATGCTCAGTCCATCGTCATCGTCGCGATGTCGATGAACCAGCTCTTCGGCTGCACGACGTTCTTCACCTTGGGCGACATCGCGCGCGGGCCGACGTCGTGCGCGATCCAGACGAAGGGCGCGTCGTCGACGATGTGGGCGTGCAGCCTGGCCAGTGCCGCGTTGCGCGCCGTGTCGTCGAAGGCGGTGCGGGCATCGGCCACCAGCTTGTCGACCTCGGCATTGCCGTAATAGCCCCAGTTGTTGGACACCGGCGGGAAGGTCTTGGTGCTGACGAAGCGCACCATCGCGAAGAACGGGTCCATCGCCGCGAAGCTCACGTTGACGGCGCTGGCGCCGTTGGCCGACGGGTCCTTCGCGCCCTTGCGCCAGTTGGTGAACAGCGTGTTCCACTCGATCACGTCGAACTGCACATCGAAGTAGCACGCCTTCAGCGACTGCTGCACGAACTCGTTCATCGGCAGCGGCTGCATCTGGCCCGAGCCCGAGGCCGAGATCTGCACCTTGACCTTCAGCGGCTTGGCGGCCGAGTGGCCGGCCTGTGCCATCAAGGCCTGGCCCGCCTTGAGGTCGTAGCGGATGTCGAACGTCGGGTTGCCCCACCACGGATGGCCCGGCGGCACCGTGCCCTTCGGCTCGGCCATCATGCCGCCCAGCAGCTGCTTGAGGCCGCCGCGGTCGACGCACAGGTTGGCGGCCTGGCGCACGCGCTTGTCGAGCCAGGGCGAGCCTTCGGCGAACGACAGCTGCCACGGCCAGACGTGCGGCTGCGCGTTCGAGTAGATCTTGAAGCCGCGCTGCTGGATCTGCGGCATCGCATCGGGCGAGGGCGCCTCGATCCAGTCGACCTGGCCGCCCAGCAGCGCGGCGGTGCGCGCATTCGCCTCGGGCATCGGGATCAGCACCACCTTGTCGATCTTCGGCGTGCGCTTCGCATCCCAGTAGGCCTTGTTGGCGGCCAGCTCCAGTCGCTCGCGCGAGACGAAGCGCGTGACCTTGAACGGGCCGGACCCCGAAGGATCGGCGGCAAAGGCCGTCCAGGCCTGCCTGGTGCGCTCGGCGGCATCGGCGGTGGCGGCAGGCACCGCCTTGAGCTTGGCGTCCCAGTGCGCGGGCGAGGCCATGAAGAGGTTGGTCAAGTTGATCGGCAGGAAGGAATCTGGCTCGCTGGTGGTGAGCTCCACCGTCAGCTCGTCGAGCTTCCTCGCGCTGCGCAGCGTGGGCATGCGCGAGGCCGTCACGCCGACCTGGCTGGCATCGAACTGCGGCGCCGACTTGTCGAGCACCTTGTTGACGTTCCACACCACCGCGTCGGCATTGAACGCCGAGCCGTCGTGGAACTTGACGCCGGAACGCAGCTTGAACACCCACTTCGTCTTGTCCTTGGCATCGACCGCCCAGGACGTGGCCAGCGCCGGGATCAGCACGCTCGGGGCATCGGCCTTCGACAGGTCCCATTGCGTGAGCGAGTCGTAGATCGGGATGCCGGTGAAGCGGTTGCCTTCGAAGCCCTGGTCGGGCTGACCCAGCGTGCGCGGGATGTCGGCCGCCGTCATCGCGATGCGAAGCACCTTCTCCTGCGCCATGGCGGCTGCGCCGCACAGCAGCGAGACGGCCATCGCGGGCACGACCATGCGATTGCGCAGGCGCGAAGACAACAACGGGTTCGGGCTCATCGGGTCACCATCCGGGTGGGGTTGAGGGATTCACGGGCTCGACGCCGGATATGCAAGCGCTGTGCCAAACGGTTTGTCGTGTATCGATAGTCGATACAACAAGACTCGTTTTCGATACTTGATGACTGTTTGTCCATACCATTGGCTCGCAAATTGCTGTCCGCCAGGCGCTGCCGTTCAACCCTTCCACCTGCACTCACCCCGTGAACAACACCCTTCCCGCACCCACCGCGCTCCAGGTCGATGGAGCACGCCTGTGGCAATCGCTGATGGACCTGGCGCACATCGGCGCGACGCCCAAGGGCGGCGTGCGCCGCATCGCGCTGACCGACGAAGACCGCCAGGGCCGCGATCTCGTGCTGCACTGGTTCCACGAGGCCGGCATGGCGGTGCGCATCGACGAGGTGGGCAACGTGTTCGCACGACGTGCCGGCACCGACCCCGCCGCGCGCGCGGTGGCCACGGGCAGCCACATCGACACGCAGCCTTCGGGCGGCAAGTTCGATGGCAACTTCGGCGTGCTCGCGGGCCTCGAAGTGGTGCGCACCCTGAACGATCGCGGCATCCGCACGCGCGCACCGATCGAGGTCGCGTTCTGGACGAACGAGGAGGGCACCCGCTTCACGCCGGTGATGATGGGCTCGGGCGCGTTCGCCGGCGTGTTCGACGTCGCGCGCATCCTCGGCGAGAAGGACCTGGCCGGGTTGGCGGTGGGCGACGAACTCGAGCGCATCGGCTACCGCGGCACGCAGGCCTGCGGCGAGGTCCCGGGCGGCATGTTCGCGGCTTACTTCGAGGTGCACATCGAACAGGGGCCGGTGCTCGAGGCGCAGGGCCTGCCGATCGGCGTGGTGCAAGGCGCGCTCGGCCAGCAGTGGTACGACGTGACGGTGACCGGCATGGACGCACACGCCGGCCCCACGCCGATGGGCCTGCGGCACGATGCGATGCTGGGCACGGCGCGCATGGTCGAGGCGGTCAACCGCATCGCGCTGGCGGAAGCGCCCGACGGCCGCGGCACGGTGGGCTTCGTCCAGGTGACGCCCAATTCACGCAACGTGGTGCCCGGCGAGGTGCGCTTCTCGGTGGACTTCCGCCACGCGCAGCAGACGGGCCTGGACCACATGGACGCCGCGATGCGGCGCGAGTTCGCGGCCATCGCCGATGCCGGCCGGCTGCAGGTGGCGATCGCCCAGGTGGTGAAGTTCGACCCCTGCGCGTTCGACGCGGCCTGTGTGGGCAGCGTGCGCCGGGCTGCCGAGGCCCTCGGCCTGCCTTGCATGGACATCGTCAGCGGCGCCGGCCACGATGCCGTCTACGTGGCCCGGGTGGCCCCCACCGGCATGATCTTCGTGCCCTGCAAGGACGGCATCAGCCACAACGAGATCGAGGACGCGCTGCCCGAGCACATCGCGGCGGGCGCCAACGTGCTGCTGCACGCGATGCTCGACAGGGCGACGTGATCAGTGGGCCATCGCGTGCGAGATCGCGCGCGCACACTCGATGACCATCGGCGCCAGCTGCTTCTGCGCCTCGTCCATCGTCCAGCGGCTGGTGGGCGGCGACACGTGCACGGCGCCCACCGGGCGGCCGGCACTGTCGATCACCGCAGCCGCCAGGCCCATGTCGCCGAGGAACAGCTCCTCGCAGTTGGTCGCGTAGCCGACCTTGCGGCACAAGGCGACGCGCTTCATGATCGCGTCGACATCGGTCAGCGTGGCGGCGGTGCGCCGCTCGCGCGCCGAAGCCTCCAGCAGCGTGCGGGCCTGCGCTTCCGACAGGCGGCTCAGGAAGGCCCGGCCGGAGCTGGTGCAGTACATCGGGATGCGCATGCCCACCGGCGTGAGCACCGGGATGAACTTGGGCGCCAGCAACTGGGCCACGTAGACCATCTCCTGGTCCACCGCCTCGGTGAGGCTGGCCGTCTCGCCGCTGGCATTGGCCAGCTGCGACAGGTAGGGATGCGCCGCGCGGATCAGCGGATGCGCGGCCAGGTAGTTGAACCCGATCTCGATGACCCGGGGCAGCAGCTGGAAGCGGCGCGTCTGCGGGTGCTTGCCGATGTAGCCCAGCACCTGCAGCGTGTGCACGGTGCGCTGCACCGACCCCTTGCTCATGCCGGTGAGGGCGGCCAGTTCGACCATCGTCATCGTGCGATGCGCGGCATCGAATGCCCGCAGCACCTGCAGGCCCTTGTCGAGCGACACGTTGTAGAGCGCGTCGGCCGGCGGCGGTTCGGCGACGCGGGGCTTCTTCTTCGGAGGTGTTTTCCTGCTCGTTGCCATGCGGCTCGGGCCCGGCTGGATATCGATGATCGATTCTAGATGTCCGACGTTGCCGATCCGCACAAACCCGTCCTCTCGCGGTGGGATGGATCCGCATGGGGAAGAGGCCCTGGCTGCACGGGCTTGCGGTGCGTCCTCAATCCATGGGAGGCGCGCCGCGGCTGCGCTCGTAACAATGAGCTCCTGCGGGAGGGCTTCCCATGGACGCTCATTCAGACGAGGGTGCGGCGCGCTCGCTCTGCGAGGTGTTGGAGGCGGAGGTGGTGCTGCTGTTTGGCGAGGCACAGCCCGCCTTCGTGCCGGACGCCGGCGCGCCATCGCTTGAGCGCCTGACGGCGCTGAACCGCCGGCTCGACACGCTCGACGGCGATGACGTGCCGACCGCGCTGTGCCTGTCCGGCGGAGGCATTCGCAGCGCGACCTTCTGCCTGGGGGTGATCCAGGGACTCGCGCGCGCCGGCCTGCTGAAGGACTTCCACTACCTGTCCACCGTCTCCGGCGGAGGCTACATCGGCGGTTGGTTGTCGAGCTGGATCCATCGTGATGTCGGCGGGCTGGACGGCGTCGTCGACACCCTGCAGCACGAGAGTGCCCACCCGCCGGTCACCCGGACCCCTCCCGACTTCGTGGGCCCGCCCCGGCCGGAGCACCGGGTCAACCGCCATTGGCCGGTCGACCGGCTGCGTGCCTACACCAACTACCTCAGCCCGGTCTGGGGTCTGTCGACCGATGCCCTGACGCTGGTCGCCACCTTCGTGCGCAACCTGGTGCTGAACTGGATGGTGATGCTGCCCTTGCTGGCGGCCGCAGTCCTGCTGCCGCGATGGCAGGTGGCGATGGTGGGGGTGAAGGGGGTGGCGGCAGGGCACGTCACTCTGCTGGCAGTTGCCGCCTTGCTGCTGGTCGCGGGCGCCGTGGCCTACATCGCCGCTGACCTGCCGGGGCCGCCGCTCGACGCAGATCAAGCGCCACGACGCAAACCGCACAACCACTTCCTGACCTTCTGCATGCTGCCCCTGGGCGTGGCAGCGCTGCTGCTGAGCTGGGCCGGTGCGTGGGCCTGGCAGGATGCCGAAACCACCTGCAACAGGTTGTTCCAAAAGCCGTGGTATTGGCTCTGCGGTGGCTTCTCCCTGGCCGGACTGCTGCTTCACGTGGCCGGTGCCCGGGTGGGATGGTGGTTGCGCCCGCTGCGTGGGCTGGAGGCCTGGCGCGCGACCTTCCGGGGAACGGCCTATGCGACAGCGTCGCTGACCGGTGTGATCGGTGGGTTGGGGCTGGCGGGCTTCGCGTCGTTCAGCTGCAGCCATGGTGCGCTGCTGCATGGCTCGTGGCGGGACGCCTATGCGGTGCTGGCCGTCCCTGCGCTGCTTGCCGTGTTCTGGGCCACGGTGACCCTCCACGTGGCAGGGGCCAGGCGCTTCACGACCGAGGACGATCGCGAATGGTGGTCGCGGGCGTCGGCGGTATCGCTGGGTTTCACGCTCGCCTGGGTTGTCTTCGCCTGGCTGGTGATCTGCGCACCCGGCCTGTTGTTGTCGGCGCCGTTCTTGCGCGGCCAGGCCGAGGCCGGCGGGTGGGTGGGCGGGGGCACGGTCCTCCTGGGCGTGCTGACCAGCGCCTTCGGCTACTGGAGCAAGCGCGGAGCGGCACTCAAGGCCGATGCCGAAACCTGGGCGTCGCGGCTGGGCGTGCGCGTGCTGGACCTGGCCGCGCTCGGCTTCGGGCTGCTGCTGGTGGTGGCGCTGAGCCTGTCCGTTTCGGCCGCGTTGGCGATCGGGGACCGCAGTCTCGCGGCGGAGCTCGATGCACGGCGGCCCAAGTTCGAGGTGGCGCTGCGCACCGAGGAGTCGATCTGCGTCATGGCGGCAGAGCACGCATCGCGTCGGACCGCGGCACAACGCGCCTGCCCTGCGCTGCTGCCCGACCCGCCGCGGGCCCCCGTCGATTCGGTGCCGGCCGCGACCTATCGGTGGGTGCTCGACCGGAGTACACCGCTCGAACTTCTCGGCGCTGCGGCGGTGCTCGCCATCGTCGGTGTCGTCGTCACCGTCTTCACCGGGGTGAATGCCTTCTCCCTGCACAACATGTACGGCAACCGCCTGGCGCGGGCCTATCTCGGGGCCACGCATCGCAAGCGCCGGGCGCATTGGTTCACCGGGTTCGATCCCGAGGACAACCTGCCGATGGCGGACCTGATGCCCAACGGCCGCAAGCGCATGTTGCACGTGGTCAATGTCGCACTCAATCTCGCGCAGGCGGCCGGCAACCGGCTGGAATGGCAGGAACGCAAGGCGGCCCCCTTCACGATCACGCCCTTGCACTGCGGCAGCCCGACCCTGGGCTATGCCAGGACGCACCAATACGGTCGAAAGCCGCTGCCGGACAGCAGCACATCACCGGGCCAGTCCACCCCGGCGCCAACGGGTGGGCTGACGCTCGGACGGGCCGTCGCGATCTCGGGCGCGGCGGCGTCGCCGAACATGGGATACCACACGTCGAAGATCGTCGCCTTCGCGATGAGCTTCTTCAATGTGCGCCTGGGCTGGTGGTTGCCCAACACCGATCCGCGCTTCCGGAAGGTCTGGCTCTCCGATGAGCCGGATTTCGGCTTGGGCAGCGTGCTGAGGGAGGCCGTCGCCGGCACGAGTTCGGACAAGAGCTTCGTCTACCTGTCCGACGGCGGACACTTCGAGAACCTGGGCCTCTACGAGATGGTGCGGCGGCGCTGTCGGCGCATCGTGCTGGTCGATGCAACCGAGGATCCGGAGTTCCTGTATGCCGACCTGGAGAGCAGCGTCCGCAAGATCCGCATCGACCTGGGGGTGGAGGTGCGCTTCGATGATGGCTTGCCATCGTCCGACCTGGCGAAGAAAAACGGGCGCCACCATGCCATCGGCCGCGTCCTGTACGGCCAGGGCGTCGAAGGCACGATCATCTACCTCAAGCCGGTGCTGAGCGGTGACGAGCCGATGGACGTGCAGCGCTATGCGGCGGCGGCGATCGAGAAGGTCAAAGGCAGGCGCAAGGACGTGTTCCCGCACGATCCGACCTCGAACCAGGCCTTCGACGAGGCGCAGTTCGAGAGCTACCGCATGCTGGGGCTGTTCAGCGTCCAGCAGACATTCACGGGGGACGGGCGCTGGGACCCGCAGGAGCAACCGGAGCGCTGGACACCGGTGATCGGGCCGATGGGGCCGGCGGGTGGGCCGTTGTTGGCACCCGCCGGGGCCGGCGGCAGGCCGGAGGAGCCGGCCGCCAAGGAGAAGCTGGGGACCGCCGTTGCATTTCCGTTGGCCATGGGCAGCTCCTGGAGCACGCTGGCCACCACGGCCGTGCTGGCGGGGTCGGTGGCGGTGACCGGTACCGTGGTGCTGAAGGACAGCACGGTGACGCTGAAGGAAGGCACCACGGTCAGCCTGGCGGACAACACGCTCAAGCTGGTTGGCGAGCGGAACCTGCCGGGCCTGGATGCCGAGCAAGTGGTGGCCTTGACCGAGGCGATCGGCAAGCTGGCTGCAGTCGTCCACGACCTGGGAATCGGGGATCCGGGCAGGGGGAACGGAGACTGGCGGCGCGAGATCGCCCGACTCGACGAGGAGCTGAGGCGACTGCGGGACCAGCTCAAAGGCACGCCGGTGCCACCGGCGCTGGTGACGGCCGTGGAGCGCACGGCCTCCGCTGTCGAACGCGTGGCGCGGGTGCAGGAGGCGGCGCGCCCGGCCTCGGCCGTCGTCACGGCTCACGATGTCAAGACAGCGCTGGAGACGCTGGACGAGGTCCGCAAGGCGATCGTCAACAGCGCGCCGCGGCGCAATGTCAGCGGACAGAACCCATGAGGCCGGCCCTGCATGCGACGACACGCCGCTTCGCCGGCGCCATTTGCCTGGTCGCCCTGCAGGGCTGTGCCTCGTTCGATGCCAAGTGGTACTACGTCGATGCCGGAGCCGCAAAGCAGGCGGAGAACGGTGTCCGCGTGGCCGTGTTGAACCGGGGCGAACGCACGTGCGCCATCAGGTCCATCGGCCTGAACGCGGAATCGGGCCGGAGCGCAGACCAGCATGACAGCGTGGTGAAGTGGAAGCCGGAGACGCTGGACGGCAAGGAGACTGCGGTCGAATTGCTGCCGGGCGAGGTGCTCGTGCTGTCCCTGGAGCAGTTCAGCCGCGAGGACGGGACGGTGCCGGGGCTCTGCCTGATGCCCATGGAGGTCAGCGTCGAAGCCGACAAACCCTGCGGCCTGGCCGGCGCCACCGGCAAGGTCCGGGTCGGCATGCCGCCGCAGTTGCCCCATGAGCTTCCGGACAGCTGGCTGCACTGCCGGGTCAAGCGCGTGGTCGCGCCATGAGCGCGCTGGAACGACGACAACAGCCTGGCCTGGGTGCAACGCTTCAATCACCGCTGAGCCCGCAGGTCAACGCGCCGCGTTGACCTGCCGGAGCGCATTCGGGTAGCGGCAAAACAATGCCCGCGACTTGAGCTTGCGCGATCTCGATGCGAATCGGGCGAAAAACCGACGCGGCCCATGCTGGCAGTGCGAGGTCATTTGCGATATCCAATGGCATCGTCTCCTGGCACGATCCGCATCTCAAACAAGAAGCGACAGGGAGAGCCAGATGATTTCGATCGACGACATCCGCGACCAGGACATCCGCTTCTCGTGCGGATCGGGGGCGTCACGTCATCCCACCGTCGAAGGCGAGCGACAGCAACCCGTCTGATTCAGACCTGCGCTTCGCAGCGACAACGGACTCTCATCCTCTCCGAGCACGGAGAGAACGTCGTAAAGAGACCGGCACGTCGGGTTGTCTCCCTTTATGAGACCGAGATCCATGACGCATTGCGACACAGCAATATCACCGGCTCATGTGGATCAATTGCTGAGCCAAGGCTATCCGCTTGCCGCATTCCACCGCATCAAGTCCCCCGCCGTCGTTTCACCGACTGGCCCCAACAGGTATTAGTCTCAGTGGGTCAGTTCGGCTTGACGCTCATGCTCGACAGGCGAGCGATAGCCGAGAGTGGAATGGAGCCTGACGGGGTTGTAGAAGCAGGCGATGTAGTCGGCGACATCGATCATCGCTTCGGCGTGATTGGCGTAATCGCGCTGCCAGACGCGTTCCATCTTCAGGTTCAGGAAGAAGCGTTCCATCACGGCGTTGTCCCAGCAGTTGCCCTTGCGGCTCATGCTGGCAACCAGGTTGTTGCTCGCGATCAAGGCGGCATGCTCGCTGCCGGCGTAGTGGCTGCCGCGATCGGAATGCCTGGCCACGGCCTGGGGCCAGCTGACCTGAGCCGCCAGGCCGGATCCCGCCGCAGCGCCTCTCAGGCCTCGCGCCGTGCGCGCTTCGGCCCGACCAGCCGCTGCAGCATCGCGATCGCGAGCAGCCCGAAGAAGCCCATGTCCTCGATGAAGTAGCGCCTGAACATGCGGCGCGGCTCCTGCAGGAAGCGGTAGAACCACTCGAGGCCGCTGCGCTGCATCCAGCGCGGCGCACGCCGCGTCAGGCCGGCCATCACGTCGAAGGTGCCGCCGACGCCCATCGCAAAAGGCACGCGCATCTCGCGCTGCCAGCGCGCGAGGAATTCCTCTTGCGCGGCGAGTTGATCGCGACGAACAGGATGTCCGGCCGCGCCTGCGCGATCGCCTCGACCACGGCCGGCTACCGGCGAGTTCATCGGGTTCGGGGATGACCAATCAACTCATGGTCACGCGAGTGCCGGGCGCTGCTCGCCCGTCAAGGGCGAAACCGTGAGGCTGCACTGGCCGGGGAGTGCGATCAGGATGGCATCGCCGCCGGCCACGATCGACACCCAGAATCCCTGGCCTGGTCCGAAGGCGTCGATGACCCAGCCGGAGGCGAACGAGCCGATGTCCATGCCGATGCCGGTCATCACCCAGGTGATGCCTTCGGTGAGCTTGGCGGCAGGGACCAGGCGTTCGACCAATCCGAAAGCCGTGATGAAGGTGGGCGAGATTGCCGCGCCGCTGACGAACAGCGCGAATGCCAGCATCGGAATGTTGCCCACGAACAGCAGCGGCACTGTCGTTGCCGCCGCGATGGCGATTGCCGTTGCGAATTGGCGCGAGAGCTGCGTGCTGAGCTTCAAGGCGCCGAACAACAACCCGACGAAGAGAGAGCCGACGGCATATCCGCCCAGCACCAGGCTGGCGGCGGCTGCAATATTCGCCGTGGGTGCGGGACAGCATGGCGACGATGCCGATCGTCGCCATGGCAATCGGCAGGCGAGCAAAGAAGCCGGCCGCAGCAAAACCCTTGGCTCCGGGCGGTCTGAATATCTCACCGTAGGGGTTGGACATCGGAGACTCATTGCTTTCGAGACGATGGCGACGTATATACGTGGCGCGACGCCGAAATGTCGCACCGTCTGCACGCCATCTCTTCGAAGGCGAAGGATCCCTGGCGCGGCTTCGTCGATGAGAACATCGCCTATATCGAGATGGCCCTGGAGCCGGAGATCCAGCGCATCTTCTTGCGCGACGGCCCTGCGGTGCTGGGCGACCCCTCGTCCTGGCCTTCGCAGAGCGAGTGCAACCGCTCGATGACTGAAAACCTCGGAAGGCTGAAGAAGGACGGCGTCATCATCGATGTCGATCCGGAAGGTGCCGCCCGCCTGCTCAGCGGAGCCGCGCTGCACGCGGCGCAGTGGATCGCCCATGCGGACAATCCGGCCGCGACGTCGAAGCACGCGGTGAAGGCGTTCAAGGCCTTGCTGGACGGGCTTCTGACGCGCGCGAAACAAGGCCCGGCTCGCGTTTCACGCGCCGGTCGACTGGAAAGAGGAGATTGACTTGACACGCACCGCAGGAGAGACCGTTCGTGAGCTGGTTGACCGCGTGACCATGTTGAGGAACGGGGACCACAGTCAGATCGAACCATTGGCAGGCCTGTACGCCCTGGATGCCTACGTCACCCATCCTCTTCACCCGGAACATGCCAATTCGGCAACCGCAGGTCGAGAGGCCCTGAGAGCCCACTTTTCACGGCTGCCGCAAGCGGACGTGTCGGTTGCATCAAGCGTTGAAGACTTTCGATTGCACACGACCGCCGATCCGGAGGTCGTCATTGTCGAGTTTCGCTACGCAGGTCGTGTTGGCCAGCGGGCCTTGAATACCCGATGCATCTTTGTCGTGCGCGTGGTCGCCGGCCTCATTGTCGAATCCCGAGACTACATCGACCATTTGGCGTCTGCCCGGGCCTATGGAGTGCTGCCAGAGGTACTTGCTCGGCTTGGCGCTGGGCTTTGAGGCCTTGGCTGCGGCAATGCACCGGTACCTCGCAGGGCTGGTACTCGTACCCCTTGCGGCCTTCTACGTTCCGTTCGTCTCGCCGTACTGGACTGTTCCTGTTGGCGCGGTATTGGCGATCGTGATGGTTCGGCTCAAACCAGGGTCGCCCATCGCCGAGTTGGGACTGGGGCCACCTCGCAGATGGGGGCATGCCGTCGTACTCGGTGCTGCCGCGGGAATCGGGCTGGTATTGTTGAGTCGTCTTCTGCTGAGCCCCGTCATCGAGCACCTCACCGCGACTCCTCGCGACCTGAGCGGGTTTGACCACTTGCGTGGCAACTGGCGCTCGCTGCTGCCGCTTTTGCCGACGGTCTGGATATCCGCCGGAGTTGCCGAGGAAATCGTCTACCGCGGCTATCTCATTTCTCAAGCTGCAGAGCTGTTGGGAAACTCGGTGCCGGCGCGATTCGCTGCCGTCTTGCTGGCCGCGATCCTCTTTTCTCTGGCGCACGGACATCAGGGTCCGAGCGGCATGCTGCTTGCCGGCACCTTGGGTCTGCTGTTTGGCTTGCTCTTTCTCCAGCAACGCGGGAACCTCTGGGCCAACATGGTGGCTCACATCGTGGGCGATACGGCGAGCCTGGTGGCAATCACCCTGAACTGGGACCTGTGGCTCGATCATCTCGGACGCCATCTGTTTTTCGCGCGATGAACGTCGGTCAGCACGGTTTTCGCGGGCAAATTCAGCGTCTGGCACTGCGTCGATCATCTGCAGGCCCCGCCTCCATGAGCTGGACGGACTACTGACGTCCCCGCCGACACATCGCGGCCCAAGACTGCGCCGCTGCTCCCGGTGTGTCTCCGGGCTTGTCTACGCCGCGCCTCCTGCTGTCGGTCAAGCCGACGGCCGGGCAGGGCGGGCAGCTGTTCTCGTGGGACGGGTTGCCGGCACCGCCCGCTGCATCAGCAAGCGAATACGAACGCCCCGAAAAAGATGCCGATTCCACCGACCCAAACGGCCAGCATGCCGGCTCCTCCCAACAGCAGTGCGGGGAGTCGGTGCCAAAGTTTCCAGCGGCGCGTGCGCTTGACGACAAGGTACATCAGCGCAATGCCAGCCACCAGCGCCAGAAGCAGCAAGCCCCAGCCGACCATCATGAACCCGTCCGACTTCTTCCCGAATTCCGGTGGGCACTGCCTGGTGGCAAACGCCGGCGCCATGACGCTCATCGCGAGAATGCCGATCGACATATTCGAGGTGACAGTCATCGATTTCTTTTCGGTGTGAGCAGCATCACCAGCAGAGGCAGCAGCGCCAAGGTGAACAGGGTGCACAAACAGGCGACCCAAAGCGGATGGTCGTCCGGGTTGCCCAAGGCGAAGTATTTGAGCGCCGCGTAGCCCAGGGCCAGCACCATCAGCAACGTGATGCCCGGCAAAAGAAAGCGGAACAGGAACGCCATGCCGAAGGCCGCTACGCCTTTCATCGGATGGCCCAGTGCGTACCAGACCGTGGCCCACAAACAATAGCCGAGGATGAACAGCATGACGCTCGCCCCGAGCCACAGGCCCACGCTGCGGGCGCTGAGCTCTGCGGCCACCCGGTCCCCCGGGGCGTACACCACCGTCACCGATGCCCCTTCGAGGGGAACCTCGGTCGATGCCACCGAGCTGGGCAACTCCAGCGGTTCACCATCGGGACCCACGAACCGCACCTGGGCGGTGTGCATCAAGCGCTGGCGGGTGACGGTGCGATCTCTGGCGTCTTTTTCCTGATAGTCGCGGTACTCGGAGGTGTACCCCACCACGGTCGCGCTGTACCTGGGTTTGGTGGCAAGGGCGTGAAGCGCCTGGCCGGTCCAATAGCTGAAGGGCACGAACAAGGAAATCAACGCAAAGATGATGACCACCACCAGCGCGTTGGTCCCCGTCCCGGGTCGCAGGCGCTGCGAGACGCGCCGCCCCACCCAGACCGAGGCACCAAGGAACACCGCGCTGCTGGCAAGCAGGGTCTGGCCCGCAGTTGTCAGCCCCATGGGCCGGGCTCCGAATGCGATGCATGGAAAGCAGGAGAGAAATGGGCGTCGGTCATGGTCGGGGCAGTCTAAGGTCTTGGTGCCGCGAGCAGGCTGCTCAAGGCTGAACAGGCGACCCTGCTGGCGGCGGGTCTGTGGCTGACCGCGCTTCCCTACGCCGTGAAGTAGTCCGGATGCGCCAGGCGGATTGCGTCGATCTGCCCCAGCGTGCCGGAGAGGTGATCGCGCAAGCTCGCCTGCGCCGCGGCGGCGTCGCCGCTGGCGATGGCGTCGACGATGCGGCGGTGGTCGCGCACGATCGTGCGCTGCTTGCCGAGGGAGGGCAGGTTCAGCATGCGCAGGCGGTCGACGTGGCCGCTGTGCTTGCGCACCAGGTCAAACAGGTCCGGCACGCCAGCGGCGACATACATCAGCCGGTGGAACGCCCGGTCGGCCGCGATGAAATCGAGGTACGCCGTACTGCCCGTCAACGCCGTCTGCACGTCGATCTGCGCGCGCAACTGGCTGAGCAGCACGGCGTCGGCATGCCCGGTCAGGGTGAGCACCACCTCGGCCTCGATGGAGCGGCGCAGGAACTGCGCCTGCGTGGCGGCCGCCGCATCGATGCGGCTCACGACCGTGGCGTGCTGCGGAAAGATGTCCACCAGGCCCTCTTCGCCGAGCTTGATCAGCGCATCGCGAACCGGCGTCTGGCTGAGGCCGAAGTGCGCCGCCAGGTCGGCACGAGAGAGCACCGTGCCAGGGGCCATCTCCAGCGACAGGATCAGGTCGCGCAGGCGCTCGAAGACCTGCGGAGCCGCATGGCGCGAGCGATCCAGGGCGGCGGAACGGCTGGGGGACGAGGCAGGCATGGAGCGCATTCTAGCGGTGGGGTCGGTGCATTGACACACTAATATATTAGTGCTTCACTTCGGGTCAACGGGCCGAGCCGATGCAGCGCGGCCCACCTTGCCACCACCGGAGACTGCCTTGAATCGTCGAACCCTCGTGTCCTTCCTGTCGTTGCCACTGTCGTTGCCACTGTCGTTGCCACTGTCCCTGGCCCTCGCCGGCACCGCCACGGCCCAGACGCCGGAGTGGCCGCAGGCCAAACCCATCACCTACATCGTTCCCTTCACGGCCGGCGGTTCCACCGACGTGGTCGGGCGTGTCCTCGCAGAGAAGCTGCAGCTCGCGCTGAAGCAGACCGTGGTCGTCGACAACAAGCCCGGGCAGGGCGGTGGCATCGGTGCGAGCTTTGCCGCCAAGGCCGCACCCGACGGGTACACGCTGTTCGGCGGCACCATCAGCACGCACGCGATCAACGCCAGCCTCTACAAGAACCTCGCCTACGACCCGGTGAAGGATTTCGAGCCGGTGGCCCTGGTGGCCACGCTGCCCAACGTGCTGCTGGTCGACCCGGCGCTCGGCGTGAACTCGGTGGCGGAGCTGATCGCCTTGCTCAAGAAGGACGAGAAGCGGCGCACCTTCGCGTCGTCCGGCGCCGGCACCTCCACCCACCTGGCGGGGGAGCTGTTCGCCGACCTGATCGGCGTGCCGCTCACGCACGTGCCGTACAAGGGGACGCCGCCGGCGATGGTCGACGTGTCCGCAGGCCAGGTCACCTTCATGTTCGACCAGATGACGGCTGCGCTGCCGCTGCTGCAGTCCGGCAAGCTGAAGCTGCTGGCGGTGACGACGGGCAAGCGCATCGCGCTGTCGCCGAGCACGCCGACGATGATCGAGTCGGGCGTGCCTGGCTTCGAGATGTCGTCGTGGCAGGCGGTCTACGCCCCCAAGGGCACGCCCAAGGCCGTCGTGCACCGGCTGCATGCCGAGATTGCCAGGGCGCTGAAGATGCCCGACGTGCAGGCCAAGCTGGGCGGGCAACTGGGCATGGAGCTCGTCGGCGGCACGCCCGAGGAGCTGTCGGCGTTGATGGCCCGGGAGATCCCGCGCTGGGGGGCGCTGGTGAAGAAATCCGGTGCCACCGCCAACTGAGTTCCCACCGAGACCCCGCCATGACCCGAGACATCCGCATCACCGACGTCCGCATCACGCCGATCGCCTTCCGCGACGGCCCGCTGCTCAATGCCGCCGGCATCCACGAGCCATGGGCGCTGCGCTCCATCGTCGAACTCGAGACCAGCGACGGCCGCGTCGGCATTTCGGAGACCTATGGCGACGAGCCGATGCTGCGCGTGCTGGCGCAGGCGAAGGCGCTGGTCCTGGGCCTGTCGCCGTTCGACCTCAACCGAATGGAAGAACGCGTGCGCGCCACCATCCGGCCCAGCCCGGGCGCCATCGAGTTCGAGCTGGCGCCCGGTTCGCACACCGCGAAGAACGCCGCCAAGGTGACCAGCACCTTCGAAGTGGCCATGCTCGACCTGCAAGGGCAACTGCTCGGGGCGCCGATCGTCGACCTGCTGGGCGGTGCCGTGCGCGACACCGTGCCCTACAGCGCCTACCTGTTCTTCAAGTACGCCGAACACATCGAGCGGCCCTATGCGGCCGACGCCTGGGGCGAGGGCATCAGCCCGGCGCAGATCGTTGCGCAGGCGCAGCGCATGATCGACGCGTACGGCTTTCAAAGCATCAAGCTGAAGGGGGGCGTGTTCGAGCCCGCACACGAGATCGCCTGCATGCGAGCGCTGCGCGCGGCCTTTCCCGGCCTGCCGCTGCGGCTGGACCCGAACGCCAACTGGTCGCTCGAGACCAGCATCCGGGCCGCGCCCGAGCTCGACGAGCTGCTCGAGTACTACGAAGACCCGACGCCGGGCTTGAAAGGCATGGCCGAGCTCGCCCGGCACACCCGCCTGCCGCTGGCCACCAACATGGTCATCACGACGCTCGACGACTTCCGCAAGGGGGCGGAAACCGGCGCGGTCAGGGTGCTGCTGTCGGACCATCACTACTGGGGTGGGCTGCGCGTGACGCAGACGCTCGCGCGCATGTGCGCGCTGTGGGATCTGGGCATGTCGATGCATTCGAACTCGCACCTGGGCATCAGCCTGATGGCGATGACCCACGTGGCGGCCAGCATCCCGAACCTGACTTATGCCTGCGACACGCACTACCCGTGGCAGGAAGAGGAGGTGATCCGGGGCGGCCGCGTCGCCTTCGAGAACGGCGCGGTGCGCCTGCCCGGCACGCCGGGGCTCGGCGTCGAACTCGACCGCGGCAAGTTGGCCGAACTGCATTCGCAGTACCTGGCCTGCGGCGTGCGCAGCCGCGACGACCTGGCCCAGATGCGCAAGTACGACGCCGGCTTCTCGGGGCGCACGCCGAGGTTCTGAGCGAGGTTGCGAGTCCCGTCCGCGCTCAGCGCGGGCCCGATGCAGCGGCCGGCACCGTGATCAGGCGCCGCAGCTCGCGCAGCTTCGCCTTGATGCGCCGTTCGTTGACCGGCCCGGTGCGCAGCATCAGGCGCTGGCCGGCACTCAGCGCCTGCAGCGCCGGGTCGTTGAACTCGTACAGCACCCACGGCCGCGTCGGCTGCACCGGGCTGTTGACGGTCGGCAGGTGCACGCCGATCGACACGGCGGGGTCGGGCGTGACCAGCAACTGGTCGATCACCGCGACCAACCGGTCGTTGAAGTACACGCCCGGGTAGCCGAGGTCTTCGTAGGCTTGCTGGAACTGCGGGTAGAACGCCGCGTAGAGCGCGACGGCCTGCCGCAGGTCCACCTTCTCCAGCAGCAGCACGTACGGCGTGTAGCGCTGGCCGTTGTCGGCGCTGATGGTGTCGCCGTCGCCATGGCGCTCGACCGTGAAGCGGCCTGCGGCGGGACTGAGCGGCCACAGGCGCGGGGACGCCTGCTCGCGACCCAGGCCATCCACCGTCGCAGCCACGCGATGGGGCAGGTCGTTCATCTGGAACAGCGCCAGCACCGCCTCGCGACCGAACAGCGCCGTCACCGCCGAAGGGAGGTCGGCCGGGGCCGCTGCGGGGTCGGCCTGCAGGTTCTCGATCGGGTGCTGGATGCTCGAGCTGGCCGCCTGCGGGGCGGCAGCCACCTGGGCGGGCGCGGGCTGCGGCGGTGCCGTGGCTGCAGGAATGACAGGGGCGGGGCGCGCCAACCAGAACCAGGCGGCCGCAGCGGCGAGGCCGAGGGCCCCGAGCGTGAGAGCGATCTTCAAACCGAGCTTCATGCCTCAGCTTACCTCTGTCATTCTCGATCAGCCGGAAGAACAGGGTTTGCGCCCATGCAGTACTCGTCTAGATCTGCGCCCGTGCCGTGTGAATCTTGCGATAGCTGTCCATCAGGCGCTGGTGCCTGTCGAGGCCTTCAAGTCGCATGCTCGTCGGCGTGAGCCCGAAGAAACGCACGCTGCCATCGACCGACCCCATCACGGCATCCATGCGCGCGCTGCCGAACATCCGCCGGAAGTTGAACTCGTAATCGTCCAGCTCCAGGTCCTCGTCCAGCATCACTTCCAGGACGGCATCCATCGCTTGGTAGAACAGCCCACGCTCGACGGTGTTGTCGTTGTATTGCAGGAAGGCGCCCACCAGCTCCTGCGCTTCTTCGAACTGCTTCAACGCCAGACGGGTCAGCAGCTTCAGCTCCAGCACGGTGAGCTGGCCCCAGACCGTGTTTTCGTCGAACTCGATTCCGATCAGGGTGGCAATGTCGCCATAGTCATCCAGCTCGTTGTTCTCCAGCCGCTCGAGCAGCAATGCCAGGCTGGCATCGTCCAGCCTGTGCAGATTCAGGACATCGGCGCGGAACAACAGCGCCTTGTTGGTGTTGTCCCACACCAGGTCTTCCACCGGATACACCTCCGAATAACCCGGCACCAGGATTCTGCAGGCGGTCGCGCCCAGTTGGTCGTACACGGCCATGTACGCCTCCTTGCCCATCTCCTCCAGGATGCGAAACAATCCGGCCGCTTCGTCCGCATTGGAATGCTCGCCAGCGCCGGAGAAATCCCATTCGACAAACTCGAAGTCGGACTTGGCGCTGAAGAAGCGCCAAGACACGATGCCGCTGGAATCGATGAAGTGCTCGACAAAGTTGTTGGGTTCGGTCACCGCCTTGCTGTTGAAAGTTGGCCGCGGCAGATCGTTCAGGCCTTCGAAACTGCGGCCCTGCAGCAGCTCGGTCAGGCTGCGCTCCAGAGCGACCTCCAAACGAGGATGGGCGCCGAACGAAGCAAATACACCGCCTGTGCGAGGGTTCATCAAGGTGACGCACATCACGGGATATTGCCCGCCCAATGAGGCGTCCTTCACCAGCACGGGGAAGCCCTGCTCCTCCAGGCCCTTGATGCCGGCAACGATCCCGGGGTATTTCGACAGGACCCGGTCCGGCACATCCGGCAGCGCGATTTCCTCGTTGAGGATCTCCCGCTTGACCGCGCGCTCGAAGATCTCCGACAGGCATTGCACCTGGGCTTCGGCCAGCGTATTGCCCGCGCTCATGCCGTTGCTGACGTAGAGGTTCTCCACCAGGTTGCTGGGGAAATACACCTCCTCGCCGTCCGACTGCCGGATGTACGGCAGCGCGCATATGCCGCGCTGCACATTGCCGGAATTGGTGTCGTGGAGGTGCGAGGCACGCAGCTCGCCTTCGGGATCGTAGATTTCCAGGCAGTGGTCATCCAGGATTCCTGCCGGTAGCGCGTCGTCGGCGCCGGGTTGGAACCAGCGCTCGCCGGGATAATGCACGAATTCCGCGTTGGCGATGTCCTCACCCCAGAACTGGCCGGCGTAGAAGTGGTTACAGCTCAAGCGCTCGATATATTCCCCCAGGGCCGACGCCAAGGCGCTTTCCTTGGTCGACCCCTTGCCATTGGTGAAGCACATGGGCGAATGGGCATCGCGGATATGCAGTGACCACACATTCGGAATGATATTGCGCCAGGATGCAATTTCAATCTTGATGCCCAAGTTCGCCAATACGCCGGACATATTGGCGATGGTCTGTTCCAGGGGCAAATCCTTGCCGAGGATACAGGTGTTCGCGTCAGCGGCCGGATTCACCGTCAGCAGCGACTGGGCATCGGCATCCAGATTCTGCACTTCCTCGATCACGAACTCAGGACCGGCCTGCACGACCTTCTTTACCGTGCATCGCTCGATGGAGCGCAGGATGCCCTGACGGTCTACGGCAGAAATTTCCGCCGGTAGTTCGACCTGGATCTTGAATATCTGCTTGTACCTGTTTTCAGGATCGACAATATTGTTCTGCGACAGGCGAATGTTTTCCGTTGGAATATCTCTGGTGACGCAATACAGCTTCACGAAATAGGCCGCACACAAGGCCGACGAGGCCAGAAAATAATCGAATGGGCCTGGCGCCGAGCCGTCCCCCTTGTAGCGGATGGGTTGGTCTGACACCACCGTGAAATCATCGAACCTGGCTTCGAGACGGAGCTTGTCGAGAAAATTGACCTTGATTTCCATGGAGAACTCCAGAATGACGCTTCAAATGATTTGCTTGTGATTGCCGGTGCGCAGCGAAGCGCATTCAACCATGCCGACACGACTGAAGCGCTGCGCCAGAGTAATCCGACAAGAGTTGGTGACCAGTTTCCGCCCATCCACGCCCGGTAGGCGAGACTGACTACCAGGCCTCGCGGTCCAGGTAGCGTTGCAACCACGCCAACGTGGCGCCGCCGTCCTCGCCGAACCGCCCGGCAAATTCGCCGTGCTGCCGGAGCTTGATCCCGGCGACAGCAGCTTCTACCGCGGCCACCTCGGTTGGCCATGCGTTTCGGTTGCGGTCTCCCAACACCGGATGGTCGCCGGCCCTCACCACCACCCCCTGCGACAGCCGCGCGATGTCGGCATGTCGTCCGACCGCCTGCCATGATTCCGGCGTCACGCGTTCGGCCAGGGCCGAGCCCAGCAATGTCAGCCAGTTCGCACCCTTGATGCCCTCCAACATGTGCGGCAGCGTGACGTTGAGGTCTTCGACCTCGAGGCCAGGGTAGCGTTTGGCCCAGGCGTAGATCTGGTCGAAGGCGGTGGCCTTGAGGTCGGCGTTGAAGACGGCGCCGAAGCCCGCGTGGCCGGAAAGAAACGCCGTGCTGTCGGCCAACTCGCACGCCATGCGAGCCATGACGGTCGGCGCAACGTCGTTCGGCATCACGACACGGCAGAACGACGCGCATTCGGCGCCGTCGCGCAATGGCGCGCCTTGAATGGTCAGCGACCAGCTTTCGCGCAGCTGGCCATCCCACACCATCAGCCCGATATCGCGGCGCCGGTCCATCCGGGCCATCACCCGGGCCGCCAGCGTCTGCCCGAATGCTTCCGTCAGCGGGGTGAAGGCTGGCGCATCACCGCCCGTGACGAACCTCACCCGGTCGGTCGGACAATGCGCACGGTAGACCTCGATGATGCGCCGGGCCACCGCCTGGGTCGGCGCGTCTCGAAGGTAGAGCGTCAACGTCGGCGTCACGTAGCAGAGCCAGTGGCGGTGGTGTGCGACCCGAAGCGCGGAAACATCCTGCATGGCGGCCATCGCGCTCAGCGCTGGTTGGCGCGCTCGTCGGCGATGAACTTGTCGAGTGTCTTCTCGTAGTCCGCCAGGTAGTCGGTGAAGCTCGCATAGCGCTCCAGCACACGCTTGTTCCAGTACACGACCTCCAGACGCCCGGACTGGGCCTGGCCCGCACGATCGAAGTACGAAAAACGCGTCGTGAACGACGCTTCGAAGATCAGGCCCTGGGACAGCGCGTTCTCGCCGCCCGCCTGCATCTCCTCCTGGAAGCCGGTCACATGGTCGTGCAGTTCGCCGTCGCTCATCTCCGCGATCGACAACAACGCGTTCTCGCCGCTGAAGTTGCCCCAGCCGTCGTGAAGGCGAAGGAAGGCCTTGTAGTCGTCGGGAAGCGTGAAGCCGATGCGGCGCTCGAAGTCGGCGATGTCAGCGGGAGATGCCGGCGCTCCGAGCGGGTGGTCCATCTCGAATTCGGTCAACTGGTCGAGCTCGACCAACTTTTCCGAGATGCGCGAGACCAGCGCGGCAATGGTGGCAGTGGGATCAGGGGTCACGGTTGGGTTTCCAGGGTCAAGCGGCCAAGGTCAAGGGGCCAAGATCAGGCGGCAAGAATGTTCTCGGTGTCGTCCTTGCTCGGCGGACAGTGAGTTTCCTCGGCAGGACAGCAGTCGGCCGAGACTCCGCCCGGATGCTGATCCGGGTCGTAGGGCGTCAGCGTCTGGCCGAGGGACTTGTTGACGCTGGATGACAGCCACTTGAAGTTCTTGAAGTCGGTCGCCGCGCCGCCGAATTGGAGGTCGTGGACATGGTCCGGGTTCCAATCCCGGGTGTTCATCTGGAACTCGGTCGCAGCGGCCCGCCTGAACGCGCACGGGTGATAGAACTTGTGCTGGATCGGCTGCCAAGCCAGTGGCGCTTCATTCCAGCGCTGCCGGAACAGTGCTTCGCCGCGCGCCGCATTCCGGTCCTGGATCCTGGCCGGATCGGTGGTGAGCTTGCCCCACCCGCCCAGCTCGTTGATCGAATCGAGCTTGGCACAGAACTGCTTCAGGTCGCAGCAATCCCAATTCCTCTTGGCGCTGGTGTTGACCTTGCACTGGATCTCGCAGACCGCGGGGGCATCGCCGACGACAGCGGACTCGATGTTCATCAGAGACTCACCGTGTTCTCGTTGTTGCTGGTCATCTTGTCCGACAAGCGGCACGCGGCCTGGCCTTCCAGCTTCACGTTCATGGAGTACGAAATCCACTGGGCTGCCTTCATGTTGACGCCCGACTTCACGCCACCGGCCGTGCCCGCCTCGTCGCCGTTGCTGCTGGCGTACTTCGAGCCCTTGTTCGCGCACATGTTGCCGCCGTCGGCCTTCACCGTGGTCGTGCCGTCGGTGAGGCTCGCGGAGCGGGCGATGTTCGGATAAGGGATCGGCACCGGGCCCCCCGGGGAGGGGGTCTTGCAGACATCGGGCACGGTTGCCGCGGCAATGCCGTTGGCGCCCTTGTGCGACAAGGAAAGCGAGTTGACCGAGACAGTGACGCTCATGCACGACTCCTTTGTGGTGTTTCAAGGTCCAGCAGCGCGGCAGTCCGCAGGCCACTCTCGGACCCCGTCCATACCAATACGTGACCGCCGTGGTCCGGGGCGCGCGTGGCGGCCATCGCAGCCAGCCCGACGAAGAGCGTTCCGGAGGCTGCACCGACGTCGCCCCAGCTTTCCGCCGGCGTCAGGAAGGCGCCGGGATCGGACAGCACCCGCGAGAGGCGCACGCGGGTGTAGCCGTACTCGTCGGCACGGTAGGGCTCGCCGTTCAGGTCGCAGACCATGCGATCGACGAGACGGCCTTCGGGCAACCGGCTGAGTGCACCGCGCAACGCGTCGGTCAGGCCCTGGCCCAGGCACACCTGCTCGGTCTTGATGAGGTTGTGCTCGACCGCAGCACCGCAGGACAGCAATCGACCCCAACTGGGCAACTGCAGGTGGGACACAAGCCGCTGCGAGCCCAACAGGACGGCACCAGCAGCCTCACCGGGAATGAAGCCCCATGGATTGCCGTCGTGGTAAAGCTGATGGCCTTGCTCCAGCCACTCCAGCGCATCGGCGGTCAGGTACGAGTCGGCAGCCACCACCAGCACCAGCGCTTGCGGATCGTCGTGCAGCAGGCTCAGGCCACCTGCCAAGGCCCGCAGTGCACCCGCATGACCCTCGGCGACGACGCTGCGCGAGCGGTAGACGACTTGCCCTTGCAGCGCCGCGTCGATGGCCGCCCAGACACGCTGAGCCAACCCGGGTTCCACGCCCGGCCGATCCGGCGGCGGCAGCGCCAGCATCACGTGGACGGGGCACCCGGCCGGCAGCGATTGCGTGGCCTCTTGCGCGGCAGCGCTGCACATCTCGCCCAGGCGGTCAGTCAACGGCATGTCGGCCGGCAGCAGTGCGTCTGCGGCCACGAGCACCGGTGCACCATGCGAATCGACCATGTAGGCGTGATCACCGAATACCGCGATGCCCGCGCGCACCGCGGCGCTCGCCGCCGGAAGCGACAGCCCTACCGGCGTTCGTGCTCCCAGCCCGACGAGGTGTGCCGATTCAGCCATGCGCAACCGCTCGCGAAGGAAGCGATGCGAGCGTGACGCGTGGCTTGCGCAGCACGACGGTGCGCTCCAGCCGATATTTCTTGCCGTGGCAGGGCAAGGCCGAGGCCCAGAGCATCACGAGGCGCGACACGTCGGGCTCCAGCACCACCGCGTACAGCTGGGCAGGCTGGTCGACGAGCGCACCGTCGAGGCGGGAGCGGAAGACCAGGCGGCTGTTGGTCGGCCGGCGCGCTCTGGTGGAACCGCAGATCAAAATCCAGAGGCCTCAGTGGAAAGCGTTCTTGCTCCCATGCCAGGTCGAAGGTGCCCGCATGTCCGGCGCGAGGCTGCCAGTGGCGGGCCACCGGGCCGAAACCCGCCGGTGCCGGGCGATCGTCCCAGCGTGCAAACTCGTGGCCTGCGTATGACACGTTGGCCACCGGCTGCCCATGCATGCCCTCGGCGTGGCGCGCAAACCCCGTGCCGACGGGATTGCGAGGCTCGAATTGTGTCGGCGAGCCTTGTTCGCGGCCGCCGAACGCACGCTCGTAGGTGATCGGCATCGTCACGAACAGCACGGGCGGGCCGGGACGCGGTCCGAGCAGTCCGGATTTCCACACCCGATCCCCGACGACGCGCAACGCCTTGCGCACCGGACCGACCTGCATCGACACCTCGACCTCCGTGCAGGGAACGCCGCCGGGCGCGTGAGCCGAGCCGACGAGCAGCACGTCGGTGGTCCGCTTCGGGAAATCCAGGTCGCTTTCGGACAGCAGCGATGAGACGTGCGGATCGCCGCGAAAACGAGGCTCGAAGAACACAGGCAGTTGCTGCGGATCCACCTCGGTGCGACCGTCAGGCATCAGCTGATAGCTGGCCTTCACGAGCACCAGCATCACATCGGCACCGCGTTCGTCGGTCACGAAGGTGCGTTCGGCCGCGAAGGGCGTTTGGTTGATCAGAGTCCACATCCCCGAGTGCGCAAACGATACTGCGACGGAGTCTAGGTACTCGGGCGGTCCCTCCAAGTGACGTAAGTCAGCGTGGTGGTGTGCAGCGCCCCCGTGCGATGTCCGAATCCCCGTGGAGATCCCGATGGAGACCTTGGCCAATCTCGAGGCCACCGACCACGTCGATCCGGGGACGGGCACAGCAACGTGCTCCGTTCGGGGCGACTGACTAGGGTGGTTGCCGGAAGCAGTGGGAATTTGCGAATGCCTGCTTGTGGCTGGACACCGAATGCTGCCAATTGGCAGGAGTAGCAATCGGTGGACAGGTCTGCGACGCGCAGCGGACTTTCACGTGCGCAGCGTTCTCGGCTAGGGTCAGCCAGTCGCAAGCGCACAGCGAAGTCATGTTGACCCGATCCATGCAACGCAGGAGCCTTGCGCCCGCCGATGAAGCCACTGAACAAGTTGGCCGGTCAGCGGCAGCCCCCATGAGCCTGATTCAGCCGGCCAAGCTGAATGGACACGACCCGTACGCCTTCCTCAGGGCCGTGCGCGAGCCGTCAGCCACTGTGATGGCGGCAATGGCTTGGCCACAATGCGGACCTCGCCCATGCCACCCAGGAATCCGCCCCCGGGGCCATTGCCCTGGTAGTAGCCTGCCCCCACCACCCAAGGCAAACCTTGCGAGGCCAGGCCGACGGTGTCGATGGTGTTACGCAGGACGGGCGCGCCCTCCACATACAGGGTCGTCTCCTTGGCGACCGGGTCGTTGACGACGGCAACATGCAGCCAGCTGTCCAGCAGGATCTCGCCGGACCAGTTGGCACGCGCCGAATCCGGTGCCGGCAGTTGGGGAATGACCTCGAACTGCACCTCCTTCAGGTTGGAGATGGCAAATTGCACGGGCGGCGAGGCATCCCATCCCTGGAATTCCGGGAAATTGCGGTTCCACCCGCCTCGCGTCATGATGTTCATCCAGGCATTGCGGGTGGTCCAGGACTTGTCGAGCTTGATGAATGCCTCGATGGTGTAGCCGGTCGCGTCGAAGGTGGCGCTGTTCAAGGCCGCCGCGGCATCCGTCATGAAGTAGCTCAGGCGCGAACCCTCCGTGTTGCTGAAGTGCACGCTCCCGGTGGCCGACGACAGCCGGTGGTGGTCGTGGCTCCACTGGAGATCCGACAATTGCGCCGCATTGCCGGCAGGCTCGGTCAGCACCGCCCGCGTCAGGTGGGTGGCACGGCCCGAGGCATCGGCGATGACCTGGCGGTCGGCAAGCGCCGTGCCGTCGGTGCCACCGAAGAAGCGCCAGTGAGCAACCGTCTCGGCCACATGCGGATAGTCCTCGACGTTCGCAGGCGCAACGGCCGGCACCTCGACAATGCCCTTGAAGCCATCGAGCATCATCGACGTGGCCACGGTTGCGAGCGATGTGGCGCTTGGCGCGGCGACCTTGAAATCCGGCGCGAAGCCCGCAAAGCGGCGGGCAAAGTCCATCTTGATCACGAACTCGTTGTTGCCGTCGCGCAGCATCACCTGGTCGAAGGCATTCAGGGTGGCGGAGGGCTTGTTCCGGACCCAGGGCGAGAAAGACAGGGCCTTGATCTCGTTGTGGGTCAGGTCGAATTCATAGAAGCGCAACAGCCCATTGCCGCCCTGATAGGCCATCTGATAGTCGACCACCATTTCTTCGACGGCGTTTCCGAAGTCGTTGATCTTGGTCTTGCGGGCCGAGCCGTGAAAGTGGCCGTTGACGGTCATGAAGATCTGGTCGTTGCGCTTGATCAGTTGCTCCCAGAGCATGAGCCCGTAGCCGACCTCGAGCGGGGAAACGCCGTCCGCGTCGATCCGGATCAGTTCGTGGTTGACCAGGATGGCCGGCAAGGTGGGATTCGCCTTCAACACGCCGTTGGCCCACGCGATGCCGTTGTCGGAGGCGCGCCATGACATCGACAACACCAGAAAGCGCTGCCCCTCGGCGGCGAAGACGTGGTACTCGTGGAAACCACTGGGGTCACGTGCGCCGAACGTGCTTTGCTTCTTCGCACGCTCGGTGCCGAACCATTGGAGATACGGCTCATCGGTCAGTACGCGTTGGGCATCGGTGCCTGCGGATTGGTCGCCTTCGTAGCCGATGTCACTCAGCACGTCGTGATTGCCAGCCAGGATCGAATACGGCAGCTTCTTGTCCTCCAGCACCTTCATGGCCCGATCCGCGACCTGCCATTGCTGCGGCTTCTGAACTTGATCGACGACATCGCCCACGTGGATGACGAATGGGATCTTCAGCGCGGCTGCGTTGTCGACGATCCACTGTGTCTGCGCCAGGTAGGGCGTGCTGCCGTAGCGCTTGTCGAACTGGTTGCCGGTCTCCTCGGTTGCATAGCGCGAGTAGAACTGGGTGTCGGGCAGCACGACGAGCCCGAAGCTGGAAACCTGCCGGGACGCAGGCGGCACGGTGTCCGTCGAGTCGGAACCGCCCCCGCATGCGGCAAGGAGCGAACCGGCGCTGAGGGCGGGAAGAGCCAGTCCCATCTTGATCAACTTGCGTCGATCCGGGTCCAGTGGGCGCTGCGCGGTGTGGGGTCGAGTGGAAGAATCTGACAAGCTTTGCTCCGTCGGGAGGGAAAGCCGCAAGCCTATGCGGGCGCCATGTCGCCGCTGTGAACATGCCCCTGAAACGCGGGCACCGCAGCCTCGCGATGACAGATCAGTCCGTGACCCTGCTTCGCGGCCCCGCGTTCAACCGGCCCAGTACGTTCAGGACGTGCTCGACGCTCACTCGCCCGCGTCGCGTGCCCTCCAGCGCCACCAGCACCGCGGACAGGTCGCTTCGCATGAGCGAAACGACACGAACAGTCGGCGGCCGTCACGGGACCTTCTGCCAGCGGGCCGTCCAGAAGCGAAAGCACCCGATGCAGAGTACCGGGTGTCCCCACCGGCTGAACCGGCCACTACTGCCCGCATCTCCACGCGCCAGGACCACTCACCGACAGTGCATGTGCGGCGGAAGCAGCTGCAGAACAGCAAGCACATCGCGCATCTCCACGAACCCATCCTGATCCAGGTCGGCGTTGCGGAGATAGCCATGCTGACCCGCGCGCTTCCAGAGCGAGCTTGCCGCGGCCGATGCATCGGCGCACGTCAACTGGCCGTCACCGTCCACATCGCCCGGAAGGTACGGCTGGATCTCGAAGGCGTACAGCTTGACGCCGCTGCCCTCCTGCGTACTTCCCGCCTGCAGGGCGACGAACCCGCCCACCGAGCCCTGCCGTTGGCTGATGGCGTTGTTCGCGTCGCGGTTCGGCGTGGTGCCGTCAGCCACTTCGTTCAGCACGTAGTGCTGCGGGCTGGCGCTGCTGCCGGCGTACTGGAACATCTTCATCTCACCGGTTCTCGGGTCGAC
Source organism: Rhizobacter sp. OV335 (assembly GCF_900142965.1). Classification (GTDB taxonomy): domain Bacteria; phylum Pseudomonadota; class Gammaproteobacteria; order Burkholderiales; family Burkholderiaceae_C; genus Rhizobacter. Next base: position 63,380 of record NZ_FRCQ01000016.1, read on the forward strand.
AGGCGTGTTGAACCACACCGCCTGGTCCAACACCCGTTCGGCGATCTGCGAACCCTCCTGGCCGTTCGTCTGTCGAGTGATCAGCGAATACTGGCCCGCCACCACCGTGCCAGTGGCGCCGTTGCCCCTGAATAGGAGGTGCGGGTACACGTTGGAGCCGTGGATGTAGCTTTCCATCGTGTGACCGGTCTCGGCCGCATACGGTCCGGCGGCGGGGCTCTTCGACTCCTCGAAGACGAACTTGTGGTTGTCCTGGGCCAGCGCCGGCTCGCTCGTCGGCGCATTCGAGTTGCGCAACGGAAGCAGCGTGTCGCCACGCAGCACGACGGGCGTGCGGGACAGCGATTCGGGCGAGGTGCTCGTCGCCGGCTTGCTCCTGTTCGTCAGCACGTTCGTCCGGAGTTCTCCGGTGTCATGCGGTGCCGTCGTCGCGGACGCCACCATGTAGGTCCTGCCGGGTTCGAAGCGCTTCACGAGCCGCCAGGCCTTCTCGGTCGACGGGTCCTTGGCCAAGCGAAGTCCCAGGGGCCCGGAGATGGGATCGTGCGGCGACAGGATGAGCGTCTCGCGACCGTGTTTCTGCACCACTATCACGTCGCGCGCACCGGATGCCCGTGCCATGCCGTCGGCTGCGTAATAGGTCTTGTACTGCTTGAACCGGGTGTCGCCATCGCTGAACCGGACTTCGGCATAGGACAAGGGCGACGCCAAGGCGTTCGGCGCGTCCATCCACGAAACGGTCATGTGCCCGAAGGACAGGACGAAGGTGGCGGTGTTCTCCACCCCCACGTTCCGATAGGCAGCGGCTGGCGCCGGGCCCCGCGCGGTCACCGTCACATGGCAAGGCTTGCCGGGCACCACCGCGCAGTCGGGCGGGTTGAAGGTCATGTTCTCGACGGCGTACCCAGGAGGCAGGGAGACATCGCGCGCGCCGAAGGCGACGTGCCGCGTTCCCACCGGCACGTGGATGTCGAGCATCGCGTGCGCGCTCTTGCCGCCCCAGGTCCTGGCCTCGAAGATCTCCCCGCCGTAGCGGAAGGTCGCCTTCACACCGTTCGGCGGCAAGCCTGCATCGATGAGGTACTGCTCCGGGTTCGTGGTGGCCCAGTACGCTTCCTTGGGCTGGCCGACGGCCGACCACGGATAGCCGTTGGTGTGGTACCCCGGGTCCGTCATGCCCCACCAGGTGACCCGGTGCACGCCGCCCTTGTAGTGCGGGTGGCGACCGCCCGGGCCGGCGGCGTACTCCTTGAGCAGGCTGAAGAGCTTCGCGTACTGCACGCCCTGCTCAAGAAACAGCGCGTTCATCTCGGGGCCGTTCTGGATGCGCTGGGCCTTGTCCAGGCCCAGGGTCGGCGCCAGGTCGAGTTCGGTCAGGTCGACGCTCACGCCGAGCTCGAGATAGGTCTTGAGGGTCCTCTCGAAGGCGTCCAGGTTGAGCCTCATGTCCCAGTGGCCCTGGGTCCCGATGACATCGACCAGCGGCCTGGGCTTGCCCCTTTCGTCGTACAGGACCCGGCCCCTGCCGGCAGCCGACTCGGCGGCGTAGCGTTCGTTGAACTCCTTGACCATCGACGCGATCGCGGTGGCCTTCGAGGCCCGCTCGTTGTCGTTGAAGTCGTTGTAGTTCAGCAGCGCCGTCGTGTTCTGGCGGGCGTGGAAGAACGCGTCGTACATGTAGTCCCAGCTCTTGCCGCCCTTGGCGTAGGCCTGGGCCCAGCGGGAAGGCCGCTCTTCCGGGTTGTAGCCGGTGCGCAGCGCGTTGCGCCAGTCCGCCGGGTTCTCGGGGTTGTCCTTGAACGCCTCGTTGACGACGTCCCAGGCGTAGGTCTTTTGGGGTGACCGATCGAAATGGCCGGCCACGATCCGGATGTAGTACTCCAGGCTCGTCCTGGCCATGGCGTAGTCCCACGGTGTCTCCCATCCACCGTTCGGGGTCAGGACGTTGGCGGCGGGCCATTGCGCCGACTGGTTGTGCCACAGGAGCGTATGGCCGGTCACCTTGACGCCGCGCGTGTTGGCGGCACCGATGTCCACATTGATGCCCGAGGTGAAGTTGGTCAGGAAACCCGGGGCGGGGTCGGCGATGCCGCCACTCCAGAACTCAGGCTTCATCGCGTTGCTGGGCGTCACCGCGTTGAAGTGCTTCACGGTCATGGCCGCGACCGAATCCTCGCCCGGCACGACGTTCGCGCCGAAGTTCGCGGCGTTGAGATTCGTGCTGCCGATGAGGAAGTGGTTCTTGTAGACCTCCTTCAGCGCCGGCCAGTCCGCGGGATTCGCGGGTCGGTCAGCCGCCAGGGCGGCGGCCGCCATCGTCAGTGCCGCCGGGAGGGCCGCGAGGCCATTGAAGATCAGGCTGCTGGAGTTCATTCCCATCCTTTCAATGATTCGGTGGAACGGGGAAGCGCTCGTGCGAGCGCAGGGTTGAACCAGGACTTCAATAGAACCAGCGCAGCGGCACGAGCACCGTCTGCGGGAAGAGGACCATGACGAACAGCATCGCGAACTGGGCCACCATGAACGGCAGCACCCCGCGCGTGACCTCGTCCATCTTCATGCGGCCGACACCGGCCACGACGTTAAGGATGGTGCCCACCGGCGGCGTCACCAGGCCGATGGAGTTGTTGATGATGAAAAGCACGCCGAAGTAGACGGGATCGATGCCGGCTGCCTTGATCAGAGGCATCAGCACCGGCGTCAAGATCAGGATGGTGGGCGTCATGTCCATGGCCGTGCCCACCAGCATCACCAGCAGCATGATGGCGATCAAGAGCAGCGTCTGGTTGTCCAGCAGCGGGCGCAGCAGGTCCACCACCTGCGTGGGCAGGTTGGCCACCGTGATCAGCCAGGCCGACACCATCGCCGACGCCACCAGGAACATCACCACCGCCGTGGTGCGGGCCGCCGTGACGAAGATGCGCACCAGCGCCTGCAGCTTCAGCTCGCGGTACACCACCGTGGAGACGAACAGGGCGTAGACGGCCGCGACAACCGCCGCTTCGGTGGGCGTGAACACGCCCATGCGCAGGCCCACCAGGATGAACACGGGCAGCATCAGCGCCCACAAAGACTCGCGTGCCGCCATCAGTATCTCGGCCCGGGTCTTTCGCTGGGGGAGCACCAGCGCCTCCTTGCGGCCCACCCACCACCAAGTCAACGCCAGTGCCAGGCCGATCATGATGCCGGGGACGATCCCGGCGATGAACAGCTTGCTGATCGACACGTTGGCGGCAACGCCGAAGATGACGAAGCCGATGCTCGGCGGAATGATGGGACCGATGACACCCGACGCCGCGATCAGCCCGCCCGAGACCCGCTTGTCGTGCCCCGCCTTGATCATCATGGGCAGCAGCAGCGCCGTCAGCGCGGCTGCGTCGGCCACGGCCGAGCCCGACAAGGCCGACAGCAGGCAGGCCGCGAGGATCACCACGTAGCCCAGCCCGCCCTTGACGTGGCCGACGAGCGCCAGCGCGAAGTTGACGATGCGCTGCGACAGCCCGCCGACGTTCATGATCTCGCCGGCCAGCATGAAGAAGGGCACGGCCAGCAAGGGAAAGCTGTCGGCACCGTTGATCAAGTTCTGCGCCAGGATCTGCGCGTCGAACAGGTCCAGGTGCCACATCAGGGCCACGCCGCTGGCCAGCAAGGCGTAGGCGATGGGAATGCCGAGCGCCATCGCGCCGAGCAGACTGCCGAGGAAGATGAAGACGGTCATGCGCGTGGCCCGTGGGGTACGTCACCAGGACGGGGGTGCGCAGGCTGCGCGTCGTTGCGCACCAGCTCGGCCTGCAGGGTCTCGAGTTCGGCCTGCTCTTCCGACTCCTTGATCCTCACGAGCTCGCCCTCCGAGAGGTGGCCCGTCAGCAGGCGCGCGAGCTGCAACAGCAGCAGGATGCCGGCGCAGACCGAGAAGATCACGCCCGAGGCATAGAAGACCGCCATCGGTGTACCGGTCACGGGCGCTGCCACGTCGAGGTTGATGCGGGCCTGCCGCCAGCTGCCGTCGAGGAACAGCCAGGTCACGTACAGCATGAGCAGGTGGCCCAGCAACAGGCAGGCCTTCTTGCCGGCCACCGGAAGTCGCGACACCAGCATGTCGGTGCCGAGGTGCCCACCTTCCTTGAGCGCCACCACCGCGCCCATGAAGCACAGCCACACGAAGAGCCAGCGCGAGACTTCCTCGCTGACGGCGATGCCCGAGTTGAAGGCGTATCGCAGCACGACGTTGCCGAACACGAGCACGACCATTACTGCGAGTGCCGCTGCGATCAGCAGGTCCAAGGCGCGGCAGAACCGATCGATGGTGCTGTCGATCATGGCGCCGTCCCGAGGTACAGGGCGGCCATCACAACCGGGCCCCCTGCAGCAGGCCGCGAGCGGCCAGGTTGCCGAAGAGCGCGCGCAGGCCGAAGCGCCAGGGCGGCGCGGCCTCGCAGTGCGTCACCCGGTTCTGCAAGCCGCCCAGCCAGTGGCTGTGGATGGTGACCACGTCGCCCAACTTGTGGGTGAAGCCGCCGCCCGGCTCATCGCGGTCTTCCGTGGGCGCGAACAGCGTGCCCAGGAACAGCATGAAGCCGTCGGGGTACTGGTGGCAGGCCGTCGTCTGCGCCACCAGGTCGACCGGGTCACGGCTGATGCTGGCCATGGTGTTGATGCCGCGCAGCGTGAAGCCGTCATCACCCACGACATGCAGGTGGACGGTCTCGCGGCGCAGCTGGTCCAGGCCGAAGCTGTCGTCGAACAATCGGATGAACGGGCCGATGGCACAGGACGCGTTGTTGTCCTTGGCCTTGCCGAGCAGCAGCGCGCTGCGGCCCTCGATGTCGCGCAGGTTGACATCGTTGCCAAGCGCGGCCCCGGCGATGCCGCCGCGGCTGTTGACGGCCAGCACCACCTCCGGCTCCGGGTTGTTCCATCGCGAATCGGCGCGGATGCCGATGTCCTGGCCGTGTCCCACCGCCGCGAGCACCGGGGCCTTGGTAAAGACCTCGGCATCGGGCCCGATGCCGACTTCCAGGTACTGCGACCACAGCTTCTGCTGCTGCAGGAGTTGCTTCAGCGCCTGCGCCTGCGGCGAGCCGGGGCGGATGTCGGCCAGGCTGGTGCCGATCAGCGCCAACACCTGGCTGCGCAGGCCCTGTGCACGGCTGGGGTCGCCACCCGCCTGCTCCTCGATCACGCGCTCGATCATGCTCGAGGCGAAGGTCACGCCAGCGGCCTTGACCACCTGCAGGTCGCACGGCGCCAACAGCCAGGGTGCCGAGTCGTCCCGGCGAGCGGAACCGCTGTTGTCGAGCAACCCCTCGACGCTGCAGAGCAACTCCCCGGGCACCGACCGAACGGCTTGCGCCGGCTGGGCCGTGTCGAGCAGCGTGCTCATGGTGGGGAAGTGCCGGCTCAGGTCGAAGACACCCTCCGGCCGCAGCACCACCACGGACGGGCCGGCCGGCGCGCCCGCGCGCCAGACACGCCCTACCAACGTGCCGGCCAGGCCGTCCTGTGGCAGCACGGTGTGCATGCCATCGGCGCGCACCGGCAGCGCCGTTGTCGTTGAACTCATTCTGGTTTCCTCGGCGTTGGCCGTGGTCGTGGCCGCGAGAGAGAAGCGTGGATGGAGGGTGGCTGCGCCGCCCCCACGAGGAACGGGCTACTTCGCGGCAGTCGTGCCGCCGCGCACCTTGGCCAGCTCACCGTTCAGCTCGGCCGTCGTGTCCTCGCCGAACTCCTTGCTGAACTTGGTCAGCACGGGCTGCAGCTTGGCCTGCATCTTCGCGTGTTCAGTCGGCGGCAGCTCGGTGACCTGCATGCCGGCCTTCTTGAGGTCGGCCAAGGCCGTCTCGGAAAATGCGCGGATGGTCTTGCGCTCATGCAACGTGGCGTCTCGGGCCGCGTCCTGAACGATCTTGCGTTCGTCGGCCGAGAGGCCGTCCCAGGTTTTCTTGGACAACAGCAGCACCCAGGCGCTGTACATGTGGCGCGACAGCACCATGTGCTTCTGCACCTCGTAGAACTTGCTGGCGAGGATGGTCGCTGCCGGGTTCTCCTGCCCATCCACCGCCGCCTGCTCCATCGCGGTGTACAGCTCCGTGAAGGGCATGGGGGTTGCGTTGGCACCCAAGGTGTTGAAGGTGTCCAGGAACAGCGGGCTCTGGATGACGCGCAGCTTCAGGCCAGCGAGGTCCTCCGCGCGCAGCACCGGGCGGCGCGAGTTGGTGACATGCCGGAAGCCGTTCTCCCAGAAGCCCAGACCAATCAGTCCCTTGTCCGGCAACGTGGCCAGCAGCTTCTGGCCGAAGGGTCCGTCCAGCACCGCATCGGCCTCCTTCTCGTTGTTGAAGGTCAAGGGCAGGTTCAGCACGCCGAAGGGCTTGATCAGCGACACCAGCGTGGAACTGTCGGGGATGGTCATCTCGAGCGTGCCGCCCCGCAGCGCGGACGTCATGCTGATGTCGTTGCCCAGCGAGCCACTGGTGAAGACCCTCGCCGTCATCTTGCCGCCGCTCTTGGCCGCCAGCTGGTCCGCGAAGTACTTGAGCCCCTTTGCCTGGGGGTGGTCTTCGCTCAGGCCGGTACCAACCTTGAACACGTGGTCCTTGACCTGTGCCGAAGCGGGGCCCGCCAGAGTGGCCAGCAATGCTGCGGCCACGCAAAGTGATTGCATTTTCATGATGTCTCCGAAAGGTTGTACGTCAGGCGCGCCCACCCTGCTGTGACGCGCCGGCCCTCTGTCGGGCGGTTCTTGATGGGGCTGAAGGCTAGGAGAGTCCCCGTTCACGGTCCACTGACTTTTTCGCTAGCATCCATTCCAAATGCTGATGAGTTCAGACAAGCCTTCTGGGAAACCCTTGGCGCTGGCGCAGGTCTCGCGACTGCGTTTCAGGCACCTGCAGTTCCTCGACATCCTCGGAAAGACGCGAAATCTGCGCCTGACGGCCGAGCAGATGCACATCACCCAGCCGGCCGCGACCAAGGTGTTGGTGGACATCGAGGAGATGCTGGAGTCGCGCCTGTTCGATCGGCTGCCGCGCGGCATGCGGCCGAATGAGCTGGGCCTCTTCACCTTGCGCTATGCGCACGCGGCCCTGGACGGCCATCGCAAGTTCGTCGACGAGTTCAGCACGCTCAAGCAGGGTGGCCATGGCCACTTGTCGATCGGCGCCATCTCGGGTTCGGCCGCACACCTGCTGATTGCCGCGGTTGCCGAGCTCCAGCGCCTGAGGCCGCTGCTCGTCGTGAAGGTGCTCGAGCAGAGCAGCGACCAGCTGATCACCTGGCTCGCCGAACGCAAGATCGACATCATGATCGGCCGCTTCACCGACGAGTCGCAGCGCGCCCAGTTCCAGTATGAGAAGCTCTCCGACGAGGGCCTGCAGATCACGGCGGGTGTGCACCACCCACTGCGCGGAAACCACGCACCTGGGTGGGTGGAACTGTCGCACTGGCCCTGGATCCTCTATCCGATGTCTACGGCGCTGCGCAGGGTGTCGGATGACATCTTCAGCAGCACCGGCCTGTCGCTCACCTCCGGGATCGTGGAGACCCCGTCATTCCTGTTCGCGCTGGAGCTCCTGCAGAGCACGAACATGCTGTCGCTGCAGCCCGCAGCGCTTGTCGACAAGTACGTGCGGCGTGGGCTTCTTACGCGCATCGCCTCAGAGCTTCCAGACCGCATGCCCGACTTCGGGATGATCACACTGCAAGGTGAGCAGCCCAGCACCTCAGTGCAGGCCTTCATGTACGTCATCCGCACCCTCGCAGGCCAGGCTGCAGACAGCGTGTAGGGCGCGGCCTCGAGGTCCGGGTGCGATCTCAGGCCACGCGGTCGCGCGTCTTCTCGCCGTTCACCAGTCGCTCGATGCCCAACGGGTTCTCGTTCTCCAGTGCATCCGGCAGCAGCGCATCCGCCATCATTTGGTGACCATCCGCCAGAGGCCGTCGCCGGTGGCGCCCACAAGCAGCAGGCTGTGTCCGGCGTCGTACGTCATGCTGGCAATGCGTTTGGGGTTGTTGGTGGGAAGCGGGAATGCAGTCCATGCGCTGGTGTTGTTTTCGAACGTGACCTGCATCTTGGGGTTGTTGTCGTCCCAGGCCGTGAAGATGCGCACGCCATCTCCGGCGATCACGTCTCCACTGGGCGCGCCGTGAGCGGGTGTCCAGTCGCGCCAGTTCTTCGTGCGATTCATGCCGCGGATGCCGGGCAGGTAGGTGTAGCCGTCCTTGGCGGTGTAGGGCACGGAGTACCCATCGATTCCGAGCGAAGACCAGTTCTTGCCGCCGTCATTCGTGTAATACATCCCGTCCAGCCAGGTGCGGAACACGAGCTCCTTCGCATTGAGCACGATGGGGCTGGCTCTCTCGGCCCAGCCCTGGAGTTGTGGCGGGCCCTTGATCGCATTCCAGGTCGTGCCCCCGTTGAAAGTCTCCATCAAGCAGATCGGTGCGAACTCGTGTGCGCAGTTGTCGTGGATCGAGGCAACGATGTGCAGGTGGTCGGTCGGGTCGATTGACAGTCCCTGAAAAAACGGATTCGGCGCTGCGTAGGCAATCGCCGGCTGGTTGGCGAAGGTGGAGAACCAGTCGACACCGCCGTTCACCGATTTCAGCAGACCGATGTCCGGGCCATAGAGGCTACCGGCGTAGACGATGTTCGATAACCGGCGACTGCAGGAACAGCTGACCTCTCAGCGCGAGCAAATGCTCCAAGCTTCAGCTCAGGCCCAAGCCACCAGAGATCTGCTGGATCAGTTCAGGCCCAACGCAGGCACGATCCGAACCAAGAAGCCGAAGACCATCCGAGCGACGCCTTGAGTCGGCCCACACGGATCTCTTCGCTCGTGGTCGGCGGCATGGTCGCTGCGCCGCTGCTGTCGACGTGGTCATTCCTGCCGCCTGGCATCCACTGCGTCGAAGGTGAGCCCGCTCGACCCTTCGCCCTGGCCCACGCGGTTGCGCAGTGAGGTCCACAGCCAAGTCGAGCCGTCCGACCAGCGCGTCAGCCGGCGCTGGCGCGTCACGCGGGTGCCCTCGCGCGGCACCTCTTCGTCGTACAGCAGCAGCGGCGTGGCAGCGTTCAGCACCTCGCCGACCGAGCTGTGCACCGTCCTCGTGCCGTCGGGCTGCAGCACCGCGCCTTTTTGCAAGCGCGAGATTACCTGCGCCGGGTTGTTCGGGAACAGCGGGTTCGGCTGCTCCACCGGCAGTAGGGGCACCCAATTGAAGGGCACGGTGGTGGACAGCCGGTAGTGCGGCCACGCGCTGGTCGGGGCGACGACCGGCGGCGTCGCGTCGGCCGCCTCGTCGCGCTGCGCCGGCTGCTCGATCGGGTTCTCGACGCTGCGCTCGACCGCCCAGGCGAGGTTGGCCATTTCGTCGCGCATGAACAGCACCTCTTCGAGCGGCCCGCTGTCGAGGCTGCGGCCCAGCGATGACGGCAGGAAGAAGCGGTTCACTGCGGTCTTCAGCGCCGAGCCGGCCGGCGGCTGCGCGTAGCTCGGCTGCCACATCGAGAAGTACGGCGGCGGCAGCGCCGCGTCGCCGATCGCTCGCACCAGGCTGCGCACGCCGAAGGTGTCGGTCACGACGAGCGACTCGACGCGCGTGACCGAGCCGACCGGCAGCGTCAGCGGCACCGCGAACCAGTCGTTACCGTAGCTGCTGGCGTACTCGATCATCATCAGGTGGGCCAAGTCGGTGGGCCCCACCGGCACCAGCCCGTAGGCGACCTGGCTGTCTTCCATCTCCCAGAAGCGCGGTGCCGGCGCACCGCGGAAGCTCACCGGTGCCGGGATCGTCGTCTCGACCACCGGCGCGAAGGCTGGCGACGCCGCGGTGCCCAGTGCCGCCTGCGCATGCACGTCGAAGCTCGCCCAGTCGACCGGGCTGCCGTCGAGTTCTGCGGCCACGTAGGTGATGTCGTCCTGCGCAGCGGCGGACAGGCGCGTGCCCACCGCCATCGCGTACTCCAGCCGCGACGGCAGCCAGGCATCGCCCGACGCGGAAGTGGGCTCGCTGCACACGGCGTCGTACCACGCAAGCCACGCCGTCGCGGCAGCCTGCACCTTGGGCTGGTCGACCGCGACGATGGCCAGCAGCGGGTCCGCCGCCAGCAGCGCCGCGCCGCCGGCGCTGCGCAGGCGGACGGCGAGCACGCGGCCGTCGGGCGCGCGGCCCTGCATGCTGTCGAGGTAGCGGCGCGTGGCCTCGTCGGTGGTCGCGCCGTCGGGTGGGCGCTGCAGCGCGAGCCGCGCGATGAAGGCGCTGCGGTAGTTCTTGCTCGGCGCCTGCAACTCCAGCATGCGCAGGAAGTGCAGGCCGGCCTCGACCGCCAGGCTCAGCATGCGGGTATCGCCGGCATCGGCCGGGCGCATGGCCCGCCGCTCGGCGATCACCTCCAGCGGCGTGCGTGCCGGGTCGTAGGGCGTGCCGGCCACGCTCACGGCGGCCGAACTCGGCGTGGCCGGCCGCGGCAGTTCGCCGACGAAGCTGCGCGTCAGCATGGCGTTGGTGGCGCGCACGCGGGCCATCGCCGGCGTGCCGGCATCCTCGCCCTGGAATTCGCCCATCTGCCACTGGCGCGTCATCAACCACAGCGGGTCGAACACGCGCGCGCTGGCGCTGATGCCGATGTCGGCACCGTTGCTCTGCGGCTCCAGCCGCGTCCAGCTGGTGACCGACGAACTGGTCGGCGCGCCGCTGAGCGTGGTGCGCCCGCCCGGCGGCACGACGATCGGCGTCTTCGGCTGCACGACGATCGGCTTGGCGATGCTCGACGCCGTGCCGAAGCGGTCGATGGCGTTGACCCGCAGCAGGTGCTGGCCCGGAGGCACCGGCAGCGAGACGCTCCAGTTCCCGTAGTTGTTGCCGTTGTCGACCACCGACAGCGGGCCCTCGACCCAGCCGTCGACGGCGTACTGCACCGTCAGGATGGGCGCGTCGATGCCGACGGCCGTGCCGCTGAAGTTCACGGTCTTGGGCAGCTCGTCGGTCACGATCGTCAGCGGTGAATCGGGCGGCGCGATCGTCAGCGCAGGGCCCACGGGCGGCGGCAGCACGACCGACACGCTGGCCGATCCGCCGACGTCCTCGATGTCCCACGAGCGGTCGGCCGGGATGAAGAACTTGAACGATGCCGAGGCCGACGCGGTGATCGTGATGGGCGTGCTCGGATGGATGCCGGCGGCCGGCGATCCGGTGCACACCCAGCTGGAGTCGGCGGTCACGGTGGCGGCCACCGTCGGCCCGTTGATGCCGAACGAGACCGACACGCTGGCATGGCCCACCAGCGTGTGGCCGCCGCTCGGGTGCAATGTGAGGCCGCCGCGGACCGTGATGCTGCGCGAGCCCACCGTGGTGTTGGGCCCGGGAGAGGTGATGGTGACTGTCAAGGTGGACATGATCGATCCGTGCTGGAAGCGGCTCAGGCCGCGGGAACCGTCAGCGGCTTGAAATCGGTCGACACCGCGTGGTCGACCGGGTTGAAGGCGAGGTACAGGCCGGGCAGGTGCTGCGCGGCCGCGCCGAGCGCGCCGGTGTCGACTGCGCGCAGCTTGGACAGGTCCAGTGTTTCCACCAGCACGCGGCGCAGCGTCTCGGTGGTCCAGTCCTGCCCCGGCACCGGCGGCACGGCGATCAGCACGCACTGCGGCGCAGCCGCGTTCGGCGTGTCGTACTGGAAGGCGAGGCCGGTAGTCTCGCGCGTGGCGGGCACCACCTCCACCCATTCGTCGACCAGCAGGCCGGTCAGCACCTGCGCCGGTGCGACCGGGCCGACGGTGTGGACCACCAGCGACAGCTTGCTGGGCGGCAGCGTCGCGCCGTCCGGCACCGGCAGGCCGACCCAGCGTTCGCCGTTGACCCACGGCAACTGCGCCACGCTGAGCGCGAGCCGCGCCGGCGCGCCGAGCACCTCGGCGCGCTGCAGGCAGGCGCCCAGCCGGGCGACGCCGTCGCGCACGCGCTCGCTGCGCGCGAACCAGGTGTTGGCGGCCAGCGCATCGCCGCCCTGGGCCTGGGTGCTGCCGGCCAGCGCGCTGGCCATCTCGGCGGCTCCCGCCGCGGCCAGGCTGAAGCGCGGCAGCACCACGAACGAATTGCCGAACACCGCGCGCAGGCGTTCCACCAGCTGGTCGCGTCGCGCCCGCGGATCGGCCGCCACCGGTTGAGAGCGCAGCGCCAGGAAGCGGTCCATGCGCACGCCGCTCAGCTTGAGCAGGGCACGCGCCTGGTTCGACAGCGCCGCGATCGCGGCCGGGTCTTCGCCGGTCACACTCACCGGCACGGCCGGGTCGAGGCCGAAGGCGCCCAGCTTCACCAGGCCGGCGCGCAGCTGTTCGGCCGTGGTGGCCGACTTGCCCAGCAGCGTGTCCAGCCCCTTGTGGGCGGCGTTCAGCGCGTTCTCGGCCTGCACCGCGCGGCTCTCCAGGTCGACCAGGTCGACGCTGCCCTGGCCGCTGCGCTCCGGCGGGTTCAGGTCCTCGGGATCGGCGCCGCGTGCCACGCTGAGCAGGCGACGCACGCTGCGCGCCTGCTCCAGCAGGTCGAACAGCGTGATCTCGCCGGCCGCCAGGTCGATCGGCCGCGCATGTTGCAGCCGCAGTTCAGCCTGCGCGTCGAAGCCGCCGGGCTTGCGCCGCACGTAGTACAGCAGCTGCTGCTCGATCACGCTGAGCGCCGCGGGCTGGCCTGCAGCGGGCGTCGCGACGCTGTTCGGCGCCTCGACGCCGTAGACCATGTCCAGCGCTGTGATCGACACCGTCGACAGCTCGCTCAGGGGGAGCCGGCGTGTCTCCACGACCTGTCCGGCGGCGTCCAGCCGCTCGATGGTGCAGCGCACCTTGGCCGCGTCGCCCAGCAGCTTGCCCACCCAGAAGTTCAGCAGCTTGTCGGCGCGCGAGCGCATGCCGGCGTCGCCGGCCTGCCAGCCGGGCGTGCCCAGGTTGGCGGTGCCGCTCATCAGCACCAGCAGGCGGTGCGTGAGCGCAGTGCCGGTGCGCGGCGTGCGCGTGACGTCCAGCTGCGGCGGCGGGGCATTGCCGTCGGCGATGGCCGCCAGCGTGCCGGCCAGCCGCGTGGTGTTGCCGCGCACCATCTGGTAGGCCGTCTCGGCGGTCAGCGCGTCGCCCAGGCCGTCGATGCTGTCGCCGATCCGGTCGAGCAGCGCGCTCAGCGCGGCGAGTTCGCCGGCGCTCGGCGCCAGCGCCGTCAGCACGTTGAGCACCGTCGCGCGCTCTTCCTTCCAGCGCCGGCTCAGCACCTGGCCGTCGACCACGTTGGCGGCCGCGATGGTCTCCAGCGGCGCGCTGCTGCCGGATGCGGGCCGCGCCACCAGCGGCGCCAGGCGGCGCAGCGGCGCGATGAAGCGGTCCAGGTGCAGGCCGGCGTCAACCACCGTGTCGTGCAACGCGCGCTCGAAGCGGTAGCCGAGCAGCGCACCCAGCGGCTGGCCCTGGCGCATGCCGTCGAGCAGCCGGTTGGCCTCTCGCACGCGGCGCGACGAGAGGTCGATGGCGAACGGCCCGTCGGCCGCCGGCACGCCGGTGGTGCCCAGCTGCGCATTGCGCAGCAGCGCGGCGGTGGCCGCATGCGTCAGCGACGGAGCGTGGATGAAGCCGCTGTCGTTGGCTGCCGTCTGCAGCGGGCCGGGCTCGCCGGCGGGCAGCACGCTCACCGCCTTCACGTTGGCCGCCGGCATCGGCCGCAGGTTCTCGACCCAGCCGTAGGCGCCGACGGTCTGGCCTTCGGTGTGCATGGCCGCGAGGCGCTTGGTGGCGACCGAGGTCACCCAGGCATCGAGCCGGTGGCCGGACAGGTCCAGCGTGCCCTGCATCAGGTGCTGCAGCGCTTCGCTGTCCAGGTCCTTCAGCCGGCCGAGCGCGAGGCGCATGCCGCGCAGAGCGGCGAGCCCCGACGCGTCGAAGTCCGTCTGTGCGTCCAGGAAGGCGCGCAGCGTGCCGCTGCCTTGCGGGCTGTCGAGCAGGCGCAGGCTGTGCGGCGTGGCGGCCGCGCCGGCCACCAGGTCGATCAGCTCGGCGTCGCGCAGCAACGGGCCCGGGTCCGCGCCGGTGGCGGCGGCCTGCAGCTGGGCCGCGGCCTGCACGATCTCGCGCAGCAGCGCATGGCGCAGCAGGGTCTGCAGCAGGCTGAAGCCGGCGCCGTCGCCTTGCGGGTCCGGGCGCATCGCGGTCAACGCATCGATCTTCGCGGCCAGCAGGTCGGCGATGTAGTTGGGCGCCAGCGGCGCCCACGGCGAAACCTCGCCGGCCTGCACCAGCGGCACGTTGACGCGGAAGTTCCAGTTCGCGTTCCACAGGTGCGCCGAGCGCGGGCGCCACACCAGGCCCAGCCGCTGCAGCAGGCTGGCCTGCGCCGGGTCGCTGTCGGCGATGCTGGAGGCCACCAGCCGGTACAGGTGCGACAGGAAATGCCGGCCGAAGACGCTGCGCGCGCCGTAGGCGTTGGACAGCGCATCGGTGCGCATCACGTCGACCAGGTCGGCGTCCGGGTCGGGCGGCGCCTGGCGGCTGCCGATGCGCGCCGCCGATGCGGCGGCGGGGCGCCACACCTGGTCGCGCAGCGTGACCAGCATGCCCTTGAGCCAGCTGTCCTGCGCGGTGACGGCCTCGCCCGCGCCGGGCTGCCACAGGTCGAGCGAGGTCACGGGCAACAGGCCGTAGGGCTGCGGCCCGCAGCTCAGCGTGGGGAAGGGGCCGAAGCAGCGCACGTGGTCGGTGAAATGCGTGCGCGCCCAGGTGATGTCCGGCGTGGTGAGACCGGACTCGCTGCCCATCATGTTGCCGAGGAAGTAGCCCCAGCCGACCTGCCACAGTGCGGTGTTCATGCAGCGCATGTCGGTGTCGTCGTGGGCCATGCCGCGGTCGATGCGCGCGAGCGTCGGCTCGATGCGGTCGAACGGCAGGCCGAGCGCGGTGCCCACCCGCAGGGCGTTGCTGGGCACGGGACTGGCGATGGCGGCGGTGCTCTGCGTCTGCAGCGCGAAGCTGCGCTGCTGGCCGGGATCCTTGCTGCTGTAGCCGGTGCGCCGGTCGTCCGAGTTGTTGGTCGGGGTGCCCGGGCGCAGGAAGGCCAGGCCGTCGGTGTAGTGGTGTGCATCCAGCAGGTCGGCCAGCTGGCGGGCGCTGTCGGCAACGCTCAGCGAGCCGGCCACGCCGAACACCACCAGGCTGTCGAGTCCGGCCGCCAGCATGGCCGGCGTGACCGTGATGCGCAGCGCCATGCCGAGCTGCTCGGCGGCGCTGAAGTCGACCATCCAGTTCATCCCGGGGTCGATGGCGAGCTTCTCGCCCGCCTTGACGGCGGCCTCGGTCGCCGCGTCCATCGGCACGGCGTGCGGGTCGGGGTCGGGCCCGACCGCCAGCGAGCCGTGGATGTCGGCGCCGCTGACGCTCGCCACCACGCGGCCGCCCGAATGCAGCACCGCCATGAAGCGGTCCGGCAGCAGGCGGGCCTGCGGTGGGTGGCGCCAGGTGGCGTCGCTCGTGGCCAGCGCAATGACCGGGAACAGCGGTGGCGTCGCGAGCGCCTGGCCGGCCGGCGTGGGCGCAGCCGGGCGCTGCGCCGCGTTGGTGGGCTGCAGCACGCGGGCGATCCACGCGGCGCGGGCCGCACCGACGCGGTCGGCGATCTGCCGCCACGCATCGGCGCGGGCCGCGTCCGCGTCGCCGGCCGACCAGTCCTGCACCCAGTAGTGCCGGCCCCAGGTCTGCTCGTCGGCGGTGAGGTCGCGCTCGTGGGTGTCGATGTGGATCTTGTCGGGGTACACGCGCACGCGCAGTTCGGTGCTGCCGTCGGCCTGCGGGAAGAAACGCGTCTCCAGCCGCACCGGCAGCAGCACCAGCGGCACGTCGCTGCGGCACAGCACGGCGGGCGGCGGGCCGTTGTCCGGCGCGGCGGGAGCGGCGGGGATCGCGAGGCTGCTGTCGAAGAGATCTTTGCTCATGGGTCGGAGTCCGTCAGGTCAGGAGGAGGACAGGAGTTGCGAGGCGCGCAGCAGCACGCGCACCGGCTGGCGCCGCGTCAGCCCGGCCACGTGGGCGGCGTTGCGGCCCCAGCTGTAGCCGGGCTGGGCCGGGATGCCGTCCGGCAGCGTGCTGCCGATCGGCAGGTGGGTGAGGCCGGGCGGCTGGCGCCCGTCGTCCAGGCCGAAGCGCGGCTCCGTCGGGTGCTCCTGGAACACGACGTAGTAGCCGGTGCTGCTGCCATTGCCCGTGACCACGGACGACGCCAGCGGAAAGCCGAAGAAGGCGAGGTCCGGGTCCAGCGCGCCGTTGAAGATCGGGAACACCTCCGGCGTGGAGGGCGTGACCGCGCCGACCGGCGTCAGGTAGATCAGCGCGTTCGGGTAGCGGCGCAGCAGGCTGCTGCGCAACAGCAGTACGAACTCGTCGGCGGGCGCGCCGGGCGGCGGGCTGCCGAGCAGGCGTGTCGGCCGGTTGCGCAGGTCGTCGATGTCCACGCCCGCGGGGTTGCCGGCGTCCTGGCCCCAGAAGTTGCGGAAGCAGGTGCCCTGCTGGTCGGTGGGGAAGCCGCGCCACAGCAGCTCGCGGCCCATCTCGACGTTCAGACCGACCATGTAGGCCTCGACGAACGCGCGATTGGTGCGCAGGCCCAGCACGGTCTCCGGCTTCACCGCGTCGAGGCCGGGCAGCAGCAGCTCCTGGCCGAGTTCCTTCAGCGGCTCGTACATCGGCTGCGCGAAGCGGGGCGTCATCATCACCGTCTCCACGCCCACCGGCGCCACGCCGGCGGCGGCGGCCGGCAGCACGCGGCTGGCGTCGGTGGCCACCACGGCCTGGGCCAGCTTCTTCAGCGCCGCCCGCGGGTGCATCTGCGCAAGCACCAGGTCGGCGGCCTGGTCGAGCGTCAGGTGCGGCTTGATCGCCACCGCCTGCGGCAGGCGGATGCGCGCCAGGTGCTCGACGGCCGCGGCGCGGAAGCGGCCCGGCCAGTCCCACGAGACCGGCAGCAGGTCGACCGGCGGCAGCGCCGCGAGGGCCTGGTTCTCGGGCGCCACCTGGAAGCCGCGGTTCCACAGCACGGCCGTCACGTCGGCCACGGACGGCAGCGCGGGCAGCGGCGCGTAGACCGGCGCAGGGGGCGGCATCTTCGGGGCGACCATGCCGCCCTCGTTGAGCCGCGAGACCCAGGTGTAGACCGGCGAACGCACGAAGCCTTGCGCGAGGATGCGGCGCGTCAGCGGCCCGCGCTGCCGGCCGACGCGGCGCATCGCGGTACGCACTGCAGGTACCGGCAGCGGCGAGTCCATCATCTGCGCGTAGAGCGTGCGGCCGAGCGAGGGCGGTGCAGCGGCGGCACGCGACTGCAGCGCGGCGACCGGCATGCGGATGCGGGCCATCGCCGGTGCCGCGATGCGCAGCATGCGCTCGGTGGTCGCCGGCGTCGCGAGCCG
This sequence comes from Rhizobacter sp. OV335, assembly GCF_900142965.1. GTDB lineage: Bacteria > Pseudomonadota > Gammaproteobacteria > Burkholderiales > Burkholderiaceae_C > Rhizobacter. The sequence goes on from NZ_FRCQ01000016.1 coordinate 80,808, forward strand.
CGCCAGGTGCCGCGCGTGCAGGCTCTCGCCGACCGCGAGGCTCATCTGCAGCTGGCGCAGGCGCTGGTTCACGGGCTGCATCTGCGCGGCCTGCTCCCAGGCCGAGGCCATCAGCGCCTCCTGGTGCTGGCGAATCACCTGCGTTCCGATGCCGGCGGCCATGCGCCAGCGCGGGTCGAGGTTCAGCGTGTCGAGCCAGTTCGCGGCGCCGGGTGCGACGGTGTTGCGGCCGGCGTACCAGCGACCGTACAGCGGCGGCGCGAGCAGCGGCTGGTCGCGCGGGTGCAGCGCCGGCTGGTTGACGATGTCGGCCAGCGCCTTCTCGAAGCGGGGGGCCGCCGCATCGGCCCACAGCACCGGCGCGGCGGTGGCGCCGACCGGCTGCAGGGCCCCTTCGACCTGCACCAGCACCGGCGCCTCGGCCGGCGTGTCCGCGGGCAGGTCGGCGGGCCAGTCGAAGCCCGGGTGGCGGATGTCCACGCTGCGCTGGCCGAGGCCGGGCGGCACCACGTGGGTGAGGCGGGTGGCCAGCGCGACGAAGTCGCCGCCCGGCCCGGTGCGAAAGCGCCATGAGTGGTAGACGGGCAACTGCAACGTCCGCAGCGGCGACACCGGGGCCACGCTCCACGCCGGCGCCAGTGCGTTGGCGGCGGCGATCTCGGCGTCGGTCACCGGCTGGCCCAGCCCGACCCGGCGGCCGAGGTCGAAGGTCGGCACCACGCAGGCGATGTAGTCGGTGTCCGGCGTCAGCAGGCGCGGGCACACCAGACGCGACAGTGCGAGCTCGGGCGCGCCTTCCAGCGCCGCGCGCATCGCGCCTTCGGTGGCGTCGCCGGAGGCGGCCTGCGCATGCGCCCAGGCCCAGCTGTCGGCCAGGTCGGGCAGCTCGGCGAAGTACCGGGCCGGCGGCGCGATCGTCAGCGTGGGCAGCGGCGTGCCGGGCGTGCTGTCGAGCGCGACGCCTTCCTGCTGGCGCACGACCACCAGACACAGCCACGGGCGCAGCTTCGAGGCCTGGGCCGGGTTGGCCGCCGCGGGCGTGAACAGCCAGGGGAAATCGGCCCTGTCGAACTCGATGGTCGGGAAGAAGTTCGACTCGAAGTCGGTGCTGTTCGCCCGCGGTTCGGTGCGCACGACCTGGTGGGCGTCGATGCCGACGACATCGGCCGGACCGCGCAGGCGTATCGTGGTATCGGGCACCACGGCCTGACCGTTGACCGCGAGCGTGAGCTTCAACTGCACGGCGCCGGGCATCGCCCCCAGCGAATCGGCGTTGCCGATGGCGGCAGCGACACCCTGGCGGACCCAGGGCAGGAAACTCAGGTGGGCTTCTGGAACGTCGGGCATGGCATGGCCTCAGGCGAGGAGTTCATGGGCGGGCAGGAGCTGGTAAAGCGCCTTGCCGCGGTTGAGGGTGGAGAGGGCGGCGTGCTGCTCGCTCCAGGTGGCGGCACCGGCGAGCGCGGGCAGCGCTGTGCCGCCGGTGTTCGCGGCGATGCGCCACTGGGGGGCCTGCAGCGTCGCCGCCGGTGCAGCGACGCTGCTGCGGAAGCGGGCCCGCCCGACCTGGCGCACCGGCGCGCGCGCGGCCGAGCCGCTGCGGCTGAAGGCCGGCAGTTGCGCGGCGGGCAGCACATAGGGCGCGGACACGGCGGCCTCGCCGACCACGACGGTGCGGTAGCCGAGCGTCGCGGCCACGCTCTGCGGCGCATCGATCAGCAGGGCGGTGCTGCCGAAGACGCAGCCGGCATCCATCGTCTCGAAGGCGGGCGCGGCGAGCCGCTGGTCGTCGGTCATCGTGAAGTACTGGGCCGGCGCGAAGGCCGCCGCCCGGGCCGTGCTGGCGAGCGGCGCGCCATTCATCGAGGCCGTCACCGCGAAGCGCCGTGCCCCCAGCACCGGCGCTCCACCGAAGGTGTCGATGTCGCGCGCCGTGTTCAGCGGCACCACCTGCTGCGTGACCGACAGCCGGCCCAGCGGGTCCAGCACCAGCGCGCTCGACGGCGGCAGGCTGCGCAGCGCGACACCATGCGGATGGTCGGCGCTGCGCTCGATGCGCCACGCGCTCGGCGCCACCAGGGCCTGCTTCAACTGGGCAAGCACGTCCACCGCGTCGGGCAGTGGAGGCGGCTCGCCGCTGACCAGCGTGGCATCGAAGTGCACCGAGAAGTGGAACCAGAAGATCTTGAAGCTGGCCTTGCCGCTCAGGCGCAGCGGACGTGGCCCCTCCAGCTCGCCGGCCAGCTCGACCATGAACAGGTTGTACGAGCCGCGCTTGAGCTGCAGCCTGGCGTGGTAGTCGGCGATGAAGTGCAGCGGCGCCAGTTGCACCAGCACGTCGAAGCCGACATCGCCCTCGACGCTGAAGCCCGCGGCGCTGGCATACAGCGACGCATGCGCACCGAACTGCACCGTGTTCGACGTGATCGCGAAGTAGGCGTCGCACACCAGGCGCGGGTTGTTGCCCGAGCTGAGCGCGATGGCCACGCGGTCCAGCGCGGGGAAGCCCGCGGGCGGTGCGAAGTGCGGGTTCAGCCCGCCCACGGCCAGCACGAAGCTCGGGCCGGAGGCGAAGCCCGCGCGCAGCGCGGCCGACCCGGTGATCGCGAACTTGTGCGCCAGCCGCGAGTCGACGAGCACCGCATCGACCGCGGCCGTGCCGGCATCGAAGTCGATGACGCCCATCGCTTCCATGTTCAGGCGCACGAGGTCGTTGGCCGCCGACGGCAGCAACGCGCTGATGCGCCCGAGCGCAAGCAGCCGGGTGCGCGAGCCGAACTCCAGGATCAGCGCCAGGTCCATCAGCACCAGCGTCGGCGTGAACCAGCCGATGCGCGCCAGCAGCCCCAGCAGGTAGCTGCCCCGGCGGGCCGGGAAGGCGGCCGCCAGCGAGCGGATCAGCGCCGGTGCATTGCCCACCGGATCGCGCGGGAACAGCAGCGTGGCCAGCGTGCCGTTCCTGAGGCCCTGGCGCATCACGTCCTGGTCGAAGCTGCGGTTCACGCCCACCATGCCGCCGATGCCCAGCAGCGTGAAGCCCAGGCCCAGCGGGATCGGCTGGAAGTCCTCGGCGGTGATGAACACCAGCAGCGAGTAGCCGCGGCTGCCGTCGGGCAGCCGCGTGGCGATCAGCCCGAAGGCCTTCAGCGTGATGCGCTCGTGCAGCGACAACTGCATCGCGCCGGCGTACAGGCCCTGCGCCTCGTCGTGGAACAGGAAGCCACCGCCCGTCAGCACGCCCTGCGCGTCGACCGTCAGGCCGATGCCGCTCGGGGGCTTGAAGCCGAGTCCGACGTCCAGCGGTCCGAGGTTGCCCACCGGCGGATCGGGGAAACGGGCTGCGAGCCGCAGGCCGGTTGCATCGGCCAGCACCCGCACCGGCCCGAGCCGCCCGCGCACCGACGCGCCCACATCGAGGTCCAGCCCCTGCGCGTTCGGTGTCAGGCCGAGCGTGACCGCATCGATGTCCAGCGGCCCCAGGCGCAGCCCGACCGGGAAGCGGCCTTGCAGCCCGCCCGAGCCGCTCAGGTGGAAACCGCTCAGGCTGGACAGGCGCAAGCCCACCGAGAATTCGGCCGAAATCCCGTCGGGCCCGAGCAGGCTGGCCATGAACGAATCGGTGTCGTCGGCCGACGGCTTCACCGCCAGGTGCAGCTTTTCGAGGCCCAGTTCGACGAACGCATCGAGCGCACCTGCCGACGCCACGCCGGCCGACAGCGTCACGCTGCGCATCGCCAGCCGGCTGCGGTCGGCCGCACCCAGCAGCACGCGCTCCGCGTCGCCCGCGGGCGGCGGCACGCGCAAGTCCAGCTGCAGGCGCGTCGGCGACGCAGCGGCGGGTGGATTGCGCAGGAAGCCCGCATCGACCTCCAGCGCGCGACCCGGCGCCCAGGTGAGCGCGAAGCCCTGCGCGAGGTCGGCGTCGCCGCTGATTGCCAGCGAGATCTGGCTGTCATCAGTGCTCGCCGTGCCGGCGCCGAGCGTCGCGAACGGCAGGACTGCGAGGGCCTCGCCGCGCTGGGCGGTGGCCGGTCGCAGCAGCAACTGCAGGCCGGCCTCGCTGCCGGCCTGCAGGCCCAGCGTCTCGTTGAAGTCCAGCCGGACACCCAGCGCTTGCGCCGGCCCTTGCGTGGATCCGGCAGATGCAAAGGCGAGCTGCCCGGGGTCGAGTTTGAAATAAGAGAGGTCCAGCCCGGCGCCTTCGATCACCGCCGCGATGTCGCCGAAGGCCTGGGCCCGCTGCGGCGCCGCCGAGATCCAGGCGTGGCTGTCGCGGAACCCGGCCACCGGGTCGGTGAGCAGCGCCCCCACGCGCGGCCAGTCGATGCGCCGCTGCGTGAAGGCCAGCCGCCGCCCGCTGGCAGGCTGCGCGACCAACTGCACGATGCCGGCCAGCTTGAGCCAGCGGCCGATCCGGTAGCGGCGCCCCAGCAGGTGCTCGACGATGACGTGGTTCAGCAGGTCGCGTGCGATGGTGGCCTTGAACGCGGCGATGTCCACGCTGTCGGGAAAGGCGCTGTCGGGCTGCGTGCCGATGGCCTGGAGGGCGTTCACCAGCGGCGCGATGGACGCGAGCAACCCGGCGCCCGAGCGCTCGCCGGGCTCCGCGGCCAGGGCATCCAGCAGGCCGGCACCAGCGGCCGCAAGGGCCTGCAGCGGGGCCGGAACCGAGGCGGTGGCCCAGCCCAGTTCGCGCAGCAGCGCGATGCAGGCGTCGGGCTCGTGCGCCGCCTCGACCAGCGGGGCCAGCGCCAGCACCACGTCGTCGATCAGCCCGCGCAGCAGTTCGGTGTCGTTCATAGCGTCAGCAAGGCGTTGTGGACGGCAATGCCCAGCGCCTCGCTCTTCTGCGAAGCGCCCAGCGCGGCGTCGGAAATGAGCCCGACGGCGACCACCGCGTACTTCATGACCGAGCGATGGGGCGCCGCGGGGGCGGGGTTCTGCAGCGTCTCCACGTAGACGAACTCGGCCACCAGCGGCGACTTGGCACCGTCCGACTTCTTGAGGATGCCGATCTTGTTGAGCTGCCGGGTGACCCGTGTGGCCGGGGTGCCTTTGATGCCGCCCAGTGTGTTCGACGGGTCCGCGCCGTCGACGAGAAAGCTGACGATCGCCTGGGCGCCGCCATCGGAGAGGTTGGTGCGGATGTCCTCGCAGGCATCCAGCCCGGCGACCAGTCCGCCGGCGTCGGCGAAGGCGTCGGTCATCAGCGCGGTCATGAAGGCGGCCAGCGCCGCGGCCGAGCCGGGCACCCACGACCTGTTGTCGGTGAAGCCGCCGGCGCCGTCGCGCCACCAGTCGTTGACCTTGATCGGGTCGACCCCAGTGAGCGGGCGCGGCGGCGAGGGCGGCGGCGGCTTGCGGCGGTCGGGGTAGGGCGCGTACCCGCTGGTCGGGTACAGGCTCATGCCGTGCGCCAGGTCCGCCAGCCCGTAGGAGCGCAGCACCGCCTTGATGTAGGGCACGCCGATCTCGGCCGCGCAGGCGGTGGCGGCCACGTTGTCCGACAGGCTGCCGGTGAGCCAGAAGCGTTCGGAGAAGGCGAAGGTCGAGGCCTTCTCCCATGTCAGCTCGCCGCCGGTGGCGGTCAGGCGGCTGGTGATGGCGGTCTTGTGGGCGGGCAGGTTGGCCTGCTTCGGATCGGGGCCGAAGAAATCCACCGGGTGCTTCGCGAAGTCGAAGATCTTCGAGATCTGCGGTGCAGCGGCCGGGTCGGCGATCTCCAGCATCTCGCTGCGCGGGCTCTTGCTGCGCGACCACAGCTTGCGGTTGCTGAACAGTGCATCGAACTCGGCCGGCGTCGAGACGATGTGCAGGTCAAGGATCTTGCGCACGTCCAGCCGCAGCTGCACTGCGGCCAGCATCATCGCGATCTTGCTGGCGCTGCCGATGCGAAACGGCAAGTCGCCGTTGTGCATCCAGACCAGCGGGTGCATCGGGTCCGCGGTGAAGTCGATCACGCCGATGCCGGCGGCCCCCAGGTCCGGGTCGGTGCCGATCCAGTCGAGCGCGGCGCTGAGCTTGGCGGCCGCGGGCGACCCGGTGCTCGTCACCGGCTTGGGCAGGCGCGTGGTCTTGCGATCGCGCATCACGAAGATGACATCGGCGATCTGGTCGAGCTGGGCATCGGTCGGCGTGGCCATGGGTCGGCGTGGAGGATGATGAGGCGTGGGGAAGGTCTTTTGCGGCTGTCCTGGGTGAAATCGGAAAGCACGGACATTTACTGCCACGATCCCCTAGTTTTAGGATGAGCCCGCCGCGCTGACTCAGCACAATCGGTGCATGAGCGACGCCACGAACATCCTTTCCGCGCCCGCGCAGGACCAGCAGTTCCATGCGCTGTACGCCGAGTTGCACCGGCTGGCGCGCCGCGAGTCGCGCCGCTACGGCGATGCGCAGGGCATGGGCCCGACCACGCTGCTGCACGAGACCTACCTGCAGATGTCGCAGCGCCGGTCGCTGGTGTTTCCCGATCCGCAGCACTTCATGGCCTACGCGTCGCGGACCATGCGCGGCCTGGTCATCGACCGCCTGCGGGCCGGCCAGGCGCAGCGGCGGGGCGGTGCCTTCAGCATCACCTCGCTGGACACCCAGACCGCCGAGGCGGTGCAGGATCCCGACACGCTCGACAACATCAGCCGCGTGCTCGACGAGCTGGCGCAGCTCGAGCCCGAACTGGCCCAGGTGGTGGACCTGAAGTTCTTCTGCGGCTTCACGATGGCCGAGATCGCCGGGCAGCTGGGCCTGTCCGAACGCACCGTGCACCGCCAATGGGAAAAGGCGCGCGGGCTGCTGTACCTGCGCCTGAAGGAAGATTAGGTGGAATTGCCCGACCAGGCGCGCTGGCAGCGCCTGAGCGCCTGCCTCGACGAACTGATGGACCTGCAGGACGGTCCGCGGGCCGAGCGCCTGCGCGCGATGCGCCGCGAGGACGCGCTGTTCGCGACCGAGCTCGAAACGCTGCTGGCCGCCAGCGACCGCTCAGGCGCCCTGCGCTTTCTGACGGGCACGGCTAGCGGCCCTGCCCGTGACGTGCCGCCGCCGCTGAAGGGCCAGCGCATCGGTGGCTATGCGCTGCTCGAGCCGCTCGGCCAGGGCGGCTCTGGCAGCGTGTGGCGGGCACGCAGCCTGCATGGAGGCCAGGGCGAGGTGGCGGTCAAGCTGCTGCACCTGTCGCTGCTCGGACGCAGCGGTGCGCAGCGCTTCCAGCGCGAAGGCGAGATCCTGCGGCGCCTGTCGCACCCTTGCATCACGCAGCTGTCAGCCACGGGGGTAACCGAGTTGGGCCAGCCCTACCTGGTGCTGGGCTTGGTCGAGGGCGAGCGCATCGACACCTATTGCGACCGGCTGCGGCTGGACGTCGAGCAACGCCTGGCCTTGTTCGGTCAGGTCCTGTCGGCCGTCGCCTACGCGCACAGCCACCTGGTGATCCACCGCGACATCAAACCCACCAACGTGCTGGTCACCCGCGAAGGCGAGGTGAGGCTGCTCGATTTCGGCATCGCCAAACTGATCGACGAAGCCGATGCCAGCGCGTCGACGGCCACGCCGCTCACGCACGAGGGCGCCCATCCGATGACCCCCGAGTTCGCTGCGCCCGAGCAGATGCGCGGCGACGCGGTGACCACAGCGACCGACGTCTACGCGCTGGGCGTGCTGCTGTACTGGTTGCTGACCGGCCGGCATCCCATGGTCACCGGGCACGCCACGGCACAGCAGGTGCTGCAGGCGGTGCTACATGACGAACCGGCGCCGCTGACCGCCACCGAATACCACGGCGGCGGCGACGCGGCCCTGGCCGCTGCCCTGCAGCGCGGCACGACGCCAGCCGGCCTGAAACGCCAGCTGTCGGGCGACTTGCAGAACATCGTCGCACGGGCGCTGCAGAAGGATCCAGCGCGCCGCTACGCCACGCCAGAAGCACTGCACCAGGACCTGCAGCGCTTCCTGGCGCACCAACCGGTCAGTGCCCGGCCGGACTCGTTCGCCTACCGCTGCGGCAAATTCGTGCGGCGCCACCAGCGCTACGTGGCCTTGTCCGCGGCCCTGGTGCTGAGCCTGGTTGCGGGCCTCGCGGGCACGGTCACGCAGGCCTGGCGCGTCCACGAGCAGGCACGGCAGGCTCGCATCGAGCGCGACCATGCGCTGCAGGACCTTGCCTTCGCGTCGGCGGCGCAGGAACTGCTGACCTTCGTCGTCAGCCAGAGCAGCGAGCAGGCCTTGACGGCCGCCCAACTGCTCGAACGCGCCGAGGCCATGGCCGACCGGCAGTTCGCCGGCGATGCGTTGACGCGCGGGCGGCTGCAGCTCGCGCTCGGCGTGGAGTACGCCAACGTGCGCGACATGGCGCGCTACAAGGCATTGCTGCTGAAGGCCCAGGCGTCCGCCCGCATTGCCGGCAACGTGCCGCTGCTGGCGAATGCCGACTGCCTGCTGGGCCGCGTGGTCGGCGAGCAAGGCGAGCCCGAGCGTGCGATGGGCCTGCTCGGCGAGGCCCTACGGCGCATACGGGCGATGCCAACTCCCGACACTGGCGCGGTGATCGACTGCCTGCACGCGCGGGCCGACCTCGAGCTGGTGCTGGACCGGCCGCAAGCCGCGCTGGCGGATGCGCAAGCCGCGCTGGCCTTGCTGCCGGCGCCGCGGCCCGACCAGCGGGCCGTCCTCAACACGCTGCGCATCTCGATCGGCGAGGCTTACGGCAGGCTCGGGCAGATGGCCGACGCCGTCGCCGCCTACGAAAACGCGCTGGCCGACATGGCTGCGCTGGGTCTACAGCAGACGCCCCGCACCGCCGTGCGCTACAACAACCTGGGCCGCATGCTGAACCTTGCCGGCCGACCGCGGCCGGCGCTGGCCGCGCTGGAACAGGGGTTGCTCATCGCGCGCGGGGTGTCGCCGCAGAGCGAGCTGTTGAGCATCCTCGAAGGGCACCGGGTGCGCTCGCTGATCGAATTGGGCCGCCACGACGAGGCGCAGGCCGTCACCGAGCAGGCGCTTGCCGCCGCGGTCCAGCGCCAGGACGTGCTGCGAGAGGGCACGCTGGCGCTGTACGGTGCGCCCGCCTGGTGCGAGAGGGGGGAGCTCACGCGCTGTGCAGCGATGCTGGCGCGGGCCCGCGACCGGCTCGGCTCGGTGCTCAAGCCGGCGCATGCCACCTGGGGTGTGGTCGACTGCGTGGCGGCGCAGTTGTCGCAGGCCTCCGGGCAATGGGCGCTGGCAGGCGCGCAGCTGCGGCACGCCGTGGCGGTGTTCGATGCTGCGGCCGACGGCAACCCGCTGCGCATCCGTGCGCTGGCCCGGCTGGCCGACGTGGAGCGCCATGACGGGGACTTGCCCCAGGCGTCGCGCCATGCCGAGCAGGCTGTCGCCCAGGCGCGCGAGGCCGCGAAGGGTTTCGCCAGCACGCAGTGGCTGGGCATCGCACTCGGTGCACTGGCCCAGGTGCGGCTGGCACAAGGGCAGGGCAATCAGGCGCGCGCGATGCGGGAGGAAGCGGCGGTGCAGTTGGCAGGCGCGCTTGGGCTGAACGCGGCCGAGGTGTCTGCCGGATACAGCGGTCTTCGAGATCGATCGCAACCAAGTCGTTGATTCAAGGTTTACCTCTGGCGCTGGTCAACATCAGCCCCGGAAGAAGCCCATGGGAATCACATCGACGGCCCATCCTTCAGAAGACCATCCGAGTGACGCCTTGAGTCGGCTCACACGGATCTCTAAGCCGATGATCAGCACGACCTCGGTCTACCTGCTCACGGACAAGGCGCGCCGAGCCCGCCAGATGCTCAACACCCGCCAAATTCTTCATGACCTGGCCGATTCGGTGACCGACGTGCTGACTGCTTCAGTCGCAGCCCGAGACTGCATGCATGATTAAGCTGACTCGCTCGAAGCGCCAGCAGTCCAACTTCACTTGAAGGCAAGGCCGCCCATCCAGGGAGGACTGCATTTCCTCCGGCCGGGATGCCTCCGGAGCGAGCTGGCGTCCTGGTCAGCCAGCTGCCGCGCGGGTGATGGATGCCGGAAGTTGGAATGATCCAGCCGGCGCATCGCTAAGTCGTTGATTCATGCGGGCCCAGACTCGCGAAAGACATCGTCCAACTGCCAGTGCCTCGCAGACGCTCTGATCCGTGGGGAGCGTGTTGCAGACGCTGTGATCAACAGGCCGCCATACGGCAGAAGGAATGCTCCTTCGGCAGCCAGCGCGTAGAAGACTTGTTCCATACGCAGCCAGCGTCTGGATGCCGTTCCTCCGGCTGCACTGCATTGAAGGTGCGCCCGTGTTCGCGCCACCTGCGACCGGTCGATCTCTCGGCCGCAGACAGCGACCCATGGCGGTCGGATCGAGCCACCGCTCGCCCAACGCTGGCCAATCACCCGCCAGATACTGTTCCGGCAGGCTACAGCATATTGAATATCTTATACACGGCTCACCAGTTCCGTGTATTTCTACGACGCTCATATTAGCCGACCGACTTGCAGTCCGGCAAATACCAATGGAAAACTGCTTCGGATTGCCTGAAACTCGGCGACTCGTGCGGATTTAACTGGTTTGGATGGTTTCTCGCTCCTTCCGCACGTATTGGGAAGTTGATGGCGACGTCCGCTGAAAAGCGAGAAGAGATCAAGCGGTGGTTCGAGGACAACGGGGTGTCCTTGACGGATTGGGCCGCCGAGCGCGGCTTCAAGCGAAACCAGGTGTACGACGTCCTCAATGGCCGCGCCGCGGGTCGCCGGGGCATGGCTCACCACATCGCCGTGGCGCTAGGCCTCAAGCCCGGCGCGGGCACGCCAGATCCCACGACCCCGGCTTCCAAGCCGGATCCGGATCTGGACAGCTAGTAGGGGAGCGGGACAACCGCCAGTTCAACGAAGCAGCGCCACGCGGCGCAGAAAGGTACCTATGGTCTGACCAAGCAGCTGCATTTCCGCCTCATAGCGGCCCAGAGGAGGGGGTCGTACGCCAATACGACACTCCCTCTTAGGCACAGAGCTTCAGATTAGGAACCTGAGCTTTAAGTGTCGACGGCAATAACTCCTTTTGTCAAGGGGGTTGGTGCTGGACTGGGCCGTCCCTTTCATTTGGGACTGGCTGAGCCAGGCCCAGTTTGACGCTTAAGGACAAACATGAACCGAAAACCCGTCTGCCCGGCTCGGGCAGAGTTTTCACGCGCCCGGTCGCACCAGACCGGCCAGCACATGGCGCAGGAGGGACCCTCGTCATGACACTCCGCCATTACGACCGCTACGGGGGCCGCAAGGGCCGCTACAAGCTGGGCTTCAAGCGCATCCTGGAGCTCTTCGATCCCTGGGAGCACAGGACGCTGCAGTTCCGCGATGAATGGTCGCAAGACCTCTGGCTGCTGCGGCGCTCCGATCTCACCGTCAAGAGCATCGTGGTCGACCCGAAGCCGCTGGAGTACCTGAGCCTCGGCATCCGTCGCCGCGGCGTGGCCGACCTGGCCATCGAAGTGCCCCGCGGGACGGTCTACGAGGCCCTCGGCCGTGGGCCTGACGCGTCCGACGCCGAGTGCCACGCCGAACTCCACCGCGCTGCGGAACTTCATGGCGTGCGCAGCAGCGTTGTGCCACTCGCGGAGCTTCGGGGCCGCTCGAACCTGATCCAGAACATGGAGCATGTGCGCCAGGTCCTCGTGATGTGGCACGACCGCGACCTCAGCGCGGTCCAGCACGGCGTGCTTGATGCGTTGAAGGGCGGCGCGCTCACGCGGGTCGCTCTGCGCGCCGAGCTGTCCGAACAGGCGGGCGAGGCCGCGGTCCAGGGGCTGGATGCCGCGATCTTCCGGCTCCATTTCTCGCGGCAGGTCCGCGTTGATCTTGACGGGAGGTACGACGATGACTGCGTCATCCATCGCCTCTAGTCGGGCACTCGGTCTGCGCCTGCCGGTGGATATCACCACCTGGGCCACGGTTGAAGAGAGCGACATCAAGGCCGCGAAGGACCGGGCGAAGTACAAGCGGCGTCGAGACGCGGTGAGCGTCTACGGCAACACCCAAAGCTTGAAGGAGGCCGCGCGCATCGTCGGGACCAGCGAGCGCAACTTCCGACGACTCTGGGGCCGTTGCTGCGCGCTGGCACCTGACGGTCGGCCGTGGGGCTTCCGAGCGTTGGTCCCCAACAAGGTCACTAGAAAGGTCAGCCGCAAGGAGCTGTTGCGATCCCTGAAGGGCGTCGCGACCAAGGGCTTCCCCGGATCGTTCGAGAAGCTGCTGATCGACTTCCCGTCCATCCGCACGGAGCTCGTCGCGGCGCTGGGCCGCCTCGGTCCCGAGGCCCACCGGCCCGTCACGATGAAGGGCCGGCAACTCCAGCTGCAGTTCGAGCGGCTGTGCTTCGAGGCGGGGCTGACCCAGGACGACTACCCGTTCAACACGCGGGAGCGGTGCCGCCGCTCGCTGCCGGAGTGGGTCAAGCGTGTCTACCTCCCACAATACGCCTTCGCCTACGTGAAAGGTGAGCATGGGCAGGACGCGGCCACGGGTTTCGACTTCCAGAAAGAGGGTGACGCGCGGCGGGCTCCCGCAAAGGCGTGGGACGAGTGGCAGCTCGACGAGGTCAAGATCGACGTGTACGCGAGGTATGAATTCCTCAGCCCGGACCTTGTGCCGATCAGCCTGGAGCTCCCGCGCATCGTGGCCGTGGTCCTCAAGGACACCGGAAGCGGTGCCGTCCCGGCCTGGAAGCTGGTGATCGGCCGCGAGGTCAATGTCGGCGACCTGCTCGAAGTGCTTTGGACAGCGGTCTCAGGGCCGCCCAAGGTGCAGCCGAGCGTCCCCGGCAGTGACTACCAGGACGGGGCGGGCTACCCATCCGTCGTGCTCGAAGGTCTCCGATGGGCCTGGCCGCGGGTGCTTCCCCTCGACAACGCGCTCGCCCACTTGGCCAATGACCTGCGCAACGCGGTGGAGAAGATCGGCGGCAGCAAGGTCCTCCTCGGAAAGCCGAAGACGCCGCTCGCGCGTGCGGAGATCGAGTCCGAGTTCAGCGCACTGGCGCGCAAGGTGCTGCACCAACTGCCGGGCACGACCGGTAGCGGCCCGACCGATCCGAGGCGCAAGAAGGCGGCTACGCCGCTGGAGGGGCTCATCCGCGTCGAGGATCTGGAGCACACGCTCGATGTGTACTTCGCCAATCGCAACGGACTCCCTCACGCGGCATCCAACTACGTCGCGCCGCTCGAGCGGCTTCGCCACAACCTCGAACGCGGCCTGCTGAGCGTCGCGGTGCTGCCGCCCGACAGGCGACACGCCCACGTCTTCGGCTTGCGGCGCGAAGTCACGGTGCGCGCGGACTTGCGCAAGGGGCGTCCCCCGTTCGTCAACTTCATGAAACTCCGCTATCGCGGCCCGGCGTTGACCCCCTTCACCGGGTACGTCGGCAAGCGGCTGGTCGTGCGCGCGAGCCCGATGGACCTGCGCACCATCGTGCTCTACGACGAGCAGGGCTGCGAACTCGGGGTGCTGCGGGCGGAGGGGAAGTGGGGCGCCTTGCCGCACGACCTGCGCATTCGTCGGCTGTTTCTTAAGCTGCGCCGCGAGAACAGCTTGGGCAAGCAGGCGGAGGACGACCCCCTGAGGGCGCTCTTCGCGCACCTGAACAAGGGCGCGCAGCGCGATGCGACGCAGGCCGGCCAACTGGCCTACCTGATGCGCTATCTGCGGGGGTATAGCGGCGAGCTCAGCCCCAGCCTGCTCAGCGACATCGGGGCACGCGTCCACCTCGAGAAGGCGGCCAACGACATTTCGGAAGTGGCCTTGCTCCCGCCGCCCGAGGGTCGGACGCCATCGGTGCCGAAGCTGCTCGCGCCCGCGCCCAACCCGCAGCCGCCTACCCCGAAGTCCCCGCAGCAGCCGGCGGCGCAAACCATCACCTCCGCACGTCCTGTTTACGTGCTGGCCCAAAAACGTGTGCGGCGCTGATGCCGCGAAGGAACCAACATCATGAACCAGTCTGAAACCCTGACCCCCGAGCGCCCCGACGTTCAATCAGCCGCGGCCGAACTTGTTTCGGAAGTGTTCGATTCCGACATCCTCGGGGATACCGATGTCTGGACTCCGGCCATCGACCGGCTCATCTCTTCGGTATCCCGATGGATCCGCATGGACAGCCCTGGGGCTGCTGTGTACGGCCCGCAGCGCACCGGCAAGACGCACGCGTGCCAGTTCTTGCAGGCGGCGCTTCCCACCTTATTCGGCAGCACGATCACCGTATTGCTGCTGACGCTTGGGGGTGGCGTCAAGAGCGAGCGCGCGTTCCTGCAGCACGTGATGGCGAACGTGAAGTGCAAATCCTACTTGTCGCGCGATGACGAGGTGCTTCGCGACCGGCTTGGAGAACACCTGTACGACACCGCGATCGCCAACGGATCCAAGCGCATCGTGCTGGTCTGGGATGAGGCGCAGAAGCTCACCGAACCGCAGTACGGGTGGCTCATCAGCCTGTTCAACGAGCTCGAGCATCGCAAGCTCCGACCCTTCTTCCTGCTGGTGGGGCAACCTGAGCTGCGGGACGTCTCGCAGGCGTTCCGCTCTATCGGTTCGCAGCACGTGATCGGCCGATTCTTCAGCAACCAGGTTGAGTTTGCCGGCATAGAGGACTCCGAACTTCGAGAGGTACTGCGCGCCCTCGACACCGAGGACGCCGATGGCGCGGGCCCGCGGCGCTACATGCCCACGCAATACGCCGAAGGCTTCGAGCTGGAATCGCTTGCCGAACCGCTCGCTCAGGCGCTGGATGTGCTGCGCAATCGCCATCAGTTGGTTCAAGGGGTGCGTCTGCCGATGCAGTACCTGCGCTCGGCCGTGCTGGTCGCGCTCATGAAGATCATGCACGGGGAGGTCGACCATCGCAATGTCAGTTCCGCAACCATGCTCGACTGCCTGAAGGAGACCGGTTTCCTCAACGTCGTGGTGGTCTACGCTGAACTGATGTCGGAACTCTGATGCTGTCCGACCGACGTTCGCCTCCGCCGTCAGTTCCACTCAGGCACCAGTGGCGACCGTCGGACTGGCCCAATGCATCTCTCTACTGCCTTGTGGCCAGGGCAGTCCATCTGAACCCCGCGATATCAGGTGGACTGTCCACCTTGTATGACTTGACGACCAGGAAATCAGAGCCTCTACGGTGCATGAAGGGGCAGGGGAGTTCCCTCGTGCGCCATCTCCTGGAGCAGGAAGTCGACATCGATCATCGGTTGGGGAAAGACTTCAACGGCGGCTATGGGCGAGAGATGCCCGTAGTGGACGAACTCCGATACTGCCCGGTGTGTGTGCGCATGGGCTATCACTCGACCCTGTTCCAGTATCTGGGGCTGTCAAGTTGTCCCGAGCACAAGTGCTTACTGCAGGTTGGGTGTGCGGCATGCGCTTATAAGGTGGTGCCGACACTTGCGAACACGGTGGCCGACCCGTTTGCGTGTCCCAGATGCAGGAAGTCCTTTGTGAGTTCTGTTGCCGCAGCGTGCGACGGTGGAACGCTCAAGACACTGGACCAAAGGCTGGGAAGCATGCGGTTCTGGCTGAGCAAGCCTGTTGAGTGCAAGAGTCCGCGTAAACCCCTGACAACTTCTAGGTCCGCGGAAGCCGCCAAAGCGGCCCGCCGCTTTACGAGCTGGCACGGAGGGCATGTTTGGGGCGATTTCCGAGAGGATCGTCGGCTCGAGGGCCCCACCCCTTCTTGGTCGCAGATGGACGACCAGGCAACTGAGGCAGGAACCTGTGCCGCGCTCAATGCGTTGCAAAGGCTCTTTCAGGACTGCTCGGAGTTCTCGCGCGAGGCGGACGCGCTTCGATGGCGTGTCGGGAATTCCGATTCCGGTGTGCGCCTTGAGGGTCGAGCTTCGGCCATAGCCGCCGCGCTGTGCAAGACCTGTCACGTTCTGAGGGTGGGCGGGCACCTCATGAACTCGGACATTCCTTTGCGGTCTTCTGACGCCCTGGAGAAGCTAGCCTCATGGATCAACGAGGACGTCACAAAGGTCTCGCCTGCAGCGTTTGCGCGATTGCGCGAGCTTGAGGTCCTTGGGCTATTTGCAATTCATCTAGTTGAGGCGGTGAAGGCGCGGCACCTCAAGGACTTCAGTTGGCGGCCCAGGAGGCCTGAGGTTAGCTTCATCGCTGCGTGGTGCAGGCAGCACGATGCCGATGGCGCGCTGTTCCTGCGTATCCGCCCGCGCATCGACGAGGTCGGAGTCGCCCGGCTGATCAGGCGATACCGCACGCACTGCATGGCATTTGAGGATGACGACGCCGTGGCAAAAGCCTAGTAGCGCTTGCGGCGTAAACAATCCGACAAGAGTTGGTGACTGACCATGGATTGGCTCACGACCCACCGCTTTCTTCCCTTTCAGTTTGCCGCCGAAGGTGCTGCTTGTTCTTGCCCATTGAACCGCTTTGCGCTCAAAGCCATGGATGGCCACGCAGCGGACCGCAAACTCGCTCCAAAACTTCCGGGCCGAGCCCGGGTCGTTCTGTATTTCCAAGTGCTCCCGACCAGTCGCTGAGATGGAGCATTGCGGCTGATCCATTGGCCGGATCGTCCGACACATGGGTCAACGCTTGCAACTGAATCCATCGCCTCGGTCCAATCAAAGTCCCTCGCTTGCCGCCAGCGCCAAGATCCTCTGCACCGACTCGCCCTGTTCAAGCGCCGATCGCGGCGCGCGTCCCTCTAGTGCGCCGAGTGGCGTCTCCAGCCATGCCAACATCGCTGGGCCGTTTCCCTGCAGAGCTCGCGCCAACTGCTCGACAACATGCCGAGCGGCAGGCTCAAACTGCCACCGGGGATACCGTAAACCGAGTACCGAGTGGCGCAAAGCGATGACTCGGGGAGTCCTCATCGTCGCGAAGCGGCGCAACTGCGCCGTCGTCATGCGGGCCAGGGCCGCCGCTTCCTCCGGGCCCGCCATGTCGGCGCGAAGCGCGCGGACGTCGACATAGTTCGATGGCGTCGACAGCAAGTGACTTTCGAACGCTACCCGAGCAAGGCCACCCGCAGCTTCACCTGTACCGGTCGCGCCGATCTCTGACCGCGTTGCATCGATGCGCGGATCGATCTCCGGCCACTTTGAAGGGGGAGTCTTGATAACTTCATCAGGAAGCGGTCGAAGCATCCGCCGCAGTTCGGGTCGCAGTGGTGTGCCGTTGATCTCGTTGCTGGCGTGACGCTCGGGCTCCTCCCTCTGAAGTTCTTCGAGCCTTTCCCAGGCTCGGTCGAGAACATCCTGCGTCAGGCCGGCGGCCGGGTCGCATACCAGAAGATGGTCACGCGCGTCTGGTGAGAACCGCTCAGATTGATCGTCGATCGCGAGCCAGGCCGAGAAGTTGTGGCCGTGGTCGCGGAGCCAGAGGCGACACTCGGCGGATCGCTCATGTTCGGCGTGTATCCGATCCATGTTTGAAGTGACGCCAACAAGGCGCTCCTTCAGGTCCGGCACGTCATGGAAAAGAAGTTCGCGCAGCTCGGCAAGCTTGTAGACCTCGCGCCAGCTGCTGCTCACCACCAACTGGATGTTTGGATGTGACCAGAGCCAAGCACCCAAGAGCTCGGCGTGCTCGAAGTAGCGGTCGATATCTCCCTGCGTGCGATGCAGCACGCCGTCAAAGTCAACGAAGACAAAGACGGGGTTCACTGTTCACCCTCACACTCGGGGCGAGCTTGGTCGAGTTTTCCAGGCAGAAGGGCCGACCAAGACCCGTTCGGCGTGTCGAGCACACCAAGCATGAGGATGGCCCGCTTGCCGCCGACCGCACTGCGTTTCTTCGCCCAGTGCTTCGAGTTGCGTCCGTGACGGTGGATGTCGACGGCCCGTTCTCCCGCGTCGCAATCTACGCTCCTCGGCCGGGTCGCCCGCACGACGAACTCGAGGTGGGGTTCGCCGAACACGAGGAGCCTCATTCTGATGCCCTCAGTTGTCGCCGACGTGCATCGTCGATCTCGCCCGGCATGACAACCTCCCACCGCCCGTCGGGCCACAGCGCCGAGACGCCACGCAGTCCTACTCCATGGCTTTCGAACTTTTGCTGTACCCAGAATTCAGAGCTGTCCTGGTTGTCGTGATGATGTCCGTGGATTGCATACCGCGCGCCGAGGAACTGTGCCAGCTCGTCGATGGCTCGAAAGCCCGTTCCCTTGCCGCTGAAGTCGCAGTGGTAGGAAGGTGCCTCGTGCGTCACCAGAATGTCCGCCTGCATTTCTGCCAAGGCGTCGTACTCCTCTTCGAAGATGCTGGCCCAGTGCTTGTGGTGCACCTTGGGTGCCGCAGCATCGTACGGGTTGAAGCGGTACTGTCGCGGGGTCACGCGCTCGAGATCTAACCGAGAGTAGTGCGTTGATCGGCCTCCATTCTTGTCTCCGACCTGCGGGTACCACACGTCGCCCCTGAACACGCCGGCGAGGCCGGTCAAGCGTAGGCCTCCTTTCAACGTGACCACGCGTCCGTGGATGTTGTGCGGCTCTGTATTTCGGTTCCAGACGCGGCGAGCCAACGCCTGGCTGTCGGCATCGTGGTTGCCCGCGATGTAGTACCACTCGGTGTCGCTCTGATGCAGCGCAGTCATCTCCTCTTCCAGAGGACGCGAAGGCTCCATGTCCCCGAGAAGAACGACGGTTGCTGCGCGAGTGCGACTCGCGCTCTCAACAACTTGCCGAAACCTGGAGTGCGGATCCCCGCAGAACAAGACGGGCCGCAACGTCATGATTCGCTCCCGAACGGTCGGAACCGTCCCGGTACGGGCGCATGCGAATTGGTTTGGACTGCCAAAATGGGCTGAAGAGCGGTGGGCATGGCGTGGAATTGCTGCGTGGGCGCGAAATGTCGCCCAGCGGCTTGAAAAATCGCGTTGGCTAGAGCGCTTGAAAACGCTCCCTGTGTAGGGCGAGAACCGCGCGCCCGGATCGCTGACGGCCAGCCGCCGCGGGCGACATGCGGCATCACACCCCAATCGTGGCGACGAGACGTCGCTCGCCAACGATCGGCGGTTCGTCGCTGGGAAACGTGCAGTAGAACTGGGTTCCTCCCACGTCCTCCACGATCACGACCGGCTCGTTCGACGGGACCTCGTTCGCAGCCCACACGCTTCGAATGTCGCGAACCGTCCAACCGGTGCCATGAGCATGCGGCACGACCTGCTGCAAAGAGGCGAGCGCGTGCCGTGCTGGTGGCGATGTCTCGCCAGCATGTGCCAGCGCCTGGGCGTCGATCAGATCGATGAGGTCATTCTCCCAGCTGCAGCACACGGAGCGCACGAAGCTGCTCTCGTCTTCCTGGACCAGGAAGGTGATGATGAACCAAGGCATTTGAAGCGAGAGTTCGACTGCCCTGTAGTAGCCCGACCCGGGCGAGCGAAGGAACGGCGGAACGGGGAATTCGAACGATTTGTGACAGACGAACATCGGCTGGTGGGCGTCGCCGGACTGGATCCGGTGGCTTGAGTCTTTTATAAGCGGAAGTATCCGCAGGTCTTCGCGATCTGGCGAGCGCGATGCCGTTTGTACGACTGCGCAGCCCGTGGTTAGATTCCCTTTCGGAATACGCCCGGGATGCGGCTACCGTGGCTGGCGAAGGGTCGTCATGTTCAAGTCTCTAAACAGCCGTCATCAACAAATCTTCCTGGAGCTCCTGCGAAGCAATCGCGAGTCTGTCAGGCTGCGTCAGGCCGACTTGGCGCAGCGGCTCGGCCGTGGCCAAGCAACGGTCAGCAAGGTCGAGAGCGGTGAACGCCGGATCGACGTGATCGAGTTGCGCGCCTGGCTGCGCGCGCTGGAGGTCGATTTCGTTGCCTTCGCCGTCGAACTGGATCGACGTCTGCAGGCTCATCCGGTGTCTGATGGCCGGTTCCGCGGCGCGCGCCGGAAGGATGCCCCTGCGATCTCACAGGGCACCGCACCACCTCGGCGACGAACGTAGATTCGCTTGCCGTGCAGCTTCTGCACGAGAGACGCCAACTGCGGCTCCTCAGGAACCCAAAGGCCGCCAGCACGAAGACCGGCCGGTGGATTTGGTGGGGGGCTGGCGACGAGGCTCGGCCATGTATGTCGGGCCCAGCTGCTGGTGGGAACTCACGACTTGGGACATCGTTCGACCAGCGCCGCAGTTGCCGCCCCTCGGAATGGTCGACGACGTCGGAGGGAAGGGCGTATCCGGCGGTGTATGAACTCAGTCGGGCTTCCTCGTGCGTCGACGGACGCCTCTGGACTGCTGTGCTTTGAGAAGCGCCATGGTCGTAAGCCGCTCATCAAGCTCCTGAGCGAAAACAACGAAGGAAACACCCAGAGCCGCAAGCCATTCATGCAGCTCGATCACGTCGAGGCGGCGAACGCCGCGCTCGCTCTTGCTGATGTCGGTCTGCCGCATGCCGGTTCGCTCGGCCAGCTGGACTTGCGTTACTCCCGAGCGCTCGCGAGCAGAGCGCAGAAGCTCCAGCAACACGTTCTCGGGCGCGATCTTGATGGTTCGAGGCATAGGTCACACGATCGGAGGCGTGGACGATGCATGCGAATCTGGAATATGCGAAATTCGACTAGTATTCGTTGGAAGCGTGTACGCAGAGGCGGACTACGCGCAGGGCAGAAAAGAACTCCGATGGCAGAAAAAACCACGCACACACTCTCGAACGGCCAGGAACTCTGGCTCTGTACCTTCACCGGCGAAGTATTGGATCAGAGCAAGACTTCGACCACGACGGTGTCGCAGCAAGCACCAACCGTCCTCAGCAGCAAGATGGTGATTCCAGGGCGAATCGAGACCACCACGACGTCAGAGCACGAGATGTGGCTGCGCTCCGCTGATGGTCGAGAGCACCCAATCCGCATGTCGGACATCGGCTTGGCTGCGCGTCCAGGACATACCGTCACGGTGCTGTGGGGCAGCACCGCCGGAAACGAGGAGGGGCAGTATTTCGCGGGTCGCAACCACACGACCGAAGAGGTTCGCAGCGATGTGCTTGCGCTGGGCCCAGAACTGCGAAGCTGGCACCTCAATGTCGGCGCCGGCGCGAACTTCCTTCTCTGGGTCTCGGTCACCGCGATCGTTCTGGGGCTCCTCGGATTTGTGCTGACCGGCGGTAGCCTGGAGAATCGCCTGTCCTTGGCATTCGGCGGACTGATTGCCGGGGCCGTTCTTGGGTTCATCGCATGGGCTGTTGTCGGCAGCAATCTGGGGCCGGAGAGAAGGGCTCGCGCGATCGCCGACGAGATCAACCGTCTTGCTGAGCAGCGCTTGCTTGCCGCGTGACGGAATTCGGTTCTTGGGCGACGTGGTGGTCGCAGCCGCCGACCACCAGGGCCAAGCGCCAAGCTGATGTCGCACGGAATGACGTTGGTGATCGAGCCACGGCCATCAGCGGTCTCCTAGTTCGGTTGAGCTTGGTGATCATGCTTGCCCCACCGAAGGGCTTGGTTCGGCGCCAGCGCGAAGCGGATCTGGGCTGCTTCGTCAACAGCTTGGCGGCGACTTGGGCACATCTCCTGGCAACCCAGCTTCCTCCGCAGTTCGCCGGCATCTTGGGACGCGGTGCGTGGACCAATGCGCCCGCGTGCACCGGTTTGATCTACGGCTGCAGCGTTGGCGAAGGGCTCGTAAGCATTACATCGTCGGAGGATGCGTTGAGACCGGCCGGTTCGGAGAACTCTACCAGTCGCTGAAGTTGCTCCGGGCGATGGATTGCTAGCCATCGAACCAGTGACGGGCTGGTAAGGAGCTTGCGGATGTGGGCAGACAGGATGCTTAACTCCATTGTCGCGTTGGCATGATGAGCGGCAAGTCGCCGAGTCTCCGCAGCGGATGCCGCAAACGACCCGCGCAATGCCTTTGCTGTAGCCCGCTCTGCGTCATTCCATGCGAAGCGCGGCTTGCGAACGAACTGCTCCCTTGACGTAGAGCGAACTAGCGCAAGCGCGACCCGCGCGGAGAAGTCTTCAAGATCGAGCATGGCCCTCGCAACTTCGACCTGTCGCTCGGGCACGAGCCTTCTCAGGCAGCGATAGACCCCTTCGGACACAGGCGTTTCGCCGATGATCTGTTGTGCGTCAGCGCAAATCCGATCGAGCATGCCAAGCCGCAGTGTGATGTCGGAAACCTTGATACCGAAGACTTCGGCGAGGTACTGGCCGCCCATCCCGAACTCTGCCGCCCGCGACAGGATCTGCTGTTCTCGCGCGATCGAAGGTACGTTGAAGCGCTCCGCCGGTCTCAGACGCTTGGCTACCGGTTGAAGGCAGATCGCCGACTGTGAACGCAGGAGTTGCAAGGCAGACACTCGAAGCTCTCCGTCCGCAACGAAGAACTGATCGTCGTTCGACTCGCGCATTCCTGGAGGAACGGGTATGACCACTATCGCGGTGAGCTGACCGAACCGCTTGATGGACTGGCGAAGTTGCCGAAGACGACCGCTTCGACGCTCGTCCGGTGCTGTCTGCCCGCGCAACCGCAGCTGCTCCAGTCGAACTGGCGCAGGGAAGCTAACGAAGTTGAGTTGTCGCTCGAAGGTGCGATGGTTCATGCATTCACCTCTGCATGATGACCCCAAGCGCGCAGCACCTCTGGCACGGTGGGAGAAGAACTGCCGGCGATGAGGACGCTGCAGTCCGGATTGTTCAGGAGCTCAAGCAACTCGGACCTGGTGGCTTGAAGGCGAGCCAGAGAGAGCGCGCCCTTCGCATGAAACCGCTGATGTTCCACGAGCTTTCGGCCGTAGAGCTCGAACAGTTCGACAGGCGCCATTCGGAAGGTGGACGTCCGTGCGGGTGGATCCTGATTGCCGGAGGGTGGGTTCATGGAGGGTCTCTGCGCGAATGGTGCAAAGAGCTCGATGCTCGACTGATGTGACGGCCCCCGTGCGTCCACCGGAACGCGTGACATGAGCGCGAAGAACAGGCAGAGGTCTTGGCAGCGATAGACGTCTAGCTCCCGGCTATTCGCCTCGCGCAGCGGCCGCTCGGAGGGTGGACGATCAACGGCAGGAATGACGTAGTAGTCGAAGGGACGCTCGTTGGCTTCGTCGAGCCGCACGTAGATGCTGATGTCCGCAGCATCGGGGTCCGGTTTCTGCAGGCGCCAGCCACGATGTCCGTCGATTTGGCCAGCAGTGAGGATCACGATGGCGACCTGCAGTTCGCCATTCACCACCAGCATGGAGGTCACTTGATCCATCACCGCGAAGCCCCCTGCGGTGTAGATGCCCTTGATGACGGCTCCAACGATCAGGGAATGAAGTTGGCGGGCTCGTCGATTGGCGTCGACGAACTCCATGTCGCGGGCAGGCTCGAAGCCGGCAAGACGGAAAGCATTCTTCAGCGAGCCGAAGTGCTGGACGTAGGTCGTGCGCGAGGGGATCCCATTGCGCGCGGTGAGCATCTCCGATGACAGGCGGGAGCGCTCCGCCAAGAGCTCTCGCAGGGCTGCCACCATTCGCTCATCGTGGTACTGCTGTGACCGTCGGCCGAATACTGCTTGCGCCTGCTGGAATCGTTCGGGCGTGACGAGGGGCTCGAAGGCATTCGGTCGTCGGATCCACGCCTCCGGCGGATTGCGTTTTGCTGGCGTGTGGAGGCGAGATGATCTGCGGTTGTAGAGGATCGTTCCGATGTACTTCTCGTTCGTCAGGACTTGCATCACCGTGTGCCAGGTCCAGGGGCGTCCTTGCTTCCAGAAGACACCACGCTTGTTCATGCGCCTCGCAATCTCTTTGACAGGGAGATCGTCGTCGATGAAGAGCGAGTACATCAGGTTGACCAACTGACGGTGTTCCTCGGATTGCGGAATCAGCACCACGCGATCCGCCTGCAGGTACTTGCGTTGCCCTGGCTGAAGAATGGCCTTCGGCTTTCGAAAGGGGTCGACCAGCTGTCTGCTGAGTCCGAACCCTGGGCGACCGCCTTGGTGAAACCCTTGCTCGATGGAGTAGCAGTGCCCGGCGAAGACTTTCTCCGACAGCTCCCGGCTGTATTCCGCGGCCATGCTGCGCTTCATTGCTACCAGGATGTTGGCAACCATTGAACCGTCATTGGCGAAAGGCTCGGCGCAGTACAAGACGCGCACGCCGTTGCGGCGACAAGCCAGCTCGTAGGAGGCCGCCTCATCGGGATCCTGAAAGCGCCCCCATCTGCTGATGTCGTGAACCAAGACGGCGCGGTATGGGACCGGCGGGTGCTGAACGTCGTGGAGCAGCTGACGCAAACCTGAGCGGTCTCGGATATCGAGCCCACTTTTGCCGAGGTCCTCGTACGAGCACACGACGTTCATCCCGTGCTCGTGGGCGTATCTGGCGATTGCGCGGGACTGGTTGGTGATCGAGTAGCGCTGATGCTCTGTGGACATGCGCACGTAGCGTGCGACGGGGATCAGCTCCGACGCCGCTGCGATCTCGGCGCCGCCGGTGTGCGTGTCGGTCATGATGCACCTCGCGAGCAAGCTCAGGGGCGCAGTATGTGACCGTGACGGAGTCTCGTCCACCAGATGGCCGAGCTGTCACCAGCAATTGGTACTTCGAGCGCTGCGGGCGGCGTTGTTGGCTGGGCTAGTGGAGGGTGGGGTCCGAAGGCAGCAGAGAGACCTCGACCAGAGACGAGGCGTTCGCCGGGCGGTCGGAACCGAATACTGCGTCGAGGACACACTCCTCAACTCCAAACCACACCTGTGCGGCATCGAACTCCGCATTTGACGGCAGCTTCTCTGGAGGAAACCCCTCGGCGTCCCAGCGCTTCAGCTTATGGGCCGAACGGGCAGCGAACGCAGGTGGCAACTCGGCCGCCGCGAACAGCGCGTGAAGGGCGGCGAGGGCGCGCTCGATCTGCTGCGGTGATGCGCCGACTACGCTGAGCAACCAGTTCTGTCGCGGCAGGACAGGTGCTGGACTCTGCCCTTCGGTCATCGGTGGCAGATTCATGCCCATGAGGTGGTCTGCGGCTTGGCTTGCCGGGCGCTCGCTTTGGATCGGGTCGGCCACCGCGGTTTCCCACAGATCCCAAGCATCCATCAAGCTGAGCCTGGGCTCCAGTTCGAACACACGCTCCCAGAAGGCAAGACGCCACTGCCGATCGGAAGCATCCGAATTGATCTGCAATCGAAAATAGCGCTCCGCCCAGGCCTCAGGCGTGCCGGAATCGGTTGCAGCGAAGGAGTCCTCCGCCACCTCCTTCAGCTGCTCGATCGTCGCCTTGGCATCCAGCTTGCTGAGCTCGGCAAACACGCGGTCGACCCAGGCGGCTTTCTTCAGGGCAGTCGACATGATCTTTCCAGTACTGCGGGGGGGTTTGAGGCTCGGACGAACTCTACGACGGGACGAGACGGCTGACGAGAGGGCTTGTCATGGCCAGCCCGACAGAGGTTCGAGAGTAGGCTGCTCGCGTTCAACGCATCCAAGGAGACGACAGCATGGAGCAGTTCGATGAGGCAGGCGATGTCGCCAAGTACCTTCACGGCGAAATCATGGCGTTGACCGCGCTGATTGCGGCGGTGGTCAAGGTTTCCGTGCCGAAGCCGCTGTTCGAACAAGCGGCACTCAGGGAGCTGCAGCTGCTGCGAGATGCCTTCCAGCCCAATCCGGAGGCGGCAGTCCAGCTGCGGGCCGTCGAGATGACCCAGAAGTGGTTGTTGGACTTCACTCGGGGCGGCGCCCCGACGAACTGATCGGGGCGAGCTATGGAGGTGGCCGGACTACTGGATATGAGACACCGCCTCACACACGTCTCATCGGGCGCCACTGACAAAGGGCCCGCATCGCTGCGCGCCCCGTCAATACTGGCTCATCGACCTGGGCTCGAACCAGGGACCTACGGAATAACAGGCCGCCGCTCTCGTCATGCGTTGCCCGCTTCGCCGCCAGTGCCTTGCGAATCTGCGTCGATGTTCGGGCTTGCTCGCTCCACGGTCTACCAGATCGTCGGCCAACGGGACCGCGCATAGAAGCACCCGGGCGAGCGAGGTGAAGTGCCGTGGATCCTGTAGGCGTTCACCTGCGAGAACGTTGGTGGTTCTCTGGCAGATCCAGGACGGCTGCCGCAAGAAGATGGAAGAACATCGGTGTTTCGGAGACCGCAATGGACGACAAGAGCAAGGCTGGCGGGCAGGACCGCACCAGGATCAACGCCAACGAAGACTACGAGGTACGCAACTGGTCCAAGAAGTTCGGCGTGAGCGCTGAGCAACTGCGGGCGGCGGTGAAGGCCGTTGGATCGAATGCGAAGGATGTGGAAGCGCATCTGAAGCAGGGTAAGTCGAGCTGACGACGCGCTCACCACGCCATGGCCGATAAGCCGAGTGCCCGCGGTGCTGAAGCACCCCTGGCGAAGTACAAGGCGAAGCGGAACTTCAGCGTCACGCCTGAGCCTACGGGTACCGGCTCGCGTCGAGCGGCAGGCCGGAAGCAGCAAGCGCCCAGCTTCGTCATCCAGAAGCACTGGGCCAGCCGGCTGCACTACGACTTCCGCCTGGAGCATGGCGGCGTCATGCTGAGCTGGGCGGTGCCCAAGGGCCCCAGCATCGA
Organism: Rhizobacter sp. OV335; assembly: GCF_900142965.1. Taxonomy (GTDB): domain Bacteria; phylum Pseudomonadota; class Gammaproteobacteria; order Burkholderiales; family Burkholderiaceae_C; genus Rhizobacter. Next base: position 107,310 of record NZ_FRCQ01000016.1, read on the forward strand.
TCCCGCCGTCAAGCAGATGGCGATCCACGTCGAGGATCACCCGATCTCGTACTCGGACTTCGAAGGCGAGATCCCCAAGAAACAGTACGGCGCGGGCACCGTGATCGTCTGGGACCGCGGTACATGGGAGCCGGTTGGCGATGTCGCTGAGGGTTTGGCGAAGGGAAAGCTGATCTTCCATCTGCACGGCGAGAAGTTGGCCGGACTCTGGGAACTGGTGCGGATCTCCAAGCCAGGCGACAAGAAGCAGGAGCAGTGGCTGCTGCTCAAGAAACGGGGCGACGGGTGGACTCGAAGCACTGCGGACTACGACGTCATCGCCGCCTTGCCCGACAGCGTGATCGCCCACCCGTTGGGGCTCCTCGAAGACAGAGAGGCACCGGCAGCGACCGCCAAGCGCTCACCCGTTCAGGCGGACGGCGACGAGCCGGACCTGACAAACGCCGTCAAAGGGAAGATGCCCGAGGTGTTGGAACCTCAGCTCGCGACGCTCGTCAGCGCAGCGCCTGCTGGCGGCTCGTGGATCATCGAGAACAAGTACGACGGTTACCGCATGCTTGCTCGGATCGTCGGCGGCGACGTGCGTCTGTTGACCCGCAAGGGCAACGACTGGACTTCGAAGCTGAAGGAGCTGGCCAGTCATGTCGAGGCGCTCGGGATTGCCGACGCTTACCTCGATGGCGAAATCGTTGTACTCGACGAGAAGGGCGTTCCCGATTTCAACCGGCTGCAGAACGCGATCGACAACTCGCGCAGCAAGGACCTCGTCTACTTCGTCTTCGATGTGCCCTTCCTGGCCGACACTGACCTGAGGGCAGTTCCTCTGATGAGCCGGCGCGCAGTGCTCAAGCGGCTGATGGCGCAATCCGAATCAGAGCGTGTCCGGTTCAGCGAGGCCTTCGACGTTTCCCCGGATCAGCTGCTGGCAGCGGCGTGCCACATGGGGCTGGAAGGCGTGATGCTGAAACAAGCGACCGCGCCCTATGTCGAAGGGAGAACGGAGACCTGGCTGAAGCTGAAGTGCCAGAAGCGGCAAGAGTTCATCGTCGTGGGCTTCAACGATCGGAAGGACTCCACCACTGAGGTTGGCAATCTGCTGCTCGGCTATCACGACAAGGGAAAGCTGCTGTACGCAGGCGCGGTGGGAACGGGCTGGAGCAATGCGACTGCGCGCGAGCTTCACCAACTGCTCGCCAAGCATGAAACGGATGTGCCGGCGGTCGACGCGTCAGCCGTGAAGCCTGGCCGCTGGTCGCAGCGCAGCGCCGGCGCCAAGCACTGGGTCGAACCGAAGGTGATTGTCGAAGTGGCATTCGGCGAATGGACCCCTGATGGCCACATCCGCCATGCGTCGTTTCGTGGCGTGCGAACCGACAAGCCCGCGGCGGAGGTTGATCGGGAGAAGGCAAAGGATGTGGCGGCCCCGAAGACCGCGGCGCTGAAGGCTGACGCTGCTGTGCCAGCGGCGTCCAAGCGCGGCTCGCGAGCTTCACCGACCGCGGCCTCGAAGCTCAAGATCACGCATCCGGAACGGGTCATCGATCCTGCGTCCGGGACTACAAAGATTGAGCTGGTGCGGTACTACGAGAGCGTGGCCGACTGGATGCTTCCCCATCTCGCAGGTCGACCGGTGTCGCTCGTCCGGGCACCACAGGGCGTCGGACAGCAGCTCTTCTTCCAGAAGCACCCTGAGACGAAGATGCCGGGAATGGCAGCACTGGATCCGAAGCTGTGGCCAGGCCATGCAGCGCTCCTCACGGTGGACGGAGTGGGGGCACTGCTCTCTGCTGCGCAGATGAACACGATCGAGTTCCACACCTGGAATTCGACGGCGTCGCACATCGATCACCCGGACCGTGTCGTCTTCGACCTCGACCCAGGGGAGGGCGTCGGCTGGACTGAGGTGCAGGAAGCGGCCGTGTTGATGCGTGGCTTCCTGGAGCAGCTCGGCCTGCAGAGCTGGCTGAAGACCTCTGGCGGCAAGGGGCTGCACGTCGTTGTGCCGGTGGCGCCGAAGCTGACCTATGACGCAGTGAAGGGGTTCTCGCAGGCGGTGGTCGTCCACGTGGCGAAGACCATCCCTCAGCGATTCGTTGCGAAGTCTGGAGGCTCCAATCGCGTTGGAAAGATCTTCATCGACTACCTTCGCAACGGACACGGGCAGACGACTGCAGCGGCCTTCTCGGCACGCGCTCGGCCGAGCATGGGTGTCTCGATGCCGATCGCCTGGGAGCAGCTGCCAGAGATCAAGGGCGGTGACCAGTGGACAGTCGCAACGGCCCGGGAGTACCTGTCATTCCAGAAAGAGGACCCCTGGGCGTCGTACACGAAGAGCCGGCAGACGCTGACGGAAGCGATGAAGACGCTCGGCTACAAGGCTCCGCGCGCGTCGAAGAAGTGAGGGCGACGCTCTGTGCGCCTGCGTCGGCATAGCGCACGGCGCTGAAGCACCGTGCGACCGACTGCAGCCGGAGCGTCGAGACGAAGCGCTACCGAATCTCCATCTCTTCCCGCGTGCGCCCGCTCTCGAGCTGCTCACTGAACCAGTTCGGTCGCTTGCCGCGTCCTGTCCATGTTTGGCTTGCGTCGGCGGGGTTCGCGTACTTCGGTTGGCCCGGCTCGCCGCTGCTCGAAGGCGTTTTCGCGGCCTTCGCGGGGAGGTAGGGGCGCAGAGCCTCGATCCCCTCGCTGATACCGAAGCCACCCATCTGGAGCTTCTTCGCGTAGCCGTCGGCGAGCACCTTCAGCTCTTCGCTCCGCTTTGCGCCCAGTGCTGCTTCGGTCTGTTGCAGCAGGGCCCGCAGCTCAGCGTACGACAGGCCTTTGAGTTCATCTTTGCCGGGTATCTGCGACATGATTCCTTGGTGTGAGGTTGGCGGCAACGCTCGCCGCAAGAGGTGGGATTGCTGTCGCCGCGGCGCTATGCCGCCTGGCGGTGCTCGTAGTAAAACGGCTGCTTGTCGTCGAGAATTTCTTGTTGACGTTGCAGGGCCCCGAGTGACGGCGAAAGCCAGTCGTCCATGCTCTCGGGCTTGATGGCGATTGGGCAGCGATTGTGCCCGGCCGCTGCGACTTCTGGCGGTGGCTCATCGGTGATCACCGCGAAGGAGAGCAGATCGTCATGGCCAGGTGCAGTCCAGTGCGCCCATACGCAGGCAACGAGCATCGGGTCGCCGGACTGCGGGCGGAACTGCAGCACGGTGTTGGCCGGGGCTCCATCGGAACCGCCCACCGTAACGTTTTCATAGAACGCGTTCACGACCAGTACACCGTGCGATATGCCGAAAACCGGCTTCCAGAAGTTGTCCAATGAGTCGCGGCGTGCGTTGTAGGTGCCGGGGTACTTCGTGTCGTAGAAGACCGGCTTGTCAGGCAAGCGGCACAGATACCGCATCGGTACCAACTTCCGCTCGCCGTCGCGCATGACCATGACGGGTGCGTAGTTCGCCGGGTAGATGCGCCCGTCACGTGGCTCGATGTGGGTTCTCCGAAGATCGTCCAACTTTGCCTGGGCCCGCGCAATCTTGTTGTTCGCGATGCGCTCACTCTCCTGAGCGCTCTTCGTCACCTTCGTCACCAACTTGCGTTGCGCGTCGATCAGTCGCGTTCGCTGGGTGAAGAACTCGGTCTCGAACCTCGCGACCTGCTGCAGATTGAACTCGTCAATCAGCTCTTTGATCCTGAGCTCGTCGGGCGAGCCGGGCGAGGCGAACGGAGCCTCCATGCTCTTCGGGATCACGATCGAGGGGTCTGAGCGCCTTCGCCAGAAGATGTCGAAGTACTCTTTGATGCTCATGGTCGCACCCCACTCGCGGACGTACAGCTTGTACTCGGCTTCGACTTCAGCGCTGTAGCACATCCCGTGTCCTCCACACGCAAGGCCGTGGCCCGATTGCTCCCTTGAGCGATCGTAGCGCCTGGTCGACGAGACGCGAACCGTGCCCTGATGTCCTAGGGGGAGCCGAGGAGGCGGTGTTGTCAGATGCCCGGTGACGCAAGGTCTCTCGCAAAAATATCTTCAGCGTCAAAAATCAACGGGCTCAACGCTTTACCGACCGAATGGTGCAAACGTCGCACGTGGACAGTGGACCGTCTCCTCCCGTGATGGCTGTATGGATGTACAGTGTTTGTATGAATTCGCGTCCAAGCCGACCAGTGTCTGCGATGCCTCGCCTGCCAACGCAGGTGGAGGCCGCGGTTTGGCGCGCAGATCAGATTGGGAACGAGCGGTCGCGCGTGTTGCCTACCGGCTTTCAAGCCCTTGACCAGGCTCTGCCTGGAGGCGGATGGCCGTGCGCTTCGATCACTGAGGTGCTGCAACTTCAGCCGACCGTCGCGGAATGGCGGCTGCTCGGCCCGGCATTGAAAACCGCGATGGAGAAGGGCGTCGAGCTCGTGCTCATCGGTCCACCGAAACTACCCCACCTCCCAGGACTGCGCCTGGCCGGCATCGATGAACGGCGCGTGATCTGGGTGCAGGCTGAGTCGCCTGCGCAACGACTGTGGACCACGGAGCAGCTCATCAAAGCCAACACGATGGCGGTGCTGATGGCCTGGCTGCCTCAGGTGAGGCCGGAGCAACTGCGGCGGCTGCAGGTGTGTGCAGCCAGCGCTGACAGCCCCGTCTTCCTGTTCCGCCCGGCCTCCGCGCAGCACCAAGCCTCCGCAGCGCCGCTGAGGCTGATCGCCGAGGCCGATGTCGACTGGCAACTGCACGTGCGCGTGTTGAAGCGACGCGGCCCGACCATCGACGAAACGCTGACGCTGCGCTCTGTTCCTGCCGGACTGGACGCGTTGATCACGCCTCGCATCGCCAAACCCTCGTCACTCTTCGCCGCACGGCGTCGTCATCAGCACGACCCGCTTCAAACCTTCCTTTCTCAGGCCGATCCAGATGTTGTGGGCAGCCTTCCTTCCGCAAGTAGCGTCAGTTTCGGACGTCGGGCACCAGCGCACTGACGTGAGCTCGCAAGCGCTGTCCGACGCGGTCAGCGGCTTGAGCACTTGGGCGCTGCAGTTCACCCCGCGCGTCGCAGTCATCGAACCCGAAGGGGACTCGCCGGCAGTCGTCATGGAGGTCGAAGCCAGCGTGCGACTTTTCGGCGGCAAGCGCCGACTGGTCGAACGTGTCCGCGAGGAAGCCAGTGCACTGGGCGCAGAGCAGGTCAGTTGGGCGCCCACCAGCCTGGGCGCCGTCGCACTCGGGCGGGCTCGGCAGTCCAACGGCTTTGCGGCGCCCCTCGGCACGCTGCTCGATGCGCTGCCCATCCACACGCTGACCTCGGTGGGTACGCATCAGGCGACGCTTGCCCGACTTGGATGTCAGACGCTCGGGCAGGTGAGGGCGTTGCCTCGCGGTGGACTCAGCCGCCGCTTCGATGGACAGCTCCTCGCCGCGCTCGACCAGGCGTACGGCTTGCGGCCGGAGGCGCACGAATGGGTCGTCTTGCCCGACGTCTTTCGGGCGCGTCTGGAGCTGATGGCGCGCGTCGAGCTCGCCCCGGCGTTGCTGTTTGGTGCGCGTCGCCTGCTCCTCCAACTCAGTGCCTGGTTGACCGCGAAGCACAGCGGCGTCACGGCGTTCACCTTCCACTGGTGGCATGACGCGATGCGGTCGCGATCAGCAGGCACCGGTGGCTCGTTGACGATTCGAACAGCGCGCCTCATGAGGGATGTCGAGCACCTGGGCAGTCTGCTGGCAGAGCAGCTGGCGAAGGTCGAGCTGCTCGCTCCGGTCGGGGACATCGAGCTGAGTGCCGATGAGGTCGAGCCGCTCGAAGAGGCGAGTCTCTCTCTCGTCCCGGACGTGCGCGTTGCAGGTGAAGGACTTGCGTTGGTGCTGGAGCGCCTGGCCGCCCGGCTCGGTCCTGAGCGCGTGCTTCGACCGCTGGCATTGGAGGATCACCGGCCGGAGTGGATGTGCCAGTGGCAGGCAGCCGACGTTCAGCGCCCGAAGCGCCTCGCACGCGCGCTCGACGTTCCACAGCCGACGTTCATACTCGCGCAGCCGCTGCGACTGGCGATGCAGGGCCCGCATCCGATGTACCAAGGCGCGCTGCAACTGCTCTCTGGTCCGCATCGCGTCGAAGGGGGATGGTGGGACCGCATGGAGGGAGGCGGGTCACAGTGCACGCGCAATGTCAGTCGTGATTACTGGATCGCGGTCAGTGAGCACGCAGGGGTCCTGTGGATCTTCCAAACGCGACTGGCCGAGAGTGAGTCGGCGGCTCAAACGGCCTGGTATTTGCACGGCACTTTCGCCTGACGGTCATGCGCCGCATTCCTGCCTACGCCGAGCTGCGCTGCGTCTCGAACTTCAGCTTCCTGCGGGGCGCGAGCCAGCCCGAAGAGTTGGTGGAGCGCGCGTACGAGCTGGGATATTCAGCGTTGGCCCTCACCGACGAGTGCAGCCTCGCTGGCATCGTGCGTGCGCACGTGGCTGCGAAGAAGTGCGGATTGCATCTGGTCGTCGGCAGTCAGTTTCACGTTCACTGCGACGAGGCGGCACGTGCCGCCGTCCCTGCATTCGTTCTCACCGTGCTCGCGAACAACTTGAACGGCTATGGGAACCTCTCGCAGTTCATCACGAAGCTGCGGCGCTCTTCGGACAAGGGGACCTACCAGCTCGCGATTGAGGATGTCACCGGGGCCGAGCTGGCGGACTGTGTCGTGCTCTGCTCTCCGAAACGAATGTGCGAGCAGAGACAGCTGGACGCCGCCGCCCGCTGGCTTTTGACGCACTTCATGGGGCGCTGCTGGTTCGGTGTGGAGCTCATCCGGGTGCTCGACGACGAGGCATGGCTGCACCGGCTGAGACAGGCCTCAGAAGACAGTGCCATTCCTCTAGTCGCAGTGGGCGACGTTCACTTCCACGTTCGATCGCGAAAGCCGCTTCAGGACGTACTGACGGCCACGCGTGTTGGGCGCCCCCTGACCGACTGCGGCCTGGACCTGCAGCCGAACGCGGAGCGCCACCTGCGCACGCGCCTTCGGCTGGCACAGACCTACCCGGCGGACTTGCTCGATGAGACGCTCAACGTCACGGCGCGGTGCTGCTTCTCGTTGGACGAGTTGAAGTACCAGTACCCCGACGAGGTCGTTCCCGCAGGGCACACGCCGGCGAGCTACCTGCGCAAGATCACCTACGAAGGCGCGGGGCAACGGTGGCCCCAGGGCATGCCGGCGAAGGTCCAACAGCTGATCGAATACGAGCTGTCCCTGGTGGCAGAGCTGCGCTACGAACACTACTTCCTGACGGTCGCCGACATCGTGATGTTTGCGAGGTCTCGCGGCATCCTCTGCCAGGGTCGTGGCTCGGCTGCGAACTCGGTGATCTGCTACTGCGTCGGCGTGACCGAGGTCGACCCGGCACGCATGTCGGTGCTGGTCGAGCGCTTCATCTCGAAGGAGCGCAACGAGCCACCTGACATTGACATCGACTTCGAGCACGAGCGGCGCGAAGAGGTGCTGCAGTACCTCTACAACAAGTACGGGCGCGATCGTGCAGCGATCACCGGCGTGGTCATCTCGTACAGGCCGAAGAGCGCGATCCGTGACGTCGGGAAAGCGCTCGGCTTCTCGCTGGACGAGGTGGACACCATCGCGAAGGGGCATCAGTGGTGGGACGGCTCCGACATCGCCGACGACCGCGTACGTGAGGCTGGCCTCGAGCCCGACGATCTTCGCGTCCAGCAGCTGCTGCAGTTGACCAGGCAGCTCCTCGGTTTTCCGCGCCACCTGAGTCAGCACACTGGCGGCATGGTGCTGACGAAGGGGCCGCTGTCTCGCATCGTGCCGATCGAGAACGCTTCGATGGCCGATCGGACCGTCATCGAGTGGGACAAAGACGACCTGGACGCCATGGGACTTCTAAAGGTGGACTGCCTGGCGCTCGGGATGCTGACCGCCATTCGCAAGGCGCTGGATTTCATCGGAGAGCGGCAGCAGACCGTCTTCGGCATGCAGGACATACCGGCTGAGGACACCGAGACCTACGACATGATTTGCAAGGCCGACACCGTCGGGGTGTTCCAGATCGAAAGCCGCGCTCAGATGAGCATGCTGCCGCGCCACCGGCCGCGTTGCTTCTATGACCTGGTGGTTCAGGTCGCGATCGTGCGACCTGGTCCCATCGTCGGTGGCATGGTGCACCCGTACATCCGCCGGCGGCAAGGCCTTGAGCCAGTCACCTATCCGAGCGCTGCGTTGGAAGAGGCGCTGGGCCGTACGCTCGGCGTTCCCGTGTTCCAGGAGCAGGTGATGCAGATCGCGATGCTGGCCGCTGGCTACACGGCAGGGGAGGCCGACGGGCTACGCCGAGACATGGCCGCGTGGAAACGCAAGGGTGGGCTGGCCAAGCACTATGACCGCATCGTCGATGGAATGACGAGCCGCGGATATGAGAAGGCTTTCGCCGAGCAGATCTTCAAACAGATTCACGGCTTCTCGGAGTACGGCTTCCCAGAGTCGCACGCAGGCTCGTTCGCGCTTCTGGTCTACGCGAGTTGCTGGATCAAGCGGCACCATCCCGCAGAGTTCCTTGCAGCGTTGATCAACTCGCAGCCGATGGGCTTCTATTCGCCGTCCCAGCTGGTACGCGACGCAAAGGCACACGGCGTCGAGGTGCGTGCACCGGATGTTCTCTGCAGCGATGTCGACTGCACGCTGGAGGACCTTCCGCACCCACCGGCCGTGCGCCTGGGGTTGCGACTGATCGCGGGATTGGTGTCGGCCTCTGCGACGCGCATCGTAGAAGCGCGATCGGAGGCTGCATTTGAAAGTGCTGACGATCTTGCGCGGCGAGCCGGTCTGGAAGCGCATGAGATGAAGCTGCTGGCAGCCGCTGACGCGCTAGCCAGTCTGTCGGGCCACCGTCGGCAGCAGGTCTGGGACGCGGCCGCCCTGCGATCCGCCCCGCCGTTGCTGACGGATGCACCGATCGAAGAAGAGCTGCTTGAGCTGCCGGCCGCGCCAGAAGGCGAGGAGATCTTGTTCGACTACGCATCGTTGGGCCTCACGCTGCGCCGGCATCCGTTGGCATTGCTGCGGGAGAGACTGACGCGTCGCGGCTTGTCGTCCGCCGCCGATCTCGCGACCGTCCCGAACGGCCGGCGCGTGGACTATTGCGGGATCGTCACCCTCCGTCAGCAACCGAGCACCGCGAGCGGAACGATCTTCGTCTCGTTGGAGGACGAGACAGGCACGGTTCAGGCGATCGTCTGGAAGTCCGTGCGAGACCAGCAACGAGATGTGTTGCTTCGGTCCCGGCTCCTGGTCCTCAGGGGCACTTGGCAGCGCGAAGGGGATGTGTGCAATCTCATCGTGAGCGAGCTCGAGGACCTCACTCCGTTGCTAGGGCGCTTGGCCGAATCTACGCACAGTCGAGACTTCCATTGAACGCGCGAATGCTCGATGGTGTACCAAGGCTGTCGAAGACCCTGAGCAGTCCGCGCAGGCGCGACCTCGCGTCATGCAGCTCGGAGCTGCGTGACTTTGCCCGAGGACGGCGGGACCACGTTGGCTCCGTATGCATGCAAGGCCTCGAATAGCTGCCGGCCGTTCGCTTGCGCGAAATCCTCGGCGTTGTTGTTCATGACCACCTGGAGGTGCAGGGACGGCGCATCGAGCGCCGCGATCTCGCCGGCCAAGCCTTCCAGTTCGGCGTCATCGTATTGGTAGTTGAAGCGCCCGGACGACGTGTTGCTCCGCTTGTTCCAGGTGTGTTCGTTGCGCCCGTGCATGCGCACCAAGGCGTGGTCGTCGTGTGTCACCTCCCACACAGCCGGAACGCAGTTTGCAAAGCCCTGGGGCTCGTCGACGATGGTGTGCACGACCCTGAGCGACCGCTCGAACGCCAGGGTGTCGCGGGTGTTCGCCTCGTTGAACCAGCTGAAGTTTCGGAACTCGAGGCTGACCATGTGCCCCTGCATGCGCTCGACGCAGTGCTCGATGTGCGCCCGGCCAGCGGGGTTGCGCACGATCCAGGGCGCGAACTGGAAGTGCACCAGCCCGAGCCTGCCCGCTTGCCGCAATGGGGCGATGCCCTCGACGAAGCGTGCCCACAGCGCGTCACGCAACTCGGGCGGCACGTCGCGGTAGTACAGGATGGACTTGTCTCGCAACGCGGCGGGAAGCGCCTCGCGCACCTCGGCGGGAAGGGCCTGCGGTGAGGTCTGATGCCCGGTGAAGAGCCGGAAGGCCTTCACGTTCATCACGAAGTCCTGCGGCGTGCGCTCGACCCACCGCTGCGCCATGCCGGGCGGCGTCATGGCATAGAAGCTGGAATCCACCTCGACCAACGTGAACTGAGTCGCGTAGAAGTGCAGGCGCTCCTCGGGGCTCATGTGCTCCGACGGGTAGAAGCGCCCCGTGTCGATGAGCGCTGGGTGCGACCAGGATGCAGTGCCGATCCGGATGCTCATGGGGTGGGCGCCAAAGGCTGTTGATTCATACAGTATATGATCGGGCCCGAGATTGAGCCATGGGTGAGCACTCCGTCCTTCCTGAACCGTCGCCAGCGCCCAAGCCTGGAGCGACGAAGGACGTCTTCGCCGACCTCAACGAGCAGCAGCGCGCCGCGGTCGAGCACGGTGTCGGCGACGGGGCGCACCGGGGTCCGTTGCTTGTCATTGCCGGGGCTGGCACCGGCAAGACCAAGACCTTGGCCAGCCGCGTCGCACGCCTGGTACAGACGGGCGCGGATCCGCACCGCATCCTCTTGCTGACCTTTGCCCGCCGCGCCGCCGGAGAGATGGGGCAGCGTGTGGGCCGGATGCTCCATCGCCTGCTCGGTTATGGGACGACGCAGGCACCGCCGCACTTCCCGTGGTGTGGCACCTTCCACGGCGTCGGCGCGCGCCTGTTGCGTGACTATGCCGATCGCATCGGCTTGGCACCCAACTTCACCATACTGGACCGCTCGGATGCCGAGGACCTGATTGGCATAGTGCGGCAGGAGCTGGGCTTCGCCGAGACGGTGGAGCGCTTTCCGTTGAAGGCCAGTTGCCTCGCCATCTACTCCCGGGTCGTGAACAGCCAGTCACGGCTGGACGAGGTCCTGCAGACGCACTACCCATGGTGCTTCGGGGCGCACGACGGCCTCAAGCAGCTCTTCAAGGCCTATGCTCAGGCGAAGCACCAGCAGCAGGTGCTCGACTACGACGACCTGTTGCTCTACTGGGTGCACATGCTGGCCGATGCCAGCGTGGCGGCAGACGTCCGGCAGCGCTTCGATCACGTGCTGATCGACGAGTACCAGGACACAAACCGGCTGCAGGGCGCCATCGTGCTCGGCCTCAAGCCGAAAGGCGAGAACCTCACGGTGGTGGGCGACGACGCGCAAGCGATCTACTCGTTCCGCGCCGCGAACGTGGGCAACATCCTCGACTTCCCCGATCAGTTCAATCCGCCAGCTCGCATCGTGGCGCTGGAGCAGAACTACCGCTCCACGCAGCCGATTCTCGCGGCGTCCAATGCGGTGATCGGCCTCGCGAAGAAGCGCCACGCCAAGGACCTCTGGTCGAATCAACCCTCGAGCGAAATGCCGCGCATCACGGCCATGCCCGATGAGGTGAGCCAGGCCACATGGGTGGCCGACCAAGTGCTGCTACGGCGGGAGGAGGGCATCCGGCTCATCAAGCAGGCCGTCCTCTTCCGGACATCGAGCCACAGCGCCCCGCTGGAGCTTGAGCTGACCCGCCGCAACATTCCCTTCCGCAAGTTCGGAGGCCTCAAGTTCCTGGAGAGCACGCACATCAAGGACGTGCTGAGCATCCTGCGCTGGGCACAGAACCCACGCGGTCGCTTGGCCGGCTTCCGTGTGTCCCAGCTGCTGCCCGGATTTGGACCGGTCAGCGCCGGCAAACTGCTCGACGCGATGGAACGCCAGGCCGACCCGCTCACCGTCATAGAGAACTTCAGCCCCCCGAAGGGGGCGGCAGGGGAGTGGACCAAGCTCGCGGTGCTGATCGCCAGCCTGAGCCGCAAGAGCGAGTGGCCGGCCGACCTCGAACGAGCCATCGAGTGGTACCAACCCCACCTCGACCGGCTCCACGATGACGCCGAGGTGCGCCTGGCCGACCTTGAGCAGATGGCACGGATCGCCCAGGGCTACGGTATCCGCGAACGCTTCTTGACGGAATTGACGCTCGACCCGCCCGAGGCCAGCAGCGATGAATCCGGAGCGCCGCACCTCGACGAGGACTACCTGATCCTCTCGACCATCCATTCCGCCAAGGGGCAGGAATGGAACGCGGTCTACGTGCTCAACGTGGTCGACGGCTGCATGCCCTCGGACATGGCGACGGGACGCGAGGAAGATATCGAAGAAGAGCGGCGCTTGCTCTACGTCGCGATGACTCGCGCCAAGCACCATCTGGCACTCATCACGCCACAGCGCTTCTATGTGCGCCAGCAGAGGCGGGGAGGGGACAGCTACATCAACGCGACGCTGACACGCTTCATTCCAGGCAAGGTGGCCAAGCTGTTCGAGCAGGTAGTGCCCGTCACGGTGCGAGGCGATGCCCGCATCGCTTCCGATGTGCTGAAGGTCGATGTCGGCGCAAAGCTCCGCGCGATGTGGGACTAGTGCGGGCGCTCGGGCCCTATCAGCAACGGTGCGGGAGCGATCAGTCAATTCCGCATGCCCGCTGCGTCGAGAGCTGTTATACGGCTGGGCGCGCTACGACCTTGGTCACTACGGTGCCTCCGCCCTCGACGCGGAGAGCAGCGTCATCGAGGCAGTCTTTCACGAGCGGTCCACCGGCGGCGCAGCCTAACCCTGTGGCGAAGCCGTTGAACGGCTGTTCCCGACGCTTGCTCGCCTGCGCCAACTTCCGCTCCAGACTGGTTGCGGTCGGTCAGGGACCGTCGCTCGAGCGACCGCTCTGACGGAGAGGAGTCCTTCGTCGCACAACGCGTTGGGTTTGCTCGGTCACGCCCGAATGGACGGGGCTGCATGCCGGCGCTGACCAAGTCGAACGGCTGCTACTGCGAGCCGCGAATCAGAGCTATCGACCCACTGCTGACATTCACGTTGCCGATCTCGAGGGCAAAAAGCGGTCGCTCATCGTTTGACATGAGCTGCATGACCCATGCTTGCCGGGCACCGACCACATCGACCCGGCCTCATGCGCTTATGAGCGCTGAGCATCGGCTCCAGTCGCCTTCTCGGCCCCGCTGGGCACAAAGCTCTCGCCGTGGGCGCTGAGGTACTCGCGAATGAGGCGGCGAACCACCTGGGATGGGGTGACATCCTGCTTCGCGCACAGGGCTTCGAAAGCCTTCTTCTTTGCCGGATCGATCAAGACTGTCAGGCGGGCAGTTTTTTGCTCCATACACACTCCATATGTTAATCAAATTATAATTGCAATCGTATGTGAAGCAAATTAGATTAGAGCACCCTGAAATCAGCGACGCGTTGCAGGTCACACCGCCTCGTCAGCCAGGGCAACCCGATCCTTTCGTTCTTGACGGGCCATTGGCCCGCTCCTCCTCGACCATGGCACTCCACTTCCTGCTGCGCTTGACCGGAAGCCATCGCACCCGAGCGGCCGATCGCCAGCTCGGCGGGATCCTCGCGTTCGTCGCCGGGGCGATCAATGCAGGGGGATTTTTGGCAGTGCAGCGCTACACCTCGCACATGACGGGCATTGTTTCCGGCGTCGCAGACGACTTGGCCACAGGCGGATTTGCGCTGGCACTGGTCGGCGCGGTGTCGCTGATGGCGTTCGTGTCCGGTGCCGCATGCACCGCCCTGCTGATCAACTGGGCTCGTCGACGTCAGATGGACAGCAAGTTCGCCTTGGCCTTGCTGTTGGAAGCCGGGCTCTTGTTGTTGTTCGGCCTGGTGGGCGCCAATCTCCAGTCGCTCGGGCACTTGCTCGTGCCAACCGCGGTGCTGCTCCTGTGCTTCATCATGGGCCTGCAGAACGCCATCGTCACCAAGCTTTCCCAGGCGGAGATTCGGACCACCCATATGACCGGTGTGGTGACCGACCTGGGCATCGAACTGGGGCGGCTGATCTACTGGAACCGCATCAACACGGCCAACGAGATCCATTTCGTCCGGGCCAACCGCGAGAAGCTGTTCATCCACGCGCTCGTATTGGGCTTGTTCTTTGTCGGCGGCTTGGTGGGTGCCGTGGCCTTCAAGCATTTCGGCTTTTCTGCCACGCTTCCTCTTGCGTTGCTGCTGGTCATCATGGCATCGCCGCCCTTGATCGTCGACTTCCAGCGGGCTTAGGTCAGGGGCCAATTCTTCGAACCGACATGGCCCCATCCCCAGGCGCACACATGCCGCTCTTCCGTCTCCCAGCATGCGCCCCCAGGCGCTCAGAAAATGCCTGACTCCGCTGACAGCAACCAATACGTCAAGCCCTTCGTCTACGAAACGCTGACCTCAAAGGCCTTGCACTTCACCATCTCCGAAATCCAGAGCCGCATGCAGACCTTGCGCCCGAATGCACTGGATCTCGCATACACGCGCACGATGATGGGCTTCCTGCTGTTCAACCACGAGCCCGCCACCCTGGCCATGATCGGGCTAGGAGGCGGCTCGATGGCAAAGTTCTGCCACCGCTATCTGCCCACCACCCGCATCAAGGTGATCGAGATCAATCCGCATGTGATTGCCTTGCGCGATGAATTCCAGGTGCCACGCGATGACGAACGCTTCAAGGTGCGCCGCGGCGACGGTGCGGAGTTCGTTCGCTCTGCACCGTATCGGCTGGACGTTTTGCTAGTGGACGGTTTCGATTACGAGGGCCAGCCACCGGCGCTGTGCTCTCAGCGCTTCTACGACGATTGCTACGACGCACTGCAACCCGACGGCCTGATGGTGGTCAACCTGCACACAGGCCATCGCGACTTCAATTCGCAGGTTGCCCGCATCGAACGGACTTTCGGCAGTGAGGTGCTGCTGGTCGGCGATGACGAGTGCAGCAACACCATCGTGTTCGCATGCAAGGGTTTGCTGTCCAGGCAATTGAAGCCGTCCATCCCGCGCAAGCCCAAAGGCTTTGATCGGGAGACCTGGGACGAATTGGTGCCCGCATTCTTCAGTGTTGCCAGTGCGCTCGAGCGCGTGACGAAAGCCGACCTCCCGAGCGGGCGGTCAGCTGTCCGCTTTAAATCTTGAACCCTTGCACACGTCCTGGCGAATTGCCGGGCATTGCTTCTTTGTTCGTTTGCTTCGAGGTCGCAGAGCTGTCGGTCACCATTGTCCGGAGATGGCCGATTGCAGGTCTGCGCGCCGTGCGCAGCGAGCGACCGCTGATAGTTTCATTGATCTGTCGGCTCAACGCCAGTACGCAGCATCCGTCGTGCGCTCAGTCCGGCACCTCACCGCCGCAGGTCTTCCAGTTGAAGCGCGTGATCCGTACCATCGCCTGGCCATCGCCTTCATCAACGGGCGTGAAGGCACGGCTGGTGATTCGCTCATCTTCCACAAATGCGCGACGCAGCGGAGACAACACGCCGAGGCACGCAGCATCGTCGGACAGATGGTGATATGTCAGCGCCAAGTCGTTGCGCACTTGCGCCTCGTCGGGCAGCCAGTACATGAAGCGGCCGCAGCGATTCAGCAAGGCGCTGAGGGCCTCCGCGGCTTCCCGATACTTTCGGCCGCGGTACAGCGCAGTGAAACGGTCGCGCTCATGCTTCACAAGCACTGCACGGCAGGCTGGAGCTTCGCGGTAATAGTCGCCCTGGAAGAAGGCGCGAGATCCGCAAGGCCCCCTGCATGCGGCCTCGGTGGCCGGATCCGGGTTGATCGACACTCGGTCGAGGCTTCTTTCGAAGCTGATCTTGCATCCCTCCTGCGTCACAGCCTTCATGTCTCGAACGGTGGCCTCCAGTCCGCACGAGTGGCCGTTTGCCCCGATGGTGTCCAGTTGAAGCTTGCCATCCTTCTCAACGACCAACGCACCCCATCCTCCCTCGGTGATGTACGTGCCCGCAGGAATCGACTGGGCTTGAACGGCGTGTGTTGCACAGCTTGCAGCCAGCACGATCGCAGCGTATCGAAGCATTGGAATCATTCTCTTAGAACCCCTCGAAAGGAACAACACCGGAGAGGCTTGCGAACTGTTCGAAAGCTGCCTGTCACGACCGACTGGTCGTGGACGGTCGCTTGCCTCGCCCGGTCGCCTGTAGACGACCCGTTGCTGTCAGTCGGTTGCCCCGACGATATGCGGGTGCGCAGTCGTTTGCCGGGCTACGGAGTTCGGTAGATTGGTGTCTGCACACTCGATGAAACGACTATCCATTCACCGTCTTTCTCCACGTATCGGAACACGTCCTTGAATCGGTGGTCGTCACCGGTGCAGTTGCCCCATACGTCCACCCACAGGGCTCCACCTTCTGACTCACCACCCACGGCTCTGGTGAGCGTACATCCCGAATGCAGCTTCGCAAAATCGGCTGCCACCTGCGCATCGGTGGGGCCGCTGCAGCCCAAGATCGATGCGCCGCAGAGAGCCGTAGCCGCCACTGCCAAGACACGACCGAGAACAGAGGGAAGCTGTTGAGGAGTCATCCGCAGAGCTTGAATCGATATCGCGAAGCCAATGTGAAGTCTGCGTGCTCCGAGGCCATATCGCTCGCCCGACAGCAGTAGTCCACTAGCGACAGGAAGTGGCCGGCTTCGGTCCTTCAGTGCTGACGACGCCTACATCAAGAGTCTCGCTCGACAACGGCTGCGGAGGCCGACAAGAAGCCTGGAGCTGCTTCTAGGAGAGCATCCCGCAGTTGCGTCGAGACAAAGTTGTAGCCTCCGGACAGCGCAGCCCGAACCAAGTGCTGGCCTTGATAGGCACCCTCTCGCAGCCTGCCTTGTCGGCCCTGAATCGCTTTATCAACATCTGGAACAAGCTCCCAAATGGATCCCAACGCTGTTGCCAACCCGGCGTTGTGAGGTCGGGAGAGGATGTAGTCCTCCGGCTCGCCGCTATCAGGATACGCGGCGGGCTCGTCCTGGTCTGCATCCCACTCCGTCCAGTTGATGCGCACGCACTTCGCGAGCACTACTGGGCGAAACGAGACGCCACCCAGCGTCGACGCGACGAGCTGCTTCGCATGGTCGGTCAACACAATGTCCGCAACGCCCGGGAAACTGATTGGTGGAGCGTATGGACCCGCACGCTCAAGCTGGAGAAGTCCATCCCGCCGAGGGAGGTGCGCGCTCATCCCGTGAATGAGAATGTCCGCGTAGTCGCCCCAATGATCCCACCTCGTCGGCCCAGCCGAAAGAACGTACAGCGTCATTTGCTGATCTCGCTTCCTTGAAGCGGACATTCTCCATCGGCAGCTACTGGCCGACTGTGCCCCTTCGACCGTCGCCCTGCAAGCGGTCGCCCAGCGAGACGGAACGGCCCGCGACAGACTGGTCGCGAGCGAGGCGGCGAACATACACTGTCGGCCGAGGCTGTGTGAAAACCCCGATCCGCGTTCGGCCGCTTCTGCGTAGAGTTTGAAGGCATATCGAGAAGGAGTCGATATGCGCAGGTTCGTTGAAGGGCAGGATCGGCATCAGGTGACGTTGCTGCCTGAGTCGCTGGATGAGTTCATTGCCGAGGACAACGCGGTTCGCGTGGTCGACGCGTTCGTCGAGGAACTGGATCTTGCATCGATGGGGTTCGAGGGCACGACGCCGGCGGCAACAGGCCGCCCCTCGTATGACCCGGCGGTGCTGCTGAGGATCTACATCTACGGCTACCTCAACCGTGTGCAGTCGAGCCGGCGACTGGAGCGGGAGTGCCAACGCAACGTCGAGCTGATGTGGCTGACGGGTCGACTGGCACCGGACTTCAAGACCATCGCCGACTTCAGGCGCGACAACGGCAAGGGCATCCGCGCGGTGTGCCGCCGCTTCGTCGAGCTGTGCCGCGAGCTGAAGCTGTTCTCGCAGGCCGCCGTGGCGATCGACGGCAGCAAGTTCAAGGCGGTCAACAGCCGTGACCGCAACTTCACGCCGGCCAAGATCGAGGCCCGCAAGAAGCAGATCGAGGAGAGCATCCAGCGCTACCTGGACGCCTTGGACTCGGCCGACCGGACGCAGCCTGGCGAGTTCGTCGCCAAGACCGACAGGCTCAAGGACAAGGTCAAGACGCTGCGCGAGCAGATGCGGCGCATGGATCGACTGCAGGAGCGCCTGGCGCGCCAGCCTGAGCCGCAGCTCTCGCTGACCGACCCGGACTCGCGCTCGATGATGTCGCAGGCCAAGGGCACCGGCGTGGTGGGCTACAACGTGCAAGTTGCCGTGGATACCAAGCACCACCTGATCGTGGCGCACGAGGTGACCAACATCGGCAACGATCGGGCGCAGCTCACGAAGATGGCGACGGCGGCGCGCGAAGCCATGGGCAAGCCGAAGCTGCGCGCCTACGCCGATCGCGGCTACTTCAACGCGCCGCAGATCAAGGGGTGCGCCGACGCGGGCATCGTGCCGTTCGTGCCGAAGCCGCTGACCTCGAACGCGAAAGCCGAAGGCCGCTTCGACAAGCGCGACTTCATCTACATCGCCAAGGACGACGAGTACCAATGCCCGGCGGGCCAGCGCGCGATCCACCGCTTTACGCGAGAAGAGAACGGCCAGCAGATCCGGCGCTACTGGAGCAGCGCATGCCCGCAGTGCCCGATGAAGACGCAGTGCACGCCCAGCGACTACAGGCGGATCTCGCGGTGGGAGCACGAGGCGGTGCTCGATGCCATGCAGCGGCGACTCGACCAGCAACCCGAGGCCATGACGCTGCGCCGATGCACGGTCGAACACGTCTTCGGCACGCTCAAGCACTGGATGGGTTCGACGCACCTCCTGACGCGCAGGCTGCGCAACGTCGGCACCGAGATGAGCCTGCAGGTGCTCGCCTACAACCTGAAGCGCGTGCTGCGCATCCTGGGCATGGCCAAGACGATGAAGGCGGTCAGCTCGATGGGGGCGTGAGCCCCTTTTTGCCTTCAATGGGCTCGCTTAGGCCGCTCAAGGGCCTGCTTGAGGGCCTTCCGGCGGCGTCATGACACTGTGGGGGCGATGCCGCCTTCCAACGGGTCGCCTCGCTGATGGAGCGGTGCCTATTGCGAAGTTCTCACACAGCCTCGGCCAGGAGCAGCCGGTCACGAGTGTCCGGTTTCGAGTACGCTGTGGGCATGCGAATCGATCTACCAAACGACTACATCGCCTACTTCAAAGAGGCGGGCGTAGTTGAAGGATTCACCGAAGGAATGCCCGGCTACGTTGCGCTCTGGAACCCAGACGAAATCGAGGCGGGTAATAGAGACCTGCAGGTCGCGACTTACGCCCCCGGCTTCCTTGGCTTCGGAACCGACGGCGGCGGAGAGTTGCTAGCGTTTGACGAATCCGGTGCGGTCTTCATGTTGCCAATGATCGGCATGGAACCACAGTTCGCGAACAAGATCGCCGACTCTTGGCGTGAAGTCGCCCGGCGAATCACCCCGCACGCGTGAGCATGCGGTCGAGTTTGTGTCTCAGTTCGGCCAGGAGTTGCCTTTCGTGGATGACTGCTTCAGGATGGGCCGCCTAATGTCGCCATGACCGGGTACCCTACAACACGTTAGATCGCACCGCCAACCGGTTCCGCACCGTTTCCTATGACTGAAGAAGAACAACCAGAGTCGCATCAGGAACCTGAGCTGTATCTCTCAGGCGATCCAGACATGGACAGCCTGAACCGATTCCAGTCACTCATCCGAAAGCAGGACGATCGTGCCATGGTGCTCTCGCTGGCAGCATTCGCTGAAGATACTTTGGGTCGCCTCCTCCTTGTCTACCTTCGCGAGAGCAAGCAAGCCAAAGAACTGGTCGAAGGGTTCAATGCTCCTCTTGGAACGTTGTCAACTCGCATCAAAGGTGCTTTCACCATCGGTCTTCTTACTAAGGAACAGTACGAAGACCTGGAAATTGCGCGCCGTGTTCGGAACGCCTTTGCGCACGATTGGGAAGGACTTTCGCTTGAAAGTCCCGACATAAAGTCGCTAGTCGGTAAGCTACATGCCTATGCGGTGGACCAACGGCCTCCGCCGGCCGGTGGGAGAGAGCGTTTGCTTCAGGCGTTGACTACGATCCTCATGGAACTCCGAGTTCAGGTCACTCAGCACCTGAAGTACTCGCGTCGCGCAACTTTCGTCGGCTTCCGCCTTACAACCGTAAAGCCGGAGTAGCAGAAGCATGGCAAGGTCTAGCCAATCATGCCAGCGGACTGCCTTCGGCACGCGAAACGTAACTCTGCCGAGCGATGTTAGCGGAATGACCTATGAGCAATATGAACGAAGTATCGAAGAGGTGGCATACAGCGTGATCAAGGACTTGAAGGCGTCTGGATACGAAGTTGCCTAACCTATCGCTCAACCAGACCCGCGGCGGCATGCCGCCAATTTCTGCCCTCATTTCATTCTGGCCTTGCGGCGTTCTGCCGCTGCGGGCCGGTTAGCTCAAACGTTAGGCCTGCTCTAGGCGCAATCACGATGCTTGCTAAACAAGAACTCCTCGGCCAGTTAACCAATGCCCAGAACAACTACGTTCTTGGACTGGCCGCGATGTCTCTTTTTGCTGAGCCGTCATCATTAGACCATCTCCACAAGAGTCAGGCCTCCTTTGGAAGCTATACGGTGAAGTTTGATCAGGTTGGCTCTCTGCTGAGTTCAGAAGCCACCCGTCAAGACGCGATGAAAGAGTTCCTAACTATGCTTCTTCGCGCTCTCTTGAAAGAATCATTCGAGATCGTTCGAGACTACGCCGAAAAATCCAAACAAGATGGGGTATTTAGATCTCAGTCGTGGTACCAGTTCGCTCGCATGATCAGAAACTGCATATCTCACGATTTCCATTTCCGCTTCACGCCTCACGACATGAAGAAGTTGCCCATCACTTGGAACAATCGAACTATCGAAGCAGGCTTGGCGAATCAGCCTCTGCCCATTGCATTTCTAGGCTATGGCGGAACGTGGGAGCTATTCCAGGAAATGGAACGGTTTGCTGTAACCCTCTCGTGAAAGAGCAGCCTAACACTTCTATTGAGAGAACGTCGCCAGGTAAGCCAGGCCCACCACTCACGTCAAACCTTGAACGGCCGCTTTCTCGAGGCTTGCGCAGCCTCAGCCAACTTCCGCTTCGGGTCGATAGTGCCAGGTCGCGCAGGCGCACAGCGGACGTTCAACCCACCCGATCCGCTGGCGGCACGGCGCGTTGACGAGCGTCCGTAGGTGCCGCGTCGTTTGGCCGATCGTTCGGCTACCTCGGGAGCGCTGCAGCGTCCGCATTGAGGCAGTAACTGGCCGGTCGATAGCTCGAAGCGACCGACCGCAACCGCTGCACTGCCGTTGTCCGGGATCGGTTGGCGACCGAAGGGGTGACTGCGGGTGCGGCACTGTGTTGGCCAGGCATAAGAACCCGTGATCGCCGGCCGCAGAAGCCCGGATCTGAAGGGGCATCGGCTGCCTCTTCCACGGATAGCTACGCCTCGCGGCCCATACCCTCACGGACGTGGCACGGCCTAGTCCCAGACGGGTGCGGTGTCTTGTTGCAACCCAATCACGCCCATCCGCCGACGCCCCATGCCCCGTCTATCCCGACGATTCCGCACCGAGTGGCTTGCGTTGGCCGCCATGCACCTCGTCATGGCGGCGCTGCTGGGCGTAGCCTTATATCGCGAACACGCCACGGTCGAAGCGCTGGAAGGCGAGCGGCTGCGGACGCAGGCGCGGGTGGTCGACGAGAACCTGATCCGCCAGCTCGAAGGCGCGGGCAACGCCCTCACCGGTCTCGGGGCGGACTTGCGCGGGTTCGACGTCGTGTTCGACGAGGCACCTCTGACGGCGAAACTGCAGCTGCTGACCAGCGCGATGCCCGGTATCAGTTCGATGCTGGTGCTCGATGCCGAAGGCACCATCGTCGCATCGACCCGCGAGGGACTGGTCGGCAAGAACTTCCACCAGCGCGAGTACTTTGAGGCGCCGCGCCGCGGCAACGACCCTGCGTCGCTCTATGTCTCGCCTCCATTCACGACCTCCCTCGGCACCTACGTCATCGTGCTCAGCCGGGCTGTCCTCAACGAGCAGGGGCGCTTCGTCGGCGTCGTCACTGCCACACTGGATCCAGGCTACTTCAGTGTCGTGCTGGGCTCGGTACTGTATGCACCCGACATGCGTACCACCTTGGTCCACGGGGACGGCAAAGTCTTCCTCGACCTGCCGACCGATGCTGCTACGTTGGGCCGGGACCTGTCGACTTCCACCACCATCTTCAGCCGGCACCAGCGCTCGGGCGAGCTGACCTCGTTGGCCCAGGGCTGGTCGATGGCCAGCGGAGACGAGCGCATGTATGCGATGCGCAACCTCGACCAGCGCAGACTTCGCCTCAGCCGGCCGCTGGTGGTTTCGGTCAGCCGCGAAGTCGGAGCCATCTACGGACCCTGGCGCTCGCGTGCCTGGCAGATGAGCCTGCTTTTGGCCGGCCTGGTTCTCGTGTCGGACCTCGCGCTGTGGTTGAGCCAGCGCCGCCGCAGCCTGTTGGAAGCCGTTGACGCCGCCGTTGCACGCGAGCGCCAGCTCGGCACCGAGCGGGTCGAACTCGCGTTGCGCGGTGCCGATCTTGGGCTGTGGGATCTCCACGTGCCCAGCGACCGTTTCACGGTCAACACGCGCGAGCGAACGATGCTCGGCTATGACGCCGACGAATATCTGCCCCAGGGAGTCGCATGGCGCGAGCTGATCCACCCGGACGACCGCGCGATGGTTGCTGCCGCCATCCTCCCGCACTTGAAAGGCCAGGCCGAGAGCTACCGTTGCGAGCACCGCATGCGGCACAGCGACGGACACCACATCTGGCTGTCCACGCGCGCCATGATTGTGGAGCGCGGCTCCAAGGGCGAGGCCATCCGGATCATCGGCACCCACCTCGACATCACCGAGCGCAAACAGGCCGAACAGCAAAATGCCCGCAACGAGGAACGGCTGAGCTTGGCGCTCGAGGGTTCCAGCCTGGCGCTCTTCGACTGGGACTTGGTCAGCGGCGATATCTTCCACAGCGCCCAGGCTGCCGCCATGCGCGGTGATCCGGCGATCGAGACCACTACCCCCGCCGTCGAGCAGCAGCGCTTTGTCCACCCCGAAGACTTGCCCGGGCTGATCTCCAGGCTGAAGGACGCGTTGACCGGCGCCACCGAGCTCTACAGCGCCGAGTTTCGCCAGCGGCGCAACAACGGCGGCTGGGTGTGGGTGCGCGCCCAGGGGCGCGTGGTGCAACGGGATGCCTCGGGCCGCGCTCTGCGCCTGGCTGGTACCTACGCCGACGTCAACGACCGCAAGATCGCCGAGAGCAGACTGCGCCGCCTGGCGGAGTTCGATACGCTGACCGGTTTACCGAACCGGGCCTTGTTCCACGACCGGCTGCAGCAGGCGATGGCGCGGGCGAACCGCGGTGGGCCGATGGCGTTGCTGTTCCTGGACGTCGACCGCTTCAAGGACATCAACGACACGCTCGGGCACGAGGCCGGCGACAAGCTACTGAAGGTCTTCGCGATCCGGATGCAGGCCGCAGTGCGCGAATCCGATACCGTGGCACGGCTGGCGGGTGACGAGTTCACGATCATCCTGGAGGGTCTGCGCGATGCGGCGGATGCCCGCATGTTGGCCGGCAAGATGGTCGAGACGTTGCGCCAACCCATTGAGCTGGGGGGGCAGTCCGTCGAGGTGACTGCCAGCATAGGCGTGACCCTCTGCATCCCGGGCGAGGGAGACGATGCGGCCCTGCTGCGCCGCGCGGACGCAGCGCTCTACGAAGCCAAGCGTCGCGGTCGCAACGGCTATTTCCTGGACGATGAGGAGAAGGTGGGCGGGGTGACCGTGAGCGTGGACGCCTCGACTCCGGCCGATCCGGTAGCGGTCGATCACGACTAGCCGAAGAGCCCGTCGGCGAGAGCAGTCTGACGCTCGGAGCGCTTGCGAGCGCGGTGGTGTTTGCTCTGGCGTTCGGATGCCTTGGACCAGTGCCGTGGCGCCCACGACCGCCTATCTGGGAGGCGTTGCTCATAGGTTCTAGACAGGGGAAAACCGGTGGTCGAGCAGTGTTGGTACACGCGACGGTACTTCCCCTAAGACGGTGTTGCCCGCCACCTCTCCACAGAGGGTACGGGCTGTCCCGATTGATCATCGAGTGGGTATCGTGTCATAGCCGAACAATATGAACACCCTGGTAGCCCGCGTCCCCGAACGCGTTCTCCTCGTGGCCGTGCAGCAACCCGCGGACCACATTGATGTCGTTGACGTTGGCCGACGTGTCCAGCGGGCGTTGAATCAATCGCCAATTCCCAGCGTGTCGAAGCGCAGCGCCGACGAGCCCTCGCCCGAGCCGACCTGGTTGCGCAAGGCCGTCCACACCCATGTCGAGCCGTCAATCCAGCGCGTCATGCGGCGCTGCCGCGTCACGTGGGTACCTTCGCGAGGCACCTCCTCGTCGTACAGCAGCAGCGTGTCGGCGGACTTCAAGGCTTCGCTGTGGGCAGGGTGGACGTGCCGGCTGCCATCGGCCTGCAACACCGCGCCGCGCTTCAGGCGGGACACGCGTACCGGCACTGTGCCCGGCACGGGCGGCAACTGGATCTGCACCGGCAGCAACGGAATCCAGTGCGGCGGCACGCTGCTCGCGAGTCGGTAGGTGGGTAGGCCGGCGCTGCCTGCGGCGGCATCGGTCATGGGCGCTGTCGGCGGTCGAGCCGGCGGCAGCGAAGTCTCCACCGCGCTCTCCAGCCGGCGCTCGATGCCCCACGCGATGTTGGCCATCTCGTCGCGCATGAAAAGTACATCTTCCAGCGCAGCGCCTTCCATGCTGCGGCCGACAACTGGTGGCAGGAAGAAGGTGTTGGGCCGCGGCGGCCTGGCCGCCTCGCCAGCAGGGCGAAGGGCGGATTGCTGCCACATCGAGAAGCGCGGTGCTGGCAGCGCCGGGTCGCCGATCGGACGCAGCAGGCTGCGCACGCCGAAGGTGTCGGTGACGACCAGCGAATCGACACGCGTGAGGCTGCCCACCGGCAGCGTGAGCGGCAGCACGTACCAGTCGTTGCCGTAGCTGCTCGCGTACTCGATCAGCATCAGGTGTGCGAGGTCGGTGGCGCCAGCCGGCAGCAGGCCATAGGCGAGCCGTGCGTCCTCCATCTCCCAGAAGCGCGCCGCGGGTGCACCGCGCGGCACCACCGGTGCCGGAATCATGACGCGGCTCATCGCGCTGGCCGCCGGGCTGGCACTGGTGTCCAGGCTGAAGCGCTGGTTGAGGTCGAAACTGCTCCAGTCGAGCCGACCGCCGTCGAACTCGCTGGCCGACAGCGTGAGCCCGTCCGACTCGGCCGGCGAGAATCGCCCCCCCACCGAGACGGCGTACTCCAGGCGATCCGGCACCCAGGCGTCGTCGGCCGGTGCGGCGGGCTCGGCGAACAGGCTGTCGTACCAGGCCAGCCAGGCGGCCACCACGCGCTGCACCGCGGGCAGGTCGGCGGCCGCAACCTTCAGGGCCGGGTCGGGCACGTAGCTTCCCGAATTGCCGCCCGTGGGCCGGAACATCGTGACCAGTCGGCGCGCGTCCGGCGCCCGCCCTGCGAGCGAGCGCAGCAGCCGGGCGGCGGCATCGCTGCCTTCGGCCAGCGCGGCCGGCATCTGCATCAGCGATGCGGCAAGAAAGGCCGGGCGGTATTTCCGCGCCGTGGCGTCGGCGTCCAGCATGCGCAGGAAGTGCAGCCCGGCCTCCGCGGCCAGGGTCAGCATGCGGTCGTCCGTGGGACTGGTCGGGCGCATGCGTCGGCGCTCGACCAGCGTCTCCAGCGGCGCCGTCGCCGGATCGTAGGCCATGCCCGCCGCCTTCTGCACCGACAGCTCGCCGAAGTGGCAGCGCGTGATCGCCGCCTGCGTGGCGCGCACCCGGGCCTGCACCGGCGAGCCGCTGTCCTCGCCCTGGAACTCGCCCATCTGCCACTGGCGCGTCATCAGCCACAGCGGGTCGAACAGGCGCGCGTTGGCGCTGCTGCCCACGTCGGCCGCGCTGCATTGCGGCTCCAGCCGGGTCCAGCTGGTGATGGAGGCCGTGCTGGGCATGCCGGAGGGCGTCACCCGGCCCGGCCGATCCACCGGAGGCGGCGTCGGGAAGGCCAGCACCTTCAGCGTCTGGCTGAAGGTGTCCACCGAGGCGAACGCATCACTGGCCGTCACGGTGATCGGATACTCGCCGGGCGGCAACGAGAGGTCGACACCCCATGTGCCATTGCTGACGGACAGCGTGACCTCTGCCGTAGCGCCGATCCTGTACGTCAGCTTCGGCACGCCATAGGGCGCCTGGCCCTGGCCTTCGGTGAGGGTGCCGGCGAGCCTGAAGCTCAAGGGCAACTGGGCGTTGGGAACGGCCTGCGGCGACTGGAAGGGCGTGACGCTCAGCACCGGCACCACGTGCTCGAGGGTAAGGTCGAGCACGACCTCGCCGTCCACGTTCTGGATGTCCGGCTCGGGGTCTTTCGGGAACTTGGGGACGGTGATGCTGCCTTGCGAACTGACAATCAAGTTGAAGCGCTGCCCGGGCCTGATGGCGTTGGGAATCGGCCCCGACCAACTCCAGTTCAGCTGAGCGACCTTGCGTGCGCCGGGGTGCACCTGTTGGATCGGACCGCCGTCGCCAAACTGCAGCCAAACTCCGCGCACGCTGCCGCTTCCCGCGCCGCTGACCGAGCCCGAGATTTGCAGGCTGCGGCTCACGGTACTGCCGCTTGGAAGGGGATTGATGAAGATGAAAAGTCCGGACATGGTGTTCCTTCGAAGGCTCAGGCGGTCAAAGCACGGAAGTCGGTGGAGACAACGTCATCGGCCGGGTTGAAGGGCAGGTAGGTGGCCGGCAGGTACTGCGCCGCGGCGCCCAGCAGGCTGCCATCGACGGCGCGCAGCTTGGCGAGATCCAGCGTTTCCATCAGCACCTGGCGCAGTCCTTCTGCCGTCCAGGGTTGCCCCGGCGTCGGCGGCACGGCCACCAGCAGGTTCTGCGGCGCCATCGCGTTCGGCGCATCGAACTGAAAGGTGAGCGCGGTGGTCTCCTCACGACTGGGCACCACCTCGACCCACTCGTCCACCAGAAGGCCGGCCATCGGAAGTGCCGGGTCCAGAGCCTGCGACGACTGCACAACCAGCGACAGCTTGCTGTGCGCCATTTCGGTGCCGGGCAGCACCGGCAGGCCGACCCAGCGCTCAGTGGCATCGAAGGGCAGCTGGGCCACCGTCAGCGCGAGGCGCTCGCCAGCCGCCAGCACCTCGGACGTGCGCAGGCAGCCGCCCAGGCGCGCCGCGGCCTCGCGCACCCGGGTGCTGCGCATGAACCAGCCGTGTGCGGCCAGTGCGTCGCCGCCTTGCTGCGCGGTGCTGCCGGCCAGCGCGCGCTTGAGTTCGGCCGCTTCGCCCGCCTCGCAGCTGAAGCCCGGCAACATCACGAAGTGCGGCCCGAAGGCGACCCGGCCGCGCTCCAGCAATTGCTCGCAGCGGGCCCGCGGTTCGCTGGCCACCGGCTGGGCGCGCAGCACCAGGGTCTGGTCGACGCGCGGCCCGCTGGCCTGCAGCAACGCGGCGGACTGTCGAGCCAGCAAGGCCAGGATCTCGGGCGAGTCGCCCATCGCCACCGAGGGCACCGCCGCGCCCACGCCATACAGGCCGAGGGCCAGCATGCCGGAGCGCAGGTCCTCGGCCGTGGCGGTGGGTGGGCTGGCCGCGGCCTTGGCCACGCGCGCCAGCAACTGCTTGTGCATCGCGTTCAGGCCGTTCTCGCCACGCAGCACGCGCGCCTCGAGGTCGGCCAAGTCCATCTGGCCGAGCGAGGCACGGCCCGGGGGCGCGAGGTCGTCCGGGCGCAGCCCACGGGCCTGCTCCAGCAGGTGGCGCAAGGCGCGGCCTTGTTCGACCAGGTCGAACAGCGTGGTCTCGCCGGCCGCCAGGTCGCCGGGGCGTGCGTGCTGCAGCCGCAAGTTCGACGATTCGATCGCTCCGAAACCACCGGTGCGGCGCTGGGCTTGGTACAGGACCCGCTGCTCGATGTGGCAGGGGCCGGGCTGGGCCTCGCCGGCGGCGTCCAGTCCGTAGAGGAAATCCAGCGCGGTCAGCGGCAACTCGCTCAGTGCGAAGGCCAGGGTCTGCACGACGGTGCCGGTCGCTGGATCGAGGCGCTCGACGGTGCAGCGCGCCTTGCGCGGATCGCCCAGCAGCCGGGTGGCCCAGGCGTTCAGCATGCGTTCGCTGTTGGACAGCACCGACGAGTTCCACGCAGCCCAGCCTGGGCCGGGCTGCGGGCCACCGCTCATCAGCGTCACCAGCCGGTGCGTCAGCGAGGTGCCGGTGCGCGGCATGCGCGCGACTTCAAGTTCCGGCGGCGGGGCCTCGCCCTGCGCGATGGCCGACAGCGTGCTTGCCATGCGCGAGGTGTTGCCGCGTGCCATCTGGTAGGCAGCCTCGGCGGTCAACGCGTCGCTCAGCGCGTCCAGCGTGTCGCGCAGGGCGTTCACCTCGGCCTCGACGCGCGCACTCTCGGCCGCGGACGCGCCCCGCAGCACCTCGGTGCGCGCCGTGTCCTGGGGCGCGTCCCAGCGACGCAACAGCGCCAAGCCGTCGACCACGTTGTTCGCCGCAATCGATTCGACCGGATGCGGCTCGTCCTCGCGAGCCCGCACGGCAAGCGGCGCCACGCTACGCGCCGGCGCGATGAAGCGGTCGAGCTGCAGCTCGTGCAGTCGCCGCTCGAGCCGATAGCCGAGAAGCGCGCCCAGCGGCTGACCCTGCCGCACCCCGTCCAGCAGCCGTGCGGCCTCGCGCACCCGGGCCGACGAGAGGTCGATCGCGAAGGGGCCGTCGGCCTGCGGGATGCCACTCGGTCCGAGATGGGCATTGCGCAGCACCGCGGCGGCCGTGGCGTGAGTCAGCGAGGGCGCGTGGATGAAGCCGCTGTCCTGCACCGGCGCATACAGCGGAGCAGCCTCCTGCGGCGGGCGGGCGCCGGCCGGCACCTCGTCAGCCGGGGTGGCGCGCCGCAGGTTCTCGACCCATCCATAGGCGCCGACGCGGGCGCCGGCGGCGTTGCCCGCGGTCATCGTGTCGAGCCGTCGCGTGGCGAACGACGTGACCCAGGCATCGAGCCGGTGCGCGGCCAGGTCCAGGGTGCCCTGCATCAGCAGGCCCAGCAGTTGGCTGTCCAGGCTGCGCAGGTGGGTGAGGGCGGCGCGGAACTCGTCGAGCGAGGCCAGCTCCGGCCGCTCGAAGCCGTCCAGCCCTTCGAGGAAGGCGCGCACGGTCTGGGTGCCGGTGATCGCGGGAACCTTCATCGCAAGCTGCCGGCGCCAGTGGAGCGTTTGCGGCGTTGGCTGGATCACAAAATTGACAGGCGGCAGGTCCACCAGGTCGACCAGCTCGGCGTCGCGCAGCAGCGTGGCCAGGTTCTGTGCCGGGAGCGTGGCGACGATGCGGGCCCCGGCCTGCGCCAGCTCGCGCAGCAGCGCGTGCCGCAGCAGCGCTTGCAACAGCGAGGTGCCACGACCAGCGGCCAGCGGATCCGGTCGCGAGGCGAGCAGGGCATCGATGCTCTTGAGCGCCAGCAGGTCGCCGATGAAGTCGGGCGACAGCTGGTCAGAGGGCGAGACCTCGCCGGGTTGCACCAGCGGCGCGGTCACCGGCCAGCCTTGGGCCGCCATGAAGACGCGCGCGAGTCGCGGGGGCAGCGCCGGCACGTCCAGCAGGCGCAGCAGCTTGCTCGCCTGGTTCTCCTGGCCGGCGGCGATGCTGCCGAAGGGCTGGGCGTTCAGCGCGTAGAGGTGTTCGACCGCGTGGCGGCCCATGGCGCTGCGCGCCACCTGGGCGTGCGACACGCCGTCGCTGCGCATCACGTCGGCGAGGTCGGCATCGGGATCGGGGCCGTTGGGCGCCTGGCGCCGGCCGATGCGAGCCACCTGCGGCAGGGCCGGGCGCCAGACGCGTTCTCGCAGCTTGGCCAGCATCTCCTTGAGCCAGACCAGGCGCGCGGTATCCGGGTCGCCGGCCGAGGGCGTCCAGCCCTGAAGCGAGCTCACCGGCAGGATGCCGTAGGGCTGCATGCCGGCACGCAGCGCGGGCAAGGGCCCGCCGCAGCGCACGTGCGATCGGAAATGGCCGCGCGCCCAGTCCACCGCGGCCGGGTCCAGGCCGGCCTCGCTGCCGAGCATGTTGCCGAGGAAGTAGCCCCAGCTCACCGGCCATAGTGCGGTGTTCATGCTGTGCTGGTCGCCCGCGTGATCCTGCGCGGCCTGCGCGAGGCGTCCCAGCGTCTCGGCGATGCGGCCCGCGGGCAGTCCGAGCGCAGCGCCGGTGCGGGCCGCGTTGGGGGCGTTCAGCGGATCGGCCAGCACTTCGCGGCCGAAGCTGTCGAGGTGGCCCGGGTCGCGGGAGTCGTAGCCCGCGCGCGCGTCGTCGCTGTTGTTGGTAGGCGTGCCGAAGCGCAAGAAGGCCAGGCCGTCGGTGTAGTGGTGGGCGTCCAGCAAGTCTGCCAGTGCCGTGCTCGCGGTGGCCGGATCGGCCGAAGCGCGCACTCCGAACACCACCAGGCTGTCTAAGGGGCCGGCCGGCACGGGGATGCGCAAGGCCATGCCGGCACGCTCGGCGGCCTCGAAGTCGACCATCCACGTCATGCCCGGGTCGAGGGCCAACTGTTCCCCCGCCCGCACCGCCGCCTCGGTTGCTGCGTCCAGCGCAGGGGCATCGGGCCGGGGGCCAACGTTGAGCGGGCTGGCAATGGCCTGCCCGGTGACCGTCACCGCCACCTTGCCGCCGACATGCACCACCGCCGTCCAGCGGTCGGGTAGCAGCCGTGCCTGCGGTGCGTGGCGCCAAGCGCTCTCGCCGCCGGCTTCGACCGGGGGCAGTTCCGGGAACACGGGCGCGACCGGCGCGGCCTGCCCCGCGGGGACGGGGTTCGCGGGCCGCAGCGCGAGGTTGGCGGGCCGCAGCCGGCGGGCGATCCATGCGGCGCGCGCGGCACCGAAGCGGCCCGCGAGCGTGCGCCAGGCGTTCGAGCGGGCGGCGGTGTCGCTGGCGGCGGCCCAGTCGGCTTCCCAGTACTGGCGGCCCCAGGTGCGCTCGTCGGTGGTCAGGCCCGGCTCGTGGCTGTCGAGGTGGATCCTGTCGGGGTAGATGCGCACGCGCAGTTCGGTGCCGCCGGCGGGCGTGTCGAAGAAGCGGGTCTCCAGGCGCACGGGCAGCAGTACCAGGGGCGCGTCGGATGGGCACAGCACCGGCGACGGCGTGCCCGAGGGCGTGGCGTCGGACGCCGCCGGGACCGGAGGGGCGAGGCTGCTGTCGAAGAGATTGTCTTTCATGGGATTCTTTCCTTGGGTTGACGGGGCGTCAGGAGGTCGCAACCAGCCGTGAGGCGAGCAGGGCGATGCGCACCGGCAGCCGTCGCACGATGGCTGCCATCTCGGCCGCATTGCGGCCCCAGGCGTGTCCGTTCAGCGGCACGCCGGCGGGCGGCTGCGCGCCGATCGCCAGGTGGGTTGCCGTGCCAAGTGACACCCCCGCGTCCAGCCCGAAGCGGGGCTCGGTCGGGTGCTCGCGGATCACGACGTACCAGCCCGGCCCGCCGTCCTTGCCGATGGCTTTTTCCACCGGCACCTCGAAGCCGAAGAAGCTGACGTCCGGCGGCAAGCTTCCGCTGAAGATCGGAGGCAGTTCCGGCGAGCCGCCCAGGTCCGGTCCCGGGGCGCCAGGCGTGCCGGGGCGCTTGGCCGGCACCATCGATATCGCCGCGTTCGGGTAGCGCTGCAGCAGGTCGCTGCGCATCAACATCACGAACTCGTCGCCCTTAGGCGCGGCGGCCGGGTCGCCCAGCGTGCGCGTGCCCCAGGTGTGCACCGGTTCGATGTCGGCCGGCGCGACATTGGGCACGCCGTGCCCCCAGAAGTGGTCGAAGCAGGTGCCGCGTTGGTCGGTGGGGAAACCGCGCCACAGCAGCTCGCGGCCCATCTCGTGGTTGAGCCCGACCAGGTAGGCCTCGATGAATCGGCGGTTGGTGCGCAGGCCGAGCACCGAATTGGCACCGACCTGGTCCAGCCCTGGCAGCAGCAGCTGGTCGCCCAGCTCGTGCAGGGCCTCGACCATCGGCTGCGGGAAATGCGGCGCAGCCATCACCGGCTCGAGCCCGGTGACCGGCACGCCGGGCGCGGTGGGGGCGAGCACGCCGTCGCCGGTAGCCACGAGGGCCTGAGCTAGCGCACGCAAGGCCGGTCCTGGACGCGTCTGCTCGATCACCTGCGACTTCACCGGCTCCAGCACCGGCGGCGCGGGGGGCGCCGGCGGGCGGGCGTAGTCGATGCGCGGGATGTGCTCCAGCGCCGCCGCGCGGAAGTAGCCCGCTAGCTCGGTGGCGTGCTTCGGCACAGGCGGCCCGGGCATCGTGACCGGTGCCTTCTCGGGCGCCACGAGGAAGGCGCCGAAGAACGAATCGGCTGGCAGCTGTGCGACGGGCAGCGGCGGAAGCACGGCGAAATCCATCGGCGCCGGGATCGGAGCCCCCGGGTCGACCAGGGCCGCCGCCGATGTCGGCGACGTCGCCGACGCCGCCAGCGCCGCCACACCCGCCGGCCGCGTCCCCACGCCGTTCAGCGCTGTGACCCAGGTCGGCATGGACCAGCGCTGGAAGTTCTTGGCACGCAGGCGCTGCGTGAGCGGGCCGCGCAGGCGGCCGATGCGCCGCATCGCCGAGCGGGTGGCCGCCACCGGCAGCCGCGACGCAGCCTGTGTCACCAGCAGCGAGTGCCCGTTGGCGTGCCGCAGACGGGGAAAGGCGGGCGCCGTCACGCGCAGGATGGCCTCCTCGTCCAGCGGCGCGAAGTGCCGGGCATGCAGGCGTTCGCCGACTGCCAGGCTCATCGCCATCTGCCTCAGGCGCTGGTTGACGGCCTGCACCTGGGCCGCCTGCTCCCAGGCCGAGGCCATCAGCTCCTCCTGGTACTGCTGCACCACGCGTGTGCCGCAGGCGGCGGCGATGCGCCAGCGCGGGTCGAGGTTGAGCTGGTCGATCCAGCTGATGGCGTCGGTCGACACCGTCTTGCGACCGGCATGCCAGCGGCCGTAGAGAGGCGGGGCCAGCAGCGGGTCGCTGCCGGGTACAAGCATCTCGGTCAGGCCGGGCTGGTTGACGATGCCGGCCAGCGCCGTGCGCACGGCCAAGTCCGGCCCATCCCCCTGCGGGCCTGGGTGCGGCGCGGAGGCCGGCGTGACGGGCAGCAGCGCGCCCTCCATGACCTGGGTGCTGCCGGCAGCCACCGGGAAGCCCGAGTGGCTGATGTCGATCGTGCGGCGTCCTAGGGTGCCGGGTGTCCCGGGCTTGAGCAGCCGCGCGAGCGATTCGAAATCGCCGCCGCGTCCGGTGCGGAACTCCCAGTGGTGGTAAACCGGCAGCGTGACCTGGGCCGGTGCCGCGGGCGTGAGCGACCAGGCCGGCGCCATCGCGGTGGCCGACACCAGGTCGGCCTCGCTGACCGGCAGGCCCAGGCCGGCGCGACGGCCCAGCTCGAAGCTTGGCACCACGCAGGCGAGGTAAGCGGTGTCCGCCGCCAGCAGGCGCGGGCAGACCAGACGCGACAACGACAGCGCCGGCGAACCGGCCAGCACCGTGCGGACGGTTTCGGTCGCCGTGTCGTCGGCTGCCACCTGCGCATGCGCCCAGGCCCAGCCATCTTTCAGGTCCGGCAGCTCGGCCGCCGGCACGGCCGGCAACGCGATCTGCAGCGCCGGTAGGTTGGAGGTTGCGGTGGCGCCGGCCACGGAGGCGGCGCCCAGCGTCACGCCCGGCTGCTTGCGCACGACGACCAGGCTCAGCCAGGGCCGCAACCGCGCGTCGGCGTTGGCCCGTGCAGGCGTGAACAGCCATGGGAAATCCGGCCGGTCGAACTCGATGGACGCGAAGCAGTTCGGCTCGAAGTCGGTAGTGGCGGGCCGCGGGTCGGTGCGCACCACTTGGTTCTCGTCGATGCCGGTCACGTCGGCCGGGCCGCGCAGGCGCACGGCGATGCCTGGGACCGGTGCATCGTTCAGCGTGAGCGTAGGCTTGATGGTGGCGACCGCGCTCTGTTTGGCCGAGAGCGTGTCGTCGACGGTGATGGCGGAGGCCGCGCCCTGGCGGACCCAGGGCAGGAAACTCAGGCTTGCATTCGACATGTGAGGCGCCTTGTGGAAGGTGTTCTGGAAGGGGAGGGGCTAGTGCGCCGCCAACTCGTGGCTGGGCACCAGGAGCCACTGCGCGCCGCCGCGGTTCAGCTGGTCCAGCGTGGCCCGCTGGTCGCTCCACGATGCCGGCGTGGCCAGCGCAGGCGACAGGCGCGGCGCCGTGTCAGCCGCGTTGACGATCTGCCAGCGCGGTGCAACCAGCGTGGCGGCGGGCGAGGCTTTCTCGTTGCGGAAACGGGCCTTGCCGGTGCGGCGCAGCACTGCGCGCGCCGCGGCGCCGGTGTCGCGGTGCGCCGTCAACTCGTCCAACGACATCGTGTGCCGGGTGGGTGCCGGGGCTGCGTCGACGGCCGCCGCGCGCTCGCCCAGCACGATGGACTCGTATTCGAGCGGCGCCGGCACGACGGGGCCGAACATCGGCTTGGCCTCGCCGATCACGAGGCCTGCGTCCATGGCCTCGAAGGACGGGGCGGCCAGCTTCTCGTCGTCCGACATCGTGAAGTAGCGCGCCGGGGCGAAGGCCGCCTGCTGGCG
This sequence comes from Rhizobacter sp. OV335, assembly GCF_900142965.1. GTDB lineage: Bacteria > Pseudomonadota > Gammaproteobacteria > Burkholderiales > Burkholderiaceae_C > Rhizobacter. The sequence continues at coordinate 142,059 of NZ_FRCQ01000016.1, forward strand.
CGTGGCCGGCGTGTCGTCCAGCCGCGCATCGAGTCGGAAGCGGCGCGGCCCGGCGACGGCGAGGCCGCCGTAGGTGTCGATGTCGCGGTGGGTGTTCAGTGGCACCAGCTGCTGCTGCACCGACAACTGACCCAGCGGGTCCAGCACCAGCCCGGTGCCGGAGGGCTGGCTGCGCAGCGCGACACCGTGGCTCGCGCCATCGGCCCGCAGCGTGCGCCAGTTGGCCGCATCGGACAGTGCGCGCGTCAGCTCGTCGACCAGCGAGATCGACGCAGGCGGCTTGCGCAGGGCATCGCCGCCGGCCAGCGTGAACTCGAAGTGCACCGAGAAGCTGAACCAGAGGATCTCGAACTTCGCGCGTGCCGCGATGCGCAGCGGCAGCGGCCCTTCGAGTGTGCCGTCCAGCGACACCTTGAACAGGTTGTGCGAGTGGAACTTAAGCTGCACGGCCGCGTGGAAGTCGACGATGAAGTGCGGCGGCACCAGCGTGACCAGCGCATCGAAGCCCAGGTCGCCGCTGACGCTGAAGCCCGCGGCTTCGGCATACAGCGAGGCGCGCGCGCCGAACTGCACGGTGTTGGCGGTGATGGCGAAGTAGGCATCGCAGACCAGGCGCGGGTTCTTGCCGGAAGACAGCGCCACGGCCACGCGCTCGAGCAGTGGAAAGCCTGCGGGCGGTGCGAAATGCGGGTTCAGGCCGCCGACCGCGAGCACGAAATGCGCCCCCGTTCCGGCGTCGGGCCAGGCAGCGCGCAGGGCGGCCGAGCCGGTGACCGGAAACTGGTGCACCAGCCGCGAGTCGATCAGCCGGGCATCGAGTTCGATGGTCTTGCTGTCGAAATCCAGGATGCCGATCGCGTCCAGGTTCAGGCGGATCAGGTCGTCGTCGGCCGCCGGCAGCAGCGCGCTGACGCGCCCGAAGGTCAGCAGGCGGGTGCGTGCACCCAGCTCGAGCACCAGGGCCAGGTCGGCCTGCACCAGGGTCGGGGTGAACCAGCTGAGGCGGGCCAGCAGGCCGAACACGATGCTGCCGCGGTTCACCGGGAAGGCGGCTGAGAGGGCCTGCAGCAGCGCCGGTGCATTGGCGACCGGGTCGCGCGGGAACAGCAGCGCGGGCAGGGTGCCTGCGGCCATCGCGGCGCGCAGCGCGCGCTCGTCGAAGGTGTGCTGGATACCGAGCATGCCGCCGATGCGCTGCAGCATGATGCCGAAGCCGAGCGGCACCGGGCGGAAGCCCTCGGCCGTTATGAACACCAGCAACGAGTAGCCGGGCCGGCCGTCCGGCATGCGGGTGCCGATCAGGCCATAGGCGCTGACGGTAAGCTGGTCGTGCAGAGTCAGCTGCAGGGCGCCGGAGTAGGTACCACTCGCGCTGTCGTGCGCCAGGAAGCCGCCGCCGGCGATCAGGCCGTGGGCGTCGATGGACAGGCCCACGCCGTCCGGTGGCTTGAAGTCGAGCGCGAGATCGGCCACGCCCAGGTTGCCGCCGGTGGATGGGAAGGTGAGGGCGCCTGTCAGGCCCAGGCCTTTTACCGTGGCCTGGATCGGGCCCAGCGAGGCGCCCAGGCGGGTCGAAATGCTGGCCTCGACGCGACCATCGTGCGCATGCAAACCCAGGTCGATCGCGCTCAGCGCAATGCCACCCGCCGACAGGCCGACCGGCAGCGAGGCATCCATGCCGGCGGCACCGCGCAGCGACAGGCCGCCATCAGTGGACCAACCCAGGCCGAGGTCGAAGTCGGCGCGCAGGCCGTCGGAAGGCAGCAGGCTCGCGATGAAGCCGTCCTGGTCGCCGGAGGCGATCACGAGGGACGACTTGGAGACGTCGGCCGACAGCGCGAGCGACTGTTTCGCAGCCGACAGGTCAGCCGCGAGTTTCAGCTTTGCCCCGCCGACCTCGAGCCGCGAGCCGTCCGCCGGACCGATCAAATAAGCCGGGCCGTCGACAAGAGGGGGCAGGGTGGCGGTGACACTGGCCTGCACGCCGGAGCTGGCCGCATCGGGCGGCAGGGTGAGGCCGTGCGGGCCCCAGGCCAGCGCATCGGCGCCGGCGTTCAACGCGAGGTCAATGGTCCAGCCGCCGACCTGGCGCGTGCTGTTGAGCTGGTCGAAGGGGTGGATGACAAGGCCCAGGTCGCCGGCCTCGGCACTGGACAGCGTGAGCGCCAAGCCGGCCTCGGCAGCGGCACCGCGCAGCGTGTCGTCGACATGGATCAGCAGGGCGTCCTTCACGTAGGTCGCCGCATCGCCCAAGATGTCGCCTTCGTCCGAGCAGGTGCCGAGTCGGCAACTGACGCCCAGCGAGCGCAGCAGCATCAGCAGCCTCGGGAACAGCTTGAGCGCTGCTGCTCCGGCATCGGCCTGCGTGAGCAGGGGGCGTGCGTATTCGGCCCGCAGCACGGCGAGCGGGTTCTGCAGAAGCGGCACGAGGCGGTCGAATTGCAGCCGGTCAACGCGGCTTGCGGCGCGCACGACCTCGCCATCCTGAATCACCGGCGGGCGCAGCGGCAACTCCTCGCCAGGGACGATCAGCGTCGTCAGCACGGCCAAGCTGCGCGCCACCGGATGGTTCACGATCAGGTGGCTGCCGACCAGCTTCTGCAGCAGGTCGTTGCCCACGCCTGCCAAGGAGGGAGACTGGGCGCCCAATTGGTCCATGGCACGGAGCGTCGCCCAGGTCTGTTGCGCGAGCTTCAGCAGCTTGCCGGCGTTATCGAACGACAGATCGGTCGAACCCTTGAGATCCTGAACCTGCGCGTACAGGCCGATTACCGCCGTCATCGCGTCGGCCAGCACTTGGCGTTGCGCGTCGGGCACGATGGCGCCCACCGAAGCGAGCAGGCGGTCGATCTTGCCCTCGTCGAGGGCCGTCTCCAGGAGGGGCTGAACGAGGTCACCGATGTCGTCGCCGAGAGTTTCCAGCAATGAGTCGCTCATAGTCCGTTCCTCGATCGGATGTCCGGGAATTCGGGATCATTGGGTGCGTTGACGTCGAGCCGGACCGTGTAGAGGGTCGAGCGCGGCAAGGCGGGATTCGGCTGGGTCCAGTGCAGCCGGTGGAGGGCCTTGAGTTCGGCCGGGGTTTCGCCCGCGAAGGTAAGTTCGCCGAGGTTGTTCAGCCCGACGACGATCTGCGCCTTGGCGTAGCTCGCGATCATCCAGCTGGACAACGCAGTCTCGTAGGCCTTGGCGACCTTCGCGCGCTCGGCAGGTGTCGCCGCGGCCGTTGGCAGGGGCGGAACGAATGGCAGCACGGGCCGTGTCGTGCCCGCTTCACCTGTCGGCAGAAGATAGTCCAGCCGGTATCGATAGTCGGGGGGCTGCGCCAGGGTTACCAAAGCGCTGACGGGCTGCCCATCGACGGCTTCGGCCTGCGACACGTCGAGGGTCCGCCGCTCGACCCTGAGCGCCCCGAACAAGGGGTCGTTGCCCACCACGGTGCCGGCCGGCCACGACGACGGATTCCAGCCGACGTAGCCTTCGGTCAGGGCGTGGCGAATCATCAGTTGGGTCAGTTCGGCATGCGGCGAGTGGAAATAGCCCTCCGTGTGGAAGCCGACCGTGTCGTCGGTCTGCTTCTTCAACGAACTCGCGACGAGTTGCGCGATCACCGCGGCTGTCGACTGCCCGCTGCCTGCGTCCCCAAAGCGACGGGTCGCGCGATACACGAGGCGACTCGCAAAGCTCATGTGCACGTCGCCCGACAACAGGAGCACGGCACCCTTGTGGCTCAGTCCGTCGCGGGCGGGGAGCTTGCTCGTGAGCGTGGTCAGGAGGCGGTCGAAGGACTCCGAAGGCAGGTCCCAGGCCTCGTACAAGTCCGGATGGTCCTGCAGGATGTTGGTGAGCCGATCGTGGCGCGAGGCGGCCCTGATCGGCTGGACCGGCGGCGCGTTCGTGGTCAGTACCACCATCATCAGGCGCTCGCCCGGTGACGGCGCGTTGCCGATCTGGCGCAGCAGTTCCGCAGGCGGCAGCAGATGCGTGCCGTCGCTGGCCCGGGGAAAGGCGCGCCAGGTACGCGTGTCCGCAAAGATCACCAGGTGCGCCGGGCCTTCGACAAAGTAGTCGTAGGTCAGTGCGTTCGAGCCGTGGGACAGTGCCCGCGTGGCGTCCAGGCGGCCCTGCGGCACGCCCAGCAGGGAACTCAGCGTGGCAGAGGCGTCGTCGTACTTCGATGCCTTGTCGACATACGACTGTGGCTGCGCAGGGTTCGGAGTGTCGACCAGTGCGAGCAACTTTGCGCCGGCGGCCGTGCCTTCGAAGTCTTCCGGCTTGTTGCCCCAATGTTGGCAAAGCGCATAGGCCAGCAGGCCGTTCTGGACCATGCGGCGACCCAGTGGATTCCCGTAGACGCCGTTGCAGAACACCATGTCCATGTTCCAGTCGTCCGTGATCTCGTGATCGTCGAAGATCATGTACGTTGGGACGTTCGCCAGGGCGCAACGAACCTTTTCCAGGCCACTGCGAAACTTCCCGATCCGCGCGATGTCGGCCACGGCGCCATCCTGGAAGTGGCGCAGCTTGGGCATCAGTCGCAGCATCGTGCGCCCTTCGGTATTTGCAAGGGCGTCCGCGTAGATCTGCGGCCAGAGCGGCACGGCGTCCGGAAACCACAACTCGGGCGACCATGCGAACAAGTACATGCACAGGTACTCGCCCAAGGACATCAAGTGCGTTTCCCTGTCTTCCGACGTGAACCCAGCCTCTGTCAAGTAGGTGCCGCGCCGGTAAGGTGCGACTTCCGAGGGCTTGACGGTCTTGCCTCCTGCCCTCGGCAAGACCTCCTTCCAGCCGAGCAGCACATCCGACGCGTCGCCCAGCATCGTCAACATGCTGGAGGCGACGTCGTCGGCATAGATCTGGTCGCCCGTCAGAAGCAGTTGATGGGGCCGCAGCAGCGGGTTGCCGGCGAGCACAGCGAGATGCGTGTCCAGGAGGGGCAGCATGTCGTTGCCTGCTCCACTGGCCTTGCGGCACGACCCCTGGTAGATCCGCAACTGGCTCAGCTTCGCAGGTGGCAGTGCGAAGCTGGGGTTGTGCAACCCCTGATCCGCATAGGCAAGCCGTGCGTTCTTCGTGGCCTTGGCCAAGTCGCAGGTCTCGCCATCGTCGAACACGAAATTCAGCGTGTACTGGTAATTCACGCCGGGGATCGCATCGGGGTGTGACGTGACGAGGCGGGCAGTCACCGCCACCAGGTGCAGATGGCGCCCGATTGCGACGCTGCGTCGCTGCCCCTGCATCACCACTCCACCCTGCTGGTCGACAACAGTGATGGTCACGGTGGCACCGACGCGCAGTGCCAGCCAGACAGTCGCAGCTTTTGGGGACACGCGCCGCAGGATCGGCCCAGCCACGACCTTGGCCTTGGTATCCAGCGACTGGATCAGCGATTGCCATGCCATGGGAGGCCCTCCCCGGCATGCACGGGCAGTGCGGTGCGTTCCATCGTCTTGCTCCGACGGCGCGTCCATTTGCGCCTCGATGGTAAAAACGCAACCCGCAGCTCAAACCCGACACGCTTCCTCAAAAGAGGGGATGAAACGATGGCCTCTAGCGCCCTGTCGAGCATGGCCTTGGCTTCACGCGTAGTCGGTGGATCGTCGCCAACCGCCTCGCGCAGATCGGAAAAGACCTCGCGCGCCGCTCCGTCCAATACGTTATTGCCGCCTCGGCGGCAAGCGCAATGCATGGCACGCAAACACCAGGTGGTCCGAAGACGTCCCGTTGGCTCAGGATTTGTCTCTTGAGTCGAGAATTCGACTCGCCGCGCTATCGATCACGGCGTGCCGGAAATATCCAACCAGCGAGGCTGTCGACCGATGCCCGGTCATTCCCATCGTCTCACCGAGCGGGATCTATCGACGGCCGGTCTCGGTCACGAATCCCGAGCGCAGCGTGTGGGCGGAGAAGCCTTCGTCGATGCCCGCCAGGCCGCAGCGCTTCTTGACGATGTCGCGCACGGCGGCCGGCGACAGCGGCTCCCCGAGCTTGCCGCCACGCCGCACGCGTCTGAAGAGGGGGCCCGCGACATCTGCGCGGCGGCCAGCCAGCCCTGCAGTGCGACGGCCCCGCGCCCCACAACAGGTTCGACGATTGCCTGTGTCATGTCTGGTCCCACGGGGGTCTCGGTCCAGTAGGCCTGGATCGTCGCGCAGTGTGCCTCGTAGACCATTCGAGCGCGTTCCAAGCCTTGTTCCCAGTCGTCGGTGAGCTGGCGGCACTGCGAGTCAATGTCGACCCCGCGATGCCGCGTGCTGGAAGCGGTGGCGTAGTCGCGAGCTTGCTGCTGCAGGTTGTCACCATTGAAGGTCTTGCGATTCACGAACAGCCAGTCCGCAACCCTGCAGTGACCCGCCTTTGGCGAGCACGTTGCCAGTCTCAACTTGATGCGCGATCTGGGTCGCGTGGGCGCGATCAAGAATGGGTGTCCTTCCGGCGGGAAGATCGGAACGAAGTCGAGCGGCGCTGTCGGGACGTGATGGCATCGGCCGTGATGGGCGGTTATGTGAACGCGCCGGCGTGAAGGCTGCGGCGGCACTGAAAGTTGCTACAGCCGGCCGCGCGCGACGACCTGTCTCACATTGAATATCACGTGGCTCGCGGAAGTTCAAGGGCAGGCGAGAGGCAGTCCCGTAGCCCGTACGCGGCAGCGATACTGCCCGTGCCCACCTCAGCGCGCGTTCTTGACTGATCTTCGAGCTCCCAATCATTGGGGGCCGAGCGATTGCCGCCTCTGTCGCTAGGTGAAATGCTGTCGGCGGAGTCTAGGCTCGGGCGAACCGTGAGATCGAACAGAAAGAGCGAAGCTGGTGCAGGCCCAGTTGTCTTGCGCACGACCGTAGGAGTGTCGCAGAAGCACAGGTTCCCCTCAAGCAGACGTCTTGACAACACGGCCGCCGCGCTGTTGAGCTTGCGGCGAACTTCTTTGCTGAAGGCCCGGAGGTAGATCCGATCGACAGACAACCAAACGCAGACCAGTTGATCTGGTTGCGACCGCAGTTGCGTTGTTCCTCGTCACCAGACAACCAGATGGCAGGCATAGCTCAGTCGTTGCTAGCCACGTTGGCAGGTAGAACACGGCCAGTCAGAACGAGAGCAATCCGACGCTTGACGAAGGTTTTACGCGACAACGGCCTCAAAGTCTTCGAGATCACCTCGTGCGCGATGCGCCGGACCGCTTCGATACGCTCGTCAGGCGATCAACGGGAGGGGAGGACGGCATGGAGGTGGGCGCTCATGGAGTTCCGGTCGGACACGGGAGGGGCTCCACGATAGGCCGCGATCGGCAGGCGGCCCTGGATCGCGGGAGTGTCTGAATTTTTGTGTTCAAGGCGCTCGGAGACTTCTCCATCGAAGTGGAGAAGTCGGTGGTGATGTTACGCGGCAGGCTTGGTGAATCGGTCCGCGTAGAGGATGGCGAATTGGTTCATGGCCTCCTTCCAGTTGTGAGCGGCGCGGCCCCAGTCGGCGGTGATGTTGCGCAGGGCCAGCCAGATCAACTTGGTCGCTGCGTCGTCGCTGGGGAAGTGCCCGCGGGACTTGATGATCTTGCGCAGCTGCGCGTTGATGCTCTCGATCGCATTGGTCGTGTAGATCACGCGACGCACCGCCGGCGGGAACGCAAAGAACGGGATGACGCGATCCCAGGCGCGGCGCCAGGCCGCCGTGACGGTGGGGAACTTCTGTCCCCACGGGCCCTGCTCGAAGGCATCCAGCGCGGCCAGTGCCGCCTCGGCGCTGACGGCCGTGTAGACCGGCTTGATCGCCGCTGCCAGCACCTTGCGGTCCTTCCAGCTCGCGTAGTCCAGGCTGTTGCGGATCAGGTGCACGATGCATGTCTGCAGCGTCGTGGCCGGGAACACGGCGGCCAGCGCCTCGGGCATGCCCTTCAGGCCATCGGTGACGGCGATCAGGATGTCGGCGACGCCGCGCGTCTTCAGGTCGTTGAACACCTTCATCCAGAACTTGGCGCCCTCGGTGCCCTCGATCCACAGGCCCAGGATGTCGCGCGTGCCGTCAGGCAGCACGCCCAGGGCAAGGTAGATGGCCTTGTTGCGCACCACCGCGTCCTCGCGGATCTTGACCCGCAGCGCATCGAAGAACACCACCGGGTACATCGGCTCCAGCGGACGCGCCTGCCAGGCGCCCACCTCCGCCATGACGGCATCGGTGACGCTGCTGATGAACTCGGGCGACACCTCCACACCGTAT
>NZ_FRCQ01000011.1 GCF_900142965.1 Rhizobacter sp. OV335
TTCGTGAACTGACTGTCGCCGACTGTTTGACCACAACGAACGAAGTGAGTGACGGGAGTTTCGGCGACGGGCCATGAAACCAGTCAGCGCAGGGCAGTCATTGCCCCCCAGGGGCGATGACCGCACCTGACGGCGAGCCACAGCCTCCCCACCCGCGCCTTTGCCGCACACGAGAACGTCAGCTCCGGTAATCCGCGTTGATCTTCACGTAGTCGTAGCTCAGGTCACAGGTCCACACCGTAGCCGTTGCCACACCACGGTTCAGCACCACGCGCACATCGATCTCGCTCTGCTTCATCACGCGCTGCCCGTCTTCCTCGCGGTAGCTCGGGTTGCGCCCGCCCTGCTTCGCGACGTGCACGTCGTCGAGGAACAGGTCGATCTTCGTCTGGTCGAGATCGGCAATGCCGGCATAACCCACTGCCGCCAGGATGCGGCCGAGGTTGGGATCGCTCGCAAAGAACGCCGTCTTGACCAGCGGCGAATGCGCGATCGCATACGCCACCTGCTGGCACTCGGCCTCGCTGCCACCGGCATCGACCTGCACCGTGATGAACTTGGTCGCGCCCTCGCCATCGCGCACGATCGCCTGCGCGAGTTGCTGCGCGACGCTGACCAGCGCCTCGCGCAACGCCGCGCCTTCAACGCTGTCGACGCTGGTGATCGGCGCATGCCCGGCCTGGCCGGTCGCGACGACGACGAACGAATCGTTGGTCGACGTGTCGCCGTCGATCGTGATGCGGTTGAACGACAAGTCGGCCGCCTCCTTCACCAGGCTCTGCATCAGCGCCGGCGCGATCACCGCGTCGGTGGCCACGAAGCTCAGCATCGTCGCCATGTTCGGGCGGATCATCCCGGCCCCCTTGCTGATGCCGGTCACCGTGACCGTCTTGCCACCGATGCGCAGCTGGCGCGACGCCGCCTTCGGCAACGTGTCGGTCGTCATGATGGCCTCGGCGGCCACGCCCCAGTTGTCTTCCTTCAGGTCGGCCAGCGCCGCCGGCAGGCCGGCCTCGATGCGGTCGTTCGGCAGCGGCTCCATGATCACGCCGGTCGAGAACGGCAGCACCTGCTCGGGCGCCAGCTCCAGGTGGCGCGCGAGCGCCACGCAGGTCGAGAACGCACGCACCAGGCCGTCTTCGCCGGTGCCGGCGTTCGCGTTGCCGGTGTTGATCACGATCGCGCGCGGCCCGGTGCCACTCGCCAGGTGCTTGCGGCACAGCTGCACCGGCGCGGCGCAGAAACGGTTGCTGGTGAAGACGCCGGCCACCTGCGAGCCCTCGGCCAGCGTGATCACGCTCAGGTCGCGGCGGTTGGCCTTGCGCACCCCCGCCATCGTGATGCCGAGCTTGACGCCGGGAACGGGGTGCAGGGTCTTGGGATCGGGGGCGCTCAGGTTGACGGGCATGGCGGTCTCTCAGTCGGGCAGCGGGTGAGGGAATGCATTGTAGAAAGAGGCGATGTCATCGTGCAGCTTCGCGAGCACGACCTGGTCACTGAGTTCGCCGCTTTCGTCGCGCTCGTAGGCCCGCAGCAGGCCCTCGCGCTTCATGCCCAGGCGCTCGGCCAGCCCGATCGACCGGTGGTTCCGTGCATCGCACCACGCCTCGATGCGCATCACACCCAGCCCGAACGCCAGCTGCAGCAGCGCCGAACCAGCCTCGTGCATCAGGCCGCGCCCGGCCTGGCGCGAATCGGCCACGTAGCCGATCTGGCAGCGCGGCACCTCGAACTCGAAGCTGTGCAGGTCGAGGTTGCCGACGAAGGCACCAGTCTCGCGGTCGAATGCGAAATAGATCAGGCACTCGCCCTTTGCCACGCGCTCGGCATTGCGGCGGCAGAAGCTCTCGGCCCTTTCGGCCGTGAAGGGCATCTGCCCCCAAGCGATGAAGCCCAATTCACCGAGCGACGCGTTGACGCTCTCCATCACGACGGCCGCGTGCGATTCGCGCGGATGCTCCAGCCGCAGCCGCGGCGTGAACAGCTCGCGCGGCGCGCCTTGCAGCGTGCTTTCATCCATCGATCAGATCTCCCAAACGACAACGGAGCCCGAAGGCTCCGTCGTTTGCTGCATCAGGTCAAGTCAAGCCAATTTGCCGTGGCATTGCTTGTACTTCTTGCCGCTGCCGCACGGGCACGGGTCGTTGCGGCCGACCGGCGGGATGCCGCTCGCCACCATCTGCGCGAAGCGCGCCACATCCGGCTCCTGCGACACGCTGCCGTCTTCGTTCGGGTGCGTGTAGGTCACGTTGCTGATGGCCTCGGCGCGTTCCTCGATCGCCTCGGCCGCCTGCGCGACCTGCTCCTGCGTCTGCACGCGCACCGTCATCAGGATGCGGGTCACGTCCATCTTGACGACATCGAGCAGTTGGCTGAACAGCTCGAAGGCCTCGCGCTTGTACTCCTGCTTCGGGTTCTTCTGCGCATAGCCGCGCAGGTGGATGCCCTGGCGCAGGTAGTCGAGCGCCGCCAGGTGCTCGCGCCAGTGCTGGTCGATCTGCTGCAGCAGGATCATCCGTTCGAACGGGATGAACTGCTCGGCACCGACGATCGCGAGCTTGGCCGCGAAGGCCTCGTGGCCGGCCTTCACCACCATCTCGACAATCTCGTCGTCGGTGATCGCCTGGCTCTTCTCGACATGCGCCTTCACCGCCAGCTCGAGCTGCCACTCGTCGCGCAGCGTCTTCTCGAGCGCATCGAGGTCCCACTGCTCCTCGACGCTCTCGGCCGGCACGTAGGTGCGCACCACGTCGGTCAGCGTGCTCTCGCGCAGGCTCGCCACCTGCGCATCGAGCTGCGGCGCCTCGAGGATGTCGTTGCGCTGCTGGTAGATCACCTTGCGCTGGTCGTTCGAGACGTCGTCGTACTCGAGCAGCTGCTTGCGCACGTCGAAGTTGCGCGCCTCGACCTTGCGCTGCGCGCTCTCGATGCTGCGCGTGACGATGCCGGCCTCGATCGCCTCGCCCTCGGGCATCTTCAGCCGGTCCATGATCGCGCGCACGCGGTCGCCGGCGAAGATGCGCATCAGCGGGTCTTCGAGCGACAGGTAGAAGCGCGACGACCCCGGGTCGCCCTGGCGGCCCGAGCGGCCACGCAACTGGTTGTCGATGCGCCGCGACTCATGCCGCTCGGTCGCGATGATGCGCAGGCCACCGGCCGCCTTCACCTGGTCGTGCAGGCCCTGCCATTCGCTCTTCAGCGTGTCGGAGCGCGAGACCTTGTCGGCTTCGGCGACGGCGTCGTCGGCCTCGATCAGCTGGATCTGCTTCTCGACGTTGCCGCCCAGCACGATGTCGGTGCCGCGGCCGGCCATGTTGGTCGCGATCGTGATCACGCCCGGGCGCCCGGCCTGCGCGACGATCTCGGCTTCCTTCGCGTGCTGCTTGGCGTTCAGCACCTGGTGCGGCAGCTGCGCCTTCTGCAGCAGCGTGGAGATCAGCTCCGAGTTCTCGATCGAGGTCGTGCCCACCAGCACCGGCTGGCCGCGCTTGACGCAGTCGCGGATGTCGTCGATGACAGCGTTGAACTTTTCCTTGTTGGTCTTGTAGACCAGGTCGAGTTCGTCCTTGCGCACCGTCGGCCGGTTCGGCGGGACGATCACCGTTTCCAGGTTGTAGATCTCCTGGAACTCGTAGGCCTCGGTGTCGGCCGTGCCGGTCATGCCCGACAGCTTGCCGTACATGCGGAAGTAGTTCTGGAAGGTGATCGATGCGAGGGTCTGGTTCTCGCTCTGGATCTCGACGCCTTCCTTGGCCTCGACCGCCTGGTGCAGGCCGTCGGACCAGCGGCGGCCCGTCATCAGCCGGCCGGTGAACTCGTCGACGATGATCACCTCGCCGTCCTGCACCACGTAGTGCTGGTCGCGGTTGTACAGGTGGCGCGCGCGCAGCGCGGCGTACACATGGTGCATCAGCGTGATGTTCTGCGGGTCGTACAGGCTCGCGCCCTCGACCAGCAGGCCGGCCTCGCGCAGGATGCGCTCGGCGTTCTCGTGGCCGTCTTCGGTCAGGAAGACCTGGTGCGTCTTCTCGTCGACGGTGAAGTCGCCCGGCTCGATCACGCCTTCGCCGGTGCGCAGGTCGAGCTCGCCGATCTGCTTCTTCAGTTGCGGCACCACGGCGTTGATGCGCACGTAGAGCTCGGTGTGGTCTTCGGCCTGCCCGCTGATGATCAGCGGCGTGCGGGCTTCGTCGATCAGGATCGAATCCACCTCGTCGACGATGGCATACGACAGGCCGCGCTGCACGCGGTCGGCCGTCTCGTAGACCATGTTGTCGCGCAGGTAGTCGAAGCCGTATTCGTTGTTGGTGCCGTAGGTGACGTCGGCGGCGTAGGCGGCCTGCTTCTCCTCGCGCGACATCTGCGGCAGGTTGATGCCGACCGTCAGGCCCAGGAAGTTGTACAGCCTGCCCATCCATTCGGCGTCGCGGCGCGCCAGGTAGTCGTTCACCGTCACCAGGTGCACGCCCTTGCCGGCCAGCGCATTCAGGTAGACCGGCAGCGTGGCCATCAGCGTCTTGCCTTCGCCGGTGCGCATTTCGGCGATCTTGCCGTTGTGCAGCGACATGCCGCCGATCAGCTGCACGTCGAAGTGGCGCATCTTCAGGATGCGCTTGCCGCCTTCACGGGCGACCGCAAAGGCCTCGGGCAGCAGCGCGTCGAGCGTTTCGCCCTTCGCGTGGCGTTCCTTGAACTCGGCCGTCTTGGCCTTCAGCGCCTCGTCGCTGAGCTGCTCGAACTGCGGCTCCAGCGCATTGATCTGCTGCACAACCAGCCGGTACTGCTTGAGCAGTCGGTCGTTGCGGCTACCGAAAATCTGGGTGAGAAGCTTGGGCAACATGCAGCGTCAGGGGTTGGTATACGGAAGGCAGCTGCGACCTCTCACGATTCTTCGCGACTTCTCGAAAAGAAAAGGGGCCGACTTCTTGGATGCTGGGGTGAGCTGAGGGTGCGGCCCGCCTTTACAAGCCCGGCGCACGAACAGCGAAAGCGGCGGATTTTACGGCAAGCGGACGTCGCCGGCGTGGCCGGGGTGCGTTGTCAGCTCAGCGCCGGCTCAGCACCGGCTCAGCGCCGGGCGGCACCCTTCGCGGCCGCGGTGTTGCCGGCCTTCGCCCCGCCGGCCAGGAATTTCGCCGGGTCCTGCGGCACGCCCTCGACCAGCACCTCGAAGTGCAGGTGCGGGCCGGTCGAGCGGCCGGTGGTGCCGACATAGGCCACGACCTGGCCGCGCCGGACCAGGTCGCCGGTCTTGACCGCGATGCGCGAGGTGTGCGCATAGCGGGTCACCAGGCCGTTGCCGTGGTCGATCTCGAGCAGGTTGCCGTAGGCCGGGTGCACGTCGGTGGAGCGCACCACGCCGCCGGCCGCCGCCATGATGGGGGTGCCGACGTCGGTCGGGAAATCGAGACCGGTGTGCAGCGCGGCACGCCCGGTGAACGGGTCGGTGCGGAAGCCGAAGCCGGAGCCGACCTGCACGTCGATCGGCCGGCTGTTGGGCACCATCAGCTGCTGCATGCGCTGCTCGAACAGGCGCGACTCGACCATCGTGAACAGGTCGGTGCTCTGCTCGGCCGCTTCGTCGAGCGACGACACCATGCCGGTCAGTTGATCGAACGACGGCGTGCGCGCCGGCACGAAGGGGCCGCCCTGCCCGCCGGACACGGCGGCCGGCACGATCTGTTTCAACTCTTCCGGTTTCATACCGGCCAGGCCCGAGACTCGCTCGCCCATCGCCTCAAGCTTGATCAGCTTGGCCTGCATCTCGCCGACCTTCTGCGCCATCGCGTCGAGGTTCTCGCGGACGAAGCGGTCGCGCTGGGCGAATTCATCGCGCACCACCAGCCGGACGATCTGGCTGACCACCGGCCAGCCTTCGCGCGCCGCCTTCAGGAACACCACGTGGTAGATGGTGCCGGACAGCAGCATCAGCACCAGCGCCAACCCCACCAGGGCACCGAAGGCCTGGAAGCGGTTGAAGCGCAATACACGCGTTCGGGCCAAGGTGCCGTGCGTGATCAGGATCTGCATCGCTAAACTCCTTCCGGTGAAACCGAAGACATCCCCGGTCACCCCCAACGCCTTGCGCATCGAAGAGGCCCTGAGCCGAAGTGCGCCTCTGGCTCACTTGCAGCGCTTGCTGCAGGAGTCGAATGCACGCTTCGATGCGGTACGAAACTGTTTGCCACCCACACTGGCCCTGCATGTGAAGCCCGGGCCGGTCGACGATGAGGGCTGGTCTCTGCTTGCGGCCAACTCTGCGGTCGCCTCCAAGCTGCGCCAGCTGCAACCCCGGATGGAGCAAACACTCCGTGCCCGGGGCTGGCAGGTTACTGCAATACGGGTGAAGGTTCAATCAACCTGAGGCCTGACGTGTGTCAGGGGGTTGATGAAGAAATGTGTCTGGCCTAGACCACTGCGGCCAGATCGATGGTGGTGCCCCCGGCAGGAATCGAACCCGCGACCTTCGGTTTACAAAACCGCTGCTCTACCAGCTGAGCTACAAGGGCTGAGGCGGGGATTCTATTTGATGCGCTTGAGCGCCGGACGCGGCCCGCCGCCGCCCGCCGGAGGTTCGGGCGGTTTGTCTTCTTCAGACTCGCCAGCCGGTGCCGCGGCCGCCGGCTCGGCACTGCCTTCGGTCGTGGCCAGGCGCAGCCCGCCGCCCGCCGGACGTTCCGGCGGCGCGGCGTCATCCGACGCGCCGGCCGTCTCGGCCGCCGATTCGCTGGGCATCGGGAAGGCCATGCCCTGCCCGTTCTCGCGCGCATAGATCGCGATGACATGGTCCACCGGCACCGCGATCTCGCGGGCGACGCCGCCGAAACGTGCCTTGAACTCGATCAGCTCGTTGCCCAGCTTCAGGGCCGTGGTGGCTTCGAAGCTGACGTTGAGCACGATCTCGTTGTTCTTCACGTACTCGGCCGGCACGTGCACGCCCCGGTCGACGAACACCGCGAGGTACGGGGTGAAGCCGTTGTCGGTGCACCAGTCGTGCAACGCACGAATCAGGTACGGGCGGGTCGATGAGCCGGCGTTGCCCGGTGCCGTGGGAGTGGAAGCCATGCGGAGTGTTCAGTCACGCAATCACTTGCGCATCACCTTCTCGGACGGCGTCAGCGCCTCGATGTAGGCCGGGCGCGAGAAGATGCGCTCGGCGTACTTCAGCAGCGGCACGGCGTTCTTCGACATGTCGATGCCGTAGTAGTCCAGGCGCCACAGCAGCGGTGCGATGGCCACGTCGAGCATCGAGAAGTCGTCGCCCAGCATGTACTTGTTCTTCAGGAAGATCGGCGCGAGCTGCGTCAGGCGGTCGCGGATCTGCGCGCGCGCCTTCTCGAGCTGCTTGTCGTTGGGCTTCAGGCCGCGCGACTCGAGCACGTTGACGTGCGAGAACAGCTCCTTCTCGAAGTTCAGCAGGAACAGCCGCACGCGGGCGCGCGCCACCGGGTCGCCCGGCATCAGCTGCGGGTGCGGGAAGCGCTCGTCGATGTACTCGTTGATGATGTGCGACTCGTACAGGATGAGATCGCGCTCGACGAGGATCGGCACCTCGTTGTACGGATTCATCAGCGCGATGTCTTCGGGCTTGGCGAAGAGGTCGACGTCGCGAATCTCGAAGTCCATGCCCTTTTCGAACAGGACGAAGCGGCAACGATGCGAGTAAGGGCAGGTCGTTCCGGAGTAAAGCACCATCATGGTGGTGGCTCCTTGAAGCTGAGGTCAAACAAAACACAAGACGCAGCAGGCACGCCGTCAGGCAGCCGCTGCGTCGTCGACCCGGGCCGTCGTGCAGCCCGGGGCGCGAAATCACATCGTTATTTCACGTCTTTCCAGTAAACCGCGTTCAGGCGCCAGGTGATGACGACGAACACGGAGAGGAACAGCAGCACCCAGACGCCGACGCGAATGCGCTGGCCCTGGGCTGGCTCTCCCATCCACTGTAGGTAGGCGACGAGGTCGGCCACGGCCTCGTCGTAATCGTTGGCGCTCAGCTTGCCGGGCGTCACCTGCTCGAAGCCGGCGAAGCGATGCATCGACTTCGCCTCGTCGTGCGGGTCTTTCTCTTCGACGAACTTCGCGACGCGCTGGCCCTGCAGTTCCCACAGCACATGCGGCATCGCGACGCTCGGGAAGGCCAGGTTGTTCCAGCCGGTCGCCTTGGTGTCGTCGCGGTAGTAGCTGCGCAGGTAGGTGTACAGGTAGTCGGCACCCGAGCCCTTGCCGATGTCGGCACGCGAACGGGCGATCACCGACAGGTCAGGCGGCAAGGCACCGAACCAGTCCTTGGCCTGCTTCGGGTCGAGCGAGGTCTTCATCGTGTCGCCGACCTTGTCGGTCGCGAACAGCAGGTTGGCCTTGATCTGCGCTTCGGTCAAGCCGATGTCACGCATGCGGTTGTAGCGCATGAACGCGGCCGAGTGGCAGTTCAGGCAGTAGTTGACGAACAGCTTGGCGCCGTTCTGCAGCGCCGCCAGGTCGGTGGTCTTGGCCGACGGGAACTTGTCCCAGGCCACGCCGCCTTCCGAAGCCTGCGCCGCGCCACCCATCAGTGCCAGGCTCGCCAGCAACGTGAGAAGGAGTTTCTTCATGGTGTTGTCTCCGGGGCTCTCGTGGTGATCAGTGGGCGTGGAAGGTCACGCGGTCGGGCACGGGCTTGAAGGTGCCCAGCTGGCTCCACCACGGCATCAGCAGGAAGAAGCCGAAGTACAGCAGCGTACCCACTTGCGACACGTAGTTGCCGACTTCGGACGGCGGCTGCACGCCCAGGTAGCCCAGGATCAGGAAGAACACGACGAAGACGCCGTACACGAGCTTGTGCCAGTCGGGGCGATAGCGGATCGACTTGACCGGGCTGTGGTCCAGCCAGGGCAGGAAGAACAGGATGATGACGGCACCGCCCATCACCACCACGCCCCAGAACTTGGCGTCGAACACGTTCAGCAGCGCGACCGCGATGACCGCGACGACCACCATCGCCAGCTTGGCGGCACCGCCGAACTTGCCCTTCAGCAAGGCCGCGACGGTGGCCACCGCGATGATGCCGGACAGCACCTGCACCATCAGCGTGGTGGTCGCGCGCAGCATCGAGTAGAACGGCGTGAAGTACCAGACCGGGGCGATGTGCGCCGGCGTCTTCAGCGGATCGGCCGGGATGAAGTTGTTGTACTCGAGGAAATAGCCGCCGAACTCGGGCGCGAAGAACACCACCGCGCTGAAGATCAGCAGGAAGCCGGCGACGCCGAAGATGTCGTGCACCGAGTAGTACGGGTGCGAGGGGATGCCGTCCAGCGGGTGGCCGTCCGGGCCGCGCTTGGCCTTGATCTCGATGCCGTCGGGGTTGTTCGAACCCACTTCGTGCAGCGCGATCAGGTGGGCTGCCACCAGGCCCAGCAGCACCAGCGGCACCGCGATCACGTGGAAGCTGAAGAAGCGGTTCAGCGTGGCGTCGCTCACGACGTAGTCGCCGCGGATCAGCAGCGCCAGGTCGGGGCCGACGAACGGCACCGCGGCGAACAGGTTCACGATGACCTGCGCGCCCCAGTACGACATCTGGCCCCACGGCAGCAGGTAGCCCATGAAGGCCTCGGCCATCAGGCACAGGAAGATCGCGCAGCCGAAGATCCAGACCAGCTCGCGCGGCTTGCGGTAGCTGCCGTACATCAGCCCGCGGAACATGTGCAGGTAGACGACGATGAAGAACGCCGAGGCGCCCGTCGAGTGCATGTAGCGGATCAGCCAGCCCCAGGGCACGTCGCGCATGATGTACTCGACCGATGCGAAGGCGAGCGCCGCGTCGGGCTTGTAATGCATCACGAGGAAGATGCCGGTGACGATCTGGATCACCAGCACCAGCATCGCGAGTGAGCCGAAGAAGTACCAGAAGTTGAAGTTCTTCGGTGCGTAGTACTGCCCCCACTGCTCGTTCCACATCTTCGTGGCGGGGAAGCGGTTGTCGACCCAGGTCATGAGCTTGACGCCCACGGACGCATTGGCGGGCACTTGCTTGAATTCAGCCATGTCGTTGTTCTCCGGGGTGCTCGGGGCTCAGGCCTTCTTGTCTTCGCCGATCAGCAGCTTGGCGTCGGACAAGTACATGTGCGGCGGCACTTCGAGGTTGTCGGGCGCGGGCTTGTTCTTGTAGACGCGGCCGGCCATGTCGAAGGTCGAGCCGTGGCACGGGCACAGGAAACCGCCGGTCCAGTCGTCGGGCAGCGAAGGCTGGGCACCGGCCTGGAACTTGTCGCTCGGCGAGCAGCCGAGGTGCGAGCAGATGCCCACCACCACCAGCACCTCGGGCTTGCGCGAGCGGCCCTCGTTGCGTGCGTATTCGGGGGTCAGCTCATCGGGCTTGCGCTGCGAATTGGGGTCGGCGAGCTGCGCGTCGTTCTTCGGCAGCGTGGCGAGCTGCTCGGGCGTGCGGCGGACGATCCACACCGGCTTGCCGCGCCATTCGACCGTTTTCTTCTCGCCCGGCTTCAGGTCGCTGATGTCCACTTCGACGGCGGCACCGGCGGCACGTGCCCGCTCGGAGGGCTGGAAGGTGCTGACAAAAGGGACGGCGGCTGCGACGCCACCGACGGCACCGGCACCGCAGGCGATGGCCACCCAGGTGCGACGGCCTTGATCGACATGGGATTCACCATGGTGTGAACCACCTTGCTCGCCTCTTTGCTCACTGCTGTCTGAACGACCTTGCTTGTCACTCATTGGGGGTCCTCGGCTTGCGACTTCTAGTCACGGGCAACCGAGAATTCTAGCGGACGTGTCAACCCCCTCCCCCGGCGCCGAGGGGTCCGCGCCACTGCGGGCGGACCCTCATTGACGCGGGTTTCGGCTTGACATCCACCATTGCTGGTCAATACTGCCGCGCAACACCAAGAACAGGAGCACCCCATGGGATTCGCCACCGAATTCAAGGCTTTCGCGATGAAGGGCAATGTCGTCGACCTCGCGGTCGGCGTCATCATCGGCGCGGCCTTCGGCAAGATCGTCGATTCCATCGTCAAGGACCTGATCATGCCGGTGATCGGCCGCCTGATCGGCGGGCTCGATTTTTCGAACTATTTCCTGATGCTGGCCAATCCACCGGCCGACTTCAAGGGCCCGCAGACTTACGAGGCGCTGACAAAAGCCGGCGTTCCGCTGTTCGCCTACGGCAACTTCATTACCGTGGCGCTCAACTTCGTGATCCTGGCCGTCATCATTTTCGTGATGGTCAAGCAGATCAACCGCCTCAAGCACGAGGCCCCGGCCGCGCCGCCGGCCGCCGTGCCCGAAGACGTGCAATTGCTGCGCGAGATCCGCGATTCGCTGAAGAAGTGACCGTTCGCGCCGCGGGGCGTGAAATGCTCCCCGCCGGCCGACGTCGCCGCGCCGCAACGCGGCGCGTGCCCCTTGCGTTTGGGCTCATACTGGCGGTATCTCCGTCCGGACCACCCGTCCGGCGGTTTCGCCCCGGTCCGCCCATCGGCCCTGTCCGTAGATGAATCCGATCGATCCACGTTCGCAAGCGGCGTTCGACGCCGCCATCAGCCACCTGAAGACGACCACCGCGGCGGTGGCGGACCGCGTGTCGACCCATCTGGGCACGCTGGCTTCGGCGGCGATGCGCATCTACGAACGCGACATCCTGATCACCGCGCAGCTCGACCTGCGCCGCCACATGAGCACCTTCGTGCTGGTGTTCGGCGACACCCTGAGCAAGCGCGTGACGCGCGAACTGAGCCCGAACCGCGAGAGCGGCCGCAGCCTCGCCGAGACCGACTGGATGTCGCTCAGCATCGTTGGCGACGCCGAGATGGAAGAGCAGATGTCGGCCGACCGCATCAGCCAGGCCATCACCCACGCCTGCGAGTGGGAGCTGCGCGACATGGCGGCCTACACCGGCACGCTGCTGGGCATCGGGCGCGCCGACCAGGAACGCAACCCGCTGCGCGGCGAGGTGATGGGCGCCGCGGTGTTCCGCGCGATCGAATCGGTGTCGAACGAGCGCGAGACGCGCAAGGTGCTGGCGCGCGAGATGAGCCTCGCGCTGGCGCGCGCGATGCCCACCTGCTATGGCGACATCCTGAAGGATTTCCGCGCCCGCGGCGTGCAACCGGTCAGCCTGTCGGTGCGCGGCGTCGAAGGCCCGGGCAACGAGCTGGCGCGCGACCGTGTCAATTCCGGCTACGCGACGCTGCGCGACAGCGGCTCGTCCGGCAGCGGCAACCTGTACAGCCCGACCACGATGACCGGCGACTTCGACAGCGGCCAGGGCGGCCTGCCCGGCCGCGGCCAGGGCATGCCCGGCGCGTCATCCCGCGGCGGCTTCGGCGGTCCCGGCGGCGGGGCAGGCGGCAATGGCGGCGGGAGTGGCGGGAGTGGCGGCAATGCAGGCGTCGGCACGATGGGCCGCCCCGGCACCAGCACGCTCGGCCGCGATGGCGCCGGCCGCGGCAACGCGAGCTTTGGCAACCCGAACGCCGGCGCCGGCCGCTTCACGCCGCGCCCCGGTGTCAGCGCGCAGGCCGATGCCGAGCTGATGTCGCTGATCCGCCGGCTGACCTTCCTGGCCACCCGCCCGGGTGACCTGGGCGGGCCGACCGGCGGCGGCCTGCACACCGGCTCGCCCGGCCTCGGGCGCGCGAGCGCGCTCGCCAGCCTGAGCGGCGCCATCACCGGCAGCGGCGGCCTGAACGAGGGCTTGTCGGGCCTGATGGCGGTCAACGTGATCCGCCAGCACCGCGACGAATTGCGCCAGGCCTCGACCGGCTCGCTCGACCACATGGTGATCGATGTGGTCGGCAGCCTGTTCGACCAGATTCTGTCCGACCCGCGCGTGCCGCCGCAGATGGCGCGCCAGATCGCCCGCCTGCAGCTGCCGGTGCTGCGCGTCGCGCTGGCCGACCCGAGCTTCTTCTCGTCGCGCAAGCACCCGGTGCGCCGTTTCGTGAACCGCATCGCGTCGCTCGCGGTCGCGTTCGACGACCTCGACGAAGGCGCCGGCAAGCAGTTCATGGCCCGGGTGCGCGACCTGGTGCAGGAGATCGTGCAGGGCGACTTCGACCAGATCGAGCTCTACACCTCCAAGCTCGGCGCGCTCGAGACCTTCATCGCGCAGCAGGCCAGGGAAGAGGTGCAGGCGAATGCGTCGGCGGTGACGCTGGTCGACGCGAAGGAATCCGACCTGCGCGTGCAGCAGCGCTACATGCTGCAGCTGCAGGCCGCGCTGAACCCGATGGCGCTGCCCGACTACCTGCGCAACTTCCTGGCCCAGGTGTGGAGCCAGGCGCTCGCGCAGGGCACGAAGGCGCACGGCGTGAACTCCGAGCTGGTGCAGCGCCTGAAGCGCGCCGGCCGCGACCTGGTGATGAGCGTGCAGCCCAAGGGCTCGCCGGCGATGCGCAAGAAGTTCCTGATGCAGCTGCCGCCGCTGATGAAGGACCTGAACGAAGGGATGGCGCTGATCGGTTGGCCGGACGCGGCGCAGAAGGAGTTCTTCAGCAAGCTGCTGCCGGCGCATGCCGATTCGCTGAAGGGCCAGCCGCTGTCGGAGCTCGAGTACAACCTGTTGTCCAAGCAGCTCGAAGGCGTGTTCAACACGGCGCTGCCGGAGCCTGACGGCCTGTTGCGCGACGTGCCGATGTCCAGCATGGGCGCCGCGCCGATCGAACCCCACTTCTCGCCGGACGAGGCCAAACGCATCGGCCTGGTGCAAGAGAGTTCGATCGACTGGTCGGGCAGCGTCGACATCGACCTGACCGCCGACACCGGCCCGGACACCGAGCCGGGCGCCGGTGGCGGCGACACGCAGCCGGGGCCGCTGCACGTTGGCGGCGTCGACATCGACCTCGACCTGTCCCCGAGCGAGCCGGCCGAGCCGTCGCACGGCGTGCAGCTGATGGACCACGTGAAGCTCGGCTTCGCCTACCAGATGCACCTGAACGACCAGTGGCAGAAGGTGCGCCTGAGCTACGTGAGCCCGGGGCGCGCGTTCTTCGTGTTCACGCGCGGCAAGCGCCACCACGAGACGGTGTCGCTGACCTCGCGGATGCTCGCGCGCATGTGCGAAACCGGGCGCTTCAAGGCGTTCGAGCAGGCCTACCTGATGGAGCGCGCGACCGCACGGGCGCGCAAGCAGCTGGCGGCGTTGTCGGCGTCGTCTTCTTCCCAGCCGACGACACGCCACTGACCCGACCCGGATTGGCATCCGGGCTACAGGCGACGTGCCATCTCCAGCGCCGCCAACAAGCTCGACGCATCGGCGCGGCCGGTGCCGGCGATGTCGAACGCGGTGCCGTGATCGGGGCTGGTGCGCACGAACGGCAGCCCGAGCGTCACGTTGACGCCCTGCTCGACACCGAGGTACTTCACCGGGATCAGCCCGTGGTCGTGCGTCATCGCCACCACCAGGTCGAACTCGCCGCGGCGGGCGCGCATGAACACCGTGTCGGGCGCGAACGGGCCGGTCGCATCGATGCCCTCGGCACGCGCGGCCTCGATGGCCGGGCGGATGATGCGGATCTCTTCATCGCCGAACAGCCCGCCTTCCCCCGCATGCGGATTCAGCCCAGCCACCGCGATGCGCGGCGCCGGCTCGCCCCAGCGGGCTGCCGCCTGCTGCGAGATGCGCAGCGTCTGCAGCACCGCGTCGAAGGTCACCGCATCGATCGCGCGCCGCAGCGACAGGTGGATCGTCACGAGCACGGTGCGCAGCTCGTCGTTGGCCAGCATCATGCGCACCGGCGGCAGCGGCGCGCCGGCATCCACCGACAGCGCCTGCAGCATCTCGGTGTGCCCCGGGAACGCGACCCCGGCGGCCGACAGCGCCTCCTTGTGGATCGGCGCGGTGACGATGGCCGCGATCTCCGCGCCGCGCGCCAGCCGCACCGCCTGCTCGATGCAGCGCGCCGCCGCCGCACCGGCCCGCGCATCGACCTGCCCGATCGGCGCCGCCATCAGGTCGACCGGCAGGCCGGGCGGCACCAGCACCGGGATGCAGCCCGGCGGCACGTCGGGCGCATCGGCCGCGCGCTCGATCGCGGCCACCACCAGCCCGCCACCGGTCGATGCGACCGCACGGCGCTGCACCGCCACATCGCCGATCACGAAGCAGCCCACCGCCTGCGGCGTGCGGAACAGCTTCGCGATGATCTCCGGGCCGATGCCGCAGGCATCGCCCTGCGTCAGCGCGATCGGTGCACGGTTCGTCATTCGGTGGCGCCTTTCAGGTCAGCGATTCAGATCAAGGGCCGCGGCGACAGCTTGCCATCGCCATACAGGTCGGCAATGCGCTCCAGCGCCTGCACGTCGGTGAGGAACAGCTGCCCATTCTCGATGCGGTGCAGCCCGCGCCGCTCCAGCTTGCGCAAGGTCTTGTTGGTGTGCACCAGCGACAGCCCGAGCGCATCGGCGACGTGCTGCTGCGTCAGCGGGAACGGCACGCCATTCGCGCCGGCATCGGGCATCAGCGCGGCGGCGCGCCGGAACAGGTGCACCAGCAGCGTCGCCACCCGCTCGGCCGCGCTGCGCCGGCCCACCGACAGCAGGTTGTCGTCGACCAGCGCCTCTTCGTGCGCGGCCAGCCAGGTGACCGCGAAGCCGAGCCGCGGCGTGTGCTGGTGCAGCGACCACAGCGAATCACGCTCGAACACGCACAGCCAGGCCTCGCCCAGCGCCTCGACGCCATGCACCGCGGCATCGGTCATCTTCTGCTGCACGCCGATGAAGTCGCCGGGCAGCAGGAAGTTCAGGATCTGCCGGCGGCCGTCGCTCAGCGTCTTGTAGCGGAAAGCCCAGCCCGAGAACAGCGTGAACAGCGGCGCGTCGGTCGCGCCCTCGTCGATGATGCTGGCCCCGCTGTCGCGCCGCAGCTCGCGGTGCTTCAGCGACTGGATCAGCGCCAGCTCGTCGGGCGCCGCCCCCACGAACAGCGGCAGCGCGCGCAGCGGGCACTCGCTGCACGGAATGCGCACCGCGGGGTGTTGCGGTGCAGTGTCTTTTGACATGTGTGCGGCCCTCCGCGGCCGATAGATTGGAGGTTTGGGCCTCCTCTTGAACCCACTCGCCCCGTTGTCCGCCCCATCACCCGTGTACCGCGTCCTCTACCTCAGCCATCTCGCGTCCGGTCGGGACTTCTCGGTGGTTGCGCAGATTCTGCACGTGTCCCGCGAACGCAACCAGCAGCTCGGCGTCACCGGCGCGCTGGTGTTCGATGGCGCGCGCTTCTGCCAGCTGATCGAGGGTCCGCGCGCGCATGTCGTCTCGCTGGCGCAACGCATCCAGGCGGATCCGCGCCACACCGGCTACCGCGTGCTGTTCGAGAACGAGGACGGCAGCGCGCGATTGCTGCCGCGCTGGCTCACCGGCTACTGCGAGCCCGACGACCTCGACGTCTTCGAGGACGGCACAGCCCTTACCGCCGCCCAGGCCCTGCAGACGTTCCTGCAGCGCGTGCCGGGCTGGGACCTGTCGTCCTGAAACCGGTGACCGACCCCGGCTTGTTTCGCTCGTTGCGCTGACTCCTGCGCGGGAATCTCCCGTCCGGCCGGAGTCGCCCTGCCCCTACGCTGCACAGCCAGGGTGCCTCCAGAGCAAGAAGTAGACGTGTGGCAGTTTCGTGCGGACAAGACCGCACGCCAAGCTCCGCTGAGCATCGGTCGATCATTCGCACGACTGAGGAGACAAGATTGCAACAAGATCGTTCAACGCCGCGGCGAGGCTTCGCCCTGCGGCTGGGATGGCTCGCGGCCTTGCTGGCGGCGGGCTGCGGCGGTGGCGGGCACGAGGACGCGCCAGTCACTGCGTCGCGTGCCCCGACCGAAGCCGCGCAGGCGGCCGACGTGAACCTGCTGCCGCTGGTGAACCCGTTCGTCGGCACCAAGATCGGCAACCCGAACCCCGACAACCAGGGCACCGGCGGTGCGGTCGGCAACACCTTCCCCGGTGCGACGCTGCCGTTCGGCATGGTGCAGTACAGCCCCGACACCGGCTACGGCGAGTTCTACGGCTTCGGCGGCTACAACTACGACAAGGGCGTGATCCAGGGCATCAGCCTGATCCACTCCAGCGGCACCGGCTGCTCGATCCAGCAGGACATCTCGATGCTGCCCATCGTCGGCAACATCGCCAGCTCGCCCGGCACCCACATCGAGAACTACCAGGTCGGCTTCTCGCACGCCAACGAGCAGGCCGTGCCGGGCTCGTACCGCGTCGGGCTGAACAACGGCGTCAATGCCGAGCTGACCGTCACGAAGCGCACCGGCGCCGGCCGCTTCACCTGGCCGGCCACCAATGACGCGACGATGATCCTGAACATCGGCCGCAACGGCGTCGGCGCGCGCAGCGCGCAGCTGGAGATCGTCGGCACAGACTCGGTCCAGGGCTTCGTCGAGACCGGCGGCGTATGCGGCGGCGGCGGCTACTTCGTCTACTTCCACGGCCAGTTCGACAAGCCGTTCGCGAGCTTCGGCACCTACCAGGGCGACACCGTGACGCCCGGTTCGCGCACCGCGGCGCGCGCGCAGAACAACGGCGGCTGGGTCAAGTTCGCCGGCGGCGGGCAGGTGGGTCTGCGCATCGGCGTCTCGTACGTCAGCACCGCGAACGCGAAGCTGAACATGCAGACCGAGAACCCGGCCTGGGATTTCGACGGGCTGAAGAGCGCGGCCCAGGCCACCTGGAACGCGACGCTGAACAAGGTGCAGGTGACCGGCGGCTCGACCGACGACCGCACCAAGTTCTACAGCGCGCTGTACCACTCGCTGCTGCACCCCAACCTGTTCAGCGACGTGAACGGCCAGTACATCGGCTTCGACAACAAGACCTACACCACGAACGGCTGGGACAAGTACGCCACTTTCTCCGGCTGGGACATCTACCGCTCGCAGGTGCAGCTGATCGGCTGGCTCGCGCCGAAGGAGGCGAGCGACATGGCGCAGTCGATGGTGGTCGACGCCGAGAAGGGCGGCGGCGGCTACCCGAAGTGGCCGACCGCGAACGATGACACCTGCGTGATGGTGGGCGATGCCGGCGCGGTGATCGTCGCCAACCTGTACGCCTTCGGCGGCCGCAGCTTCGACACCACCGCCGCGCTGCGCTACATGGAGCAGGGCGCGACCCAGCCCGGCACCCGTTCGCGCAACTGCGAGACGCGCCCGGGACTGGCCGACTACCTGGGCCACGGCTACATCCCGATCGAGACGCCCAACCTGTGGGGCGCCGCTGCGTCGGCCGAGGAGTACGCGCTGGCTGATTCGGCGATTGCGCAGTTCGCGGCGTCGCTCGGCGACACCGTCAAGCGCGACAAGTACCTGACGCAGGCGCAGATGTGGAAGCCGCTGTACTCCAAGGTCAGCGGCTACCTCCATCCGCGCACCGCGGGCGGCAGCTTCAAGAGCGGGTTCACGCGCACCGACGGCGCCGGTTTCGTCGAAGGCGATTCGGCGCAATACACCTGGATGGTGCCGCAGAACTACCGCGGCCTGTTCGACCGCATGGGCGGCAACGCGGCAGCCATCGCGCGGCTGGACGAGCACTTCACGCAGCTCGACTCGGGGCCGAACAGCCCGTATGCCTTCATGGGCAACGAGCCGGAGCACGGCACGCCGTGGGCCTACAACTTCGCCGGGGCGCCGTACAAGTCGCAGGCGGTGGTGCGGCGCATCCTGACCGACCTGTACAAGACCGGGCCCGACGGTCTGACCGGCAACGACGACCTGGGCGCCACCTCGGCCTGGTACGTGTGGGGTGCGCTCGGGCTGTACCCGGAGATCCCGGGCCTCGGCGGCTTCGTGCTCGGCAGCCCGCTGTTCCCGAGCACCGCGGTGCGCATGGGCAACGGCCGCACGCTGACGATCAACGCATCGAACGCGGGCGCGAACGGGACCTACGTGCAGAGCCTGAAGTTGAACGGCGCGACGTCGACGCGCACCTGGCTGGCACTGACGCAACTGGGCACGGACACCACGCTGGACTTCGTGCTCGGCGGCAGCGCCAACACCGCCTGGGGCAGCGCTGCGGCCGATGCGCCGCCGTCGTTCGATGCGCCGCGCACGACCACCAACGCGAGCGGCTTCTTCTCGGACTTCGAAGCCGGCATCGCGCAGCCGGACTGGAACGACACCGTCGACTTCCAGGCCAACATCGGTGGCTTCTGCTGCGGGCTGGCGCAGATGGAGACCTCGACGCGGCGCGAGAACATCGCGCACAGCGGCACGACGGCGCTGATGTACTCGGGCAACGACGCCGACGCGACGCGCTCGTTCTCGTACAACAAGGTGTTCGACGTGCGCATCCCGGTGACCGCGAGCACGACGCTGTCGTACTGGATCTACCCGCAGAGCTCGGCGCCGAACAGCGCGTTCGTGGCGGTCGACCTGATCTTCACCGACGGCAGCAGCCTGCGCGATTCGGGGGCGACCGACCAGAACGGCGTGCGGGTGCATCCGGAGTTCCAGGGCCGCGGCGGCCGGCTCGCCGGCAACAGCTGGAACGAGGTGCGCTCGAACATCGGCCAGTGGGCAGCCGGCAAGACGATCGCGCGCATCCTGGTGGCCTACGACCGGCCGGACGCCACCGGCACGTTTCGCGGATTCGTCGACGACATCCGCGTCGCGCCCTGATCACGCCGGGTTGTCGATCTCGATGAACTCGTGCTCGAGGCCGAATTTCTCGGCCACGTGCGCGGCCAGCGCAGGCGCACCATAGCGCTCGCTGGCGTGGTGCCCGCACGCGAAGAAGGCCACGCCGGTCTCGCGTGCGAGGTGTGCCTGCGGTTCGGAGATCTCGCCGGTGACGTAGGCATCGGCACCGGCGGCGATCGCCGCTTCGAAGTACCCCTGGGCACCGCCGGTGCACCAGGCGACGCGCCGGATCGGGCGGCCCATCCCGGATGCACCCGGGTCGACCGCGACCGGTGCTCGGTTCATCCGCAGGCTCAGCAGCGCCGTCAGCGCCGGCACCGTCAGCGGCTGCGCCGGGCTGCCGATCCAGCCCAGGTCCTGGTCGCCGAAGCGGCCGTCGGCCATGAAATTGAGCCGCACGCCGAACTGCGCGTTGTTGCCGAACTGCGGGTGCGCGTCCAGCGGCAGGTGGTAGGCCAGCAGGTTGACCTGGGCCGCCAGCAGCCGCTCGATGCGGCCCTTCAGCCAGCCGGTGATGCGGCCGTCATGGCCTTTCCAGAACAGGCCGTGGTGCACCAGCAGCGCATCGGCGCCGCGCTCGATCGCCGCCTCGATGAAGGCCTGGCTTGCGGTGACGCCCGACACCAGCTTGCGCACTTCGGGTTTGCCCTCGACCTGCAGACCGTTCGGCCCATAATCGCGGAAGCGGCCCACGTCCAGCAGCGTGTTCAGGTAGGACTCGATTTCGGAGCGTGCGGCCATGACACAGGACCCTGTTGATGCGCAAGACGTGGCTGATTTTCTCCCAGGCCGTGACGGTGGCCGTGGCCGTGCTGTTCGTGGTCGCGACGCTGAAGCCGGATTGGGTGCGCCGCCAGCCCGGCAATGGCCTGCCGAGCATCGTGTCGATCAGCCAGGCGCCGTCGATCCAGACCGTGTCGCTGCCGCCCGGCGGCAGCGCCCCCAGCTACAGCGGCGCGGCGCGGCGCGCCTCGCCGGCGGTCGTCAGCATCACGGCCAGCAAGGCGCCGGCGCGCAGCCCGCACGGCGAAGACCCGTGGTTCAAGTTCTTCTTCGGTGAACAGGGCGCGCAGCAGCGCGAGCAGCCGCAGGTCGGCCTCGGCTCCGGCGTGATCGTCTCGCCCGAGGGCTACCTGCTGACCAACAACCATGTCGTCGAAGGTGCCGACGACATCGAGGTGCAGCTGGTCGACGCGCGCCGCGCGAAGGCCAAGGTGGTCGGCAGCGACCCCGACACCGACGTCGCGGTGCTGAAGATCACGCTCGACAAGCTGCCGGTGATCGCGTTCGGCAGCGCCGAGACGCTGCAGGTCGGCGACGTGGTGCTCGCGATCGGCAACCCGTTCGGCGTCGGCCAGACGGTGACCTCGGGCATCGTCAGCGCGCTCGGCCGCAACCAGCTGGGCATCAACACCTTCGAGAACTTCATCCAGACCGACGCGGCGATCAACCCCGGCAATTCGGGCGGCGCGCTGGTCGACACCAACGGCAACCTGCTGGGCATCAACACCGCGATCTACTCGCGCAGCGGCGGCAGCCTGGGCATCGGCTTCGCGATCCCCGAGACGACCGCGCGCCAGGTGATGGAGGGGCTGATCCGCGACGGCCAGGTCACCCGCGGCTGGATCGGCGTCGAACCGCGCGACCTGACGCCCGAGATCGCCGAGACCTTCAACCTGCCGATCAAGGAAGGCGTGCTGATCACCGGCGTGCTGCAGAACGGCCCGGCCGCGAGCGGCGGCCTGCGACCCGGTGACGTGGTCGTCAAGGTGGCCGACACGCCGGTGGGCAACACGGTGCAGCTGCTGGCCGCGGTGGCCGCGCTGAAGCCGAAGGAAAAGGCGCAGATCGGCGTGCAGCGCGGCGACAAGGCGCTGGAGATCAGCGTCATGGTGGCGCAGCGGCCACGCAGCAAGGTGGTTCCGCGGCAGGAGTGAGCCGGGGGGTCGTCAGAGACCCTCCGCGGCATCAGACTTTCTGCGTGGTGTCTTCCGGCGGCGCCTGCGTGTGCTTGATGAAAATCACCGAGGCCCAGATGCCGACCTCGTACAGGATGCACATCGGGATCGCGAGCGCGAGCTGCGAGACGATGTCGGGCGGCGTCACGACGGCCGCGACGATGAAGGCCAGCACGATGAAGTAGGCGCGGAACGCCTTCAGCTTGTCGAGCGTGACGATGCCCATGCGCGCCAGCACCACCACGACGATCGGCACCTCGAAGGCCGCACCGAACGCGACGAACATCGTCAGCACGAAGCTCAGGTACTCCTGGATGTCCGGCGTGGCCGCGATGCTCTTCGGCGCGAAGGTCTGGATGAACGCGAACACCTTGCCGAACACGAAGAAGTAGCAGAACGCGACGCCGATGAAGAACAGCAGCGTGCTCGAGATCACCAGCGGCAGCACCAGCTTCTTCTCGTGCGTGTAGAGCCCCGGCGCGACGAACGCCCACACCTGGTACAGCACCACCGGCAGCGCCAGCAGGAAGGCCGCCATCAGCGTGATCTTCAGCGGCACCAGGAACGGCGAGATCACGTTGGTCGCGATCAGCTTGCCGCCGGCCGGCAGCGCGGCCACCAGCGGGTGCGCCAGCAGGTCGTAGAGCGCGGCCGGACCGGGGTAGATCGCGAGGATGCCGAAGCACACGCCGATCGCGATCACCGCGCGGATCAACCGGTCGCGCAGTTCGATCAGGTGCGTGACGAAGGGCTGCTCGGTGCCTTCCAGCTCATCACGGCCGTCGCTGTTCAACTTCATGGGAGGGATTCACGGTTTTCTGGCCAAGGAGCGTCAGACCGACGAGCGCGGCGGGCGGAAGCGCGCGACACGCGCCGCGCCGGATTGCGCCTTGCTGCGCACGCCGTTGCGCTGCTTGTACCACTGCGGCGTCGCGCCGCGCTTCAGGCGCCAGTTCTTCTTCGGGTGCTTGTACTGCGGCGGCGGGGGTTCCCAGCCGAGGTGCTGGCCGCTGTTCGGGCTCGAGACGGCATCACCGGGCGCGTCCCAGGCGCTGGCCATGTCGGCGCGCGTCTGGTGGATCTCGTTCGACACCGTCTGCTCGACGTTGCGGGCCGCGTCCTCGAACTCGCCCTTCATCTTCTTGAGCTCTTCGAGCTCGATCGAGCGGTTGACCTCGGCCTTCACGTCGGCCACGTAGCGCTGCGCCTTGCCAAGCAGGTGGCCGACGGTGCGGGCGACCTTGGGCAGGCGCTCGGGGCCGATGACGATCAGCGCCACGGCGCCGATCAGCGCGATCTTGTCGAACCCGAAATCGATCATGCGGCCGCCATCCGACGGGCCAGCCCGGGCCGGCCTCGGATGCTCACGATTTGGTCTTCGCTTCGACGTCGACGGTGTTCGGATCGGCGGGCTTCTGGCCGACCTGTTGCGACGGCGGCACGGCGGCGTCGGTGCCGGCGCTGGCCGAGCCATCCTTGATGCCGTCCTTGAAGCCCTTCACGGCGCCACCGAGGTCGCTGCCGATGTTCTTGAGCTTCTTGGTGCCGAACACCAGGACCACGATCACCAGCACGATGAGCCAGTGCCAGATGCTGAATGAACCCATGATTCTTCTCCTGCGGGAAATAGTGGATTCTAGGTGGTGGCCGAGTCAACCCTTGGCCCAGGGCCTTGGTCCGCCGATGACATGCATGTGCAAATGTGGGACTTCCTGCCCACCATCGGCGCCGGTGTTGACCACGGTGCGGAAACCGTTGCTTGCACCCTGCTCGCGGGCCAGCTCCGGGGCCAGCGCCAGCATCTTGCCGAGCAAGGCCTGGTGCTTCTCCGGCACGGTGTCGTACAGCGAGGCCAGGTGCTCCTTCGGCACGATCAGGAAATGGATCGGCGCCCACGGCGCGATGTCGTGGAAGGCGATCAGTTCGTCGTCTTCATAGACCTTGCGGCTGGGGATCTGGCCCGCAGCGATCTTGCAAAAAATGCAGCTCGGATCCTGGCTCATGGCGCGGGCACCGGCATCGGCGTGTTCGAGTTCAGGTTCACCCAGCCGCGCACGACGCGGTAGAGGAACCAGATCGAGATGACGCCCCAGGCGATCCAGCCGGGGATCACGAACAGGAACCACAAGGGCAGCGTGACGACGTAGAGCACGGCGGCCCAGATCACCGAGCGGATGCGCCAGCGGAAGTGCGACTCCTGCCAGCTGCCGGCGGCTTCGTCCTTCTTCACCAGGTCGAGGATGAAGGCGACGATCAGCAGCGTGATCGAGGCCTGCGTGCCGGGCAGCACCGCGCCCACCGCGACGATCGCATGCAGCAGGTAGCTGATGTGGCCGATCGTCTTCAGCGACGAGTCCCGTTCAGAAGTGTTCACGACATCGTTCATGTTCCGTCCGCCTCTCGGGTTTGCAACTTGCGCGCGGCGAATTCCTCGAGGCCGGACAGGCCCTCGCGCCGCTCCAGCTCGGCGAGCACGTCGGCCGGTGTCAGGCCGAAGGCGCTCAGCGCGAGCATCGAATGGAACCACAGGTCGGCGACCTCGTAGACGATCTTCTGGCGGTCGCCGTCCTTGGCGGCCATCACCGTCTCGGTGGCTTCTTCGCCGATCTTCTTCAGGATCGCATCGGTGCCCTTGTGGAACAGCCGGGCGACGTAGCTCTTGTCCGGGTCGCCCTGGCGGCGCGACTCGATCACCGCCGCCAGGCGGGCCAGCGTGTCGTTGCCGTTCGAGGTGCTCACCGCGGTTTTCACGTCCGTCATTTGTAGATCGTCCCGGGGTCTTTCAAGACCGGCTCGACGGTCTGCCAGGCCCCGTCCTTGTAAAGCTGGAAGAAGCAGCTGTGGCGGCCGGTGTGGCATGCAATGCCAGGTTCGTGGCCGCGCTGCGTCACCTTCAGCAGCAGCACGTCGTTGTCGCAATCCAGGCGCATCTCGTGCACCTGCTGCACGTGCCCGCTTTCCTCGCCCTTGTGCCACAGGCGCTGGCGCGAGCGGCTGTAATAGACCGCCTCGCCGAGCTCGGCGGTGCGGGCCAGCGCCTCGCGGTTCATGAACGCGAACATCAGCACGTCGTTGCTGCCGACCTCCTGCGCGATCACCGGCAGCAGGCCTTGCGCATCCCACTTGATCTCGTCGAGCCAGCTCATCGGGCGAGTGTATCTGTGGCGTAAGTCGGGCCCGAGAAACCGCGTTCCTCGGCGAACCAGGCCAGCACCGGCACGGTACCGGGCAGCACCGGCTGCACCTGCACCGGCAGGTTCTGCCAGGCCATCTGCTGGCGTTCGCGCATCTCGAACTCGCCGGTCCACTCGAAGACCTTGCAGAAGTGCAGCCGCACGCGCGCATGGGGGTAGTCGACGATCTCGATCTTCCACGGCTGCACCGGCCCGATCGTGATGCCGATCTCCTCGTGCAGCTCGCGGCGCAGCGCCTGTTCGACGCTCTCGCCGGCCTCCAGCTTGCCGCCGGGGAACTCCCAGTAGCCGGCGTAGACCTTGCCTTCAGGCCGGCTGGTCAGCAGGAAGCCGCCCTCGGCATCGATCAGCACGCCGACAGCCACCTCGACCGGCGTGCGTTCGTCGCCGCCGCTCATGACGCGTGCCGCCCGGCGTAGTCTTTCGCGAACTGGAACGCGACCCGGCCCGAGCGCGAACCCCGCTCCAGCGCCCACACCAGCGAGGGCTGGCGGGCGATGGCGATCTCGTCCTCGCCGACCCCGAAGCCGCGCAGCCACTGCGCGACGATCGCGAGGTATTCGTCCTGGCTGAACGGGTAGAAGCTGACCCACAGCCCGAAGCGTTCGCTCAGCGAGATCTTCTCTTCGATCACCTCGCCGGGGTGCACCTCGCCGTCGTCGGTGTGCTGGTACGTGAGGTTCTCCTTCATGTACTCGGGCAGCAGGTGGCGGCGGTTGCTGGTCGCGTAGATCAGCACGTTGTCCGACGCCTGCGAGACCGAACCATCGAGGATGGACTTGAGTGCCTTGTAGCCGGGTTCGCCCTCGTCGAAACTGAGGTCGTCGCAGAACACGACGAAGCGCTCGGGCCGCTCGGCGACCAGGTCGACGATGTCGGGCAGGTCGACCAGGTCGGCCTTGTCGACTTCGATCAAGCGCAGCCCGCGGTCGGAAAACTCGTTCAGGCAGGCCTTGATCAGCGAACTCTTGCCGGTGCCGCGAGCACCGGTGAGCAGCACGTTGTTGGCCGCATGGCCGGCGACGAACTGCGCGGTGTTGCGCAACAGGCGTTCCTTCTGCGGCTCGACCTCGACCAGCTCCGACAAGCGCACATGCGCGACATGGCGGACCGGCAGCAGCTGCCCGGTGGCACCGCGCCGGCGGTAGCGAAACGCGATCGACGCGGACCAGTCGGGTGCGGCCAGCGGCTGCGGCAGCACCGACTCCAACCGGGTGAGCAGCGCATCGGCGCGTTGAATCAGTTGCAGCAACGTGTCGGGAGCGAAAGACATGCGGGACCGCCGGGTCTACCGGCACCAAGGCTGGAACGGGCCGTCAGTGTAGCGGTCGCGTTTTGGTGCCCGGATCAACCACGCCCGGCAACGACGACGGAACGCGGCGCACACCGGTACGTCCCCCGGCCGGCCGACTTGGCCTCGTACAAGGCCTTGTCCGCCAGCGCCATCAGCGAACCCTCGGTGCTGTCGTCACCCTCGTAGAACGAGATCCCGATGCTCGTCGTCACGCTCAACGAATGCCCCAGCACCTGCTGCTCCGCCGAGATCGCCGCGAGGATCTTGCGGGCCAGGAAATGCGGCTCGTCCACCGTGTTCAACCCTTCGAGGATCACGACGAATTCGTCGCCCGCCAGCCGCGCCACCGTGTCGGTCTTGCGCACGCTGGCCGACAGCCGCTGCCCGAAGGTCTTCAGCACCTCGTCGCCACCGGCATGGCCGAGCGTGTCGTTGATGCCCTTGAACTTGTCGATGTCCATGAACATCAGCGCCATCGGCCGGCCACTGCGCCGGCAGCGCGACATCGCCTCCGAAAAACGCTCTTCGAACTGCCGCCGGTTGGCCAGGCCCGTCAGCGCATCGACCCGCGCCAGCGTCTGCAGCTTCCGCTCGAGTTCCTTCTGCGCCGAAATGTCGTTCGTCAGGCTGTACACGCCGATCACCCGCCCCTGCTCGTCGCGGTGCGGCAGGTAGTTCACCTGGAAATGCCGCGGCCCCTGCCCCAGCACCGCCACCGTCTCGAACTGCACCGTCTCGCCGCGCAGCGCGCGCTCGATCTGGCGCTGCCGCAACGCCATCACCTTCGGCGGCAACACGTCCTGCATGCGCCGGCCCAGCGCATCGGCCACCCGGATGCCCGTCCAGGCCTCGAACACCGGGTTGCAGAACTGGAAACGCAGGTCGGTGTCGACATACGTGATCAAGGCCGGCACGTTGTCGGTGATCGTGCGCAGCCGCGCCTCGCTCGCGGCCAGCTGCGCCTGCGCCTGGTGGCGCTCGGTGATGTCCATCACCATGCCGTAGAGGCCGGCGACGCTGCCGTCCGGCCGCCGTTCGGGCACGTACTCGACCAGGTGATGGTGCTCGCGGCCGAGCCACTCACCGTGCCGCTCGTAGCGCACGCGCTCGCCGCGCAGCGCGGCCGCGATGTGTTCTGCAATGACAGCGAACGCTTCCGTGCCCAGCACGTCCTGCATGCGCTCGCCGATCATCGCCTTCGGGTCGAGGCCGGCCATCGGCAGGTAGCGGGCATTGGCGAACTGGTAGCGCAGGTCGGCGTCGACATGGAACACCAGCGCCGGCAGGTTGTCCGACACCATCTGCAGCCGGCGCTCGCTGCGCGCCAGGCGCTGCGCCAGCGGCAGCACGTGCGAGCGCAGCAGCCAGGCGCCCACCAGCACCAGCGCCGCCAGCAGGCCCGTCAGCAGGTGCAGCCGCGAGCGGATGTAGCTGAACAGCTCGCCGCTGTCGGTCTTGACCACCAGGCCCAGGTTGACGCCTCGCAGCGGCGCATAGCCGGCCTGCACCGGCACGTCGCGCAGGTCCTTCACCGAATCGGTTCCCGTCATGCCGAGCAGCGCCTTCGAGATCGGCAGATAGGGCTGGCCGTCTTTCCGGTACATCGCGATGTGGCGGCCGGCCTCGTAGAAGCGGCTCGGCAGGCACACCGCGTCGTCATCGATGCGCGCGCACAGCAGCGCGTCGGTCGAATCGTCGCGGTGCTGCAGGTCGTACAGCAGCCCGGTCAGCACGCCCAGCCGTCGCTCCAGCATCAGGCCGCCGACGCGCTCGCCGTTGCGCTCGACCGGCAGCTCGCTGTGCAGCACCAGCCCGTCGTCCCACAGCAGCGTCGAGTGGCCATCGCCCAGCGGCAGCGCCACCGAGGCCACACGCAGCCGCGCCGAACCCGCCTCCAGCAGCGACTCGCCTTGCCCGTTCTGCACGCGCAAGGCGCTGTAATCCTGGCCCAGCACGCTGGCCGCCAGCTCGCGCAGGTCGTCGAAGGCCTGCGCATCGGTCGGCTTCACCGCCAGTTGCGCGAGCGCCCGCTGCACAGCGAGCTGCCGCGACACGCTCTCGGCGATCTCCATCTCCTGCTTCAGGCTGTGCGCGAACGCGCCGGCATGGCCGCGCGCCGCGGTCTCGAGCCCCTCGGCCACCGTCATCTTGTAGGCGCGCTGCATCAGCCCGAAGCCGGCCACGCCCGACACCACGGCCACGATGCCCAGCACGCCGACGGCGGTGCGCGTGATGCGGTCTTCGGGCCGCTCGCCCGCCGTGTCGCTCGACTCTCCGGCCAGCAGGCTCGACCACAGCGTCGCGCCCAGCACCACCAGCATTGCCATCACGGCCGCCGACATGCTGTTGAACGACAGCAGCTTGTACATCTCCTGCAGGTCGAGCACGTAGCCCGTCAGCGCCGACAACCCGACCGCGAGCGTGCCGTACACGCTGCACGACACCAGCAGGCTGCGCCAGCGCAGCCCCGGCCGGTGCTGCAGCCACAGCGCCAGCCCGGCGAACAGGAAACCGAGGCAGGAGTTCGGCGCCAGGCGCCCGGGGTGCGACGAGGTCGACTGCATCGCGCGGTGCAGCGCCGGCAGGTCGATGCCCAGGTCGAGACCGCTCAGGTGCTCGGCCAGCACCAACGCGGGCAGCAGCACCAGCAGCGCGGCGCACCACGCCAGCCGGCGCGACGGCACGCGCGGGTCGCTCCACAGCGCGACGGCCGCCACGAGGCCGAGCAGGCCGGCATTGAAGCTGGCCGGCACCGCGTTCAGGAACAGGCGCGCCAGTTCGATGCGGCCGCTGAGCACGCCGGCCATCACGCACACGCCCACGCCCGCCAGCCACAGGGCGGCGAGACGATGGAACGGCACACGGGGAAAGATCGGCATGACGGCAACCATGCGCCGCCAGATGCGGAGCTTTGCCGGATATCGGCCGACTCAGCCGGGTTCTTGAGCGGCTGGTGGCACCGCCAGCACGGCCTGGTCGGCCAGCGCGAACACCCGGTCCCCGGCGCCCGGCCGGATCGTCTTCAGCCCGGTGAACGCACCGAAGGCCGGCAATACGCCGACGCGCGCGCCAAACCAGAAGCACGGCAGCCGCAGGTGGTCGTGAGGCCGTCCGCCGAGCACGATGCCCGGGTGCAGGTGGCCGGCCAGCACATAGGCGCTGTCGCGCGGCACCGGGTGGTGGCACAGCGCCAGGCCGCCGAGCAGCAGCGGCTCGTCGACCACCTCCATGCGTGCCCAGGCGGGCGGATCGCCGGCATGGGCGTCATGGTTGCCGCGCACCAGCGTCAGATGCAGATCCGCATGGCGCTCGCGCCAGCGCGCGAGCGCATCGAGCGTCGAGGCGGCATGCGCATGGACGGAGTGCAGGAAATCGCCGAGGAACACGATGCGCCGCGCGCCATGCCGCTCGACCAGCCCGGTCAGCCGCGACAGCGTGTCGCCGGTCGTCGCCTCCGGCACCGGCACGCCGAGCCGGCGGAACGACACGGCCTTGCCGAGGTGGGCATCGGCGATCAGCAAGGCCTGCTGCGCCGGCCACCAGATGGCCTTCTGCGGCAACAACGCGAGGCGCTGGCCGCCGACGTCCGCCGTGACCATGGCCGTGTGAAAAAGAGGGAGGCCGGCGTCAGCCGACCAGCAGGCGCAGCGCGGCGTCCAGGTGCTCGGTCGGCACGCGCTTGAAGCCCGAGCGCGCATAGCGCTGCAGGCGGCCGACCGCAAAGCCGGTCAGCACCGACGACTGCGCGTTCGCATCGACCGTCGGCGTCGACGAGCCGGCCGCTTCGGCGGCGCTGCGCAGGCTCTGGCGCAGCTGCGATTCGATGCGGTCGAAGAACTGGTTCATGCGGGCGACCAGGCGCTCGTTCTCGAACACCAGCGCATCGCCGACCATCACGCGCGTCATGCCGGGGTTCTTCTCGCCGAACTGCAGCAGCACGGTGAGGATCTTCTGCGCCTGCACGACCCCGCTCGTCTCGCGCTCGGTGATCTGGTTGACCAGCGTGAACACGCTCTGCTCGATGAACTCGATCAGGCCTTCGAACATCTGGGCCTTGCTCGCGAAATGGCGGTACAGCGCCGCTTCGGAGACATCGAGCTTGCCGGCCAGCGCGGCGGTCGTGATGCGGTCGGCACCCGGCTGCTCGAGCATGTGGGCCAGCGTCTGCAGGATCTGCACACGGCGTTCGCCGGGCTTCGGGCGCTTGCGGCCCGCCGGTTCGGCCACCGCGTCGGCTGCCACCTCGGGACTGGTGTCTTCGGGGATGGCAGGGGTGTCGGTCATCGCGGCGGTCGGAGTTGTCACAGGGTGGGGAGCTTGTTCAGCGATCGAATTCTTGCATACACATAGGGGGGCTTTCGGCAAGGGTGAACGCCAACTTCTGTGCTGTTGTTCGCAACTTTGGCCGTCTTCAGGTAGCGCTGCATCCAGACCGTGCGCATGCCGATGCGGTGCGCGGACTTCTGGTGCGCCAGCGTGTCCTCGACCAGCACGCAGCGCCGCGGCGCCACCTTCAGCCGCACCGCGACGCGCCGCAGCATGCGCGCGTCGGGCTTCGGGCGCAGGTCGCCGAACATCGTCATCTCGTCGATGCTGATCACGCCGTCGAAGCAGTCCGCGAGCCCCAGCGCCCGCAGCACGCGCAGCGCGTAGGAGCGCGGCGCGTTCGTCAGCAGCACCTTGCGGCCGCGCAGCCGGCGCAGCGCGGCGCGGTCGTGCGCGTGGGTGCGCAGCCGGTCCTCGAGGCCGGGCAGGCGGTGCGTTTCCTCGAGGAAGTGGCTCGCGTTGACGCCGTGGTGGCGCACCAGGCCGAGCAGCGTCGCGCCATAGCGGTCCCAGTAGTGCTGGCGCAGCGCCGACGCCTCGGCCGGCGCCAGGCCCAGGTGCGCCGCGATGTAGTCGTTCATCGCCTGGTTGGTCGGGCCGAACGCGGCGTGCGACGCGTCGTGCAAGGTGTTGTCGAGGTCGAAGAGCCAGACTGTCGAGTGACGCCGCCCGCTGCTCATTCGGCCAACTCATCGAGGATCGGGCAATCGGGCCGCTGGTCGCCGTGGCAACAGCTCGCCAGCCGCGACAGCGTGCGCTTCATCGCCTCCATCTCGGTGATGCGGCGGTCGAGGTCGGCCATGTGGGCGAGCGCGATGCGCTTCACATCGCCGCTCGCGCGCCGGCGGTTCTGCCACAGCTTCAGCAGCTCGCCGATCTCGGCCATGCCGAAGCCGAGGTCGCGGGCGCGCCGGATGAAGCGCAGCGTGTGCACCTCGTTGTCGCCGTACTGGCGGTAGCCCGCGTCGGTGCGGACGACCGACGGCAGCAGCCCCAGCGATTCGTAGTGCCGCACCATCTTCGCCGACACGCCCGAGCGTTGCGCCGCTTCGCCGATGTTCATCGTGCCGCTCCCTTCCAGCGCCGCAACAGCAGCGCATTGCCGACCACGCTGACGCTGCTGAACGCCATCGCCGCACCGGCGATCACCGGGTTCAGCAACCCGAAGGCGGCCAGCGGGATGCCGACCACGTTGTAGATGAAGGCCCAGAACAGGTTCTGGCGGATCTTGCGCTGCGTGAGCCGCGCGATCTCGAGCGCATCGGCGACCAGGCGCGGATCGCCGCGCATCAGCGTGACGCCGGCCGCCTGCATCGCGACATCGGTGCCGCTGCCCATCGCGATGCCGACGTCGGCCGCCGCCAGCGCCGGCGCATCGTTGATGCCGTCGCCAACCATCGCGACACGCGCGCCGCCGCGGCGCAGCGTCTCGACGAGCGCCGCCTTGTCCTGCGGCAGCAGCGCGGCGTGCACTTCGGTGATGCCGAGTTCGCGCGCCAGCTTGGCCGCAGCACCGGCGCTGTCGCCGGTCAGCATCAGGCAGCGCACGCCGAGTGCTTGCAGCTGGCGCACCGCGTCGGCCGCATGCGGCTTCGCGGCGTCGCCGAACGCCAGCAGGCCGCGCAGCCGCGACAGCGGTGCCGCCTCGGCCAGCCACGAGACGGTACGGCCGTCGGCTTGCAACGCGTCCGCGCGCGCCTGCAGCGGCGACAGGTCGATGCCCTGCTCCGCCATGAAGCGGCTGCTGCCGAGCAGCAGCGTGCGCCCGCCGACCTCGCCCGACAGCCCGCGGCCGGCGACGCTGCGCACCTGGCCCGCCGTCGTGATCGCAATGCCATCACGCTTCGCGGCGGCCAGCACGGCCGCGGCCAGCGTGTGCTCGCTGCCGGCCTGCAGCGCCGCGCTGTCAGCGAGCAGCGAGGGTGCATCGCCGTCGGCCGGTTCGCAGGCGACAAGTTCCGGATGGCCTTCGGTCAGCGTGCCGGTCTTGTCGAACGCGACGATGTCGACGTGGCGCGCGCGCTCCAGCGCCTCGGCGTCCTTGATCAGGATGCCGCGCCGGGCCGCGACGCCGGTGCCGGCCATCAGCGCCGCCGGCGTCGCGAGGCCGAGCGCGCACGGGCAGGCGATCACCAGCACCGCGACGGCGTTCAGCACCGCCTGCTCCCAGGCCCCCGTCGCCAGGCCCCAGCCGAGCAGCGTGACGACCGCGATCACCAGCACCACCGGCACGAACACCGCGCTGACACGGTCGACCAGTTTCTGGATCGGCGCCTTCTTCGCCTGCGCCGACTCGACCAGGTGGACGATGCGCGACAGCGCCGATTCGGCACCGAGCGTCGTCGCCCGCACCAGCAGCAGGCCTTCGCCGTTGACCGATCCTCCCGTGACGCGCCCGCCCGGCTGGCGCAACACCGGCAGGCCCTCGCCGGTGATCAGCGATTCATCGACATGGCTCTCGCCTTCGAGCAGCTCGCCGTCGACCGGCATGCGCTCGCCGGCCCGCACGACGACGAGGTCGCCGACCCGCAGCTGCGCAATCGGCAGCTCGAGTTCGACACCGTCCCGCCGCACGCGCGCCGTCTGCGGGCGCAGCGCATTGAGCGCCTGGATCGCATCGGTCGCCTGTCGTTTGGCGCGCTGCTCCAGCCATTTGCCGAGCAGCACCAGCGTGATCACCACCGCCGACGCTTCGAAATACAGGTGGCCGTGGCCTCCATGCGCCAGCAGCTGCTGCACGCTGAGGCCGAACGCGGCCGAGGTGCCGAGCGCGACCAGCAGATCCATGTTCCCGGTGCGCGCGCGCAGCGCCTTCCAGCCGGCGCGGTAGAAACGGGCGCCGAGCACGAACTGCACCGGCGCCGCCACCAGCAGTTGCAGCCAGCCCGGCAGCATCGCGTCGATGCCGGCGAGCGACAGCAGCATCGTCAGCACCAGCGGCAACGACAGCGCGGCGGCCGCGATCACCGGCCAGGCCGGCGCGGCGGCGGCCGGTG
Source organism: Rhizobacter sp. OV335 (assembly GCF_900142965.1). GTDB lineage: Bacteria > Pseudomonadota > Gammaproteobacteria > Burkholderiales > Burkholderiaceae_C > Rhizobacter. The sequence continues at coordinate 33,397 of NZ_FRCQ01000011.1, forward strand.
CCTCGTCGTCTTCATGCACATGCGCCGCATAACCGGCCTTCTCGACCGCCGCCAGCAGCGCCGCGGCATCGCCGGCGCTCGTCTGCACCTCGGCCCGCTCAGTCGCCAGGTTGACGGTCGCCGACACCACGCCGGGCACCTTCCGCAGGGCTTTCTCGACACGCGTGACGCAGGACGCGCAGGTCATGCCGTCGATGCTGAGGGACAGGGAGTTCGTGTTCATGCCGGGAGTCTCGACCTTACCATCATGGCAAGGTCAAGGCCTTGGAGCGCGTGGGGATTCATTCCCCGGCTTGACCTTGCCACGGTGGCAAGCTTCACAGTCTGCGCACTACCTCAACGGAGAACCCCATGATCGAGTTCCAGGTCGACGGCATGAGTTGCGGCCATTGCGTCAAGGCGGTGACGCAGGCGCTGAAAGAGGCCGATCCCCACGCGCTGGTCGTGGTGAACCTCGCGGAGCACACCGTCGAGGTGGAATCGGCGTCCGATCGAAGCCTCCTCGCCGCAGCGTTGACCGAGGCAGGGTACCCGCCCCGTTAGCCACGCCTCAGTGGCTGCGGATCATCGTGCCGTAGGCCTGCTCGGTCAGGATCTCCAGCAGCATCGCGTGCGGCACCCGGCCGTCGATGATGTGCACGGTGTTGACGCCGTTCTTCGCCGCATCGAGCGCCGATGCGATCTTCGGCAGCATGCCGCCGCTGATCGTGCCGTCGGCGAACAGCTCGTCGATCTCGCGCGCCGACAGGTTGGTCAGCAGCTTGCCCTGCTTGTCGAGCACGCCCGGGATGTTGGTCAGCATCAGCAGCTTCTCGGCCTTCAGCACCTCGGCCAGCTTGCCGGCCACCACGTCGGCATTGATGTTGTAGTTCTCGTTCTCCGAGCCGAAGCCCAGCGGCGAGATCACCGGGATGAACTGGTCGTCCTGCAGCGCCTTGACGACCGACGGGTCGATCGACTCGATCTCGCCGACCTGGCCGACATCGTGCACCTTGGTCGGGTCGTCGCGGTCGACCATCTTCAGCTTGTGCGCCCGGATCAGCCCGCCGTCACGCCCGGTCAGGCCGACGGCCTTGCCGCCGACCGCATTGATCAGGCCGACGATGTCCTGCTGCACCTGGCCGGCCAGCACCCACTCGACCACTTCCATGGTCTCCTCGTCGGTGACGCGCATGCCCTGGATGAAGGTGCCCTTCTTGCCGATCTTGGCCAACGCGTCCTCGATCTGCGGCCCGCCGCCGTGCACCACCACCGGGTTGATGCCGACCAGCTTCAGCAGCACCACGTCTTCGGCGAAGTCCTGCTGCAGCGACGGATCGGTCATCGCGTTGCCGCCGTACTTGATGACCATGGTCTTGCCATGGAACTTCTGGATGTACGGCAGCGCCTGGGCCAGGATCTCCGCCTTGTCGCGCGGGGAGATGTGCGACAGGTCGGGGCCGTTGTTGTGGCCGGCGGGCTTGCTGGCGGGGGGCTCGTTGTTCATGAGGAGGCTTTCCGGAACGCGGCCGCCACGGACCGCTGCGGCGCGAATTGTAGGGTCGGGATTCAGGTCGTGTGCACGCCGCGTCCGGCCGGCGGCACGCCGCCCGGCGCATCCTTCGACAAGGCCATCACGATGCCGCACAGCTCGTGCATGCGCTGCGGGCCGCACACCTGGGTCAGCAGCTCCAGTTGGCGCTCCAGCACCTGCAGGCTCGCCAGCCGCTCGCGCACGTGCGCCAGGTGGCCTTCGATCACCGCGTCCACCTTCGAGCAATCGGCCTGCGGGTGGTCGAGGAACTCGAGCAGCGGCCGCACCTCGTCCAAGCTCATGTCCAGCGACCGGCAGTTGCGAATGAAGCGCAGCCGTTGCACATCGGCCTCGGTGTAGCGGCGGTAGTTGTTGCCGCCACGCGCCGGCGCGGGCAGCAGCCCGGCCTTCTCGTAGTGCCGGATCGTGTCGACCGACACGCCGGTGGCTTCGGATACATCCTTGATGCGCATGGGGACTTGACCTTGGAGGGACTCCAGGCTTTCGAATGTGCCACAGCGCTTTCGCCTTGCCTCGAGTTCTCCATGTCACGACATTGCTGCGATCACGATCACCACGCCCCGGCCGGTGCCCTTACCACGGGCCACGCGGGCCACGCGGGCCACGCGGGCCATGACCACGGCCACGGTCATTCCCACGACCACCTGCCGACCGGCCCGGTCTCGGCCGCCTACCGCCGCGTGCTGTGGGTCGCGCTGGTGCTGAACGCCGGCATGGCGGTGCTGGAAATCGGCGGCGGCGTGCACGCCGATTCGGCCTCGCTGCTGGCCGATGCGGCCGATTTCTTCGGCGATGCCGTCAACTACGGGCTGAGCCTGGTCGCGCTCGGGCTGGCCGCCGTCTGGCGGCCGCGCGTCGCCTGGTTCAAGGGCGCGACGATGGCGGTCTACGGTGCCGGCGTGCTGGGGCTGGCGCTGTGGCACGCCTGGTACGGCGCGTCGCCGGCGGCGGCCACGATGGGCTGGATCGGCGCGCTGGCGCTGGCGGTGAACCTGGGCGTCGCGCTGCTGCTCTACCGCTTCCGCGACGGCGATGCCAACATGCGCTCGGTGTGGCTGTGCAGCCGCAACGACGCGATCGGCAATGCCGCAGTGCTGCTGGCGGCGGTCGGCGTGTTCGGCACCGGCACGATGTGGCCGGACGTCGTGGTCGCGCTGCTGATGGCCGGCCTCGGCCTGCAAGGCGGCATCGCGGTGATGCGGCAGGCGCGTACCGAGCTGCGGCGGGCCGGCCCGCTCAGTACCGCGTCGTCAGGTTCGTGAGCCAGGCGGGCGACACGTCGACCGCCCAGGCCTCGAAGCGCTTGTCCCATCCGCCCAGGATCGTGATGCCGATGGCCAGCATCAGCACGCCCAGCAGCAATTTGCCGCCCTGCCCGGCCGCCATCAGCCGGCCGCGCCAACGGGCGACGGCGCTGCGCGACAGCGAGCCCAGCAGCAGCAGCGGCGTGCCGGCCCCGAGCCCGAACAAGGCCATCAGCAGCGCGATCTGCGCCAGGTCCTTGCCCTGCGAGGCGAGCGTCGTCGCGGCGCCGAGCGTCGGGCCGACGCACGGGCTCCAGATCACGCCCAGCACCAGGCCGACCACGAACTGGCCGCCCGCACCCTCGAGCCGCAGGCGCGACAGCAATTGGTCGCCGGCCGCGCTCAGGCCCGACGTCGCCCCCGCGAAGCGCGCCTGCAGCCGTGTCGACAGCAGCAGCACGCCGAAGGCGATCATCACGACCGCGGCGACCGCCCGGAAGCTGCCCGAATCCAGCCCGAGCGCGGCACCTGCCGTCGCCAGGAAAAGCCCGACCACGCTGAACGACAGCGCCAGCCCGAGCGCCAACGCATACGGACCGAACCGGTGCGCACCGACCGCCGTCGCCAGCAGGATCGGCACCAGCGGCAGCACGCAGGGCGACAGCGTCGACAGCACGCCCGCCAGGTACCCGAGGCCGAAGGTCGCGGCACCGAAATCCATGCTCACAGCGCCTGCGCGAACACCACCTCGATGCCCGGGCGCGTGGTTTGCCCCGTCGAACGGGTGACCTCCTTGCCCCCCTTGAACACGACGAAGGTGCTCTGCTGCGACACGCGCAGCGCCTTCTTCAGCGCCTTCTCGGTGTCGAAGTCGGCGACGAAGAACTGCACCGGCTTCATCGGCGGCTCGTTCAGCACCTGCTCGACCACCGGCTTCTGTGCACGGCAAGTCGGGCACCAGTCGGCGTGGAACTGCACGATGACCGGCCCCCCCGCCGCGACCGCCTTGTCGAAGGCGGCCTGGTCGAAGGGACGGGGCGCCGCCGCGGCGATCGAAACGGCCGCACCCGCCAGCCACAGGGTCAACAACTTGAACAGGGTTCGCATCACGCACACTCCAGGGAGAACGAACACGTGGGTCGCTCGCCGGCCCCCGAACTTACACACCGGGTCTTGTGGCGCGGCACGCAGGCCCCCACCTACCGGCTGCAAGTTCCTCTTTACCGAGGTCCTCCTGACAGAGAAAGGCAAACCGACATGAAACGACTTCTTGCCATGCTGGCCTTCGTGGCCATGGGCCTGGTGTCGGCCGCGGCGTTCGCGCTGCCGTCCGTCACCGATGTGCAGGCCGAGGTGCAGAAGGGCAACTACGCCCAGGCCGAAACCTTGATGCGCGACGTGGTGGCCGCCAAGCCCGGCAGCGCGAAGGCGCACTACGTGTATGCCGAAATCCTCGCGCACAACAAGCGCTACGAATTCGCGCTGCAGGAGGTACGCCTCGCGAAGCAGCTGGATCCGGCGATCGGCTTCACGCAGCCCGAGAAGTTCAAGAGCTTCGAGCAGCTGCTGGAGCGCGAGCAGCGCGGCGCCAGCGTTGGGGGCAATGCGACCGGTGGCAACACGGCCGGCACGGCGATGCAAGCTCCGCGCGCCGTCGAGCAGCGCAGCAGCGGCATCCCCGGCTGGATCTGGGGCGCCGGCTTCGCGGTGATCGCGGTGCTGCTGTGGCGCATGTTCAGCGCCCGCCGCGCTCAGCCGATGACGCCCGCCTATGCCGGCGGCATGCCGACCGGCGGCTACGGCCCGAACTACAGCCCGATGGGCGGCGGCACCGGCAGCGGCATGCTGGGCACCGGCCTGGCGGCGGCCGGCGGTTTCGCGGCCGGCATGCTGGCCGAGAAGATGCTCGACGGCCACCGCGACGGCGGATCGTCGTCGGCCAGCCATGCGTCGGATGGCGGCCTCACGCCCGGCTACTTCGACAACGGCGCAGCCGATGAGCTGTCGAACCGCTCGGTCGACTTCGGTTCCGGCGGCGATTGGGACAGCGGCGGCGGTGGGGGTGGCTCCGACGGCGGCGGCAGCGACGGTTGGTGACTCAGGGCCGCGGCCGCACGAAGCGCAGCGCGAACCGGTCGGCCGGCTGCTTCATGTCGAAGAAGGCCTGTTCGCGCGGGTCGCCAGGGTTGCGCAGGAAATCGCTGTCGGCTTCGAACACGAAGCCGGCCGCCTCGACTTCCTGCCGCACCAGCTGTTCGTCGATGCGGTGCAGGCGCTTCGCATCGGCCGTGCCGGTGCCGGCCTTCGCCGCATGGTCGACCAGCACCAGGTGCCCGCCCGGTTTCAGCGCCGCGAACATCGCGGCATTCAGCTTCGCGCGGTCAACCGTCGAATACGCGATGTCGTGGTACGACAGCACCAGCGTCACCAGGTCGACACGCGGTGCATCGGCCGGAAACAGGTCCTCGAACGGCCGCACCAGCACCGCGAGCTGCGGCTGCGGATGGGCCGTCAGGCGCTTGTCGAGCATCGGCCTGCGCTGCTCCACCTGCGCCCACACCTTGCCTTCGGGGCCGGCCGCCAGCGCCATCAGCTGCGCCGTGTAGCCGCCACCGGCCGACACGTCGAGCACCGACATGCCGGGCTGCACCTGCGCGAAGCGCAGCAGCTCGATCGGGTGGCGGCCGGCATCGGCCTTGCGGTCGTCGTCGGTGCGCAGCGGGCTGGCGAGCAGCGCGGCCGGATCGGCATCGGTGGCTGCATCGGCGGCAGCCCGGGCCGGCCACGGCAACGCCATCGCCGCGAGCATCGACAGGATCACGATTCGGCGAACACGCGGCTGGCTCATCTTCGGCTCCCTGGAAAGAGGCCGCATTCTGCGACGGATGCGTTTCAGGCGCCCGACAGGGGATTCAGGGGTTCAGCACCGCATGCACGATGCCGCCCAGTTGCTCCAGCGTGTATTCCTTCTGCATCAGGCCCTTGACGCCGGCCTCCTGCGCCGCGGCGCGCATCTCGTCGGAGATGAAGCCCGAGCTGATCACCACCGGCAGGTCGGCGCGGATGCGCGCGATCTCGGCCGCGAGTTCCATGCCGGTCAGCTCCGGCATGTTGTAGTCGGTCACCACCAGGTCGTAGGCGCCAGGGTCGCGCTGCAGCAGCGCCGCCGCCTCGCGCGGCTGGTCGATGCCGGTCACGCGGTAGCCGGCGCGCTGCAGCAGGCTCTCGACCATCAGCAGCATCGCCGGGTCGTCGTCGACCACCATCACGTGCTGGCCGCGGCCCGTGGGCGCCTGCACCGGCGCGGCCGCCACCTCCGCGCGCTGCGGCCGGTGCGCCAACAGCGGGAAGTAGAGGTGGAAGCTGCTGCCGCGCCCTGGTTCGCTCTCGACGTCGATCGCACCGGCATGCGCCGTCATGATGCCGTGCACCACCGAGAGCCCGAGGCCGGTGCCCTGCCCGACCCGCTTGGTCGTGAAGAAGGGTTCGAACACCCGCGCGCGTGTGGACTCGTCCATGCCGACGCCGTTGTCGGCCACCCACAGGTGGGCACAGGCGCCGGGCGCCAGCTCGCCCAGGCGCTGCGCCTCGTCGGCATCGATGCGGCGCTCGTCCAGCCCGATCGTGATGCGGCCGCTGCTGCCCTGCAGCGCATGCCAGGCGTTGGTGCACAGGTTCAGCAGGATCTGCTGCACGTGCGTGGCGTCGGCGCTGACGAACAGCGGCCGGTCCTCGAGCGCCAGCACCAGCTCCACGGTGGCCGGCAGCGTCGAGCGCAGCAGCGCGATCGATTCCTCGATCATCGGCCGCATCGGCTGGCTCACCAGCTCATGCGGCTGCATGCGGCTGAACGCCAGGATCTTCTGCACCAGGCTGCGCGCGCGCACGCCGGCCATCTCGATCTGCTTCAGCGGCGGCGTCGCGCCATGGGCCTCGTCGAGCCGGTCGCGCGCCAGCGACACGTTGCCGAGGATGGCCGCGAGGATGTTGTTGAAGTCGTGCGCGATGCCGCCGGCCAGCGTGCCGATCGCCTCCATCTTCTGCGACTCGCGCAGCTGCGCCTCGAGCAGCACGCGCCTCGCCTCGGCCTGCTTGCGCTCGCTGATGTCGGTCACCATGCCGAGCGAGCCGACATAGCGGCCGGCCTCGTCGAACACCGGCGTGACCGACATCGACACCCACAGCGGCTGCCCTTCGCTGCGGTGCATGCGCAGCTCGACGGCCTCGACCGTGCCCGCCTGCCGGCTCGCCAGCGCATCGGGCGCCAGCCGCCCGCCGGGGTCGTCGAGGAACTCGGCGAGCGGGCGGTCGAGCATGTCGGCCGCGCCCTGGCCGAGCAGGCGCAGCAGCTTCGGGTTGACGAAGGACAGGCTGCCCTGCGCGTTGACGAGCCAGATGCCCTCGTTCGCCGTCTCGACGATGCGGCGGTAGCGCAGCTCGCTGTCGCGCAGCTCGCGCGTCATCACGCGGGCGACGCTGTAGGCGCGCATGCGCCCGGTCGTCAGCTGCCACGTCAGCGCGGCCAGCAGCAGGCTCAGTCCGATGCCGGCGAAGCCGATGATGCGGGCCGATTCGCGGTGGTGGCGCGCCTCGAACTCCGGCGTGCTGCGCACCTGCACCGTCCAGCTCTGCCCGGCCACGCCGATGTACTCCTGCGCCTCGAAGCGCGCCGGCTGGCGGTCGGCCTCTGCGCCGATCGAGCGGTACATCATCGCGTCGTCGCTCAGCTCGACGCCGTCGTAGATGCGCAGGTCCAGCCCCGGCGTCGACTCGCCGTACAGGCTGGACATCAGGTCGCCGATCCGGAAGCCCGCCCACACCCAAGCCACCACGTTGCGCCGCCGCGCGGCCACGCTGTCCAGCGTTTGTCCGGGCGCGTACAGCGGCAGCAGCATCAGGAAGCCGTACTGCGGCGCATGGTCGGGTTCGGTGACGAGGCGGATGCGACCGGTGATCGCGACGCTGCCGGAATCGCGCGCCTTGTCGAGCGCGGCGCGGCGCGACGGGTCGGTGGAGATGTCGTAGCCGAGCGCGCTCAGGCTGCGGCCGACCGCCGGCGCGATGTAGGTGACCGGCACGTAGCTCGCGCGCGGGCCGGGCGGGCGCACCTGGTAGCCGGCCACGCCGGACAGGCGCTGCGCCGCTTCGTGCGCCGCCACGTCGGGACCCTGCACCAGCGGCCCGTAGGCGATCGCCTGCAGGCCGTTGAAGTCGACGCCGACCAGCAGCGCATCGACATAGCGGTCGAAATGCGCGCGGTCGACCGAGCCGGACGCGAGGAACAGCCCCTGCACGCCGCGCAGCATCTGCTCGAAAGCCGCCATGCGCTGCTCGATGCGGCTGGTGGCCTGGCGCAGGCTGAAGTCGAAGCTCGCGCGCAGCGCGGCCTCCTCGGACGCGCGCTCATGGCGCCACGCGAGCGCGGTGACCGTGAGCGAGAGCGCCGCGACCAGCAGCGACATCAGCAACGGAAAGGCTCGCTTCACGCCGGGCCCGTGCTCAAAATTGAGTCATCGTGCGCGCCAGATCGGCCGAGAAGTACTTCTCGAAGATGCGCTGCATGCTGCCGTCGGCCCGCATCTCGTCGACGAGCGCGCGCCACGCCTGCTGCTGCGCCGGCGACAGCGACTTCTTCGACATGATCAGCCCGTGCGGCACCGGCGGGTCGTCGAACTCGACGATGCGGGTCTGCGCGCGGATCGTGCCCTGCTGCACCGTCGGGTAGTCGAAGGGCTCGATGATCATCGCCTGCACGCGGTTGTCGAGCAGCACCTGGTACAGCGGCTCGAGACTGGACGCGTGGCTCACGCGGCCCTGCGCATCGAGCGCGTCGACGAGGCGGTTGGCGGTGGTGCTGTAGCGGAAGCTGCGGATCACGCCGAGCCGGAGCTTCGGGTTGCGCTCGAAATCGGCCAGCTCGGCGACGCCGGCATCCTGGCGCACCAGCAGGTAGTACTTGTTCGACACGTACCAGGCGAACGCGGCGAACTGCTCGCGCGCCGGGTTGGTGATGCCCGACAGGCTGAAGTCGAGCGCGCCGCCTTCGATCAGCTGCCAGATGCGGGCGCGCGGCAGCACCGAGACGACGAACTTGCAGCCGCTGCGGCGCGCCAGTTCATCGGCGATGTCCTTGTCGATGCCCTCGCCGGTGACACCCGAGTAGAGCAGGCCGTGCTCGTGCAGCGCGAGGCTCATCGGGCGCGGGCAATCGGGCCTGTCGGCGGCGATGGCCACGCCACCGCCGAAGGCCAGGGCCCACACACATCCCCAGGCCCGCAGCCAATACAACGACATCTGCATGCTCGATCAGAGACCCCCTGGGCCGGCAGCATAGTCCCGGCGCGGGCCGCGTGGCCCCGGGACTTGCCGCAACGATCGGGAAAATGCCACGGCACCCTCGGCCGGAGCGGCAGAATCTGCGCCTCGATGACGACTTCTTTCTCTTGCTCCCTCGCCGGTGGCGCCCGCCTCGCGCTCGCCGCGCTGTTGCTGCTGGCCGGCCGGCCCTGCCTCGCGCCGGCCAGTGCGCAGGCCGCCGAGGCTTATGCGATGCAGGCGCAGCGGCAGCCGGAATTCCGCCGCATGCAGGTGCTCGGGCGCACGATGTTCTTCGACCCGGCGCTGTCGGCCTCCGGCGAACAGAGCTGCGCGAGCTGCCACGACCCGGCCTCGGCCTACGGCCCGCCGAACGGCAAGCCGGTGCAGCCGGGCGGGCGCGACGGGCAGGCACTGGGCTTTCGCGCGACGCCTTCGCTGCGCTACCTGCAGAACGTGCCGCCGTTCACCGAGCACCGCTTCGACGACGACGTCGACGAGAGCGTCGACCAGGGCCCCGCCGGCGGCCACGACTGGGATGGTCGCGCGGCGACGGTGCACGAGCAATCGGGGCTCGCGCTGCTGTCGCCGAACGAGATGGCCAACGCGAGCGCGGCCGAGGTGGTGGAGCGGCTGCGCCGCGCGCCGTATGCCGGCGAGTTCCGCGCGACCTTCGGCGCCGATGCGCTCGATGCGGTGGAGCCGGCCTTTCAATGGGCGCTGCTGGCGCTGGAGATGTTCCAGCAGGATGCGGCGCAGTTCCATCCGTACAGCAGCAAGTACGACGCGGTGCTGCGCGGCCGCGCGAACCTGTCGGCGCAGGAGGCGCGCGGCCTCGCGCTGTTCAACGACGAGACCAAGGGCAACTGCGCGTCATGCCATCCGAGCGCGGTCAGCGCGACGACCGGCGCGTTCCCGTCCTTCACCGACCACGGCCACATCGTGGTCGGCGTGCCGCGCAACCGCGAGCTGCCGGCGAACCGCGATGCGGGCTTCCACGACCTGGGCCTGTGCGGGCCGGAGCGGCACGACCTCGCCAACCAGCCCGAGCACTGCGGCGCATTCCGCACGCCGACGCTGCGCAACGTGGCGCTGCGGCAGGCGTTCTTCCACAACGGCGTGCTGCACACGCTGGACGAGGTGATGCAGTTCTACGTGACGCGCGACCTGGAGCCGCAGCGCTGGTTCGGCCGCGGCGCGGACGGCAAGGTCGAGCTGTATGACGACCTGCCTGGCGCGCTGAAGGAGAACGTCAACCGCGATCCGCCGTTCGATCGGGTCGCGGGCGACAAGCCGGCGCTCGATGCACAGGAGATCGCGGATGTGATCGCGTTTCTGAAGACGCTGACGGATGGGTGGCAGGCAGGAGACTGAATCACTCCACAGGCCCAGCCGCCGGAATCGTCAGCAGCAACTCCGATTCGTCCACCAACCTGTAGACCGGGCGCTTGCCCGACAAGCGCTCGCTGTTGTCGAGAATGATCTGCACACCCTCGCCGCGCTTGTCCATCATCGCGCTGCGCCCGGTCAGGTCGCGCTCATCGTCGGGCACCACGCACTTGGCCAGCAGGCTGGTGATGGCCTCGTTCCGCGCCGCCTGTCGATAGGGCAGGCTGTCGACCGTCATGGTGTTGGGAATGGCGCCCGGCGAATACAACTCCAGGCGGTCCGCAAACATGCGCAACCTGATCTTCGCGCCATGGATCGAATAGTCGCGGTGCGCCACGGCGTTCACCAGGGCCTCAAACACGGCGTTCATGTCGTACTGGGGCAGGTCACGTCGCCCCTCGCGCTTGGTCGCGGCGATCCGCATGTTCCTGCGAACGAAGTGACAGGCCGCCAGCACCTGTGCGTCGAGCGGCCCTGTCAGGTCCTTGGCGTCGATTTGATGGTAGGTGCCATCGCCGGGCGGCAGCACATCGGTGCCGCGGTAGGCAACCGCCTGGATGAACGCGTTGGGCAACCAGCGTCGCGGATCTTCGCTCGCCATCAACACACCGGCCACCGTGGGACGCAGCGTTCCATCCGCATCCCCACGGGCCATGGCCAGTTTGTCCAGCAGCACGTCCCGGCTGTCGGCAATGCGTGGACCGGCAAAGCGTTGCCAGAACTTCGGGACCAGGTCGTCCAGCCCGGCACCCGGAACAGGCTGCTCATCGAAGCGGATGAGGCGAACCTGGCTGCGCTGCTGAAACAGCCGCGCCAGATAGTCGGGCGGCATCTCGCGTTTGGCGCTGCCCACGCGATGCAGATAGCCGCCCGGACTGCGATGCACGAACAAGCTGGCCGAGACGTCGATCCTGAGCACCGGCACCTCCGAGCCAGTGCCGTCCGGAAGGGTCAGACGTTCGATCACGGGCGCCAATGGAGGGACGATGCTGTCCAGGCACGATTGCCGGACGAAATCTTCCAACGCATCGAGGCGCTCCAACGGAATGCCCAGCACCTCGCGCGAATCGCCGACACCGAGAACACACACCCCGCCGCGGCTGTTTGCGAATGCGGCGAGTTCATCGGCCAACGAATCCCGATGCGGCGCGGTCACCCTCTTGCCTGCAAAGCGAACCTCCTTGAGCTCCAGGAACGAATCCTCGCCCAATCGGATTTTCAGAAGCAGATCACCAACGTTGTCGAACACGGTCGAACCTTTCAATCGCTCAACGCAAATTCAACGCCTGCGTCAGATCCCCCATCGCCGCCGACCCGTTCTTCGCGAGCCCGTCATCGCGCATCTTCAAGCCCGGCAGCGTCTCCAGCTGCCAGCGCCGCGTGATGAAGCGCAGGATCGAGCCGGTGTCGTACGGCGTGTGGTCGACGAAGCCCTTCTTCGCCCACGGCGACACGATGATCGCCGGGATGCGCGTGCCCGGGCCCCAGACGTCGCCCTTCGGCACCGGCGCGTGGTCCCAGAAGCCGCCGTTCTCGTCATACGTCACGACCACCAGCATGTGCTTCCACTGCGGGCTCTGCTGCAGCGTCGCGATCAGGTCGGCAATGTGCTGGTCGCCCGACGCCACGTCGGCATAGCCCGCATGCTGGTTCAGGTTGCCCTGCGGCTTGTAGAACGCCACCGGCGGCAGCGTGCCCGCGGCCGCGTCCTTCAGGAAGCTCTCGTCGAAATCCTTCAGGTGCGCCTTGCGGTACGCGGCCTTCGCCGGATCGGTCGGGTCGACCGTCGCGTAGTAGTTGAACGGCTGGTGGTGCGTCTGGAAACCGATCGGCGACGCATAGATGATCTTGCGCGCCACCGCGGCCGGCTGCCGGCCCTCGTCGGTCGCCGCGTTCCAGGCGCCGCCGTACCAGGCCCAGTCGACCCCCTTGCGGTCGAGCATGTCGCCGATCGTCAGCTGCTTCTGCGGCGGCAGCGTGTTGGCCTTGCCGGCATCGGCCAGCAGGCCGCTGCCTGCGGCCGCGGGCGGCACGCCGCTCGGCTGGTAGGCCGGCTGCATCGTGTTCACCGCGTAGTACTGGCCATCGCCCGCGTAGTTGGCCGGCGTCAGGTTGCTGCTGTTGATGTACTTCGGCGCACCGGCGATCGCCGACGACGGCGAATCGGGCCGCGTCGTCAGCTTCGCGCTCCAGCGCCCGTCGGGCAATTTGTCGACGACCGAGATCGAGCCCTTGGCCGGCGACTGCTCGGCCTCCGGATACACCGGCACGCAAGCGCACACCAGGTACTGGTGGTTCAGGAACGAGCCGCCGAACGCGCCCATGTAGAAGCGGTCGGCCAGCACGTACTGCTGCGCGACCTGCCACAGCCGCATGCGGCTGCCGTCGTAGTAGCCGAGCGACAGGCCGCCGCCGTCGGCCCAGGCGGCGAACTTGTCGTTGTGCCCGCCGTTGATCTGCATCTGGTTCTCGAAGAAGCGGTGGTACAGGTCGCGCGTGATCACGTCCTTCCCGACCTTCACGCCGCTGCCCTGGTAGCCGGCCTCGGCATCGATCTGGAACGGCTTGTTGTCCTGGTTCGCGGTCGCGCCCTGCGCCAGCGTCACCGCCTGGCCCGCCGCGGTGACGCCGCCCCAGGTCTGCGGCAGCTTGGGCAGCACGAGGTTGCTGTCGCGCTCGGTCTGCGGCTGCCAGGTGCCGCGCGACGACGGGTTCACGCCGGGAATGCCGTCGGCACCGGGGAACAGGCCGTACAGGGTGTCGAAGGCGCGGTTCTCCGCAAAGATCACGACGATCGTCTGGATACTGTCCTGCAGCTTCGCATCGCTGACGGATCCGCCCACCGGCGGTTGGGTGCCGCACGCGGCAAGGGACGCCGCCAGCGCAACGGCAGTGGCACGGATCTTCATCGGTCGCTCTCCTGGATTCTTCTAGGGAGCGCCATCTTCCATCATTTCTCCAGCGGTTTGAGCTGCTGCAACAAGGTCGGGATCAGCTCGCTGATGGTCGGGTGGATGTGCACCGCCCGCGCGATCACGGTGTACGGCGCGTTGGCCGCCATCACGTCGAGCAGCGAATGCACGATCTCGTCGCCGTCGATGCACAGCAGCGACGCGCCGAGGATGCGCTCGGTCTGCGCATCCACCAGCACCTTCATGAAGCCCTGCGTCTCGCCGCGCTCCTTCGCGCGGCCGACCCGCGTCATCGGCATCACGCCGACCAGCGCGTCGCGCCCGCTCGCCCGCACCTCGGCCTCGGTCATGCCGACGCGGCCGAGCGGCGGGTCGATGTAGAGCGCATACGCCGGGATGCGGTCGCTGACGCGGCGCGGGTCGTCGTCCAGCAGGTTGGCGGCGACGATCTCGTGGTCGTTGTACGAGGTGTGCGTGAACGCGCCGCGGCCGTTGCAATCGCCCATCGCCCAGATGCCCGGCACGCTGGTGCGCAGCTGGTCGTCGACCTCGATGAAGCCGCGCGCATCGCAGGCCACGCCGGCGTGCTCGAGCCCGAGGTCATCGGTGTTCGGTCGACGGCCCACCGCCACCAGCAGGTGGCTGCCGGTGAACTCGCGCGGCCGGCCGTCCTGCGTGATGTTCAGCCGGATCGCACCCTCCGCCGTGCGCGCCAGCGAGAAATCGCGCGCCATCGTGACCACCTCGATGCCCTCGCGCTCGAGGATCGCGCGGATCTCGGCCGACACCTCGGGATCCTCGCGCGACACCAGGCGCCCGCCGTGTTCCAGCACCGTGACGCGCGCGCCGAAGCGGCGGTGCATCTGCGCGAACTCCAGCCCGATGTAGCTGCCGCCGACCACCAGCAGGTGCTCCGGCACGACGTCGAGCGACATCATCGAGGTGTTCGTCAGCACCGGCACGTCGGCGATGCCGGGCCAGTCGGGCAGCAGCGCGCGCCCACCGGTGTTGATGAAGACCTTCGGCGCCTCGAGCAGTTCGTCGCCGACCTGCACGCGCTGCGGTCCGGCGAAGCGCGCGTGGCCCCAGACCAGGCTCAGGTTCTCCATGCCGCCGAGCCACGACGACAGCGACGCCACCGACTGCGCCACCATCGCGTCCTTGCGCGCCTTCACTGCCTGCATGTCGACGCGCACCGCGCCGTCGATCACGACGCCGTAGTCGGCCGCGCGGCGCGCCACATGCGCGGTGCGCGCGCTCGCCACCAGCGTCTTGGTCGGGATGCAGCCGTCGTTGACGCAGGTGCCGCCGAGGTGCTCGCGCTCGACCAGCGCGGTCTTCATGCCGGCGGCACACAGCTTCGCGGCGAGGAACGGGCCGGCCTGGCCGCTGCCGATCACGATGGCGTCGAATTGGCGTGTCATCAGAATCCTCCGAGGGGTGTGTGCAACAAGCTGCCGAGCATCATGCGTCGACATGAAAGAAGCTGCACCTCGGTCGGATTCGCGACAGGAAACTGACAGCCCTCATCACAGCAGGGCGCTTGACCCGCCCATGCCGGCTCCTTAGACTCCGCCGCCCAGGGCCCCCAAGAATTCTTGGGGCCCGCGCCAGCCGGCCGCCTGTCATGCGGCACACGACTCCCACACGGAGACGCTCCCCCCCTTCAACCGGGCCTCGGCTGCCCTTGCCGCCGAGGAACATTGCGTCTTCGAGGCCTGCGTGGACACGAGTCGTCATCGGCTGCTCGACAGCCAGTTCCAGCTTCACAGCGCGTTCGGCGATGCGTGGTTCTTCGACCGCATCGCGCGCTCGTACGAACCCTCGCCGATCGAGCCCTGCGCCACGCCGTCGCTCGACATCCGCGTGCACCACGCGAGCGCCGCCGAGCTGATCGACGCCGCCGCCGACTGGCCGGCGCATGCGCGCTTCCACCGCTCGCTGAACTACCCGCACTGGAACCTCGAAGGCCCGGCCCAGCTCGATGCCGACAGCAGCACCGGCGCGATCCACCTGCCCGGCGAAGGCATGCTGTTCCGCCACGACGCGCGCCGCGCCTGCCTGGACGTGCACATCGACCCGATGCACGCGCTGCGCTCCAGCGAACTGATCTTCCATGCGGCGCGCAACCTGACGCTGTGGCGCCGCGGCCCGCGCTTCGCACCCATGTTGCATGCGAGCGCGATCGTGCTCGACGGCGCGGCCTGGCTGTTCCTCGGCAGCAAGGGGGCCGGCAAGTCGACGCTGTTCATCGACACGGTGCTGCGGCACGGCGCGCGGCCGCTGGCCAACGACCGCGTGCTGCTCGATGCCGAAGACGGCCGCAGCGTGTGGTCGTGGCCCAGCTACCTGTCGTACTGCGAAGGCACCATCGTCGACTACCCCGAGCTGCGGCGCATCTTCGACGCCGGCCTGCGCGACCTGCAGCGCCGCCACCTCGACGCCGGCCAGACCTGCGACCGCGCGCTGTACCGGCGCAGCTACCAGCAGCAGCACAAGCGCATCGTCGCGCCCTGCCTGCTGGCCGAGGTGCTGGGCACGCTGTACGTGCCGCGCGCGCCGCTGGCCGGCGTGGTGCGGGCCACGCTCGAACCCGGCCATGCGGCCGGCATCACGCTGCACTCGGCCGGCAGCACCGCCGGCCTGCAGCATGCCGACATCGCCGATGCGCTGTTCCCGGCCGACGACCCCGATTTCCCGTGCTGGCACGGCGACACGCGCGGCCTCGCGCAGCGCGGCGACCCCGCCGCCGCGGCGCTCGGCTGGCTGCGTGCCGCCGGCGTCCCCTGGCTCGAGCTCACGCTCGACCCGGTCAGCGGCAAGCAGGGCCTGCGGAAACTTCTCGATCGATGAAAGGGAACACAACATGACCTGCAGAGAACTGCCGCTGGACTTCAGTTTCGCCGACACCGAGCGCAGCGCGCTGGTGCGGCGGCTCGAATCCATCCGCGTCAACCCGTACAAGGCCTACGAGGCCTTCCGCCACGAGATCCGCATGCTGGTCGCGGGCGACCCCCACGTCGCGCGGTACCGCGATTTCATGGAGGGGCGCCGCCGCGTGTCGGCCTACGAGCGGCCGTTCGTGTTCATCGAGAACTGCCCGATCGACGACGTGCTGCCCGAGCTCGGCAATGCCGACCCGGTGGCCGACAAGCACCGGTTGAAGCGCAGCTTCGTCGCCGAGGGCTTCCTGCAGCTGCATGCCGAGGTGGCCGGCGAGCATCCGATCTCGTACCTGAACGTGAACGACGGCGATGTCTTCCAGGACATCTTCCCGAAGGAATCGCTGGGCGCCTCGCAATCGCAGAAGGCGCTCGGCCCGATCCACTTCCACAAGGACCTGGCGAACCATTTCGTGCGCCCCGACCTGGTCAACATCCTGGCGCTGCGCAGCTGCGACGACAACGAGATCTGGACCACCTTCGTCGCCAACCGCGACGTTCTCGCGGCGCTCGACAAGAACACGCTCGCGGTGTTGCGCGAAGGGGCGTTCTACACCCCGTACGACGACCTGTCGATGATGGGCGGCAACGTGGCGCTGGGCAAGGCGGCCGACCATGCCGTGCTGACGCGCGAGGTCGAACTGCGCTTCTTCGAGAACCGCACCGAAGGCCTGACCGATTCGGCGACCCGGGCGGTGAAGCGCCTGACCGAGGCGCTGCATGCCGTGAAGCGTCGGGTGCAGATGCGGCCCGGCGACTTCGTATCGATCTCGAACAACCTGTCCTTGCACGGCAAGGAGATCGGCGCCGTGCGCAACGAGGCCGCGCAACGCCAGCGCTGGAGCATCAAGACGGTCAACGTCCATGCGATCGCGCCGCACGTGCCCCACCTGGTCCCGGGCAGCTCGTACCTGATCAATGGATGAGCGGCACCCACCCACCCGCTGGTGCGCCGTGACGGGCGCCAGCCGCGGCATCGGCCGTGCGGTCACGCAGGGGCTGCTCGCGAGCGGGTTCAGCGTCATCGGCATCGCCCGCAATGCCGCGCTGCTGGCCGAGATGGTGCGCGACTGGCCGCAGCGCTTCATCGCGCTGCCGCACGACGTCGCCCGGCCCGGCCTGCGCGCCGCCTTCGACAGGCTCGCCGCCAGCGAGCGCCTGCGGCTGCACGACATCGAACTCGCGGTGCATTGCGCCGGTTGCGCGTTCCAGGGCGCGCCGCTCACCGACATGAGCGATGCCGACCTGCACGCCACCATCGACACCAACGTGCTCGGGACCACGCTGGTCGTGCGCGACGTCGCCCGCCTGCTGCAGCAGCGCGGCGGCGGCACGCTGATCGTGCTCGGTTCCATCGCCGGCCACGACGCCGCGCCGGCGATGGCCGCCTATGCCGCGAGCAAGGCCTACACGCAGCAGCTGCTGCGCTGCGTGCGCGCCGACCTGCACGGCTCGGGCGTGCGCGTCAGCTGCGTGCAGCCCGGCACCACCCGCACCGGCCTGCTCGACGGCCAGCCCGGGCTCGACGCCGCCCAGCGCTTCGAGGGCTTTGCGCCGCTCGAAGCGCAAGACCTCGCCCGCACGATCGAATGGATCCACCGTCAGCCCGCGCACGTCAACGTGCAGGAGATCAGCCTCTTCCCGGTCGCGCAAAGCCTGTACGTGCGCGGCATCCATCGCCACCCGCCCCCGGTCGACAGCCGGGCGGCATCCCTGCGTTGACCCTGTCCCTCCACTCACGGCACGCCACCATGTCATACACCGCCTTCACCACACCGCTCGCCACGGCCCCCCTCAGCCTGCCCTTGTCGGGCGCATCGACCGCACCGGCCGACACCACCGGCATCGACAGCGAAATGCTCCAGGTCGCCAGGCTGCTCTGGCCCAGCCCGCAGTCGATCGAGCCGGTCGCCGGCGGCCTGTTCAACCGCGTGCTGAAGGTGACCTCGCCGGCCGGCACGCACTACCTGAAGCGCTTCACCGAAGTGGCCTTGTCGGGCGATTTCCCGCCGTTGCCGACCCGTGCCGCGCAGCGCTGCCTCGTCGCCTGCAGCTGGCACGACCTGGCGTCGCGCGCCTGCGCGCCGCAGGCCGCCGCCCGGCCGCTGAACGTGCCGGCGCTGCTCGCGATACAGAGCGAATACGACATCGTCGCGATGGACGCCGCGGCCGGCGCGCCGCTGTACGAGCGCCTGCAGGCCACCAGCAGCGAGGCAGCCGCGCTCGAGGTGCCGCTGCGGTCGATCGCGCGCTGGCTGGGCCGGCTGCATTCGCTGCCACTGCAGCCGCGCAACCACCTGCTCGCCGCGAGCCGGCCGTTCAAGGCCTTCAAGATCGAGCTGCAATACGTCCGCCTGGTCGACGAACTGCCGCCGCCGCTGCACCGCGATGCGCTGGCGTTCATCCACGACTACCTGGCGCTCGAAGCCGAGCCGGTGCACGGCGACCTGAACTCGCGCAACCTGCTGGTCGACGGCAACAACGTGGTGTCGGTGATCGACTTCGAGCAGGGCCACTTCGGCGAAGGCAGCTACGACCTCGCCTACCTGCTCAGCGAGTACGCGATCCGCGCGCTGCACCAAGACCGCGACCCGCTGCCGATCGTCGCCCGCGCCTGGGATCACTACGGCAGCGCCAGGCTGCCGGCCGACCCGGCGGCCTGGCAGCGGCGCCTGCACCTGCACCTGGCCTTCCAGTGCCTGTACCGGCTGGTCGGCCCGACGCGCGCCGTCTGGACCGGCCACCTCGACGAGGCCGCCGGCCGGCGCGTGCGCGAATGGAGCCTGGGCGTGCTGGAGCGCCTGCTGTGACCCGCACCGGGCAAGGCTTGCGAGATTGGCGAACGTGGCATCTGCCGCTCGGCTACATCGGCTTCTTCCTGCCGGCCGGTGTGCTGCTGGGCTACCTGCCACCCTTCCTGCGCGACAAGGGGCTGGCCCCCGACGAGGTCGGCTGGATCTTCAGCGCGGTGTTCGGCGTCAAGCTGCTGACCGGGCCGATGCTCGCCTGGTGGGCCGATGCGTCGCGGCGCCAGTCGCACCTGCTGTGGATGGCGGCCTGGGCCGGCCTGGCCGCCGTCTGGCTGCTGGCCAGCTCGACGCACTTCGGCGGGCTGCTGCTCGGCGTGGTCGTCATCGCTGCGTGCCGCAACTATTTCCAGAGCCTGCTGGAGGCCCTCGCGACCCGGCTGCGCGGTGCCGGCGGCGGCGTGCGCTATGGGTCGATGCGGGCGCTCGGCTCGGCCTCGGTGTGCGCCGGCGTGCTGCTGTTCGGCGGCCTGTGGTCGGCCGGCCCGGCGTGGCAGCAGGCCGCGCTGCCGCTGCTGGTGCTGGTGTCGGCGCTGGTGCTGCTCTTCAGCCTGCGCGGGATGCAATCGGCCGTGCAGGCGATGTTGCAAGCGACGGTGCAGGGCGGGCCGCAGACGCAGTCGCCGGCTGCCGCGCAGCACCCCGCCGCAAGGTCAGCGCGCACGCCGCCCTCGCTCGCGACCCGCAGCGGCCTGCTGCTGCTGGCGGGCGCCACGCTGCTGATCGGCGCCAACGGCGTGTTCTACGGCAGCGCGACGCTGCTGCTGCAACAGCGCGGCGCCGGGGGCCCGGCCATCGCCGCGCTGTGGTGCGCCGCGTTCGGCGTCGAAGCGCTCGGCTTCGCCGCCTTCGACCGCCTGCGCGCCCGCTGGGGCAACGCCCGGGTGTTCGGCGTGATCGTCATGCTGTCGCTGCTGCGCTGGTCGCTGCTCGCGGCCGACGGCGCGCTGCCGTGGATGCTGGCGGGTTTCGTGCTGCACGTCGCATCGTTCTCGTGGATGCACGCACTGTGCGCGCTGTGGGTCCGCGACCTGAGCCCGAGCCGTTACGCCATCACCGGGCAGGCGATCTACACCGCCTGCGCGCACGGCATCGGCTTGGCCGGCGCCGCCTGGTTCGCCAGCCGCGCGCTGCCGACCTGGGGCGCCGGCGTGTACGGGCTGGCGGCCACGATGACCGCTGGCGGCGCGCTGGTGATCGCGACGCGCGCGGCGCTGGCCGAGCGTGCACGCGTGAGCGCGGTGCTGCAGGCCTGACACCACGCCGCCAGCGGCCCCCGCTCCTGCCGTTCGCCCTGCCCGTCATCCCCACGAGAAGCCCCAAATGAGAGATTGCGCGCAACTCGCCGCACGGCTGTCGCAGGCCACGCTCCAGCACTGCCCGCATGCGCTGGCGGTCGCGCTCGGCGGCTCGCAGGCCAGCGGCCGTCATGACGACCAGTCCGACCTCGACCTCGTCGTGCTGCTGGCCGAGGGGGCCTTGATCGACGGCGCCCGGCAGGTCGCCGCCGCGCTGCTGCCGCTGGTCGCCGAGCCGGTGCAGCTGGTGGGCGGTCCGAGCTGGAAAGAAGGCTTCGGCTGCCGCACCTCGGTGCTGTACGCCGACGGCTTCAAGCTCGAACTCTTCGTCGTGACGCCCGACACGCTGCCGGTCGTCGAGCGCGTGCTGCGCTGGCAGCCGCTGTGGGGCTCCAGGCACCTGATGCCGCTCCAGGCGGCGGTGGCTCGCCAGCTGACGAACGACCGCATCGCGGCACGCGCCCA
Organism: Rhizobacter sp. OV335; assembly: GCF_900142965.1. Taxonomy (GTDB): domain Bacteria; phylum Pseudomonadota; class Gammaproteobacteria; order Burkholderiales; family Burkholderiaceae_C; genus Rhizobacter. Next base: position 54,303 of record NZ_FRCQ01000011.1, read on the forward strand.
GTTCGACGTCGGTTATGCCCACATGTCGATCTGCCGCCACCTGTCGCGCGGCGAGCTGTTCGCGGCGCGCCACGTGCTGGCCAGCCTGGTCGCGATCGCGCTCGCGCTGCGCCTGTTCCAGCTGGGCCGCGCCTACGACCCGGTCGCGAGCGTCAAGCGCATCGTGCGCGAAGGCCTCGACAGCGACCGCGTGGTGCGCGAGATCGACAGCGCCTCGACCCACCTCGGCGGCAACGCGCTGCAACTGGCCGCGGCGCTGCACGCGCTGCGGCGTGTCTGCTGGGCGGTGCTGCGCGACCTGCCCGAGCGCAGCAAGGGCACCTGCGCGGCGCAGCAGCACCTGGAACAGATCGCCGCAGCCCCCGAGCGCTGGATGGAAACCAGCGCCGGCGCGGTCGCGGCGCGCGAGTACGTCTCGGAACCGGCGCCGCTCTCGTCAGAAGTGAATGCCGCGCATCATCTGCTGCAAGGCCATCGCCTCGGGTGACAGCGTGGGCTTGCCGGCCTTGTCGCCCTTGGCCGCGGAGCTGTCCGGGAACATCCGGAAGCTGGTGTTCATCACGATCTGCGCGATGCGCGGCACCAGCGCATGCAGCACCTCGCCGGCAATGCCCAGGCGCGTCGCGATGCGCACCGGCTTGTAGACGCAGGCCTGCGCGATCATGTCGGCCGCCTCTTCGGGCGCGAGCGTCGGCACGTTGTTGTAGATCTTGGTCGGCGCGATCATCGGCGTGCGCACCAGCGGCATGTTGATCGTCGTGAAGGTGATGCCGGTGTCGGCGTACTCGCTCGATGCGCAGCGCGTCCAGGCGTCGAGTGCCGCCTTGCTGGCCACGTAGGCCGAGAAGCGCGGCGCATTCGTCAGCACGCCGATCGAGCTGATGTTGACGATGTGGCCCTTCTTCTTCGCGACCATGCCGGGCAGCAGGCCCATCGTCACGCGCAGGCAGCCGAAGTAGTTCAGCTGCATCGTGCGCTCGAAATCGTGGAAGCGGTCGTAGCTGCTCTCGATCGCGCGACGGATCGAGCGGCCGGCGTTGTTGACCAGGAAATCGACGCCGCCGAAGTTGGTGTTGATCCAGTCGATCAAATCGCGGCAGCTGGCCTCGTCGGAGATGTCGGACGAGAAGGTCTCGACGCGGGCGTCCTTGCCGGCGGCCAACAGGATCTCCTTGCGGGCCTCGGCCAGCTTGGCCTCGTCGCGGGCGCAGATCAGCGTGATCGCGCCGGCCTCGGCGAACTTGATCGCCGCCGCCAGCCCGATGCCCGACGAGCCGCCGGTCACCAGCACCACCTTGCCGCCCACCGTGCCGCGCAGCGAGCGGTCGATCAGCAGCGCCGGGTCGAGGTGGCGCTCCCAGTAATCCCACAGCCGCCATGCGTAGTCGCGCAGGTCCGGGCAGGCGATGCCCGAGCCCTTCAGCGCGGCCAGCGTGTCGCGGCAATCGAAGCGCGTCGGGTAGTTGATGAAGGTGAAGATGTCTTCCGGCAGGCCGAGGTCCTTCATCACCGCGGCGCGCACGCGGCGCACCGGCGCCAGCGCCATCAGGCCCTTCTTGACGCTGCGCGGAATGAAGCCCAGCAGCGCGGCATTGATGAACAGGTTCATCTTCGGCGCATGCGCGGCCTTGCTGAAGATGTCGAGCACGTCGCCGACGCGGTAGCCCTGCGGGTCGACGAGGTGGAAGCATTTGCTGCCGAGCTCGGCTTTCGAGTGGCTGATGTGGTCGAGCGCGGCGACGACGAAATCGACCGGCACGATGTTGACCCGACCGCCTTCGAGGCCGACGCTCGGCATCCACGGCGGCAGGATCTGCCGCATGCGCTGGATCAGCTTGAAGAAGTAGTACGGGCCGTCGATCTTGTCCATCTCGCCGGTCTGCGAATCGCCGGCCACCATCGCCGGGCGGTACACCGTCCACGGGACCTTGCATTCCTTGCGCACGATCTTCTCGCTCTCGTGCTTGGTCATGAAGTACGGGTGGTCGAGGCCCTCGGCCTCGTCGAACATGTCTTCGCGGAACACGCCCTCGTACAGGCCGGCGGCCGCGATCGAGCTGACGTGGTGCAGGTGGCCGGCGTCGATGGCGCGGACGAACTCGACGACGTTGCGCGTGCCTTCGACGTTGACCCTCACCTGGCTCTCTTCGTCGGCCGCGAGGTCGTAGACGGCGGCGAGGTGGTAGGCGTGGTCGATCTTGCCCTTCAGCGCCTTCAGCGCATCGGCCGCGACGCCGAGCTTCTTCGCGGTGAGGTCGCCGTAGACCGGCACGGCGCGCGCCTTCGTGACGCCCCAGTACTGCAGCAGTTCGTCGACCTTGCCTTCGCTTTCGGGCCGCAGCAGGAAGTGGACGGTGGCGCCGCGGCGCTGCAGCAGGGTCTTGACGAGCCGCTTGCCGATGAAGCCGGTGGCGCCGGTGACGAAATACTGCATGCAGTCCTCCTGGGAACGGTCGGGTTGGTTTGGTTTGATTCTTGACCAAACCCGCAGGCGCCCTGCTGCGCGATTACCCGAGCCCGCCACCGATGCCGCATAGAGGCTGCGCCCTAGAGAAAGCCGGTGCCGCGTGCGAGGTGCCCTCCTATAGTGGCGCGGCGACTTTCACATCACCGACTCCACAACCCACAGAGGAACCCATGGTCAAGAAACTGCAGAAGATGGCCGAGAAGAAGAGCGCTTCGGCGGCCGGCCTGCTCGACAGCGCGTTCGCCGGCACGGTGAAGGATTCGGCCCAGCAGATCTGGCTGGCCGGCCTCGGCGCCTTCTCGAAGGCCCAGGAAGAAGGCGGCAAGGTGTTCGACGCGCTGGTCAAGGAAGGCGTCAGCCTGCAGCGCAAGACCCAGGCGGTGGCCGAGGAGAAGATCGGCGAGGTCACGAACAAGATGAGCGGCATGGCCGGCGACGTGAGTGCCAAGGCCGGCCAGCACTGGGACAAGCTGGAAACGATCTTCGAGGAACGCACCGCGAAGGCGCTGGCCAAGCTGGGCGTGCCGAGCGCCAAGGATGTCGCTGCGCTGACGAAGCGCATCGACGAACTGAGCGCGAAGGTCGCCGGTCTGAACGGCAGCGCGCCCGCCAAGGCGGCACGCAAGGCCGCGTCAAAGGCCCCCGTGAAGGCACCGACCAAGACGCCCGCCAAACGGGCCGCACGCAAGACCGCCTGAGCGGGTTCAGCCCAGCGGACGCCGCGGAACCGGCTCCGCCGGGCCGCTGGCGGCGCCCCCTTGAGGGGGAAGGCGCGCAGCGCCTCCGGGGGTGGTCAACTTTCTACCTCCGGGGGTGGTCAACTTCTGCGGTGGTCAACGCTTCATGTCTTCCCACTCGCGCTCGACTTCCATGAAGGTCGTGACGCTCGCTTCGCGCACCTGCACATGCGTGGTGTCGCCGAAGTCGGCCTGCCGCGTGCCGGCGCTGATGCGCGTGCGCGCCAGCGTGCCCGAGGCGCGTGCGCGCAGCAGCGTCAGGCCGCGCGCCGACCAGTCCATCACCAGCGTGTCGAGCTGGGCCATCGCCTTGCGCAGCAGTTCGGCCGGCAGGTCCTCGAAGGCCTTCATGCCCTTGGTCTTCAGCGCGCGCTCCAGCATGTTGAGGTGCACCAGCACGCTGCGCGAGCGCGGATCGCGGTCGAGCACCGCGCCCAGTTCGAGGCGCATCGCCTGCACGTCGGCGGTGTCCGACGGCGTCATCTTCGAGCCGTCCATCGTGGTGTCGCCGAAGCGGGTCGCGGGATCGTCGAGCACGAGCTTGAAATCCAGGCCCTGACGCTTCAGCCGGACCGGCCGGCGGAACAATCGCTTCAGCCAGCGCACCGGGTTCTTCAGGAACGCATTCGGGTCCGCGGCCGGCTTACTCGCCTTGCCGGGCTTGGCCGCCTTGCTTCCCTTGCTTCCCTTGGTGTCTTTGGTGGCCGTGGAGGCGGGCGTCGCAGTCGACGCCTTCATCGGCCGGGCCGGGGCGGCCGCGCTCTTCGGCGCACCCTTGGCCGACCCCTTCGCAGCGGCGGGCTTGGTGTCGGGCTTGGATTGGGTCGGAAACTTCATGCTTTGCCTTGTCAGCCCGCGGGCTCAGCGAGGATCGTGCCACGAGGGGCCATGGCGCCGTCATCGCAATTCGCCGCCAATCGCCGCCAATCGCTGCCGGCCGGCAATCCATCACGGTTTGATTGCGCACCGTTGCGGTGCCGAATGAACCCCCCATCATCCCGCAAACCAGCCGGGAAACAACCACAGCGCACCCGCCGTCATCACCAGGTAGCGTGCGAACTTGCCGATCGCCATGAATCCGACGCAGGGCCAGAACGGCAGCTTGAGCCAACCGGCCACCGCGCACAGCGGATCGCCGACGATCGGCAGCCACGACAGCAGGCAGGCCTTGGCGCCGAAGCGCTGCAGCCAGCGCAGCACGCGCACCTCGTGCGGCTTGTGCTTCACGTGCTCGTAGGCCTTCTCGGCGCCGTAGCCCATCCACCAGGTGATCGCGCCGCCCAGCGTGTTGCCGGCGGTCGCCACCAGCACGGCGGGCCAGAACAGGCTGGTGTTGGCACTCACGACGGCCACCACCATCGGCTCCGAGCCCATCGGCAGCAAGGTGGCGGAGATCAGCGCGATCACGAAGATCGAACTGAGGCCATATCCGGGCAGCGCCAGCAGGGCGATCAGCGGGTCGATCCATGCATCCATCCGCGGGCATTATGCGCAGGCCCCAAGGGCTATACTCTGCCTCCTTTTTTGGCACTCCGCCCACCATGCCCACCGGCCCCGTCATCGGCAACATCGTGCTGCCGAACCGCTTGTTCGCCGCGCCGATGGCAGGGGTGACCGACCGGCCGTTCCGCCAGCTGTGCAAGCGGCTGGGCGCGGGCTACGCGGTGAGCGAGATGGTGACGTCGCGGCGCGAGCTGTGGAACAGCCTGAAGACCTCGCGGCGCGCCAACCACGACGGCGAGGTGGCGCCGATCGCGGTGCAGATCGCCGGCACCGAGCCGCAGGAGATGGCCGAGGCCGCCGCCTACAACATCGACCGCGGCGCGCAGGTCATCGACATCAACATGGGCTGCCCGGCCAAGAAGGTCTGCACCAAGTGGGCCGGCTCGGCGCTGATGCAGGACGAGCCGCTCGCGCTCTCGATCATCGAGGCGGTGGTCGCCGCCTGCGCGCCGCGCCATGTGCCGGTGACGCTGAAGATGCGCACCGGCTGGTGCCAGAGCGAACGCAATGCGCTCGCGATCGCCCGCGCGGCCGAATCGGCCGGCATCGCGATGGTGACGGTGCACGGCCGCACCCGCGAGCAGGGCTACGGCGGCCACGCCGAGTACGACACGATCGCCGCGGTGAAGGCCGCGCTGCGCATCCCGGTGGTGGCCAATGGCGACATCGACTCGCCCGAGAAGGCGCGCGAGGTGCTGGCCGCGACCGGCGCCGACGCGCTGATGATCGGCCGCGCGGCGCAGGGCCGGCCGTGGATCTTCCGCGAGATCGCGCACTTCCTCGACACCGGCGAGCACCTGCCGGCGCCCGAGGTGCTGCAGGCCAAGACCTGGCTGCTGGAGCACCTGCACGAGCACTACGGCCTCTATGGCGAATACGCCGGCGTGCGCACCGCACGCAAGCACATCGGCTGGGCGGTGCGCGCACTGCCCGGCGGCGAGGGCTTTCGGGCCCGCATGAACACGCTGGACTCCTGCGAGGAGCAGGTCCGCGCCGTGACGGACTGGTTCGATCAACTGGCCGACACGCACCATCGGCTGCCCGCGGCACACCCCGGCGGCGCAGCCAACCACGATCTCATCGAACAAGAAGCATGAGCAAGAAGCACATCGAAGAATGCATCCGTGACAGCCTCGAGACCTACTTCAAGGACCTGCGCGGCGTCGAGCCGAACGCCATGTACGACATGATCCTGAAGGTCGTCGAGAAGCCGCTGCTCGACGTGGTGATGAAGCATGCCGACGGCAACCAGAGCCGCGCCGCCGAATGGCTGGGCATCAACCGCAACACGCTGCGGCGCAAGCTGCTCGACCACAAGCTCACCAAATAACTCGAGACCCTCTCATGCAAGCCCTGCTTTCCGTTTCCGACAAGACCGGCGTTCTCGACCTCGCACGCGAACTGCACGCCCTCGGCTGCAAGCTGCTGTCCACCGGCGGCACCGCGAAGCTACTCGCCGACGCCGGCCTGCCGGTGACCGAGGTCGCCGACCACACCGGCTTCCCCGAGATGCTCGACGGCCGCGTGAAGACGCTGCACCCGAAAGTGCACGGCGGCCTGCTGGCGCGGCGGGACGTGCCGGAGCACATGGCGGCGCTGCAGGCGCACGGCATCTCGACGATCGACTTGCTGGTCGTCAACCTGTATCCGTTCGAGGCCACGGTGGCCAAGCCCGGCTGCACGCTCGAAGACGCGATCGAGAACATCGACATCGGCGGGCCGGCGATGGTGCGCTCGGCCGCGAAGAACTGGAAAGACGTCGCGGTGCTGACCGACGCGTCCCAATACGCCGGCGTCGTCGCCGAGCTGAAGGCCGCGGGCAGCGTCAGCCGCGAGACGAAGTTCAAGCTGTCGGTGGCGGCGTTCAACCGCATCGCCGATTACGACGGCGCGATCAGTGACTACCTGTCGTCGCTGCAGGCCGGCGGCAGCCGCAGCGCCTTCCCGGCCCAGAGCAACGGCCGCTTCGTGAAGCTGCAGGACCTGCGCTACGGCGAGAACCCGCACCAGTCGGCCGCGTACTACCGCGACCTGAACCCGGCACCGGGCTCGCTGGTCACCGGCCAGCAGTTGCAGGGCAAGGAGCTGTCGTACAACAACATCGCCGATGCCGATGCGGCCTGGGAATGCGTCAAGTCGTTCGGCCCGGGCGACGCACCGGCTGCCTGCGTGATCGTCAAGCATGCGAACCCGTGCGGCGTCGCGATCGGCGCCGATGCCGCGCAGGCCTACAGCAAGGCGCTGCACACCGACCCGAGCTCGGCCTTCGGCGGCATCATCGCGTTCAACGTCGAGCTCGACGGCGCGGCGGCGGCGCTGGTCGTCAAGCAGTTCTCCGAAGTGGTGATCGCGCCGTCGTTCAGTGCCGAGGCGCTGGCGGCCTTCAAGGGCAAGCCGAACGTGCGGCTGCTGCAGATCGCGCTGCCGCCGGGCGGCGCCACGCCGTGGTCGCAGGGCCGCAATGCGCAGGACGTGAAGCGCATCGGCTCGGGCCTGCTGATCCAGGGCGCCGACAACCACGAGATGGCGATCGCCGACCTGAAGGTCGTCACCGTCAAGCAGCCGACGCAGCAGCAGATGCTGGACCTGCTGTTCGCGTGGAAGGTCGCGAAGTACGTCAAGAGCAACGCGATCGTGTTCTGCGCGAACGGCATGACGCTCGGCGTTGGCGCGGGGCAGATGAGCCGCGTCGACTCGTCGCGCATCGCGAGCATCAAGGCCGAGAACGCCAAGCTGTCGCTGAAGGATTCGGCGGTCGCGAGCGATGCGTTCTTCCCGTTCCGCGACGGGCTGGACGTGGTGATCGATGCCGGCGCGAGCTGCGTGATCCACCCGGGCGGCAGCATGCGCGACGACGAGGTGATCGCCGCCGCGAACGAGCGCGGCATCTCGATGGTGCTCACCGGCATCCGCCACTTCAGGCATTGAGCGCGGCGGCTACCATCCCGGCATGACCCGCCCCGAGTTCGTCGGACTGCTGCTTTCGACCATTGCCAGGCTCATCACCGGTGCCCAGGGGCACTGGTACGGCAGCCCGCCGAAGGCCGAGCAGCGCATCTACTTCGCCAACCACCAGAGCCACTTCGACTGGGTGCTGATCTGGGCCTCGCTGCCGCACGACCTGCGGGCGCAGACGCGGCCGATCGCCGCGCGCGACTACTGGACCTCGTCGCCGCTGAAGCACTGGATCACGCGCGAGGTGTTCAATGCGGTCTACGTGAGCCGCGTGCGCACCGAGGACGAAGACCCGCTGGAGCCGCTGGTCGACGCGCTGCGCAACGGCGACTCGCTGGTGATCTTTCCCGAAGGCACGCGCGGCAACAAGGGCGAGCCGCAGGCCTTCAAGGCGGGCCTCTACCATCTGGCCGAGCAGTTCCCCGACGTGCAGCTGATACCCACCTGGATCGACAACGTACAACGCGTGATGCCCAAGGGCGAAGTGGTTCCGGTGCCGATCCTCTGCTCGGTGACCTTCGGCGCGCCGATGACGCTGGCGGCCGGTGAAGACAAGCGCGTCTTCCTCGACCGCGCGCGTTCCGCGGTGCTGGCGCTCAGCAAGGTGGCGGCCTGATGGGTGCGCTGCGTCAACTGACGGTGAGCCAGCAGGTCGGCCTGCTGTTCGTGATCATCTTCGGGCTGCTGGCGATCGTGACCGGCCTGGCGTTCGCGCGCTCGCTGCGCGAGCTGTCGCCCGAGATGGCGGAGCTGACCGAGCGCTTCCGCCGCGAGCTGCGCGCGGTGTGGATCGGCACGGTGCTGTTCTGGGTGGCCTGGGCATCGGGCGCGTTCATCGCGACACTGCTGTTCGCGTTGATGAGCTTCCTCGCGCTGCGCGAGTTCATCACGCTGACGCACACCCGGCGCGGCGATCACCGCGCGCTGCTGGCGGCCTTCTTCGTCGTGCTGCCGGCGCAGTACTTCCTGGCGGGCACGCGCCATTTCGACCTGTTCACCGTGTTCATCCCGGTCTATGCGTTCGCGGCGCTGCCGATCCTCGCGGCGCTCGGCAACGACGCGACGCGTTTTCTGGAGCGCACCGCGAAGATCCAGTGGGGCACGATGGTGTGCATCTACGGCATGAGCCACGCGCCGGCGCTGCTGCTGCTCGACTTCGAGGGCTACCAGGAGCGCGGCGCCTTCCTGGTGCTGTACCTGGTGCTGGTGGTGGCGTGTGCGCAGGGCGTGCAGGCGCTGGCAAGCCGGCGCGTGCGCGCACGTCCGGTGGCCCGCCACATCGACCGTGCGTTCTCGTGGCGCGCCTTCATCATCGGCGCACTGGGCGGCGGGCTGGTCGGCGGGCTGCTGTACTGGATCACGCCGTTCAAGCCGGCGCAGTCGCTGCTGATCGGCTTCATCGCGTCGGGCTGCGGCACGCTGGGCTCGCTGGTGATGCAGGCGCTGAAGCGCGACGCCGGCGTGCGGCGCTGGGGCAACCGCGCGTCGGTGACGGGTGCGGTCGGGCTGCTCGACCGCGTCGCGCCGCTCGCGTTCGCGGCGCCGGTGTTCTTCCATTCGGTGCGGTGGTACTTCGATGCGTGATGAGCGCCACCTGACATGCGCATCCTAGGCATCGACCCCGGCTTGCGGACCACCGGCTTCGGCGTGGTCGACATCGACGGCACGCAGCTGCACTACGTCGCCAGCGGCACCATCAAGACCGATGCCGCCGACATCGGCCACCTGCCGGCGCGGCTGAAGATCATCTTCGACGGCGTGCGGGAGGTCGCCGCCCGCTACGAGCCGCATTGCGCGTCGGTCGAGATCGTCTTCGTCAACGTGAACCCGCAGAGCACGCTGCTGCTGGGCCAGGCCCGCGGCGCGGCGCTGACCGCGCTGGTGTCGGGCAACCTGGAGGTGGCCGAGTACACCGCGCTGCAGATGAAGAAGGCCATCGTCGGCCACGGCCAGGCGCGCAAGGAGCAGGTGCAGGAAATGATCATGCGGCTGCTGAAGTTGCCCGGCCTGCCCGGCAAGGATGCCGCGGACGCGCTCGGCCTCGCGGTGTGCCATGCGCACGCCGCGAAGTCGTTCGCCGCGATCGATCGCGCGACGCAGCGCACGCGCACGACGCGGGCACAGTTCAAGTCCGGGCGGACGTACTGAGTCTCGGCCACCAAAGCACATCTGTCCCGTTCGCGTCCGTTCGACAGGCTGATAGATTGCCCGCCGGCCTTCACAACCCGGCGGAGACAGTTCATTGAGCACCGTTGCCATACCCGAGTGGACGCCGCTGGGCATCCTGCCGCCGATGGACTCGCAAAACCCCACAGCGCCGCAACGCTCGCCCTATTCCATTTCGATGCTGGATCTGGTGATGCGGTTCGCGACCAGCCCGGCGCGCCATCAGATCTTGTCGGGATTCGTACACTACCGCGCAGCGCTGCATGCCATCGGCCTTGTCAGCGGGATGCAGTGGCTTGATGGCAGCTTCATGGAGCACATTGAACTGCTCGAGCAGCGTGCACCTCGGGACATCGATGTGGTCACTTTTCTTCATTCACCACCAGGATTCGCGCCCGGTCCGGACAACACCAGCGTCCTCGATCACGACGAAGCCAAGACCCGCTTCCACGTCGACAGCTACTTCGTGGAACTCGACAAGCTGCCGGCACGAACCATCGTCGCCCTGAGCACCTACTGGTACAGCCTCTGGTCGCACCGGCGCAACGCGACCTGGAAAGGCTTTCTGCAAGTCGATCTCGAGCCCGCCACCGATCTGCTGGCGCGGCAATGGCTCGACCGCTACGATTCGCTGCATCCATGACAGCCGACGAACGCCACCACCTGCTTGCCGACCAACAGTTCCTTCGCGATCAGTTGGCACAGCTTCCGGCGTCGGCACTGCTGACGCGCAGCAGCACTGAAGCCCGCCTGCGTGCCGTCGAAACGCGCCTTCAGGAAACGCCCGAGGCTCTCGAACCGGAACCCGCTCGTGCCCGACTCACTTTCAGCGGCGCACCGGTGGTGGCCAGCCGCGGTGTCTCTGCCGACTTCGGCATGCGCGCGGTGAACAGCTTCAGCGAAGCCATTGCAGCCATGGCCGCTTCCTTGTCGGCGCCACTCGCTGCCTCGGGCCCGATTCCAAATCGCGGACAGAACCCGCTGCTCATCACGAGCACGGCACTGGGATCCTTCGGCTTCGAACTCGAGGAACACAGCCCGGACCCAACCCCTTCCCTGGAGCGCAGTGCGATGGCCACGGCGCTTGAACGCATGCATGCACTTCTCGCGAGCACCTTCGGCACCGACGAGGAGCTGGCCGACGTCGCCTCCGAAACCGATCGGCGCGCCGTCGAGAAGGTGCGAGCGTTCCTCAAGGTGCTGGCGGACCACGATGCGGTCTGCACGTTGCAGGTTGCCGATCGAACTGTCCGCTATGTCGATGTCGGGCAGGTGAAGCAAAGCCTGCAACGATTGGCCGAAGACAATCTGCACGAGGACCACGTCACGTTGACCGGACATTTCACCGGACTGCTTCCCCAGGCCCGAACCTTCGAGTTCAAGACCGACGCTGGCGGCCAGCTCCTGCGGGGCAAGATTGCGCCGACCGTCGAGGACATCGCCGAAATCAATCGCCACCTGGGCGACACGGTGCCGATCGACGTCCTTACCACCCAGGTCGGCAACGGACGCCCCCGCTACCTGCTTGTCCGCTCCCCACGTTGGACCTGAAAACCCCCTGAGATGATTTTGCGAAACTTGATGCGGCTGCTGGCCGCAGGGCTGATCTTCGTGGCAACGGCCGACCCGGCCTGCGCCCAGGAGACTTCGTCATTCCCACCGCTGGAAGCCTCCGGCGCCGCGCCCTACGTGATCGGCACCGAGGCGGATCTCGCCGCATCGCCGAGCTGGACCGACCTGGAAGCGCTCGCGCTGAAAGAGGCGCAGCTGACGCGCGGCGCCTTCACCGGCGTCGACGGCGTGAAGATCCACTACCGGCTGTACCAGCACCGCGCCGAGACGCGCGGCGGCATCGTCATCGCCACCGGCCGCACCGAAGGCCTCGCGCTGTACCAGGAGACAGTGCGCGACCTGGTGCGCAGCGGCTACTCGGTCTACATCCACGACCACCGCGGCCAGGGCTTCTCGCAGCGGCTGCTGCCGCAGGACGATTCGATCGGCCACGTCGAGAACTTCGACGACTACGTGAACGACCTCGCGACCTTCGTCGACAGCCCGGTGCGCACGGCGCGCATCGGCCGGCCGCTGCCGCTGTTCCTGCTGGCGCATTCGATGGGCGGTGCGGCGGCGGCGCTGTTCCTCGAGGCCTCGCCGTCGGCACGCATCGCGGCGCTGGCGCTCGTCACGCCGATGATGGCGCCGTGGGCCACTGGCGCGAGCAACGCCGGCGTCACGGCGCAACTGGCCGACTACCTGTGCGACGGCGGCACGATGCAGCTGTCGGGCATCGCGTGGCTGATGCCGAAGAGCTATGCCGAGGGCACGCCCTTCGATCCGGCCTACGAGCTGATCAGGCAGCGCGCGCCCGACGCACCGAACGCGCTGACGCACAGCGCGGCGCGCTTCAAGCGCCACTGGGACATGCGCGCGCAGGCACGCTGCGACGGGCCGGACTGCGGCTCGCCGCATGCGAAGGTGGGCGGCGTGTCGTACCGCTGGTTCCAGCAGTCCTGCGCCGCCGCCGAGCGGGTGCGCGGCGAGGCCGCGGCGCGCATCCGCCAGCCGGTGCTGCTGCTGCAGGGCGAGCAGGACGTGGTGGTGAAGCCGTCGGCGCAGAAGACCTTCTGCGACACCCTCAACGCAGCGCATGGCGCCGGCTACTGTGTCGGCCGCACGGTGGTGCAGGGCAAGCACTCGCTGCTGATCGAGGCCGATGCGTACCGCATCCCGGTGCTGCACCGGGTGCTCGGCTTCTTCGACTGCGTCGCGAGCGGGGCGCTGCGCTGCGAGTGAGGTTCTTCCAGCCCTTCTAGAATCGCCGCGTCCGCGCTTTCACCGGCGGACAGCGTTCTCAGGGCGGGGCGAAATTCCCCACCGGCGGTATCCGTGAGCGATCACGGGAGCCCGCGAGCGCCCGGTCATGCCGTTGCGTCACGCATCGGTGCGATCGGGGTCAGCAGACCTGGTGCGATGCCAGGGCCGACGGTCACAGTCCGGATGAAAGAGAAACGCGAATGTCACGGGCACGGCGGCTTCGGCTGCAGCGCTCGCGTTGTCGCGCGCCCTGATTCTGGCCATCCAACTCGAGGACCCCATGAATCAGACCCTCACCACTCTCTCCCCCACCGACGCGCCGCGCATCGCGGTCGTCTGCGCCTCCTGGCACCGCGAGATCGTCGAACAGGCCCGTCGCGGGCTGCTCGACGAGTTCGAGCGACGACGGATCCCGACCCACGGCATCGAGGCGTTCGACGTGCCCGGCGCGTTCGAGATCCCGCTGCATGCGCAGAAGCTCGCGCGCAGTGGCCGCTACGACGCGGTCATCGGCTGCGCGCTCGTCGTCGACGGCGGCATCTACCGGCATGAGTTCGTCAGCGCCGCGGTGATCGACGGCCTGATGCGCGTTCAGCTGGACACCGGCGTACCGGTGTTCTCGGCCGTGCTGACGCCGCGGCACTTCCACGAGCATGCGGAGCACCGGCAGTTCTTCAGCGAGCACTTCGTCAAGAAGGGCGCCGAAGTGGCCGGTGCCTGCCTGGCGACGCTCGAAGCGCTGAGGGCGCTGCCGGCCTGATCAGTGCTTGCGGCGGTCGAGGCTCGAATGGCCCTCGATCGCCGGCGACGGGCGCAGGCGTTGCGGCGACAGCTCCTCGCGCGCACGCTGCTCGAACGACGTCAACCGGCCGAACTCGAACAGCACCAGGCCGATCAGCCCGATGCCGCCGGCCAACGCGAGCACCTGCGCCGCCAGCAGCGCATCGGCCGCATGCAGCCACGGGCCCGCCACCAGGCTCGCCAAGCCGACCACCGCGCCGGCGTGCAACCCGGCCGAACCGATGCGCTGCAAGGCGTCGGACAGGCCGGCCGCCGGCCAGGCGTCCAGCGTGCCGGGCACGCGCACGACCAGGCCGATGCGGTACAGGCCCGCAAGCACCAGCACCAGCGCGCTCAGGCCGGCGACCAGCGCGGCGGCGGCCGTGGCAGCATCGCCGAGGGCCGGCAGGCCGCCCAGCCGCGCCAGCGCGAACGGCAGCAACAACCCGAACAGGTTCAGGCAGTAACAAAGCTTGAGCAGGAACGTGGCCCGTTTCATGTGGTCTGAGTCTTCTGAAGTGAAACGCCTCCCCGGCGCTGAACGGCGCAGTCTAGCGAGCGCGCGCCCGGCCGTCGCGCGGCACGCTCCCCCTCTGTTGGGGGGTGTGTCGGCCAACCGCGACAAGGATCGCACGAACCGGGCCGCCGCGGCGGGGCTGGACGGCATGGCCCTGCCATGGAGAATGGCGCCTTTTCCCCGCCGGAGAGCCCCGATGCCCCACCGCCATCTCGACACCCGCAAGCGCTGGCTCGCCTTGGCCGTGCTGTGCCTGGGCGTGCTGATGATCGTGCTCGACACGACCATCGTGAACGTCGCGTTGCCGTCGATCCGCAGCGACCTCGGCTTCTCGGAGACCTCGCTGGTGTGGGTGGTCAACGCCTACATGCTGACCTTCGGCGGCTTCCTGCTGCTGGGCGGGCGGCTCGGCGACCTGTACGGCCAGCGGCGGCTGTTCCTGCTCGGCATCGCCGGCTTCACGCTGGCGTCGCTCGGCTGCGGGCTGGCGCAGTCGCAGGGGGTGCTGATCGTCGCGCGTGCGGTGCAGGGCCTGGCCGGCGCGGTGGTGTCGGCGATCTCGCTGTCGTTGATCATGAATCTCTTCACCGAGCCGGCCGAGCGTGCCAAGGCGATGGGCGTCTACGGCTTCGTCTGCGCCGGTGGCGGCAGCATCGGCGTGCTGCTGGGCGGGCTGCTGACCGGCGCGCTGAGCTGGCACTGGATCTTCCTCGTCAACCTGCCGATCGGCATCGCGGTGGCGGCGCTGTGCCTCGTGCTGCTGCCGGCCACGCCGCCGGCCGCGCATGGCGCGAAGCTCGATGTGGCGGGCGCGGCGACGATCACCATCGCGTTGATGCTGGCGGTGTATGCGATCGTCAACGGCAACGAGGCGGGCTGGCTGTCGGCGCAGACGCTCGGCTTGCTCGGCGGCGCCGTCGTGCTGCTGGGTGCGTTCTTCGCGATCGAGTCGCGCGTGGCCGAGCCGCTGGTGCCGCTGTCGCTGTTCCGGCTGCGCAACCTGTCGACGGCCAACATCGTCGGCGTGCTGTGGGCGGCCGGCATGTTCGCGTGGTTCTTCATCTCGGCGCTGTACCTGCAACTCGTGCTGGGCTACACGCCGATGCAGGTGGGGCTCGCGTTCCTGCCGTCCAACCTGATCATGGCGGCGTTCTCGCTCGGGCTGTCGGCGAAGCTGGTGATGCGCTTCGGGCTGAAGAAGCCGCTGGCCGGGGGGCTGCTGGTGGCCGCGCTCGGGCTGGCGTTGTTCGCTCGCGCGCCGGTCGATGGCAACTTCTGGATCGACGTGCTGCCGAGCATGCTGCTGCTCGGCGTGGGGGCCGGCGTCGCGTTCAACCCGCTGCTGCTGGCGGCGATGAGCGAGGTGCAGCCGCAGGATTCGGGGCTGGCCTCGGGCATCGTCAACAAGGCGTTCATGATGGGCGGCGCGCTGGGGCTGGCGGTACTGGCCAGCCTGGCGGCGGCGCGCACCGATGCGTTGGTGTCAGCGGGCGCGGACCCGAAGGAGGCGCTCACCGCCGGCTACCACCTTGCGTTCCTGATCGGCGCGGTGTTCGCCGCGGCCGGCGGCTTGCTCGGGGCCGCCCGGTTCACGAAGGTCGCGGCGCCGGCCGAGGGTCAGACCGCGCACGCCGCGTGAGTCGCCACCTGCGCCATCAGCTGGTGCACTCGAGCTGCAGTGACTGGATGTGCCCGCCGACGCCGAGCTTGGTGATCAGCCCACCTTCGCGGCTGTTCGGGCCGAAGGCGATCGAGCGGTCCTTGAACATCGCGTGCTCGTAGACGCGCAGCGTGGCCTTCGGGCCGGTCACCAGGCTGTCGATCTCCTTCTTGAGCTGCCGGCCGTTCATCTTGTCGGCGCTTTCGAGCGACACCGGGCCGACCAGCGTCGCGACCTCGCCCTTGAAGTTGCGGTCGCCATAGAACTGGGCCCAGCAGCCCGATTCCAGCTCGGGGGTCGAGATCTGCACCGGCACCTGCACGATGACCGGCTGCGGGCGCGTGTCGCCGGTGGCCGTCTGCAGGTTGCTCGGCGTGGAGCTGCAGCCGGCGGCGATCAACGTGAGAAGGGCGAGCGGGACGGACGTGACGAAGCTTTTCATGCGATTCCTCGTGAAGATGTCGCGGCCCCGACCCCGGAGCCGTCTCTTGATCAATGATCGATGCAGCTTCCCGGCCCGTCGATCGGAGACCGCCGCTTCAGCCTGTAGGCGGCCATCACCTGAGGCGTGCCGGTGAGATCCACGAGAATGTGGCCGGTTCGAACAACGGTCGCCCGGATCATCACTGCCCATCGCCTCGAAACCCATGCCACGGTGCTCGCCGTCGTGGCGGCGCTCCACGTCGCAGGGCTGTGGTTTGTGTTGATGCCGGTGAAGGAGTCCGCCGATCGGCGAGCCGGCGGGATTCGACGCATGCAATGGCTGCTGCTGCCGCTCGCCGCTCGGGTCGCCGAGGAGCCAGTCCGACGCAGTCGATCCGGCGTGACGCCGGGGGCCATCCATCGAACAGCACCGGCGTCCGTCTCTCGGCCGATCGATGCTGGACCGATCCATGCCGAGATTGCCTCACCCTCGTCGACGATGGACGCCCGAAGCGCCGAACCGGCGGCGAGCCAGCCGCTTCGGCTCGACGAGTCCGTTCTCCGGCGGGCGGTCGCGTCAAGCAGATCCGGTCTGGCGACGATGATGGGCCGGGGCGATCCGGCGTTGCTCCCCCGCGCGAAGTCGCAAGGCGAGCAACTGACGAGCTCGATCGGCAAGGCCGTGAAGCCGGACTGCCTTCACCCGGATGACGGCAAGGAGCAAGCCGCAGGATTCACCGGATTGCTGGCCTTGCCCGCGCTCGCGAAGGCGGCCCTGAGCGGCGATTGCCGCTGAGGGATCAGTCCTCGCTCTTCAGCTGCGGCAGCGCGGCGCCACCGGCCGAGCTCAGCAGCCCCGCCTGCGCATACACCATCAGCTTCTCGCGCGTGTCGGCGATGTCGAGGTTGCGCATCGTCAGCTGGCCGATGCGGTCCAGCGGCGAGAACGGCGCGTTCTCGACCTTCTCCATCGACAGCCGCTCCGGCGCGTAGGTCAGGTTCGGGCTCTCGGTGTTGAGGATCGAGTAGTCGTTGCCGCGGCGCAGTTCCACCGTGACCTCACCGGTGATCGCGCGCGCCACCCAGCGTTGCGCGGTCTCGCGCAGCATGATGGCCTGCGGGTCGAACCAGCGGCCCTGGTACAGCAGGCGACCGAGCTTGAGCCCGTTCATGCGGTACTGCTCGATCGTGTCTTCGTTGTGGATGCCGGTCACGAGGCGCTCGTAGGCGATGTGCAGCAGCGCCAGCCCCGGGGCTTCGTAGATGCCGCGGCTCTTGGCCTCGATGATACGGTTCTCGATCTGGTCGCTCATGCCCAGGCCGTGTCGCCCGCCGATGCGGTTGGCCTCGAGGAACAGCTCCACCGGGCCGGCGAAGGTCTGGCCGTTCAGCGCGACCGGCCGACCCTCTTCGAAGCGCACCGTGACCTCTTCGGCCTTGACCGCCACGTCGTCGCGCCAGAAGGCCACGCCCATGATCGGGTTGACGATGCGGATGCCGCTGTTCAGGTGCTCCAGGTCCTTGGCCTCGTGCGTGGCGCCAAGCATGTTGGAGTCGGTGGAGTAGGCCTTCTCGGCCGACATCTTGTAGCCGAAGCCGGCCTTCGTCATGAAGGCCGACATCTCGGCGCGGCCGCCCAGTTCGTCGATGAAGAGCTGGTCGAGCCAGGGCTTGTAGATCTTCAGGCTCGGGTTGGTCAGCAGGCCGTAGCGGTAGAAGCGCTCGATGTCGTTGCCCTTGAAGGTGCTGCCGTCGCCCCAGATGTTGACGTCGTCTTCCTTCATGGCCGCGACCAGCATCGTGCCGGTGACCGCGCGGCCGAGCGGCGTGGTGTTGAAGTAGGTGATGCCGGCGGTGGAGATGTGGAAGGCGCCGGCCTGCAGCGCGGCGATGCCTTCATTGGCCAGTTGCAGCCGGCAGTCGACCAGGCGGGCCTTCTCGGCGCCGTACTGCATCGCCTTGCGCGGGATCTCGTCGTAGTCGGGCTCGTCGGGCTGGCCGAGGTTGGCGGTGTAGGCATAGGGCAAGGCGCCCTTGAGCTTCATCCAGTGCAGCGCGGCGCTGGTGTCCAGGCCGCCGGAGAAGGCGATGCCGACTTTCTGCCCGAGGGGCAGGTTCTGGAGGATGGTGGCCATCTGGGATCTTCGAGAGGAGGAAAGGGTCCGACGAGCGGGGCGGGCCGCTATTTTCGGTCTTTTTTGATCCGATCCATCCAAGCTCCTTGGGCAGCGATGGGCCGCGGGTCATCCGGCCCGCTGGATCGTCGAGTGGCATCAGGTCTCCATCGTTTCTGCACACTGATGTCGTATCTGCGCGGGCGCGCGCAGATACGGAAATTGGCGTTGGGTGTCATCGTCAATCGGCGGCCTGTTGCAGGCCGCCGACGGCCACACACAACGCTTGCCATTGATCGAGGTCGGCGATTCAATGAGCGCAGTGCGCCGGCCAAGCAGTCCCCTCAAGAGGGTGTGGCAGCGCGAATCGATCAACCGCTTGTCAAAACTCGACCATGAACACGACGACCCACGCAGGGGTCATTGCTGTCACGACCTGCCTGCTTCTGCCTGCTGTCCCATGCCACGCTGATATCCCACCGCCGCCGGTGTCTCCCACTCCAGTGCGAGCCTATGAATACGATGCCGAAGGAAATGTCACCAAGATCACCCGTGATCCGGGCGGCCTGAACGTTCAAACGCGTGTGGGCTATGACGCGCAGTACCGCGTGAAGGAGCTGACCGACCCGAAGAACGGCAAGACCGCGATCGAGTACGACGGCGGAGGACGCCCGACCAAGGTGACCGACCCGCGCAACCTGGTCACGCAATACCCGCGCAACGGCTTTGGCGATGCCACGCAGCTGATCAGTCCGGACACCGGCATCACGAATATCACGTATGACGCAGCTCGGCGCCTGAAGACCCGCACCGACAGCCGAGGCGTCACCGAGACCTACACCTACGACCTTGAAGGGCGTCTGACCAGCGTCGGCTACGCGCAGAGCGGCCAGCCAAGCCAGACCATCACGTGGAACTGGGATCTGACCGGGCCCGACTACACGTACAGCATTGGCCGCCTGAGTCGCACCGACCACCCGAGCGGCTTTGCCCGTGTCAAGTACGACCCGCGGGGTCGGATCACGGAAGCCGTGCAGTCGGTGAACGCGAAGGCCGGTGCGAATACCGTGCCGATCGTGACGACGGTGAAGTACGCCTACTCGCACGGCGACCTGATGACCATCACCTACCCGTCGGGCCGGGTGCTGGTGATCACGCGCGATGTCGGCGAACTCATCGCCATGAGCCTGGCCAAGGACGCGGGCAGCACGCCCATCCCGCTGATCAGCAACGTGAAGTGGGAACCCTTCGGCCCGGTGAGCGGCTGGGACTGGCACATGACGAGCGGCTTGGTGCCGCACATGCGGCAGTTCGACCTGAGCGGCCGCATCGTGCGCTACCCGTTGGGCAACGTGCTGCGCGACGTGACCTACGACGCGGCCGACCGCATCACCGATTTCACGCACCTGCTGGCAAGTGACGGCACCGCGCAGCCAGCACTGGACCAGAGCTTCGGCTATGACGAGAACAGCCAACTCACCAGCATCACGACGGCCGCATCGAGTTGGTCGATCGCCTATGACCCGAACGGCAACCGCACCAGCGTGAGCCTGAACGGCAGCCCTAGCACGTACACGACCGAGGCGACGAGCAACCGGCTGACGAGCCTCACGAACCCGGCCCGCAGCTTCGGCTACGACAACGCCGGCAACACGACCAGCGACAGCGCGAACTACACGGCGACCTACGGCCTGAACGGCGCGATCACCAGCATCACCAAAGCCGGCGTGACGGGCAGCTA
This sequence comes from Rhizobacter sp. OV335, assembly GCF_900142965.1. Classification (GTDB taxonomy): domain Bacteria; phylum Pseudomonadota; class Gammaproteobacteria; order Burkholderiales; family Burkholderiaceae_C; genus Rhizobacter. Next base: position 74,180 of record NZ_FRCQ01000011.1, read on the forward strand.
CGACTACGACGCCAAACGCCGCCGCATCCGCAAGGTGACGAGCACCGGCGAGACGGTGATCTTCGTATACGACCTCGAAGGACAGTTGCTCGGCGAATACGACCAGACCGGCAAGGCGCTGCGCGAGTACGTGTGGCTGGACAACATCCCGGTGGCGATGTTCATGCCAGATCCGACCAACGCGAGCCCGAGCGCAGCCCCGCTGGTGTTCTACATCCACGCCGATCACCTGAACGCGCCGCGCATCGTCGTCGACCGGAACGGCGCCAAGCGCTGGCGCTGGCTGGCCGAGCCGTTCGGCACGACGGCACCGGAGACCAATCCCGACGGGCTTGGGGCATTCGGGCAGAACCTGCGGTTCCCCGGGCAGTATGCGGATGCGGAGAGCGGGCTGTTCTACAACTACTTCCGCAGCTACGACGGTTCAAGAGGTGGCTACTCGCAAGCAGATCCCAGCGGGCTGCGAGGTGGGATCAACGGCTACGCGTATGTCAGCGGCGACCCACTGAACTATGTTGACCCGAACGGCCTCGCGAGCTGCAAATGGACGTGGTTCGCTTTGGTCTGCGAATATGGATCGCCACCAGTCGTCGATCCCGACTACCCGTCCATGACGCCTCAATCCGCGTCATGGCCTGCGTTCCGGAATCCGTTCGAAGGAATATTTGCAGCGTCTCGGCCAAAAGGCATGTCGCCGCTCGAAGAGCGTCAATGGGATCGGCACTGCCAGAATGCTGGCGACCCGTGCCTCGCGCTCAAGGCCGCTGCTCAACAGGCAATCGCTGCGGCTCGGGTGAAAATGAACAACATGCTGCAGGATCCGAGCAAGCTGTTCACGCTCGCCTATGACGTTCCGAACAGGGCGTTGACAGGAACGTCCACGACCTGGGTAGGCCATCGACCAGGGTTGCAAGGAATGATCGACAACATCAATGCGATGATTTCCCTCGGACAGAGAATGGGATGCGACATGACAGCAGAGATCATCGCTTCAAGCACCCTCTACATACCCAACGCTCCATTGACACCATGAAGCTCAACCTTGAACTAGCGTTGTTCTATGGTTCGACCGCCGCATTCGGAAACATGTCGGGCGAGATTGATTTGCCTGTGGTTCCACAGACGGGAAACACGATCTCCTTCATGTTTCCGAACAACGATGTGCAGCCCATGATCGTCAGCGGCTTCGACGGGTTGCTTACCGTGGCTGGTGTGCGCTTCGCGCCGCAGTCGCTCAAGACCGCCATCACGTTGGATCTTGGAGAAATCACGGTGCAGACACGCGAGGATGCTCGCAAGGTCATGACGTACCTGGAGAATGGGTTCGGACTATTCGGGGATGAGTACGCCGAAGCTTCGTAGGCGTGAGGAAAGCAGTGATCCCCCAATCTTCACTTCGTTCGACTCATCTTCTTGCGGTCCCTCAGCCCCCGCTGCGCCTCCTCGCCAGCGCCGCCCCCTCCCCCAGCGCCTTCAGCTTCGCCTCCGCCACCGCCCGGCTCATCGGCGCGAGCCCGCAGTTCGTGCACGGGATCAGCCGCTCCTTCGGCACGAACTGCAGCGCGCGGCCGATGGTGTCGGCCACTTCCTCGGGCGTCTCGATCGTGTCGCTCGCGACGTCGATCACGCCGACCATCACGTCCTTGCCGGCCAGCAGCGCCATCAGGTCGGGCGGCACATGCGAATGGATGCACTCCAGGCTCACCTGGTCGATGCGGCTCGCGGCCAGCGCCGGGAACACCTTCTCGTACTGGCGCCACTCGTCGCCCAGCGTGTTCTTCCAGTCGATGTTGGCCTGGATGCCGTAGCCGTAGCAGATGTGCACCGCGGTCGTGCAGCGCAGCCCCTCGGCCGCGCGCTCCAGCGCCTTCACGCCCCACTCGGCCGCCTCTTCCATGTAGACGTTGAAGGCCGGCTCGTCGAACTGCACGATGTCGACGCCGTCGGCCTCCAGCGCCCGCGCCTCCTGGTTCAGCAGCTCGGCGAACGCGAAGGCCATCTTCACGCGGTCGCCGTAGAAGCGGTCGGCCACGGTGTCGACGATCGTCATCGGGCCGGGCAGCGTGAACTTGATCTTGCGCTGCGTGTGCGCGCGCAGGAAGCGCGCCTCGGTCTCGTGCACCCGGCCGGTCAGGCTCAGCGGCCCCACCACCTGCGGCACCATCGCCTTGTAGCGGTCGCGCCGGATGCCCATCTCGACCTTGTGCTCGAAGTCGATGCCGGCCACGCGCTCCAGGAAGCCGTGCACGAAGTGCTGGCGCGACTGCTCGCCGTCGCCGATCACCGACAGGCCGGCGTCTTCCTGGGTCTTGATCCACAGCAGCGTCGCATCGAGCTTGGCCTGCGCCAGCGCGGCGCCCTCGGCCTGCCACGTGGGCCACAGCTTGCCCGTCTCGGCGAGCCAGGCGGGTTTCGGCAGGCTGCCGGCGAGGGTGGCTTCGAACATCGTGTCATCTCCTGTAATGCGGTGACATGCCGACGGTGCAAGGCACGCCGTCCTACGCACCGCCGGGATCGCGGCCGACTGCCGGCCTGCATGCGGGCCGCTACCGTGCCCTGTGCCGGCGATTGTCCGTCGCCTTCTGGAGATTGCCCTTGCCGACTTCACCTACTCCTTCGCCGAACAGTTCAGGTGCCCTGTTCGTCCGCGTGCTCGCCGCCGTGCTGATCCTGTCCGGCCTCGCGCTCGCCGGCGGCGGCGCCTGGCTGGTCGCGCTGCGCGGCAGCCCGTACTACCTCGCGGCCGGTGTCGCCGCGCTCGCGAGCGGCGTGCTGCTGTGGCGTGGCCGCAGCGCCGCGCTGTGGGTGTTCGCCGGCTGGCTGCTCGCGACACTGGTCTGGGCGCTGTGGGAATCAGGCCTCGACTGGTGGCCGCTCGCGGCCCGACTCGACCTGCTGTTCGTGCTCGGCGTGCTGCTGGTGACGCCGTGGGTCGCGCGCTCGCTGGGCAGCACCGGCCTGGGCAGCGCGCGCGCCGCGTTGGCCACCGTGCTGATGCTGTCCGTCGGCATCGCGGTCGCGTCGTGGACCGTCGATCGCCACGACCAGGCCGGTAGCCTGCCCGCCGCCGCGGTGGTCAGCGACGCCGCGTCGGCCGTGCCTTCGGATGAATGGCACGCCTACGGCCGCACCGGCCACGGCCAGCGCTGGTCGCCGCTGAAGCAGATCACGCCCGACAACGTCGGCAGCCTGCAGCTCGCATGGCAGTTCCGCACCGGCGACCTGCGCGGCCGGCCCGGCGACCCGGTCGAGACGACCTACGAGGTCACGCCGCTGAAGATCGGCAACCGGCTCTACCTGTGCACGCCGCACCAGTCGGTGGTGGCGCTCGACGCGACCACCGGCCAGCAGATCTGGCGCTACGACCCGCTGATCCAGGGCGAGCTGGCGCTGCAGCACCTGACCTGCCGCGGCCTCGGCTACCAGCCGCCGCGGGCCGAGGCGCCCGCTGCGGCAGCCTCCGCTCCTGCAACCGAGGCCGACACCTCGCCGCAACGCGTCGGCCTGCTGGTCGCCGCGACCAGCACCGGCGCGAAGGCCATCGACCGCTGCCCCGCCAAGCTCTTCATGCCGACGGCCGATGGCCGCCTGATCGCGCTCGATCCCGAGACCGGCGCGATCTGCCGCAGCTTCGGCGGCGGCCGCGGCCAGGTCGACCTTTGGGCGCACATGCCGAACCTGAAGCCGGGCTCGTACTACTCGACCTCGCCGCCGGTCGTCACGCAGAACCTGGTGATCATCGGCGGTACCGTGCTCGACAACGTGTCGACGAAGGAGCAATCGGGCGTGATCCGCGCGTTCGACATCGAGACCGGCGCGCTGGTGTGGAACTGGGATTCCGGCAACCCCGACGCCACCGCGCCGATCGCCGCGGGTGCGAGCTACACGCCGAACTCGCCGAACAGCTGGTCGATCTCCAGCGTCGACGAGGCGCTGGGCCTGGTCTACGTGCCGATGGGCAACCAGCCGCCCGACCAGTGGGGCGGGCAACGCAGCGCAGCGGTCGAGACCTACTCGTCGTCGGTGGTGGCACTGGAGGTCGCGACCGGCAAGCCGCGCTGGGTGTTCCAGACGGTGCACCACGACCTGTGGGACTACGACGTGCCATCGCAGCCCAGCCTCGTCGACCTCACGGTCGGCGGCGCGACGGTGCCGGCGCTGGTGCAGCCGACCAAGCAGGGCGAGATCTTCGTGCTGGACCGCCGCACCGGCAAGCCGCTGCTGCCGGTCGAGGAAGTGGCTGCGCCGCAGGGCGCCGCGACCGGGGACCACACCGCGCCGACGCAGCCGCGCTCGGCCGTGTCGTTCGAACCGCAGCGGCTGGAAGGCCGCCACATGTGGGGCGCGACGCTGTTCGACCAGCTCGCCTGCCGCATCGCGTTCCACCGGCTGCGCTACGACGGGCGCTTCACGCCGCCGTCCGAAGGCGGCTCGCTGATCTACCCCGGCAACTTCGGCGTCTTCAACTGGGGCAGCATCGCGGTCGACCCGGTGCGGCAGGTCGCCTTCACGACGCCGACCACGCTGGCCTTCACGTCGACGCTGGTCCCGCGGCCGGATGCGACCAGCCTGATGGTGCAGGGCAAGGGCGAGCCGCAGGGGCCGCTGCCCGCGCTGAACGAGAACTTCGGGGCGCCGTACGCGGCGAAGATGAGCGCGTTCACCTCGCCGCTGGGCATCCCGTGTCAGCAGCCGCCGTGGGGCAACGTCGCCGGCGTCGACCTGCGTACCGGGCAGGTGGCGTGGAAGCACCGCAACGGCACGGTGCGCGACCTGTCGCCGCTGCCGCTGCCGTTCCGCATGGGGGTGCCGAACATCGGCGGGCCGATGATGACGGCCGGCGGTGTGGCCTTCCTGTCGGGCACGCTGGACGACTACGTGCGCGGCTACGACGTGAGCACCGGCCGCGAGCTGTGGAAGCAGCGCCTGCCGGCCGGCGGCCAGGCGACGCCGATGACGTATGCGGGCACCGACGGCCGGCAGCTGCTGCTGGTGGTGGCGGGCGGGCACGGGTCGACCGGGACAAAGCCGGGCGACTACGTGCTCGCCTATGCGTTGCCACGGTGATCCCGCGGCCGCGTTAGCATGCCGGTTTTGCGTCCCCACAAGGAATTCCCATGCAGACGACCGCCTCCGGCCTCCAATACGAAGACACCGTGCCGGGCACCGGCGCCGAAGCACAAGCCGGCCAGCAGGTCAGCGTGCATTACACCGGCTGGCTCTACAACAACGGCGTCAAGGGCGCCAAGTTCGACAGCAGCAAGGACCGCAACGACCCGTTCGGCTTCAGCCTCGGCGCCGGCATGGTGATCAAGGGCTGGGACGAAGGCGTGCAGGGCATGAAGGTCGGCGGCACGCGCGTGCTGGTGATCCCGCCGCAGCTCGGCTACGGTGCCCGCGGCGCCGGCGGCGTGATCCCGCCGAACGCGACGCTGATGTTCGAAGTGGAACTGCTCGGCGTCTGAGCCCGCGGCCGTCGATGACGATCCAGTACGACATCACGCACACGACGACGTACCGCTACTCGAAGCCGGTGCGCTTCGGCGAGCACCGCGTGATGTTCCGCCCGCGCGACAGCCACGACCTGCGCGTGCTCGCGACCGACCTGAAGGTCAGCCCCGAAGCCGGCGTGCGGATGATCCAGGACCCGTACTCGAACTCGATCGCGCTGGTGCAACCGCTCGGCGAGGCGTCCGAGCTGCGCTTCGTCTGCTCGTTCACGATCGAGCATGCGAGCAGCCACAACCTCGAACTGCCGCTGTCGCCGTCGGCCGAGTTCTTTCCGTTCTCGTACTCGGTCGACGAGCGCTTCGACCTCGAGCACTACCTGCGCCCGCACCACGACGACCCGCATGGCAAGCTCTCCGCCTGGGCGCGCCAGTTCGTCCGCACCGACGGCCCGACCGGCACCCGCGACATGCTGGTGCGCATGAACCAGCACATCCGCGACCACTTCACCTACGCCGACCGCGACGAGGAAGGCACGCAGGACCCGCTGAAGACGCTGGCGCTCAACACCGGCAGTTGCCGTGACTTCGCGTTGCTGATGATGGAGGCGGTGCGGCGGTTGGGTGTCGCGGCCCGCTTCGTCTCGGGCTACCTCTACGACCCGGCGCTCGACCCGGCCGGCCGTCAGCGCGATGCAGCGGACGGCGGCGCATCCGTCGACACCGTGCCTACCACCGGCGCCGGTGCCACGCACGCCTGGCTGCAGGCCTACCTGCCCGGCGCGGGCTGGCTGCCGTTCGATCCCACCAACAACCTGCTCGGCGGATCGCAGCTGGTGCGCGTCGGCGTCGCGCGCGATCCAAAGCAGGCCGCGCCGATCTCGGGCAGCTGGTTCGGCGATGCCGATGCCTACATCGGCCTGCAGGTCGACGTGAAGGTCACGCGGACCGGCTGATCAGTCTCCTCAGGCCCGCGACGCCGGCCGGTGCCCGTGCTCGAACGGCGGGCGGCCGACCGGATCGGCGTTCTCGTCCTCGTGCGGCTCGCCGCCGCTGGCCATCGCGTGGTACTCCTCCATCAGCTTGGCCTTGCGCGACGCGAGCCGAGTGCCGACTGCCTTCAAATCGACCTTGGCCTTCTTCGCCTTCGGGAAGATCTTGCTGTGCTCTTCCTCGACGTGCGCATCGATGTGCTTGCCGAGCACGATGACCTTCGCATCGAACTGCTCGTCGGCCGGCGTCATCGCCGAGATCTCGGCGATCAGCTCGCGCGCGCTCGCATGCTCGACCTCGGCCTGGTCGACCAGCGCATCGTCGCCGATCGCGGCGCGCACCGCCGGGTAGAAGATCTCCTCCTCGATCTGGCCGTGCACCGTCAGCTCGGTGCAGATGCGTTCGGCCACCGCGCGGCGTTCGCCGTCGGTGTTGCTGCGGTCGCTGAGTTGGTGGAACGCGATGAACAGCTTCTTGATCGCGATGTGGTCGGCCTTCAGCATCTCGATGGCATCGAAGCGCGACGGCTTGGCGCGGGGGCGCGGGGCGGCTGGCATGAGGGATCTCCTTTCAATGCGACTTCAGCGCTGATTGACTGCATTCAGGCGAGCGTGGCCACAACCCGGTGCCGTGCACCGTCATCGACAAATGGCACGCCGCCCTCGAGGGAAACGGGGTTCCCGTCGTGCTGCAGCGACCAGGTGCCCTGGCCCTGCTCGCGTCGCGACGGGTTGTTGACTTCGACTTCGTAGACGGTCTTGCCGCGCCGCAGCGTGACGCTGAAGCCCGGCCACGCGGCCGGCACCACCGGCGCGATGCGCAGCACGCCGTCGCGCACGCGCACGCCCAGCAGTTCTTCGATGCCGATGCGCCAGTACCAGCCGGCGGCCCCGGTGTACCAGGTCCAGCCGCCCTTGCCGGTGTGCGGCGATTCGCCGTAGATGTCGGCCGGCATCACGTAGGGCTCGACCCGGTAGCGCTGCACCGCGAGCCGCGAATCGCTCTTGCCGATCGGGTTCAGCATCGCGTACAGCGGGTAGGCGCGGCCGGCATCGCCGAGGCGCGCAAAGGCCATCGCGGTCCAGACCGCCGCATGCGTGTACTGCCCGCCGTTCTCGCGGATGCCCGGCACGTAGCCCTTGATGTAGCCGGGGTCGTGCGCGGTCTTGTCGAAGCTGGGCGTGAACAGGCGGATCAGTTCCGACTCGCGGTCGATCAGCATCTCGTCGACCTTCTCCATCGCGTCGCGCGCGCGCTGCGGGTCGCCGCCACCGGCGATCACCGCCCAGCTCTGCGACAGCGAGTCGATGCGGCATTCGTCGTTCGACGCCGAGCCGAGCGGCGTGCCGTCGTCGAAGTAGGCGCGGCGGTACCACTGGCCGTCCCAGGCGTTCGCGTCGACCGCGGTCATCAGCTCCTGCGACAGCAGCGTCCATTCGGAGACCAGGTCCGCGCGCTCGCGGCGCATCGCGATCGGCATGAACTCGTCGAGCACCGACTTCAGGAACCAGGCCATCCAGACGCTCTCGCCCTGGCCCTTCCAGCCGACCCGGTTCATGCCGTCGTTCCAGTCGCCGCAGCCCATCAGCGGCAGCCCGTGCACGCCGCGCCCGCGGCTCACCTGGATCGCGCGCACGCAGTGCTCGAACAAGGTCGCGCTCTCGTGCGAGACGGTCGGCTCGAAGTACTGGCTCTCCTCGTGCGGCGGCAGCTGCGGGCCTTCGAGGAAGGACACCGTCTGGTCGAGCACCGCATCGTCGCCGGTCACCGACACGTAGTACGCCACCGCGTACGGCAGCCACAGCCGGTCGTCCGAGAAGGTGGTGCGCACGCCCTTGCCGCTCGGCGGGTGCCACCAGTGCTGCGCGTCGCCCTCGACGAACTGCTGGGCGGCGGCGCGCAGCAGGTGGTCGCGCGCGAAGCCGGGCCAGGCATGCACCAGCGCCATCACGTCCTGCAGCTGGTCGCGGAAGCCGTAGGCGCCACCGGCCTGGTAGAAGCCGCAGCGGCCGAGGCAGCGGCTGCTCAGCACCTGGTAGAGCAGCCAGCGGTTCAGCATCAGGTCGAGCGAGCGGTCGGGCGTGCGCACTTCGACCGCGCCGAGCAGCTCGTCCCACTGCGCCTTCACGTTCGCGAGCGCCTGGTCGGCATCGCGCGTGGTCATGCGCACCAGCTCATCGGCGCCGGCGAGGCTCGCCGCCTGGCCGAACGAGAACACCACCACGTCGGACTCGCCCGGCTCCAGCTTCAGCTCGACCTGCATCACCCAGCACGGGTCGGGGCCGACGCCGGCCGCCTGGCGCAGCGTGCGCTGCGATTCGAGCGCCTGCGGCGCGCCCAGGCCCTGGCCGATACCGATGAACTCGGCGCGGTCGCAGGTCCAGCCGCTCACCGGGTGCGAGCTGCCGAGCCATGCGATGTCGCGCCCGAAGTCGGCGTTCATCGGGTTGCGGGCGTACAGCGTGGTGGTCGCGTTGCGGCCGGCCCAGGTCGACAGCAGGTCGACCTTGCCGCTGCGGTTGTCGCCCAGGCACAGGTTGACGTAGAGCGTCAGCGTGATCGTGCGGCGGCGCGCGCTGCGATTGGCCACGCGCAGGCGCATCAGCTTGGCCGGCCGGTCCCACGCGACGAAGTGCGTCAGCTCCGATTCGATCCCCTCGGCCTGCGTCGTGAAGCGGCTGTAGCCCGCGCCGTGCGCGCATTCGTGCGTCGCGCCGGGCGCGCTGCGCGGCTGCGCGGTCGGCGTCCAGTAGGCGCCGGTCGCGCGGTCCTGCAGGTAGAGGATTTCCGATGACGGGTCGACCAGCGCATCGTTTGACCATGGCGTCAGCTGGTTCTCGCGCGCATTGATGCGCCAGGTGAAGGCCGAGCCGCTCTCGGACACCAGCGTGCCGATCTGCGGACTCGCCATCACGTTGACCCACGGCGCCGGCGTCATGCGGCCCGGCGGCAGCACGATGCGGTACTCCTTGCCGTCGGGCGTGAAGCCGCCGGTGCCGTTGAAGAACTGCAGCTCCGCGGTGGCGGTCGGCTCGGTCGGCGCCCCGCCCTGCGCCAGCGGCGCGCGCAAGGGCATCGCCTGCGGCAGCGGCAGCGCCTCGCGCGGCGTGCGCCGGCGCAGCTGGTCGCCCAGCAGGCCCTGCCCGCCGCGCAGCAGCACGCGGCACAGCGTCATCAGCAGGCGGCGCTCGTCGTCGGGCAGGCGGTCGCCGCGCAGCACGTAGATGCGGCCGCCGGCGGCCGGCGAGTCGGGGCCGGCACCGGCCTGCCGCACCATGTTCTCGATCGCGTGCTGCATGTCGTCGGAGTACGAGGTCGCGCGGTCGTTCAGCACCACGATGTCGACCTCGAACGAGCGCGCCTTCCAGAAGTGGTGGCCGCGCACCATCTGCTGCACCAGCGGCAGGTCGTCGTTCGAGTCGATCGTGACCAGCAGGATCGGCCGGTCGCCCGAGATGCCGTAGCGCCACAGCGCGCGCTGCGACAGCTGGTTGCCGCGCATGAACTCGGTGCCGGGCCGGAACGCGGTGTCGGAGAACATCAGGTAGGCCGACAGCGACTGGAAGTGCGTCGCCTCCTCGCTGCCGACGCCCAGCTGGTGCAGCTTGGCCTGCGCATACACCCATGAGCGCGAGATCTCGCGCTGCAGCGCGCTGAACGAGCCGAGGCGCTGCCAGGTGCGGCTCGCGCTCTCGCGGTCGGTGCCGAAGGCGAGCACAAAGGCGACGCGCGCCGACTGGCCCGGCTTCAGCTCGATGGTCTGGCGCAGGCACAGCACCGGGTCGAGCACCGCACCGGTCGTCATCGCGAGGCCGCCCTGCTCGGTCATCGCGAGCGGTTCGCGCTTGCCGCGGCCGCGCCCGATCACCGTGCGGCGATCGGTGTCGTACGACAGCGGGCCGGCCTGCGTGCCCTCGACCACCGCGCCGAGGATCGCGGTCGGCGCCGACTCGTGCGATGCGCGCGGGCGCCGCGTGGCCAGCAGCGCGCCGCGCGCCGCGTCGAACTCGGTCGTGATGAAGAGGTTCGAGAAGGCCGGGTGCGCCATGTCGGCATTGCGCTGGTTCAGCACCACCTCGCCGAGCGCGCTGACCTCGATGCGGCGCACGCCGTGGCCTTCGTTGGTCAGCTTCAGCGTGCGGATCTCGGCGTCTTCCTGCTGCGCGACCACCACCTCCAGGCTGCTGCGGATGCCGTGCTGGCGCAGGTCGAACTGCGCGCGCGCCTCGGCGAACTCGACCGACTGGTAGTCCGGCTCGCTGAAAGTCGGCGCGAGCGTGGCCCCCCACAGCACGCCCGAATCGGCATCGCGCAGGTAGATGAACAGGCCGCAGTCGTCGAGCACGCGGTCTTCGCGCCAGCGCGTGATGTCGAGGTCGGCACATTCGCTGTAGCCGGAGCCGCTGGCGGTCAGCGCGGTCGCGTAGCGGCCGTTCGACATCAGGTGCACGGCCGGCCGCCGCACGTCGGTGGCCTGCACGCGGCGCACGCGCTGCGTCGAGTGGCGGGCCAGCTTCTCGTGGCGCTCGGGTGCGCTGGTGCTGTCGCGCGCGATCACCACCGAGCCGGCCACCTGCTCCTGCAGCAGCAAGTCGAAGGCGTTCATCTCGGGCTCGCGGTGGAAGCGGTCGGCCAGGCTGTCGGTCGTCAGCAGTTGCGTCAGCGCGAGCAGGCTCATGGCCTGGTGGTGCGCCATGTGGCTCTTGACGATGGCGCACTTCTCGTCTTCGCCGAGCCGCTCGGCGGTGAAGTCGATCGCTTCGTAGAAACCGTGCGGGCCGAGCGCGCCGAGCTTGGCCAAGGCCGCGAAGTTCTGCCGCACCTCGGCCGGCGCGAACGGCGCGGCCAGCGCGGTGGCGTACGGCGCGACCACCAGCTGGCGGTCCATGCCGCGCTTCAGGCTCAACGCCGGTGCGCCGGACGGGCCGTACTGGTAGGTCAGCTCGACGTCGCGCACGTTGACGCCCGATTCGGAAATGCCCCAGGGCACGTTCTGCTCGCGGCCGTAGCGGACCTGCTCGGCGATCGCGTTGTGGCAGGTCTGGTGCAGCAGGCTGCCGGGCGGCGTCTTCATCACCAGCGCCGGCATCAGGTACTCGAACATCGAGCCCGACCACGAGATCAGCACCGGGCCGGCGGCCACCAGGCCCATGTGCCGGCCGAGCCGGAACCAGTGGTCGACCGGCACGTCGCCCTTGGCGGCGGCGAGGTAGCTGCCGAGCCGCGATTCGGAGGCCAGCAGGTCGTAGCGGCCTTCGTCGAGCTGGTGCTCGGCGACGCGGTAGCCGATCGAGAACAGCTTGCGCCGCGCATCGAACAGGAAACCGAACTGCATGCCGCGCCAGGCCGCCTCGGCCTGCGCTGCGCAGGCGTCCAGGTCGGCCAGCCAGGCCGCGGTGGCGATGCGCGCTTCGGCGCAGGCCTTCAGCGCGGCGGCCAGCAGCATCGCGGTGGCCGTCGCCTGGCCGTCGCGCCGCTGCGCGGCCTTCAGCGCCGCTTCGACCTCGATCAGGTGCACCGGCAGGTCGCCGACGCACGGCACCCGCGCGAGCAGTTGGGCGAGCGTGCCGCCGAACACCTCCGGCGCCTGCTGCTGCAGCGTGCTGAACGCCGCCTCGACCGCCCACGGGCAGTGCCGCTGCAGGTCGTCGAGGTGCGCGGCCAGCGCCTGGCACAGCCGCTCGGCCTCGTCGACGACCGGCTTCAACGCGCCGGCGCCCTGCGCGGTGCCGTCGGCGCTGCCGAAGGCATAGGCCTCGAGCAGCTCCTTCAGGTGCAGCGCGAGCTGAGACGCACCGGCGAGCGCGCGACCGGCATCGGCCGGCGTCGCCGGATCGGCCTGCAGCAGCTTGGTGCCGAGGTCGGCGACCGCGCGATCGATCTCGGCCGGGCTGACGTTGCCGCGCGGCGCGCTGCCCTTGTCGCCGCGCGGGCTGCCGGCGCGCACGCTGCGCCACGCCGCCTGCAGCTCCAGGAAGCTGTCGCGCGGACCGGCCAGCCGCTCCGGCCCGACCACCGGGCGCTCGCGCTCTTCTTGCAGCGCGCGCGCGACGACGACGAGGTGGGCCGCGAGGTTGCCGCTGTCGACCGACGACACGTAGCGCGGCTCCAGCGGCCGCAGGTACTGGGTCTCGTACCAGTTCAGCAGGTGGCCGTTGTAGGTCTCCAGCTTGGCCATGCTGCCGAGCGTCGCCTTCATGCGCCCGAGGAAATCGCCGCCGGCCAGCCAGCCGAGGTCGCGCGCCCGCGTCAGCGCCAGCAGGTACAGGCCGATGTTGGTCGGCGAGGTGCGGTGCGCGACCACCTCTTCCGGCTCGAACTGCACGTTGTCGGGCGGCAGGTGGTTGTCGGCCGGGCCGACGTAGTCCTCGAAGAAACGCCAGGTGCGGCGCGCCACGCGGCGGAACTCGCGCAGGTCGTGGTCGCCGGCCAGCCGGCCCGCCAGCAGCACCGGCGAGCTGATCGCGACCGCGATCACCGGTGCCAGCCACCAGACGGCCAGCAGCGGCGCCGCGGCGACGATCGCATCGCGGTTGAACAGCAGGATCAGCGCGCTCGACGCGATCAGCGGCAGCGTCGCGCTGCTGATGGCCCAGCTGAACTGCCGCAGCTGTCCGCCGGCGGCCGCCTTGGCCTGCGCGGCGGTGCGCCATTCGAGCATCTTGCGTTGCGAGACGAAGGTGCGCCACACGGCCCGCACGATCGCATCCGCCATCACGCAGGCGCTCTGCGCGAGCAGCACCAGCTCGATCAGCGCATGGCCGGCCACATGGCCGAGCTCGCGCGTCAGCTGGATCGGCCGGTTGCTGCGCACGCCCTTCGGCACCGGCGCGAACAGGGCCGAGAACCAGCCCAGCAGCCCCGGCAGGCTGATCGACGCCAGCACCAGCAGCAGCCACGCGAGCGGCTGCGCGGCCGGGTCGATGAAGGCCGCGACGACCAGCGCGAACGACGCGATCGGCAGCAGCGAGCGCCGCAGGTTGTCGAGCATCTTCCAGCGGTTCAGCGGCGACAGCGGCTCGGCGCGCACGCCCAGCAGCCACGGCAGCAGTTGCCAGTCGCCGCGCACCCAGCGGTGCGAGCGGGCCGCCGCGACCTCGGAGTGCGACGGCGAATCCTCGAAGAACGCGACGTCGCTGACCAGCGCGCAGCGTGCGAACGCGCTCTCGAACAGGTCGTGGCTGAGCAGCGCGTTCTCAGGCACCCGGCCCGACAGCGAGGTGTGGAAGGCCTGCAGGTCGTACAGCCCCTTGCCGGTGTAGGTGGCCTCGCCGAAGGTGTCCTGGTAGGTGTCGGAGATGGCGGCCGCGTACGGGTCGACACCGGCACCGTTCGAGAAGATCCAGCGGAACACCGAATGGTCCTCGGCCTGCGGCAGCAGGAACGAGATGCGCGGCTGGAACAGCGCGTAGCCGCTCTCGACGCGGCCGGTCTGCGCATCGATCTGCGGCCGGTTCAGCGGGTGGGCGGCGGTGCCGACCAGGCGTGCCACCGAGCCGACCGGCATGCGCGTGTCGGCATCGAGCGTGATCACGTAGCGCACCCCGCGCGGCACGCGCTCGGCGGTGCCGTCGTCGAAGACGTACGAGGTGCCCGGCTCGCCGAGCAGCAGGCGGTTGAATTCGTCGAGCTTGCCGCGCTTGCGCTCCCAGCCCATCCAGGCGCCTTCGTTCGCGTTCCAGCAGCGCGAGCGGTGGAACAGGTAGAAGCGGTCTTCGGCGCTCGCCGACGGCAGCGGGTAGCGCAGGTTCAGCAGCGCCACCGCCTCGCGGGCCTGCGCGAGCAGCGCGGCATCGGTCTCGAGCGACTGGTCGGATGCGTCGCGCCAGTCGGTCAGCAGCCCGAAGCGCAGCTGGTCGTCGCGGTTCGACAGGTAGTGGCGCTCCAGCTCGCCGACCTGGTGGCCGACCTGGTCGAGCTGGGTCAGCATCGTCGGCACCACCACCATCGTCTTGCACTGCGGCGGCAGGCCGTGCGAGAACTCCAGCCGCGGCAACTGCGCCGGCCGGAACACCCGGCCGAGGATGCGGTTGATCAGCAGCACCGCGATCTCGGAGGCCGGCCAGACCGCCAGCAGGAAGATGATGAATGCCGGCAGCGACACGTGCTGTTCCGCATAGCCGGCGCGGAAGCCCAGCACGGTGAACGCGAAGCTCAGCGCCAGCACCAGCGCGGCGTACAGCACCAGGCGGGTGTGCGGGATCGCGTCCTCGATGCGGCGCAGCGGGTTCGGCGTCAGGCCGATGCTGCGCTCCAGCTCGGGCCGGCGATCGGACAGCAGCCAGCGGCCGATGTCGGCGTCCTCGCCCTCCTGGCCGGCCTCGTCGCCTTCGGCACGGCGGCGGCCGAAGCGGTCGACCACCAGCTCGGCGAGATCGGGCTCGGGCAGGCCGCTGCGCAGGCTCAGCCGCTCCAGCTCCAGCCGGTACAAGGCCTTCGAATGCGGGTCCATGCGCGCGTAGACGCTGTTGCGCTGCAGCGCGCGGTCGACCAGCGAGGTCTTCGCGAAGATGTCGACCCAGTCGCTCAGCTCGATCGCCTTCACGCTGCGGAAGATGTTGCGCACCCGCACGTCGAGCATCGTGCGCACGACGAGGTCGTCTTCGATCGCGCCGGCCTGGTGGACGATGCCGACGCCTTCGGCATGCGCGCCGCCGGCGATGCTGGCCGGGTCGTCGTAGCGGCGGCGTTGCGCCAGCTGGCCGAGGTAGGCCTGGCGGAACACCGGCGAAGCGTTCTTCAGGTCGGGCACGGCCGACGAGGCCTTCTGCGTCGGGCCGCGCGAGTTGCCGTTCGACGGCGTGAGCGCCGCATCGGACACCAGGTCGGCCGCATGGGCGCCACGGTGGATCTCGAGGATCTGCTCGGCGCAGGCGCGCAGCTGGCGGATCAGCAGGAAGTTCAGGATCGGCGCGAGCAGCGCCAGCTCGCGCAGCATCAGCGGGTGCACCTTCTGGTACTCGACCAGCACGTGCACCAGTTCATCGGCCTCGAAGTCGAAATCGCAGGCCTCGAGGTAGAAGTGCGAGAACAGCTCGATGCGCGCGCGCGACGGGTGGCCGCCCGTCTGGTAGGCCGGCAGGCCGCGCACCGCCTTGTCGGGCAGCTGCTGCGTCAACGCGGTCTGGATGCGCTCGATGACGTAGAAGTTGTCAACCAGCCACTGCGCCGCCTGCGACAGCGAACGCTGCTCGTCGGTGAAGGTCTCGATCTGTCGCACGCACGCGCGCAATTCTTCGGTCGCGCGCGTGAGTTCGCTCTTGAAGCGGGCACGCCGCACCGAGCGCGACGGGGCATCCCAGCGCGAGAACGCGCCGGCGAACTCCTCGATCGCCGCCGGCAGCGCGAAATCGAACCCTTCGTAGACGGTGATCGAGGGATTCATCGGCCCACCCCCGAGGGCGCCATGCCGGACACCGTCAATGTCGTTGCGCCCACGACAGGCTCGCCACCTGCGTGGACAGCCCGTCGCTGAACGACACCATGACCATGCTGATCACCAGGAACGGCACACCCACAGCCCACATCAACAGTCTTTTCATTCGCCACTCCCGTCGGCTCTTCGTGATTCCGAGATTCGGAAAACCTGGGGACGAGTCTAGGGAGTGCCCCTCGCCGGCACAGCCGGACGAGAGGGCCTTCGTCTGTCGGTGCTGTCCTACGCGGGATTCCGGCGACGCGCCTGTAGGCTGCCTCCTACATGCGCTCCCGCGCTCTTCCGTCAGGGCCGGCGTTGCCCGATTCATACAATCGAGCGCATGTCTGTCGACGTCCTCGCGGCTCTTCCCGTCACGTTTCCCGCGGAGATGGCAAGATCCGTGACCTTTGCAGGCAGGTCCTTTCCGCGCATGCCTCGCCTGTTGAAGAAAAATCCAGAAGTCGGGACATGCTGAAAACCTACATCGTCGAAGACAGCCCGGTGATCCGCGAGAACCTGATCGCGGCGCTCGAGGAACTGGTGGCCGTCGAGGTCGTCGGCACGGCCGACAACGAGGCCGCCGCGCTGTACTGGCTGAAGCAGCCACGCAACGGCTGCGACCTGGTGATCGTCGACATCTTCCTGAAGAGCGGATCGGGCCTCGGCGTGCTGTCGGCCAGTACCGACCTGCCGGAGTCGACCAAGCTCGTCGTGCTCAGCAACTACGCGACCCCCGACATGCGGCGCAAGTGCCTGGAGCTCGGTGCGGACAAGGTGTTCGACAAGTCGAACGAGATCGATGCGCTGATCGGCTACTGCCAGCGGCTGGCCTCGGGCGAGGCCGCCAATTCGAGTTCGGGGAGCTTGTAGCGCTCCCTTTGAACCGGCCTCGTGGCTACTGGATCAGGCCGTTCTTCAGCGCGTAGTAGGTCAGGTCGCTGTTCGACTCGAGCTTCATCTTTTCCATCACGCGGGTGCGGTAGGTGCTGACGGTCTTGACGCTCAGCGACAGGCTGTCCGCCATGTGGCCGATGGTCTCGCCCTTCGACAGCCGCAGGAAGACCTGGAACTCGCGCTCGGAAAGCTGCTCATGCAACGGACGGTTCGCGTTGCCGCCGAGGTTGTTGGCCAGCAGTTCGGCGACCGCCGGGGTGATGTACTTGCGCCCGCGGGCGACGGTGCGGATCGCGGTGACGATCTCTTCGGGATCGCACTCCTTGTTCAGGTAACCGCTCGCGCCCTGGCGCAGCAAGGTGGTGGCGTAGTGCTCTTCCGGAAAACCGCTGAGGATCAGGATCGGCAGGTCGGGCTCGCGGGCGCGGATCGCGGCCAGCGCGTCGACGCCGCTCTGCTGCGGCATCGACAGGTCCATGACCAGCACGTCGATCTGTTCCTTGCGCACGATGTCGAGGGCTTCGCGGCCGTTGGAAGCTTCGGCAACGACCTGCAGATCGACTTGCTCCGCGAGATACTGGCGCAGACCGGCGCGCACGAGCGCGTGGTCGTCAACGATGGCAATCTTGATCATGAGCGACTGTCCCCTGTGGTTGGACTCCAATCGATTCTAGAGGCACACAGAAAAATCGCATGAAGAACTTCTTTCACCGATTCAAGCGCAGTGCCTTCACGTTCCCGCTCGCGGTGGTGACCGCGCTGACGCTGATGGGCATCAGCGAGACCGCGTACCGCACCTCGGTGGACGCCCTCGATCGCCTGGGCGAAATGGGCATGGCCCGCACCAGCAACATGGTGCTGCTGCGCCAGGTGCTCGATGCCGAGAACGGCCAGCGCGGCTACCTGATCACCGGCCGCCCCGAGTACCTGAAGCCGTACCGCTCGTCGATGGCGAACATCGGCGAGACGCTGCGCACGCTCGGCGAGTACTACGCGCACGAGCCCGACCGCGTCGCCGATTTCACCGTGCTCGCGACGCTGGTCAGCCGCAAGGTTTCCGAGATGGACACCACGGTGCAGCTGCGCGCCGACGGGCGCGACGAGGCCTGGCGCGCGGTCATCGAAACCGACATCGGGCGCGAGCAGATGGAGAGCATCCGCCTCGCCTCCGAGCGCCTGGTGACGCGCGAATCGAAGCTGATCGCGGCGCGCCGCGACGAGGTCTACCAGACGCTGCTGCTGAGCCGGCTCGGCGTGAACGCGATGACGGCGCTGAGCGTGCTGGCCTTCTTCATGTACCTGCGCCAGTCGAACACGCTCGAGAAGGAGCGGGTGCACAAGAAGGAGGCGCTGCAGGCCGAGCGCGACCTGCTGGAGGTGCAGGTGACGGCGCGCACCGCGCAGCTGACCGAGCTGGCGCAGCATCTGCAGACCGCCCGCGAGGACGAGCGCAGCCGGCTCGCGCGCGACCTGCACGACGAGCTGGGCGCGCTGCTGACGGCGGCCAAGCTCGACGTGGCGCGCCTGAAGTCGCGCATCACGATCCACACGCCCGACATCACCGAGCGGCTGGTGCACCTGAACGACACGCTGAACGAAGGCATCGCGCTGAAGCGCCGCATCATCGAAGACCTGCGGCCGTCGTCGCTGAGCAACCTGGGGCTGCTGGCGGCGCTGGAGATCCTGGGCCGCGAATTCGCCGAGCGCTCGGGCGTGAAGGTGGTCAGCGATCTCGCGCCGGTGTCGCTGAAGCCGTCGGGCGAGCTGACGGTGTACCGCCTGGTGCAAGAGGCGCTGACCAATGTCGCGAAATACGCACAGGCGCGCCAGGTCGTCGTCACGCTGAAGCCGCGCGGCGCGCTGGCCGAGGTCGACGTGCACGACAACGGCACCGGCTTCGACACGCAGGTCGCGAGGCCGTCCAGCCACGGGTTGCTGGGCATGCGCTACCGGGTCGAGGCAGAGGGCGGGCGCATGGCCATCCAGTCGACGCCCGGGGCCGGCACGCGCATCCAGGCGACGCTGCCGCAGATCTGAATCGACGGGTGCTGCGAGGGCGGGGCCGGCCATCGTCGGCCCCCTCCTACATCGCATCGGCTCGCCGTCCCATTCCTTGCGCACGCCCTCGCTCCTAGAGTCGGTCCATCGTCAACCACTCATACCGAAGGAGCCAGGAATGCTGTATTACGCCGTCGTGTTCTTCATCATCGCGCTGATCGCCGCCCTGTTCGGCTTCGGTGGCATCGCGGCCAGTGCCGCCGGCATCGCGAAGATCCTCTTCATCATCTTCGCGATCATGGCCGTTGCCGCCTTCCTGTTCGGCCTCATCAAGCGCGGCACCTAGGCACGCCTTGCGGCGAGGCTCCGCCTCGCCTAACTTAGTTATCCCACACACCACATTCAAGGAAACAACCATGAGCACGTCCACCTTCAAGACCGACAACCTCAGCAGCCAGGCGAGCGACACCGTCAACCGCCTGGCCGACTCGGCCGACAGCGCGGTCAAGAGCACGCGCCGTGTCGCCAACACCGCGCTCGACAGCGCTGAAACCGCGATCGGCGAAGCACGCGACAACGCCGAGCCGACGATCGCCCGCCTGGCCGGCCAGGCCGAAGCGCTGGCACGCCGCGGTGTCGATGCGGTCAAGGACACCGCGTCGCAAGTGCGCGAGCGCGCCGCCTCGGTCGGCGACGCCACCGTGCGCTACGTGAAGGACGAACCCGTCAAGTCGATGCTGATCGCCGCGGCGACCGGTGCTGCGCTGATGGGCCTGCTGGCGCTGATCCAGAGCGCGCGCCGCAACAGCCAGCAGTGATCCCCGCCGTGGGCGCCGGGCAACCCGGTCGTACGGCGCACCACGCCGCGACCGGGTTTGTCGCGTCCGCATCCCGTCCACCGCTGTAGCTCTCTTCCGGTGCCTGCCATGATCCATCCGCTGATCAAGCTCGTCGCGACCCGGCCCGAACTGGTTGCCGATCACCTGAGCGCCTATGCCGCGCTGATCGGCAGCGAAGCGCGCCAGGCGCAAAGCCGTTGGACGGTCCGCTTGCTGCTCACCGCGCTCGCGCTGTGCTGCGTCGGCGTGACGGCGGTGCTCGCAGGCGTTGCGCTGATGCTGTGGGCCGTGACGCCCGCGCTGCAGGCCGACACGGTGTGGGCGCTGTGGGCCGCGCCGGCGGTGCCGGCGGTGGTCGCGGTGGTTGCCGGCGTGATCGCACGGCGGCCAGCGGCCGAACCGGCCTTCGCTGCCGTGCAGGAGCAGTTCGAGGCCGATGCGCGCATGCTCGGCGAGGTGGGCGCGACATGACCCACGTCGAAGAAGGCCAGCTCGACCCGGGCCTCCCCGCCGTCGCGCCGACGACGGTGCTGACTCCGAAGGAGCGGCTCGCCGCCTCGCGCGAATCCATCCGCCATGCGCTCGTGACGGCGAAGGCACCGCGCGACCCCGACGCCGCCGGTGGACCGCAGGAGCCGGGCTGGCTCGGCACGTTGGGCGATGCGCTCTCCGACCTGCCCGCAGCCGCGATCGCGGTGCGCTGGCTGCGACGCTGGTGGGCCGGCCATCCGTGGCGCACCACTTTCGAGTTCGCGCGCGACGCGGGCGAAGAGCTGGCCAGGCCGCTCGCGAAGAAGCACCCGTGGTGGCTGCTGGTCGGTGCGCTGGTCGGCGGCATGCTGCTGACGCGTGCGAAGCCGTGGCGCTGGTTGTCGGGCGGCGCATTGCTGGCCGGGCTGCTGCCGCGCTTCGATCTGGCGTCGATCATCAGCTGGGTCAACCTCGCGATCGCGGACTTCACGCGGCCTGCGCCTGCATCGACGGGTGCGCCGGCGACTGCATCAACGGCTGCGCCTGCAGCGGCTCCTGCGTCCCCCACGCCACCGTCGCCGACGCACGCATCGCCTCCACCCGGCACCGACTTCACCGTGCACTGAGCACCGCACGCACCCCCGCATCACGAAGCGCGCCGATGGCGCGCTTCTTCTTTTTGCCGATCGCTGTTTGCTGCAACCGCGCGCCGAATCGGCAAAGCATTCCGTCCTACATGCGCGCACGCCAGCGTCCGATGGCTTGCGCGAGGCCCCGCCCATAGAGTTGCCTTCATCGAAGCGACATCGCACCAAGGAGAACGACATGCTGAAGTGGGCCATCATCTTTGCAGCCATCGCGCTCGTCGCCGGCGTGTTCGGTTTCACCGGTATCGCGGCCGGTGCAGCAGGCATCGCGAAGTTCCTGTTCGTGCTGTTCCTGGTGCTGTTCGTCGCCGTGGTCCTGATCGGATTGCTGGGCGCGAAAGCGATCAGCAACAAGTGATGTTCTTCTGAATACAGCGACACGGGCCCGCACGGGTGGGGGCCTGATGTTCACCTTCCTGCCGACCACCTGCACCACAACGTTTACACACTGAAGGAGAACCACATGTTTGTTCGCAACACCCTCGCCGCCATCGTGTCCGCCGTCGCCCTGCTGTCCGCCACCGGTTGCGCCGTGACGCGCGATCAATCGACCGTCGGCTCCTACGTCGACGACGCCGCCATCACCACCGCGGTGAAGGCCAAGTACGTCGGCAACAAGGAAGTCGATGCCTCGTCGATCAGCGTCGAGACGCTGAACGGCACCGTGCAGCTGTCGGGCTTCGCGAAGAGCGCGAACGAGAAGAGCACCGCCGAATCGATCGCCCGCAACGTCAACGGCGTGAAGTCGGTCAAGAACGACATCCTGATCCGTCCGTAAATCCGCAAGATCCTCACGGCTCGTCCGTGTGAAGGCGCACCACCCTCCAGGGTCGTGCGCCTTGCGGCGTTGAGGACAGGGCGCTCGGTGCGCCGTCTTCACACACGATGTCCCTCTCCGGCACCTTGACGCCCGCGGCGAAACCTCCCGTCGAGGCCGTGCGCGACGGCGTCGCGTCGCCGGTCGACGAGGCCGCGTCACTGCACGACGAGAGCTTGCCCGGACCGTTGCCGCGCTCGGCCCCTTCGGCCACGGTGATCGCGACGATCGCGGTGATCGGCGCGCTGTGGTGGGGCCAGCGCTTCCTGGTGCCGGTGGTGGCCGGCCTGATGCTCGCGATGCTGGTCGCGCCGGTCGTGGCCGGCCTGCGCCACCTGCTGCGCAGCCAGATCCTCGCGGTGCTGCTGTCGCTGGTGCTGTTCCTCGCGCTCGCCGCGCTCGCGTCGATGGCCTTCGGCGGCAAGCTGCTGCGCATGGTGGACCGCAGCCCGGAGATCATCCGCATGGTGGCCGAGCGCATCACGCCGACCGAGGCCGACGACGATTCGGTGCTCAAGCGTTCACGCGATGCGCTGCAGGAACTGGACCGCGCGGCCCAGGGCATGGCCAACGGCGCGCCGCCGCCGAAGCCGTCGCGCCAGAAGCTGATCCCCGCGGCCCCGGCGCACACGCTGACCGAGACCGTCACGCTGTGGATGCGCGACACCGCGCTGAACGGCTCGTCGATCCTGATGAAGTTCACCGGCGACCTGACGATCATCGTGTTCGTCGCGTTCTTCGTGCTGAGCGGCGGCAGCCCGCTCGCCGGCCGCTTCATCGACCTGTGGGGCGGTCGCTCGCAGTCGCGCACGCGCGCCTGCCGCGCGCTGCACGAATGCTCGCGGCAGATCCGCATCTACGTGGGCGTGCTGCTGGTCACCAACCTGCTGATCGGCCTGGCGGTGTGGGCCGGGTTCGCGTGGGGCGAGATTCCCGATGCGGCGATGTGGGGCGTGACGGCCGCGGTGCTGCACGTCGTGCCCTACGTCGGCATGGGCATCCTGACGGCGTTCGGCGCGGCCGAGGCCTTCCTCGCGCATGGCACCGCCGGCGCGGCGATCGGCACCGCCGCCTACCTGGTGGTGGTGTCGACGTTGATCGGCACCGCGGTCGCGGCCTGGCTGCAGAGCCGCGCCGCGCGGATGAATGCCGCGGCGGTGTTCATCGGGCTGGTGTTCTGGGGCGCGCTGTGGGGCGTATGGGGCCTGTTCCTCGGCCCGGGGCTGATCGTCGTGATGAAGGTCGTCGCCGAACATTCGCGCTCCGCCACGCGACTCGCGCGCCTGATGGAAGGCTGACCGGCATGGCGCAGGGCGAGGCCACCGACACCCCGGGGCTCGTCGCCCGCCTCTGGCACCGGATGGTCGCGAGCGCGCCGGGCCGTGTCGCCTCGCTGGCGGTGCGGGCCATCAACCGCTTCATCGAATGCCACGGCGCGCGCCAGGGGGCGGCGGTCGCGTTCTACGCGGCGTTCTCGATGGCGCCGCTGCTCGTCGTCGTGACGAGCCTGCTGGTGTGGCTGCTCGGCGACCAGAGCGCGAACGCGACGATGGTCGACGCGGTCGGCCGGCTGCTCGGCCCGAGCGAGGCCCGCACGCTGGCCGACCTGCTGGCCAGCGCGCCGAGCGCGGCAACGCGGCTGCTGTCGCGCGAGCGGGCCGGCGGGTTCGCCGTCGCGGCGCCGGTGATCGCGGTGGTGACGATGCTGGTCGGCGCGGTCGGCGTGTTCGTCGAGTTGCGCGCGTCGCTGCAGGAGATGTTGGGGGCGCCGCCCGAGCGCGGCTCGCTGTGGCGGCTGGTGCAGATCCGCCTGCTGTCGATGGGCGTGCTGCTCGGCTGCGGCTTCCTGCTCGCGGTCGCGATGGTGCTGCAGGCGGTCGCGCTGCTGGCGATCCGCTGGGTGGTCGACCAGACCGATGCGCTCGGTCCCGCGCTCGGGCCGCTGCTGCAGTCGGTGGAGTTGCTGTGGTCGTGGCTGGTGATGACGACGCTGTTCTCGCTGCTGATGGTGTGGCTGCCCGATGCGCACCTGCGCGCGCGCCATGCCTTCATCGGCGCGGCGGTGGCGGCGGTGCTGTTCCTGGCGGGGCGCTACGGCATCAATGCGTACATCGCCGGCACCGCGCTGCGCTCGACGCTGGGCGCCGCCGGGTCGTTCGCAGCGCTGCTGGTGTGGATCTACTGGTCGTGCCAGATCTTCTTGCTGGGGGCGGCGCTGGCGGTGGAGATCGGGGCGCATGAGCGGGTGCCCTCGGCAGTCGAGTGAGTTCGCGCAGGCCGAGTGCAGCGACATCAGATGCGCATGTTGGCCGAAGTCACCTGGATCAGTTTCCTGGCCGTATCGACCGTCACGTCACGCGGCAGATTGCGCTCTTCCAAGGCGACCACGAGCGTTTTCACCCGCCATTGATCCGCTTCGACTTTCTCGGCCTGGCGCCGCTGGTTGTCGAGGAGCTGTTTCCGAATGGCACCGCGCTTGGTCTGCCGGTGGGGCAGCGACGCCTCGTCGCTGAAGGGAGGAAGGTGGCAGAGGTGCAACGTGTCTTTCATGTTCCACAGGCACGCGACCAGCTCGTCGCTCCCGCACACGGCACGAGGCAATACGAGCTTCAGCAGCGACTCGTTCTGCGCGAGTCCTTTCAGGAATGCCTTCAGCTCCGGCCCCCAGCACAGTGGATTCGAGTCGAGATTGAGGTACTCCAGTGCATGCCACCGCAAGGCCGATGAGATCAGCGTCAGGTGAGTCCCCGGAAGAAGCGTGGCGCCGATGTCGAGACACTTCAGGCTGACATTCCTCCCCAGGGCTTCCATCAAGCCGTCGAACGCTGCTGCGTTTGCGCCGAGTGTCCCCTGCCCGCTCAGCGTCAAGGTGTGCAGCGTCCGCGTGCGTGTCAAGAATCTGGCAATCGCCCCAATGTGATGGGCCTGCAATGGAAACCGGCCTCGTTCGTTCACCACGTCCACGCCGCCGAGGCAGAGGCGGCGCAACGATGTGTTGTGCTGCATCTGCTCGAAAAGAGCTCCCATCGTCGCAAATGTCGCCCCCGTCAGATCAAGTTCCCTCACCTGACATCTCGTTTGGCCGATGACATGCGCGAGTGTCTCGACGTCTTCCTCGTCGAGCTGCGCTCCTTGCAGAAGCAAGCGCGTGATGCACTGCGAGCGCAGCAATGCGTCGAATGCATCCGGCGTCATTTCATGCAGACACTTCATCATCGGTGACGGTGGGCGAATGGACAGATCGCACGCATCGCCCCGCAGCCGGTTCTGATCAAACCGGTTTTGCTCCAGCTTCACTCGCACGTCATGGGCTCGCGAAGAGCAGGCCTGCGGCGGCCTGCCAGGAGTGTTGTAGGGTTCCAGCACCGTCAACGTCGTGTTCTTTTCCAGCATGCGCAGAATCCGCGAATCGAAATCGTCTTGCATCGTTTCAGGACACGGCAGCACCAGGTGCGTCAATGATTGATTCGCGAAAAGAGCATTCATGAATCCGTCAGCCCTCGCATCGCTCCAACACAAATCGTTGTCGCCGAGCCCAAGGTACTTCAACTGTCCATGAGCCTTCAGCGCCGCTGCGAGATGGCCAAGCTGCTCGTTGCCCAGACAGGTGCCACCAAGTTCAAGCCATTCGAGGTTCTTGTTCTGGCCCAGGGCCGAACAGAACTTCGCGAAGGCGGCCGATTCCCGGACACCCACGAGATCCACCCCCCGCAGATCAAGATGCGTCAGTGATTTGCTTGCGACGACGTCGACCAGCGCGTTGACATGGAAATAAGTCATCAGGTTTGCCGGAAGGCGGGCATTTGCGAGTTTCAACGCGGTCAATGTCTCGTTCTCCGCCACGCCCCGCAAGACGGTCAGCGGCAGCGCCGAACCTGAAAGATCGAGTTCGCGCAGAGGACAACTCGCGTGCTCGAGCAATGCTCGAAGAGCCATTCCGCGCTGTCCATTGAGTCGCTGGCCACGAAGGTCCAGGCAAGTGACCTTGTCGTGCTCGAACAGTTTCAGAAGCGCGGCAACGGCCTTGTCAGGCCCCTGACCCAGTGTCCAAAGAATCCTTGCCGTGAAGCGCCCCGCCGACAGCGCAGCGACATCGTGTCGGCGAGGGTGAGGTTTGAGCTCGCTTCGTTTGGGAACGGAGGTCTTTTCCATGGAAGGCTCGACGAGGAGGATGACGGAGCTTGGTCACAGCTCGGCCTCGATCGTTCCCGCCATGCCTCAGGAAACTGTTCAACGCCTGTCAGGCAGGACGCCCCGCAGCAGTCCACGCCTCGGTGGCGCCCATCGTCACACGGTAACGCGCGCAGTTGAACGCTTCGAGCTTGCGCAGTTCTTCTCGCAACAGGGGCGGCGCGCTCATCGCCTCCAGCACCACCGCGTACTTCGCGCAGGAGCGGCGATAGGTCCAGTCGAACAGGTCGACGGCCAGCGACACGTCCTGCCGCTCATAGACGCCCACCATCGCCTCGGCGTAGTGGCCTCGGTCGACGTCGAGGAACGCCAGTGGTGCGCGGTTGTAGAGCATCAGCGGGATATTGGCCGCCAACCGGCTGGTGCGCTTGTTGCCATCCTCGAACGGCTGCAGGTAGGCGATGTTGACCCACAGGAAGAAGGCCGCTTCGATCGGGTTCTTGATGACGCGCGCCGTGTCGAGAATGCGCTCCAGCATCTCGGACAGCAGCGACGGAACCTGCGATGGGAAGTACACGGTGTCGCTGATGTTGACGACCTTGCGGCGGATCGCGCCCAACTCGCCGCTGTCGGGCAGCAGGTCCTGCATCAACACCGCGTGCAGGTTGCGAACGACGCCAGGCGTCAGCCCGTGCTCGGGCACCACGTCGACGAGGAACTCGATCGCGTTCTTGTGGTTGAACAGCATCACGGCGTCGATGTGAGTGCCCATCACGCCGGATCTGAACAGCGCTTCGGTGTCGAGGCGCGAGCAGCGGTTGCCTTCCAGCTGCGCCGACGACCAGGAGAGATCGACCCGCCATGGCGCCAGCACCTTGCGCGCATAGCTTCCCGCCGGCTGCTGGCCTGGCATGCGACCCAACTCGGCGAGTTCGGCTGCCAGGCTCGGCGGCAGCAACGCGCTGTCATTCGGTCGATAGCCTTCGAGAAACTCCCGGCGCCAGGTCACCGGTGAACGCGTGCCCAAGGGCTGGTCAAGCGCTGCGCGCAAGGCCAGCGACGCTTCGGACCAGCGTGGCTGCGGTGACGGGGACGTGAGGGGGCGGAACGACGCTGGCACAGTCTGATTCCCGTTCAGTCGGGTCGACAGAACGTATCAGACCAGACGGGCCCGATCCGTCTGGCCAAAAAAAAAGGCCCGCAGTGCGGGCCCTTTGTCAGCCGGTCAGCCGAGATCAGCGGCTGAAGCCACCCTGGCGTGGACGCTGCGGCTTGCCGAAGCCGCCCTTGTTGGCACCCGGGCCACCCGGCTTGCGCGGCGCGAAGCCGGCGTTGTTGCCACGGTCGGCCGGCGCGCGGTCGAAGGCGTGACGCGGCGCGCCTTCGTGCGGCGGACGGTTCGCGAACGGGTTGTCGCGGCGTTCCGGAGCCGGGCGATCGAACGAACCGCGCGGCGCGAAGCCGTCGGCGCCGCGGGTCGCAAAGCCTTCGCCACGCGGGGCGAAACCTTCACCGCCACGCGGGGCCGGCTTGCCGTAGCCCTTGTTGAAGCCGCCACCGTTCGGGCGACCGAACGGCTTGCCGCCGAACTTGCCTTCGGGGCGTGCCGCGAACATGCGCGGTTCCGGCGACTTCGGCTCCAGGCCGACGATCGTCGCGACCGGGATGTTCTGCGTCGTGAAGGCCTGGATGCGGCGGATCATGCCGGTGTCCATGCGCTCGGCCAGCGTCACCGCCAGGCCATTGCGGCCGGCACGGCCGGTGCGGCCGATGCGGTGCACGTAGTCCTCGGCCTTCATCGGCAGGCCGTAGTTGATCACGTGGCTGATGGTCGGCACGTCGATGCCGCGCGCGGCGACGTCGGTGGCGACCAGCACGCGCAGTTCCTTGTTGCGCAGGCCTTGCAGCACGCGGGTGCGGCGGCCTTGCGGCATGCCGCCGTGCAGCGACGCCACGGCGTGGCCCATGTCGGCCAGGCGGTCGGCCAGCCAGTCGGCATCACGCTGCGTGCTGGTGAACACCACCGCCTGCTCCATGTCGCGCTCGGTCAGGATGTGGTCCAGCAGCGCGTTCTTGTGCGCGCCGTTGTCGGCCCAGTGCAGGCGCTGCTCGATGTTCTCGTGCGTGTCGGTGTGCGAGGTGACCTCGATGCGCTGCGGATCGCGCAGCAGGTCTTGCGCCAGGCGGCCCACGTGGCCGGCGAAGGTCGCGCTGTACATCACCGTCTGGCGGTCTTGCGGCAGCTGGTCGGCGATCGTGCGGATGTCGTCGATGAAGCCCATGTCGAGCATGCGGTCGGCTTCGTCGAGCACCAGCATCTCGACGTTCTCGAGGATGGCCTTCCCGCTGTTCAGGTGATCGAGCAGGCGGCCCGGGGTCGCGATCAGGATGTCGAGCGGGCCGCGCAGCGCCTTCAGCTGCGCGCCGTACGGCACGCCGCCGACGACGGTGGTCACGCGCAGGCCTTGCACATGCTTGCCGTAGACGGTGGCGGCCTTGTCGACCTGCATCGCCAGTTCACGGGTGGGGGCCAGCACGAGGATGCGCGGGCCGTAGACCAGGCCCTTCTCGCGGCGCTTGGTGTTGTCGCCACGGGCGGCGAGGATGCGCTGCAGGCCGGGCAGCACGAACGAGGCGGTCTTGCCGCTGCCGGTGCTCGAGGCAACCATCAGGTCCTTGCCTTCGAGGGCCGGCGGAATGGCGCGGGACTGCACGTCGGTCGGGGTCTCGTAGCCCGAATCCTTCAAGGCCTGGAGCAGTGCGGCGTGGAGGCCCAGGGCCTCGAAATTGTTCTCTGAACTCATCATTTTCTTTCTCAAACACGGTGCCGCCGGCCCCGACGGGCACAGCACGACACCAGCGCGCATCAAGCGCACGCGGATCAGTCGCTGGGGAGAAGGTCCGAACCCAGATCGGCGAGAAGAACTCGCGCCGGTGCCGGGGAACATGGGAACAGTCAAAGCGACGGCATCGCCGCCAACCATTCCCGTGAGGGGTTCGAACAGGCCGCACGGTGGAATAAACCACCCGTGGGAAGACTCGATGAGGTCAGAGGGGATGAACGAAACGCCCGGCTTTTTCAAAAAGACTTTGCCGAGGCGAAGGGCGGATTCTAGGGGGATCCGGGTTTTCCCGCAAGTAGCAATGCCCCCAAATTCTGCGAGGGCTCTGCGTGGCGCGGCGTCACTTCGCCACGGTCACTTCGCCAGAAAGTGCTCCCGGTAATACGCCAACTCGTCGATCGACTCGTGGATGTCGGCCAGCGCGGTGTGGGCCTGCGCCTTCTTGAAGCCGGCGAGGATCTCCGGCTTCCAGCGCTTGGCCAATTCCTTCAGCGTGCTGACGTCGAGGTTGCGGTAGTGGAAGAAGGTTTCCAGCTTCGGCATCGTGCGCGCCAGGAAGCGGCGGTCCTGGCAGATGCTGTTGCCGCACATCGGCGAGGTGCTCTTGCCGACGTAGCGCTTCAGGAAGTCGATCACCTGCGCCTCGGCTGAGGCCTCGTCGATGGTCGACGCCTTCACGCGGTCGATCAGGCCGCTGCGGCCATGCGTGCCTTTGTTCCAGGCGTCCATCGCGTCGAGCGTCGCGTCGCTCTGGTGGATCGCGAACACCGGGCCTTCGACGCGCTGCGTCAGTTGGGCATCGGTGACGACGACCGCGATCTCGATGATGCGGTCGGTGTCCGGGTAGAGGCCGGTCATCTCGAGGTCGATCCAGATCAGGTTCTGGTCGCTCTGCTGCAGCGGGCTTGCGATGTCGCTCATGGGTTTTCTCCTTGGGGGCATTCTCGCCGACCCGCGCCCTACACTTGCAGACCATGCAAGCCATTCACCTGACCCTGCTGTTCGCCGCCGCGCTGCTCGCCTCGCTGGGCCTGCGCCTGTGGCTCTCGACACGCCAGATGCGGCACGTCGCGGCGCACCGCGGCGCCGTGCCGGCGGCCTTCGTCGGCAAGGTGTCGCTCGAAGCGCACCAGAAAGCCGCCGACTACACGCTCGCGAAGGGCCGCTTCGGGCTGGTGTCGATGGCCTTCGGCGCCGTCGTGCTGCTCGGCTGGACGCTGCTGGGCGGGCTCGACGTGCTGAACGGCGTGCTGCGCGATGCCGTCGCCCCGCGCTTCGGCGGCCTCGCCTACCAGTTGGCGCTGGTGCTCGCCTTCTCGGTGATCGGCGCCGTGCTCGAGCTGCCGTTCGAGCTGTACGCCACCTTCCGCCTCGAGGCGCGCTTCGGCTTCAACCGCATGACCTGGCAGCTGTTCGTGCGCGACCTGGTCACCAACACGCTGGTCGGCATCGTGCTCGGCCTGCCGATCGTCGCGCTGATCCTGTGGCTGATGGGGGCGGCCGGGGCCTACTGGTGGTTCTGGGCCTGGCTCGCGTGGACGGCCTTCGGCCTGTTCGTGCAGGTGGTGTACCCGCTGGTCGTGATGCCGCTCTACAACAAGTTCGAGCCGCTGCCCGACGGCACGCTGAAGGAGCAGGCGCTCGCGCTGATGGCGCGCTGCGGCTTCACCGCCCAGGGCTTCTACGTGATGGACGGCAGCAAGCGCTCGGCCCATGCGAACGCGATGTTCACCGGGCTCGGCAAATCGAAGCGCGTGATCTTCTACGACACGCTGATCAACAAGCTGAGCCCGCCCGAGATGGAAGCGGTGCTGGCGCACGAACTCGGCCACTTCAAGCTGCGCCACCTGCTCAAGCGCAGCCTGACGATGACGGTGCTGAGCCTGCTGGCCTTCGCGCTGCTCGGCTGGCTGTCGAACCAGGCCTGGTTCTTCCTGGGGCTGGGCGTGCAGCCCTCGCTCGCGGCACCGAACGACGCGCTGGCGCTGATCCTGCTGATGCTCGCGATGCCGGTGTTCGGCGTGTTCGCCGGGCCACTGGCGGCGCGGGTCTCGCGCAAGCACGAGTTCGAGGCCGATGCCTACGCCTGCTCGCAGGCGAACGGGCAAGACCTTGCTGCGGCCCTGCTGAAGCTGCATGAGGACAATTCGACCACGCTGACGCCGGACCCGGTGTACGCGAGCTTCTACTACTCCCATCCGCCGGCCACCGAGCGCCTGGCGGCCCTAGATTCGCAAGCGCGTCCCCAGACGCATCCACAACCGAGCTGACACCATGAGCAACCTGCTGCACCTGAAATGCAAGGCGCTGGAAGGCGCCGACGCGATGGGCCCGAACGAAGTCCGCAGCCACCTGGCGCAAGTCAGTGGCTGGCACCTGAACAACGGCGCCATCGAGAAGACCTTCAGCTTCAAGAACTACCACGAGACGATGGCGTTCGTGAATGCGCTGGCCTGGATCGCGCACACCGAAGACCACCACCCCGAGCTGGCCGTCACCTATGACCGCTGCGTCGCGCGCTTCAACACGCATTCGGTCGGCGGCATCTCGCTGAACGACTTCATCTGCGCGGCCAAGGCGGACGCGCTCGTCGCCTTCCTCGCTTGAGCCACACCGTCGCGCTCGACACCGGGCTGGTGGTCGCGGGGCACGGCCGCCACTACATCGTCGAGACACCCGACGGCGAGCGCATCGTCTGCCACCCCCGCGGCAAGAAGAGCGACTGCGTGGTCGGCGACCGCGTGCGCTGGCAGGTCACCGGCGACGAAGGCGTGATCGAGCATGTCGACGCGCGGCGCAACCTGCTGTTCCGCCAGGACGAATGGAAGACGAAGTCGTTCGCCGCCAACCTCGACCAGCTGCTGGTGCTGGTGGCGGCCGAGCCGGTGTTCAGCGAGTCGCAGCTGGCGCGCGCGCTGATCGCTGCCGAGAGCGCCGGCATCCCGACGCGCATCATCCTGAACAAGTCCGACCTGCCGCAGATCGCCGCGGCGCGCGAGCGCCTGAAGCCCTACAGCGCGATGGGTGCCGACGTGATCGAGCTGGCGCTGAAGACTCGGCCCCAGGAAGCACGCGACCGCCTGGGCCCGCTGCTGGCCGACCGCGCGACGCTGGTGCTGGGGCCGAGCGGCACCGGCAAGAGCACGCTGATCAACCTGCTGGCACCCGATGCGCGGGCGCAGGTGGGCGACATCTCGGTGGCGCTGAATTCAGGCCGCCACACGACGACCTCGACGCAGTGGTACTGGCTCGATTCGGCCCGCACCACGGCGTTGATCGACTCGCCGGGGTTCCAGGAATTCGGGCTGCGGCAGATCGAGGCGCAGCAGCTGGCGATGCTGATGCCGGACATCCGCGCCGCGGCCACCGACTGCAAGTTCTACAACTGCACGCACCAGCACGAGCCCGGTTGCGGTGTGCTGGCCGCCTTGGCGCGCGGCGAGATCAGCGAGTCGAGGCACCGCATCTACGGCGAAATCCGCGAAGAGCTGGGCCGGCAGCGCTTCTGATCAGCCGATCAGGTTGGCCAGGGACAGCAAGGCCAGCAGCAGCATCCACAGCACGACCGAGCGCCACACCAGCCCGACGATGCTGCGCAGGTGCCCGGTCTGCGGCGGCGCCCCCGGGGTCGAGCCTTCGGCATTCGACAGCTCATCCGGCGCTCCGCTGTCGAAGGTCTTCGAGCGGTCGGGCGTCACGCCCGGCGCCGCGCTGCCACCGAGCTGCACGCCCACCGCACCGGCGGCTGCCGACAGGATGATCCCCTCGTTCGCATGCTTCCACAGCCCGGCGTCGCGACGCCAGCAAGACACCGCCTCCTCGAAGTTGCCGACCACCGCGAAGCCGAAGGCCGTCATCCGCGCCGGCAGGTGGTCGATCAGCCCGAACAGGCGCTGCGACAGCGCGAGCAGACGCTCGTTCACCGGCGCGCCGACGGTGCGGCTCTTGAAGGCCCAGTAGCGGCTCGCGAACTCGGCCATTCGGTAGAACACCGCGCCGGCCGGCCCGAGGCCGAGCGACGACAGCACGACGAACCAGAAGAAGACCCCGAACACATGGCGGTGCGCGGCCAGCAGCGAATGCTCGATCACGTGCCGCAGCAGCTCGGCGCGCGGCAGCTCGCTGGCATCGAGGTGGCGCCATTCGGCCAGCAGCCGGCGCGCGGTGAGCTCGTCGCCGCGCTCGAGCGCATCGCGGATGTCGGTGAAGTAGTGGCTGAACTGTCGGAAGCCCATCGTCAGGTACAGCACGACGACGTTCCAGGCCAGTGCGGCGACCAGGCTGAAGCGCACGACGATCGCGAAGACCGCCCAGGCCAGCAGCGCCGGCACCAGCGTCGTCACGCACCAGACGACCCAGGCATGGTGGTCCTGGCCGGCGTCGAAGTTGCGGCCGGTCCAGCGCATCCAGCCGGTCAGGCCGTCGTGCACGAAGTTGCGGCGCGGCAGCGGCTTCAGTTGCTCGATGAGCAGCGCGAACAGGACGGCGAAGAAACTCATGGCCCGCGATGATAGCGGCGAGGCCTGGTCCGGCGAGCTACGCGGCGAGGAATCGGTACAGGTTGCGCAGCATCGCGGCGGTCGCGCCCCAGATGAAGTACTGGCGCGGGCGGCCGTCGGCGGCGACGCCGGTCCACGGCATCGACAGGAATTCGCGCCGCACGCCGCCCACCTCGACGCTGTGCCGGCGGTGGTTGGCCGGGCTCATCAGGAACGCGAGCGGCACCTCGAACACCTCGGCCACCTCGAACGGATCGGCCTGGATCGTGAAGCCCCCGCGCAGCAGGCCGACGACCGGCGTCACGATGAACCCGGTGCCGGTGGTGTAGGTGGGCAGGCTGCCGAGCACGTCGACGTACTCGCGCGCAAGGCCGATCTCTTCGGTGGCCTCGCGCAGTGCGGTGTCGACGGCGTCGGCGTCGTAGCTTTCGGCACGGCCGCCGGGAAAGCTGATCTGGCCGGGGTGGTCGGTCAGGTGGTCGGTGCGCTGGGTCAGCACGACGCACAGCACCTCACGCTGCACCAGCGGCACGAGCACCGAGGCGTGGGCCGGCGCACGGGTCACGAAGCTGCGCTCGGCGGCGATCTCGGGGGACCATGCGGGTGGCGCGAGGAAACGGCTTCGCAAGGCCTCGGGCGAGAGCTGCGGCAACGCAACGGCGGGAAGGTGGTCGTCGATGCCCTCGACGGGCAGTTCCAGCGGATTGAAGCTCAGCGGCATGGATCGATTGGACAAGAAAAAAGCCGCCTCGTGTGAGGCGGCCTTTTTGCCGGGGGAAACGGCGATTAAGCCAGTTTGTGCGCTGCGCGCGAAAGCCGGCTTTGCCGCTACGCGGCAGGTCCGACTGGCGTCGGACCCTGACTTCGTCAGGCCAGCTTTTCTTTGATCCGGGCCGACTTGCCCGAACGCTCACGCAGGTAGTACAGCTTGGCGCGGCGGACATCGCCGCGGCGCTTGACTTCGATCGTCGCGATCAGCGGGCTGTACAGCTGGAACGTACGCTCCACGCCTTCGCCGCTCGAGATCTTGCGCACGATGAAGCTGGAGTTCAGGCCGCGGTTGCGCTTGGCAATCACGACGCCTTCATAAGCCTGCAGCCGCTTGCGCGTGCCTTCGACGACGTTGACGCTGACGATCACCGTGTCGCCGGGGGCGAAGGGGGGAATGGTCTTGTTGAGGCGAGCAATTTCTTCTTGCTCGAGGGTCTGGATCAGGTCCATGGGGTTCTCCTGTGATCTTGCCGGCGCGGTTTGCTGGAAACGATTGCTCAATTTCATGTGGCCGCTCAAGAAGAAGGCGGCCACGCCCGGTAGAGGATCGAAAAGCCTGCGATTATAGCCCGAGGCTGCCGAGGAACTTCTCGTCGAGTTTGCTGAGTTCGCCACGCTCGCGGGCGGCGGCGATCAATTCGGGCCGCCGCCGGGCAGTGATCTCGAGCG
The DNA here is from genome assembly GCF_900142965.1 of Rhizobacter sp. OV335. Lineage (GTDB taxonomy): Bacteria > Pseudomonadota > Gammaproteobacteria > Burkholderiales > Burkholderiaceae_C > Rhizobacter. The sequence goes on from NZ_FRCQ01000011.1 coordinate 108,617, forward strand.
AACGCTCGCGTCGCCAGCGGGCGATGTCGGCATGGTGGCCCGACAGCAGCACCGGCGGCACCGGGTCCGGGCCGCTCGGCGAATCGAGCAATTCGGGCCGGCTGTAGTGCGGGCAGTCGAGCAGCCCGTCGGAGAAGCTGTCCTGCTGGTGCGATTGCGCATCGCCCAGCACGCCGTCCTGCAGCCGCGCCACGCCGTCGAGCAGCGCGAGCGCCGGCAGCTCGCCACCGGACAGCACGAAATCGCCCAGGCTCAGCTCCAGCGTGACGTGGCGGTCGACGAAGCGCTGGTCGATGCCCTCGTAGCGGCCGCACAGCAGCACCGCGCCGGGGCCGGACGCGAACTCGCGCATCACCGATTGATCGATTCGGCGGCCGGTCGGCGTGAAGTGCACGACCGCCAACTCGGCCCCATCGGCCCGCTCGCCGCGGATGGCGGTGAGCGCACGCTCCAGCGGCTCGACCAGCATCACCATGCCTGGACCGCCACCATACGGACGGTCGTCGACACGGCGGTAGTTGTCGTCGGCGAAATCGCGCAGCGGCCACAGCCGCACGTCGACCTGCCCCGATTCGAACGCGCGGCGCGTCACGCCCACGGTCAGGTGGGGTGAGAACAGCTCGGGGAACAGCGTGACGACGTCGAAGCGCATCGCGCAGGGTCAGTAGTCCAGGCCCCAGTCGACGGTGATGCGGCGCTCAGCCATGCTGACATCGTCGACATAGGCGCCGACGAACGGGATCAACCGCTCCTCGGCCGGCGTCGGGGCGGCCAGCCGCAGCACGCTGTGCGGGCCGGTGTCGATCAGGCCGGCCACAGTGCCGAGGGTCTGGCCCTCGCGGTTCACGACCGTCATGCCGATCAGGTCGACCCAGTAGTACTCGTCCTTCTCGGCGGTCGGGAAGCTCGCGCGGCTGACGAACAGGCGCGCCCCGCGCAGGGCCTCGGCCCCGGTGCGATCGGCGACGTCCGCCACCTGGGCGACGACGCCATCGCCGTGCTCCTTGACCTGCACGACCTTCAGGAAGGGCGGAAAGGCGGCTGCGGCGGTCGCCGGCAGCTTGATGCCTTGAGGCTCCGGTGGTTTCACGAACCACCGGCGCGAAGAAAACAGAGCCTGGGGATCAGAGGCGAAAGGCTGCACGCGAAGCCAGCCTTTCACGCCCCAGGCATCGAGGATCCTGCCGATTTCCACCGCATCCTCGGGCCACGCGGGATCGATCGTCCCGGTCGGCACCGGCGCGGTGGTCATCGACACGTCCTCAAGCCGGACTTCAGGCTGCAGCAGCAACCGGGGTCGCAGCCTTGGCCTGGGCGACCAGGCGGGCCACCGTCGGCGACATCTGGGCGCCATAACCAACCCAGTGCGCGATGCGGTCGAACACCACGCGCAGCGGCTCTTCGGCACCGGACGCCACCGGGTTGTAGAAGCCGACGCGCTCGATGAAGCGGCCGTCACGGCGGACGCGCGAGTCAGCGACGACGATGTTGTAGAACGGACGCTTCTTGGCGCCACCACGTGCGAGTCGAATCACGACCATGTTGTTTCCTTGAGATTATCGAAAACATCCACCGCACCAGGAGACACTCAGGGCAAGCAGATCGGGGGGTCGGTGCCGTAGATACGCCAACCCTCCGGGCCGGCCGTCACCGAAACCCGACATTATAAACTCGTCAGACCACCCCACGACCCCATCATGTCCGAGAGCCCCATCACGATTCGCGCCAGCACGGCCGCCGACCTCCCCGCCATCACCGCCGTCTACGGCTGGAACGTGCTGCACGGCACCGGCACCTTCGAGCTCGAGGCGCCCGACCTCGCCGAGATGACCCGCCGCCGCGACGACGTGCTGTCCAAGGGCCTGCCCTGGCTGGTGGCCGAACGCGGCGGCGAGGTGCTCGGCTATGCCTACGCGAACCATTTCCGCCCGCGCCGCGCCTACCGCTTCTGCCTCGAGGATTCCATCTACCTGTCGGACGCCGCCCGTGGGCAAGGTGTCGGCAAGGCGCTGCTGGCCGAGTTGATGGCGCAGTGCGAGGCGCTCGGCGCGCGCCAGATGCTCGCGGTGATCGGCGACTCGGCCAACGCCGGATCGATCGGCGTGCACCGCAGCCTCGGCTTCGAGCACACCGGGCTGTTGAAATCCGTCGGCTGGAAGTTCGAGCGCTGGCTCGACGTGGTGCTGATGCAACGCGCGCTCGGCAGCGGCGACGCCGTGCCGCCGGCCGCGGGCCTGTGACCATGGCCAAGTCGAAGACGCTCGCGACCTGGATCGCCCTGGTCGGCGGCAGCCTCGGGCTGCACCGCTTCTACCTGCATGGCCCGCGCGACGTCTGGGGCTGGCTGTGGCCGGTGCCGACGCTGATCGGCGCCTATGGCGTGCTGCGCGTGATCCGCATCGGCCAGGACGACCCGCTCTCGTGGGCGCTGATCCCGCTGCTGGGCATCGCGATCGCGGCGGCGATGCTGGCGGCGATCGTCTACGGCCTGATGCCCGACGAGAAGTGGAGCCTGCGCTTCAACCGCGGCGAGCCGGTCACGCCAGCCGGCTGGCTCGCGGTGATCGGCGTCGTGATCGCGCTGCTGCTCGGCGCCACCGTGCTGATGGCGACGATCGCGTTCGGCGGCCAGCGCTACTTCGAGTACCAGGTCGAGGAGGCCCGCAAGATCAGCCAGTGAACCGGTGATCGCCTGGGCGGCCGGTCAGGGGAACATCGTGAAGCTCGCCCAGTAGGCGATCGCGGCAACGAATGCCGCAGCCGGGATCGTGAAGACCCAGGCCCACACGATGTTGCCGGCAACGCCCCAGCGCACCGCCGACGCACGCCGCACCGAACCGACCCCGACGATCGCGCCGGTGATGGTGTGCGTGGTCGACACCGGGATGCCGAGCGCGGTCGCGAGGAACAGCGTCATCGCCCCGCCGGTCTCGGCGCAGAAGCCGCCGACCGGTTTCAGCTTGGTGATCTTCTGGCCCATCGTCAGCACGATGCGCCAGCCGCCGAACATCGTGCCGAGCCCGATCGCCAGGTAGCAGCTGCCGATGACCCAGCCCGGCGGCGTCTTCGAATCGGCCGCGGCATAGCCGGTGGCGATCAGCAGCATCCAGATGATGCCGATGGTCTTCTGCGCGTCGTTGCCGCCGTGGCCCAGGCTGTACAGGCCGGCCGACACCAGCTGCAGCCGGCGGAACCAGTTGTCGACCCGCAGCGGCGAGCTGCGCCGGCAGATCCAGGCCACCGCCACCATCGCCAGCGAGCCGAGCAGGAAACCGAGCGCCGGCGAGATGAAGATGAAGGCCACGATCCACAGCAGCCCGCCGCCGACCAGCGCGCCGACGCCGGCTTTCGCGATCACCGCGCCGCAGATGCCGCCGATCAGCGCGTGCGACGAGCTCGACGGGATGCCGTACCACCAGGTCACGATGTTCCAGACGATCGCGCCGATCAGCGCACCGAACACCACGTGGTGGTCGACGATGCCCGGCACGACGATGCCCTTGCCGACGGTGGCGGCCACCGTCAGGTTGTGGAACACCGAGATCGCCAGCACGTTGAAGAAGGCCGCGAAGACGACCGCCTGCTGCGGCTTCAGCACGCCGGTGGACACGACGGTGGCGATCGAATTCGCCGCGTCGTGGAAACCGTTCATGAAGTCGAAGACGATGGCCAGCGCCACCAGCAGCGCCACCACCCAGAAGGCGACCTGGACCGATTGCATCCGCAGTCCCTGCCGGTCAGGAGTTCTCGAGGACCACGCCCTCGATCAGGTTGGCAACGTCCTCGCAGCGGTCGGAGATCGATTCGAGCTGCTCGTAGATCGCCTTCAGCTTGATCAGCTCGCGCACGTCTTTTTCTTCGCGGAACAGCTTGGACATCGCGGCGCGCATCACCCGGTCGGCGTCGGACTCGAGCTTGTCGATCTCTTCGCAGGTCTTGATCGCGGCCTCGCTCGCATCGTGCTGGTTCAGCCGCGGCAGCAGCGACACCGCGTGCTGCACGCGCTCGCAGCACTTGGCGCTCAGGTCGCCCAGGCGCAGCACCTCTTCGGTCATCGCGCGCACGTCGTACAGCTGCATGGTCTCGGTGGCGTCCTGCAGCAGGTCGACGATGTCGTCCATCGCGTTGATCAGGCCGTGGATCTGCTCGCGATCGATCGGCGTGATGAAGGTCTTGTGCAGCAGCCGGTTGACCTCGGCGGTGATGCGGTCGGCGGCGCGCTCGGCGGCCACCACTTCGTTCGCATGCTTCTCGCGCAGGTTGAGGTCACTGTAGTTCTCGATCATCGCGATGAAGGCGCGAGCGCCTTCGACGATGAACGCGGCGTGCTGGTTGAACAGCTCAAAGAAATTGCCTTCGCGCGGCAGCAGCTTGCCAAACAGCATCGGGGTCTCCTGGGGGGTCGGCCGCGCTGTCGTCGCGCTGTCACCAATTCGTCACACGACGCAGTGTAGCTGGGGCGCCTCAGGCCAATCGCGGTGCCGCACCCGGGTCGAAGAACTCGCGCGGGCCGCGGAAGCCGGCCAGCCGGTCGAGCAGCGCCTGCCAGTCGGCCTCGCGCTCGATCGGGTTGAAGTGCTCGGTGTTGACGGCCAGCACCGGCGCCGCGTCGAAGCCCTCGAAGTAGCCGGCGTAGGCATCGGCCAGGCGCTGCAGGTAGTCGGCCGCGATGCGCTGCTCCATCGCGATCGCGCGGCGCTGGATGCGCTGCAGCAGCGTCGCGGTCGGCGCCTGCAGCCAGATCACGAGGTCGGGCTGCGGCACCTGCGGCGCGACCTGGCCATACATCTGGCTGTAGAGCCCGTATTCCTCGTCGCTCAGGTTCAGTCGCGCGAAGATCGCATCCTTGGCGAACACGAAATCGCTGACCACCGCCTGCGAGAACATGCCCGGCTGCGCCAGCGAGCGCACCTGGCGCAGCCGCTGGAACAGGAAGAACACCTGCGTCTGGAAGGCATAGCCGGACTGGTCGGCGTAGAAGCGCTCGAGGAACGGGTTCTCGCCCGCCTGCTCCATCATCGTCTCGGCCCCGAGGTGAGCAGCCAATCGGCGCGCGAGCGAGCTCTTGCCGACGCCGATCGGCCCCTCGATCGCGATGTGGCGGAAGCGCTCGAGCCCCGCGCTCACCGGAGAACTCATGAGCGGAAGATGAAGTACACCGCGCCGACCAGGCACAGCCCGGCCCATACGTAGTCGAGCTTGAACGGCTGGCCCATGTAGATCATCGCGAACGGCACGAACACGCCCAGCGTGATGACCTCCTGCGTGATCTTCAGCTGCGCGAGCGAGAAACCGCCGGCGTAGCCGATGCGGTTGGCCGGCACCTGCAGCAGGTACTCGAACAGCGCGATGCCCCAGCTGATCAGCGCCGCGACGAACCACGGCTTGTCGGCCAGGCTCTTCAGGTGGCCGTACCACGCGATGGTCATGAAGACGTTCGACGCGATCAGCAGCACGACGGTCTGCACCGACACGGGGATGGCATTCATGGGTCGATCCGCGAGAGGGGTTGGTGGTCGAGTCCGGCCAGCAGCGCCGCGACGCCGCCGCGGCCGGGAATGAGCACGCCGGGCGCCAGGTCGGCCAGCGGCGCGAGCACGAAGGCGCGCAGGTGCATGCGCGGGTGCGGCACGGTCAGCGTGGGTTCGTCGATCGCCTGCTCGCCGTACAGCAGCAGGTCGAGGTCGAGCGTGCGGGGTGCGTTGCGGTACGGCCGCTCACGGCCGTGAGCTGCCTCGATCGCCTGCAACCCGGCCAGCAGCGCCAGAGGCGGCAGCGTGGTGCGCAGGCGCGCGACGGCGTTGACGAAGTCGGGGCCTTGCGCATCGACCGGCTTGGTGCGGTACAGCGGCGAGGCCTGCAGCGCGTCGACGCCGGGCAAGGCCGCCAGTTCGGCGAGCGCCCGGGTCAGTGTTGCGCGCGCATCGCCGAGGTTGGCGCCCAGGCCGATAAAGGCCCATTCGGCGCGGGCTTCATTCGCCGGCATCGCCACCGGAGGCCGGGGCCGCGCCGCCACCGGCGCCGCCAGCACCACCTTCACCGCCGCCGGGCTTGCGGCGACGACGACGACGCTTGCGGGCCGGTTCGGCCGACAGGTCGCCGTCCGTCGTTTCGGCGCCCTCGTCCGCCTCGGCAGCTTCACCCGCCTTCGCGGACGCCGCGTCACGGGGCGCGGGCGCCGCACGCGGGCCGGACGGCGAACGCCGCGGCGCCTCGCGCGGGCCTTCGCGCGTGCCGTCGCGTTTGCCCTGCATCAGCCGATGCCGCTCGTCCGGATCGGCGAGCGAGAAGTCTTCCCACCAGCGCGCCAGCTCGGCCTCGATCTCGCCGGCGTCGGCGCGCAGCCGCAGGAAGTCGAACGCGGCGCGGAAGCGCGGCTGCTCGACCAGCGTGAACGGCCCGTTGCCGGTGCGGCGCTCGAAGCGCGGCTGCATCAGCCAGATCTCGCGCATGTCGCCGGCCAGCTTGCCGCGGCCGGAGATGTCGCCGATGCGCGCATCGAACACCGCATCGATCGCCTGCTGCAGCGCCGGGAACGGCGCCTCGCCGCCCTTCTTCAGGCGCAGCCAGCGGTCCAGCACCTCGTGCCACAGCATGCAGGCGAGCATGAAGCTCGGCGCCACCGGTTTGCTCTCGGCGACGCGGCGATCGGTGTCGGCCAGCGCGAGCTGCACGAACTTCTGGCGCGCCGGGTGCTTTTGCGCGTCGTCGAGCATCACGTCGAGGATCGGGAACAGCCCGCGCGCCGCGCCGGCCAGGCCCTGCTTGTGCAGCTCCTCGATGCTGGCCAGCGCGTGGCCGGTCTGCAGCAGCTTGATCATCTCGTCGAAGGTGCGCGAGGCCGGCACGCTGTCGAGCAGCGCGGCCAGCTCGCGGATCGGCGCCCGCGTCTTCGGGTCGATCGTGAAGCCGAGCTTGGCCGCGAAGCGCACGACGCGGATGATGCGCACCGGGTCTTCGCGGTAGCGGGTGACCGGGTCGCCGATGATGCGCAGCACCTTCTTCTTCGCGTCCTTGATGCCGCCGTGGTAGTCGACGACGATCTGGCGCTGCGGGTCGTAGTACATCGCGTTGACCGTGAAGTCGCGGCGCGCCGCATCCTCGATCTGCGGGCCCCAGACGTTGTCGCGCAGCACGCGGCCGGCCGCATCGACCGCATGGGTCTTGCCGGCCAGCTCGCTCTTCGAGGTTTTCTCGTTGCCGCTGACCTGCTCGGACGCCGTCGCGTCCATCATCGCGCGGAAGGTCGAGACCTCGATCACCTCGTGCTCGCGCCCACGGCCGAACACCACGTGCACGATGCGAAAGCGCCGGCCGATGATGAAGGCGCGCCGGAACAGCGCCTTGACCTGCTCGGGCGTGGCGCTGGTGGCGACGTCGAAATCCTTCGGCCGCAGCCCGACCAGCAGGTCGCGCACCGCGCCGCCGACGATGTAGGCCTCGTAGCCGGCATCGGCCAGGGTCTGCACCACGCGCACCGCGTTCTCGTCGACCAGCGCCGGGTCGATGCCGTGCTCGGCGGCCGCGACTTCGACCCGCTTGCCCTTGGGCACCGCGATCGGGGTGCTGGTCTTGCCCAGCAGCTTGTCAATGAACTTCTTGATCATTGGTTGAATAGTTGTAGTACTCGCCAGCCTCGCTCACGCGCCACGGTTTCGAGCGTCGGCGAGGGGTTGGTTGCCACCGGCTCGGTGGCGCATTCCAGCAGCGGCAGGTCGTTCGGCGAATCGCTGTAGACGCTGATTCGCTCGAAATCCTGCAGTCGATGCCCCAGGCCTGCCAGCCACTCGCGGGTGCGGGCCGTCTTGCCGTCTCGAAACGAAGGTGTTCCGTGGATCCGGCCCGTGATGTTACCCGCCGGACCGCGCTCCAGCTCCACCGCGAGCAGGTGGGGCACGTCGAAGGCCCGGGCGATCGGCGCCGTGACGAACTCGTTGGTCGCGGTGACGATGGCCACCAGGTCGCCGCGCGCCTGGTGGTCGCGCACCAGCGCGATGGCCGCCGGCAGCATCGCCGGCACGATCACCTCGCGCATGAAACCGGCCTGCGCGGCGGCCAGTTCGGCGGCCGGGCGGCCACGCCAGGCGCGCGTCGCGAACTCGATGTATTCGTGGATGTCGAGCGTGCCGGCCTGGTACTGCACGTAGAAGGCGTCGTTGGCGCGGCGGAATTCGTCGGTGTCGACCCAACCCAGGCGCAGCATGTGCTCGCCCCAGGCATGGTCGGAATCCAACGGAATCAGCGTGTGATCGAGGTCGAACAGGCACAGGTTCATGACGACTCCGGGCCTTCCTCGGTGAGCATCTGCTTGAGCAGCGGCACCGTGATCGCCCGCTTGTGCGCGAGCGCGAATTCGTCGAGCCGGTCGAGCAGCTTCATCAGGTGCTTCAGGTCGCGCGAGAAGCGCGTCAGCAGGTAGTCCATCACGTCGTCGGAGAGGAAGATGCCGCGCCGGTCGGCCTCGCGGCGCAGCGCGGCGCGGGCCTCGGCCTCGCCGAGCGGCTCGATCGCGAAGATGTGCCCCCAGCCGAGCCGGGTGCGCAGGTCCTCGCGCAGCGGCAGGTCGACCGGCGGCACGCGGGCAGCGGCCGCCACCGGGATGCCGTGCGTCGTCGCCTGCACGAACAGCGCGAACGCGGCGTGCTGGCCGGCTTCGTCGAGCGCGTCGCAATCGTCGAGAACGATCAGCATGTCGCCTTCGTCGAACAGCCACGGCAGGTCGTCGCCGGCGGTGAACCAGCTGACGCGGCCGCCCTGCTGCTGCACCGAGCTGGCGAGCGCCCGCAGCAGGTGCGTCTTGCCGGCGCCGGACGGCCCCCACAGCAGCACCGGGGCGGCCTGGCGCGTCAGGCCGCGCAGGTGGGCCAGCGCCAGCGCATTGCCGGCCGCGACGAAGGTCTCGAAGGTGTGCGCCGGGTCGCTGGCAATCAACAGGGGCAGTTGGCGCATCGCCCGGTCACCCGCGGAACAGCTTGCTGTGGAGGTAGGCGCCGCGCACGCGCCCCGCCGCCACCGCCATCACCGCACTGAGCGGCAGCGCGATCAGCACGCCGACGAAGCCGAACAGCTGGCCGAACGCGAGCAGCGCGAAGATCACCGTCAGCGGGCTCAGCCCGATGCGCTCGCCGACCAGGCGCGGCGTGAGGTACACGCTCTCCAGCACCTGGCCCGCGCCGTACACCACCGCGACCGCGACCAGCCCGTAGGCGCTCGCGAACTGCAGCGTGCCGGCCAGCAGCGCCAGCACCAGCCCCAGCCCGAAGCCGAGGTAGGGAATGAAGACCGCCAGGCCGGTGAACACGCCGACCGGCACCGCCAGGTCGAAGCCGAACAGCGCGAGGCCGATGCTGTAGCAGACCGCGAGGATGCCCATCACCAGCAGCTGGCCGCGCAGGTACTGGCCGAGCACCGCATCGCATTCGTCCATGAAACTGCGCACGCCCGGCTGCAGGCGCGGCGGGATCAGGTCCTCCAGGCGCTTCACCTGGTGCGGCCAGTCCATCAGCAGGTAGAACAGCACGACCGGGATCAGCACCGCGTTGCCGACGATCGCGAGCAGGAAGCTGCCGCCGATGCGCGCCGAACTGAGCACGGTGCCGACCCACTCCTCCATGTTGTCGCCCAGGCGCTGGACGACGAATTCCTTGATGCTCGCGGTGTCGAGCTGCGCATGGATGCCCAGTTGCGCGAGCCACGGCGTCGCCCACAGGCTGAAGCGGTCGATCAGCAGCGGCACCTGCTGGCGCAGCAGCGGCAGCTCCTTCGACAAGATGGGCACGATCAGCAGCAGCACCGTCAGCACCAGCAGCAGCGCCAGCACCTCGACGCCCAGCACCGCCAGCACGCGCGGCACGCCGCGTGCGGCCAGGCGCTCGACCGGCGGATGCAGCGCATAGGCCAGCACCGCGCCGACGATGAACGGCGTCAGCACCGGCGCCAGCAGCCACACCAGCACCAGCAGCACCAGGGCGATGGCCAGCCACGAAAGGGTTTGACGCTGCGCAGGAGAGAGTTGCATCGACGGGGTCGGTGATGCCGGCGTGCTCAGTTTTGAAAGCGAGACCCGGGGTGGGCGGTGCCGGCAGGAAGCGGCAAATTCTAAGGGCCGGTGGCGCCGGGCCCCAAAACGGCTGAAACCGGTGTCAGCGTGGCACCGGTGAGGCAGGTCAGTGCAGGCGCCGCGGTCCGGCGCTGCGCAGCCGGGCGACGCGGGCGCGGATCGCCGACTGGTCTTCGGCCGCCCGCGCGTGGGCCAGGTACAGGTCCAGGTCGTGCAGCGCCTCGCCGGTCATGCCGAGTTCGGCGTAGGCGAGGCCGCGGTCGCGCCGCTCCTCCCAGGCGTCGGGCAGCAGCACCACGAGCCGGTTCAGCACCTGCAGCAGGCGCGGCCAGTCTTCGCCGCTGCGGTGGATTTCCTTCAGGTTGCGCAGGATGCGCGCCAGCACGTCGCGCGCCGGCGCGGCCTGCAGGAACAGCCCGAGCGGTACGTCGAAATCGCCCACCAGGCCATGGCTCTGGCGGTAGGGCATCAGCAGGTCGTCGAGTTCGTCGCGCGACAGCGAATGGCCGGTGAACGGATCGATCACCACCTCGCCCTGCGGCATGTGCAGCTTGACGAGGAAATGCCCGGGGAACGACACGCCGCGCGCCTGCAGGCCGATCTGCGTGGCCAGTTCGATGTACAGCACCGCCAGCGTGATCGGGATGCCGCGCCGCGTGCGCAGCACCGTGCCGAGGTGGCTGTTGCCGGGATCGTAGTAGTCGTTGACGTTGCCGGCGAAGCCGAGGTCGTTGAAGAAGAAGTGGTTGAGCCGGCGCAGGCGCTGCAGCGGCACCGCATCGGCCGGCACGCGCTGCATCAGGCGCAGCGCGAGCTGGTCGATCTCGGCCAGCACCGATTGGGCATCGAGGCCGGGATCGTCGTCCTGGCCGATCGCGACCGCGGCCTCGGTCAGCGACAGGCTGGCGTCATCCGCCACCAGCGACGCGAAATACTCCAGCGCGGTGGGCGCTTCGAACTGCAACGGACGGGCCATCCAGCCAGTTTAGCGTCGCATTTCAGCCTCGCCGGGCGAACTGCTTCAGGTTCAACCCGGTGGCGAGCAGGGTTCCGAAGTAAACGATCGCCGCGCCGCCCAGGCAGGCGGCCAGCCACGCGGCGCGCGCGCCGTGCTGCTGGCCGAGCGCGATCCAGTCGAGCTTCAGCGACGCGTAGCCGAGCAAGGCGCCCAGCAGCGTGGTCGCCAGCAGCACCCGCCAGGTGAAGCCGGCCCAGCCCGCCGACGGCGTGTAGCTGCCCGACCGGCGCAGGCCGACGAACAGCCAGCCGGCATTGACCAGCGCGCCCAGCCCGATCGACAGCGCCAGCCCCGCATGGCCGAGCTGCGGCACGAACAGCAGGTTCATCACCTGCGTCAGCACCAGCACGACCACGGCGATCTTCACCGGCGTGCGGATGTCCTGCCGGGCGTAGAAGCCGGGCGCGAGGATCTTGACGCCGATCAGCCCCATCAGGCCGACGCCGTAGCCGCGCAGCGCCAGCACGGTCTGCGCGACGTCTTCGGCCCGGAAGGCCCCGCGGTGGTAGAGCGACGCGACCAGCGGCGTCGTGAACACCAGCAGTGCCACCGCGCACGGCAGCGCGAGCAGCAGCACCAGGCGCAGGCCCCAGTCGAGCAGGCCGGAGTACGCGTCGGCATCGGCGCGCGCCTGGGCCGACGACAGCTGCGGGATCAGCACCACGCCGAGCGCGACGCCGAGCAGTGCGGTCGGGAACTCCATCAGCCGGTCGGCATAGGTCAGCCACGACACCGCGCCGACGCCGACGTGCGACGCGATCTGCGTGTTGATCAGCAGCGACAGCTGCGCCACCGACACGCCCAGCAGCGCCGGCGCCATCTGACGCAGCACGCGGTGCACGCCAGGGTGGTGCCAGGCGGCGCGGATGCGCCCGGGCGTCATGCCGATGCGCGGCAACTGGCCGATGCGCGCGAGCGCCGGCAGCTGCACCGCCAGTTGCAGCACGCCGCCGATCATCACGCCGACCGCCATCGCGTAGATCGGCTCGACGCCCCAGCGGCGGAACACCGGCGCCAGGCCCCAGCCGGCGCCGATCACCGCCAGGTTCAGCAGCACCGGCGACGCGGCCGGCACCGCGAACTGCTTCCAGGTGTTGAGCACGCCGGCGGCCAGCGCGACCAGCGAGATGAAGCCGATGTAGGGGAACATCCAGCGCGTCATCACGACGGCGCCGTCGAACTGCGCGAGGCCGGAGGCCATCAGCCAGACGATCACCGGTGCCCCGACCATGCCCGCCACGCAGGTGACGAGCAGCGCCCAGAACAGCACGGTGGCGACGGCGTTGACCAGCAGGTGGGTGACCTCGTCGCCCTCGCGGGTGCGGGTCTCGCCGAGGATGGGCACGAAGGCCTGCGCGAAGGCGCCTTCGGCGAACAGCCGGCGCAGCATGTTGGGGATGCGGAACGCGGCCTGGAAAGCGTCGGTCCAGGCGCCGGCGCCGAACATCGCGGCGACCATCAGCTCGCGCCCCAGCCCGGTGATGCGCGACGCCAGGGTCAGCAGGGAGACGACGGAGGCGGCACGCAGCAGGTTCATGGGCGGGGGCAGGAAGCGGGCGGATTATAGGTAGCGCCTGCTCACCGCTCGTGTCTCGATTTGCCCGGGCCGAAATGTGAATGCTATACTCGCGGTCTTTGCCCCACCCACCTGGATCACGCAAACAAATGGCTACTTCCTCCAAAGTCAAGAAGACGGTCCGCATCGCGTCGGGCCGCAAGCGCGTCCGTCAAGACGTGAAGCTCAACGCCGCCAACACCGCGCTGCGTTCGAAGTTCCGGACGGTCGTCAAGAACGTTCAGAAGGCCGTTGTCGCCGGCGACAAGGCCAAGGCTGCCGAAATCTTCAAGACCGCCCAGGGCGTGATTGATTCCGTGGCTGACAAGGGCCTGTTCCACAAGAACAAGGCCGCTCGCCACAAGAGCCGCCTGTCGGCCAAGATCAAGGCTCTCGCAGCCTGATTGAAAAGATTCCAGGTGGTAAGTGAAAAGGCCCGCTCAGCGGGCCTTTTTCATTGGTGCCGTCAGATGCGCTGATCAGGCGGCCTGTTGGGCCGGCGGCGGCACCGGCGCCAGTTGCCCGTTCGGCAGCAGGCAGGCCTCGACGACCTGCAGGTCGTTGTCGCGCGCGAAGTTCATCACGAAGTCCCAGGCCATCGGCTCCAGCGCCTTCAGCTCCTCGCTGACGATCACGCACTTCACGCCGTTGATCACGCGCGGCACGCAGTACGGCGAATAGCCGATGAACGAGCCGATGCCGCCGGCCGAGCCGCCCGGGCGGAAGCTCGACATCGCACCCGCCAGCCGCTCCGCCCAATCGCTGGGGCGGAAGGTCTTGCCATCCTTGGTGAGGCCTTGGATGAACACTTCGCGGGGCAAGGGTGAGGTCATGCGTGCTGCGGGCGTGGGTCGAACGAATGGCGGGTCGGCCGGCGGCTATTGTGCCGCGAATATGCTGCGCCGCAGCAGATTGCCGAGCCCGGGAAGGGCTGGCGCCTGTGCCTTTATCGGCGCGTCGGACCCGACCCTTAGAATCCAAGGCCCCGGGCGGCGCGCTGCTGCCCTGTATTCCGCACTTCCGCGCACTTCCGGAGTCCTGCCGCAATGAATGCGACCACCACCCCCGCTGCCCAGCCCATGCCCCACGTGATGCCGACCTACGGTCGCCTGCCGTTCGCGCTGTCGCATGGCCGAGGCTGCTGGGTGTGGGACACCGACGGCAAGAAATACCTCGACGGCCTGGGCGGCATCGCCGTCAACACCGTCGGCCATGCGCACCCGAAGCTGGTCGCCGCGTTGCAGGACCAGGTCGGCAAGCTGATCCACAGTTCCAACTACTACCAGGTGCCGCTGCAGGAGCAGCTCGCCGCCAAGCTGACCGAGTTGTCCGGGCTGACCAACGCCTTCTTCTGCAGCACCGGCCTCGAAGCCAATGAAGGCGCGCTGAAGATCGCCCGCAAGTTCGGCCACGACAAGGGCATCGAGCGCCCGGAGATCATCGTCTACGAGAAGGCCTTCCATGGCCGCTCGATCGCGACGCTCTCGGCCACCGGCAACACCAAGGTGCAGGCCGGCTTCGGCCCGCTGGTCGAAGGCTTCGTGCGCGTGCCGCTGAACGACCTCGCCGCGGTGCGCAAGGTGGCGGCCGAGAACCCGAACGTCGTCGCGGTGTTCCTGGAGGTGATCCAGGGCGAAGGCGGCATCAACGTCTCGACCGTCGAGTACCTGCAGGGCATCCGCAAGATCTGCGACGAGCGCGGCTGGCTGCTGATGCTCGACGAGGTGCAGTGCGGCCTCGGCCGCACCGGCAAGTGGTTCGCGCACCAGTGGGCCGGCATCAAGCCGGACGTGATGCCGCTCGCCAAGGGCCTGGGCTCGGGCGTGCCGGTCGGCGCGATCGTCTGCGGCCCGAAGGCGGCGAACGTGCTCGGCCCGGGCAACCACGGCAGCACCTTCGGCGGCAACCCGCTCGCGATGCGCGCCGGCGTCGAGACGCTGCGCATCATGGAAGAAGAGAAGCTGCTCGAGAACGCCGCCACCGTCGGCGCCGCGCTGAAAGCCGGCATCGAGAAGGAGCTGTCCGGCGTGGCGGGCTTCGTCGAGGTGCGCGGCCAGGGCCTGATGCTCGGCATCGAGCTCGACCGCCCGTGCGGCGTGCTGCTGAACCGCGCGGCCGAGGCCGGCCTGCTGCTGAGCGTCACCGCCGATCGCGTGATCCGCCTGGTGCCCTCGCTGATCCTCACCGCCGACGAAGCGGCGCAGATCGTGGCCATCCTGTGCCCGCTGGTGAAGCGCTTCCTGTCCGAAACCCCCGCCACGCCATGAAGCCCGGCATGAGCCTCATCAAGCACTACCTGCAGTTCAAGGACTTCCGCGCCGAGGAATACGCCTACCTGTTCGAGCGCTCGGGCATCATCAAGAAGCGCTTCAAGAACTACGAGAAGTACACGCCGCTGGTCGACCGCACGCTCGCGATGATCTTCGAGAAGGCCTCCACGCGCACCCGCGTCAGCTTCGAGGCCGGCATGTACCAGATGGGCGGCTCGGTGGTGAACCTGACCACCGGCGACAGCCAGCTCGGCCGCGCCGAACCCATCGAGGACAGCGCGCGCGTGATCAGCCGCATGGTCGACGTGGTGATGATCCGCACCTACGAGCAGACCAAGCTCGAGGCCTTCGCGGCCAACTCGCGCGTGCCGGTCATCAACGGGCTGACCAACGAATACCACCCGTGCCAGATCCTGGCCGACGTCTTCACCTACATCGAGCACCGCGGCAGCATCGCCGGCAAGGTGGTGGCGTGGGTCGGCGACGGCAACAACATGGCCAGCACCTGGCTGCAGGCGGCCAGCATCCTCGGCTTCACGCTGCACGTCAGCACGCCGTCGGGCTACGAGGTCGACGCGAAGGCGGCGGGCATCAACGACACCAGCGACACCGGCTGCATCAAGGTCTTCAAGGATCCGCTCGAAGCCTGCGCCGGCGCCCACCTGGTGACCACCGACGTGTGGACCAGCATGGGCTACGAAGCCGAAAACGAGGCCCGCATGAAGGCCTTCGCCGACTGGTGCGTCGACCGCGAGATGATGGCCGCGGCGCAGCCCGACGCGCTCTTCATGCACTGCCTGCCGGCGCACCGCGGCGAGGAGGTCGAGGCCGACGTGATCGACGGGCCGCAATCGGTCGTCTGGGACGAGGCCGAGAACCGCATGCACGTCCAGAAGGCCTTGATGGAGTACCTGCTGCTGGGCCGCATCGGTTGAACCCGGTCGATCCGCGGCACACGCCCGCATGAAGCTTGCCCTCATCACCGATCTGCACGCCAACCGCGAGGCCGTCGAGGCGGTGCTCGCGCATGCGCAGTCGCAGGGCGTGCAGCAGCATGTGTTCCTCGGCGACTACGTCGGCTACGGCGCCGAGCCGGGCTGGGTGGTCGACTGCGTGCAGGCGCATGTGGCCGACGGCGCGATCGCGGTGCTCGGCAACCACGACGCGGCCGCGGTGCAGGGCCCGCAGCCGACCATGGTGCCCGACGCCCGCGAGGCCGCCGCCTGGACGCACGAGCGCCTGACGCCGCCGCAGCTCGATTTCCTGGCCAAGCTGCCGCTCACCGCGCGCGACGCCGACCGCCTCTACGTGCACGCCAACGCGCATGCGCCGGCCGCGTGGGGCTACGTCACCGGCCGGCTCGACGCGGTGCGCAGCCTGCACGCCACCGATGCGCGCATCACCTTCTGCGGCCATGTGCACGAGCCGCTGCTGTTCCACCTGTCGGGCACCGGCAAGGTCGGCGATTTCACGCCGGTGCCGGGTGTCCCGATCCCGCTGTCGCCGCAGCGGCAATGGCTGGTGATCCCCGGTTCGTCCGGCCAGCCGCGAGACGGCAACCCGGCGGCCGCCTACGCCACGTTCGACACCGTCAGCGGCGACCTCACCTACCACCGCGTGCCCTACGACCATGAGGCCGCGGCCGCCAAGGTGCTGGCCGCCGGCCTGCCCGAACGGCTCGCGCAGCGCCTGATCGATGGGCACTGAGGCCGGGCCGGCGAAGCCCTCGTCGCGCCTGGCCGCCGGCCAGGTCATCGACGGCTTCCGGCTCGATGCCCACCTGCACCAGGGCGGCATGGCCAACCTGTGGGCGGTGACGCGGCTCGGCAGCGACGACCCGATGCCGCTGATCATGAAGGTGCCGCGCATCAAGGGTGGCGAAGATCCGACCAGCATCGTCGGCTTCGAGGTCGAGCAGATGATCCTGCCGTCGATCAGCGGCGTGCACGTGCCGAAGTTCATCGCCAAGGCCGACTTCACCGGGCAACCGTTCATCGTGATGGAGCGCCTGTCGGGCGACTCGCTGCGCAAGCGCTTCGACGACGCGCCGCTGCCGATCGACGAGGTGGTGCGCTGCGGCGCGCTGATCGCGACGGCGCTGCACGACCTGCACCGCCAGCACGTGGTGCACCTCGACGTGAAGCCCAGCAACATCATGTTCCGCAAGGCCGCGGACGGCTCGCGCAGCGACGCGGTGCTGGTCGACTTCGGCCTGTCGCGCCACGATTTTTTGCCCGACCTGCTCGACGAGGAGTTCGAGCTGCCGATGGGCACCGGCCCCTACATGTCGCCGGAGCAGGTGCAGTTCATCCGCAACGACCCGCGCAGCGACCTGTTCGCGCTCGGCGTGCTGCTGTACCACCTGCTGACCGGCGAGCGCCCGTTCGGTGCGCCCACCAGCGTGCGCGGGCTGCGCCAGCGGCTGTATCAAGACCCGCTGCCGCCGCTCGCGTGGCGGCCCGACTGCCCGCCGTGGCTGCAGGAGCTGGTGCTGCGCTGCCTCGAGGTGCAGCCCGACAAGCGGCACCAGAGCGCGGCGCAGCTCGCCTTCGAGCTGCAGAACCCGGAGCAGGTGGTGCTGACCGACCGCGCGACGCGGCGTGCGCGCAGCGGCCGCGTGCAGACGCTGCGGCGCTGGTTCGCGGCGCTCGGCGCCGAGCCGGCCGAGCGCGGCAATGCCGCGGGGCAGGCGGCGCGCAGCCCGATCCTGCTGGCCGCGGTGGATGTCGCGAACGCCGAGCCGGCGCTGCTCGAGGCGGTGCGCGACACGGTGCAGCGCCTGCTGCACACCGAGCCCGGTGCGCGCCTCGCGTGCCTGGCTGTGCTGAAGATCAACCGCATCGGCATGGACGAGCTGCTCGACAAGGACGGCGGCAGCAAGCACGTGGGCCTGCTGGTGCAGCTGAAGCACTGGGCGCGCCCGCTGCTGCAGGACCTGGAGGCCACGCGCCCCGAACAGGCCGGGCGCGTGACCTTCCACGTGCTCGAGGCGCCCGATGCGGCCACGGCGATCGTCGACTACGCGCGGAAGAACCAGGTCGACCACGTCGTGATGGGCGCGCGCAGCAGCGGCGGGCTGCGGCGCTACCTGGGCAGCGTGTCGGCCGAGGTGGTGGCGCAGTCGGACTGCACGGTGACGGTGGTGCGCAGCTTGCTTCGACCTGCTCCATGAGCCACCCGGCCCCCGATCCCCGGTTCGGTCCGCTGCGCACGCACGGCCGCTTCGACTACTCGCCGATCACGCAGCGGCCGGATTTCTGCTGGCCCAACGGGCAGCGGCTGGCGGTGTACCTCGGCTTCAACCTCGAGGACTTCGCGTTCGGCGAAGGGCTGGGCGCATCGCTCGGCCCGGCGTCGCCGCACCCCGACGTGCTGAACCACAGCTGGCGCGAGTACGGCAACCGCGTCGGCGCGTGGCGCTGCCTGGAGCTGTTCGACCAGCTCGCGATGCCGGCCGGCGTGATCCTGAACACCGCGCTGTACGAGCTGAGCGCGCCGCTGGTCGATGCCTTCGTGCAGCGCGGCGACGAGATGATCGCGCACGGTCACACCAACTCGGTCCGGCAGGGATCGCTGGCCGAGGCCGACGAGCGCGCATTGATCGAGCACTGCCGCGACACGATGACGCGCCGCCATGCATTGGCGCCGCGCGGCTGGCTGTCACCATGGATCTCGGAAAGCCACGTCACGCCCGACCTGCTGGCCGAGGCCGGTTTCCAGTACACGCTGAACTGGTGCCACGACGACCAGCCGGTGCGCCTGCGCACGCGCGGCGGCGGCACGCTGTGGTCGGTGCCCTACCCGCAGGAGCTGAACGACATCCCGATGGTCATCGCGCGGCAGATGGACGCGAAGGACTTCGCGCAGATGATCGTCGACCAGTTCGACGAGATGCTGGAGCAGTCGCAGCGCCAGCCGCTGGTGATGGGCATCGCGCTGCACCCGTACATCGTCGGGCAACCGTATCGGCTGCGGCACCTGCGGCGCGCGCTGCGGCATGTGATGGACCACCACCGCGAGATCTGGGTCACGACGCCGGGGGCGATCGTGTCGGCGATGGAGGATATGGCGCGATAAATGGCTTGCGCGCCACTTCGAGTGGCGCAATACTGGCGCGATTCCATCCCAGGAATTGACGCGAATGCCACGAATCACGCCACAACAGGAGTTCGACCGCCTGGCCGCACTGATTGCCGCGCATCCCGCTGGCATTGGCCTGGACGCGATTTCCCAAGCGCTGGACGAGCCGGTGAAGCGCCGGACGCTGCAGCGCCGCCTGGCCGCGCTCGTCGAGCAGAACCGCATCGTCACGCAGGGTGACGGGCGGTCGACGCGCTACCTGGCACGACCTATCGGGGTAGCCGAACCTCTTCCCACCTACGGCCGTACCGACAGGTCCCGCGCCATCGCCGCGGCCACGGCGTCCATATCTCCGGAAGGCGAAGAGATCCGGGCCTACGTCCACCTGCCGCGCCTGCAGCGCCGGCCGGTGGGCTACAACCTCTCGTTCCTGGAGGACTACCTCCCCAACCAGACGGCCTACCTGCCGCAAGGCTTGCGCGACCGGCTGCACGCCATGGGGCAATCTCCCTCGGAGCAGGCGCCGGCCGGCACGTTTGCCAAGGACATCCTCGCCCGGCTGCTGATCGACCTCTCATGGGCTTCCTCCCGGCTGGAAGGCAACACCTACAGCCGCCTAGACACCGAGCGGCTGATCGAGTTCGGCCAGGCCGCCGAAGGCAAGGACGCGCTGGAAACCCAGATGATCCTCAACCACAAGGAGGCCATCGAATACCTGGTGCGAGACCCGGAACGCGCGAGCATGAAGCCGGACACGCTCATC
Organism: Rhizobacter sp. OV335; assembly: GCF_900142965.1. GTDB lineage: Bacteria > Pseudomonadota > Gammaproteobacteria > Burkholderiales > Burkholderiaceae_C > Rhizobacter. The sequence goes on from NZ_FRCQ01000011.1 coordinate 128,363, forward strand.
ACGCTGCACGCGCTGCTGTCGGACGGCCTGATGGCCGACCCGTCGGCCGTGGGCCGCATCCGACGCCGAGGCGTCGGGATCGGCGGCAGCGTGTACCTGCCGCCAAGCCCGCAACAGCAACTGGAGGCCCTGTTCGACATCGTCGTGCAGACGGCCGCGGAGATCCGCGATCCCTTCGAGCAGGCCTTCTTCCTGATGGTGCACGTGCCCTACCTGCAACCCTTCGAGGACGTGAACAAGCGCGTGTCCCGGCTGGCCGCCAACATCCCGTTCATCCGCCACAACCTGTGCCCGCTGTCGTTCATCGAGGTACCGCAGCAAGACTACGTGGACGGGCTGCTCGGGGTCTATGAACTGAACCGCATCGAACTGCTGCGCGACGTCTTCGTCTCGGCCTACGGGCATTCGTGCCAGCACTATGTCGCGGTCATTCGGGACCTGGTCCCGCCGGATGTCTTCCGGCTTCGACATCGCAGGGCGTTGAGCGAAGTAGTCGCGGGCATCGTGCGCGGCGGCGATGCGGTCACCGCGTCAACGGTGCGGGCCAGGATCCCTTCGACGGTCGACGCGAGCGAGCAAGATCACTTCGTCGACTTGGTCCTCGGCGAGTTCAAGAGCCTGCATGCAGGCAATGCCGTTCGCTTCGGCCTCAGGCCACTGGAGTTCGCGGCCTGGCAGGAGGGGAACAAGGGTCACGCCTGAGCGCGTCGACGGTTGAACCATTTCGAGGCGGCTGTTACTCACCCCCTTTCCTGACCAAAAGGGGACACCATGTCGACCGGCATCCTTTCAAGTCCGCGCAACGGCACTCCGTCGTCTGCGGGCACGGCGCAAGATTCCATCAACGAAGTACAGCCCCCCTCCGTCGATGGAACGGCGCTCATCAGCAAGCTGAGTGGTGCTCATGGAATCGACATCTCCAACGCCGACAAGGCAACGCGAGCCAAGTACAAGGCATTCACCAAACACCACCCGGTTCTGCATCCCGCCTGCGCGTTGTGGTTCGCCAAGCAATGCCTTGTCGCAGGCGACAAAGATCTCTTTTGTGAGGTCGTGAACAGCTTCATGCTCAAGCGCCTGCAAGGCATCGTCGAGGGCGCTGGCATCGTCGCGAGGTGCCTGAAGAATCTGCCGCAGGTTCACCAGATCGAGTTCGCGTCGGGGTGTGAACTCACCACGGAGTGCATCGCTGAGTTGTGCGATGTCCTGAGGGAAAAGCGCACGGCCCCGTTCGAGCTGAACCTGCACGGCTGCACCCTCTGTCGCGATGCCGCGATGTCACTCGCACGGGAATTGCGCGGCTTGCAGGGCTTGGCGATGCTGAGCATCTCAGAGCCCAAGGTGACCGATGCCGAGGAGTGGATCCCCGCACTGGCGGCGGGCCTCGCTCGCAACACGGAACTGGTCGCCTTCAAGCTCGGCGTGCCCGACTTGACGAAGAAACAAGCCGAGGTGATGGGCGAAGGCCTGAGGGGATGTCGATCTTTGGTTGAACTTCATCTGAGTTCCGGGGACCTGGCCTCGCTGGCTCATCTGCTCGCGTCTCTGGGCGAGAAGGATCCGCTCGATCCGGACAGCCCCGGGAGTGCGGCACGGCCGCTCACCACCGTGAGCATCGTTGGACGCACTGGCCCCGGGCAGCGACTCTTCCCCGAAGGGGCTGTCAAATCGCTGAGCGAATTCGTCGCCCGCTACCCCTCGCTGAAATGCGTTCACATGTCCCCCTCTCTTCATGTGCAGAGCTTCACTGAATTCGAGGAGGTGATGACCCTCTGTGGTTCGGAGTGGAAAAACATCGAGATCGACATCGACTTCAGCCTGGTCGTCGACAACAGGGCCGAGACAAAATCCGGCGAACTCATCGAGCGCGAGACCGGCAAGGTGCTCCACAGAACCTCCGCGTATCTGAGACGAAAAGATGCATCCCACCGACTTCTCTCCGGGACTGAATTTCGAGACGTCACGCGTCGGCTTCTTGCCTCTGCCCTGGAAGGCAAGCTTTTGCCGGGCGACGTCATTTCTGAAATCGCCCTCCCGCTGCTGACCGATCGCTCGCCACCAGGCGGTTCCCTCATGACATTGAACACTCTGTCGCGCATCAACAAGAAGACGGCCGGGCTGGGTCCGCCGGCAGCAATGTTGCGCAGCGCGCACTTCGAGCGCCTGAAGGGCTTGATGACCTTCTCGGCCTTTGCGTTCGGAACCAGCGAGCTGGCAGATTCGCTGTGTTTCAAGCTGTCCGAAAGGCTCCGGCAGGGAAGGCTTTCGAAGAACGAAAAGAAGGCCTTGACGTTATTGGTCCAGACTGGTCGGCCCGACGGCGATGCGCTGGAGAAGACCATCCGCGAGGCCCAAATACATCGATGGCGTGCGCAGCAGGATCAAGCACACCTGCTCATGACCTGCCGCTTCGACGATGAATTTCTCGCAGAACAAAAGAGCAGGTGGAAGTTCCAGAAGAAGTCACGCGACTTTCTCCCCTCGCTTAAGGACCAGTTGATGCAGACTGAAGCCGAAAGCCTGCGTAGAAAAAAGACAGTCGAAAACGTCAAGAAGGCGGCCTTGGAGGTACGCAACTTCTTCAAGAAGCCACCGACAAAGAACGACTAAGACCCCAACCCCTGCGCCACATACCGCGTCACCTTCGGCGGCGACTGCTCCACATGGAAGCCCAGCCGCCGCTCGCGCAGCTCCATGTCGAACACCGTCATCCGTTCGAAGTGCCGCAGATGCTCGGCCCATGATTCGTTGACGAACTGCTCCACATACAGCGCCGGGTCGGAGGTGTCGCGGAACAGGCTCCACGACAGCACGCCGCGGCGCAGGCAGCTGCTGCGCCGCTCCTGCATCACGTGCAGGAATTCGCCGGCGCGCACCGGGTCGATCCGGTACTCGATCGCGATCAGCACCGGCCCGTCATGCGGGTCCAGCGGCAACGCGGTCACCGGCGGCTTCAGCGTGTTGACCGGCGTCAGGTCTTCCTCGGCCACCGCCGACAGCCGCACCCGCCGCGTCAGCAGCAGCGCCACGCAGCCCACCGCCGCCGCGGCCATCAGGCTGCTGCGCACGTCGCTCATCGCCGCCACCTGGCCCCACAGCGCCGCGCCGGCCGCGCTGCTGCCCATCAGCGCCATCTGGTAGATCGACATGCCGCGCGCCCGCACCCAGTCGGGCAGCGCGAGCTGCGCCGACACCGTCAGCGAATTGGCAACCGAGATCCAGGCCGCACCGGCCGCCACCATCGCCACCGCGGCCACCGCCACGCTCGGCGCCAGCGCCACCACCACCATCGCGAGCGCCTGCACGAACGAGCCCCAGCGCACCAGCTCGTCGGACCCCAGCCGCTGGCGGATGCGCGGCAGGTTCAGCGCCGCGGCGATTGCGCCCGCACCCATCGACGCCAGCAGCAGCGTGAAGGTGCCGGCACCGCCGCCGTGCAGCCGCTTGGCCACCAGCGGCAGCAGCGCGAGCAGCGCGGTCGACTGCAGGAAGAAGATCGACACCCGCAGCAGCACCACGTGCATGCGCGCCGACTGGCGCACGTACTGCACGCCGACGCGGATCGCGCCGAGGAAGCGCTCGCCCGGCAGCGTGCTCGCCTTCTGCTCGCGCTTCCAGCGGCTGATCGTGAACGCCGCGCCGATCGACAGCAGCGCGTTCAGCACGAACACCCACGCGCTGCCCGCACTCGCGATGATCGCGCCGGCCACGATCGGCCCGATGATGCGCGACGCGTTCATCGCGATGCCGTTCAGCGCCAGCGCCGACGGCAGCTGCGAGCGCGGCACCAGCTCCGGAACGATCGCCGCGAACACCGGCCAGCGCATCGCGAGGCCGATGCCGTTCGCGAAGGTCAGCACCAGCAGCAGCGGCGCGTTCATCGCATCGAACGCGATCGTCGTGCAGGTCACCACCGCCACCACGGCCACCCACACCTGGGTCAGCATGAAGTAGCGCCGGCGGTCGAGGATGTCGGCCATCGCGCCGCTCGGCAACCCGAGCAGGAACACCGGCAGCGTCGACGCCGACTGCACCAGCGCCACCAGCACCGGCGAGGTCGTCAGCGAGGTCATCAGCCAGGCCGCGGCGACGTCGTTCATCCACATGCAGACGTTGGCGGCCACCCAGGTGCCCCACAGCATGCGGAACACCGGGAGCGACAGCGGCGCCCAGGCCGAAGCGGAGGGCGCGGCAGGCGGCGGAACGACCGGTGGAATAGCAGGCGTGCTGGACATCCCGCAACGGTAGCACCGCCACCGCGTCCATCACATGTGGGATGGACGTAGACCGGCAGCGCCCGATACTGATCACGCAGTCTCAACCACCACGGAGGAGCCCATGAAGCTCTTGATCTCCAAGGGTGCGTCCGGTCCGGACGTGGCTCGCCTCGCGCAGGCGCTCGCCACCGAGCTCGGTCCCGATGCCGCGGATTTCCCGGTGCTGACCAGCGCCGCCTCCTCGATCGACGACGGCTTCGACGCCGCGATCCGCCGCTGGCAGGCCGGCATCGGCATCATTGCCGACGGCATCGTCGGTCCGCGCTGCCAGATGCTGCTGAAGCTCGCCGACGAAGGCCCGCCGACCGACCCGGTGCTGACGGTCGGCTTCGTCAGCCAGCTGTTCCCTGCGACCAAGCCGGCCAACATCGCGCGCTACCTGCCGTATGTCGAAGCAGCGTTGCGCGCGGCCGGCCTGGTCGACCGGCCGATGGTGCTGGGCGCGCTCGGCACCATCCGCGCCGAGACCGAAGGCTTCGTTCCGATCGCCGAGTTCCAGTCGCGCTTCAACACGCCACCGGGCGGCGCACCGTTCAGCAGCTACGACCTGCGCCGCGACATCGGCAACGGCGCGGCCGGCGATGGCGCGCGCTACAAGGGCCGCGGCTTCGTGCAGCTGACCGGCAAGGCGAACTACAAGCACTACGGCGAGGTGATCGGCCTCGCGCTCGATGCCGACCCCGACAAGGCGAACGCGCCCGAAGTGGCCGCGGTGGTGCTGGCGCAGTTCCTGTTCGACAAGGCCGACAAGTTCCGCGCCGCGGTCGGAAAGGGCGATCTCGCGGCGGCGCGCAAGCTGGTCAACGGCGGCGCGCACGGGTTGGACGCCTTCCGCAGCGTGTTCGAGCTCGCCGCCGCCGCGCATGCGCCGGCGACCGCCGGAGCGGGCGCAGCCAAGCGCGCAGCGCCCAAGACCCGCCGCCCCGCCGGCAGCACCCACCGCGTCTCGCGCACGAAGAAGGACACCGCCGACCTGCGCGACCGCCAGTACATGCCCGCGGCCCTGACGCTGCCCGACGAATTCCCCGGTGCCGAGGTCGTGCAGCGCTTCCTGCCCGGCTATGCCAAGGCCGGGCTGATCCTGAACCAGGGCAGCGAAGGCGCCTGCACCGGCTTCGGCCTGGGCTGCGTCATCAACTACCTGCGCTGGCTGAAGGCGAAGACGCCGGCCCGCTTCGAATCCGTCAGCCCGCGCATGCTCTACACGCTGGCCCGCCGGTACGACGAGTACGACGGCGAGAACTACGAAGGCTCGAGCTGCCGCGGCGCGCTGAAGGGCTGGTTCAACAACGGCGTGTGCCTCGAGAAGGACTGGCCCTACCAGGCCGACAAGTCCGACACCGCGCGCTACGGCTTCGCGACGCGCGCCACGCAGAACACGCTCGGCGTCTACTACCGCGTCGACACGCAGTCGATCACCGACATGCAGGCCGCCATCGCGCAGCACGGCGCGGTCTTCGTCTCGGCCTTCACGCACGACGGCTGGGATGGCGTGCCCGACGTCGCCGGTGAACCGAAGGGCCATGCCGACCTGCCGCTGATCGGATTCGACGGCCGGCCGTCGAAAGACGGCGGCCATGCCTTCGCGCTGGTCGGCTTCAACGACCGCGGCTTCGTGCTGCAGAACTCCTGGGGCAGCGACTGGGGCGCCGGCGGCTTCGCGACGCTGTCGTACCTCGACTGGCTCGCCAACGGCATGGACGCCTGGGTGGTCGCGCTCGGCGTGCCCGGCGTGGTGGCCGGGCGACTCGCGGTGTCGCAGCCGGGCGCCCAGGGCACCGGCGCGAAGCGCAGCGATGCGAACCGCAACGGCTGGTGGGACACCGCCCTCGCCTACCGGCACAGCGTGGTGCTCGGCAACGACGGCCGCGTCAGCCGCTACCTGACCGAGGACGAACAGCCGCGCAAGCTGCAGCAGCAGGCCTACGCGCTGCCCGACCAGTGGTTCCGCAGCCAGTCCGACGGCCCCGGATCGGGACCGAAAAGGCTGCTGCTCTACGTGCACGGCGGCCTGAACAGCGAGGCCGATGCGGTCAAGCGGGCCGCTGCGATGGGCCGCTACCTGCTCGGCAACGGCTGCTACCCGCTGTTCCTGGTGTGGAAGACGGGCATGCTCGAATCGATCGGCGACATCCTGTCGGATGCCTTCCACCGCGAACCGGCGCGCGCCGGCGCCGGCGAATGGCTGACCGACAAGACCGACCTGCTGATCGAGAAGACCATCGGCCGCCCGCTCGCGAAGCCGATCTGGAGCGAGATGAAGGAGAACGCGCAGCTGGCCTTCGCGCCGCGCCATGGCGGCGAGCTGCTGCTGGACGCGGTCCAGTCGCTGGCCGCCACCTGGGGCGCGCAGTTCGAGCTGCACCTGGTCGGCCACTCGGCCGGCTCGATCGCGCTCGGCCACTTTCTCAGCGCCCTCACGGCGCGCCAGCATGCCGGTCGGGACGACGGCCTCGCGCAGCGCCTCGCGTCGGTCAACCTGTACGCGCCGGCCTGCACCGTCGCGTTCGCGAACCAGCACTATGCGGGCAACCCGCAGGTGATGGAGCGGCTGCACCTGGACGTGCTGTCCGACAAGGTCGAGCGCGACGACAACGTCGCGTCGATCTACCGCAAGTCGCTGCTGTACCTGGTGTCGAACGCGCTGGAGACCGACCTGCGCACGCCGATCCTCGGGCTCGATGCCGTCAACGACACCGCGTTCGCCGGCTGGGACGGCTCGTCCGACACCGGCGAGGCGCTGGCGACCTGGCGCGCCGCCGCGGCCGATGCGAAGCTCGCGGCGCGCACGCAGCTCGTCACCAGCGACCGCATCGAGACGGCGATCGGCAGCGACGGCAAACCGGTGCTGGTGCGGGCGTCGCATGGCGGTTTCGACAACGACATCGAGGTCGTCACGCGCACGCTGCAGCGCATTCGCGGCAACGAACTCGCGCTGAAGGTGGACGACCTGCGAGGGTATTGACGCACCACCAGGACGCACGGCCAGGGAGGCCTGCTCCTACAGGCATTCAGTTCGGCGTCCGACGCAGGGTGTCCGGCGTGGCGTCCATCATCGCGCCATGAACATCACGCCGATCCCGTACGACGCGTCCTTCGAACACGCCGAGGAGGACGAGTCCGAGACCTGCGACCAGATGATCAAGACGATGCGAGAGATCGCCCAGACCACCTGGGCGCATTCGGGCCACGGCCTGCGCGGCGTGCACGCCAAGAGCCACGGCCTGCTGCGCGGCGAGTTGCGCGTGCCGGCCGGGCTGCCGGCGGCGTATGCGCAGGGCGCGTTCGCGGCGCCCGGCGAGTGGCCGCTGGTGATGCGGCTGTCGACGATCCCCGGCGACATCCTGGACGACGCGGTGTCGACGCCGCGCGGCATGGCGATCAAGCTGATCGGTGTCGACGGCGTGCGGCTGCCGGGCAGCGAAGGGCAGTTCACGCAGGATTTCGTGCTGGTCAACGGCCCGGTGTTCGGCTCGGCCGGGCCGAAGCAGTTCCTGGCCGGGCTGAAGCTGCTCGCGGCCACCACCGACCGCGTGCCGACGCTGAAGAAGGCGATGTCGGCGGTGCTGCGCGGTGCCGAAAGGGCGATCGAGCAGGTGGGGCTCGAAAGCGGCACGCTGAAGGCGCTCGGCGGTCACCCGCAGACGAACCCGCTGGGCGACACCTACTTCAGCCAGGTGCCGATGCTGTGGGGGCCGTACATGGGCAAGGTGCAGGTGGTGCCGGTGTCGCCGGAACTGCAGGCGCTGACCGGCGCCCACGTCGAGATGCACGACCGGCCGCAGGCCTTGCGCGATGCGGTGCTGTCGCACTTCGCGCGGGCCGGCGGCGAGTGGGAGCTGCGCGTGCAGCTGTGCACCGACCTGCAGACGATGCCGATCGAGGATGCGTCGGTGCGCTGGCCCGAGGACCAGAGCCCGTTCGTCACCGTCGCGCGCATCGTGATGCGGCCGCAGCTTGCGTGGACCGAGACGCGCTCGGCGGCCATCGACGACGGCATGTCGTTCAGCCCGTGGCACGGCCTCGCGGCGCACCGGCCGCTGGGCGCGGTGATGCGGGTGCGCAAGCGGGTCTACGAGATGTCGGCGCGTTTCCGGGCCGAGCACAACGGCGTGCGGATGGCGCAGCCGCGCTCCGCCGACGAGTTGCCGCCCTGATCAGGCCCGCGGCACGACGGCCGTGACCTCGATCTCGACGCGCGCCCGCGGCTCCATCAGCGCGCTGACCTGCACCGCGCTCATCGCGATCGAGTAGCTGCCGACCAGTTCGCGGAACACCGCACCGACCTCGCGGCCGCGCGCCAGGTACTCGGCGCGGTCCAGCACGTACCAGGTCATGCGCACGATGTGCTGCGGTGTCGCGCCGCCTTCGGCCAGCACCGCGCAGACATTGCGCAGCGCCTGCCGCACTTGGTCGACGAAATCGTCGCTCTCGAACTCGCAGCGTTCGTTCCAGCCGATCTGGCCGGCGACGAACACCAGCACGCCCTCGGCGGCCACGCCGTTCGCATAGCCGCGCGGGGGGAGCCAGCCGGGGGGTTGCAGCACGTTCATCCTGATGTCTCCTCTTTGTGTACGCAGGCTTCGACAGGCTCAGCCCGAACGGGGTGGGGGCTCAGCCCGAACGGAGCTTGAAGCGCTGCAGCTTGCCGGTCTCGGTGCGCGGCAGCGCGGCGCAGAACTCGATCGCGCGCGGGTACTTGTACGGCGCGATCGCCTGCTTCACGAAATCCTGCAGCGCCTTCGCCATCGCCGCATCGCCCACCTGTCCGGCGCGCAGCACGACGAAGGCCTTGACGATCTGCCCGCGCTCGTCGTCCGGCACGCCGACCACGCCGCACTCGGCCACCGCCGGGTGCAGCAGCAGGGCCGCTTCCACCTCCGGCCCGGCGATGTTGTAGCCGCCCGAGATGATCATGTCGTCGGTGCGCGCCTGGTAGACGAAGTAGCCGTCCTCGGTCTGCAGGTAGGCATCGCCGGTCAGGTTCCAGCCGTCGCTGACGTACTGGCGCTGGCGCTCGTCGGCCAGGTAGCGGCAGCCGGTCGGCCCCTTGATCGCGAGGCGCCCCACCTGCCCCGGCGCCAGCGGCCGGCCGGCATCGTCGACCACGCAGGCCCGGTAGCCGGGCACCACGGTGCCGGTCGCGCCCGGCCGCGCATGCGACTCGTCGTGCGAGATGAAGATGTGCAGCAGCTCGGTCGACCCGATGCCGTCGATGATCTCGATGCCGCTCGCGTCCTTCCACAGCTGGCGCGTCGCGGCCGGCAGCGCCTCGCCGGCCGACACGCACTGGCGCAGCGACGACAGGTCGTGCGCGGCGAGCTGACCGGCCATCGCGCGGTACGCGGTCGGCGAGGTCACCAGCGTGGTCGCGCGGTACTGCGCGATCGCGGCCGGCAGCGCATCCGGCCCCGGGCGTTCGATCAGCACCGTCGACGCGCCCACCGACAGCGGGAACAGCAGCAGGCCGCCGAGCCCGAAGGTGAACGCGAGCGGCGGGCTGCCGATGAACACGTCAGCGGCGGTCGGCCGCAGCACGTGGCGCGGCCAGCAGGCGCAGGCGGCCATCACGTCGCGGTGGAAATGCAGCGTCGCCTTCGGGGCGCCGGTCGTGCCCGAGGTGAAGGCCATCAGGCAGGTGTCGTCGGCCGTGGTGCGCACGGTGTCGAAGCGGGCCGGCTTGGTGGCCGCGCGTGCTTCGAGGCTGCCATCGCGTTCGGTCATGAAGTGCAGCACGTGCGCGAGCGTCGGGCAGGGCGGACCGGCCTGCGCGAGTTCGTCGGCCAGCCGGACGTCGCACAGTGCATGGCTGATCTCGGCCTTGTGGACGATCTGCACCAGCTCCTTCGCGCGCAGCAGCGGCATGCTGCCGACCGCGATGCCGCCGGCCTTCACGACGCCGAACCAGCAGGCGGCCAGCATCGGCGAGTTCGGCCCGCGCAGCAGCACACGGTTGCCGCTGACGAGGCCGAGGTCGTCCACCAGCACGTGCGCGATGCGGTTGGCCTGCGCCTGCAGCTGCGCGTAGGTCCAGCGCACGCCCTGCCCTTGCACGCACAGCCGATCTCCAAGACCCTCGTCGACCCAGCGGTCCAGCAACTCGGCCGTGCAATTCAGCTCGGCGGGGAACTGCAGTTCCGGCAGGTCGAACACCAGCTCGGGCCATTGATCGCGCGGCGGCAGGTGATCACGGGCAAAGGTGTCGACGTGCGCGGACATCTCACGTTCCTTTCAACAGCTCTCGGGCGATGATCAACTGCTGCACTTCGGTGGCGCCTTCGTAGATGCGCAGCGCACGGATCTCGCGGTACAGCGTCTCCACCGTGTTGCCGCTGACGACGCCGGCACCGCCCCACAGCTGCACCGCGGCATCGATGACCTGCTGTGCGCCCTCGGTGGCGGCCAGCTTGGCCATCGCGGCCTCGCGCGTCACGTTGCGGCCCTGGTCGCGCTGCCATGCAGCGCGGTAGGTCAGCAGCGCGGCGCTGTCGACGGTGGTCGCCATCTGCGCGAGCTTGGCCTGCGTGATCTGGAAATCGGCCAACGTCTGGCCGAACATCTTGCGGGTCGTCGCGCGCTGCAGCGCCTCGTCGAGCGCGCGCCGCGCGAAACCGAGCGCAGCCGCCGCGACCGAGGTGCGGAAAATGTCGAGCGTGCGCATTGCCAGCTTGAAGCCCTGGCCTGCTTCGCCGAGCCGCTGCGTCTTCGGCACGCGGCAGCCGCTGAAGCGCAGCCTTGCCAAGGGGTGCGGTGCGATCAGGGCGATGCGCTCGGCGATCTGCAGGCCCGGCGTGTCGGCATCGACGATCAGCGCGGTGATGCCGCGCGAGCCCGGGGCTTCGCCGGTGCGCACGAACAGCACGTAGAAGTCGGCGATGCCGCCGTTCGAGATCCAGGTCTTCTCGCCGTCGATCACGTAGGCGTCGCCATCGTCGCGCGCCGCGCAGGCGAGCGCCGCCACGTCGGAGCCGGCCTCGGGCTCGGACAGCGCGAATGCCGCGATCGCGTCGCCGCGCGCGACCCGCGGCAGGTAGCGCTCGCGCTGCGCGGCGGTGCCGTCGAGCGAGATCGCGCCGGCGCCGAGGCCTTGCATCGCGAACGAGAAATCGGCCAGGCCGTGGTGGCGCGCCAGCGTCTCGCGCAGCAGGCAGATCGCGCGGGTGTCGATCGCGTCGCCGGGTTTCGCGGCGATGGCGTGCTGCAGCCAGCCGGCCTCGCCGAGCTGCTTCACCAGGCGGCGGCAGGTGGCGTCGACATCATCGTGCGGCACGTCGGCGAGGTGCTCGGTGCACCAGCGCGACAGCGCCGCTTCCAATGCCCGATGGCGCGGCTCGAAGAACGGCCAGTCGAGGTGCGCACTCATCAGTCGCCCTCGAAGACAGGCCTGGCCTTCGCCGCGAACGCCTCGTACGCCCGGTGGAAATCCTGCGTCATCATGCAGATCGCCTGCGCCTGGGCCTCGGATTCGATCGCCTCGTCGACGCCCATCGCCCATTCCTGATGCAGCATGCGTTTCGTCATCGCATGCGCGAAGCCCGGCCCGGCCGCGATCTCGCTCGCCCAGGCCAGCGCATCGGCCTGCAGCGCAGCGGGTTCGCTCACCCGATTCAGGAAACCCCACTGCAGCGCCTCCTCGCCCCCCAGCGAACGCCCGGTGTACAGCAGCTCCGACGCCCGCCCCTGCCCGACGATGCGCGGCAGCAGCGCGCAGGCGCCCATGTCGCAACCCGCCAGCCCGACGCGCGAGAACAGGAACGCCGTCTTGCTGCGCGAGGTGCCGACGCGCAGGTCCGACGCCATCGCGATGATCGCGCCGGCGCCGGCGCACACGCCGTCGATCGCCGAGACGATCGGCTGCGGGCAGGCCCGCATCGCCTTCACGAAATCGCCGGTCATGCGGGTGAAGGCCAGCAGGTCGGGCATCGTCATCTTCGTCAGCGGGCCGATGATCTCGTGCACGTCGCCGCCGGAGCAGAAATTGTCGCCGGCGCCCTGCACGACGATCGCCCGCACCTCGTCGACCTGCGCGAGCGTGCGGAACAGGTCGCGCAGTTCGGCGTACGACTCGAAGGTCAGCGGGTTCTTGCGCTCGGGCCGGTTCAGCGTGATCACGCCGACGCGGCCGTGCAGCGCCCAGCTGACCTGCCGCGGCGCGATCGCGGCCGCGCCTTGGCGGTTGCCGGCCGCGAGGTGGGAATCCATCGCACGCGTCATGGGGTCTTCTCCTTGGTTCGGGTCTTCTTCAAGGGCTTGGCAGGCAGCGCGCTGTCGACGCCGGCCAGGTGCCGCTTCAGCACCGAGAGCAAGTCCTGCACCTGGGTCTTCTCGTCGGCCGACCAGCCGGCGAACAGCTCGACGACCCACTGCTCGTGCGTGGCCGCCATGCGCCGGAACTGGCGGCGGCCGGAGGCTGTCAGTTGCACCGCGAACGCGCGCCGGTCGCCCGGGTGCGGCGCACGGCGCACCAGGCCTTCGGCCTCGAGCTGGTCGGTGATGCCGGTCACGTTGCCGCCGGTCACCATCAGGCGCTGCGACAGCTCGCCCATCGTCAGGCCGGCCGGCTCGCGCTCCAGCTGCGCCAGCAGGTCGAAGCGCGGCAGCGTGGTCGCGAACTCGCTGCGCAGCCGGTTGCGAATCACCGACTCGACGCGGTTGGTGCAGGACAGCAGGCGCAGCCACAGCTTGAGGGCTTGATGGTGATCGTCGATGACGCGGGATTCGAGATCGCTGACTTCGGAAATCACATCACCTCCCCGCCGGCCACCGCGATCGCCTGGCCGGTGATGCTGGCCGACTCGCGCCGGCACAGCCACAGCACCGCCTGCGCGACTTCGTCGGGCTGCACCAGGCGGCCTTGCGGGTTGGCAGCGGCGAGCGCATCGCGCGCCGCCTCTGCGCTGCGCTGGGTCTTGCTGGCGATCTGCTCGACGGCGCGGGCGACGATGTCGGTGTCGGTGTAGCCGGGGCAGATCGCGTTGACGGTGACGCCCTTGCGCGCGACCTCGAGCGCGAGCGCACGCGTCAGCCCGAGCACGCCGTGCTTCGCGGCGCAGTACGCGGCGACGTAGGCGTAGCCCTTCAGCGCCGCGGTGCTCGCGATGTTGACGATGCGCCCGAAGCCGCGCTCGGTCATGCCGGGCAGCACCTGCTGTGTGCACAGGAAGGTGCCGGTCAGGTTGACCTGCAGCAGGCGGTTCCATTGGTCGAGCGTGGTGCGGGAGAAGGGCTGGCTCTCGACCTGGCCGGCGTTGTTGATCAGGAGGTCGACGGGGCCGGCGAAGTCGAAGGCCTGTTCGACACTGGCGGAGTCGGTGACGTCGACGGCGCACACGTGGATCGCGGGCAGGGCTTCGACAGGCTCAGCCCGAACGGATTCCCCACCGTTCGCTCCGGCCGCTCCCCCGTTCGCTCCGGCTCCTCCCCCGTTCGCCCTGAGCTTGTCGAAGGGTCGGGCTGAGCCTGTCGAAGCCCTGCCCGCCAAGCGCTCCCGTGCCTGCAGCAGCCGGGCCTCGCTTCGCCCCATCACCGTGACCCGCGCGCCCTCGCGCAGCAGCGCCGCCGCGATCGCCTCGCCGATCCCGCTGCCCCCACCCGTCACCACCGCATGCAACCCGGTCAGCGTGCTCATACGCCCTGCGCCAGGTTCGCCTGCTCTTGCGCTGACAGCCCCGCCGTCTGCGCCGCCATCGCGCGCTCGCGCTCCAGGTTGCGCTCCAGTTGCGACTTGCCCGACAGGTACTGCCGCGGCCAGTCCGCACCGACACCGTTGACATGCCCGATCTTCGCGGCCTCCAGCAGCGTCCACGCCGGGTTCGCCAGGTGCGGCCGCGCGATCGCGCACAGGTCGGCGCGACCGGCCGCGATGATGGCGTTCACATGGTCGGCTTCGAAGATCGCGCCGACCGCCATCGTCGCGATGCCGGCCTCGTTGCGGATCGCCTCGGCGAACGGCGTCTGGTACATGCGCCCGTACACCGGCTTCTGCTGCGGGCTGACCTGCCCCGACGACACGTCGACCAGGTCGGCCCCCGCTGCCTTGAACGCCCGCGCGATCGCGATCGCATCCTCCGGCGTGTTACCGCCCGGCACCCAGTCGTGCGCCGAGATCCGCACCGACAGCGGCTTGTCGGCCGGCCACGCCGCCCGCATCGCCGCCAGCACCTCCAGCGGGTAGCGCAGCCGGTTCGCCAGCTCGCCGCCATAGACATCGGTGCGCTGGTTGGTCAGCGGCGACAGGAACGACGACAGCAGGTAGCCGTGCGCGCAGTGCAGCTCCAGCCAGTCGAAGCCGGCCTGCGCGGCACGCCTGGTGGCCGCGACGAAATCGGCGGTGACGCGGTCCATGTCGTCGCGCGTCATCGCCCGCGACCAGTCGCTGACGCCGTCCAGGTACTGCTGTGGCGAGGCCGAGATCAGCGGCCAGTTGTCGGCGGCGAGCGGGAGGTCTTCGCCATCCCACGGCGCGCGGGTCGATCCCTTCGCGCCGGCATGGCCGAGCTGCATCGCGATCTTCGCGCTGCTGCCCTGGTGCACGAAATCGACGATGCGCTTCCACGCGAGCATCTGCGCATCGGTGTACAGCCCCGGGCAGCCGGGCGTGATGCGGGCGTCGGGCGAGGTGCAGGTCATCTCGGCGAACACCAGCCCGGCGCCGCCCAGCGCGCGTGCGCCCAGGTGCACCAGGTGGTGGTCGCCCGGCACGCCGTCGACCGCGCTGTACTGCGCCATCGGCGAGACGACGACGCGGTTCTTCAGCGTCACACCGCGCAGCGTGAACGGCGTGAACATCGGCGGCACGGCGTGCGTGCCGTCGAGCCCGGCACGCGTGGCCAGCCATTGCTCGTAGCCGCCGACATAGGCCGCATCGCGCAGCCGCAGGTTCTCGTGCGAGATGCGCTGCGAGCGCGTCAGCAGCGAATAGGCGAACTGCGGCGCATCGAGCAGCGCATGGCGCTCGACGTTCTCGAACCATTCGGTGGAATTGCGCGCCGCGTTCTGGATCTTCAGCACCTCGATGCTGCGCTGCGCCTCGTAGGTCGACAGCGCCTGGTCCAGCGCGCCGAGATGTGGACCGGAATGAGCGGCGATCGCGGCCGCGAGGTCGATCGCATCCTCCAACGCCAGCTTGGTGCCCGAGCCGATCGAGAAATGCGCGGTGTGCGCCGCATCGCCCATCAGCACCACCGGCGCACGGCCGTTGTGATGGATCCACCGCTTGCAGACCACCCGCGGAAAGCGGATCCACTGCGCCGAGCCGCGCAGGTGCGCGGCATTCGACATCAACGGCTGGCCGTCGAGGATCTTCGCGAACAGCTTCTCGCAGAACGCGATGCTCTCTTCCTTGCCCATGTCGGCCAGGCCCGCGGCGCGCCACACCGGCTCGGGCGCCTCGACGATGAAGGTCGACGTATCGGCATCGAAGCGGTAGGCGTGCACCTGGAACCAGCCCCATGCAGTGCGCTCGAACGCGAACGTGAACGCATCGAAGCGCTTGTGCGTGCCGAGCCACACGAAGCGGCACAGCCGGGTGTCGACATCCGGCTCGTAGGTGGCGGCGTAGCGGCTGCGGATGCGGCTGTTCAGGCCGTCGCAGGCGATCACCAGGTCGGCGTCGACGGTGGTGTCGTCGGCGCAGTCGGTCTCGAAGCGCAGCAGCACGCCCTCTTCGGCACAGCGGTCCTGCAGGATGTTCAGCAGCTTGCGCCGGCCGATGCCGCAGAAGCCGTGGCCGGACGAGCGGATCACCTCGCCCTTGAAGTGCACCTCGATGTCGTCCCAGTGGTTGAAGGCGTCGAGGACCTGCGCGGCGCTCTTCGGGTCGGTGCGCTGCACCGCGCCCAGGGTCTGGTCGGAGAACACGACGCCCCAGCCGAAGGTGTCGTCGGCGCGGTTGCGCTCGATCACCGTGACCTCGTGCGACGGGTCCTGCTTCTTCATCAGCAGCGCGAAGTACAGGCCCGCCGGGCCGCCGCCGATGCAGGCGATGCGCATGGTTGTGTGAACTCCGGGGCGCCGCGGCGGGAATCGCCACGCTGGCGCAATTTAGACCTTGATATTTCAGGTGTCAAGTATCTCCATCCGGCGATGCGATGTCTGAAATTACCGACACCACGAGGCCGGCGGCGGTGCTACTGTTCCGGCCGTGAAAAAGCTCTGGGACATCTCCCCACCCATCGCGCCCGACTCGCCGCTGTTCCCCGGCGACGAGGCGTATTCGCAGGCCTGGACCGCGCGCATCGGCCCGGGCTGCCCGGTCAACCTGAGCGCGATCACGATGTCGCCCCACATCGGCGCGCATGCCGATGCGCCGCTGCACTACGGCGACGACGCGCCGGCGATCGGCGCGGTCGACCTGGCGCCCTACCTGGGCCGCTGCCGCGTGATCCATGCGATCGGCATCGGCGCGCTGGTGCGGCCGGAGCACCTGGTGCCGTTCGCCGCAGACCTGCCGCCGCGCGTGCTGGTGCGCAGCGTGCTGAAGGCGCCGACCGCGTGGTCGCCGGAGTTCACTTCGTTCGCGCCCGAGACCATCGCCTGGCTGGCCGACCGCGGCGTGCAACTGGTGGGCATCGACAGCCAGTCGGTCGACCCGGCCGACAGCAAGACGCTGGACAGCCACCACCAGCTGCTGGCGCACGACCTGCGCGTGCTCGAGAACCTGGTGCTCGACGACGTGCCAGCCGGCGACTACGAACTGATCGCGCTGCCGTTGAAGCTGATGCTGGCCTGTGCCTCGCCGGTGCGCGCCGTGCTGCGCGAACTCTGAAAGACCCCTGCATGACGACGACACGACAAGATTGCCTCGCACTCGACAACCGCGATGAATTGGCGCCGCTGCGCGAGTTGTTCGACCTTCCGGATGGCGTGATCTACCTCGACGGCAATTCGCTCGGCGCGTTGCCGCGCGCCACCGCGGCCCGCGTGCAGCAGGTGGCCGCCGCCGAATGGGGCCGCGACCTGATCAAGAGCTGGAACACCGCCGGCTGGATCGACCTGCCGCAGCGCATCGGCGACAAGATCGCGCTGCTGCTGGGGGCAGGGCCGGACGAACTGATCGTCGCCGATTCGACCTCGGTGAACCTGTTCAAGGCACTGTCGGCCGCGCTCGACCTGGCGCAGCGCGACACGCCGGGCCGCAAGCGCATCGTCTCGGAGCGTTTCAACTTCCCGACCGACCTGTACATCGCCGAGAGCCTCGCGCGGCAGCGCGGCTTCGAACTGGTGCTGGCCGACGCCGACGAGATCCCGGCGCTGATCGACGACCGGCTCGCGGTGCTGATGCTGACGCACGTGAACTACCGCACCGGCCGCATGCACCGCATGGAAGAGACCAACCTCGCCGTGCATGCCGCCGGCGCGCTGGTGGTGTGGGACCTCGCGCACTCGGCCGGCGCGGTGCCGGTGAACCTGAAGGGCAGCGGCCCGCGCGCCGGCGCGGCCGACTTCGCGGTCGGCTGCGGCTACAAGTACTTGAACGGCGGCCCGGGCGCGCCGGCCTTCGTCTGGATGCACTCGATGATCGCCGCCCGCATGGACGCCGAGCAGCTGTGGCAGCCGCTGTCGGGCTGGCTCGGCCATGCGGCACCGTTCATGTTCACGCCCGACTACCACCCGGCCGCCGGCATCCGGCGCTTCGTCTGCGGCACGCCGCCGGTGCTGTCGCTGGCCGCGCTGGAGTGCGGCGTCGACACGATGCTCGCGGCCGAGGCGCACGGCGGGCAGGCGGCGCTGCGCCGCAAGTCGATCGCATTGACCGAGCTGTTCATCGCGCTGGTCGAGGCGCGCTGCGCCGGCCACGGCCTGACGCTGCAGACACCGCGCGATGCGGCGCAGCGCGGCAGCCAGGCGAGCTTCGCGCGCGCCGAGGACGGCTACGCGATCATGCAGGCGCTGATCGCGCGCGGCGTGATCGGCGACTTCCGGGCGCCCGACATCCTGCGCTTCGGCTTCACGCCGCTGTACACCCGGTTCATCGACGTGTGGGACGCGGTCGAGCACCTGGTGCAGGTGCTGCAGACCGGCGAATGGCAACAGGCGCGCTTCAACCAGCGCGCGGCGGTGACATGAGCTGCCCGCACCACGAATCCGGCGACGCCTCGGGCGATCAAGGCGCGGGCGAGCAAGGCGCGGGTGAGCGCATTGTCCGCGAGGAAGGCGCGCAGCTCGATTTCTCGCGCGACATGAGCTATGGCGACTACCTGCACCTCGACGAGGTCCTGAATGCGCAGCACCCGCTCTCGCCCGAGCACAACGAGATGCTGTTCATCGTGCAGCACCAGACCAGCGAGCTGTGGATGAAGCTGATGCTGCACGAGCTGGGTGCCGCGGTGCAGCGCATCGCGAGCGACGACCTGGGCACCGCGTTCAAGATGCTGGCGCGCGTGAGCCGGATCATGGAGCAGCTGGTGCATGCGTGGGACGTGCTCGCGACGATGACGCCGCCGGAGTACTCGGCGATCCGGCCGTACCTGAGCAACAGCAGCGGCTTCCAGAGCTGGCAGTACCGCTGCATCGAGTTCATGCTGGGCAACAAGAACGCCGCGATGCTGAAGCCGCATGCGCACACGCCGGAGATCCTGGCGCGCGTCGAGGCGGTGTACCGCGCGCCGTCGCTGTACGACGAAGCGCTGCGGCTGCTGGCGCGGCGCGGCTTGCCGGTGCCGGCCTCGCATGTGGAGCGGGACTGGTCGCAGCCGTATGTTTGCGACGATGGCGTCGAGCAGGCTTGGCTGGTGGCCTACCGCGCGCCGCAGCAGCACTGGGACCTGTACCAGCTCGGCGAGGAACTGACCGACCTGGAGGATGCGTTCCGGCTGTGGCGCTTCCGCCATGTGACGACGGTGGAGCGGGTGATCGGCTTCAAGCGCGGCACCGGCGGCACCAGCGGCGTCGGCTACCTGCGCAAGATGCTCGACGTGGTGCTGTTCCCCGAGATCTGGAGATTGCGCACGAATTTGTAGCCCGGATGCCAATCCGGGAGGCGTTCGAGACACAAGGAGTCGACATGATCCACGAAGTGTTCACCTACCTGCGCGTGCGCGACACCGCCGCCGCGATGGCGTTCTACGCACAGGCCTTCGGTGCGAAGGAAGTATTCCGCCTGACCGAACCCTCCGGGCGCATCGGCCACGCCGAAATGCAACTCGGCCCGTCGGTGCTGATGCTGTCGGACGCGTTCCCCGAGTACGGCATTGAAGCGCCGCCGGTGGGCGGCACGACCAGCTACGCCAGCGTGCACCTGCATGTCGACAACGCCGACGCGGTGCTCGACCAGGCGGTGGCGGCCGGCGCCACCGTGCTGATGTCGCCGACCGACCAGTTCTATGGCGAACGCAGCTGCAAGCTGCGCGACCCGTTCGGCCACGAATGGCTGATCGGACACAGCATCGAGCAGCTCACGCACGAGGAAATGCAGCGCCGCTACACCGCGCTGATGACGGACCCGTCAGCGCAGTGAGCGGTGCGTGGGTCAGTCGGTGCCCTGCGGGAACACCACCACCGGATTGGCGGTACCGCGCGAGTTCACGGTGACTTGCTTGGTGACCGTCTTGCCGTTCAGTGTGGCTTCCATCTTGTACTGCCCCGGCGGCGCCTTCACCAGCATGTAGGGGCCGTCGGCCTGCGCGTCGAACACGACGTCGCCTTCCCTGTCCATCAGCTTGACCTGCGTGTCGGCGGTGAACTGGTTCTTCGAGCCGGCCTTCTCGTAGATCTCGATGGCGAGCGGGTAGTCGCGCTTGGCGTCCTTGAACGCCGGCACTTCCTCGTAGGCCACGCCGCCCGTCACGTAGGTGATGTCGCCGGCCTGCTTGGTGGGCGGCAGCGGGGCGCGGTCGTCCTGGGCCCACACGGCGGTGCCGGACGCAATGGCGAGGGCGGCAGCGATCGGGGCGAGCAGGGACTTGTGGCTGTTCATGATGACGTCCTTTCTTGTCATGAAAGTGAGCTTCATTGGACTGCTTGCCGTGGCGCATGTGCCTGGGACGATGCCGGCGCTACCGGACAGGCATCAGCGCGCGGGCGTGTCAGTGCAGAGGCCTTTCTCTGTAAGAAAAGAAAAAGCCGACCCGCGGGTCGGCTTTTGCCAGGCAGCGAGAACCCGGTCAGCCCAGGTTCACCGGCACGAAGATCCGCTCGCCATCGCGCTCGACCAGCAGCGCCACGCTCTTCGGCTTGCCGGCCATCACGGCCCGCACCTGCTCGATCGACGTGACCGGCTTGCCGTTGATGGCCAGCAGCACGTCGCCCGCCTCGATGCCGGCGCGCGCCGCCGGGCCGTCGACGTTCTCGATCACCAGGCCCTGCTCGAGCTTGCTCTGGCGCTTCTCTTCGCGCGTCAGCTGGCGCAGCGACAACCCGAGCTGCACGCCCTGCTGGTCGCCGCCATTGGCGGACGCGACGTCTTCATCCGGATCGGCACCGCCCAGCTTCACGTCGATCGAGCGCTCGGCCCGGTCGCGCCACACCGACAGCTTCACCTTGTCGCCGGGCGCCGCCAGGCCGATCCGGCTCGACAATGCCCCCGAGCGCACGATCGGGTCGCCGTTCACCGCGGTGATCACGTCACCCGGCTTCAGTCCGGCCTTCTCGGCCGCGCTGTCCTTGCTGACCTTCGCGACCAGCGCGCCATCCGGGCGCTTCATGCCGAACGACTCGGCCAGGCTCTGGTTCACGTCCTGCACCGCGACACCCAGGCGGCCGTGCGTGGCGCGGCCGGTCGCGACGATCTGGTCCTTGACCTTCAGCGCGACGTTGATCGGGATCGCGAAGCTCAGGCCCTGGAAGCCGCCGGTCTGCGAGTAGATCTGCGCATTGATGCCGATCACCGCGCCGCTGCCGTCGAACAGCGGGCCGCCGGAGTTGCCGGGGTTCACCGCCGCATCGGTCTGGATGAAGGGCACGACCGCGTCGCCGGGCAGCGAGCGGCCCTTCGCGCTGATGATGCCGGTGGTGGCGGTCTGCTCGAAGCCGTAGGGCGCGCCGATCGCGAGCACCGGGTCGCCGACCTCGATGTTCTGCGGGTCGCCCAGGCGCACGATCGGCAGGTCCTTGGCCTGGATGCGCAGCACCGCGATGTCGGTGGCGGCGTCCGAGCCCAGCACCTTGGCCGAGAACTCGCGGCGGTCGCTGAGCTTGACGGTCACTTCCTTCGCTTCGCGCACGACGTGGGCGTTGGTCAGGATCAGGCCGTCGGCGCTGATGATGAAGCCCGAGCCCTGGCCGCGGAACGGCACCGACGGGTTGCCGCGCTGGCCACGCTGCTGGAAGCCCGGCAGGCCACGGAAGAACTGGAAGAACGGATCGTTCTCGGCACCGGGCGGCAGGCCTTGCTGCTGCTGTTCCTCGGCCGAGGCCTTGTGCAGGCCGGCCACGGTGACGCCGACGACGGCCGGGCCGGAGGTGGCGACGATCGCGCGATAGTTGGGCACCTGGGCGGGTACCAGCGGCACCGGGGCCGGCGGGGTGGCCGTAGAGACGGCGACAGGCTTCGCCTCGGGTTTGCTCTTCAACCACTCGGGCGTCAGGCTGAAGGCGCCGGCCGATCCGGCGGCCAGCACCCCGGCTGCGGCGAGGGCAGCGGTCAACGACTTCATCTTCATGTGATCTCCTGGGGACAAGCGTCGCGGAGGATTCCGCATAGGACGAACGATAGGGCCGCGCGGCGCGCCGTGGGTTAGCGGTGGGTTAGGGCTCGGTGAGGCGAAGGTTAAGACCGCGGCGCCAGCACCGTCGCGACACATTCACCGAACCCGATGCGCCGCTGCCCCTCGCGCTCGCAGAACGCCCGCAGCGCAACGCTGTCGCTGTCCAGCAGGAAGCGGCGCGTCTCGCCGTTCGGCAGCGTGATCGGCGCCTTGCCGCCTTGCGTCAACTCCAGCAGCGAGCCGCCCTGCTCCGGCAACGGCCCCGATTGCGTGCCGCTGCCCAGCAGGTCGCCGGGCCGCAGGTTGCAGCCGTTGCTGCTGTGGTGCGCCACCAGCTGCGCGAGCGTCCAGTACGCGTCGCGGAAGTTGGACTGCATCAGCCGCACCGCCGCCTCGCCACGCGCGCGCATCGCCGGCGTCTGCAGCCACACCTCCAGCACGATGTCGATCGCGCCCTGCGCGCGGTTGGCGTCGCCGTCGAGGTGCGGCAGCGGCTGCGGTCGATCAGCCGCCCGCTCGAACGGCCGGCGGAACGGCTGCAGCGCCTCCATCGTGACGATCCACGGCGACAGCGTGGTCGCGAAGTTCTTCGCGAGGAAGGGCCCGAGCGGCTGGTACTCCCAGGCCTGTACGTCGCGCGCCGACCAGTCGTTCAGCAGCACCAGCCCGGCCAGGTGCTCCTCGGCCCGCGCCATCGGGATCGGCTCGCCGAGCGCATTGCCGGGGCCGACGATCGCACCGAGTTCCAGCTCGTAGTCCAGCCGCTGGCACGGGCCGAACACCGGCACCAAGGCGTCTGTCTTGTACTGCCCGCGCGGCCGGTGAAAGGCCTGCCCGCTCACCTGCAGCGACGAGCTGCGGCCGTGGTAGCCGATCGGCACCCACTCGTAGTTCGGCAGCAGCGGCTGATCCGGCCGGAACAGCTTGCCGACCGCCGTCGCGTGGTGGATGCCGGTATAGAAATCGGTGTAGTCGCCGACCTCGCATGGCATCGCCATCTCGGCCTGGGCCTGCGGCACCAGGCAGGACTGCAGCCACGGTTCGTCGTCGGAGCCTTCGCGCAAGGCATTCGACAACGCCGCGCGCACCGTGCGCCGCGCGGCCGCGCCGAGCGCGATGAACGCGTTGAGCTCGCCGCGCGCCAGCGGCTCCAGCAGGCGCGACACCTCGGGCGACCACGGGCACAGCTCGTGCGCGAGGCGCAGGTCGAGCACCGCATCGCCGATCGCCACACCGCCGCGCAGCGGCTCGTCGCTGCCACGGCGCCGGAAGCGCCCGAGCGGCAGGTTCTGCAACGGGAAATCGGTCAGCGGATCCTGGGCCGACGCGACCCAGCTGCGCAGCCCCGCGTCGTGCGTGTCATCGAGACCGCTCAGGTCGGGCGCGGTTTCAAGGGTCCTCATTGGAATCCGTCCTTCAGGTTGCGCCAGCAGTCGGCATAGGCCGCATCGAGCGCGCCGCCCTTCATTGCCCACTCGGTGGGACGGAAGCGGTAGCGGCTCTCGAACATGAAGGCCAGCGTGTTGTCGAGCTTGTGCGGCGCGAGCGGCGCGTTCGACGCGCGCTCGAACGCATCGGCGTCCGGGCCGTGCGGCACCATGCAGTTGTGCAGGCTCGCACCGCCGGGCCGGAAGCCTTCCGGCTTGGCGTCGTACTGGCCGTGCACCAGCCCCATGAACTCGCTCATCAGGTTGCGGTGGTACCAGGGCGGGCGGAAGGTGTCCTCGGCCACCAGCCAGCGCGGCGGGAAGATCACGAAGTCGCAATTCGCCGTGCCCGGGGTGTCGCTCGGCGACGTGAGCACCGTGAAGATCGACGGGTCCGGGTGGTCGAAGCTGATCGAGCCGATCGTCATGAAGTTCGCGGTGTCGTACTTCAGCGGCACCAGGTTGCCGTGCCAGCCGACCACGTTGAACGGCGAGGCCGCGCTGCGCGCCGACCACAGCCGGCCGCCGTATTTCTTGATCAGCTCGTGCGGCGCCGCGTCTTGCTCGAAGGCGGCGACCGGCGCCAGGAAATCGCGCGGGTTCGCGAGGCCGTTGCTGCCGATGGGCCCCAGTTCCGGCAAGCGGAAATGCGCGCCGTGGTTCTCGCACACATACACGCGCGACGGCCCGTCGACCGCCACCTTGAACGCCATGCCGCGCGGCAGCAGCGCGATCTCGCCGGGCGCCACCTGCAGCACGCCGAGCTCGGTCGTGATCGTGAGCGAGCCCTGCTGCGGCACCAGCAGCATCTCGCCATCGGCATTGACGAAGGCGCGCTGCGTCATCGAGCGGTTCATGAAGGCGATGTGCGCGGCCATGCCAGTCTGCGCATCGACATCGCCATTGACGACGATGCTGCGCAGCCCGTCGACGAAATCGAGCGGCTCGGCCGCGGCGTCGGGCACCGGCGTCGGCGCCCAGCGCAGTGGGTCGGGCGGCGCGTCGACGCCCTCGGCCGCACCGCTCTTCCACCACGGCTGCGCATGCGGCGCGTAGCCGCCGACCACCACCGACGGCTGGCGCCGGTACATCCAGGTGCGCCGGTTCTCGGCCCGCGGCGCGGTGAACGCGCTGCCGCTCAGCAGCTCGGCATACAGGCCGTGCGCCGCCTTCTGCGGGCTGTTGCGGCCGAGCGGCAGCACGCCGGGCACCGCCTCGCTCGCGAACTGGTTGCCGAAGCCGCTCTGGTAGCGCAAGGGGTCCGTGGGTGCCATGGCTTGATCTCCGCCGACGAATTCGTTACTGTCTAACTGATTCTACATATCTGAATTCACTCATCCAATTCACCAATGACACCCAACACCCCTCGCGGCATCCAGAGCATCGAGGTCGGCGGCCAGTTGCTGCGCGCGCTCGCCCACCACGGCCGGCCGATGGCGCTGAAGGACCTGGCGCGCGAAGCCGGCATGGCGCCCGCCAAGGCGCACCCCTACCTGGTGAGCTTCGGCAAGCTCGGGTTGATCGCGCAGGATGCGGCATCGGGCCGCTACGGGCTCGGTCCGCTCGCGATGGAACTCGGGCTGATCAGCCTGCAGCAGTTCGACCCGCTGCGCCTGGCCACGCCGCTGCTGCCGGCGCTGGCCGCGCAGGTCGGCCACACCGTCGCGATCGCGGTGTGGGGCAACCGTGGGCCGACCATCGTGCGCGTCGAAGAGGCGCCGTCCGCGGTGCACGTCAACATGCGCCACGGCACCGTGATGTCGATGCGCGGCACCGCGTCGGGCCTGCTGTTCGCCGCCCACCTGCCGCCGGCGCGCCTGCGCGAGGTGCTGGCGCAGGAGCCGCACGGTGGCCGCCGCACGCTGGACGCCGCCTTCAGCGCGCAACTCGCGACCATCCGCAGCGAGGGCCTGAGCCGCGTCGTCGACGGCGCGGTGCCCGGCGTCAGCGCGATGGCGGCCCCGGTGTTCGACCTGCACGGCGATCTGGTGCTGAGCCTCGCCGCGATCGGCCCGAACGCCACCTTCGACGTGCGGCCGGCCGGCCCGGTTGCGCTGGCGTTGAAGGCCTGCGCCGCAGCCGTCTCACGGCAGCTCGGAGCGGCCGGTATAGTCGGCGGCTGATCAATGCATCGGGAGCGAGGGATGGGAGTTCAACGCCAACGGCACGCCGGCGCGCGCGTGCGCGCCACCTGGATCAGCCTGCTCATCGCAGCGGTCGGCCTCACCGCCTGCGGCGGCGGTTCGGACGGCGATTCCAGCAACCGCCTCGTTTCGTCGCAGCAGTACGCGCAGCAATGCGCCCCGACCAATCCCGACGCGTCCAGCCACACCGGCAGCCTCGACATCGAGAAGCAGTGGGTGCGCGCTTACATGAACGATGCCTACCTCTGGTACGGCGAAGTCCCGAACATCACCGCCGGCCAGGCGCAATACAGCAACACGTCCGACGTCTACGGCTCGCTCGACAACTATTTCGAGGCCCTGAAGACGACCGCCGTCACCGCCAGTGGCGCCCGCAAGGACCAGTTCAGCTTCATCCTCCCGACCGCCACCTCCACGGCGCTGTTCGACTCCGGCGTCGAGGCTGGCACCGGCATCAACTGGCGCATGCTGTCGTCGCGGGCGCCGCGCGGGCTGCGTGTGTCGTACGTGACGCCAGGCACCGAGGCCGCCACCAAAGGCGTGCTGCGCGGCGACACGCTGGTGACGGTCGACGGCGTGTCGGCCGACGATGAGACGGCGGCCGGCGTCGGCGTGCTCAATGCCGCGCTGTTCGCCAGCGACACCGGCGGCACGCACGCGTACGTGCTCAACCGTGCGGGCGTGGGCCAGGTGAGCGTCTCGCTGACCACCGCCGCCATCACCACCAAGCCGGTGCTGAACTACAACGTGGTGACCACGCCCACCGGCAAGGTCGGCACCATTGTCTTCACGTCGCACGTCGCACCGGCCGAGGCGCAATTGATCGAGGCGATCTCGTCGCTGAAGGCGCAGGGCGCGACCGACCTGGTGCTCGACCTGCGCTACAACGGCGGCGGCTACCTCTACATCGCGAGCGAGCTCGCCTACATGATCGCCGGCCCCGCGCGCACCAGCGGCCAGGTGTTCGAGAAGCTCAACTACAACGCGAAGCGCACCTCCGACAACGCGCAGGCGCCGTACCCGTTCCAGTCCACCAGCACCGCCAACGCGGCGCTGCCGACGCTCGACCTGTCGCGCGTCTACATGCTGACCACCCACGAGACCTGCTCGGCCAGCGAGTCGGTGATCAACAGCCTGCGTGGCGTCGGCGTCGATGTGCGGCAGATCGGCAGCACCACCTGCGGCAAGCCCTACGGCTTCGCGGCGCAGGACAACTGCGGCATCTCGTACTTCCCGATCGAGTTCCAGGGCGTCAACGCGCAGGGCTTCGGCGACTACACCGACGGCTTCGCGCCGAACGGCAGCGGCGGCGCCGGCATTGCCGGCTGCACGGTGGCCGACGACTTCACGCAGCCGCTCGGCAGCGCGAACGAAGGCATGTTGAAGGCCGCGCTCGACTACCGCGCGAACGGGAGCTGCCCGGTGGCTTCATCGCAGGAGTCGCCAAAGGCCTTGTCGCTGGCCAGCGGCCGCGGCGCCGCGCTGCGCGGCCGGCCGCTGCTGAGCAACCGCTTCCTCACGTCGTCGCGCTGAGGAAGCCCTCGACGAGCGCCGCGAACTGCTGCGGCTGCTCGGCCACGCTCAGGTGCGAGGCCTCGGCCAGCACCTCGAGCCGCGCGCCGGGAATGCGTTCCGCGATGGCCTGCGACATCGCGACCGGCGCGCCGGCATCCAGCTCGCCGGCGATCACGAGCGTCGGGCAGCGCACCTGCGGCAGCCGCTCGAGCCAGTCGACCTCGCGCACCGCGTGGCAGGTCGCGGCATAGCCGGCGGCCGACGTGCGCAGCAGCGCTGCACGGAACGCCGCCAGCGCCTCGGGCTGGCCGCTGCGGAAGCCGGCGTGGAAATAGCGCTCCATCACCATGTCGGCGATCGCCTCCAGCCCGCCCTGCTCGACGGCCGCGATGCGCTGCGCCCAGGCCGCCTGCGCCGCCTCGGGATAGCGCGCAGTGGTGTTGGCCAGCACCAGCGAGCGCACCAGCTCCGGGTGGCGGATCGCCAGGCCCTGCCCCACCATGCCGCCGAGCGACAGCCCGACCCAGGCCACCGGCCCGGCGCCCCATTCGCGGATCACGCGGGCCGCGTCATCGACCAGCTCGTCCATGCGGTACGGCCCCGCCGGCATGGCCGAGCCGCCGTGGCCGCGGTGGTCGTAGCGCAGCACCTCGTGGCGCGGCGCGAGCCGCGCGGCCAGCGTGTCCCACATGCCGAGGTGCAGCCCGAGCGCGTGGCTCAGCAGCACCGGCGCGCCCTCGCCCTGCAGCGCGACCTTCAGCTGCGGACGGCTGAAGGTGTGGTGGGTGGAGGTGCGCACGCCGGTCGACAGCGGCGCCGGCGGCGGCAGCAGGCCTTCGTCGCGCAGGATCTGCGTGGTCAGCTTGAACGCGGTGTTGGCGGCCGGCACGCCGCAGTAGATCGCGCCCTGCATCAGCGTCTCGCGGATCTTCTCGACCGGCACGCCGCCGCGCACCGCGGCGCGGCAATGCAGCTCGAACTCCTCCCAGCGCGCCAGGCCCATCGTCATGCCGAGCACCAGCAGGCGGCGCGTCGTCGTGTCGAGCCCCGGCCGGCCCCAGATGTCGTGCCACGCGTAGCGCGTGATCAGCGACTGGAATTCGGCGTTGAAGGCCGATGTGCCGTCGAGCGACTGGTCGACCCAGGCGTCGCCCAACACCGCACGACGGTTCTTCACGCCGCGGTCGAAATCATCCTGTTGCTTCGGCATCACGGGCCCTTTCGAGAATGGCTCAGTGGGGGACTACCGGGGGTAACCAGGCCGACCACGGCGCCTCGGCGTCCAGCCCGGCGGCTCGCTCCTGCCACAGCGCGAGCTGCGGATCGGCGACGCGGCTCGCATGCGCTGCGGCGCGGTCGACGTCGAACAGCGCCTCGACCTGCTCGGCGCTGAGCTGCGCACGCAGCGTGTCGTCTTTCGACAGCGCTTGCAACAGCACCTCGCGCAGCGATCGCCCGCCGGCCACCGCCTCATGCGACCACGCCTCGAGCAGCGCATGCGCGCGCGCCTTGCCCAGCTGCAACGCCAGCTGCATCGCCACCGCCTCGGCGAACACCAGCCCGTGCTGCGCATCGATGTTGTGCCGCATCCGCGCGGCATCGACCTGCAGGCCCGGCGCGGCATCGGCCAGCGCCTTCAGCGCGCCGTGCACGCCGAGGTAGAGCCCTGCTGTCTCCGCCAGCTCGGCTTGCCAATTGCCGAGGCCGCGCTCGTGCTCCTGCACCATCGCGGCCAGCAGCGCGGCCACGCGGTGCGGCGTGCGTAGCGCGCCGGCCAGCGCCGTCATCGCGGCAACCGGGTTGCGCTTGTGCGGCATCGTCGACGAGCCGCCGCGCCCGGTGCCCGCGGGCTCGGCCAGTTCGCCGAGCTCACCCTGCGCCATCAGCGAGATGTCTTTCGCGATCTTGCCGAGCGCGCCGGCCAGCACGCCCAACTCGCCGGCCAGCGACGCCAGCTCGTCGCGCTGCGTGTGCCACGGGCCGGGCGGCAGCCGCAGGCGGAGGTCGTCGGCCACGCGGTGGGCGACGGCCGGGCCGCGCTCGCCCATCACCGACAGCGTGCCGACCGCGCCGCCCAGCTGCAACTGCAGCGCCTGCAGTCCCGCGGCGCGCAAGCGCTGCCGGCAACGCAGCAGCGGTGCGATCCAGGCGACCAATTTGAAATCGACGCTGACCACCTGCGCCGGCTGCATCAGCGTGCGCGCCAGCACCGGCACGCCACGGTGCTGCCGTGCCAGCAGCAGCAGCGACGCGGTGAGCGTGCCGAGGTCGCGGTCGACCAGCGCCAGCGCGCGGCGCGCCGTCAGCGCGAGGCCGGTGTCGATCACGTCCTGGCTGGTGCTGCCCCAGTGCACGAACCCGGCCGCGTCGGCATCGAACAGGCCGACGGCCTGCGTCAACGCCTTGACCAGCGGAATCGCCAGGCTACCGGCGCGTCCGCTGGCGTCGATCAGCGCGCCCAGGTCGTACAGCTCGGCCTTGCAGACGCCGGCGATCGCCTGGGCGGCCGCGACCGGCACCAGGCCTTCGGCGGCCTGGGCCCGCGCGAGCGCCGCCTCGAAGTCGAGCATCGCCTGCATCACCGAGGCCGGCGAGAACACCGCCGACATCTCGGGCGTCGACAGGAAGCTCTCGAAAACCGATGGCCCCGTCGACATCAGCGCGCTCCGGTCAGGCGGCCGCGGCCTGCGTCTTCAGGTGCGTCTTGCGATCGCTCAGGCGCTGCAGGCAGCTCAGCGAGCCCAGGTGGGCGTAGATCAGCGCCAGCATGCCGTTGCGGTACAGCTCGAGCACCGTCGCATCGGGCAGCGCGCGCAGCTTGTCTTCATCGACGACCTGGAAGCCGTCGACCGAGAAGGCCTCGCCGTCGTTCAGCGTTCCTTCGGCGCGCATGCCCTTCAGCAGGTCGAGCTCGCGCAGGCGTTCGCAGAACAACGGGGTGCGCTGCGCTTCCTGGTCGTACAGCTCGAGCAGCTTCATCGCGTTGGTCAGCGTCTCGGTCGGCTCGCCGGTGGCGCTGAGCAATGGCACGCCTTGCGGACCGTCGACCAGGCCGGTGTAACTTTCGTCGATGACCACCGAGAGTTCGTCACCGGTGCCGTCGGCGCGGGCGACCCGCGTCAGGCCCAGCGGGTAGCAGCGCAGTGCGGCCGGCACGTAGCGGCCGAACCACTGGCTGCCTTCGACGAACAGGTTCTCGCCGGGCGACAGGCCGAGCAGCACGACCGGGTTCAGCTGCGGGCCGCCGCTCTCGGTGGTGCCGCTGTTGACGAAGAGGATCGGATATTCCTTGCCCGCCTCGACGAACTCGCCGAAGGTGCAGAACAGCGCGTTCATGCCGGCAGCCACCGATGCGTCCAGCGGCAGCAGGTGCTTGCCGGCATGGCGCGTGCGGTCGAGCAGCGCGGGCTTCTTGTAGAGGGCAGTGATCATTGAACTTCAGCTCCAGGGGGCAAGGCGGTGGCCATCACCTTGTCGACGCGCTTGCCGTCCAGGTCGACCACCTCGAAACGCCAGCCTTCCCAGTCCACCGTGTCGGCGGTCTTGGGCAGCCGGCCCAACAACAACATGATCATGCCGGCCAGCGTGTTGTAGCGGCCGCGGTCTTCCTCGGGCAACTCCTTCAGCGCCAGCCGGTCCTTCAGCTCGGGCACCGGGATCAGGCCGTCGAACAGCCAGCTCTCGTCCGCGCGCTGCACCGCCCAGGCCTCGCCGTCGGCCGGGGTCGTGAACTCGCCGGTGATCGCCTCCAGCACGTCGCGCACCGTGATGACGCCCTGCACCTCGCCGTACTCGTCGACCACGAAGACGAGCTGGGCCGACGAGGCGCGGAACTGCTCGAGCAGCTCCATGCCCGACAGCGTCTCGGGCACGAACACCGGCGCCTGCAGGCCCTCGGTCAGCGCCAGCGGCCGGCCCTGCAGCATCTGCTGCAACAGCGTCTGCGCCGAGATCACGCCGACCACGTCGCTCAGGCTGCCACGGCACACCGGGTAGCGCGAGTGCTCCTGGTCGCCGGTGACCTTCAACACGTCGTCCAGGCCGGCCGCGGCGTCGAGCCAGATGATTTCGGTGCGCGGGATCATCATCGAACCGACCTGGCGGTCGTCGAGGCGGAACACGTTGCGCACCATCTGGTGCTCCTGCGCCTCGATCACGCCGGCGTCCAGGCCTTCCTCGAGGCTGGCGGCGATCTCTTCTTCGGTCACCGAACGGCTCGGGCCGCCGCGGATGCCCAGCAGGCGCAGCGTGCCCTCGGTGCAGAACGACAGCAGCTTGACGAAGGGGCGCACTGCGGTCGACAGCCACTCCATCGGCTGCGCGACCAGGCGGGCCACGTTCTCGGGATACATCTGCCCGAGGCGCTTGGGCACCAGCTCGCCGAAGATGATCGTGACGAAGGTGATGCACATCACCACGAGGGCGGTGGCGGTGATGCCGGAGGCCTTCTCGTGGATGTTGAAGGTCAGGTGGATCCAGGCGGCGAGCGGCTCGGAGAAGGCGGCCTCGCCGACGATGCCATTCAGCACGCCGATCGACGTGATGCCGATCTGCACGGTGGACAGGAACTTGGTGGGGTTCTCGTGCAGGTCCATCGCGGCGCGCGCGCCGTCGTCGCCGGTTTCCACCATCACCTGCAGGCGAGCCTTGCGGCTGGCGGTGAGCGCCATTTCAGACATGGCGAACAGACCGTTCAGGATGATCAGGAAAACGAGGAGCGCTATGTCCATGGAAGCACGCTGCCGGGACCCGGCCCGGAACGCGCAAAACGACGAAGGCCGCAAGGGTAGCAGATGGCGCCGGCGGGGCCGTGACGAAGGCGCTGGGCAGGTGCCGGCAGAATCCCCGCCATGAACTACCTGATCGGTGACCTGCAGGGCTGCTGCGACCCACTGGAGCGCCTGCTCGAGAAGATCGGCTTCTCCGCCTCGCGCGACCACGTCCACCTGCTGGGCGACCTGGTGAACCGGGGCCCGGCCTCGCTGCGCACGCTGCGGCGGCTGCAACAGCTGGGCTCGTCAGCGACCTGCCTGCTGGGCAACCACGACCTGCACCTGCTGGCGGTGGCGCACGGGGTGCGCAAGCCGGGGCGGCGCGACACGCTGGGCGAGATCCTGGACGCGCCGGACCGTGGCACGCTGATCGACTGGCTGCGCCGGCAGCGCATGGCGGTGCACGCGCACGGCTGGCTGATGGTGCATGCCGGCGTGGCGCCGCAATGGGACCTGGCAACGACGCTGGCGCTGGCCGGCGAGGTGGAGCAGCGGCTGCGCGGCGACGACCTGGTGGGCTTCCTGCGGGTGATGTACGGCAACGAGCCGGCGCGCTGGGATCCGGCGCTGCAGGGCGCCGACAGGCTGCGTTTCGCGGTGAACGTGCTGACGCGCGTGCGCTTCGTGGCGGCCGACGGCACGCTGGACATGTCGAGCAACGAGGGGGCGGACGCCGCGCCGCCGGGGCTGTTCGCGTGGTTCGACGCACCGCAGCGCCGCACGGCCGGCGTGCCGATCGCGTTCGGGCACTGGTCGACGCTCGGGCTGACGGTTCGGCCCGACCTGATGGCGCTGGACACCGGCTGCGTGTGGGGCGGGCAGCTCACCGCGGTGCGGCTGCGCGGGCCGGGCGAGCTGCCCGAGGTGATCCAGGTGGACTGCCAGCAGGCGCAGAAGCCGGGCTGACGCGCGCGGCCGGACTACAATTCCGGCCTCTTCAGGAAGTGTGGCCGAGTGGTTTAAGGCACTGGTCTTGAAAACCAGCGACGGGCAACTGTCCGTGGGTTCGAATCCCACCGCTTCCGCCAGCCGATCAAGGGCCCAAAGCGGCCGTCTCGGATCGCGCGGCGAATCCGGGCGAGCACGAAGCGGCGTGCGCCAAGACTGCAAGTTGAAGAGTTTCTCCAACGATCAGAGAACCATGAAATCCACACAGTTCCTCCAATCGGCCATCGTCATCTGCGCGGCTGCCGCGTCCCTGCCTGCTGCCGCCGAGACCACGGTGACCGGCATCGTCGACAAGGTTTATGTGAGCAGCAGCACGTTGCAAGACTTCCGGATCAGCGTCCACGTCACGCCGACCAGCGGGTCGTTCAGCGCGGTCTGCGCCGCTGGGGGCTGGTACAGCGGTGAGCGGGAGAACCTCCAGCTGAAGAAGAGTTGGCTGGCAACTGCACTGTTGGCCAGGTCGACGCAGGCTCCGGTGACCATCATCGGCAAAGGCACGTGCGACGACTACAACATTGAATCTCTGTCCACCATTGCGTATTGACCGATGCGCACTTTGGATGCATTGGCGCAGGCCATCGAATAGCTGTGATGAGGCAGTTCCGACAGCGCGCCCGCTACGGTTGTGATATCGGCTTGTAGCTCGCTTCGAATGCTCGCTTCGCGCGTATGAATTCGTTGGCACACTCGACGAGAGTTGGGGATGTGGGGTTGTCCGTGCATCGTGCAGGCTGCTGATAGAACCTGCGCCAGGCAGCAGCACGGGCATCCGCTTCAGACGCTTGCTTTTGCCTCGCCACCTCTGTGGCGCGTTGCCCAGCCGCAGCGACCAGCCTGAGTCGAGCGGCCTCTTCTTCGTCGGCAACCGTCTTTGCGCGTTGCGCCTCCGCTTGCGCACGAGCTTGCGCATTTGCCGTTCGTATTGCCCGCGCAGCGTTCTCGGAAAGCTCATTCAATGCTTGTCGGGCTTGCCAGTTGGTGTAGGCCCAGACGATTGCCGCCGCGGTGAGTATCCCGATGGCGACGCCAGCGGCGATCTGGAAAGTGAGATTGGGCGCGGGCGACTGAGCGAACGTGGGGATCGGCATTGGCTCGAAGGAGCGACCGGCGGGCCCAAGCGGTTCGATCCACGGCTCTGCAGATTCCTCCGGAATGTGTGAGGTAGGATCGTTCGGCACGTTGCAGGAATCGACGGTTTGCGAATGCCAATGCTACCGTCTGCATGCCCCAATCCCCCAAACGGCGCCATTGAGATTTCCGTGATGCCCATCACCAGACTTGACATCCCATGGACACGTTGAAGGTCATCGGGCTTGTCGCCATCGCACTTGCCGCACTTGCATTGGTGGCGTACAGAGTCCTGTGGCCCGGGAGTTCCTTCTGGGTCGATGCAATCTTCATCGCCCTCGGCATCGCGCCCTACGTATACAGGTGGGGAGCGAAGACTCCTCCCGCGGAATCTGGAGATGCCGACAGGCAGCTCTAGGAACGCGCACGAGCGTTCTGAGAACAGCACTCAAGCATGCCCCAGACAGGCATTCTGCGAACCTGGAACGAAGAACGCGGCTTCGGCTTCATTGCGCCGACTGGGGGTGGCCGTGAACTGTTCGTCCACATCAGCGCATTCCCGCGGGACGGATCCCGCCCCACCGTCGGCGAGTCGCTGAGCTACGAGCCGGGACAAGGGGCCGACGGAAGGCCGCAAGCCGTTCGCGTCATTCGCCAGGCCATCGGAAAACCGTCGACGCATCCACGCGCGCAGGTGTCCGTCCGGCGCAGGCGCCGCTCACTGGTGCTCCCACTCGTCGCCTTGGTACTCATGATCGCCATCGTGATCGCCGTCGGCGTCTTCGGCTACAACAGGTACCGGCCATTCGCCCAGTCGCAATCCGGCCGGCCGTTGAGGCCTGCAATACCCGAAGCGGTGTCGGCCGCTCCTGCGCCTGGCTCGTTCCGCTGCGATGGCCGCACCCATTGCTCGCAAATGACGTCCTGCCGTGAAGCCAAGTTCTTCCTGAAGAATTGCCCGGGAACGAAGATGGACGGCAACAACGATGGCGTGCCCTGCGAACAGCAGTGGTGCACCAGCCCGTTCGCAGACTAGCCCTCGCAACCGCCCGCACAACTTGTCGAACTCTGAACGCCCCTATGCATGGCAATGCTTCGCCTGCGAAGCATCCAATTCACCAGGTGCCGATCTCTGCGCAGCCTGTGGCTTCCCCGCTCGCGCCACGGGAAAGCAGATCGAGGCAGCATGCGCCTCCAGAGCAACAGCGGCCAGACCGAGGATCGTTCCGGTGGACCGCAGTGCCATCGATTCCCTCATCGAGGCCTTGTCGCCGCTACCGATGTGGCGCAAGGTCCTCGTCATCATCGGCGGATTGCTGTGGACCGGCGGCGCCCTCTGGCTCAAGGTCACGATGTCGCTTGCCGGGGTGGCATGGGGCCTCGGCGCGCTGGCGCTGGGCGTTGTCGTCGCAGCGCTGTCGCAGGTCGGCCGTGGCACGCCGACACGCCTCACGCCAGACTGATGCCCCCGTCCTCGTCATCCGCCCGCAGCCACCCGATCGCCAGCGCGATCAGCACGCCGCCGATCACCATCGCGATCCAGCGCCAGTGGCGGTTCGACTCGACCAGCTCACCGTCGCGCGCAATGAGCACGCACTGGCGCAGCAGCCGCGTCGCCTGCACCTGGATCGCATCGCCGTCCTTCAGCCGCTGGTACGCCGCATACCCGACCGAGCAACTCGCCACCTGCCCGCCCACCAGGTGCAGCGTGTAGCTGGTGTCGCCCGAGCGGTTGTCGCGGCGCGCCGACTCGCCATCGTTGACGTGGCTCGTGTGCTGGTCGACCCGCAGGGTTTCATCGCGCAGCGGCAATGCGGTATCGCCCAGCAGCACGACACCACCGATGAAGAACAGGCAACGCAGCAGCAGCTTGAACACCAGGCCTCACTTCGAGGGGTCGATCGGCTCGACCAGGTGCGCCCTGTTCGCCAGCGCCGCGTACGGCTCGGGCCAGAACTCCACCAGCCGGGTGATGAGCCCGTTCTCCACCGTGAAGAAGCTGAGCGCGCGCGCCGACTGCACGCCATCGGTGACCGACACGTCCGACACCGCCTCGCCCGGCCCGCCCACCAGCCGGTTGACCGTGAAGCGCCATGGCCCGTGGGCGGGGTACTCGGTGTTCATCCGCCCGAAGTTCTGCGCGCCGCGAATGCGCTCATTCGACTGCGGCCACTCCAGCACGAAGCCAGGCGCCAGCACCTGCGCCACGGCGAAGAAGTCGTTGGTCGCCATCAGGCGCCAGAACGTCTGAACGGTGTCGACGTCAGAGGGAATCGGCATGCCGGCATTGTGCCGGCCGCACTGACGCCTGCGTCACAATCCACCCGCCCGAATCGACCCGCAAGCCCCCACATCAAAGCGCGCATGCCAAGAAATCGAAGCATCTGCAGATTCATCTTCTGGCTCGCCACAGGCAGCCTCATCGCCTTCTGCCTGGCCTTCGGGCTGCCCTTCGTCTCCACGGTCGGCGCCGGCAAGATCGTCGAGATGGCCGGCTGCAAGCCGCCGTCCTTCGACATGCAGGCCATCTGCCCACCCGGCAGCTACGCCGAGCCGTTCATCCCGCTCAGCCACTGGTTCACCAGCGGGTTCGCACCCTTCGTCCTGCTGAAGAATTTCGGGGGCCTGCTGACGGCCTGGGCAATGGTGTGCGCGGCCATCGGCTTCGCGTGCGCGCTGCTCGAATCGCGCCGCGCCTCCTGACCGCAGCTTCAACCCGAACCCCGCTCCGCGGCCGGCTCGGCCGGCCGCACCCACCGCGCCAGCGTCGCGAACATCTCCTCGACCTTGATCGGCTTGGCGATGTGGTCGTTCATCCCCGCGGCGAGCACCTTCTCGCGATCCCCGACCATGGCATTCGCCGTCATCGCGATGACCGGCAGGTCCTGCAGCCGCGGCTGCAGGCGCAGCGCCCGGGTCGCCGCGAACCCGTCCAGCACCGGCATCTGGCAATCCATCAGCACGCCATCGAACTGCTCGCCCTCCAGCATGTCGAGCGCCTCCTGGCCGTCGTTGGCGACGCTCACGACCAGGCCGGCGCGCCGCAGCACGTCCAGCGCCAGCTCCTGGTTGATGGGGTTGTCCTCCACCAGCAGGATGCGCGCGCCGCTCAGGCCGGCCCGGTGCCGGGCCAGGTCTTCTTCGCGCTGCACCAGCCGCGTCGGATGGTGCAGCGCCAGGCCGAGTGCCTTGCTGCAGGCATCCAGCAGCGTCGACGGCGTGACCGGCTTGGTGAGCAGCGCACTGACCGCGAGCGCCTGCTCGACCAGGCGCTGCTGCGCGTCGGCACGGCTGAAGGCCGTCAGCATCAGCACCATCGGCAACGGGTGGCGCCGCCCGGCAGACCGTGACAGCAGGCGGGCGCACTCCATGCCGTCCATGCCGGGCATCTTCCAGTCGAGCAGCAACAGGTCGTAGGGCTCGTCGTCCGCGTCGGCACGCTCCAGCCGGCGCAGCGCGTCCCGGCCATCGCCGGCGGTATCGGCCGTCAATCCGAGCGCGCCGATCATCGCGGCGATCACGTCGCGCGCACTCGCGTTGTCGTCCACCACCAGCGCACGGCCGCCGCGCAAGCCGTCCCGGCGCAGCGCCGGCGGCCGTGCGGCCACGCCCTGCTGCAGGCCGTAGCGCACGTTGAAGTGGAAGCGGCTGCCGCGGCCCGGCTCGCTGTCGACGGCCAGCTCGCCGCCCATCAGCTGCACCAGGTTGCGGCTGATCGCGAGCCCCAGGCCCGTGCCGCCATGGCGCCGGCTGGTCGAGGCGTCCGCCTGCGTGAACGCCTCGAACAGGCGCTGCTGCTGCTCGCGGTCGATGCCGATGCCGGTATCGCGCACCTCGAAACGCAGCTGCACCGACACGTCGTCCCGCTCGATCACGTCGATGCCCACGACCACCTCGCCGCGCTCGGTGAACTTGATGGCGTTGCTGCCCAGGTTCAGCAGCACCTGCCCCAGGCGCGACGGATCGCCCATCACGGCCGGCAGTTGCGGCGGCACCGCGAACACCAGTTCCAGGCCCTTCTCGTCCGCCTTCATCCCGAGCAGGTTGCTCACGTTGTCCATCACGTCGCCGAGGCTGAACGCAATCGTCTCCATGTCGAGCTTGCCGGCCTCGATCTTCGAGAAATCGAGGATGTCGTTGATGATGCCCAGCAGCGACTCCGCCGAGCCGTGCACCTTCTGGATGTAGTTGTGCTGCTGCGGGTTCAGCCCGCTCTGCAGCGCCAGGTACGACATGCCGAGGATCGCGTTCATCGGCGTGCGGATCTCGTGGCTCATG
This sequence comes from Rhizobacter sp. OV335, assembly GCF_900142965.1. Taxonomy (GTDB): domain Bacteria; phylum Pseudomonadota; class Gammaproteobacteria; order Burkholderiales; family Burkholderiaceae_C; genus Rhizobacter. Next base: position 166,437 of record NZ_FRCQ01000011.1, read on the forward strand.
TTGGCCAGGAACTCGCTCTTGGCCGAGCTGGCCGCCTCCGCATCGCGGCGCGCCTGGCGGTCGGTCTCGGCCTGCCGGCGCTCGGTGAGGTCAACGATGAAGGCCACACCCTGGTGCATCGAGTCGCTCAGCAGCGCCCCGCCGATCAGCACCGGCACCCGGCTCCCGTCCTTGCGGATGTAGTGCTTCTCGTAGGGCTGGCAGCGGCCGGTGTCGCGCAGCTGCCGGATGGCCTGCTGGTCGGCATCGGCCTGCTGCGGCGGCGTGAGCCGCTCCCAGTTCACCAGGCCGGCGCGCAGGTCGTCGCGGTCGTAGCCGACGATCTCCAGGAAGGCATCGTTCGTCTCCGTGATCGCAACCGTCGTGTCCCAGAAGAACACGCCGATCATGCTGGACTCGACCACCCGGCGCACGCGCGCCTCGCTGGCGCGCAGTGCCTCCTGCGTCTCGATCTGCTCCCGGGTGCGCTGTTCGATGCGCTCGCGCATCGCGTCGATGCTGCGTTGCAAGGCGCCGATCTCGTCGTCGGACCCGGTGCGCGTGCCGGGTGCGATGCGGGCCGTCATGTCGCCCTGCTCGATCCGCCGCACGCAGTCCAGCGTCACGCCGATGCGGCGCAACAGCCAGCGCCCGAACAGGCTGACCGCGATCGCGTTCAGGCACAAGGCGGCGAAGGTGATGCCCCCGATCGCGCTCATGAACCCGAACATGGCCGCCTGCACCTCGCGGCGCGCCACGGCCACGCCCACCAGCCAGTCGACCGGCACCAGCGTGTGGAACACGGCCATGCGCCGCTCGTCCTTGTAGCTGTATTCCAGCGTGCCCGCCTGGCGCCGCATCATCTCGTCGACGAAGCCGTAGTCGACGCGATCGCCGCTGTGGAAGTCCGGGTGGTAGACGATGCGGTTGTCGTTCTTCTCGACGATGAACAGCGTCGCCGACGCGAAGCCTTCCTTGGCGCGCAGCCGCAGCAGCTGCGCCTCGGCCTCCCTGGCGGCGGCGACCACGCCCGAGCGGTTGAGCTGCTGCCGGATCGACTGCGTGGCCCCCTGCAGCTCGAGCTGCATCAGCCGCTCGCGCGACTGCCGCAGCTCCGCTTCGAGAAAGAACACGGCGGCCCCCAGCACCGCAGCGGTCATCACGAGGATGGCCGCCAGCGAGACCAGGTTGAGTCGCGTGCCGATCTTCACGACAGGCTCAGAAATTGTGCTGGTCCACGTTGGCCTTGGTGAACACCATCACCGGCAAGGCCACCTGCAGGCTGACCGCATCACGGCGCGGCGTGAAGCTGCCCAGCCGGCCGGCCTGGAAGGGCTGCCCCGCCTTCAGCCCGCCGGCCAGCAACTGCCGCGCGGCATGGACGGTCAGGTAGCCGTGGTCCGGCGCATTCCACAGCAGCACCGTCCTGACCGTGCCGTCCTTCAGGAACTCGCGCATCAGGTTCGGCGTGGAGTTGCCGACCACGGCCACCTTGCCGACCAGCCCGGCATCGCGCACCGCGCGCGCGACACCCGGCAGGTTGGGCGCCCCGAGCGCGATGAGGCCCTTCAGCCCGGCCAGCGACTTCAGGCAGTCCTGGGCGATCCGGTAAGCCTCTTCGGTGCTCTCGCCGGCAGGCCGGATGTCGACGATGCGCAGCCCGGGATTGCGCGCATAGATCGCCCGCTTCATCGCATCGATCCAGCTGGCCTGGTTCGGCGCCGCGAAGCTCGTCGTCACGATGGCGATGTCGCCCTTCGGGCCGATCTCGGCACGCACGGCGTCGACCAGCTGGCTGCCGAAGGCCTCGAAATCCACCAGGTTGACGAAGAACTCGCGCAGCTGGCTGTCGCCGTCCCAGCTGATGACGTGGATGCCGGCCCGCTGCGCCTTCTGCAGCACCGGCACGATGGCCACCGGATCGTTCGCCGCCACCGCGATCAGGTCCGGCTTTTCCGGAATCAGGCGCTCGATCATCTCGATCTGCCGTTCCACCTGGTCCTGCGTCGGCCCGGTCCAGGTCACCGCCGTGTCGGGCAGCTCGCGCGCTGCCGCATCGATGCCCGTCTTGACGGCGTCGTAGTACGCGATGCCGACCAGCTTGGGCATGATGACGATGCGGTAGCGGGGCTGCGCCCGGGCCGCGGGCAGGGCCGCAGCCACCAGCACGGAACCGCCCCACGCGACTGCACTGCGCCGGTCGATCATTCGCCTTCTCCTGGTTCTCCGCTCGGACGGAGAGACGCCCCCTGCAGGCGATGATGATGGGCAGATGCACCGGCTTGTCAATGCCGGAGTCGACCCTCTCGTTTACCCTGGAAACGGCCCGCCGCATGTTCAAGACGCGCGGCCGAAGGCGCAAGATCCCTGTCGCCCAGCGGTGTGCGTTGAGGAGACGAGCATGGGTCGCAAGCTTTGGCCGGCGCGGGCCGTCTACGCGCTCGCAGCAGGGCTGCTCGGCGCGAGCCTGGCGCAAGGCGCCGACCCGCAGCCCCGGCCCAAGGGCTCCGACACGACCGTGGTGCGCCCCGGCGACGTGCTTCCGCCCCGCGTGGCCGAACCCTGCACGCCGGGCCGCTGCCCGTTTGCGGGACAGCACGTGACGGTGCTGGTCGCCGAAGGCCAGGGGATCGGCGGTCCGGTGCAGGAGATCAAGCCGGAATTCGAGGCCGCCACCGGCGCCACGCTCGAGATCGTGCAGCGGCCCCACGAGGAGCTGTTCGCCACGCTGATCTCCGACCTGACCAGCGGCACCGGCCGCTACGACGCCTGCATCGCCGGCGCCTGGTGGCTCGGCGAGCTGGTCGCCGGCAAGCACATCGTCCCGTACGACCGCTACTACAAGGATCCGCGCTTCCCGGCCTGGGACATCGCCGAGGTGCTGCCGGCGCCGCGCAGCCTGCTCGTGTTCGGCGGGCACAAGTACATGGTGGCCAACGACCACGACGGCCAGGTGATGTACTACCGGCGCGACCTGCTGGCGGACCCGCAGCACCGGGCGGCCTTCCAGAAGGCCCACGGCTACCCGCTGGCGCCGCCGGCCACGTGGGAGCAGTTCCGCGACATCGCCGAGTACTTCAACGGCAAGGACCTCAACGGCGACGGCGAGCCGGACCACGGCCTGCTGCTGCCGCTGCGCGCCGGGGCGCAGGGCATGTTCCATTTCATGTCGCTGTCCGCGCCCTTCGTGATCGGCCCGGACAACCCGCACCTGTACTGGTTCGACCCGCAGACCATGAAGCCGCTGCTGGACAGCCCGGGCCACGTGCGCGCCCTCGCGATGCTGGTCGACCTGGTGCAGTTCGGCCCGAAGGAGATGCTCAACTGGGACCTCGGTCGCGGCTGGGACTACTTCCTGTCCGGGCGCGCCGCGCTCACGCTCACCTGGGGCGATCTCGGCGCGCTCGCGCAGCAGCCGGGCAGCCGGGTGCGCGGCAAGGTGGGCTCGGCGCAACTGCCCGGCACCTTCGAGTACTACGACGCAGGCCGGCACCGGTGGGTGAAGACCGAGCGGCCGAACCGGGTCGGCAATACCACCGGCGGCTCCTGGGCGGGCGTGATCTCGCGCGACTCCAAGGCACCGGCGGCCACCTACTACCTGCTGGCGCTGATGGCCAGCGAGCCGAAGTCGCGCGTCTACGCCGCACGCGGCTGGGACGGCATCGACCCGGGCCGCCGCTACCACCTGCTGCCGCCCAAGGGCAGTGGCCGCCTGGACGACTACCTGCAAGCCGGCTGGGACGCCATCGACGTGCAGGACTACCTGCAGGCCTATGACGACACGTTCAGCAACCCGCTGCAGCTGCCCTACCTGCGCATCCCCGGGGCCTTCAGCTACTGGCAGTCGCTGGACCTGCGCCTGGCTGCCGCGACGAGCGGGCAACTGAGCCCGCAGGCCGCACTCAAGGCGGCCTCCGTCGACTTCGAGGAGATCACGGTGCGGCTCGGGCGCCATGCGCAGCGCAGCGCCTTCCGGGCCTCGCTGGGCCTGCCGCGATGAACGGGACGGCGCCCTGGGAGCGCTGGCAGGCGCTCGGCATCGGCAGCAAGCTGACGGCGGCCTTCGGCGTGCTGGCCGGCGTCACGGTGCTGGTCGTGCTGATGGCCTTGCTGGGGGCGCAGCACCTGACGCGCGACATCGCGCTGGCCCAGGACCTGCGGCTCCCCGCGTCGCTCGCCTCGACGCAGGCGCAGGCCAGCCTGCTGAGCATGCAACTGCACGTGCGCGGGTACCTGGTGCTCAGCGACCCGCAGGACGTGCAGCAGTACCGGGCCGCCCGGCGCGAGTTCGAGGATCGCCTGGCCGCGCTGCAGGCGATGTCGAACAGCTGGCCCGAGGTGGACGCGGCCCGCCTCGTCGGCGACCTGACGGCCGACTACCGCCGCTGGGAAGGCCTGCCGAAGCAACTGTTCGACCTGCACGACAACCCGCTGAGGAACCAGCCCGCGCTGCGGCTGTCGCGCGTCGACGTGCAGGCCAGGCGCGTGCAGGTGCTCGACGGCATCAGCCGCATCCTCGAGTTGCAGCGGTCGCGCCCATCGAGCCCGCCAAGCCGCGAGCTGGTGTCCGACCTGCTGCGCTTCCAGACCTCGTTCGACGCGATGGTGACCAACCTCATCGCCTACGGTGCGTCGGGCGAGCTGAGCTTCAAGCTGGCCTACGGCCCGCATCTGTCCACCAATGCCGCGGCCTGGAACGCGGTGGCGAGCCGGCGGGCCGTGCTCGACGCGCAGCAGAACGCGCTGCTCGACCACCTCGCGCGCCAGCGGGCCGAGGTGACCGAACTCGCGCTGCAGATCATCGGCATCCTGAACGGCGAGCGCGCCTACGAAGACCTCTACCTGTACCGCACCCAGGTGGCGCCGCAGGCCGAGGCGATGCTCGAACGCCTGGCCCGGCTCACGGCAGGCCAGCAGGCGGGCCTCGGCGAGGCGCTGACCGGCGCCGTGCGCCGCATCGCCGACGCCCGCCTCGCCGCCGCGGCGCTCGCGCTGCTGGCGGTGCTGGCGGCGGTGCTGCTGGCCTGGCGCTTCCAGCGCAGCATCGTGGGGCCGGTGCGCCGCCTGACCGGCGTGGCCGAACGCATCGCGGCGGGTGACCTGTCGGCGCGCGCCGCGGTCGAATCCGGCGACGAGATCGGGCTGCTGGCGCGCAGCATCGACACCATGACGCAGCGGCTGGTCGACACCATCGCCCACCTCGAATCGGTGTTCGCCGAGGCGCAGCGCGCCAAGGACGCCGCCGAGCTCGCCAACCGCGCGAAGAGCAGCTTCCTGGCGAACATGAGCCACGAGATCCGCACGCCGATGAACGCGATCCTCGGCATGTCGCACCTGGCGCTGCAGAGCGGCCTGGATGCCCGGCAGCACAACTACATCCAGAAGGTGAACGCATCGGCCGAATCGCTGCTGGGCATCATCAACGACATCCTCGATTTCTCGAAGATCGAGGCCGGCAAGCTCGACATCGAGTCGATCCCGTTCGGTCTCGGCGAGGTGATGGACAACCTGAGCAACGTGGTCGGCATGAAGGCCGACGAGAAGGACCTCGAGCTGCTGCTCGAACTGCCGCTGCAGCTGCCGACCGCGCTGGTGGGCGACCCGTCGCGCCTGGGCCAGGTGCTGCTGAACCTGGGCAACAACGCCGTCAAGTTCACCGCCGCCGGCGAGGTCGTGGTGGCGGTGCGGGTGATTGACGCTGGCGACGCGGGCGACGTCGGCGGCACACCGGCGCGGCTGCGCTTCGAGGTGCGCGACACCGGCATCGGCATGAGCCGGCAGGAGCAGGACCGTCTGTTCGAGCCCTTCACGCAGGCCGATGCCTCGACCAGCCGGCGTTACGGCGGCACCGGCCTCGGGCTGGCCATCAGCCGGCACCTGGTGCACCTGATGGGCGGCGAGCTGGCGGTCGACAGCGAGCCGGGGCGCGGCAGCTGCTTCCACTTCGAGCTCGCCTTCAGCCTGCAGCCGGGCGCCGCCGCGGTGGCGCCGGCCGCGCACCACGACAGCCTGTCGGGCACGCGCGTCCTCGTCGTCGACGACAACGCCGCCGCGCGCGAGGTGCTCGCCGAGATGAGCCGGGCGCTGGGCCTGGTCGCCGATGCCGCCGCCGGCGGCGAAGAGGCCTTGCGGCGGGTGGTGCAGGCGGATGCGGGCGACCGGCCGTACCAGCTGCTGCTGCTGGACTGGAAGATGCCCGGCATGGACGGCGTGGCCTGCGCGCAGGCGCTGGTCGACCGGGCCGGGCTGCGCCATCCGGCACCGATGGTGTTGATGGCCACCGCCTTCGGACGCGACGAGGTGCGCCAGCACCTGGCCGAACGGCAGTTGACGGTCGGTGCGCTGCTGACCAAGCCGGTCACGCCCTCGTCGCTGCTCGACGCCTGCATCACCGCGCTCGGCCGCGTGCCGCTCGCGCCCACGCGCAGCACGCGGCGCGCCGACGCGCTGCTCGATCACCGCGCGGCGCTGGCCGGCGCGCACCTCCTGCTGGTCGAGGACAACGCGATCAACCGCGAGCTGGCCGTGGACCTGCTGGGCCGCGCCGGCGTGAGCGTCAGCGTCGCCTGCGACGGCCAGGAGGCGCTGGACGTGCTGGCCCGCGAGCGCTTCGACGCGGTGCTGATGGACTGCCAGATGCCGCGCATGGACGGCTATGCCGCGACGCGTGCACTGCGCCAGCGGCCGGCGCTGCGGACGCTGCCGGTGATCGCGATGACGGCCAACGCGATGGTCGGCGACCGCGAGGCCGTGCTCGCGGCCGGCATGGACGACCACATCGCCAAGCCGATCGTGGTCGACGAGATGTTCGCCACGCTGGCGCGCTGGGTGAAGCCGCGGCGCGCCGGCACCGGCCTCGACAGCGTGAGCGGCCTGGCCAACGTGCGGGGCAACGACGTGCTGTACCGCCGCATGCTGGGCATGTTCCGCGATCGCGAGACGGAATTCGTGCCGCAGTTCAAGACGGCGCTGGCGGCGGGCGATCCCGACGCCGCGATGCGCTCGGCCCACGACCTGAAGTGCGAGGCCGGCACGCTCGGCATGCCGGCGCTGCAGGAGGCGGCCGCCGCGTTGGAGCAGGCCTGCCTGGGTCACGCCGGCGACGCCGAGATCGGCGCGCTGTTGCACGAGGTGTCCAGCCAACTGGAGCAGGTGCTCGGAGAACTGGCCGAGCAGCTCTAGAGCCCCGGGGTCTAGAGCCCGAGAGATTGGCGGTACGCACTGCGCTGCCGTTCGCGCCCGAGGCGCAGCGTGATCTCCTCGAAGTCGACCGCGGCGGCCTTCAGCGCCGCCTCGGCGCTCAGTTGCCCGGCCACGGCCTCGCCCAGGTGCACGTCGAGCGCCTGCCAGTAGCTGAAGGCGCCGGGAATGCGCAGGTAGGGGAACTGCAGCGGGTTGCTGAAGTTCTCGAAGTAGGCATGCAGGTAGTCACGCACGTCCACCTCGTTCCAGCCGGCTTGCAGGTAGGTGGCGATCTGCCCTGTGCCGTCGGGCGGCAGGAAGTGGAACCTGCGCCCCGGGTCGATGCCATCCCAGCCGCGAACCGCGTACACCGTCGACTTCTCCCGGGTCGCCATCAACGCGAGCAGGTAGTAGGTCGCCTGCGGCGCCTTCGAGTACTTCGAGATCACGCCCGCCCAGGACCCGCCGGTGGTGTTGCCGACCACGTTCGGCTGCGCGGTGGCGACCCAGTCGTGGCGTGCAAGGCTGTAGTACCCGCGCGTGCCCGGCACCGGTGCCGCGCCGATCTTGCCCTTGACCTTGCTGCCCGGTTGCTGCGCCAGCGCGCCCAGGTCGCCCCAGGTGAAGGTCAGTGCCGCGCGCCCGGCGAGCAGGTAGTCCCAGCTCTGGCCGAGGTCCCAGTGGCGCATGTCCCGCGGCCCGAAGCGGACCAGGTCGACAAAGGCCTCGAGCGCACGCACGTGCCCGGGGCTCGCGATCAGCGGCCGCATGTCGGCGGGATCGAACCAGTACAGCTTCGGGCTGTCGGGGCCGATCACGAACGGCGCCGAGAACGACATGAAATGGAACATGCCCTGGGCACCGACCTTCAGGTGCATCGACAGGCCGTGATCGGGCTCGCCATCGCCGTTGAGGTCCTTGCCGTCGAAGTACTCCGCCACGTCGCGGAACTGCGCCCAGGTCTTCGGCACGTCGAGCGCGTAGCCGTACTTCTGCCGGAAGGCCGCGCGGTGCTGCGGGTCTTCGAGCAGGTCGCGCCGGTAGTACATGACCTGGCCGTCGTGGTCGTTGGCCACCATGTACTTCTTGCCGGCATACGACAGCAGGCTGCGCGGTGCGGGCAGCACGTCGTCGAGGCTCCAGGACGGGAAGCGCGGATCCTTGAAGTACTTGTCGTACGACAGGATGTAGTCGCCGGCCACCAGTTCACCGAGCCACCAGGCCCCGGCGTACGAGGCGTCGTACTTGCCGGCGTGGGTGGTGAGGTCGGACATGAAGGTGGGGAAGAGATCCTGGTGCGTGAGCTGGACCAGGTTGAGCTTCGCGCCGGTGGCGGCCTCGAACTCGGCCCTGAGTTCGCCCAGCGCGCCTTCGTTGGCCTCCTTGATGATCAGCATCGTGACGGTCTGTCCGGCGAACGGACAGCGGCCCGGTTGGCAGGGGGCGACGACGCGCGGCGGGACGATGTCGCCGACGTTCACCGTCGAGGCCTTGTAGACCTCGGTCTTCGGTTTGGCCTCCTGTGCTGTCGCCATGGGCGCCGCCATGGCCGTTGCCGCGAACACCGCGATCAGCAATGCTGTCCACCTCGCTGTTGCGCACATGGCCGTCTCCTGGGGATTGCCGGCACGGTCCATTCTGCGCCGCTGCGCAACGGCTGTGCGTCGATATCTACCCTTCGTCGACCCGTCAGATCTGGCCCTGCTGGTAGAACCCGCTCTCCACCAGCACCTGCTGCCAGTTCGCCTTGTTGACGAACACCGGCTTCAGCAGGTACGACGGCACCACCTTGACGCCGTTGTTGTAGGTCTTGGTGTCGTTGATGGTGGCCGGCTTGCCGTTCATGTACTCGTCGACCATCGAGGCCACGCGCACCGCCAGCTGCCGCGTGTCCTTGAACACGGTCGACGACTGCTCGCCGCGCTGGATCGAGCGCACCGAGTTCAGCTCGGCATCCTGCCCCGTCACCACCGGCCACGGCTGCGCCGCGGTGCCGTAGCCCACGCCCTGCAGCGCCGTCAGCAGCTCGACACTGGTGTTGTCGTTCGGCGAGAGGATCGCGTCGAGCCGCCGCTTCGCGTACAGCGTCTTCAGCATCGCCTGCAAGCGCGCCTTCGCGATCGCGCCGCTCCATTGCGGCGTCGCCACCTCGGCCATCGTCACCTTGCCGGAGCCCACCGTCAGCGCGCCCGAATCGATGTACGGCTTCAGCACCGACAGCGCGCCGTTGTAGAAGAAGTGCGAGTTGTTGTCGTCGGCCGCGCCGGCGAACAGCTCGATCAGGCCTTTGCCGCCGTCACGCAGCTTCAACCGTGCCTCGATGTCGCGGCCCTGCAGCACGCCGACCTCGAAGTTGTCGAAGGTGGCATAGGCGTCGACGTTGCCGCTGTCGCGGATCAGCCGGTCGTAGGCGATGACCTTCACGCCCTTCTTCGCGGCGGTGTCCAGCACCGCGGTGAACGCGCTGCCGTCGCTCGCACCGATCACCACCACCTTCGCGCCGCCGTCCATCATCTTCAGAACCTGGCCCGGCTGGTCGGCGGCGTTGTTGACCGCGTACTGCAGGTCCACCGTGTAGTTCAGGCGGTTCAGCGTGCGCATCATGCTGAGCCCGTCGTCGACCCATCGTCGCGACGAGAAGGTCGGCATCGACACGCCGATCAGGCCCTTGTCGGCCGCGGCCGCACGGGCCAGGCGAGAGGATGCCAGCAGCGCCGGCACGGTGAGGGAAAGCAGGAGTCTTCTACGGTTCATGGCTTGTCTCGGTTGCTCCAGTCGAGGTGCTGGATGGCGCGCAAGTTAAGGTCGTACCATCGTGTAACCGATCGAGGCAAACCCTGAGACGGTGCACCGGTGTGCAACGAATCGCACGCACGCGGCCTTGCTGCTCGCTGTAGTACGCGCAGCTACAGACCTGAGGGCGATAGGGCCTTCTGCACGATTTCCTCAAAGTGCCTGCAGAGACTTCCTGCCATCCGAGAACTCGATGGAACAGGAAGGCCCATGAACATCAAGAAACTGATCGCGACGGCGATGCTGGCGGGGGCGCAAGCCGTCGTCGCGCAGCCCTGGAGCAACGGTCTGTCGACCGCCACAAAGCCAAACCGGACGTTCACCTACGACAACGCCGGAAACACCCTCGCCGACAGCCGTGGCTACATGGCGACCTACAACCTGAGAGGACAGCTCGCGACCATCACCAAGGCTGGCGTCACCACCAGCTATACCTACAACGCCAAGGGACAGCGGGTGCGCAAGGTCAGCAGCAGAGGGCCCGCATACACGGTGACCTTCGTGTACGACAAAGAGGGACACCTGCTCGGCGAGTACGACCACACGGGCGAGGCGCTGCGCGAATACGTGTGGCTGCGTGACACACCGATGGTGGTCTTCACGCCGGACCCCGCCAACCCGCGGGGCGATCCGCTCGTGTACTTCATCCACACCGACCACCTGAACACGCCACGCGTGGTGATCGACGGGAACAACGTGGTCCGCTGGCGATGGATTTCCGAGCCCTTCGGGACGACGGCCCCCGAGACCAACCCGAGCGGGCTCGGCGACTTCACGTTCAATCTCCGGTTTCCGGGGCAGTACGCGGACCAGGAGTCGGGCTTGTTCTACAACTACCGGCGCAACTACGACAAGGAAACGGGCCGCTACCGTGAAAGCGATCCGATCGGTCTGCAAGGAGACCCCAACGGGTATGCCTACGTCGATGGCAACCCCCTCAGCTTTGTCGACCCCAATGGGCTCGACCGGTGGGGACCGGACCCTGTTTTCGATTGGCGAACGAAGAACGGCGTTCCGCAGCCCAATGAGGGTGGATCGACAGCCGAGCTGTACGTTTTCTCGATGTGCATGCGGTCATGCGTGGGCGAGCAGTTCACCATCACCTCCGCCGCCGAGGCCATACCTCAGCACAGCCCTGGAACGCCGCACAGGAGCGGACACGCCATCGATGTAAGGTATCCGGCAAAGCCCGACAAATACTTGTGTTGCGCACAGGCTTGTGGAGCAAAGTTCGCGCTGGACGAAGCGCAGCACCCGTCAGCTCAGGCTACCGGACAGCACTTCCACCTCCAGACGACTCCCGGGCAGCAGGGAGGACGTGGCGACTTGCCGGCCGGTGGCACTTGCTACGCCGCGTGCGAGGCGCCCTGGTGACCGTGAGATGAGAGGCATGGCAATGAAGATGCGGCAAACCTGTCTTCGAGCGCTTCTGGCGATGCTGCCATGCCTCGCTTCAGCCACCACCGGGGCGGTGGCCGATGATTGCGACGCTGTCACTCCGAAAGAACTGGCCTCGGCCCTTGCGTCCCGGTATGCGGACTGGAAACCGTTGCGCCTCTCTGATCTGCCGGAGGACGACCAAGCCCTCTGGCTGAAGGTGCATGGAACCGGGTGCCCAGGATTGGCCCGCGGCAATTTCACCGGGACCCACGGGCTTCAATTCGGCGTGTTGCTTTGGCAGGAAGAACCCCGCCGTCAGCTGCAGTTGCTGTTTGCAGAGCAGGACGCCACGGGGCACTACCGATTCACGCGCATCCTGTACCAACGTGTGGATCGACTCTCGGTTGTTTTCGTCTCGCCGCCCGGTCACTACCGCCGCCACGATCATCGTGGCGCACCGGTCCACGTCACAAGCGACGCCATCATCATGGAAACCATCGAGGCCGGGACCACGGCGTTCTACATGACCCGAGGCAAGTTCAGAACCATCGCCATTTCCGACTAGCGAGCGGTCGACAGCGCAGCCTCAGAAATAGTGCGTGTACATCAGCCCCACATGGTCGCCCTTGATCTTCGGGGCGCCATCTGTTGAAGGCGTGAAGTTCTCCTTCACGAATCGCAACTTCACCGCCGAGTGCGGGGTGATCAGGAACTCGCCTTCGAGCACGCGGCCGGTGGCGTGCCGGTAGTCCTGGTTCAGCGCGCTCGCCTCACCGCTGCCGCGCAGCTTCGCGCCGAACACGAACTGCGCACCGGCGCCGAAGCGCAGGTTGTTCGTCACCGCGAACAGCCCCATCAGCTCCAGCGGAAAGCGCTGGAAGCGCAAGGTGCCGCCGGCAGCCTTACGGCGGTCGATCTGGAAGCCGAGGTTCATCTGCAGCGCGAACGGCTCGGCCACCCAGTACTCGGCACCGGCGAACACCTGCACGCCGCGCCCGGCGTCCATCTCGGCACCCGAGCCTTCGACCAGGTTGTCGCCCCCCGCGGTGACGCCGCCCCCCAGCGAGAACTTCAGCGGCGGCCCGCCGTCGGCTGCATGGGCCACGGAGGCGGCCAACGTCAGCGCGATGGTCAGGACGGCCACGGCGGCCGGTCGGAATTCGGTGGATTCGGTCATGAAGAAAGTCCTGCGCAATGTCGGAAACGACGTCGATGCACCTCAGGCGCCGCGGCTCAGCCGCAGGTCCACCTCGCGGTCGACGAACGCCCACTCGGGCGACGCCCGCAGCGCTGCCACCAGCGCCTCGAAGGCCTCGGCATCGGCCGGCGCGTACTCGAACCAGGTCAGGAAGTCGAAGGGCTGCGGTGCATCGAGATCGCGGCAGTGGTGCAGGCGGCGCGCGACCGCCGGCAGGTAGTCCAGGCCGATCGCGATATGGCGCGACTGCACCTCGAAAGCCGTGCGCCGCTCATCCTGCGTCATCGCCCACCACGCCGCGTTCTTGCGGATCGGGATCAGCGCGGCGCGCGTGGCCTCGGGGCGGCCGAGCGCCGGCTGCCGGGCGAGCAGTTGCTGTTTCTCCGAGCGCTCCACATAGCGCTCGTTGCTGGTGATGCCGCGCAACTGCCACGCCGAGCCGGTCGGCTCGGTCGCGCCGCCAGCCTCGACGACCTGCAACCGTGCCGCCGCGGGCAGGCTGTCGCCCGTCACGGCGCCGATGCGATCGACTCGCCATGTCCCTTCGGAGCCGCCGATGAAATCGAACAGCCGCGCCGGCGCCGCCGTCACGGCGTGTCCCTCACGAACACCATCCCCATCACGCCGACCGACAGCGTGTGCCCGTCCACCGAGGTGTATGACGCCACGCCGAGCGAGTGGTAGCTCGACACCAGCGCGGCCAGCGAGCCGAGGCCGAGCGCCCTCGCCAGCACATTGCGCTCGCCGATCGCGGCACGCACGCGGTCGCGGTGCCGCTCGGCCGACGGGTTGAGCACGACGGCGAGTGCCAGCGTGGCGGCCACCAGGCCCAGGGCGGTGAAAAAACGGCGTGACGGCATGGTGACAGGCAAGAGTCGGAAAAATCGGGAAAGAAATTCAAAGCGGTATCGGCAAAAACGACCGGCGATTGTCGCCGCGACCGGCTCGGGACCGCGCGAGGTGGTCCCAGGTCAGGCCGCCCGCAGCACCGCCGTCCGCAGATCGATCTCGCTCGGCACGCGCTTGAAACGCAACACGCGGTAACCGGCAGCCGTCAGCATGCCGTCGCGCGCCGCCACCTCGGCGGCATCGCGCGCGTGGCTCGCGTCGTCCAGTTCGATCAGCGCCAGCACGTCGAACTCGCGGCTGCACACCACGAAGTTCGCGAACTGCCGCTCGAAGCGGCCGCGCGTTGACCGGTGGCTCGCCGTCAGCAGCGCCGACAGCGACACCTGCGCCAGCACCCGCTGGTCCGGAAACGCCTCGCACAGCCGCTCGAACATCGGCTGCTCCTGCTTGCCCAGCGGCCGCCGCGCCACCGGTGCCGCACCCGGTTCGCGCGCCGCCCGGTTCTTCATCACGCCCAGCGCGGCCAGGCCGGCCAGCAGCAACACGGTCAACACCAGCACGATCGTCATGCGCGAACCCTTGCATCGAATTGCGATCGGGCGATTGTGCGGGACCCCACCCATCCAAGGGGGTTGCCGGGCGTCACGTCGACACGCCGGGTGTAACCAAGCTCCGCAATTGCAACCGGACACCGTGCACTGCGTCACACAGGCATCAGTCTTGCTCATACCGGTTTCTGTTTTTGTCATATTGGTGCCTTCCCTGAGTCGTGGTCAATCGATCACGGCAGCGGGCGGCACGCGAGGAGAAGTCATTTGCCAGGACCCCGCATGCCCACCCCGATTCGACCCGTTCTGCGCGCTGGCGCCGTGCTGTGCTGCGCACTTGTGCTGGCGGCCTGCGGCAGCAAACGCGAGGGTGCGACGCAGGTGGCCGCCAAGGTGAACAAGCAGGAGATCTCGGTCCACCAGATCAACTTCCTGATGCAGCGCCAGGGCAACCTGAAGCCGGAGCAGGTCGAGACCGCGAGCCGCAAGACGCTCGACGCACTGATCGACCAGGAACTCGCGCTGCAGGCCGCCAACGAGCAGCGCCTCGACCGCGATCCGCGCGTCGTGCAGGCGATCGAGGCCTCGCGCCGCGACATCCTGGCGCGGGCCTATGCCGAGCGGCTGGCCGAGAGCGCCGCAGTGCCGACCGACAAGGAGGTCACCGACTACTACAACGCGCACCCGGAGCTGTTCGCGCAACGCCGCGTCTACACGCTGGTGGAGACGGCCGTCGAGGCCACGCCGGCGCAGCAGCAGGCGCTGAAGCCGCAGCTCGATGCCGCGAAGAACGCCGACGACGTGGCGACCGCGTTGCGCGTGGCCGGCCTGCGCTTCGGCACGCGCCAGCTGACCCAGGGCGCCGACGCGCTGCCGATGCAGGCCGCCGCGCCGATGGTCGCGCTGAAGGAAGGCCAGTCGCACGTGATCAACGGTCCGCTCGGCGCACGCATCCTGACCATCGTGTCGGTGAAGCCCGCGCCGCTGGCCGCCGCGGAAGCGAAGAACGCGATCCAGCAGTACCTGCTGGTCGACCGCAAGCGCCAGGTGGTGGACCAGCAGCTCAAGCAGCTGCGCGCCGCGGCCCGCATCGAGTACCAGGGCAAGTTCGCGCAGGCCGCCGGCGAGCCGGCACCGGCCGACGGCGTTGCGCCGGTGGTCGTCACGACGCCGACCGCGGATGTCTCGGCCACCAGCGCGGCCAGCCCCGCCGCGTCGAGCAACGCGCTCGACGCCTCGTCCGTCAACAAGGGACTCTCGAACCTGAAGTGATGCAAACACCCGCTATCGCCATGACGATGAATCGCCTTGCCCAACGCGCGACCGGTGCCGTCACGGCCGCCGTGCTTGCCGCCGCCTTGCTTGCTGCTTTCACTGCACTCGCGCTCGGCCCGTCGCCCGCGCACGCGCAGACGACCCCCGCGCCCGCCACCACCGCCGCCATCGTGAGCGGCAACGCCCCGGCCGTGCCGCTGGACGCCAAGCAGCCGCGCGAGTACGTGATCGGCGCCGGCGACGTGCTGCGCGTCGCGGTGTACCAGAACCCCGACCTCGCGATCGAGACGCGCGTCTCCGACACCGGCCAAATCAGCTTCCCGCTGCTCGGCCAGGTGACGGTCGGCGGCCTCACGGTGCCGCAGGTCGAGAAGGCGCTGGCCGACGGCCTGCGCACCGGCAACTTCGTCAAGCAGCCGCAGGTGACGGTGCTGGTGACGCAGGTGCGCGGCAACCAGGCCTCGGCGCTCGGCATGGTCAACCGGCCGGGCCGTTTCCCGATCGACGTGAGCGGCATGCGCCTGAGCGAGCTGCTGGCACAGGCCGGCGGCATCGCCCCCGGTGGCAGCGATGTTGTCATCTTGACCGGTATCCGCAACGGGCAGCCCTACCGCCTTCAGGTCGATATTGCCGCACTATTTGCAGGCGGTGCGCAGAACCAGGATCCGGTGGTGCTGAACGGCGACACGATCTACGTCGAGCGCATGCCCACCATCTACATCTACGGCGAAGTGCAACGCCCGGGCGCGATCCGCCTCGAGAGCAACATGACGCTGATGCAGGCGCTCGCCAGTGGCGGCGGCCTGACCCAGCGCGGCACGACGCGCGGGCTGCGCGTGCACCGACGCAACGGCGAAGGCCGCGTCGAAGAGCTGCAGCCCGGGATGAACGACGCGCTGCAGAACGGCGACGTGATCTACATCCGCGAAAGCCTGTTCTGACGAGTCACCCCAAGAAGAACCCCACAACCCTTCACCGCTGCGAGCCTCGCCCATGTCCTTCTCGCAATTCATGTCCATCCTGCGGGCCCGCTGGAAAGCGGCGCTCGCGATGCTGCTCTTCACCCTCGGCACCGCGCTCGCGCTGAGCCTGCTGCTGCCCAAGAAGTACACCGCCAGCGCGGCGCTGGTGATCGACGTCAAGTCGCCCGACCCGATCGCCGGCATGGTGCTGGCCGGCATGATGACGCCGGGCTACATGTCGACCCAGGTCGACATCATCACCAGCGACCGCGTGGCCCAGCGCGTGGTGCGCGACATGAAGCTCAACCAGAACGCCGAGAGCCGCGCGAAGTGGCTCGATGCCACCGACGGCGCCGGCGAGTTCGAGGCCTGGCTGGCCGAGGCGCTGCAGAAGCACCTCGACGTGAAGCCCTCGCGCGAGAGCAACGTGCTGAACGTCAGCTACACCTCGCCCGATCCGAAGTTCAGCGCCGCGCTGGCGAACGCCTTCGTGCAGGCCTACATCGACACCAACCTCGACCTGCGCGTCGACCCGGCCAAGCAGTACAGCAGCTTCTTCGACACCCGTGCGAAGGAGTTGCGCGAATCGCTCGAGAAGGCGCAGGCCAGGCTGTCGACGTACCAGAAGGACAAGGGCCTGGTGTCGACCGACGAACGCTTCGACGTCGAGAACGCCAAGCTGAACGAGCTGTCGACGCAGCTGATCACGCTGCAGGCGCTGAGCGCCGAATCGACCAGCCGCCAGCAGCAGGCCGCGCTGTCGCCGAACCAGCTGCCCGACGTCATCAACAACCCGGTGGTGGGCGGCCTGCGCGCCGACCTGTCGCGCCAGGAGGCCCAGCTGCAGCAGCTGAGCACGCGCCTGGGCGACGCCAACCCGCAGGTGCTGGAGCTGAAGGCCAACATCAACGAACTGCGCTCGCGCTATGACGCCGAGGTGCGCCGCGTCAGCAGCAGCATGGGCGTGAACAACAACATCAACAAGGCGCGCGAGGCCGACGTGCGCAATGCGCTGGAGGCGCAGCGCAGCAAGGTGCTGAAGCTGAAGGACCAGCGCGACGAATCGCAGGTGCTGCAGCGCGACCTCGAGGCCGCGCAGCGCGCCTACGACGCGGTCGGCGCGCGGCTGACGCAGACCAGCCTGGAGAGCCAGAACAACCAGACCAACATCTCGGTGCTGACGCGCGCGTCGGTGCCGGCACGCCATTCGTCGCCGCGGCTGCTGCTGAACATGCTGGTCGCGGTGTTCCTCGGCGGCATGCTGGCGGTGGGCATCGCGCTGCTGCGCGAGCTGATCGACCGCCGCGTGCGCAGCCCGGAAGACCTGGTGCGCACCATCGGCCTGCCGGTGATCGGCAGCATTCCGCAGCCCATTCGCAAGCGGCTGCTCGGCGGCAAGCAGCGCTTCGTGCTGCCGCATCGGGTGCTGGCGCGGCTGCCGGGTGCTTCATCGAAACTGGCCGTCGCCAACGGCACGAGGGGGCGCTGAGCCATGGCGAACATGAGAGACGGAATGGCCGGCTTCGGCGGCAGCGCACGCGGGCTGAACGGCGTCGGCGGCGTCAACGGCACCGGCCAGGGCGACGGCGCGGACAGCGCCTACACCGACCGCCCGCAAGGCGGCCAGCAACTGCACGACCGCAGCATCGGCGACATCATTGCCGGGCTGAAGAACCTGTCGTCGCAGCAGGTCGAGACGGTGCTGGCCTACCAGCGCCAGCACCGGCTGCGCTTCGGCGAGGCGGCGGTGGCGCTCGGTTTCGCGAGCGACGACGACGTGCTGTACGCGCTGTCGCAGCAGTTCCACTACCCGTATGCGCCCGAGGAGCGGCGCGACCTGAGCCGCGAGCTGGTCGCCGCGGTGCAGCCGTTCAGCCAGCAGGCCGAGTCGTTCCGTGCGATCCGCAGCCAGTTGATGATGCGGCTGTTCTCGGCCAACGAGCCGAAGCGCGCGCTGGCGGTGGTGAGCCCCGAGCCGGGCGACGGCAAGACCTTCTTCGCGGCCAACCTCGCGGTCACGCTGGCCCAGCTGGGCGGGCGCACGCTGCTGGTCGATGCCGACATGCGCGGCCCGCGCCAGCACGAGGTGTTCGCGGTGCCGAACGGTGCCGGGCTGTCGAACGTGCTGAGCGGCCGCAAGGAAACCAACGTCATCCACCAGGTGCCCGACCTGCCGAGCCTGTTCCTGCTGCCGGTCGGCGTGACGCCGCCGAATCCACTGGAGCTGGTCGAGCGGCCGGCCTTCAAGCTGCTGCTGCGCGAGCTGCTGTCGAAGTTCGACCACGTGCTGGTCGACACGCCGGCCGCGTCGTACGGCGCCGATGCCGGCGTGATCGCGGCGCGCTGCGGCTCGGCGCTGGCGATCGCGCGCAAGAACCAGTGCCACATGAACGGCCTGCAGGACCTCGTCACCAGCCTCGCGGAGAGCCCCGCGAAGCTCGCCGGCGTCGTCCTCAACGACTACTGACATGGCCGCCTTGCCGACCCCGGGACCGGACGCGAGGTGGCGCGCGCTCGCCACGCCGTGGCTGCTGCCCGCGCTCGGCCTCGTGGCCATGTACGGCCCGAGCTTCTTCGACCTGCTGAACGGCATCTGGCGCACCGACGAGCAGGGCCACGGCCCGATCGTGCTCGGCATCTCGATCTGGCTGCTGGTGCGGGCCTGGCCGGCCGCGATGTCGGTGCCGGGTGACCGGCCGCGCCCCTGGCTCGCCTGGCCGATGCTGCTGGTGGGTGCGCTGTCGTATGCGCTCGGCCGCTCGCAAGGCATCCTGATCCTCGAGATCGGCTCGCTGCTGTGGATGCTGGTCGGCCTGGTGCTGCTGCTGCGCGGCCCGGGCGCGCTGAAGCGGATGTGGTTCCCGCTGTTCTTCATGATCTTCATGATCCCGCTGCCCGGCACGGTGGTCGATGCGCTGACGCAGCCGATGAAGCTCGCGGTGTCGTACGTCGCCGAGAACATCCTGTACCGCATCGGCTACCCGATCAGCCGCACCGGCGTGATCCTGCAGATCGGCCAGTACCAGCTGCTGGTGGCCGATGCCTGCGCCGGCCTGCACACCTTGTTCACGCTCGAGGCGCTCGGGCTGCTGTACCTGAACCTGGTGCGGCATGCCTCGGTGTTCCGCAACGTGGCGCTCGCGATCCTGATCGTGCCGATCAGCTTCTGCGCCAACGTGATCCGCGTGATGGTGCTGACACTGATCACCTACCACTTCGGCGACGAGGCCGGCCAGGGCTTCCTGCACGGCTTTGCCGGGCTGGTGCTGTTCATGGCCGCGCTGCTGCTGATCACCGGCGCCGATTCGCTGCTGCGGCTCGGCGTGCGGCACAAGGCGGCGGCATGAGCACGGCCTTCGTTCCGAACTGGAAGCGCGCCGCTGCAGCGCTCGCGCTGATGCTGGGTGCGGTGGTGCTCGCGCAGGCCTTCACGCCGCGCGCGCGGCTGGCCGCGCTCAGCAGCGACCTGAAGCTCGAGACCGCGATCCCGCGCGCGTTCGCCGGCTGGCGTGTCGACAACGGCACGGTCGCGCAGGTGATCAACCCGCAGCAGGTCGCGCTGCTGAACACGCTGTATGCGCAGACGCTGACGCGCACCTACATCGGCCCGACCGGCGAGCGGGTGATGCTGTCGATCGCGTACGGCGCGGCGCAGGCCGGCGAGCTCGAGCTGCACCGGCCCGAGGTCTGCTACGTGGCGCAGGGCTTCCAGATCCGCGGCGGCGGCCACACCGCGCTGCAGGCCGACGCGAGCCGCGTGCCGGTGCAGCGGCTGCTCGCCAGCCTCGGGCCGCGCAGCGAACCGATCAGCTACTGGATGCGCGTCGGCGACGACGTGATCCCGTCCGGCATGCAGCAGCAGGTCTCGCGCATGAAGCAGGGCCTGCGCGGCTGGATCCCCGACGGCCTGCTGTTCCGCGTGTCGAGCATCGCGACCGACACCGCCCCGGCCTACGCGATGCAGGAGCGCTTCATGGCCGACCTGCTGCAGTCGGTCGATCCGCGCACGCGGCGCTTCCTGATCGGGCCGGTGAGCCCGTCGCAGGGTCCTTCTGACGCGAGCGTCGCCGCCACCGCCCCGTGACGAGATGCCCATGAACCCGCCCGACGTCTCCGTCGTCATCGTCAACTACAACGGCCTGCGCTTCCTGCCCGAGTGCCTGGACACCGTCCGCGCCGCGTTCACGCGCCACAGCGCCGAGGTCATCGTGATCGACAACGCGTCGGTCGACGGCAGCCAGGCCTTCCTGCGCACGCGGCCCGACATCCGCTACATCGAATCGACCGAGAACCTCGGCTTCACCGGCGGCAACAACCGCGCCGCGCGCGAGGCGAGCGGCCGCGTGCTGCTGCTGCTGAACAACGACACACGTTGCGACGGCAGCCTCGACGCGCTGGTCGACGAGGCGCTGCAGCCCGAGGTCGGCGTCGCCGGCTGCCACCTGGTGTATGGCGACGGGCGGCTGCAGTTCTCGGTCGGCTTCGAGCACACGCCGGTGCGCATCGCGCTGTCGTGGCTGGGGCTGGAGAAGCAATGGCGCACGCCGGACGTGTTCCGCCGCGTGCAGACGCGGCCCGGCTTCTATGCGCAGTCGAGCCCGTCGGTCGACTGGGTGTCGGGTGCCTGCCTGGCCACGCGGCGCGAGGTGTGGGAGCGCCTGGGCGGCCTCGACGACGCCTTCTTCATGTACTGCGAAGACGTCGACTACGGCCGCCGCGTGCGCCAGCTCGGGCTGCGCGCCAGCTACCGCGCCGACGTGACGGTCACCCACTACGAAGGCGCGGGCAAGGCCTGGGCCGGCCGCGCGACGGTGCTGCGCACGCTGCGCTCGTACCTGCTGTTCGTCACCAAGCATTTCGGGCGCGGCGCGGCGTCGCGGCTCGCGCTGTCGCTCGGGCTGGTGTTCTCGGCCAAGGCGCTGGCGCATGCCGGCCGGGCCGTGCTGTCGCAGACCGCCGAGCGCCGCGCGCTGCAGCGCGACAAGCGCAACGGCTACTTCAATGCGGCGCAGCAGTCGTTCGCGGCGTGGTGGAAGCAGGCGCCGGTGGTGGCGAGATGATCGGATTCTTGTTTCCGTCCGCCCTGAGCCTGTCGAAGGGCCGGGCTGAGCTTGTCGAAGCCCTCGTGCCAGGGCACCAACCCTTCGACGGACGGGCCTTCGACAAGCTCAGTCCCTGCTCAGGGCGAACGGGGGGGATGCCATGAGATTCGCCGGCCGCCTCCTCTGCCTGATCGCCTTCGTGTCGCTGCTGTCGCAGTTCGGCAAGACGCTGCTGGGCATGGCCCACGTGCCCAACATCATCCCGCCGCTGCGCGACGGGCTGTTGCTGCTGCTGGTGCTGTTCGCGATCAGCCGCACCGATGTCTTCAAGGCGCGCGGCTTCTACCTGTGGGCGCTGCTGTGCATCGCGGCGATCTCGGCCACGGTGTTCGTCGCCGCGTTCGACGACCGCCACATCCCCGGCCTGTACTACGCCCGCATCTACCTGCTGCCGCTGCTGTTCGCGGTGGCGCTCGAAGGCATCGTGCTGCGCGCGAGCGACGACGACGTGCGCGCGCTGCTGCGCATGAGCTTCTGGTGCGGCCTGCTCGTCGTGTTCATCGCGTTCGGCATCTTCGCCGCGGTCGAACTCAGCCCGCGCCTGCTGCGCACGCTGATGGGCGACGACACCGGCACCGGCCCGCTCGCAAGCGCCTGGTACATCGCCGGTGGCACCTGGCTGCGCATGGGCCTGCCGGCCACCGGTCCGAACTCGCTCGGCCTCGCGCTCGGGCTGTATGCATTGCTGGTCGGCGGCGTGCTGTTCTCGCGCAGGCCGCGGCCGGTGCCGAGCGTCGTCGTGGTGGCCGCGCTGGTGTTCGCACTGCTCGCAGTCGCCCTCACCTTCTCGCGCAGCAGCTGGCTCGCGATCATGCTGGGCACCGCGGCGCTGGTGCTGGCCTGCGTGCCCGGCGGCGTGCTGTTCAGCCCGGCCAACCTGACGCGCATGGTGCTGGCCGGCGCGGTCTCGGTCGCGCTGATGGGCGTGGCTCTGTTGCTGCTCGACAGCTACAGCGACGGTGCCGTCAGCCGCTGGGCGCTGCTCAACTTCAGCGGCACCGACCCGTCGATGGTCGGCCACCACAAGTCCTTCGTGATGGCGATCGAATCGCTGGACGACTACGCCTGGCTCGGCTACCCGAAGGGCACGGTCGGCGCGCGCGCGGCGCTGTTCGGCGGCACGCTCTACAACGTCGAGAACAGCTTCCTCGCGGTGTTCTTCGACATGGGGCTGCCGCTGGGCGCGCTGTTCATGCTGTCGATCGCCGGCATGTTGTCGGGGCTGTGGGTGCACCGCAGCCAGTGGTCGGTGCTGATCGGCTTCACGGTCTGCGCGTTCTTCCTGCCGTACAACTTCGAGCCCGACATCGTCGTGTTCTTCCTGTTCGTCTTCACGCTGCTCGGCCGTTTCATGCACGGCCATGCCGCGGTCTTCGCGCCGCCGCGCGCGCCCTCGCTCTACCAGTCCACCCTCGCCACGCATGAACTTGCCTGAATCGCCGGCCCCCGCGGCGACGGTCGCATCGACCCCGCGCGTGCTGCTGCTCGCGCCCTTCCTCTACGGTGAAGGCTCCGCCAACGGCGGGGCGGCGCTCTGCTGGGCCCAGCTGAAGGAGCTGGCCGGCGTCGCGACGGTCGCGTTCCTCGGCTTCCACGGTGCGGATGGTGCCCAGGGCGACGAGCGAGAGTCGCGCGACCTCGCGAGCCTGAAATCGCACTGCGCCGAAGTCGACAGCGTGCCGCTGCAGATCGCGCGCAGCGCGGTGCTGCGTGCGCGCCTCGGCTCGTTCGCGTTCGGCGAACCGGAGCTGGCGCGACTGTGCCGCACGCCGGCGATGGAAGCCGCGCTGCGCGCGATGCTGCAGCGCTTCCGCCCCGACGTGGTGTGGATCCAGTTCCCGCAGATGGCGCAGTACGTCGAACTGTGCGACGGCATTCCTTGCGTGATGGACGTGCAGGACGCCTACAGCCTGTCGGGCTTCCGGCAGGCGCAGCGCGCGCCGGGCCCGCGCAACTGGCTGAACTGGGTCGCGTGGGCGCGCTACGAGGCGCGCCACTACCCGCGCTTCGCCGCGGCGCTGACCTTGTCCGAACAGGATGCGCAGGTGCTGCACGCGCTGAACCCGGCCACGCGCGCGCTGGCCATGGGGCTGCCGCTGGCCGACGACCAGGCGCTGCAGCGGTCGCACGTCGCCGCCGTGGCCGGCCAGGTCGGCTTCGCCGGCAGCTTCGGCCATCAACCGAATCTCGAAGGCATGGCTTGGTTCCTGCGCGACATCTGGCCACGCGTGCGCGAGCGCCTGCCGCAGGCGCGCTTCGTGGTCGCCGGCCGCAACCCGCCGGCCACGCTGACGGCGCAGGCCGGCGATGGTAGCGGTGTCGAGTTCAGCGGCTTCGTGCCCGACATCCATGCGTTCTATGCGAGCAACGCCGTCACCGTGGTGCCGCTGGTCAGCGGCGGCGGCGTGAAGATCAAGACGGTCGAGGCGATGCTCGCCGGCTCGGCGGTGGTGTCGACGCGCATCGGCGTCGAAGGCACCGGCGCGCTCGACGGCTGCCACGCGATGGTGGCCGACGAGGCGCAGGCCTTCGCCGACCACATCGTGCGGGTGCTGTCGGACGATGCGCTGCGCGCGCGGCTGTCGGAGGCGGCACGCCAGCATGCGGGCGTCGCGTTCTCGGCCAGCTCGTGGCGCGAGCGGGTCATCACCTCGCTGAGCGAGGCCACCGCATGAGCAATGTGCCGATGGACAGCCAGCACAAGATGTCCGCGGCTCGCGGCACGATGTGGGCCTACGTGCAGAACTGGGCCGCGCGCGGCATCACCTTCATCGTGTTCTTCGCGCTCGCGCGCCTGCTCGGCCCCGCCGAGTTCGGCGCGTTCGCGGTCGCGATGGTGTTCCTGACGCTGGGCGAGATCTTCGTCGAGCAGCTGTTCGGCCACGCGCTGGTGCAGCGCGCGACGCTGAGCCCCGAGCACATCAACGCCGCGTTCTGGACCACGATGGCCTGCGGCATCACGCTGGTGCTGCTGGCGCTGACCTGCGCGCCGCTGTTCGCACGCGCCTTCGACAGCGAAGGCATCCAGCCGGTGATCATGGCGCTGTCGCCGGTGTTCCTGCTGATGGCGCTGTCGGCGGTGCCGGCCGGGCTGCTGCGCCGCTCGCTCGACTACCGCACGCTCGCGCGCCGCACCGCCACCGCCAACCTGCTGAGCGGCGCGGTCGCGATCGTCGCGGCGCTGATGGGGCTGGGCGTCTGGTCCTTCGTGCTGCAGCAGCTGTGCTTCCACGTCACCGGCACCGTGATCCTGTGGCGCCACGAGAGCTGGCGCCCGCGCTGGGCCTTCGACCGCCGCGCACTGCACGACCTGTCGGGCTTCTCGGCGCGCATCACCTTCGTCAAGCTGCTCGACCTGGCCGAGACCCGCGTGGTCGAACTGGTCGTCGGCCGCCAGATGGGCCTGGCCCTGCTCGGCAACTACGCGCTCGCGGCCCGCGCGCAGCTCGCCGCGACGCAGCTGCTGGCCGCGCCGCTGTGGGATTCATCGATCTCGGTGTTCGCCCGCGCGCAGGTCAATCGCGACGCGCTGCTCGACGCGATCGCATCGCGCTCGCTGCTGGCCGCGACCTTCATCGTGCCGGCCTTCCTGCTGGCCGGCGGCTCGGGCGCGGTGCTGGTGCCGGCGGTGTTCGGCAGCCAGTGGCACGACGCGGTCGCGCCCTTCCAGATCCTGTGCCTGTTGGGTGCATTGCGCACCATCGCCTTGCTGTATTCGTCGGCGGTGCAAGCAACCGGTGCGGCCGGCGCGATGGTTCAGGTCGGCATCGTGCGCTGCGCCTGCAGTTTCCTGGTACTGCCCTTGCTGTTGCCCTTCGGTCCCGCGGGCGTTGCCGCCAGCCTGTTGTTCGGCCAGATGGCGGCGGTGCCCATCATCTTCCGCGTCATCCGTCTCTCCCTGGAGATCCAAGCCATGCCCATCATCCGTCAGATCGCCAAGCCGGTGCTGGCCGCCGTCCTCGCCGCCGCCGTCGGCTTCGCCATCGCGAACTTCGCGCAGACCCGTGTCAATCCGGTGGTCGGATCGGTGGTGAGCCTGGGCATCAGCGCGGCGCTGTATGCGTTGCTGATCGTCGCGCTGATGCCGCGCGTGCTGCTGCGGCATGTGTCGCGGCTGCCCGGCGCGGTGGGGGCCGGTGGCGTGCGCTTGCTGGAAGGCGTGGTGCGCCTGAACGACGGCATGATGGTGCGGGCCTACCGCCTGCTGATGACGCTGGCGCGGCCGTTCGCGGCCCAGCCGGCGAAGCCC
Source organism: Rhizobacter sp. OV335 (assembly GCF_900142965.1). Classification (GTDB taxonomy): domain Bacteria; phylum Pseudomonadota; class Gammaproteobacteria; order Burkholderiales; family Burkholderiaceae_C; genus Rhizobacter. Next base: position 191,954 of record NZ_FRCQ01000011.1, read on the forward strand.
GGCGAGGTGGTGATCGTGATCGCCGATGCGTACTCGATGATCGGCTCGGTCGGCGACCAGGCGCTGGTCGGCGGGCTGACCACGCTGCTGAAACAGGCCGGCATCAAATCGGCCCGCGTGCTGTGCCGGCCCGGTGTGGACATGCCGGTCGGCGGCGACGTGGCCTTCACCGCGATGCCGCTGTGGGGCCGCCTCGGCCAGGCCGGTGCGGTCGCGAACGAGTTGGCCAAGGCGCGCGCGCTGATCGTGATCGGCGCCGACGTGCTCGACGGCTTCTACTCCCGCTTCGAATCGATGCTGCGGCTCGAGGTGGCCGGCTTCGCGGCGCGCCGCGGCGTGCCGGCGATGGTGTGCAGCTTCAGCTTCAACGACCGGCCCGATCCGGCGATGGCCGGTGCGTTCCGCAAGCTGCCGCAAGGCGTCACGCTGCTGTGCCGCGATGCGGTGTCGCGCGAGCGGGTCGCGCAGCTGGTGGGCGAGCGGGTGAAGCTGACGGCCGACCTCGGCTTCCTGCTGGAACCCTCGCCGTCGAGCGAACTCGAAAGCAGCGTCGCCACGTGGCTGAAGCAAGGCCCTCGCGGCACCGGCCCGGTGATCGCATGGAACCTGTCGCCGCATTCGCTGAAGCTGCTGTCGGCGAAGCAGCGCGACGATGCCGTGTCGGCCTCGGCCGCCGCGATCGCGCGCCTGGTGAACGAGCGCGATGCGCGCGTGGTGCTGGTGCCGCATGATTTCCGCCCGCACGCGAGCGACCCCGAGATGCTGGCCGACGTGTTCTCGCGCCTGCCGGCCGAGGTGCAGCCGCGCGTGCTGCTCGCGCAAGGCCCGTACACCGCGGCCGACGTGAAGCAGTGCTGCCAGCATTTCGACCTGGTGCTGACCGGCCGCATGCACCTGATGATCGCGACGCTCGGCCGCGACATCCCGGTGGTGGCCGTCGAGTACCAGGGCAAGTTCGCCGGTGCGCTGCGCCACTTCGGGCTCGGCGCGGAATCGCTGCTGAGCCCGCTGGAGGTCTGCGATCCGGACAGCTTGTACCGCTGCGTCTGCGCGCGCCTGGACGCACTGGCCGACACGCGCGCGCAGATCCGTTCGCGCCGCCCGGCGGTCGAACAACTGGCCTCGGCGGCCCTCGCCGTGCAACTGGGAGCATGAGCCATGAACGTGGTCACCCGCGGTCTTCTTCGAGCGGTCCTCGCGCTGGCCTGCTGTGCGGCGTCGTGGTCGGCGTGGTCCGCCACGCCCTACCAGCTGGGCATCTACTACTACCCCGGCTGGTCGCCCAACGTGAAGGGCGCGGCCGAGCCTGACACCTGGTCGTCGATCAAGCCGTTCGCGAAGGACCGCGAGCCGATGCTCGGCTGGTACCGCGACGACAAGGCCGTCACGCTCGACCGCCAGCTCGGCTGGATGGCCGACGCCGGCATCTCGTTCGTGATCTTCGACTGGTACTGGGAGAACGCGAAGCCGGCGTTGCAGACCTCGGTGCTGGCCTACCTGGCCGCGGCGCAGCGCTCGAAGGTCAAGTACACGCTGATGTGGGCCAACCACACGGCCGAGCCGAAGACGCTGGCCGAGTGGGATGCGCTGGTCGATTTCTGGATCGCCAACCACATGAAGCGGCCGGAGTACCTGCGCATCGACAACAAGCCGGTGATGTTCGTGTTCTCGCCCGACGTGCTGCGCAGCCAGGCGACCGCGATGCAGACGACGACCGCGGCGATGCTGACCCGCGCGCGGGCCCGCGCCAGCGCCGCCGGGCTGCCGGGCATCTACTTCGTGCTCGGCGTGGTGGCCTCGCAGTTCTGGGTCAGGGACTACGCGTTCAACGGCGGCTTCGACGCGATCTCGGCCTACAACTACCACTTCGGCATCGCCGGCGAGGATTCGACGCGCACCCCGTACTCGAAGAGCTACGACGAGCTCGACCAGTACTACCGCATGCAGTGGAACTGGATCGTGAAGTACAGCAAGCTGCCGTACTTCGTGCCGATGACGGCCGGCTGGGACCGCACACCGTGGGGCGGCAGCTCGCAGCCGGGGCACGACAACTCGGTGTCGACGCCGTCCACCTTCGAGGCCCACCTGCGCGCCGGCAAGGCGCTGATGGACGCCAACCCCGACCGCACGAAGCGCATCGGCGTGCTGTGCTGCTGGAACGAATACGGCGAGGGCTCGATCATCGAGCCGACCAAGAAGTTCGGCATGCAGTACCTGGAGAGGATTCAGGATGTCTTCGTCCCCTGACGCGGCCAGCGCGTTGCGCGTGACGGTGCTGCTGCCGCGGCACCTGGACGTGGCCGCCTGGGCGCAGCGCCATGCGCGCGGCGAGGTGCCCGACGCAACGCCCTACGGCTACCACCATGCGCTGCAGCAGGGCTGCAGCCTGAGCTTCTCGCGCGCGACACCGACCTGGCCGGGTGCGTTCGGCCTGGTCGACCGCGCGCTGCGCAAGCTGGTCGGCTTCGACCTGCGGCATGTGTGGGCGAACCGCGCGCTGCTGCGCGCCGACCGCACCGACGTGATCTGGACGCACACCGAGTACGAGCACCTGGGCGTCGGGCTGCTGCGCCGCGCGGGCATCGTCACCGCACCGATCATTGCGCAGTCGATCTGGCTGGTCGACGAATGGAGTCGCTGGTCGGGTGTGCGCCGCCGCTTCGTGCGCTGGCTGATGGGCGATGCCGAGGCGGCCACCTTCCACTCGCCGCTGAACATGGTGCGCGCCCGCGAGCTCGACCTGGGCGAGCGGCAGGTGATCGTCGACTTCGGCATCTCGCTCGACAGCTACCCGATCGCCACCGAGCGGCCGCAGGCCGAACTCGACGGCACGCGGCCGCTGCATGTGCTGGCGCTCGGCAACGACCGGCACCGCGACTGGGAGACGCTCGCGCAGGCGCTGGGCGGCCGCGCCGGCGTCGAGCTGCGGATCGGCTCGAGCCATTTCCCGGCGCGCCTGGCACAGCCCAACATCAGCGCGCAGGCGATGACGCAGGCCGAGGTGGTCGCGAACTACGGCTGGGCCGATTGCGTCGTGGTGCCGCTGCATGAGAACCTGCACGCCTCCGGCCTGACCGCGGTGCTCGAAGCGACCGCGCGCGGCGTGCCGGTGATCGCCACGCGGGCCGGCGGGCTCGACCACTACTTCGACGACGACGGCATCGCGTTCTGCGCGCCGCACGACGCGGCCGACCTGTGGCGCGCGATCGATGCGCTGGTGACGACGCCGGGCCGGCGCGCAGCCCAGGTCGCGCAGGCGCAGCAGCGGCTGCTCGATCGGCGCCTCAGCTCGGAGGGCTTCGCGATGCGCCATGTCGAGCTGAGCCGCCGTCTCGTCGGTGCGGGCCATGAGCCCGCGGCCGTTCCTGCCACGACCTTGCGCACACCTTGATGACGATCACGACCACCCGCCGCCCGCGCCTCGGCGTGGACTTCCACACCTGGGACGGCATCTTCCAGGGCTCGCGCAGCCACATCCTCGGGCTGTACCGCGAGGCGATCCGGCTCGCGCCGGACATCGACTTCGTGTTCCTGCTCGACGGCATCGACAGCCTGCGCGAGGCGCACGCCGAGTTCCGTGCGCCGAACGTCGAACTGGTGCGCATGACGCACCAGCGCGCGCCGATCCGTCTCGGGCTGCAACTGCCGTGGCTGCAATGGAAGCACCGCATCGACCTGCTGCACATGCAGTACCGGCTGCCGTTCGTGCGCACCGGCGCCTGCGCGGTCACGATCCACGACCTGCTGTTCGAGACGCACCCGCAGTTCTTCCCGCGCAGCTTCGTGCTGCAGTCGAAGCTGACGTTCCGGCATGCGGCGCGGCGCGCGAAGCTGCTGTTCGCGGTGAGCCGGTTCTCGAAGGGCGAGATCGCGCGGCTGTACGGCGTGACCGCGGATGACATCGCGATCACCTACAACGGCGTCGACCCGCAGCGCTTCAGGCCCGGCCCCGATGGCGCCGACGCGGTGCGCGAGCTCGGGCTGGAACCCGGCGGCTACCTGCTGACGGTAGGCCGGCTGGAGCCGCGCAAGAACCACGAGACGCTGATCCATGCGTATGCCGAGCTCGGTGCCGATGCGCCGCCGCTGGTGATCGTCGGCCAGCGCGACTTCAGCTACGAGCAGATCGACCGGGCGGTCGTGAAGCATGGCCTGCAGCAGCGCGTGCGTTTTTTGTCGAGCGTGGGCGACCAGGCCTTGCCGGCGGTGATGCGGCATGCGCTGGCGTTCGCGTACCCGGCGTTTGCCGAAGGCTTCGGCATGCCGGTGGCCGAGGCGATGGCGAGCGGCGTGCCGGTGATCACGTCCAACACGACGTCGCTGCCCGAGGTGGGCGGTGCGGCGGCGCTGTATGCCGACCCGAATTCCAGCGCCGAGCTGGCCGCCGCGTTGCGGCAGGTGCTCGGCGATGCGGCCTTGCGCGAGCGCATGCGCGTGCAGGGCCTGGAGCAGGTGCGCCAATTCGACTGGCAGCAGTCGGCGCAGGTGCTGGTGCACGGTGTGCGCCGCTTTTTCGAACCGGGCCGCATGCAAGCTCACATCCAGACCTGACCATGAACAAGACCCTCCGCATCCTCGGCACGCGCGGCGTGCCGGCCGCCCACGGCGGTTTCGAGACCTTTGCCGAGCACCTGGCGCTGTACCTGGTGGAGCGCGGCTGGCGCGTGATCGTGTACTGCCAGGAGGACGGCACCGGCCCGGTGTTCGAAGACAGCTGGCGCGGTGTCGAGCGGGTGCGCATGCCGGTGGATGCGCCCGGGCCGAAGGGCACGATCCTGTTCGACTGGCAGGCCACGCGCCATGCCGCGAAGCACCGCGACCTGTGCCTGACGCTCGGCTACAACACGGCGGTGTTCTGCACGCTGCTGCGGTTGAAGGGCGTGCCGAACCTGATCAACATGGACGGCATCGAGTGGTCGCGCGCGAAGTGGGGCGGTGTCGCGAAGACCTGGTTCTGGATGAACGACTGGGCCGGCTGCTGGCTCGGCAACCACCTGGTGGCCGACCACCCGGAGATCAAGCACCACCTGAGCACGCGCGTGAACGCGAACAAGGTGACGACGATCGCCTATGGGGCCGACCCGCTGCGCGACATGCCGACCGGCCCGGTACACGGCCTGGGCCTGGAGCCCGGCCGCTACCTGACGCTGGTGGCCAGACCCGAGCCGGAGAACTCGATCCTGGAGGTGGTGCAGGGTTTCTCGCGCGCGCCGCGCGGCGTGACGCTGACGGTGCTGGGCAACTATTCGGCGGACAACGCGTACCACCGTGCGGTGAAGGAAGCCGCGAGCCCCGAGGTGAAGTTCGTCGGTGCGATCTATGACAAGCCGACGGTGCAATCGCTGCGTTTCCACAGCATGGCGTATGTGCACGGCCACCAGGTGGGCGGCACCAACCCGTCGCTGGTGGAGGCGCTCGGCGCCGGCAACGCGGTGATCGCGCACGACAACCGATTCAACCGTTGGGTGGCCGGCCCGCAGGCTGGCTACTTCAGCGGCGCCGATGGTTTTGCGGCAACGCTCGACGCGGTGCTGAAGGATCCGGCGCGATTGGCCGCGATGCAGCAAGCCAGCCGCAGCCGCTTCGAGGAGTGCTTCACCTGGAACCACATCCTGGCGCAGTACGAGCAGTTGCTGTTGCAGTGGCTGCCGGCGGCTCGCGATGCGGGTGCGCGCGAACAAGGGCGTGCGTCCTGAGATGGGGGTGAAAGAGACCAAATGGGCGGATGAAGCGTGCGGGCGCTCGCATGCTCAACCTTCTGTTCAATCTTTTCCCCCCAACCAGAGCGGCTGGTGCTTAGCGGCGGGTGAGGGGATGGGCTGGGGGCGATTTCTGGGGCGACGAAGAAGATCGGCTTTGGGGATGGTGCGCGCCAGCGCACTTCGTGGACTGACTCATCGGCACTGTTTGACCACAACGAACGAAGTGAGTGGAGGGAGTTTGCCGATGCATCCCCAAAGCCGA
>NZ_FRCQ01000001.1 GCF_900142965.1 Rhizobacter sp. OV335
CAACAGATTGGTTTCGGCAGGCGGCGAAAGCGGCGGACGAAAAAAATCAAGCAAGTTGTTGAAGTCGAGCAAAAAGGTGCTACAGTCTAAGGCTGCGCTGAACGAGATAGATCGAACAGCAAAGCAAGACGGCGAAGCCGGTTTGCAGCTCTTTAAAAATTAACAGCCGATAAGTGTGGGCGTTAGAAGGCGAGTGCCGAAGAGTCGCAAGACTCGAGGTCTCATGGACCTTAAACGCTCATAGAAGTGAAGTTCACTTCAATTCTTTGAGTAATTTATCAAGATCGAACTGAAGAGTTTGATCCTGGCTCAGATTGAACGCTGGCGGCATGCCTTACACATGCAAGTCGAACGGCAGCACGGGAGCAATCCTGGTGGCGAGTGGCGAACGGGTGAGTAATATATCGGAACGTGCCCAGTTGTGGGGGATAGCCCGGCGAAAGCCGGATTAATACCGCATACGACCTGAGGGTGAAAGCGGGGGATCGCAAGACCTCGCGCAATTGGAGCGGCCGATATCAGATTAGCTAGTTGGTGGGGTAAAAGCCTACCAAGGCGACGATCTGTAGCTGGTCTGAGAGGACGACCAGCCACACTGGGACTGAGACACGGCCCAGACTCCTACGGGAGGCAGCAGTGGGGAATTTTGGACAATGGGCGCAAGCCTGATCCAGCCATGCCGCGTGCGGGAAGAAGGCCTTCGGGTTGTAAACCGCTTTTGTCAGGGAAGAAACGGTCTGAACTAATACTTTGGACTAATGACGGTACCTGAAGAATAAGCACCGGCTAACTACGTGCCAGCAGCCGCGGTAATACGTAGGGTGCAAGCGTTAATCGGAATTACTGGGCGTAAAGCGTGCGCAGGCGGCTATGCAAGACAGATGTGAAATCCCCGGGCTCAACCTGGGAACTGCATTTGTGACTGCATGGCTAGAGTACGGTAGAGGGGGATGGAATTCCGCGTGTAGCAGTGAAATGCGTAGATATGCGGAGGAACACCGATGGCGAAGGCAATCCCCTGGACCTGTACTGACGCTCATGCACGAAAGCGTGGGGAGCAAACAGGATTAGATACCCTGGTAGTCCACGCCCTAAACGATGTCAACTGGTTGTTGGACGGCTTGCTGTTCAGTAACGAAGCTAACGCGTGAAGTTGACCGCCTGGGGAGTACGGCCGCAAGGTTGAAACTCAAAGGAATTGACGGGGACCCGCACAAGCGGTGGATGATGTGGTTTAATTCGATGCAACGCGAAAAACCTTACCTACCCTTGACATGTCTAGAAGTTACCAGAGATGGTTTCGTGCTCGAAAGAGAGCTAGAACACAGGTGCTGCATGGCCGTCGTCAGCTCGTGTCGTGAGATGTTGGGTTAAGTCCCGCAACGAGCGCAACCCTTATCATTAGTTGCTACGCAAGGGCACTCTAATGAGACTGCCGGTGACAAACCGGAGGAAGGTGGGGATGACGTCAGGTCATCATGGCCCTTATGGGTAGGGCTACACACGTCATACAATGGCCGGTACAGAGGGCTGCCAACCCGCGAGGGGGAGCTAATCTCAGAAAACCGGTCGTAGTCCGGATCGCAGTCTGCAACTCGACTGCGTGAAGTCGGAATCGCTAGTAATCGCGGATCAGCTTGCCGCGGTGAATACGTTCCCGGGTCTTGTACACACCGCCCGTCACACCATGGGAGCGGGTTCTGCCAGAAGTAGTTAGCCTAACCGCAAGGGGGGCGATTACCACGGCAGGGTTCGTGACTGGGGTGAAGTCGTAACAAGGTAGCCGTATCGGAAGGTGCGGCTGGATCACCTCCTTTCTGGAAAAAATGGTGCTCAATTTTTAGCGCCCACGCTTATCGGCTGTTGTGACAACAGTTCAAGAGAACGGTTCAATCCGGAACAAGGGTCTGTAGCTCAGCTGGTTAGAGCACCGTCTTGATAAGGCGGGGGTCGTTGGTTCGAGCCCAACTAGACCCACCAACTTCCATCGGGGGATTAGCTCAGCTGGGAGAGCACCTGCTTTGCAAGCAGGGGGTCGTCGGTTCGATCCCGTCATCCTCCACCAATGTACCAACGTCTTTGAAGAAGGCGTTCTCTTGAAGAAGAAGAAATCGTCGCTGACGCAAGCAGCTTGGTGTTCCCGCCAGGCTGTTTTCGTCAGCGGTTCGAAAGAATCGGCTGTTGCTCTTTAACAATTTGTAGAGTCGAAAATCAGCGTTGTCGGCGGAAAGCAGACCGAAAGGGATGCACCGTGCCGCCGATGACGAACTTGATTGCGTCAACAGATATTCAACTTGAGTTGATCGAGAAATCGATTGAAGCGAGTTTTGAAGAACGGCATAACGCGAAATACTCAAACAGTCATTGACCGATGCTCACCGCGTGTGGGCGTCAAAGTTATAGGGTCAAGTGACTAAGTGCATGTGGTGGATGCCTTGGCGATTACAGGCGACGAAGGACGTGATAGCCTGCGATAAGCTTCGGGGAGCTGGCAAATTAGCTTTGATCCGGAGATTTCCGAATGGGGAAACCCGACCGTAAGGTCATCGCATACTGAATACATAGGTATGCGAGGCGAACCGGGTGAACTGAAACATCTCAGTAGCTCGAGGAAAAGACATCAACCGAGATTCCGAAAGTAGTGGCGAGCGAAATCGGAAGAGCCTGCACGTTTTAGCATCTTGCATATCAGAACGGAATGGAAAGTCCGGCCATAGCGGGTGATAGCCCCGTATGAAAAATGTAGGGTGTGGAACTAGGCGTGCGACAAGTAGGGCGGGACACGTGTAATCCTGTCTGAATATGGGGGGACCATCCTCCAAGGCTAAATACTCGTAATCGACCGATAGTGAACTAGTACCGTGAGGGAAAGGCGAAAAGAACCCCGGGAGGGGAGTGAAATAGATCCTGAAACCGCATGCATACAAACAGTCGGAGCCCGCAAGGGTGACGGCGTACCTTTTGTATAATGGGTCAGCGACTTACATTCAGTGGCAAGGTTAACCGAATAGGGAAGCCGTAGAGAAATCGAGTCCGAATAGGGCGTTCAGTCGCTGGGTGTAGACCCGAAACCAAGTGATCTATCCATGGCCAGGATGAAGGTGAGGTAACACTTACTGGAGGTCCGAACCGACTAGTGTTGCAAAACTAGCGGATGAGCTGTGGATAGGGGTGAAAGGCTAAACAAACTTGGAAATAGCTGGTTCTCTCCGAAAACTATTTAGGTAGTGCCTCAAGTATTACCGTCGGGGGTAGAGCACTGTTATGGCTAGGGGGTCATGGCGACTTACCAAACCATTGCAAACTCCGAATACCGATGAGTACAGCTTGGGAGACAGTGCACCGGGTGCTAACGTCCGGACACAAGAGGGAAACAACCCAGACCGCCAGCTAAGGTCCCCAAAATTGGCTAAGTGGGAAACGAAGTGGGAAGGCTAAAACAGTCAGGATGTTGGCTTAGAAGCAGCCATCATTTAAAGAAAGCGTAATAGCTCACTGATCGAGTCGTCCTGCGCGGAAGATGTAACGGGGCTAAGCCAGTTACCGAAGCTGCGGATTTGCTAGCAATAGCAAGTGGTAGGAGAGCGTTCTGTAAGCCTGTGAAGGTGGCTTGTGAAGGCTGCTGGAGGTATCAGAAGTGCGAATGCTGACATGAGTAGCGTTAAAGGGGGTGAAAAGCCCCCTCGCCGAAAGCGCAAGGTTTCCTACGCAACGTTCATCGGCGTAGGGTGAGTCGGCCCCTAAGGCGAGGCAGAGATGCGTAGCTGATGGGAAACAGGTCAATATTCCTGTACCGATATGTAGTGCGATGTGGGGACGGAGAAGGTTAGCTCAGCCGGGTGTTGGATGTCCCGGTTCAAGCGTGTAGTCGTGCTGCCTAGGCAAATCCGGGCAGCTTAGATGAGGCGTGATAACGAGGCGGCTTGCCGCTGAAGTGAGTGATACCCTGCTTCCAGGAAAAGCCACTAAGCTCCAGCTACATACGACCGTACCGCAAACCGACACTGGTGCGCGAGATGAGTATTCTAAGGCGCTTGAGAGAACTCTGGAGAAGGAACTCGGCAAATTGACACCGTAACTTCGGAAGAAGGTGTGCCTTTAGTAGGTGAACCATTTACTTGGGGAGCCCAATGAGGCCGCAGAGAATCGGTGGCTGCGACTGTTTATTAAAAACACAGCACTCTGCAAAGACGAAAGTCGACGTATAGGGTGTGACGCCTGCCCGGTGCTGGAAGATTAAATGATGGGGTGCAAGCTCTTGACTGAAGTCCCAGTAAACGGCGGCCGTAACTATAACGGTCCTAAGGTAGCGAAATTCCTTGTCGGGTAAGTTCCGACCTGCACGAATGGCGTAACGATGGCCACACTGTCTCCTCCAGAGACTCAGCGAAGTTGAAATGTTTGTGATGATGCAATCTCCCCGCGGAAAGACGGAAAGACCCCATGAACCTTTACTGTAGCTTTACATTGGACTTTGAACAGATCTGTGTAGGATAGGTGGGAGGCTTTGAAGCGGTGCCGCTAGGTGTCGTGGAGCCAACGTTGAAATACCACCCTGGTGTGTTTGAGGTTCTAACCTTGGCCCGTTATCCGGGTTGGGGACAGTGTATGGTGGGCAGTTTGACTGGGGCGGTCTCCTCCCAAAGCGTAACGGAGGAGTTCGAAGGTACGCTAGGCACGGTCGGAAATCGTGCTGATAGTGCATTGGCATAAGCGTGCTTGACTGCGAGACTGACAAGTCGAGCAGGTACGAAAGTAGGACAAAGTGATCCGGTGGTTCTGTATGGAAGGGCCATCGCTCAACGGATAAAAGGTACTCTGGGGATAACAGGCTGATACCGCCCAAGAGTTCATATCGACGGCGGTGTTTGGCACCTCGATGTCGGCTCATCTCATCCTGGGGCTGTAGCCGGTCCCAAGGGTATGGCTGTTCGCCATTTAAAGAGGTACGTGAGCTGGGTTTAAAACGTCGTGAGACAGTTTGGTCCCTATCTTCCGTGGGCGCTGCAAGATTGAGAGAGCCTGCTCCTAGTACGAGAGGACCGGAGTGGACGCACCTCTGGTGTATCGGTTGTCACGCCAGTGGCATCGCCGAGTAGCTATGTGCGGAAGAGATAACCGCTGAAAGCATCTAAGCGGGAAACTCGTCTCAAGATGAGTCTTGCCGGGGCCTTGAGCCCCCTGAAGAGTCGTTCGAGACCAGGACGTTGATAGGCTGGGTGTGGAAGCGCAGTAATGCGTTAAGCTAACCAGTACTAATTGCTCGTGAGGCTTGACCCTATAACTTTGATCCAACGATCAAAGCTGTCTGAGGACAAGCGTTGTGCAGTTCTTCCAACGAATATCCTTGGACGCAATCAAGTTCACCGGTCGAAAGACCACCGCTGATTCCGCTTGCGTGGTTCAATTCCACGAAGCTTCGACTCTACCAATTGGTCGCAAAGCACCCCACAGGTGCTCGGCGGCAACAAGTTAAGCCTGATGACCATAGCGAGGTGGTCCCACTCCTTCCCATCCCGAACAGGACAGTGAAACGCCTCAGCGCCGATGATAGTGCGGGTTCCCGTGTGAAAGTAGGACATCGTCAGGCTATTAATAAAGCCAACCCCCGTCTCCTCCCAAGGTGACGGGGGTTTCGCTTTTGGGGCCCGAGATTCGAGCCGACGATTCAGGCAGCCCTCAGCTCCCGGCGCAGTATCTTCCCGACGTTGGATTTGGGCAGGTCATCGCGAAACTCGATGTACCTCGGGCGCTTGTACGCCGTGAAGTTCTCGCGGCAATAGGCCGCCAGGTCATCCTCAGTCAGTGTCGAATCTCGCCTGACCACGAAGAGCTTCACTGCCTCGCCCGACTTCGGATCCGCCACGCCCACGGCGGCACATTCCAGCACCGCGGGATGCTGGCTCACCACCTGCTCGATCTCGGTCGGGTAGACGTTGAAGCCGGACACCAGAATCATGTCCTTCTTCCGATCGACGATGCGCACATGGCCTCGCTCGTCCATGACGCCGATGTCTCCCGAGCGGAAAAAGTCATCGTCCGTCATCACCAAGCGCGTCTCGTCCGGGCGATTCCAGTACCCCGCCATCACCTGAGGGCCCCGGATGCAGATCTCCCCGGACTGCCCCAGCGGGACGGCGTTGCCCGCATCGTCGCGGATCGCGATCTCCGTCGATGGCACCGGCAGCCCGATCGATCCGGTGAACGCCGGCTCATCGAAGCGATTGATCGTCGCGACCGGCGAGGTCTCCGACAACCCATAGCCCTCGACGATCGGACAGCCGGTCACACGCTGCCACTGCTCTGCGGTCGCGCGCTGCACCGCCATGCCGCCGCCATTCGAGATCACCAGGTCGGTGAAATCCAGTCGCCTGAACTCCGCGTCGTTCGCCAGCGCATTGAACAGCGTGTTCACCGCCGGGAACATGTTGATGCGCTGACGCTTCAGCACCTTCACGAAGCCCGGGATGTCACGCGGATTCGGAATCAGCACGTTGAGCATGCCGAGCCGCGCCCCGAGCATGTAGCAGGCCGTCAGCGCGAAGATGTGATACAGCGGCAGCGCGCACACCGTGACGATCTGCTTGTCTCCCACCTTGTCGAGCATCGGCTGGAACCACGCCTGCGCTTGCAGGATGTTCGCGACCACGTTGCGATGCAGCAGCACGGCGCCCTTCGAGAGCCCCGTCGTCCCGCCGGTGTACTGCAGGAACGCGACGTCCTCCGGCCCGAGCTCCACATGGCGCAGCGACAGTCGCGTGCCGTCGGCCAGCGCCCTGTTGAACCAGGTGACCGACCCACCGGCCGGCGCGCGCAGATCGAACTCCGGCACCATCTTCCGCACGTGCCGCACGACGAAGTTCACGAGCTGCCCTTTCGCGAAGCCGAGCAGGTCGCCCACCGACGCCAGCACCACATGCCGAATCGGCGTGCGGTCGAGCACCTGCACCAGCGTGTGCGCGAAGTTCTCGAGCACGATGATGGCCTCGGCGCCTGAATCGCTCAGCTGGTGCTCCAGTTCGCGCGCGGTGTAAAGCGGATTGACGTTCACCACGGTGTAGCCCGCTCGCAGCACCGCCGCAATGGCCACCGGGTACTGCAGCACGTTCGGCATCATCAGCGCGACACGCGCACCGCGTGCCAACCGGAGTGACTGCAACCACGCGCCCAGCGACGACGACATCTCGTCGACCTCGCGGAAGGTCAGCCGTCGTTCCATGCACACCGCCGCATCTCGTGCGGCATGGCGCCGAAACGACTCGTCGAGCAGCTCGACCAGCGAGCGGTAGGCCGACGCGTCGATCTCCGCCGGAACGCCAGGGGGATAGTGGTCGAGCCAAGGTCGTTGCATCGATGCGGCGCTCGTGGGCATGGGGACCCCGCATGTTGCGGGCCGCCCGCGCGGCGCGGCTACGGTAGTTGTCCTAACGCAACCGTGTGTGCCGCTGTCCCGTGCGTGACAGCGTCGGTCGCGAAGAGGGCCTGCATCAACGCCAGCTCGCGTGACCGAACGGTCCGCAGGAACTCCGACGCGCCGCCCATCGCGTGGAAGGTGTCGAAGCCCGACTCCAGGAACGACTGCAAGGACGACAACCCCGCCGCGCGGGCCGGCACGCGCATCATGCGCAGGCTGTGCCGCAGCAGCAGCCGCCGCGTGAGCTGGTCGAGCGACTCGCCGATCTTCACCGTCAAGCCCAGTTGACGCTCCCGGTCCGCCTGCCGTCCGCAGGACTGCCAGGCCGACAGGTACTCGGCCGCTCCCACCGGCGCGTCGGCCACGGCCTCGCCCATGTCGCTGTCGAGTGATTCCGACAAGGCATGCAGCGCCGCCAGGGCTTCCACCGTCGACAGCACGTCACTCGGAAAGAGCCGTGTCAACGCCGGCACGACCCGTGCGAACTGTGCATCGCGCTCGGCGAAGTCGCGCGGGCCGTACAGCTCGTCGAGAAAGAACTGCGCCACGCCCCGGTAGCGCGGCGACGCCAGCAAGTCCGCATAGGTGTGTGCGAAGCGCCGCTGCTGGTACGCCTTCACGGCCGTCACGCGGGCCTGCAGCGAGCGATCGCGGGCGCGGCGGGTCCGCTCGGAGTCCACCGCCGACAGGTGCTGAAGGATGTTGTCGCTGATGGCGGCCATGGCAGGGGCTCGTTGCTCGTTGCGGGTTTACGAGAGGTCGGGCTAGTCCCTTGCCTCTACGGTGGCTGCGCCGAATGATGCAACACTGCGCGCGCATTCCGCCAACCCCATGCAAAGACGCAAGCTCCTCCAGATCGGCGCGGCCGCTTCGCTCACGCTGATCGCGGTGGGCGGTGGCTTGGTGTTGATGCGCCCCGGCGTCCCCGCCGCCGAGCTGAGCGCCGACAGCCGCGCGCTGTTCACCGCCGTTGCGCAGGCCGTGCTCGACGGTGCGTTGCCGTCGGGCGCAGCACGCTCCGCCGCATTGGCGGCCCACATCGAACGCGTCCAGCTGACCATCCGCGGCTTCGCACCCGAGGTGCAGAAGGAACTCGCGCAGCTGCTCGGCATCCTGTGCACAGCGCCAGGCCGTCGGCTGCTCGCCGGACTCGCGACGCCATGGGACACCGCCACCGTCGACGAGGTGCAGCAGTCCCTGCAGGCGATGCGGACCTCGCGCCTCGCGACGCGCCAGCAGGTCTATCACGCGCTGCGCGACATCACCAACGGCGCCTACTTCTCGGACCCGGCGGCATGGCCGGCCATCGGCTACCCGGGCCCGCGCGAACTCTGATGAGCACCTTCGACGATCCGATCCAGCAAGGACTCCAGCGCGGCTGGCGCGTCCTCGGCGGCCCGCATGGTCCCGTGCCACCGATCCTGCTCTGCGACGTCGCGATCATCGGCAGCGGCGCCGGTGCCGGCATCACTGCCGAGCTGCTGACGAAGGCTGGCCTGCAGGTGGTGATCGTCGAAGAAGGTCCGCTGAAGAGCAGCCGCGACTTCCGCCAGCGCGAGAGCGACGCCTATCCGAGCCTCTACCAGGAGAGCGCGGCGCGCAAGACTGCCGACAAGGCGATCAACATCCTGCAGGGTCGCTGCGTCGGCGGCTCGACCACGGTGAACTGGACCAGCTCGTTCCGCACACCGGTCGACACGCTGGCGCACTGGCGCTCGGAGTTCGGCCTCGCCGAGATGAGCACCGCCGCGATGACGCCCTGGTTCGAGCAGGCCGAGCGCCGTCTCAACATCGGCCCGTGGCTCGCGGCGCCGAACCAGAACAACGAACTGCTGCGCACCGGTGCCGCCAAGCTCGGCATCCCGGCCTCGGCGATCCAGCGCAACGTGAAGGGCTGCTGGAACCTCGGTTCCTGCGGCATGGGCTGCCCGACGAACGCCAAGCAGTCGATGCTGGTGACGACCCTGCCTGCCGCGCTCGATGGCGGCGCCACGCTGCTGGTGCAGATGCGCGCCGAGCGCCTCGAGTCGCGCGAGGGACTCGTGCAGGCGTTGCACTGCGTGCCGGTCGCGGACAACAGCGCGGCCACCGGCGCAGCCGGCGTGCGCATCACCGCGAAGCACTACGTCGTCGCCGGTGGCGCGATCAACTCGCC
Organism: Rhizobacter sp. OV335; assembly: GCF_900142965.1. GTDB lineage: Bacteria > Pseudomonadota > Gammaproteobacteria > Burkholderiales > Burkholderiaceae_C > Rhizobacter. The sequence goes on from NZ_FRCQ01000001.1 coordinate 9,570, forward strand.
GGCGCTGCTGCTGCGCTCCGGCGCGCCCGACCCGCATGGGCTGGTCGGCAAGCGCACCTTCCTGCACCCGGTCGTGATCTCGGCGGCGACCTTCGCCGACCCGGTGAACGGCTGGGACGGCGCGCCGCAGACCCTCTACACCGACCACTTCCTGCAGACGCAGCCGTTGACCGGGCCGATCGGCTACAAGCTCGAAGCGCCGCCGCTGCACCCTGTGATCTTCGCGTCGACGCTGGCCGGCCACGGCCGCGCGCAGGCGCAGATGCTGGCCGGGTTCCCGCGCACGCACAGCCTGCTGGCGCTGATGCGCGACGGCTTCCATGAGCAGTCCCCGGGCGGCTCGGTCGCATTGCGCGGCGATGGCTCGCCGGTGCTCGACTACCCGTTGAACGACTTCGTGATGGACGGGGCACGCCGCGCCTTCCTCAGCATGGCCGAGATCCAGTTCGCCGCCGGCGCGCGCAGTGTCGTGCCGGTGCACGAGATGGCCGCGCCGGTCGCGTCGTGGGCCGAGGCGCGTCGGCTGATCGAGGCCTTGCCGATGAAGCCGCTGCTGACGCGCGTCGTCAGCGCCCACGTGATGGGCGGCTGCCCGATGGCCGGCAGCGAAGCGCAAGGCGTGGTCCGCCCGGACGGCACGCACTGGCAGCTCGCGAACCTGTCGGTGCACGATGGCTCGCTGTTCCCGACCAGCATCGGCGCGAACCCGCAGCTCTCGGTCTACGGCCTCACCGCCATGCTCGCGACACGCCTGGCCAAGCGCCTGACCGGCAAGGACGTCCAGCTGGCCTGAGCACCTGCGCTGCTAGCATCGGCCGCATGCTCGCGCGACTGCAACGCTTCATCACCCTCGGACTCCTCGCCGCCGCGCTGCTCTGGGCCGCGTGGTTCATCCACATCGATCGCCCCGGCTGGGCGGCGGCTGGCGCACTGCTGATCATCTTCGGCTACGCGATCTTCCTCGGCCTCGAGTTCGTGTTCCTGTACTTCGTGCACGGCGATGATCCGACGCCGCGCGCCACGGTGCCCCAGCTGCTGCACGCCTGGATCGGCGAGGTGCTGACGGCGCCGCAGGTGTTCTGCTGGCGGCAGCCGTTCCGCTCGACCCTTGTGCCCGACCACGTCCCCGCGGCGTCCACCCAACGCGGCGTCGTGCTGGTCCACGGCTTCGTCTGCAACCGCGGCCTGTGGAATCCGTGGATGCAACGGCTGATGCCGCGCGGCACGCCGTTCATCGCGGTCAACCTCGAACCGGTGTTCGGCTCGATCAGCCACTACGCCGACATCATCGAATCGGCCGTCGCACGGCTCGAGGCGGCCACCGGCCGCGCGCCGTTGCTGGTCGGCCACAGCATGGGCGGCCTCGCGATCCGCGCCTGGGCCGCGGCGCACGGCGGCGAGGCGCGCGCCCACCGCATCATCACGATCGGCAGCCCGCACCGCGGCACCTGGCTCGGGCGTTTCTCGACGACGGCCAACGGGCACGAGATGCGTCTCGCCAGTCCGTGGCAGGTCGCGCTGGGCGCGCGCGAATCGGCGACGCTGTCGCAGCGCTTCATCTGCTTCTACAGCCACTGCGACAACATCGTGTTCCCGGCCAGCACCGCGACGTTGCCGGGCGCCGACAACCGGCACGTGCCGGGCGTCGCGCACGTCGACCTGGTCAACCAGCCGGTGGTGTTCGAGGCACTGCTGGCCGCGCTGTGATCAGAGCCCGAGCACGCGGTCGCCGGGCAGCGTCGCTTCGGCCGCCACTTCGTCGCGCTGCGACACCGCCTCGTACAGCGGCGTGAAGTCCGGCGCGGTCGCGCGGAACAGCTGTTCGAACGAATCGATCACGAAGTACGTCGCCTGGTAGCTGTCGATCTTGTAGCGCGTGCGCATGATGCGCTCCAGGTCGAACGCCAGGCGCTGCGGCTGCGGGCTGGTCACGCTGTGGCGCAGTTCGCCGGCCGACGACAGGATGCCGGCGCCGTACGCGCGCAGGCCGGCCGGCGTCGCGATCAGCCCGAACTCCACCGTGTACCAATAGAGCCGCGCGAGGTACTCGCACGACTGCAGCCGGCTCGCCTTCAGGCCGCCCGCGCCATAGGCCTGCATGTAGTCGGCGAACATCGGGTTGAACAGCAGCGGCACATGGCCGAAGAGGTCGTGGAAAACATCCGGTTCGACCACGTAGTCGAACTCCTCCGGCTTGCGGATCCAGCCGGTCACCGGAAAGCGGCGCGCGGCGAGCAGCGCGAAGAACGCTTCCTCGGGAATCAGGCCCGGCACCGCGACCACCTCCCAGCCGGTCGCGCGGTGCAGGCGCTGCGACAAGGCATCGAAGCGCGGGATCTGCGTCGGCGTGCCGAGCTGCCCGACCGCGTCGATGAACTCCTCGCAGGCCAGGCCGGGCAGCTGCGCCGCCTGGCGTTCGTACAGCCGCTGGTACAGCGCGTGGTCCTCGGCCGTGTAGCGGCCCCAGTCCTGCTCGCAGGTGTAGTCGGCGCGCGCCGAGGCATAGTCGCCGCGGGGCGGGCGATCGCCCTGGCCATAGGTTGCTGGCGCGACGCCGCTGTTCACGCCCTTGGTGACACCGCCAACGCCGCCGCCATCGTTCACCGCAGCCATTTGTCGGCCGTCCGCTGGTACTCGCCGCCGGCCTTCGCCAAGTGCAGCCACTGGTCGACGAAGCTCTTCATCACCATGTCCCGCGGCAGCATCCACGCCATCTCGCCGTACTGCAGCGGGCGCTCCGGGTTGACCGCGCACAGGCCGGGTCGCAGCTTATGCTGCACCAGCGTCTCGGCCGCCTCGGTCACGAACACGTCGGCGCGCCTGGCCAGCAACTCGTCGAAGATCGTCAGGTTGTCGGCATGGATCGTCAGCGTCGCGGCCTTGAAGTTGGCACGCGCGAAGCGCTCGTTGCTGCCGCCCGGGTTCGCGATCGCACGCACGCCGGGCTTGTCGATGTCGGCCACGCTTTGGTACTTCGGCACATCCTCGCAGCGCACCAGCGGCGTCTTGCCGTTGACCATGTAGGGCGTGCTGAAGAACACCCGCTTCTGGCGCTCGGTGCTGACCGAGATGCCGCCGATCGCGACATCGCACTTGCCGGCGCCGAAGTCGGGCAGCAGGTTGGCCCAGCTCGTCTTCACCAGCTCGAGCTTGACGCCCATCGCCGCGGCCAGCGATTGCGCCAGGTCGACGTCCAGCCCCTCGAACGCACCGTCGGCGCGCTGGAAGCTGAACGGCTTGTAGTCGCCCGGCGTGCAGGCCCGCAGCACGCCGGCCTTCATCACCGCATCGAGCGACGAGTCCTGGGCCTGGGCCGACGCGCCGACGGCCAGCGCCGTGAGCACGATACCGATGAACGAACGCACGAGCGTCATGCCGCCGCCTCGGGCTCGGCCTTCAGCACGCCACGGCGCACCTGGTCGAGCTCGATGCTCTCGAACAGCGCGCGGAAGTTGCCTTCGCCGAAGCCCTGGTCGCCCTTGCGCTGGATGATCTCGAAGAAGATCGGCCCGATTACCGTCTGCGTGAAGATCTGCAGCAGCAGCTCGTTCGGCGCGCCCTGGTGCGTCGCGCCGTCGATCAGGATGCGCAGGCGCTTCAGGTCTTCGAGGCGCTCGCCGTGCTGCGGCAGGCGCTTGTCGACCAGGTCGTAGTAGGTCGCGATGGTGTCCTGGAACGCGACGCCCTGGCCCTTCATGCCCTCGACCGAGGCGTAGATGTCGTCGGTGCCGAGCGCGATGTGCTGGATGCCTTCGCCGTGGTACAGGTCCAGGTACTCGGCGATCTGGCTCTTGTCGTCCGAGCTCTCGTTGATCGGGATGCGGATCTTGCCGCAGGGGCTCGTCATCGCCTTGCTCTTCAGGCCGGTCAGCTTGCCTTCGATGTCGAAGTAGCGCACCTCGCGGAAATTGAACAGCCGCTCGTAGAAGTCGGCCCATTCCTTCATGCGGCCGCGGTGCACGTTGTGCGTCAGGTGGTCGATGTAGGTCAGGCCGTTGCCGACCGGCGACGCGTTGGCGCCGGGGATCGGCACGAAGTCGACGTCGTAGATGCTGATGTTGCCGATCGCGCCGGTGGCTGCGCCGTCCTTGCCGTGCCAGCGGTCGACGAAGTAGATCAGCGAGTCGCCGATGCCCTTGATCGCCGGGATGTTCAGCTCCATCGGGCCGGTCTGGTTGTCGAAGCCCCAGGCGCCGAGTTCCAGCGCGCGCTCATAAGCCTTGGCGGCGTCCTTCACGCGGAAGGCCATCGCGCAGACGCTCGGGCCGTGGTGGCGCGCGAAGCGCTGGGCGAATGAATTCGGCTCGGCGTTGATGATGAAGTTGACGTCGCCCTGGCGGTACAGCGTGACGTTCTTGTGGCGGTGCCGCGCGATCGCGGTGAAGCCCATCGATTCGAACAGCTGGCCGAGCGCGACGGGGTCCGGCGCCGCGTACTCGACGAACTCGAACCCGTCGGTGCCCATCGGGTTGTCCCAGGGGGTGAACTGCATGGCGCGCTCCTGAAAATGCAAAGTTGCCTGCACTGTAGATTCGTCCGCTTGCAGGAATCATGCAAGTTCTGCGCTGGGACGGGCAGGCTGCGCCGGAAAGCTGCAAAATCGCGTGCATGGAAACGGAAATCCAGCTGGATGCGATCGATCGACGCATTCTTCGCGCGCTGCAGGCCGATGGCCGGATCACCTACGACGTGCTGGCCGCGCAGGTCAGCCTGTCGCCATCGGCCGCGCTGCGGCGGGTCAAGCGGCTCGAGGAATCGGGCGTGATCGCCGGCTATGTCGCGCTGGTGCCGCCGGAACGCGTCGGGCTCGGGCTCACGGCCTACCTGAACGTGCGGCTCGAGAAGCACTCCGAGGTGCACAAGCGCAACCCGATGGACCTGTTCCGCGCCGCGGTGCAGACCTGGCCCGAGGTGGTCGAGTGCGTCGCGCTGACCGGCGAGATGGACTACCTGCTGCGTGTCGTCGTGCAGGACATGGCGCACTACGCGCGCTTCGTGATGGAGACGCTGCTGAAGCACCCGAGCGTCGAGGACTGCAAGACCAGCTTCGTGATGGACCGGGTGAAGAACACCACCGCCGTGCCGCTGTAGCGCCGTGGCGCCGTGGCGCTGCAACGCCGGCTCAGAGGTCCAGGGTCTGCACCATGGCCTGCGTGGCGGCGATCGAGAGGTTCAGCAGCTGCGCGAGGTCGGCCACGTCGTCGGGGATCGCGGCGTTGTCCCAGCCGTGCGCCGTGTGCCGCGCGAGGCGGATCGCCAGCACGACGTTCTGCACCGTGGGGTGTTCGGCATGCCGGTCGTCGGAGATGCGGATCAGCAGCTCGGGCAGCGTCCAGGCCTTCATCAGCGCCTGCTGCAGGTCGAACAGCTCGACGTTCAGCGTGCTCTGCTGGATCGCGCTCGAGCGCAGTGTCGGGTCGGCGGCTTGCGCGCGCTGGATCGCCAACGCCAGGTCGGGCGCATGCGCCCACAACAGCATCTCGGCGAAGTCGTGCAGCAGCGCGGCTTCATGGATCAGCGCGGCGTCGTGGTCCTGGCGGTGGATCGCGAACGCCAGCGCGAAGCGCGATGCGCGGTGCGCGCGCCGCAGCACGTCGTTCAGGCCGGCGAGGGCGTCGGGCCGATCGGCCAGCCAGTCTTCGACCGTGGGCTGCGCGCCGAATGCGCCGAAGAACGGCGAGATGCCCATCAGCACGACGGCGGCGGTGACGGTCTCGACATCGGTGACGAGCCGCGCCGGCCGGTGCGTGGCCGCGTAGGCCAGCACCTTCAGCGTCATCAGCGGGTCGTCGGCGACCATCTCGCCGATCAGGTTCGCGTCGACGTCGTCTTCGTTCGCGCGCATCGCCTCCAGCGCATCGGAGGTGTCGGCGAGGACCGGGATCTCGCAGCTGCGGAAGTGCTGCACCCAGGCGGCCAGATCGGGCAAGGCTTGGAAGAGCGGCTGGAAGCCGCCGGAGCGCGGTGCGGTCTCGTTGCTCACGTCACGGTGTCAGGGAAAGTGTTACTGCAAGTATCGACCTCTTTGCACCGGGCTTGAGGAAAATGTCACTTCGGTCCGAGCTTCGCCTTCACGTCCATGCCGACCTTCTTGTTGACGAACTGCAGCGTCGCGACCTTGGCCAGGTCGACCTCGCCCGCCTTGTAGAGCCCGGCCTTCACCATCTGCGCGTAGAAGTCCTGGATGCGCTCGGCACTCATCGCGCCGACCCCGTTGCGCAGCGCCTCGCCCGAGTCGACGATGCCCTGCTGCTTCATCAGCGCGACCGAGGCCTCGATCTCCGCCTCGGTCATCTCCGGGTTCTCCTTGATCATCATCGCGTTGGCCGCCTTGCGGTCGCCATACAGGTAGTTGACCCAGCCGAGGATGGACGCGTCGACGAAGCGCTGCACCAGCTGTGGCTTGTCCTTCACGGTGTCGGTGCGCGCCTCGATCACGGTGGAGTAAGTGCTGAAGCCGTGATCAGCCAGCAGGTGCACCACCGGCTTGAACTTGCCCTGGTTCTCGACGTAGATCGGCTCGGCCACCGAATAGCCCTGCTGGATCGCCTTCGGGTTCGCGAGGAAGGGGCCGAGGTTGTAGTTGTAGGGCTTGAGCACCTCGTCCTTGAAGCCGTGCGTGACCTTCAGCCACTGCCACCAGCTGAACTGGCCGTCCTTGGCGATCAGCGCGAGCGGTGCGTCCTTCAGCTTCGCGAACGATTCGTAGCCTTGCCCCGGGTGCGCGATCAGCGCCTGCGGGTCCTTCTGGAACATCGCGGCGACGACCACCGTCGGCACGCCGTTCTTCACGTTGTCGAAGCTGTGCAGCAGGTTGCCGGTCATCAGGAAATCGATGCGGCCGGCCGGCAGCAGCGGGCGGTTGTTGACCTGCGGGCCGCCTTGCAGCAGCGTCACGTCGAGGCCGAACTTCTTGTAGGTGCCGTCGGCCACCGCCTGGTAGAAGCCGCCGTGCGCGGCCTGCGCCTTCCAGTTGGTCGCGAAGGTCACCTTGTCCTGCGCGACGGCCGTGCCGGCCGCGAAGGTCATCGCCAATGCGGCAAGGCGGATCGTGTTCTTCGTCATGGGTTCTCTCCTTGATGGATCAATTCTCGGTGGCGTGCCAGCGGCCCAGCAACAGGCGCGACAAGGCATTGAAGCCGGCGAAGATCAGCACGCCGGTCAGCACCAGCAGGCTCAGCGCGGCGAACATCTTCGGCGTCTCGGTGCGGAAGCTGGCTTCCAGGATGCGCGAGGCCAGCCCGGTCTCGCGGCCGGCGGCACCGGCCACCATTTCGGCCGTCACCGCGCCGATCAGGCTCAGGCCGCCGGAGATCTTCAGGCCGGCGATGAAATACGGCAATGCCGACGGCAGCAGCAGCAGGCGCAGCCGCTGCCACGGCGTCGCGCGGTACAGCCGGAACAGCTCGCGCAGGTTCACGTCGGCAGCGCGCAGCCCGACCACGGTGTTCGACAGGATCGGGAAGAACGCGACGATCCAGGCGCACAGCAGCAGCGCGGCGGTCGTGCTCTCGACATAGATCAGGATCAGCGGCGCGACCGCGACGATCGGCGTCACCTGCAGCACCACCGCCACCGGGAACAGCGCCTCCTCTAGCGGCCGCCACAGCGCGAACACCGCGGCGATCAGCACGCCGCCGGCACAGGCCAGCAGCAGCGCGCCGAAGGTGATCTTCACGGTGAACCACCAGCTGCCGGCCAGTGATGCGAAGTTGCCGACCAGCGTCTGCAGCACCATGCTGGGCGCCGGCAGCGTGTAGTGAGGGATGTGGGCCAGCCGCACCAGCGCCTCCCATGCGGCCAGCAGCGCGAGCAGCACGACGGCCGGCGCGATGCGGCGTTGCCAGCGCATGCTCACGCGGCTGCCGCGGCGTGCGCGGCCTCGAGCGAGCGCGAGACGGCGCGGCATTGGGCGACGTAGTCGTCGCTGTCGCGGAAGCCGGCCTCGTGCCTTGCCGGCCGGCGGATGCGGAACTCGGCGACGATGCGGCCGGGCCGCGCGCCCATCACCAGCACGCGCTGGCTCAGCGCCACCGCCTCGAGCACGCTGTGCGTGACGAACAGCACCGCCATCGGGCGCGCCTGCCAGGCCTCCATCAGGTCGGCGTTCAGCCGCTGGCGGGTGATCTCGTCGAGCGCGGCGAAGGGCTCGTCCATCAGCAGCAGTTGTGGCTGGGTGACCAGCGCGCGGGCGATCGATGCGCGCATCTTCATGCCGCCGGACAGCTCGGCGGGGAAGGCATCCGCGAAAGCCTCGAGGCCCATGCGCTGCAGCAGCGGCATCACGCGCGCGGCGGCGTAGCGCCGCGAAACGCCGGCCAGTCGCAGCGGCAGCCAGGCGTTGTCGAACACGCTGGCCCAGGGCATCAGCGTGGGTTCCTGGAACACGAAGGCGGTGTCGCTCGCGACATTGACCTGCAGCGCCGGCGCCCGCACCGTGCCGGCGCTTGCGCGGTCGAGCCCGGCCACCAGCCGCAGCACCGTGCTCTTGCCGCAGCCCGATGGACCGAGCAGCGAGACGAACTCGCCCGGCTGCACGTCCAGCGTCACCGCCTGCAAGGCCTGCACGCCGTTGGCGAAGCGCTTGTCGACCTGCTGCAGGGAGACCAGGGCATCTGAAGCATCTGACATAGGGTTCGCAGTGTGCCGCAGAACGCGTTCGCGCTAGGCTTCGGGGCTTGTCGCGGAGATCCACCATGAACCACGTTGAGCTGCCTTCCGGAACCTCGGTGCCCACCCTCGGCCTCGGCACCTGGCGCATGGGGGAATCGGCGTCCGCGCGGCGTGCCGAGGTGGCCGCGATCCGCCTGGCGATCGACCTCGGCTACCGGCTCTTCGACACCGCCGAGATGTATGGCGAGGGCGGTGCCGAGGAGGCGCTCGGGCAGGCGGTCGCCGAGGCACTGCGGGCCGGCGCGGTGCGACGCGACGAGCTCTTCATCGTCAGCAAGGTCTATCCGCACAACGCGAGCCGCAGCGGCACCGTGGCCGCGTGCGAACGCAGCCTGAAGCGGCTCGGGCTCGATTACGTCGACCTCTACCTGCTGCACTGGCCCGGCTCGCATCCGCTGCAGGACACGGTCGGGGCCTTCGGGCAGCTGCAGGCGCAGGGGCGCATCCGCGCGTGGGGCGTCAGCAATTTCGATGCGGACGACATGGCCGCGCTGTGGGGCCTGGAGGGCGGCACGGCCTGCGCGACCAATCAGGTCTACTACGCGCTGCCCGAGCGGGGCATCGAGTACGACCTGCTGCCACGCCTGCGCGAACGGAAGGTCCCGCTGATGGCGTACAGCCCGCTCGCGCAGGGTGAGCTGGCCGCGCACGCCGGGTTGCGGCCGCTGGCGGAATCCCGTGGCGTGACGCCGACCCAGCTCGCGCTCGCGTGGGTGCTGCACCAGCCGGGCGTGATCGCGATCCCGAAGGCCGTGCGCGAGGCCCACCTGCGCGAGAACCTGGCCGCGGCCGACCTGAAGCTCAGCGCCGCTGAGCTGGCCGCCCTCGACCGGCTGTTCCCGCCGCCGCGGCGCAAGACCACGCTTGCGATGATCTGAGCGCGCCGTCAGGGGGCACCCCGGTTGACGCGCGAGGCCGGCTGCGGCGACACTGGCCCCCGCAAGGGGAGTAGCCCCCCGATCAAGCCGCCGTCAGCACGGGCGCCGCTCCCGCGGTTCCCCGGCACTTGAGCAGCGTGTGGACCGACGGACCAACGCTGTGGGCAAGACCTTCACCCGCCGGGCATCCGCACGGCGTGCACTCCTGCAAGGTGAAGGACCATGGAACTCTTCTCAGCTGACTTCTTCTCGGCCTTGATGGCCATCGTGCTGCTCGACCTCGTGCTGGCCGGCGACAACGCGATCGTGATCGGCCTGGCCGCCCGCAACGTGCCGCCCGAGATGCAGCGCCGCGTGATCCTCTGGGGCACGGCCGGCGCGATCGTGATCCGTGCGCTGCTGACGCTGGTCGTCGTGTGGCTGCTCAAGATTCCCGGCTTCCTGCTGGCCGGCGGCCTCGCGCTGATCTGGATCGCGTGGACGCTGACGCAGGACAAGGACGGCGAAGGCCACAGCATCAAGCCGCAATCCACCGTGCGCGGCGCGATCCAGACCATCGTGATCGCCGATGCGGTGATGGGCGTCGACAACGTGCTGGCGATCGGCGGCGCGGCCCACGGCAGCATGCTGCTGGTGGTGCTGGGGCTGTTGATCAGCATCCCGATCGTTGTCTGGGGCAGCCAGCTGATCCTGAAGCTGGTCGACCGCTTCCCGGCCATCGTCATCCTGGGCGCCGGCGTGCTCGGCTGGACCGCCGCGAAGATGATCAGCGGCGAGCCGCTGATCAAGTCGTGGTTCGAACACCAGCACCTGGGGCACCTGGCGCTGTACCTGGTGTGCGTCGGCGGCGTCACGCTGCCGGCCCTGTGGCGCCACTGGAACGAGCGCCAGCGCGAGACCGGCGTGCTGCTGGCGGTGATGGTCACCTGGCTCGGCGTGTTCGACATGATCGAAGAAGCGATGGGCTGGGAAGACCAGCCGGTCGACACCTGGCAGTGGTGGCACGAGGGCATCGACCTGGTGATGTGGCTGGGCTGGGTGCCGGTCGCGGTGCTGGTGCACAAGCTGTGGGAGAAGCGGCATCCGAAGCCGCTGCCGGTCCACCAATGAAAACGGGGGCCGCGAGGCCCCCGTTTCGTTCACGGACGGATCACAGGCGCGTGACGCCTGGTACCCACCCGACGAGTTCGCCGTCCATGTACAGCGCGCCTTCGGGCGCGCCGGCCTGCGCGTAGAACTCGAGCACCGGCGGCAGCGGCGGGGCGGGCACCGGGGGCGGCACCGCCAGGCGCTGGGCCAGTTCAGCGAGCACGGCGCTCGCGGACTTCAGGGCGGCCGCTGCGGAGCGGCGCGCGAGGGAGGAGCCGGGGTGGCGCGGCGTCAGGGCGCGCCACGTCTGGGGCTTCGAGCTGGTCATGATCATTTCCTTCGTCGGCAGCGCGCTGGCGCTGCGTTGGATTCATGGGCTGTGGCGCAGCCGGGGGCTGAGCTGGTCGAGTTCGCGGCGTAGCGCGCGGCGCGCGTCCTGTCGCGAGGTGCCACCGGGCTGGTGACTGCCGGCGCGACGGAAGTGCGCGGGCGCCACCAACGGGTTGCGGGGCTTGCGGGCTGGCATGGTGATCTTGGACATGAGACATCTCCTGTGAGGACGAGGACGGCAGGGCCAGAAAGCACGACGGCCCGGTGCGGGAAGCAACCGGGCCGTCGGGATGAGCGCGCGTGCGTCGCGAAGCTCAGCCGGCAAGCGGACCGGGCGGGGCCCGACGGCCACCGAGACACTGAAACGCCGGCACCGACGGCGCGAAGGCGCGGCGGGCAAGGGCAGGGTTCAGTGCGAAGGCGATCAACGTGGGGACTCCGGGGTTGAGGGGCGGGGCGTCGACGTGATGAAGGTGTTCATCACGACTTGCGCAGATGATAAACAATCGATTATCAATTTCAACCCCCTTGTTCAAAGGTGTGGGGAAGAATCAACGCTTTTTCTTGAGCGGCGCGATGCCGGCCTGCGTGCGGGCCCACAGGTCTTCGGGCGGCGGGGCCGCGCGGGGTGACGCGGAGGCTGCGGCGCGCGCCGGTGGCACGGCCGCCGGTGCCCTGGCCGGCTCGGCGGCCGGCATCAGCACCTCGCCGAGCAGGTCCAGCAGCCGCGTGCGGGCGCGCTGCGGATGGCGGCGGTAGTAGGTCAGCACCAGCCCGACGATGAAGCGCTCGTCGTCGTCCTGCGGCACGTTGCGCAGCGCGTCGTCGGCCAGGGCGGCAGCGGGAGCGGGGGCCGCCGAGGAACCGGCCGCGTCGTGCGGCTGGTCCATCCAGCCGTTCGGCTTGTGGCACAGCACCTCGAACTGGCGCGCGAGCCGTTCGCCGATCTGCCGCGAGCGGCTCTTGATCTGGCTCCAGTAGCTCGGCTGGATCTGCAGGCGCTCGGCGAAGCGCCGCTCGAGCCCCCTCAGCGTGGCGGCATCCGGATGCTTGATGGTGTTGTGGACGAATTCATCGAAGAGGGCCAGCGCGTTGTCAAGGCGGAGCTGGGCCACGTCACGGGAGCCGGATTGCATGGTGCCGCATGATAAATCTTCGTGCATCAGCAGATGCGGCCGGGGTCGTCGGCAAAATCACGGTCTTTCCGCTCACAACCCTTTCACCGGCCGCGCAGCACCATGACGACCCTCGGAACCCCCCTCTCTCCCCAAGCCACCAAGGTGATGCTGCTCGGCAGCGGCGAACTGGGCAAGGAGGTGCTGATCGCGCTGCAGCGCCTGGGTGTCGAGACGATCGCGGTCGACCGCTACGAGAACGCGCCGGGCCAGCAGGTCGCCCACCACGCCCGCACCATCACGATGAGCGATCCGGCGCAGCTGAAGGCGCTGATCGAGGCCGAGCGCCCGCTGCTGGTGGTGCCCGAGATCGAGGCCATTGCAACGCCGATGCTCGAGGAACTCGAGGCCGCCGGCACCGTGCGCGTGATCCCGACCGCCCGCGCCGCGCGCCTGACGATGGACCGCGAGGGCATCCGCCGCCTGGCGGCCGAGACGCTCGCGCTGCCGACCAGCCCGTACGTGTTCTGCGATTCGCTGGCCGAGCTGCAGGCCGCGATCGACGGCAAGACCGGCTACCCCTGCATCGTGAAGCCGGTGATGAGCAGCTCCGGCAAGGGCCAGAGCAAGATCGACGGTCCGGCCGACGTGAAGACCGCGTGGGACTACGCGATGGCCGGCGGCCGCGTCAGCCACGGCCGCGTGATCGTCGAGGGCTTCATCGACTTCGACTACGAGATCACCCAGCTGACGGTGCGCGCGCTGGGCGCTGACGGCCAGGTCGAGACGCACTTCTGCGACCCGATCGGCCATGTGCAGGTCAGCGGCGACTACGTCGAGAGCTGGCAGCCGCATCCGATGACGCCGGCCGCCCTGGCGCGCTCGCGCGAGATCGCGAAGGCCGTCACCGACAACCTGGGCGGCCAGGGGCTGTTCGGTGTCGAGCTGTTCGTGAAGGGCGACATGGTGTGGTTCAGCGAGGTCAGCCCGCGCCCGCACGACACCGGCATGGTGACGATGATCACGCAGTGGCAAAACGAGTTCGAGCTGCATGCGCGCGCGATCCTCGGGCTGCCGGTCGACACCACGCTGAAGAGCCCGGGCGCGAGCGCGGTGATCTATGGTGGCGTCGAGGCCAAGGGCATCGTGTTCGACGGCGTCGCCGAGGCGATGCGCGTGCCCAACAGCGACATCCGCCTGTTCGGCAAGCCGGAGAGCTTCAAGAAGCGCCGCATGGGCGTCGCGCTGGTGCACGACCGGGACGTCGAGGTCGCGCGCACGCAGGCCAAGCTGGCGGCCAGCAAGGTCAAACCCCGCGAGGCGTGATTCGTCAGTCGTCGTCGCGGGCCTTGTACTGACTGGTCAGCAGGGTCTGCGCCGACGGCGGCACCGCCTCGTAGTGGCTCAGCTCCAGCGTGTAGCGCCCCTGCCCGCCGGTCATGCCGTTCAGCCGCGCCTGGTAGCCGTTCAGCTCCGACAGCGGCACCAGCCCGTGCACCGTGATGCTGCCGGCCTGCACCGTGCGCGTGCCGTTCACCTGGCCGCGCTTGGCCGACAGGTCGCCGGTGATGTCGCCCATCGAGAACTCCGGCGCGGTGATCTCCACCTTCACCACCGGTTCCAGCACGATCGGCCGGGCCTTCATCACCGCATCGATGAAGGCCTTGCGGCCGGCCGTCACGAAGGCCACTTCCTTCGAGTCGACCGAATGGTGCTTGCCGTCGTAGACGATCACGCGCACGTCCTTCACCGGGTAGCCGGCGACCACGCCGCTGTCGAGCACCTGGCGCACGCCCTTCTCGACCGCGGGGATGAACTGGCCGGGAATGGTGCCACCCTTCACCTGGTCGACGAACTCGAAGCCCTTGCCGCGCTCGAGCGGCTCGATGCGCAGGAACACCTCGCCGAACTGGCCGGCCCCGCCGCTCTGCTTCTTGTGCCGGTGGTGGCCCTCGGCCGGCACGGTCACCGTCTCGCGGTAGGCGATGCGCGGCGGCCGCGTCGACACCTCGCACTTGTAGGTCTCGCTCATGCGCTCGAGCAGCGTGCGCAGGTGCAGCTCGCCCAGGCCGTAGACCACCGTCTCGTTGGTGCTCGCCGCATGCTCGACCTTCAGGCACGGGTCCTCGTCGACCAGCTTCTGCAGGATCTCCCACATGCGCTGCTCGTCGCCGCGGCGCTTCGGCTCGATCGCGAGGCCGTGCACCGGCACCGGGAACTCCAGCGGCAACAGGTGCAGGTGGTCGTCCTCGGCGGCGTCGTGCAGCACCGCATCGAAATGCATCTCGTCCACCTTCGCGACCGCGCACAGATCGCCGGGAATGCCGCGCGGCACCTCGACGTGGTCCTTGCCCTGCAGCATGAACAGGTGGCCCACCTTGAACGGCTTGCGGCCGTCGCCGATGTAGAGCTGGCTGTCGCGGGTGACCGTGCCCTGGTGGATGCGGAAGATCCCCATCTTGCCGACATACGGGTCGACGGTGACCTTGAACACATGCGCGATCACGTGCAGCGACGCATCCGGCTGCGCATGCAGCGCCTTCGCATCGGCGCCTTCGCCCTTCAGGAACTGCGGCGGGTTGCCCTCGGTCGGGTTCGGCAGCAGCAGGTCGATCACGTCGAGCAGCTCGGCCACGCCGGCGCCGTTGCGCGCCGAGACGAAGCAGATCGGGATCAGGTGGCCCTCGCGCAGCGCCTGCTCGAGCGGCGCGTGCAGCTCGCGCGGGTCGACGTCGCCGTCGTTCAGGTAGCGGTCGACGAAGCCGGGGTCGACCTCGACGACCTGCTCGACCAGCGCGCGATGCGCGGTCTCCACAGAAGAAAAATCCGCCTCGCCGGACGGATTGAAGAAGCAGTCGACCACCTGGGTGCCCTGAGCCGCGGGCAGGTTCAGCGGCAGGCACTCCTTGCCGAAGGTGGCCTGGATCCGCGCGACCAGGCCCGGCAGGTCCAGCCCCTGCGCATCGATCTTGTTGACGATGATCATGCGGCACAGGCCGCGGTGCGCCGCCCAGTCCATCATGCGCGAGGCCATCATCTCGATGCCGGACTGCGCGTTGATCACGATCGCCGCGGTCTCGACCGCCTCCAGCGCCGTCATCGACTGGCCGACGCAGTCGGGCATCCCCGGCGTGTCGATCAGGTGCACCTGCGAGCCGCCATGCCGGAAATGCATCACCGTCGAGTTGAGCGAGTGCTGCACGCGGCGTTCGAGCGGGTCGAAATCGCTGACCGTGGTGCCGCGGTCGAGGCTGCCGGGGGCGCCGATCGCGCCGGCCTTGCACAGCAGCGCCTCGGTGAGGCTGGTCTTGCCGGAGGCCGTCTGGCCGACCAGCGCCAGCGTCCGGATGGCCGCGATGCCGGCATTCACGGGGTTCGCGGGGGTGGCCGCGTTCGATGGGCTTGGCATGGCGCTCTCCTTTCGCGCCGCAGGCGCTGAGCGGTGAGGGGGCGATCGAGGTTAGTGGATCGTCCCGGCGGCGGCAAGCGGGCGCACCCGCGGGCTGCCCCGGTGCTCACCATTCCCTGGCACGGCGGTGTCCTACAGCAGGGTGCAGCCCTGGCCGACAGCCCCGGTGGGCGGCGCGGGCCACAGTGCTGGGGCAGGCAAGCGCCGATTGCCCGAAGGATCTGTCATGACCACCCCCCAAGCCCCTGGCCGCAAGAGCGACACCACCGTGCGGCGCGACCGTGACGCGGAGCCGCAACTGCCCCATGAACGCGACGAATCGAGCCAGAAGGACGAGACGCCGCGCCCCCGCATCGAGCAAGCGCACCGCGACGTGTCGCGCGGCATGGTCGACACCGACCGCGGGCCGGCAATGGACAAGGCCTACAAGAAGCAGCGGTAGGCCGCGCCGCTGCTCACGCTCGAACGACGGCCAGCCCCAGCTTCTCGAAGCCGGCCAGCACCTTCTTCGGCGTGTCGCGGTCGACGATCAAACCGGTGGCGGCGCTGCACGGTGCGATCGTGTAGGCCGACGCGCTCTGCAGCTTCTCGGCCGAGGCGAGCACCCAAGTCTCGGCCGCCTGCGTCATCAGCGCGCGCTTGATGTGCGACTCTTCCAGGTCGCCGGTCGACAGCCCGGCGCCGGTGGAGATGCCGGTGACGCCCATGAAGTACAGGTCGGCCCGGATGCGGCCGATCGCCTCCAGCGCGCCGGCGCCGACCGCCACCACCGAATGCTTGAAGAGCCGCCCGCCGATCAGCACGACCTCGATCAGCGGGTGCTCGACGAGCTCGAGCGCGATCGTCGGACTGTGCGTGACGACCGTCGCGCGCAGCGTGGGGGCGAGCTGCCACGCGAGCTGCTGGCAGGTGGTGCCGCCATCGATGAAGACGATCTGCCCCGGCTGCACCATCGCGGCCGCCGCGCGCGCGATGCTCGCCTTGGCCTGCGGTTCGACCGCGCGCCGTGCCGAGAAATCGCCCACCGCGGCCGAGGCCGGCAGCGCGCCACCGTGCACCCGCTGCAGCAGGCCCTCGGCCGCGAGCGCGCGCAGGTCGCGCCGGATCGTGTCTTCCGACAGCCCGAGCTCGTCGCTCAGCGTGGCGGCCACGACCTGGCCGTCCTGCCGCAGCCGGCCCAGGATCAGTTGCTTGCGTTGTTCGGTCAGCATGGCCGCGAGTCTGCACGAAAATACTTGACACTGCACGAGTCTGCAAGAATCATCGCGTTTTCATCTTGAGCCGGAGATTGCCGTGAACGACCGCGTGCGCATCGTCGACGTGAAGGTGCTGAGCGACGACTGGTACGTGCTCAGGAAGACGAGCTTCGACTTCCTGCGCAGCGACGGCAGCTGGCAGCGCCAGAGCCGCGAGACCTACGACCGCGGCAACGGCGCGACGATCCTGCTCTACAACCGCGCGCTTCGCACCGTGGTGCTGACGCGCCAGTTCCGCTTCCCGGCCTACGTGAACGGCACGCCGGACGGCATGCTGATCGAGGCCTGCGCCGGGCTGCTCGACCAGGACGACCCGGCCACCTGCATCCGCCGCGAGACCGAGGAGGAAACCGGCTACCGCATCGCCGAAGTGCGCCAGGTGTTCGAGGCCTACATGAGCCCCGGTTCGGTGACCGAGCGGCTGCACTTCTTCGTCGGCGCGTACGAGGCGCGCGACAAGGTGTCGAAGGGCGGCGGCGAGCAGCACGAGGGCGAGGACATCGAGGTGCTCGAACCCACGCTCGACGAGGCGCTGGCCTGGGTCGCGTCGGGAAAGATCCGCGATGGCAAGACCATCATGCTGCTGCAGTACGCGAAGCTGAACCGGCTGGTGGACTGACCGGTTCGAGGACCCATCAGCCGGCGTCGGACGCCAGCCGCGACACCGGCACGGTCACGCTGCGGTCGATCGTGCCGTTCTTTCCCTGGTCGACGGTGATCGTGGCGAGGGAGTTCGCGATCGACAGGCCGATCGCGACACGCGGCAGCGTGATCGTCCAGGCTCCGGCGATCGGCAGGCCGGTCGGGCCGTAGCTGACGCCGCCTTGCGTGGCGACGGTGACGCTGGCGCTGCCGTTCGGCAGCGTGGGCGACAGTGTGTACGTGCCGTTGATCGCGCTGCCCTGCAGCACGCCATCGCGCAGCGCGGCCTGGTGTGTGATGTCCACTGCGTTCAGTGAGAAGTCGCTGGTGCGGCCGTTGTAGTGCGTCGTCAGCCCGAGGCTGGGGGACGTGACATGGCTCGTCAGCAGCGTCGTGCCGTTGCCGTCGGTGGTCGACGAGACGCTGCGCGTGGTGCTGCCGTTCAGCGAGGCGCTGCCGCGTGGCATGGCGACCGACAGTCCGGTCGCCTCGGTCGTGACGGTCAGCCCACCCGCGGCGGCATCCAGCACTGTCAGCGACAGCGCGCCGTTGACCACGGCCGCGCCCGCCGAGCCGCGGCAGTCCATGAAGGCCAGCGTGTAGATCTCACCGGTGTCCAGCTGCCCGTTCAGCACGCTGGCGGCGGTGCCGCCGGTGATGGTGAGCAGCGCGCTGCCGCCGCCGGCGCAGTCGACCGTCAGGTTGGTGACCGCCGAGGCCGACACGCGCTGCGCCGATTCATGCGCGGCCGCCACCGTGGCCTGCGTGGCCACCACCGACTGCGCGGCCAGCACGCTGGTGTCGAGCACGGTCGCCGCGTCGCTGGCGATCAGCGACGCGTTCGCGCTGTAGCTGGTGGCCGTGTCGGCGCTCAGCACCTCGTCGGCGGCATCGCTGCTGCCTCCGCCGCCGCACGCGGTGAGGGCGCCGATCGCGGCCAGGGCAGCCAGCGCGGTGGCGCACGGCTGGCTCAACGGATGGCGGGTGGTACGGTGGATCGAACGGCTCATGGCGGGCTCCTCGGGAAGTTGTTGGTGTTCATTGAACGCGGTGTGCCGCGGTGGGCGCACCTCGTTGCGCGACGAATTGCGACGGCATTGAAACATCAGCCGAGCGTGACGCGCACGCGGTGCATGTTGCCATCGCGCTCGAAGGCCAGCACGCCGCCCAGCCGTGTCGCGACCTGCCGCACGATCGCGAGCCCGAGGCCGGTGCCGGGCCGCGAGCGGCTGTCGTCGCCGCGTGCGAACGCATCGGTCAGGTGCGCCACCTCGGCGGCGGGAATGCCGTCGCCGGCGTCGTCGACCGTGATCCAGGCCTGTGCGGGCGAGCCGCCGACGCTCACCCGCACCGGTGCGCAGCCGTGCTTCAGCGCGTTGTCGACGAGGTTGGCGATGAGCCGCTCGACGAGCAGGCGGTTCGCACGCTCGCGCGGCAGCGCGGCCGGCGCATCGAGTGCGAGTTCGGCGGCGGGCCGCTCGAAACCCGCGACCACCTGCCGCGCGACGGCAGCGAGATCCACCGTCTCGTTGCACGGCAGCTCGCCGGCGCGCACGTGGTCGAGGAAGCTCTCGATCAGCCGGTCGGCGTCGTGCACGTTGCGCACGATGCTGGCTCGGCGCGCCCGTGTCTCGTCGGCGTCGGGCAGCAGCTCGGCAGCCATGCGGATGCGGCCGAGCGGGCTGCGCAGGTCGTGCGAGACACCGGCCAGCAGCACGGCGCGTTCGCGCTCGTGCTGCTGCAGGCGCGCGAGCAGGTCGCGGTAGGCGGTGTCGATCGCGGCGACCTCGGGCGAGGCTGTTGCGGGGGCCGCGACCGGTGCAGGCTGGCCGGGCTGGTGCGCCTGCATGCGCTCGCGCAGCTGCTCGAGCGGGCGCGTCAGGCGCCGGGTGAAGCGCCAGCTGACGCCGACGACCAACGCGCTGGTGATCAGCAGCGCGAGCAGCGTGCGCGCCGACCAGGCGGGCACCACGACCTGCCCAGCCACGCCCAGCCACTTCGCCGGCCGGTCCGGCGGCACCACGTGCAGCCACACCATCGGCTCGCCGCGGCCCGGTTCCATGCCGAGGCGGATCTCGTCGACCGGCACATCGCGCGCGCGCAGCGCCTGCCGCAGCGCGACGAAGCGCGGCGCGTTGCGCACGGTGCGCCGCGCTTCGGGTGGGGCGTCGTCGCGCTGCTGCACGGCCAGCGCGTCCGCCACCGGCGGTGCGAGCCCGACCGCCGCCGCCAGGTGCGGCGCCCAGCGCTCCGCGTACAGCACCGCCACCGTCACGTTGCGCTCGATGTAGAACAGCAGCCCGAACACCAGCGCGAGCGCCGTGACGAGGCCGAGCTGCGCGAGCAGCAGGCGGGCGAACAGGCTGTCGAAGCGGCGCACGAACTCAGCCGCGCGGCACGAAGACGTAGCCCTCGCCGCGAATGGTGTCGATCCATTCGCTGCCCGGCGCGGCCTCGGCCAGCTTGCGGCGCAGCCGCGCGACCTGCACGTCCACCGTGCGGTCCAGCGGCTTGTAGCCGCCGCTCTGCACCGCGTCGCTGAGCTGCTCGCGCGTCAGCGGCCGGCCGGGCGTGCGCGCGAGGGCGGTCAGCAGCTTGTACTCGACGCTGGTCAGCGAGATCGCGGCGCTGCCGGCCCGCACCTCGCGCTTCAGCAGGTCGATCGTCAGCCCGTCGAAGCGCAGTTGCGGCGCGTCGGCCCGGCCGGGTGCCTGGCGGCGCAGCAGCGCGCGCACCCGGGCGACGAGTTCGCGCGGCTCGAACGGCTTCGGCAGGTAGTCGTCGGCGCCGATCTCCAGCCCGAGCACGCGGTCCATCGGGTCGCCGCGCGCCGTCAGCATCACGATGCCGAGGCCGGGGTGCGCCGCGCGCCAGCGGCGGCAGACGTCGAAGCCGTTGGCGTCTGGCAGCATCACGTCCAGCAGCACCGCATCGGGCTGCCCTTGCGACAGCGCGCGCTCGCCATCGCCGGCAGTCAGCACCGCGTGCACCGACCAGCCTTCGCGCTCAAGCAGCTCGCAGACCATGCCCGACAGCTCGGCATCGTCGTCGACCATCAGGACCAGCGGCTTCATGGAGCGGCAGTCTACGGGTCGCGCACCAGGGCAGCGCGAACATTTCAGCGCTGTCGCAAATCGTCGTGCGCGCGGCGTGGCGGCGCCGTCCTTCGGCGTTTCAATCCGGCCATCGATGCCCTGGAGACCCTCCCATGAAGACGACGTCCGTCCTGCTGTCCTTGTCGCTGCTCGTGCTGGCCGGCGCTGCCGCCGCGCGCGACGCCAACCCGATGGCCCAGGCCTGCAAGGCCGACCACGCGAAGTTCTGCAAGTCGACGCAGCCCGGCGGCGGGCGCATCGTCGAGTGCCTGAAATCGCACGAGGCCGAACTGGCGCCGGCCTGCAAGTCAGCGCTCGACACCGCATCGACCTGCGGGCCCGAGGTGAAGAGAATCTGCGGCGATGCAAAAGGGAGTGCCGTGCGCGAGTGCGTGAAGGCGCACGCGGCCGAATTCAGCGAGGCCTGTCGCGCGACGCTTGCCAGGCGTTGAACTCCCCCCCCAGGTGCGCACTAACTCACGCGCTCGAATCGGCGGCGCCTGAACGGCCTTGCCCTGCACGATCCTTCCCCTACCATCCGCGCCACGGCCGTGAGGCCGGTCGCAAAGGGACGAGGGAATGAGTTCACCGATCAAGGCGCCACCGGCCAAGCTGGTCGCCAAGCTGGCCCGGCCGAGCGCCGCGTACAAGCGCCACGCCTGGCTGGCCGTCGCCGCGCTCGCGGCCTTCATGCTGCTGTACCTCGGTCTCGCAGGCTGGTTCCTGTTCACCGCCTGGCGCCTGACCCTCGGGACCGAGAGTTCGTCCGGCAGCGCCGTCTGGGGCTGGGTGATCGGCGGCTGCGCGGCCTTCCTCGCGGTCTTCATGCTGAAGGCCATCTTCTTCGTCAAGCAGGGCTCGCAGGACAACACCCTCGAGATCACCGCGGCCGAACAGCCGCGCCTGTTCGAGTTCCTGCACAAGCTGGCCGACCGCGCCGGCGCGCCGCGGCCGCACAAGGTGTTCCTGTCGGCGCGCGTCAATGCCGCGGTGTTCTACGACCTGTCGGTGCTGAACCTCGTGATGCCGTCGCGCAAGAACCTGGAGATCGGGCTCGGCCTCGTCAACGCCGTCACGCTGGGCGAGATGCGCGCCGTGCTGGCGCACGAGTTCGGCCACTTCGCGCAGAGGTCGATGGCGGTCGGCCGCTGGGTCTACGTCGCGCAGCAGATCGCCGGCCACCTGGTCGCGCGGCGCGACAAGCTCGATGCCTTCCTGAAAGGCCTGTCGCGCTTCGACATCCGCATCGCCTGGGTCGGCTGGGTGCTCGGCGTGATCGTCTGGGCGATCCGCTCGCTGGTCGACAGCGCGTTCTCGGCGGTGCTGCTGGTGCAGCGCGCGCTGTCGCGCGAGATGGAGATGCAGGCCGACCTGGTGGCGGTGTCGCTGACCGGCAGCGATGCACTGATCCACGCGCTGCACAAGCTGCAGGCGGCCGACGATTCGTGGGACCGCACGCTCGGCTTCATCGGCAGCGAGCACGCCAGGGAGCGCGTCACGCGCGATGCGTTCGCGATCCAGTCGCGCGTGATGCAACGCATGGGCCAGGTGCTGAACGACCCGCAGTACCACCGCGTGCCCGCGCTGCCGGCCGACAAGCCGCAGCAGCACCGCCTGTTCAAGGCCGAGGTCGCGCAGCCGCCGCGCATGTGGCTCACGCACCCGTTGAACCACGAGCGCGAGGCCAACGCGAAGCGCCACTACGTGGCCGCGCCGTTCGACGACCGCAGTGCGTGGGCGCTGTTCGACGACGCACCGGGCCTGCGCGAGCGCGTCACCGCCCAGCTGATCGGCGAGACCAAGCTCGCGCCGCTGCCGATCGAGGACTCGTTGCAGGCGCTCGACGAGCAGTTCGCGCGCGAGAGCCTGCAGGGCCGCTACCGCGGCGTCTACCTCGGCCGCTCGGTCACGCGCAGCGTGAAGCGCGCGGCCGAGCTGGTCGATCCGGCGCTGCAGCGCGCGACGCCGTCCGGGCTGGCCGCGCTCTACCCCGAATCGCTGCTCGACGACGTGGCGCGGCTGCGTGAACTGGCGCTCGAGCTGGCCCAGTTGCGCGCGCTGAAGTCCGGTGCGCTGAAGGCCCCCGGCGGCGTGATCCGCCACCGCGACCGCACGCTGAAGCACGGCGAGTTGCCGGGCCTGCTGAAGACCGTCGAGCGCGAGCACCGCCAGGTCGAGCAACGCCTGCTGGCGCACGACAAGGCCTGCCGCAGCACGCACCGCGCCGCGGCGGCGCAGCTCGGCGGCGGCTGGGACTCCTACCTCGACGGCCTGCTGGCGTTGCTGCACTACGCCGACCACAGCGAAGCCAACCTGCGCGATGCGCAAGGCCTGCTGTCCAACGCCTGGCAGGTCGAGAGCGCGACGCGGCGTGTCGGCAAGGCCGGCGTCGCGCGGCTGGTGATCGTCGCCAACCAGCTGCAGTCGGCCTTGCAGCGGGTGTCGGACCAGCGCGATGCGCTGCTGCTCGACAGCACGCTGCGCGACAAGCTCGGCGTCGCGAGCTGGAGCGAGCTGCTGGGCGAGTTCAAGCTGCCGCCCACCACCGGCGACAACCTGGGCGACTGGCTCGGCGTGGTCGACAGCTGGGTCGACCAGCTGGCCGGGGCCTGCGGCCGGCTGCGCTCGCAGGCGCTCGACCAGCTGCTGCGCACCGAAGCGCTGGTCGCCCGCCGCGCACGCGGCGAGGCGGTGCCCGAACTCGCTGCCGCGGCGCCCGAGCCCTCGCGCGCGCCGACGAACTACGACACGCTGCTGGCCGGGCGCGAACGCGAGCGGCAGACGCGCCTCGGCTGGCTCGCGCGCTTCCAGACCGCCGATGGCGCGCTGCCGATGCTGGCGCGGCTCGGGGTGGCCGGCGGCATCATCGCGGCGGTGCTGGGCCTGGGCGGCTCGGTCGGCGATGCGCAGATCGTCGTCTACAACGGCCTGGGCACGCCGGTCCAGGTGACGGTGGCAGGACGCCCCCCGCTCGCGGTGGCGCCGAACGCACTGCAGCGGATCACGCTGCCGGCCGGCCACCTCGTGCAGGTCGAATCGCGCACGCCAAAGGGCGCGCTGATCGAATCGTTCGAGGCCGATGCGAAGGGCAGCTTCGGCACCTACGTCTACAACGTCGCTTCGGCGGCGCCGCTGGTCGAGTGGACGGCCGTGTACGGCCGCACGCAGCGCATTCCGGAACGCATGCTCGGCACGCCGCGCTGGTCGTCGACCGGTGCGGAGCATGTGTTCGAGGAGCCGCCGAAGACGATCAGCACGAAGGGCGGCGGCGGCACGCGCACCGTGCTGCAAGGCTTGGCCGACCTGTCGCCCGAGCGGCAGCTGAATGCGCTGGCCAACGATGCGCAGCGCCGCCAACTGATCGCCACGCACCTGCGCTGGGATGCCAGCGGCAGCGCGCCGGCCTTGCAGTGGCTCGGCATGGTCGGCGACGATGCGCAATTGCTCGCGCTGCTGCGCGAGCGCTTGAAGGCGACGCCCGATGACGTGGCCGCGCTGCGGGCCGAGCAGGACGGCACGCGGGCCGGTGCGCATGCCGAGGTCTGCGCGCGCCACGTGGCCGCCAGCCGCGCCGCGCCCGACAACCCGAACCTGCGCTACGCGGCCGTGCGCTGCGAGACCGAGAGCCCGCAGAAGTGGCAGGCCTTCATCGACGGCCACGCGCGCTGGCCGGCGCATGCCTGGTTCGGCTACGCGGCGGCGTACTCCGAGCTCGACTTCGGTCGGCTGGACGCCGGCCTGGCCGGGCTCGGCGAAGCGCGGGCGCGGCTGGCGCCACTGGCCGAGCACATCGCGATCGACGAGGCGCGGCTGCGCCGTTTCCTGAAGCAGGACGACGCGAAACACATGGCCGAGCTGACGCGTGTGTCGCCGATGCTGCAGACCCGGCTGGCGATGGAGAGCGGCACGTCGACGGCCGAGGAGCCGCTGCCGACCGAGTACGCCGAACTGGCGCGTGGCCGCTTCGACGCTGCGATCAAGGCCGCGGCCACCGGCTCCGCGCACCGCCAGGCGCGCCTGCTGCGGCTGGCCGCGGCGTCCGACGGGGCCGATCAGCAGCTGGTCATCCGCGCGATCGCGTTGCCGCTGGACAGCGGTGTCGACGATGCCACCGCGTGGTTGGCAGCCGCCGTCGCGGCGCGTGGCGGCCAGGACATCGAGTCCTTCATCGCCGTCGTCGCGCGCCGCTCGCCGACCGACGCGGCGCTGATGCGGGTGTTCTTCGAGCAGTTGCAGAAGACGCGCGATGTCGGCGTGGCCGACCGCGTGCTCGCCGAGGTGTCTTTCCAGTGGCGCATGCAGGCGTATGCGGCCGGCGTCGTGCTGCTGGGCCGCGAGGCGCCGGCGGCCTGGCGCGACGCGGCCCGCAAGCTGCTGTTCGCCGACGAGCGGCCGTACTTCATGGAGAGCGCATCACCTCGCGGATGAGGTCGATGAACGCCCGCAGCCCTGCCGGCACGTGCCGGCGCGTCGGGTAGTACAGGCAGATGCCGGGGTAGGGCGGCGTCCACTCGTCGAGCATGCGGACCAGCCGGCCCTGCTTCAGGTCCTCGCCGACATGCAGCTCCGACAGGTAGCCGATGCCGACGCCGGCGTGCACCGCCGTGCGCATCAGCGACGGCTCGTCGAGCGTGATCGGCCCGGGCACGTCCAGCGTCATCGATTCGCCGTGCCGTTCGAACTCCCAGCGGTAACGGGCGCCGCTCGCGAGGCGCCAGCGGATGCAGCGGTGGTCCATCAGCTCACCCGGCGTGGCGGCCGTGCCGTGCGCGGCCACGTACTCGTGCGACGCCACCACCGCCATGCGCATGTCGCCGCTCATCGGCACCGCGACCATGTCGCGCGGCACCGCGTCGGCCACCCGGATGCCGGCGTCGTAGCCCTCGGCCACGATGTCGATCAGCCGCCCTTCGGTGACGAGGTCGACCTGCATCTGCGGGTAGCGCTTCAGGAACGCGAGCACGATCGGCTCGAACACGATGCGTGCCGCGCCGACCGAGGTGTTCAGCCGCAGCGTGCCGGCCGGCGTGTCGCGCAGCAGGTTCACCGCCTCCATCGCGCCGCGGATGTCGCCCAGCGCCGGCGCGATGCGCGCGACGAACTGCTCGCCCGCTTCCGACAGCGCCACGCTGCGCGTCGTGCGGTTGAACAGCCGCACGCCGAGGCGCGACTCGAGCCCCGCCACGGCGCTGCTCAGCGCCGAGGTCGACATGCCCATGTCGGTGGCCGCCGCGCGGAAGCTGCCGTGCCGCGCCACCGCCAGCACCGCTTCCAGTTCGACGAGGCCTGAACGGTGCATTGTCCTGATTCCCGGAACGAGTCGTGAAGGTTTGGCCAGCTTATCAAATCAATGATGGGCACCTAGATTCGCTGCATCGCCTCATTCACACAGGACATCGACATGCACGACATCACCCGGATCTACATCGACGGCGCTCTCGTCGCCCCGCACGGCCAGCAGCGTTTCGACCTCTTCAACCCGGCGACGGAAGAACGCATTGGCCAGGTCACGCTCGGCGACGCCGAAGACGCACGGCGTGCGATCGCTGCCGCCAAGCGGGCGCTGCCCGGCCTGTCGCGCAGCCCGAAGGCCGAGCGGGTCGCGATGCTGCGCCGGCTGCACCAGGCGGTGCTGGCGCGCGTCGACGACATCCGCGACGCGACCATCCTCGAGTACGGCGGCCCGGTCGCGCGGGCGCAATGGAGCGCGCAGTACGCCGCCGACGCCTTCCTGCAGGCCGCGCAGACGCTGGAGGACTACCCGCTCGAACGGCGCATCGGCAGCGCCGAGGTCGTGATGGAAGCGGTCGGCGTGGTCGGGCTGATCACGCCGTGGAACGCGAACGCCGGCTTCATCTGCAACAAGCTGGCGACCGCGATCGCGGCCGGCTGCAGCGCGGTGATCAAGCCCAGCGAGATGAGCGCGATCCAGACCCAGGTCGTCACCGAGGCGCTGCACGCGGCCGGCCTGCCGCCGGGCGTGTTCAACATCGTCAACGGCCGTGGCGACGTGGTCGGGGCCGAGCTCAGCACGCACCCCGATGTCGCGAAGATCTCGTTCACCGGCTCGACGGCGGTCGGCAAAGGCATCCTGCGCGCCGGCGTCGAGACGATGAAGCGGGTGACGCTCGAGCTCGGCGGCAAGTCGCCGACCGTGATCCTCGACGACGCGGACCTCGGCGAGGCGGTGAAGCTCGCCGTCGCGGCGGGCTTCATCAACAGCGGCCAGGCCTGCATCGCCGGCACGCGCATCCTGGTGCCGCAGGCGCGGATGGCGGAGTACGCGCAGCGCATCGGCGACGCGGTGGCGCAGGTGCGGGTCGGCGACCCGGCCGATCCGTCGACCGCGATCGGCCCGATGGTGAGCCAGCGGCAGTTCGATCGCGTGCAGCGCTACATCGGGATCGGCATCGCCGAGGGCGCGCGGCTGGTGGTCGGCGGTGAAGGCCGGCCCGACGGGTTGCCGCGCGGCTGGTTCATCCGCCCGACGGTGTTCGCCGACGTGCGCAACGACATGACGATCGCGCGCGACGAGATCTTCGGGCCGGTGCTGTCCATCATCGGCTACCGCGACGAGGAGGACGCGATCGCGATCGCCAACGACTCGGTCTACGGCTTGCAGGCGGTCGTGTCGTCGACGAACCCGGCGCGCGCCCGGGCTGTCGCGGCACGCCTGCAGGCCGGCCGCGTGCAGATCAACGGCCTGCACCAAGAGCCGCTCGCGCCGTTCGGCGGCTTCAAGCAATCGGGCCTGGGCCGTGAGTTCGGCGAGTTCGGGCTCGAGGCCTTCCTCGAGCCGAAGAGCGTGCTGGCTTCGCGCTGAGCCGCACTGCGTCAATCTGTAAGCTCTTGCAGATTGTTGGCGTGGAGCCCGCGGCTAAAAATGTTCGATCGTCAAACTTTTAGCCGACGCATGAAAAGGGGAGGCATTTGCGACACGCAAGCGCAAGGAGGTTGAATCACTCATTCAGCAAGGGAGAGAAACGTGTCAAAAGACGTTATTGCAAGAATACTCAGAAGAGTCAGGGTTGCATGGGCCCTCCTGGTTTTGTCTGCCGGCGCCGTTGCCGGAACGCCGGGAAGCGTGAATGTCGTCGGTGGCGGGGTTCTGTCGTATGAATCCACGCTGAACATCATCAACAACCCCTCCTGCAGTTTCGATATCCCGACCTACCTGAGTCGTTCGGTGACGGCCTTCAGCTACACCGACGCCAGGGTGGGCAATCCCGGTGTGATCGCCAACGTCAAGGGCGTCGCCGGCTGCTCGGGCAACCAGATCAACACACCTGCCGTCCTGGCACTCAACGACACCTGCACCATCAAGGTCGATGTCAATTACTACAACGGCGCGGTGACTGCCTTCAAGTCGTGTGCAAACCTCATTGTTTATCCGAAGTATGTTGTCATGGGCGTGACATATGCCCCGCCGGGCCCCAGCAGTTCGGTTCAATACTCGCAAACTAATTCCCTCAGCACGACGATCACCGACAGCTCGTCCTATACATCGAACCTGGCGATTTCCAGCACCACTTCGACCGGGGTTGATCTGTTCGGGATATTGAACGGGCATGTCAACATCAACTCCGGAAGCACGGCAACGCAAACGGTATCGTCCAGCACGGGGACGACCATCAGCGCCAGCAACCTCACCTCGTATACCCTCCGCGGGCCGCCGTCTCCGCCGGTCAGCATCAATACGCCGATCGATCACAACTACGATCTGGTCTGGCTGTGGCTCAATCCGGCGGTTCTGTATTTCGTGACGCCCACGTCGATCCAGAAGAACGGGTTTGCCTATGACATGAACGATCTGGTCGGCATGGACATCTTCCCGGTGCCGGTGGGCATGTTGAACGGCAGCATCCCGATGGACGAGGCGGTCTCGCGAGCGCTGGCGCGGGCGTGGGCGGTGAACAGCCAGTCCTATCCGGGAGGCGGCAACCCGGCCATCACGGCTGCAGACTATCCGGCGATCCTGGCATCGCATCCGTACTCGACGCCGGGCTACGCCGTTCCGCCCACCGCGACGACATCGGCAGACAAGCGCTTCACGGTCGTCGGTTCAACGCCCAGTGGCGGGGCCACGCCGCTGCCGTCCTTTGTCTATGCGCCAGGCAGCCTGACCCAGTCGTACACCAACACGCACGTCAATTCGTCGACCGTGAGCCAGGGTGTATCGAACTCCAGAAGCCAGACCATCGGCTTCGACTACAGCTCGTCCGGCGAATTCATCGTCGAGTTCAGTCGAAACCTGAAGGTGCAGTACACGCAAACCTGGACCAACTCCCAGAGCACGGCCATCACCGACACGACCACCAAGGTGGCGTCGTTCACGATCGGCAGTCCGTGCACCTCGTGTGCGTACACCGGACCTTCGGTGTTCGAGGTCTACCAGGACAACGTCTTCGGGACCTTCATGTTCAACCCGGTCCGATAGCGCAGCAGCCGAAGAGCGTGCTCGGCGCGGCGTGAGCGGCCTCAGGCGGGCTTGCGGTTCAGCAGGCTGAAGCCGTGGGTCCAGTGGTTGTTGCCGAAGCCGTAGCGGATCCAGATCATCGCGAGCGGCTCCAGCAAGCGGGCCTGCTCGATGCCGCCGAGGTCGATCGCGCTGCGCCAGCCGAAGCTGCGCAGGATGGCGGCGACCTCGGCCTTCGCGCCGGCGTCGTTGCCGGCGATGAACATGTCCGGCTCGCCGTCCGGCAGCTTCGGCTGCACCATGTGCGACGCGGTGATGATGTTGAAGGCCTTCACGACCAACGACCGCGGCAGCAGCCGCTGCGCCGTCTCGCCGGCCGAGTCGGTGAAGCCGAGCGCGAGCACCGGCTGGCCCGAGCTGAAATCGACCGGGTTGACGGCGTCGATCACCGTCTTGCCGGCGAGTGCGTCGGCCAGGGCCGGCGTCAAAGCCGCCTTCAGCGAAGCCCAGGGCAGCGCGATGACGGCGCTGTCGGCTTGCCTGGCGGCATCGACGAGGCTGGCTGCGGTGCTGCCGGGCACGGCGGCGAGTGCCGCGCGGATTTTCTCGCCGCCGGTGTCGCGGCTGCCGAACACCACGCGGTCGCCGCGGGCGGCGAAGCCTTTCGCGAGCGCCGTGCCGACGTTGCCGTTGCCGAGGATGGCGATGGTGGAAGAACTCATGTCAGGCTCCAGTGGGATGTCGATGGAGGGAGTGTGCGAGCCGTTCATCCACAACATAAGATGGCCGCTGGTTCCTGAACCCATAACCTGAGGTTGAGAATGGACGCAGCGCAGCGGGTGCCGGCCATCCTGTCGTTCGTGCAGACCGCCGACCGCGGCAGCTTCGCCGCGGCGGCCAAGGCGCTGGGCATCTCGGGGGCGGCGGTCAGCAAGAACGTCGCGTCGCTCGAGGCCGCGCTCGGCGTGCGGCTGCTCAACCGCACGACGCGGGTGCAGCGGCTGACGAGCGAGGGCGAGGCCTTCCTCGAGCGGGCGCGCGTCGCGATCGATGCGCTCGACGCGGCGGTCGATGCCGTCGCGGCGCAGCGCGCCGAGCCGAGCGGGCGGGTGCGCATCTCGTGCCCGAGCAACTACGGCCAGCATTTCCTGCTGCCGCTGATGCCGGGGCTGCGGGCACGCCATCCGGGGCTGATCGTGGACCTGGATTTCGACGACCGGAAGGTCGACCTGATCGCGCAGGGCTACGACCTCGCGCTGCGTGGCGGCCGTGCCACCGATTCGGGCCTGGTGTCACGCCCGGTCGGCCGGCTCGAGATGGTGCTGGTCGCGACGCCGGCCTACCTGGCGGCCCGCGGCGTGCCGCGCAGCCGGGCCGAGCTGCCGGCGCATGACGTTGCGCTGGTGCGTTTCCTCAGCGGCGAGGTTTCGCCGTGGACCTTCCGCGAGCCCGACGGCTCAACCGTCGACCTGTGGCCCGAGCGCTGCGTGATGACGATTTCGACCGGCGCGGCGGTGGAGACGGCGCGCATGGGCCTGGGCATCGTGCAGGTCGGGCTGCCGCAGGCCTGGCCGCTGTTGAAGTCGGGCGAACTGAAGGCGCTGTTCGTCGACGAGCACGTCGCCGGTGACCGCGAACTGGCGTTGCACTACCCGCACCGCGCGCTGGTCGCGCCGCGCGTGCGGGCGACCGTCGATCACCTGGTCGCGCAGCTCGCCTCGAACGAGGCGCTGCACGTCACGCGCGAAGACGTGCGGCGCCTCGCGGGCTGAACCTCACTGGAAGGCGACTTCCGCGAAGCTGCGCAGCTTGCGGCTGTGCAGCTGATCCACCGTCTGCGCGCGCAGCAGCTCGACCGCCCGCATCCCGATGCGCAGATGCTGGTCGACGCGCTCGCGGTAGAAGTGGTTCGCCATCCCCGGCAGCTTGATCTCGCCGTGCAGCGGCTTGTCGCTGACGCACAGCAAGGTGCCGTAGGGCACGCGGAAGCGGAAGCCGTTGGCAGCGATCGTCGCGCTCTCCATGTCGAGCGCGACCGCGCGGCTCTGGCTGAAGCGGCGCTCCGGCGTGCGCTGCGGCAGCAGCTCCCAGTTGCGGTTGTCGGTCGAGGCCACCGTGCCGGTGCGCAGGATGCGCTTCAGCTCGTAGCCGGTCAGCTGCGTGATGTCGGCCACCGCCGTCTGCAGCGCCACCTGGATCTCGGCCAGCGGCGGGATCGGCACCCACAGCGGCAGGTCTTCGTCGAGCACGTGGTCTTCGCGCACGTAGCCGTGGGCCAGCACGTAGTCGCCCAGCGCCTGCGTGTTGCGCAGCCCGGCGCAGTGGCCGAGCATGATCCACGCATGCGGGCGCAGCACCGCGATGTGGTCGGTGATGGTCTTCGCGTTGGCCGGGCCGACGCCGATGTTGACCATCGTGATGCCGGCACCGTCCTCGCGCACCAGGTGGTAGGCCGGCATCTGCGGCAGCCGCGGCGGGATCGAGCCCAGCTCGTCGCCCGGGCGGTGCGCGGTGCCGGTGCGCCGCGTGATCACGTTGCCCGGCTCGACGAAGGCGAGGTACTCGCTCGCCGGATCGGCCATCGCCTCGTGGCCCAGGCGCACGAACTCGTCGATGTAGAACTGGTAGTTCGTGAACAGCACGAAGTTCTGGAAGTGCTCGGGCGCGGTGCCGGTGTAGTGGCGCAGCCGGTGCAGCGAGTAGTCGACGCGCGGCGCGGTGAACAGCGACAGCGGGTGCGACTGGCCGGGCTTGGTCTCGTAGGTGCCGTTGGCGATCGCGTCGTCCATCGCGGCCAGGTCCGGCAGGTCGAACATGTCGCGCATCAGCAGCCGGCGCTCGGGGCCCAGGCTGCCTTCGAGGTGGTCGTGCTCGGCGAGCGAGAAGTGCACCGGGATCGGCTGACCGCTGACGCCGACCTCGAGCGCGACGTTGTGGTTCTTCAGCAGCAGCCGGAACTGCTCGAGGTAGTAGCCGTTGAACAGGTCGGGCCGCGTCAGCGTGGTCTCGTAGGTGCCGGGGCCGGCGACGAAGCCGTAGCTCAACCGCGAGTCGGCGCGCGCGACGGTGTCGGTGTGCACCCGCACGAACGGGTAGCAGGCCCGCACGTGCTCGGTGGGCGCGTTGCCCGCCACGAAGCTGTGCAGGGCACCGCGCAACTGCGCGAGGCTCTGCTCGTAGATGGCCTTCACCTGGGCCAGCGCGGCGACCGGGTCGGTGAAGCGCAACGTGGCGATAGGGACCGGGGGGCCGGCCGGCAGCGTGGGAGCAAGGGACATGGAGGGTTCCTGGAGCCGTTCGTGACTATTCTCGCGCGACGCCATCCCCCGTGCCGCCCGAGGCTTCCTACAATTTGCGCCCATCAGAATCATTCGAGGAGGACGCTCATGCCCATCGCAGGCCTCGGGCTGCACATCGTCATTGCCCTGTTTTTCGCGGTTCACGCGGTGCGCAGCCGCCAGCAGACCTACTGGCTGTTCGTGCTGTTCTCGTTCCCCGGGCTCGGCAGCATCGTTTATTTCCTGGCGATCTACCTGCCGGATTCGCGCCTGGAGCGCGGCGCGCGCAAGGCGATCGTCGCGGCGGTGAAGTCGCTCGACCCGACGCGCGAGCTGCGCGACGCCCGCGCCGCGTTCGAGTACACCCCGACCGCGCAGAACCAGATGCGGCTCGCGACCGCGCTGTACGACGCCGGCGAGTTCGACGAATCGGCGCAGACCTGGGAGGCCTGCCTGAAGGGGCCGTTCTCGACCGACCTGGAGATCCGCCGCGGCGCCGCCCGCGCGAGCTTCGCGCGCGAGCGCCCGCAGGAGGCCATCAGCCACCTGAACGCGATCCGCGCGCAGGACCCCAGCTTCCGCGAGGAAGAGATGTCGCTGCTGCTCGCGCGCTCGCTGGCGGCGGCCGGCCGCCATGGCGAAGCGCGCGATGCCTTCGAGGCGACGATCGCGCGCTTCGGCAGCTTCGAGGCGCGCGCCGAGTTCGCGATCTGGGCGCTGGTGCAGCGCGAGACCGAGCTCGCGGCCCGGCTGCAGGTCGAGATCGAGCGCGCCACCGAGCGCTGGAACCGGCACACCCGCGAGCTCAACGCGGAGCTGATGCGCCGGCTGCGCCTCGCGCACGAGCAGACGAAGGCGCCGCGGGCCTGAGCGGCCCGGGCTTCAAGCCGTCGCCGGCTCGCCCAGGTACACACCGCGCGGCGCGGCCAGCCCCTGCCGCACGCCGCGGCTCAGGTCGTCGGCCAGCACCTCTTCGGCGCCGCTCGCGAGCGCGTCGACGACCTGCTGCGCCACCTGGTCAGGATCGGCCTTCGCCGTGTCCAGGCCCTTCGTCATGTCGGTGTCCATGTAGCCGACGTGCACGCCCACTACCTGCGTGCCCTGCGCGCGCAGCTCGCCGCGCAGGCCGTTGGTCAATGACCACGCGGCCGATTTGCTCGTGCTGTAGGTGGCGGCGCTCGGGATGCTGACCCAGCTCAGCACCGACAGCACGTTGACGATCGCGCCGCCGCCGTTGGCCTTCAGCACCGGCGCGAAGGCCTGGCTCAGCGCCAGCGGGCCGAAGAAATTGGTCTCCATCTCGGCGCGCGCCGCCTCGGCACTGCCGGCCGCCAGCAGCGGCGAGCCGCGCGTGATGCCGGCGTTGTTGATCACGACGCTCACGTCCTGCAGGCGCGCGGCGGCCGCGGCGATGTCGGCGGCGTTCGTCACGTCGAGCTTGACCGCTTCGACGCCCGGCAGCGTGATGCTGGACGGGTCGCGGGCGGCGGCGTAGACCTTCTTCGCGCCGGCGGCCAGCAACTGCTTGACCAGCGATTTGCCGAGGCCACGGTTGGCACCGGTCACGAGGATGACGGCATTGCGGATGTTC
Source organism: Rhizobacter sp. OV335 (assembly GCF_900142965.1). GTDB lineage: Bacteria > Pseudomonadota > Gammaproteobacteria > Burkholderiales > Burkholderiaceae_C > Rhizobacter. The sequence goes on from NZ_FRCQ01000001.1 coordinate 43,342, forward strand.
ATGGCGGAGATCCTTTCAGGGTGTTTATATGACAGTCGTCATGATTGAGATTATATGACGTGCATCATTTATCATGTCAAGCGGCACCTTGCCCGACATTCCGCAGAAGAGGTCTTCCCCCATGAAAGTCAGTCGTGAACAAGCCCTTCAGAACCGCGAGCGGGTGCTGGCGGTGGCCGCGAAGCTGTTCCGCGAGCGCGGCTTCGACGGCATCGGCGTGGCCGACCTGATGAAGGGCGCCGGCATGACGCACGGCGGCTTCTACGGGCAGTTCGGCTCGAAGGAAGACCTGATGGCCGAAGCCTGCTCGCGGGTGTTCGACGAAGGGGGGCAGCGCTGGCGGCAGGTCGTGGACGATGCGGCGGCGCGTGGCGAGGACCGGCTGGCCGCCTTGGCGCGCACCTACCTGTCCGCTGAACACCGGGACGAGCCCGGCGACGGCTGCGCGATGTCGACGCTCGGTGCCGAGGCGGCGCGCCAGGGCCCGGCGCTGCGGGCCGCGTTCACCGCGGGGGTGCGCGGCGCGGTCGACTTCATCGGCGCACTGGTCGGCGGCCGCAAGGCGCGGCGCCGCGAGCGCGCGATCGTCGCCTATGCCGCGATGATCGGCGCGCAGGTGCTGGCGCGCGCGGTCGACGACGAGGCCTTGTCGACCGAGATCCTGCAGGTGGTCGCGGCAGAACTCGCCGGCGAGCCCGCCCCGACCTGAAGCGGATCAGCGCAGCGGCGCGAACAAGGTCGTGAGGCGGTCCGGCGTGCCGTCGATGCGCTGCAGCGACGGGTAGCGCAGCCCGCCGCGCCACGCGATGCGCACGCTGCGATACAGGTCGCCCGACTTCAGCAGCAGCTCGACCGGGTTGCCGTCCTTCGCGGCGGTGACGGCTTCCTTCAGCAGCTCTTCGGTGTACGCGCGGCCGTTGACGGCCAGCAGCGTCGCGCCCGGTGCCATGCCGGCGTCGAAGGCCGGGCTGCCCCAGTTCACGTTGCGCACCTTGGCGGCCTCGCCGATGTCGAAGCCGAGCGAGTAGTTGAAATCGGCCACCTTGTAGGCGGCCATCCGGGCCTTGTAGTGTTCGCTCGGCTTGTCGCTCCACGCGAGCTTCCAGCCGGCGGCGGCGATGCCGCCCAGCGGCGCCGGCCGGTCGTGCGTGTCCAGCCGCTGGCGCAGGAAGCCCGCCCAGTCGTAGGCCTGCACGCGGTTCAGCTCGCGCACCACGTCGTCGAAGCCGTAGGTCAGCGGCTGCACGCGCTTCGGCTCGGCACCGAAGAAGGCCCGTGCGAAGTCGTCGAGCGAGCGCTTGCCGTTCGAGCGCTCGCGGATCAGCATGTCGGCCTCCAGCCAGACCAGGCGCGATTCGTCGTAGTAGTCGGCGCTGCGCTGCCACGAGGTCCAGTCGCGGCGGCCGCGCGTGGCCCACAGCAGCGGCTCGTTGGTGGTGTCCTGCAGGTTGCGCCACGCGCGGCCGGCGCGGGCGTCGAGCAAGGCGGCCGTCTCGGCCAGGTCGTCGCGCGCATCGGCCGCGCTGACCAGGCCGGAGCGCGCGGCCAGCACCGCGCCCCAGTACTGCGTCTGGCCTTCGTAGACCCACAGCAGGCTGTCGCGCATCGGCGTATTGAAATGCGGCGTCCACAGGTCGGCCGGGCGGCGGAACTTGCCATTCCACGAATGGGTGTACTCGTGCGGCAGCAGGTCGCGCCCGATCGAGCCCTTGGCCCACTCGGTGAAGTAGGCGGCCTTCACGCCGTTCTCGCTGGACTGGTGGTGTTCCAGCCCGATGCGGCCGAACTGGTCGCTGAGCGCCAGCAGGAACTCGTAGTGCGTGAAGTGGCGCGACGCGAACACCTTGTCGGCCTGCGTGACGAGGGCGCGGTGCGCCGCCAACTGCTCCGGGCTGATGACGCCCTGCGACGCGCGGTCGGCGACCACGTTCAGGAACACCGGCGCCCGGCCGGCGGCGCGCGCGCCGGGGTCGAGGTCCAGGCGCTGCAGGTGGCGGCCGGCGAACACCGGCGAGTCGACCAGCGTGTCGAGGTCGGTGGCCTTGTACGAGAAGGTCGCGCCGCCGGTGGGGGGCGCGTCCTGCGACGCCAGTTCCAGCGCGGTGCCGGCCAGCCAGCCGGCGGGCAGCGTCAGGCTGGGCTGCACGCTGATCTTCGCGGCGGCATGGCCGGCCGGGTACAGCACGACGGCGTTCCATTGCACGCCGAGCATGTCGGGCGTGACGACCTGCCGTTCGTTGCCGGGCTCGAGCGGCGTCAGGAACTGGAACTCGATGTCGAGCGACGTCACCCCGGTCGGCACCTCGACGTGGAAGGCCGCACTGTCGACCGCATCGCGCAGCCACGCGACCGGCTTGCCGCCGGCGCTCACCTGCAGGCCGCTCAGCTGTGCCAGCGCCGCGCTCGGCGAATGCGTGCCGGGCAGCCAGCGCGGGTAGAACAGCGCGAGCGGGCCGGGCGAGACGGGGATCGTCTCGCGCACGCGGAAGATCTTGCGGTCGAGGTCGGTGGCATCCACCGCGAGGCTGATCACGCCCGGGTAGGGCGCGTCGCTCAACGCCGGCAAGGTCTGCGCGGCAGCGAACGGGACAACGGTGGCCAGGCTGATGGCGGCCACCACGGTGCGAAGGGTCGGGTTCATCGGGGTCCTGTGAGTTGGACCGAAGACGATAAGCGAAAACTTCTGCGCGCTTCGTCACGCTGCCGGCGCCTGAGGCGGCAGGGCGCCCCGAAGGGCACGCATCCGTGGCGACAATCCCCCCGCCGTACCTCCCGCCGCCATGGACCCCGCCACCGTCATCCTGATGCTCGCCATCCACCTGATTGCCAGCGGCGGGCTGATGGCAATCGTGTGGGTCCGCATGCCGGGCGCGCCGGGACTGGGCCGCTGGGCGGTCGCGAGCGGCCTGTTCGGCGTGGCCTATCTGGCGCGGCTGCTGGCCGGGCTGCAGGGCGTCGATGCGCTCGGCCTCGCCTCTGACGGCGCGATGATGCTCGCGGTGCTGCTGTTCGGCGACGGCGTGCGCGAGTTCGTCGGCCGTGCGCCGCTGCGGCCGCTGTGGGTCGGCGTGCTGGCGGTGCTGCTGTTCGGCGCCGAGGTCGCCGCGGCGGGCTTCGGCGGTGCGCAGGCGCGGCATGTCGCGCTGAACGCGATGATCGGCCTGCTCTACGCGCAGATCGCGTGGATCCTCGCCGCCGAGCGCCTGCGGCAGACCGCTCCGCTGCACGCGCCGCTGGCGCTGCTGGTCGGGATCGTCGGTGGGCTGTCGGCGCTGACGCTGCTGCGCGGCGCCCACATCGCGCACGACGGCATGCAGGTCGCCTTCCACGGCCCGGTGGCCCAGGCCTACTACCTCTATGCCTCGGTCACCGCGGTGATGACCGCGCTGACGCTGGTGTGGATGATGCTGTTGCGCCTGAACGGCCAGCTCGCCGACCTGGCGACCCGCGACGCGCTGACCGGCGTGTTCAACCGCAACGGCCTCGCGCAGGCGCTGAAGCAGCATTTCGACCAGCGCCAGGCCGCGCCGCTGACGCTGCTGTTGGTCGACATCGACCACTTCAAGCGCATCAACGACACGCTGGGCCATGCCACCGGCGACGCGGTGCTGCAAGCCGTTGCGCGCGAACTGACCGGCCAGCTGCGGGTCGGCGATTTCGTCGCGCGCATCGGCGGCGAGGAATTCCTGATCGGCTGCGTCGGCGCGGATCCGGCCCTTGCGCTCGCGCTGGCCGACCGGCTGCACCGCGGCATCGGCCGGTTGCAGGTGCCGGCGGCGGTGGGCAGCGAACGGGTCGGCTGCACGGTCAGCATCGGCGTGTCGGCCGGCTTCGATCGATTCGACGGCTGGGAGCCGGCCGCCTCGCAGGCTGACGAGGCGCTGTACCGCGTGAAGGCCTCGGGCCGGGATGCGGTTCAATCGCACCTGAGGTGACCGGGGTGACCGAATGAGCGACGACACCGCGCTGCAGATGCACATCGGCGAGCTGGCCGCCCGCAGCGGGCGCAGCGTCGACGCGATCCGCTGGTACGAGAAGCAGGGCCTGCTGCCGGGGGTCGGTCGCGACGCGGGACGGCGCCGCCTGTACGGCGAGCGCCACCTCGGCTGGCTCGAACTGATGGACCGGCTGCGCGGCACCGGCATGACGATCGCCGCGATGCAGGCCTACACCGCGCTGGTGATGCAGGGCCGGCGCACGCTGCCGCAACGCCGTGAGGTGCTGGCCGCGCACCGCGCGCAGGTCGAGGCGCGCATCGCCGAATGGAAGGCGGCGCTGAAACAACTCGACCGCAAGCTCGATTTCTACGCCGACTGGATCGCACAGGGCGAACGCCCGCCGATGGACCCGCAAGGCCGGCCGCTCGCCCGCGCGAAGCGCCCGAAGACCCTGAAGCGCTGACGGGTTTCGCTTGATCTGGAGTGCGCTCCAGGTCGCCCACTCGCGGGCTTCAACCGCAATGGAGCGAGACCGCCATGACGAGCAGCATCACTGAAACCAACCGGCACCTGATCGAGGGCATCTTCGCGCAGCTGGCGCAAGGCAACGGCCGCGCGCTGGTCGACGCGATGGACGACGACTTCTGCTGGACCCTCACCGGCAGCAGCGCGTGGTCCGGCACCTGGCGCGGCAAGCAGGCGGTGCGCGAGCAGCTGCTCGCACCGCTGTTCGCGCAGTTCGAGGGCACCTACACCAACACCGCCGAGCGCGTGATCGCCGACGGCGAGCAGGTGGCGGTGCTGTGCCGTGGCCACGTCGGCACGAAGGCGGGCCGGCGCTACGACAACCAGTACTGCTTCGTCTTCCGCGTGGTCGACGGGCGCTTGAAGGAGGTGGTCGAGTACCTCGACACCGCGCTGGTCGATGCGGTGCTGCAGCCGCCGCCGGTGTTGCCGTTGCGCTGAGCGTTCAGCGCGCGGCGCCGCGCATCTGCCGCAGCCACGCGCCCGGCGACAGGCCGGTCGCGCCCTTGAAGCGGCGGTTGAAGTGGCTCTGGTCGGCGAAGCCGGCATCGAGCGCGGCCTGCACCAGCGGCGTGCCGGCGCACAGCAGCCGCTTCGCATGCTCCAGCCGCACCGCGTTCAGGTAGGCGTGCGGCGGCACGCCGAAGTGCTGCGCGAACGCGCGGCTCAGGTGCACGCGCGACAGCCCGGCCTCGCGCGCGAGCTCGCTGACCGACAGGTCGCGCGACGCATGCGCGCGGATGTGGTCGCGCACGCGCAGCATCCGCTGCAGCCCGGCCGCGAGCGGGGCCTGCGCGCTGCGCGGCGTTTCGCCATGGCGCAGCAGCAACTGCACCAGCACCTCGGTGGTCAGCGCCTCGCCGCGCAGCGACTCCTGCGGCTGGCCGATCGCGGCCATCGCGCGCTGCAGCGCGGCGGCGCCGGCCTCGTCGCGCACGACGGGCGCGCGGAAGAACGCGCTGCCGTGCGTGCCGGCGTCGCGTTGCAGGTGCTGCGGCAGCGCGTCGGGGTCGACGTAGAGGATCGCGTAGCCGAAGCCCTCGTCGGTGCCGCGCTGCCCGTCGTGCGCCTCGTCCGGGTTGAACAGCAGCAGGTCGCCGGGCAGGCTGGCGTGGGCCGCACCGCGGCAGTGGAAGGTCTGCACCCCGCTGTGCGTCACGCCGATCGCGTACTGCGCGTGGCTGTGCCGCTCGAAGACGTGCTCGGTGAAATGCGCCCGCATCAGCGTGATGTCGGGCGTGGTGCCCGGCTGGAAGCGGGCCCAGTCCGAGCGGCCGGAAGGCGCGGTGCTCATGTGACAAGCGTACAAGACCCGCGCCGCAGGCGTCGGCAGACTGCGTGCAGTTTCACTCTTCCTGCCGAGGAATTCCATGACTGCGATCGACCTGCACGCCAAGCTCGAACTCTTCAACGACCACTGGGCCCCGCGCACCGTGGCCGAGTACAACGGCCACGACGTGATGGTGGTCAAGGTGGCGGGCGAGTACCGCTGGCACGCCCACCCCGACACCGACGATTTCTTCCTCGTGTTGAAAGGCCGGCTGCACATCGACCTGCCGGACGGCACGGTCACGCTCGGGCCGGGGCAGCTGTTCATCGTGCCGCGCGGCGTGCAGCACCGGCCGTGGGCCGAGGAGGAGACGCACATGCTGCTGATCGAGCCGACCGGCACGCCGAACAGCGGCGACGTGGCGACCGCGGCGCCGCGGCGCGTGCTGTGATGGCGTGCCTTGATGGCATGAAGCCGGCAGACAAAGCGCCCGCATCAGCCGCCCGACGGAACCTGCGGCGCGGCGCGGTCACCCACCGCCGTCTTCAACCCTGAGCGGGCACATCACGTCGTGGCAACTGGTCCTGTCGGCCCTGTCGGTTCTGTCGGCTCTGTCGAAAAAAGAGCCGCTGCCTGGTCGGGGTGGAACGATCCCTGGCCGAAACCGCCCGACCGCCAGGCCTACCTCGTGCTGAAGATGTCGAGGTGCCGCGGCGGTGCCCGGTTCACGGTGGCGACGGCCTGCTTCGACGGGTCGGATGGGCAGGGCGTCGATGCGCTGGCGGACATCACCGGCGGCGATTCGCCGAGCGACGACAGCTCGTCGGTGGGCACGACGGACGGGGTCGGGAGCAAGGGCCGGCGGGGCGTGTCCCGCACGGGCGGCGCATCGCGAGGCGGGCGGCGCAGGCACGACGGGCGCGGCGACGAACGTGGCCGCGAGCGTCCCGACGAAGACGAGCCGTCCGAAGACGACGAAGAACCTGCCGCCTAGCCCGCCGCCTGGCCGGTCGCGCTTTCCGTGCCCTTCACCACCGCATAGCGCGCCAGCGTGCACTCCCGCGCCTCGTCGTGCATCACGATCGGCAGCGGGTAGTTGTCGCCCAGCCGCACGCCGGCTTCCGCCAGCTCGATCGGCCGCGCGAGCCACGGCGCGTGGATCGCCTTGTCGGACAGCCCCGCCAGCACCGGCAGGTAGCGCCGGATGAACTTGCCCGCGGCGTCGAACTTCTCGCTCTGGTTCACCGGGTTGAAGATGCGGAAGTACGGCTGCGCATCGCAGCCGGTCGAGGCCGCCCACTGCCAGCCGCCGTTGTTCGCGGCCAGGTCGTAGTCGTTCAGCTTCTCGGCGAACCAGCGCTCGCCCCAGCGCCAGTCGATGCCCAGGTCCTTGGTCAGGAAGCTCGCGGTCACCATGCGCAGCCGGTTGTGCATGTAGCCGGTCTGGTTGATCTGCGCCATCGCGGCGTCGACCAGCGGGTAGCCGGTGCGGCCTTCGCACCAGGCCTCGAACAGCGCCTGTGCGTGCTTGCCGTGCTCCCACTTGATCGCGTCGTAGGCCGGCTTGAAGCTCGCGTCGACCACCCGCGGATGGTGGTGCAGCACCTGGTGGTAGAAATCGCGCCATACCAGCTCCGACAGCCACACCGCCGCGCCCGCCGAGCCGTGGTGCATGCGCTGCGCCGCCTCGCGCGCCAGCGTGCGGATCGAGACGGTGCCGAAGCGCAGGTGCATCGACAGGTAGCTCGGCCCCTTCACCGCCGGAAAGTCTCGCGCCTCGCCGTAGCGGCCGATGCGCGGCAGGAAGTCGTCGAGCAGCGCCTGCGCGCCGGCCTCGCCCGTGCCCTGGTGCAGCTCGCGCAGGTTGGTCGGCGCGAAGCCGATGTCGGCGAGTGACGGGATGTCGCCCGTGACATCGTCGGCCGGCGGCGCCAGCCGGTGCGCGTAGCGTTCCACCGGATACGCGCTGACGTAGAACGGCTCCAGCTTGCGCAGCCAGGCGTTCTTGTACGGCGTGAACACGCTGTAGGCCTTGCCGCTGCCGGTCAGCAGCTCGTTGCGCTCGAACACCACATGGTCCTTGCCGGTGTGCAGCGCGATGCCCAGGCCGGCCAGCGTGCCGCGCACCCGGGCGTCGCGCGCGAGCGAGGCCGGTTCGTCGTCGTGGTTGGCGTACACCGCCTGCACGTGCAGCACGTGGGCCAGGCGCGGCAGTTCGTCGACCGCGAAACCGTGGCGCACCAGCAGCCCGGCGGCGCCGGGCGCCAGCGTGCGCAGCCGGGCGTCGAGCGCGGCCAGGCTGTCGCGGATGAACTCCACCCGCCGGTCGGCGCGCGGCAGCGCATCGAGGATCTCGCGGTCGAGGATGAAGGCGCACCAGACCTTGCGGGCGGCCTTCAGCGCATGGAACAGCGCGGCGTGGTCCTCGGCCCGCAGATCACGCCGGAACCACACCAGCGCCGCGCCCAGCGACGGCTCGGAAACCTTTTCCATCGGGCGAGTGTGCCGCAGTCATAAAATGCCGCCCTATGCCTGCCGCGACCATCAACCTGACCAACCAGTTCCTGATCGCCATGCCGGGCATGGCCGACGACACCTTCGCCGGCGCCGTGATCTACCTGTGCGAGCACACCGAGAAGGGCGCGCTCGGCCTGGTGATCAACAAACCGATCGACATCAAGCTGAAGAACCTGTTCGAGAAGGTCGAGCTGACCCTCGACCGCCCCGACCTCGCCGACGTGCCGGTCTACTTCGGCGGCCCGGTGCAGACCGAGCGCGGCTTCGTGCTGCACGAGCGGCTGGGCGGCGAGGCGGGCGAGGGCGGGCACTACAACTCGTCGCTGCAGATCCCCGGCGGGCTCGAGATGACCACCAGCAAGGACGTGCTCGAGGCGCTGTCGCACGGCGCCGGCCCGAAGAAGATCCTCGTCACGCTCGGCTACAGCGGCTGGAGCGCCGGCCAGCTCGAGGAAGAGATCGGCCGCAACGGCTGGATCAACGTCGTCGCCGAGCCCGGCATCATCTTCGACACGCCGGTCGAGCAGCGCTACGACAAGGCGCTGTCGCTGCTGGGGATCGACCCGCGCATGCTGTCGCAAGAGGCGGGGCATGCATGAGGCGTCCGCCCCCCGCTCGTTCCTGGCTTTCGATTTCGGCACGCTGCGCGTCGGCGTGGCCAGCGGCAACACCGTGACGCGCACCGCGACGCCGCTGCGCACCGTGGCGGCGGTCGGCGATGCGCGCTTCGCGGCGCTCGGCAAGCTGATCGCCGAATGGCAGCCGCATGCGCTGGTGGTCGGCGTGCCGGTGCACCCCGATGGCGCGCCGCACGAGAACACCGTTCGCGCGCAACGCTTCGCGCGCCAGCTGCACGGCCGCTTCCGGCTGCCGGTGCACGAGGTCGACGAGCGCTACACCACCACCGAGGCCCACGCGATGGGGGCGAGCGACGTCGACGCGGCGTCGGCGGCCATCATCCTGGAGCAATACCTGCGGGCCCTCCCTTGACCTCCACCGACTTGACCACCTCCACCGACAGGACCACCTGATGGGCACACTGCATCTCGACGCCGAGGCCTTGTACAAGGACCTGCAATCGGTCGTCCGCAATCTGCTGCAACCCGACACCGTGCTGGTCGGCATCTGGTCGGGCGGCGCCTGGCTGGCCGAGCGTCTGCACGAGCAGCTGAAGCTGCCGGGCGAGATCGGCGTGATCTCGAGCGCGCTGCACCGCGACGATTTCGCGTCGCGCGGCATGTCGAGCGCCGACCCGACGCGACTGCCGTTCGAGGTCGACGGCCGCCCGATCCTGCTGATCGACGACGTGCTCTACACCGGCCGCACGACGCGCGCGGTGATCAACGAACTGTTCGATTTCGGCCGGCCGGCCAGCGTGACGCTCGCGGTGCTGGTCGACCGCGGCGGGCGCGAACTCCCGATCCAACCAGCCTACTCGGCGGCGCGCATCACGCTGCCGGCCGAGCAGCGCCTTCGTCTCGCCCGCGACGACGACGGCCGATTCACCTTCGACATCCAGGAAGGCAGCTGATGCTCTCGAAGCGAAACCCGCAACTCAACGCGCACGGTGAACTGATTCACCTGCTCTCGATCGAGGGCCTGCCGCGCGCGGTGATCCACCACATCCTCGACACCGCAGGCACCTTCCTGAGCGTCAACGACCGCGACGTGAAGAAGGTGCCGCTGCTGCGCGGCAAGAGCGTGTTCAACCTGTTCTTCGAGAACAGCACGCGCACGCGCACCACCTTCGAGATCGCCGCCAAGCGGCTGTCGGCCGACGTGATCAACCTCGACATCGCCAAGTCGAGCGCGGCCAAGGGCGAGAGCCTGCTCGACACCATCGCCAACCTGTCGGCCATGCATGCCGACATGTTCGTCGTGCGCCACGGCGAGAGCGGCGCGCCCTACCTGATCGCCCAGCACTGCGCGCCGCACGTGCACGTGGTGAACGCCGGCGACGGCCGCCACGCGCACCCGACGCAGGGGCTGCTGGACATGTACACGATCCGGCACTTCAAGAAGGATTTCAGCAACCTGACGGTCGCGATCGTCGGCGACATCCTGCACTCGCGGGTGGCGCGCTCCGACATCCACGCGCTGACCACGCTCGGCGTGCCCGAGATCCGCGCGGTCGGCCCGAAGACTCTGGTGCCGGGCGACCTGAACGAGATGGGCGTGCGGGTGTGCCACGACATGGCCGAGGGCATCCGCGGCGCCGACGTGATCATCATGCTGCGCCTGCAGAACGAGCGCATGAGCGGTGCGATGCTGCCGAGCGCCGGCGAGTTCTTCAAGAACTACGGGCTCACCGACGAGAAGCTCGCGCTCGCCAAGCCCGATGCGATCGTGATGCACCCGGGGCCGATCAACCGCGGCGTCGAGATCGATTCGTCGGTGGCCGACGGCAAGCAGAGCGTGATCCTGCCGCAGGTCACCTTCGGCATCGCGGTGCGCATGGCCGTGATGTCCACCATCGCCGGAAACAACGCATGAAACTCCTGATCAAGAACGGCCGGCTGATCGACCCGGCGTCGGGCCTGGACCAGACCGGCGACCTCGCGATCGCGGCCGGCCGCATCGTCTCGATCGGCAGCGTGAGCGCCGATTTCCACGCCAGCCGCACCATCGACGCGGCGGGCCTGGTCGTCGCGCCCGGCCTGGTCGACCTGGCCGCGCGGCTGCGCGAGCCGGGGCACGAGCACGAAGGCATGCTCGAGTCGGAGATGGCCGCGGCGGTGGCCGGCGGCGTCACCAGCCTGGTGTGTCCGCCTGACACCGACCCGCCGCTCGACGAGCCCGGCCTGGTCGAGATGCTGAAGTTCCGCGCGCGCAACCTGAACCACGCGCACCTGTACCCACTGGGGGCGCTGACGCGCGGCCTGGCCGGCGAGGCGATCACCGAGATGGCCGAGCTGACGGAGGCCGGCTGCGTCGGCTTCTCGCAGGCCGACGCGCCGCTGACCGACACGCTGGTGCTGATGCGCTCGATGCAGTACGCCGCCACCTTCGGCTACACCGTGTGGCTGCGGCCGCAGGATGCCTACCTGGGCAAGGGCGTGGCCGCGAGCGGGGCGCTCGCGACGCGGCTCGGCCTGTCGGGCGTGCCGGTGATCGCCGAGACGATCGCGCTGCACGTGATCTTCGAGCTGATGCGCGTGACCGGCGCGCGCGTGCACCTGTGCCGCCTGAGCAGCGCGGCCGGCATCGCGCTGGTGCGGCAGGCCAAGAACGAAGGCCTGCCGGTGACCTGCGACGTGAGCGCCAACCACCTGCACCTGACCGATGTCGACATCGGCTACTTCAATGCCGCGATGCGCCTGACGCCGCCGCTGCGCCAGCAGCGCGACCGCGACGCGATCCGCGCCGGGCTGGCCGAGGGCACGGTCGATGCGCTGGTCAGCGACCACACGCCGGTCGACGAGGACAACAAGAACCTGCCGTTCGCCGAAGCCGAGCCGGGCTCGACCGGGCTGGAGCTGCTGCTGAGCCTGGCGCTGAAGTGGGGCGACGAGCAGCGGCTGCCGCTCGCGACGACGCTGGCGCGGATGACCTGCGACCCGGTGCGCGTGCTGGGCGAGAGCCTGGGCTCGCTCGGCTCGAGCGCGGGGCGGATCGTGCAGGGCGGCGTGGCCGACCTGTGCCTGTTCGACCCGGCGGCGCGCTGGACGGTGGAGCCGGCGAAGTTCCGCAGCCAGGGCCGGCATTCGCCGTTCTCGGGCTACGAGCTGCCGGGCCGCGTGGCCACGACCATCGTGGCCGGGCAGGTGGCGTTCGAAGCTGCCGGCGCAGGTCGCTGAGGCCGTGCGAAAGCTGCGCGCCGCCTGGCGCATTGCCGCCTGCGTGGCGCATGTGCTGCGCGGCCTGATGATCTGCGGGTTCATCTTCCCGTTCCTGCGGCCGGCGGCGCGCACTGCGCGCGTCGGGCCGTGGTGCGCGGCGATGCTGCGCCTGCTGGGCATCCGCGTGGTGGTGCGCGGCGAATGGCATGCGGCGCCGGTGATGGTCGTCGCCAACCATGTGTCGTGGATCGACATCCTCGCGATCAATGCGGCGGGCTCGGTGCGCTTCGTGTCGAAGGCCGACATCCGCCGCTGGCCGGTGCTGGGCTGGCTGGTGGCGTGCGGCGGCACGCTCTTCATCGAGCGCGAACGCAAGCGCGACGCGATGCGCGTGGTGCACCAGGTGGCGCAGGCGCTGCAGGAGGGGAGCGTGATCGCGGTGTTTCCGGAAGGCACGACCAGCGACGGGCATGGCGTGCTGCCGTTCCACGCGAACCTGCTGCAGGCCGCGATCACGACCGGCACGCCGGTGCAGCCGGTCGCGCTGCGCTATGCCGACGCGACGCACGCGGTGAGCCCGGCCGCGGCCTACATCGGCGACACCAGCCTGCTGCAATCGCTGTGGTGGGTGGTGATGGCCGAGGGGCTGACCGCGCAGGTCACGGTGCTGCCGGCGCACTACTCGGCGCATGCGCAGCGGCGAGAGTTGTCGGAGGCGGTGCGCGCGGGAATCGTGGGTTCGCTGGGAAAGTGAACAACTGTCAACTTGGTGACGCGGCAACGATGCCGGCGGCTTGCCGCCCTTGCCACGGTCATTTCGCTCACGTCTAATCCGCCCGCCGCGTCGCCGAAGCAGTCAGGAGTCCCCTGAAGAGGGCGGACCGATACGGCATGAATCGTGTCGGTCCAGGAGGAGTTCATGTCATTGGCAGAGCACGCGCGTGGTCGCGTGGCGTGGCGCGCGGCTGCGTGCGCGGTGTGGATGGTGTTGAGCCTGTGCATCGCGCCGGTGGCGCAGGCAGAAGGCGTGGTTTCGAAGGTGCTGACCAGTACCTCGTGGTGGGAATGGGCCGGCAACGGGCCGTTCAGCAGCTACCAGGCCGCGTGCGAGGACGCGATGTCGGTGCAGCACTGGTCCGGCGCGGTGACCTACTTCGTCGACTCGCCTGTGAAGGCACGCTGCTATGCGACGAATGCAAGCGGCGACCTTCTGCCGTCGCCCACCGCAAGCATGGGCTACCACGAGCAAGAGGTGAATGCCTGCCCCTACCCATCGGTCGAGATAGCGAGCGGCGAGTGTGTGTGCCCGCAGGGGGTCGGGCGAACCGGCCGCGCAATGCCGGCCTGCGCGTCGTTGATCAATGTGCCGCGCGCATCGAACCCGCCCAGGAGTTGTCCGGCCGATCCGCCGCGCAGCGATCCGATCCACCCGCTGCGGGGCGTGCGCCGGGAGTCGGTGGACACCGGCGTGCGGATCGGGCGGTTGGCGCTGACGTTCACCTATGACAGCACGGCCCTCGTGCAGACGGGCCCCGAGGAGGTGATCCGGCTGCCGGAAGCCGCCGTGCATGCCGGGGGCGTGCTGGGGCGGATGTGGTCGAGCAACCTGCACCGGCGCGTGAGTGGGCCGGTCCTCAGCAGTGCGGCGGCGAGCCCTGCGGCGGCGCAGGTGAACCGGGGCGACGGCAAGGTGGTGAGCTTCTCGCGCGATGGGACGGGGCAGTTCACGCCCGAGGCCCACACGGCCGACCGGCTGGTGGCCGTGCCCGGCGGCGGATTGCGCTACGACGACGTGCAGACCGGTGCCCAGGAGCGCTATGACGCCGCGACCGGGCGATTGACGGCGCTGACCTGGGCGGACGGATCGTCGGTCAGCCTGATCTACAGCGACGCCAGCACGCCCGTGGACGTGGCACCGATGCCGGGCTACCTGATCCAGGCGACGGACAACGATGGGCGCAGCATCGTCTTCACGTACGCCGGACAACCCGGCGATGCGCGCATCCACAGCGTGACCGACGTCGCTGGTCGTGTGGTGATGTTGGGCTACGCGAGCAATCTCCTCAGCATCGACTGGCCCGATGGGAGGCGCCGAGTCTTCCTGTACGAGAGCGGCAACGACGGCGCGCTCACCGGGATCGTCGACGAATCGGGCGTGCGCTACTCGAGCTACGGCTACGACGCCGGCTGGCGGGCGACCTCCACAGCGCTGGCGGGTGGTGTCGACAGCTTCAGCGTGAGCTATGCAACGCCACCGAGCATCGTGGTGAGCGAGCAATACGACGAGGCGGCCAGCATTGTGTATCACTACTTCGACTGGCTGCCTCCGGCGGGCACGACCCTGGTGGATGCAGCGGGTACGACGACAACGTGGACGGCTGCGACGCTGCTGAACAAGAACGTTCTGGCCGGGCAGAGCCAGCCGGCCGGGGCAGGTTGCTCGGCGAGCACGAGCAGCCAGGACTATGACGCGGGTGGGAACCTCGCGAGCCGCGACGACTTCAACGGCACGCGCAGCTGTTTCGTGAGCGACTTGGTGCGCCACCTGCAAGTGGCATCGGTCTCGGGAGTGAGCCAAGGGCAGGCCTGTGCGGCAGTGACGCAAGTGAACGCGGCGCTGCCGACCGGGGCGCTGAAGACGAGCACGCAGTGGCATCCGGACTGGAGCCTGCCGACCCGGGTGGCCGAGCCGAACCAGATCACGACGAGCGTCTACAACGGCCAGCCGGATCCGTTGAACGGCAACGCCACCGCGAGCTGTGAGCCAGGGACGGCGCCACTGCGGGACGGCAAGCCGATCGTGGTGCTGTGCAAGCAGGTGACGCAAGCGACGACCGATGCAGACGGGCACCTGGGGTTCGGTGCCGCGCTGCAGCCGGGCACCATCGACACGGTGCGCACGTGGACCTATGACGCGGACGGGCGGGTGCTGACGGCCAATATTGGCTCCGGCACGACGCAATACTTGCGCGCGCCGGCCACCACCGCCGACTACTCGAAGGGCGACCTGCTGCGCGTCACGGCGCCGAACGGTGAAGTCACCACCTTCGATCGGTACAACAAGTACGGCCAGGTGCTGCAGAGCACCCGCGAAGGCGTGGTGACGACCTACACCTACGACCTGCGCCAGCGCATGCTCAGCCGCACGGTGGGCACCAAGACGACCGCCTATGAGTACGACGCTGTCGGCCAGCTCAAGAAGGTGACGCTGGGTGACGGCAGCTGGGTCGGCTACGAGTACGACGACGCACACCGCGCGGTGGCAGTGACGGACAAGAAGGGCAACCGCATCGACTATGTGCTGGACAACGCGGGCAACCGAATCGACCAGCGGCTCAAGGACCCGGCCGGTGAGCTGACGCAGAGCCTGAACGCGCTGATGGATGCGCTGGGCCGCCAGCAGCAGGCCGGCGTGACGGATCAAGCTCCGGCATCAAACGCCTTCCCGCCGCTGCCGAACTCACCGCTGCCGCTGGAGCGCTACGAGTACGACGCGCAGGGCAACCGCACGAAGATCACGCGCGGGGCCGGCACGCTGAACCTGCAGACGCGGCTGACCTACGACGCGCTGGAGCGGGTGAAGGAGGCGACCGACGCGAAGAACGGCAAGACCAGCTTCGAGTACGACGGTGGGCACCGCACGACGCAGGTGACCGACCCGAGGAACCTGGTGACGCAGTACCCGCGCAACGGCCTGGGCGACGCGACGCAGGTGATCAGCCCGGACACGGGGATCGAGAACCTGAGCTACGACGCCGCGCGGAACCTGAAGACCCGCACCGACAGCCGGGGCGTGCTGACGACCTACGGCTACGACGTGAGCGACCGGCTGACCGGCGCGGTGTACACGCAGGCCGGCCAGCCGACGGAGACCGTGACGCTGGCCTACAGCCAGACAGGTGCGGGCTTCAGCTACGGGATGGGGCGGCTGACGAGCAGCAGCTACCCGGGCGGCTCGGCGCAGTACGGCTACGACGACCAGGGCGAGGTGGTCAACGACGTGCAGCGCGTCGACGCCAGTACCGGCAGCAACACCACGCAGCTGACGCACACGGTGGGCTATGGCTACACGCTGGGCAACCTGAGCGGCATCAACTACCCGTCGGGCCGGCAGCTGGGGCTGACCTGGGTGGATGGCGAGTGACCGGCATCACGCTGGGCGGTGCGCCGCTGATCACGCAGATCGAGTGGACGCCGTTCGCGGGTGCGGTCAAGCGCTGGCGCTGGGCGATGGCCGCAGGCCCGAAGGCGAACGAGCGCTACTTCGACCTCGCGGGCCGGGCGATCCGCTACCCGCTGGGGGATGCGTTGCGCGATGTGCGCTACGACGAGGCGAGCCGCATCGTGAGCTTCACGCACCTGAGCGCGGACGGCACGGCGCAGCCCGCGCTGGACCAGGCGTTCAGCTACGACGAGAACGATCGGATCACGGGCATCACGACGAACGCGGCGAGCTGGGCCATCGCCTACGACCCGAACGGCAACCGCACGGGGCTGGGCCTGAACGGCAGCCTGAGCGCGTACACCGTGGAGGCGACGAGCAACCGGGTCACCGGCACCACGAACCCGGCGCGGAGCTTCGGGTACGACAGCGCGGGGAACACGACCCAAGACAGCGCAGCAGGTGGCACGGGGTATGCGGCGACGTACAACTTGCGAGGCCAGCTCGCGACGCTCACCAAGGCGGGCGTGACGACGCGCTACACGTACAACGCCGCAGGGCAGCGGGTGCGCAAGGTGAGCAGCACGGGACCCGACAGCACGGTGGTGTTCGTGTACGACCAGGCTGGGCACCTGCTGGGCGAGTACGACCGCAACGGTGCGGCGCTGCGCGAATACGTGTGGCTGCGCGACACGCCGATGGCGATGTTCACGCCGGACCCGGCGAACCCGAGTGGCGGGCCGCTGGTGTACTTCATCCACAGCGATCACCTGAACACGCCGCGGGTGGTGGTGGACCGCAACAACCAGGTGCGCTGGCGCTGGCTGGGCGAGCCCTTCGGCACGAGCGCGCCGGAGACCAACCCGAGCGGGCTGGGGGTCTTTACGCAGAACCTGAGGTTCCCGGGGCAGTATGCGGACCAGGAGTCGGGGCTGTTCTACAACTACCACCGGTACTACGCGGCTGAGGGTGGGCAGTACACGCAGAGCGATCCGATCGGGTTGGCGGGTGGGAGTCTGACGACGTATGGGTATGTCGGAGGGAATCCGCTAAGTTTCGTGGACGCCCAAGGACTTCAACTCGCGCCAAGTCCTTTCGGTCCGGTGCCGATTCCTCTTCCTGGTCTGCCAACGCAAAGTGTTATAGATCCTGGAAGATATGATCCTGTTCAAGATAGATATATTCCTGGCACTGGATCACAGCCGAACACCCAAGAATGTTGCACAGCATACGAAGATGTCTATGAAACAAACGATGGAAAGCATGGTGATATTCCACGTGGAGATATCTCCGCTGAACCTGCGAATCCAACCCTCGCGTTGACACATTCTGTCGGCGCAGGGCGGTCTCGAATTGGCTACGACGGCTTGGCTGGTCAGATCGTGGTCTTTCGCCTAACAAGAACAGACGAACAAAAGTGCATCAAGTATTGGCACGGATATGTCGTGTACCAACGTGACTTGACTCCGCAACAATGGAAGGCAGGGCGTGATGCAGGCTTTCCCAATTGGCCAAGGAAACCAAAATGACGAATATAGTTTTTTTATATCAAGTATCAATTGCTGACCTGAGGCTGCAGTTCAAGCTCAATGTACAGGAATCGATCAATAAGACGCTTCAGTTCGGGCGAGGAAATCCGAGTTACGTGTTTGCAGTTGTTGAGATTTGGCTGGTACAGGGTGAATCTGCCAATCTGGTTATTCCGGCGACAAATCCTGGAAACTTCATAGAAGATCTGAATGAAATTCAGAAGCGAATCGCTCGGCCACCAGCCCTCCCTGCTTTGATACCTGAAGTTGCTCCAGGCAGGTGGTCCGACTGGATGGCAGGATACTGGTGGAGATTGAAAGAGGATTGCAGCCTCCCAGATGATGAGGTCGAGTATGAGAGGGCAATTGTTTTGTCCCTCTTGGACAGCAGGGTTGGCCAAGTCGCCATCTATTCTTATGGGAGTGAATCAATTATTGAGATATCAACTCAATCTGATGAGGATTCTCGCAGGGATGGCGCTTGGGCAGTGTTTGATCCGATCGCGCTTGGTGCGGACATTTCCCATGTTAAGAACAAAATAATTAGTGATGTTCAACTTGCTGCAAAGGTGCGGAAGGGCTAATCCAGCAACTCCCGCGACCGCTCGCCAGCAGCCGGTCGAGTTCTGCGTTCAGCCGATTGCCACCGCTGCCGGCGTGCCAGCCGGCCCGAACACCCCGAATGGCGAGCCCGCGTTGGCCTGCGGATACCCGCTGCGGGACCTGTGCTACGACGAGACGAGCCGCATCGTGCGGCTTCGCGCACCTGAGCGCGGACGGCATGGCGCAGCCTGCGCTGGACCAAGCGCTCAGCTGCGACCAGAACGATCGGATCACCAGCATCACGACGAACGCGGCGAGTGGGTCGATCAAGCACGCCTGGGTGGGTCATCTCAAGCAAAGCCAATGATTCGGCGGTTCGATGTAGCCCGCCAGCCGATTCCTACGCGCTCGGGATTCACGGCATGACAACGATCTCACCTCAGCATCTCGCATCTGAATTGGATTTCAAGCCGATCGATGCGACCGCCGACGGGTTCAAAGCTGAGAAGCAGAGCGCCTGTTCATCAAGCGCACGCCCTCGGGGTTTTCGATAGCCGCCGCCCCTCTGCATACTTTCTGCACCATCCATTCGGACACTCGATCTTCTCCACAACCACCAGGGAGCAGAACGATGTCATCGCATGAACCCCCCGAAGAGGAACTCCGCGGACCCT
The DNA here is from genome assembly GCF_900142965.1 of Rhizobacter sp. OV335. GTDB lineage: Bacteria > Pseudomonadota > Gammaproteobacteria > Burkholderiales > Burkholderiaceae_C > Rhizobacter. Next base: position 62,279 of record NZ_FRCQ01000001.1, read on the forward strand.
CCGGATTGACGGTGCTGGAACTGGGCGAACTGCTCCCGCTGCTGGAGCCGCTGCCGGTTCGGGATCCCGAGCCCGAACCGCCGCCGACCTTGTGGCGCGTGGTTCCCCGGCTGCTGTTCAGCATCGTCTTCGGCGTTCTCGCCGCGATGCATGCCGGCATCTTCTTTTATCGCGATGAGGAACCCTTCAACCAGCTCCACTGCCTGGGCCTCGTCAACAGTTCCGGCATCTTCGCCATCACGGCGGTGCTCTGCGCACTGGCCGGCGCCGGGCTGCTGTCGAAGCTCAAGCAGGCGTTGCGCGATCGTCGCGAAGGCCGCCTCGACAGCCATCACGACAGCGCCGCGCCGTTCAGGTCACCGGGGCGGGGTTGAACAGCACCAGCGCGTTGTGAAGCTTCCAGCGCTCGGCCCAGGTCTTCGTGCGGCCGCTGGCCACGTCGAGCATCAGGCGGAACAGCTCCCAGCCCACGTCCTCGATCGTCGCGTCGCCGTCGGCGATGCGCCCGGCGTTGACGTCCATCAGGTCATGCCAGCGCCGCGCCAGGTCGCTGCGGGTCGCCACCTTGATCACCGGGCACTCCGCCAGCCCATACGGCGTGCCGCGGCCGGTCGTGAAGATGTGCAGGTTCATGCCGGCCGCCAGTTGCAGCGTGCCGCAGATGAAGTCGCTGGCCGGCGTGGCCGCGTAGGTCAGTCCCTTGGTCGCGAGCTTCTCGCCCGGTGACAGCACGCCGGTGATCGGCGCACTGCCGCTCTTGACGATCGAGCCCATCGCCTTCTCGACGATGTTCGACAGCCCGCCCTTCTTGTTGCCCGGCGTCGTGTTCGCGCTGCGGTCGACCCGGCCCTTCTGCAGGTAGGCGTCGTACCAGGCCATCTCGCGCACCATCGCCTCGGCGATCTCGGGGGTCGAGGCGCGCGCGGTGAGCTGGGCAATGCCGTCGCGCACCTCGGTGGTCTCCGAGAACATCACGCTGGCGCCGGCGCGCACCAGCAGGTCGGTCGCGAAGCCCACCGCCGGGTTCGCGGTGACGCCGCTGAACGCATCGCTGCCTCCGCACTGCACGCCCACCACCAGCTCGCTGGCCGGGCAGGTCTCGCGGCGGCGGCGGTCCAGCCGCTCCAGGTGCGCGCGCGCGGTCGTCATGATCGAGTCGATCATCGACATGAAGCCGACGTGCGCCTCGGCCTGCAGGCACACGACGTCCAGCGTGTCGGGTCCGGTCACGGCCCCGCGCTCGTCGCGGATCGAGATCGTGCCCGGCGGCAGCAGCCGCTCGGGCTGCAGCTTCTCGCAGCCCAGGCTCACCACCATCACCTCGCCGCCGAAGTTCGGGTTCAGGCTGATGTTGCGCAGCGTGCGGATCGGGATGATCGCGTCGGGCGCGTCGATCGCCACGCCGCAGCCGTAGGTGTGCTCCAGCCCGACCACGTCGTCGACGTTCGGGTAGCGCGGCAGCAGCTCGGCCTTGATGCGTTGCACCGCGAAATCGACGACGCCGGCCACGCACTGCACCGTCGTCGTGATCGCGAGGATGTTGCGCGTGCCGACCGAGCCGTCGGCATTGCGAAAGCCCTCGAAGCTGTAGCCGGCCAGCGGCGGCATCGGCGGCGCGGCCCGCGTGGCCATCGGCAGGCCGGTGAGTTCGCGGGCCTCGGGCATCTGCAGCAGCCGCTCGTGCACCCAGCTGCCGGCCGGGATGTCCTTGGCCGCCAGGCCGATGCTCACGTGGTAGCGCAGCACCGGCGAGCCGGCCGGCAGGTCGACCAGCGCCACCTTGTGGCCCTGCGGCACCGCATCGCGCAGCACGAGGCCGTCGGCCAGCACGGTGCCGGCCGGTAACCCGCCGTCGTTGGCGACGATCGCGACGTTGTCGAGATCGTGCATCTTGATCGTCAGGGGTTTCTTCACCTCGGCCATGCTGCTCACCTGTTGCGCAACGTCAGGGCTTGACGTTCCCGTCCTTCACGATCTTCGCCCACTTCACCAGTTCGCTGCGGCCGAACGCCGCAAACTGCTCCGGCGTGTTGGGGTTGTATTGCAGGCCCAGGCCTTCCATCCGCGCCTTCACGTCGGGCATCGCGATGATCTTCGCGACCTCGGCGTTCATGCGCTTGACGATCGCCGGCGGCGTGCCGGCCGGCGCATAGAAGGCCTGCCAGCTGGCCACGTCGAAGCCCGGCACGCCGGCTTCCTGCAGCGTCGGCACGTCGGGCATCGCGATGCTGCGCTTGGCGGACGTCACCGCCAGCGCGCGCACCTTGCCGCTCTGCACGAAGGGCAGCGCCACCGTCACCGTCTCGAAGCTCATCGGGATCTGGTTGCCGATCACGTCCTGGATGGCCGGCGCACTGCCCTTGTACGGCACGTGCGTCAGCTCGGCCCCGGTCAGCAGCTTGAAGGTCTCGCCCGACATGTGCTGCGAGCTGCCCTGGCCGGACGATGCGAAGGCGATGTCGCCCGGCTTGGCCTTGGCCGCCGCGATCAGCTCCTTGACGGTCTTGTACGGCGCCTCGGTGCCGACCAGCAGCACGTTGGAGATGCTGCCCAGCAGGATCACCGGTGCGAAGTCCTTGGCCGCGTCGTACGGCATCTTCGGCTGCAGCACCGGGTTGATCGCGTGGCTGGCGATGGTGCCGAGCAGGAAGGTGTAGCCGTCGGGTGCCGACTTGGCGACCGAGTCGGCACCGATCACGCCGCCGGCACCGGCCTTGTTCTCGACCAGCACCGTCTGCTTCAGCTCGACCTGCAGCTTGTCGGCCAGCAGGCGCGCGAGGATGTCGGAGGTGCCACCGGCCGCGAACGGCACGACGATGCGCACCGGCTTCTCGGGCCAGGCCGGCGCGGCCTGCACCCCGAGGCTGGTGCCTGCGGCGGCTGCGGCTGCGAGTGCAAGAAGGGTTCGGCGAATGATCATGGAATGTCTCCTGGAAGGGTCTCGGAACGAAAGTCTGATGTCGCCGATCAGCGCAGCACCACGCCCGGCAGCCACAGCGAGAACGCCGGCACGTAGGTGACCAGCATCAGCGCGGCGATCAGTGCGCCGTAGAACGGCCAGATCGTCTTCATCACGGTGCCGACCGAGACGCCGCCGATCGCGCAGCCGACGAACTGGGTCGTGCCCACCGGCGGCGTGTTCAGCCCGAGCGCGCAGTTGATCAGGATCACCATGCCGAACTGGATCTCGCTCATGCCGTAGTGCTGGCAGATCGGCAGGAAGATCGGCGTGCACACCAGGATGGTGGCGGCCATGTCGAGGAAGGTGCCGAGCAGGAACAGGATGATGTTGACCAGCAGGAAGATCACCCACGGGCTCGAGGTCACCGCCGACAGCGCCTGGCCGGTCAGCGCGGGCACCTCGTACAGGCTGATGATGTAGCCGAACGAGGCGGAGATGCCGATCAGCAGCAGCACGACGCCGGTCGTCTTCACCGCCTTCGCGGCCGCCTTCAGGAACTGCTCCCACTTCAGCGAGCGGTAGACCACCACGCTGAGGATCAGCGAGTACAGCACCGCCACCGCCGCCGATTCGGTCGCGGTGAACACGCCCGACAGGATGCCGCCGAGGATCAGCACGACGACGAACAGCCCCGGCAGCGAGGCCGCGAAGGTGCGCGCCACGATGCTCCAGCCGGGGAAGGTGCCGGCCGGGTAGCCGCGCTTCACCGCCACCAGGTAGGCGGCAGCCAGGTTGCACAGCGTCAGCACCAGCGCCGGGATCAGGCCGGCCAGGATCAGCTTGGCGATCGACACCTTGCCGCCGGCGGCCAGCGTGTAGATGATCATGTTGTGGCTGGTCGGCATCAGCGCGCCGACCAGCGCCGCATGGGTCGTCACGTTGACCGCGTAGTCGGCGTGATAGCCCTGCTTCTTCATCATCGGGATCATCACCGCGCCCATCGCCGACACGTCGGCCACCGGCGAGCCGGAGACGCCGCCGAACAGCGTGCAGGCCACCACGTTCGACATGCCCAGCCCGCCGCGGATGTGGCCGACCGCCGCGTTCGCGAAGTTGACGATCTTGTCGGCGATGCCGCCGTACAGCATCAGCTCGCCGGCGAAGATGAAGAACGGGATCGCGAGGAACGAGAACACGTTCATGCCCGAGGTCATCTGCTGGAAGATGACCGCCATCGGCAGCCCTTCGTACAGGATGGTCGCGAGCGCCGACAGCCCGATCGAGAACGCCACCGGGACGCCGAGGATCAGCAGCCCGAAGAACGTGATGCAGAGAATGGTCAGTGCCATGCGGGTTCAACCTCGGTGCCACGCAGCAGTGCCACGATGTGTTCGATGGAGAAAAGAATGATCAGCACGCCGGCCGCGATGAAGGGCACGTAGCGCCAGGCTTCGGAGATGCCGAGCGTCGGGATCTTGTAGTCGCCCACCGAGTCGAACATCAGCGCGCAGTTCCAGGCCATCAGGGCCCCGAACAGCAGGGTCAGCAGGTGGATCAGGATCTCGGTCGGCAGCTTCGCCTTCTCGGGCAGCAGGAAGCCGAGCAGCTCCATGCCGATGTGGCCGGCGTCGCGCACGCCGACGGCGCAGCCGAGCATGGTCACGTAGAGCACCAGCACCAGCGCCAGGCTCTCGGCCCAGGTGGGCGTGCTGTTGAGCACGTAGCGGCCGAACACCTGGTAGAGCACCGCCGCGAGCAGCAGCACCAGGCCGGCCACGCCGAGCCGCAGGCAGGCCTTGGCGACGGCTGCGCAGAATTTCGTGTACATCGGGGATTCCTTCACCGCGGCGGCGCGGGCCGCCGCGGTGGGTTCAGTGGAGAGCTTGGATTACTTCGTGTCCTGGATGCGCTTGACCAGGTCGCGCAGCTTCGGGTCGGCCAGGAACTTGTCGTACACCGGCTTCATCGCGGCCTGGAACGAGGTCTTGTCGACGTCGATGATCTGCGCGCCGGCCGCCTTCACGGTGGCCAGCGACTTCTCTTCGCGCTCGTCCCACAGCTTGCGCATGAACGGCACCGATTCCTTCGCGGCCTGGCGGATCGCCTTCTGGTCGTCCGGGCTCAGCGCGTCGAACACGCGCTTCGAGAACAGCAGCACCTCGGGCGCCATCGAATGCTCGGTCTTCGAGTAGTACTTGGCCACCTCGAACTGGCGCGAGCTCTCGTACGACGGGAAGTTGTTCTCGGCGCCGTCGACCAGGCCGGTCTTCAGGGCGGTGTAGACCTCGCCGAAGGGCATCGGCGTCGCGTTCGCGCCCATCGCCTCGAGCAGCGCGACCCACAGGTCGGATTGCTGCACGCGGATCTTCAGGCCCTTGGCGTCGGCCAGCGTCTTGATCGGCTTCTTCACCGTGTACATCGAGCGCGCGCCGCTGTCGTAGTAGGCCAAGCCGATGAAGCCCTGCGCTTCGCAGCTCTTCAGGATCTCTTCGCCGATCGGGCCGTCGAGCACCGCGCGCATGTGTTCCTTCGAGCGGAACAGGAAGGGCATCGTCGGCACCACGGTGGCCGGGCAGATGTTGTTCATCGGCGCGATGTTGACGCGCGTCATCGGGATCGCGCCGATCTTGGTCTGCTCGATGGTGTCCTTCTCAGCGCCGAGCGAGCCGTTGTTGAACACCTTGATGCTGTGCTTGCCGTTGGTCAGCTTCGACAGCGTCTCGCCCATGTGCTTGACGGCCAGCACGGTCGGGTAGTCGTCGGGGTGGATGTCGGTCGAGCGGAACTCGGTGGCCTGGGCCGTGCCGAGCGCGGCCAGCGCCATCACGGCGGCCAGGGTGCGGATCTTGTGGGTCATGGTCTTGTCTCCGGGGTGGATGGGTCTAGCGAAATCGTCAGAAAGCGAAGGCGGTCTCGGGCAGGCCGGCCACGCCGGGCTCGGCGACGAACACCGAGCCGTCGAGGGCATCGTCGGCCGCGCTCGGCAGCCGGATCGTGGTGATGAACAGCTGGCGCAGCTGCGGGCCGCCGAACGCGCACATCGACGGCTTGGGCACCGGCACGGTCAGCGAGCGGTCGAGCCGGCCGTCGGGCGTGAAGCGGTGCACCAGGCCGGCGTCGTTGGCGCAGATCCAGTAGCCACCGTCGGCATCGACCGCGGCGCCGTCGGGGCGGCCCGGGTGGCGGTTCATGTCGACGAACTCGCGGCGGTCGGTGGGCGTGCCGTCGGCGTCCAGGTCGAAGGCCCAGATGCGGCGCACGCTCGGGTGCGAGTCCGACAGGTACATCACGTCGCCGCGCGGGCTGAACGCGAGGCCGTTGCCGGTGATCAGGCCCGACACCAGCGGCGCCGACAGGCCGTTGCCGTCGAGCCGGAACAGCGCGCCGAAGGGCGATGCGAGCGACATGTCGCGCACCATCGTGCTGGACCAGAAGCGGCCCTGGCGGTCGCAGCGGCCGTCGTTGAAGCGCATGCCGTCGCGCGGGTGCGTGATGCTGCACAGGCGCGTCGAGGTCAGGCCCGCGGCCGACAGGAGCAGGTGGAACACGCCGCTCTCCATCGCCGCCACCAGCCCGCCCTGCGCATGCAGTGCGATGCAGGCCACGCGCTCGGCGCAGGCCCAGCTCTCGACGCGGCGCGTGGCGTGGTCGAAGCGCCGCACCTGGCGGCCTTCGATGTCGACCCAGTACAGCGCCTGCTCGGCCACCGACCACAGCGGGCTTTCGCCGACCTGGTCGCGCGAGGCGTCGAGCTTGTCCATGCGCATCGCCGTGGTCATTCGAACGGGCCGGTGCGCACGAAGGCGCCGCCCTGGTAGAGCACGGCCGGGTCGTTGTAGTCGAGCGGCGGCTGCCGCGCCTCGACCGCGGCGCGGAACGGCTCGGAGCTGTCCTGCGGCACGTAGCCGAGATGTTTGGCCTTGGTGTTGTCCCACCACTGCGTGCGGTTGTTCGACATGCCATAGACGACGCTGTAGCCGACCAGCGGCGCCGTCAGGCACGACACCACCAGCCGCTCCAGGTCGTCGAAGCTCATCCAGGTGGCCAGCATCCGGCGGTCCTTCGGCTCGGCGAACGACGAGCCGATGCGCAGGCAGGCGGTCTCGATGCCGTGGCGGTCGAAGTAGAAGCGCGCGAGGTTCTCGCCGAAGGCCTTGCTGAGGCCGTACAGGCCATCGGGGCGCGGCAGCGCGTTGGTGTCGAGCACTTCGTCCTGGCGGTAGAAGCCGGTCACGTGGTTCGAGCTCGCGAACAGCACGCGCTTCACGCCGTGCTTGCGCGCCGCTTCATAGAGGTTGTAGGTGCCGACGATGTTGGCCTGCAGGATCGGGTCGAACGCCGCCTCGACCGACACGCCGCCCAGGTGCACGACGGCGTCGACGCCTTCCAGCAGTTGGTGCACCGCGGCGCCGTCCTGCAGCGGGACCTGGCTCAGCTCCTCGCCGGCGGCGGCGCTGCCCAGGTCGGCGAGGTCGGACAGGCGCAGCACATCGCAATAGGCCTTCAGGCGTGGCCGCAGCACGCGGCCGAGGCCGCCGGCAGCGCCGGTCAGCAGCAGGCGCTTGAAGCGCAGGGAGGTGGTGGAGGTCGGCGGGGTCGTCATCGAAGGCATCTTTCACGGCCGACCGCGGGTCTTCGCTGTCGGCAACACGTACGTCATCAGTTGTCGTACAACATGCCGAATGATTCGTGACGGACAGGGGCTTGTCAAGCCGACGGGATGAGGGTAATCCCGAGGCTGCCGCGCCGCGCCCGGTGGCCAAACGGTGTCGTCGACGACGTACATTGTTGTACGACGACGAACTGCCTTTGTCGACCCGCGGAAGCCCGCGGACCGCCGAGGGGCGCGTGTCGTACAGTGAAAGCCCTTTCAACGACCCTGTCATGAGCCGTTCGATGCACGTTCCGTCTTCTCCCGCTGCGACCGACCTGCCGCGCCGCCGGCCGCGCAGCCTGGCCATCGGCCTGGTCGAGACGCTGAGCGCGCGCATCCGCGACAACGTGATGCGATCGGGCGACAAGCTGCCCACCGAGGCCGCGATCATGGATGAGTTCGGCGTCAGCCGCACCGTGGTGCGCGAGGCGCTGTCGAAGCTGCAGGCCGGCGGGCTGGTCGAGACGCGGCATGGCGTCGGCACCTTCGTCGTCGGCGCCGGCGGCACGCTGAATTTCCGCATCGATCCCGAGCAGATCGCGACCGCCCGCGAGGTGATCGCGGTGCTCGACCTGCGCATCGGGCTCGAGGTCGAGGCGGCGGGGCTCGCCGCGGTGCGCCGCACCGACGCCAACATCGAGGTGATGCGCGGCGCGCTGGACGCGTTCGCAGCGGCCATCGAGCACGATGGCGATGCGATCGCGCCCGACTTCCAGCTCCACATGGAGATCGCGCGGGCCACGCAGAACGTGCACTTCGTCGAGCTGATGACCTACCTGGGCACGATGATCATTCCGCGCGCCCGGCTCAACACCGCGAAGGTCGCCGGCGAGGGCCGGCGCGAATACCTGCAGCGCGTGAACGTCGAACACGAAAGCATCGTCAACGCGATCGCCGGGCACGACCCGGAGGCGGCCCGCGCCGCGATGCGCACGCACCTGGCCAACAGCCGCGAGCGCCTGCGCCGGGCCGACGGCGGCCCCACGCCCTAGAAGCACGGCGGGTCGGCCCTCTTGAATCTGCGCGGCCCATGTTGTACGATGACTGACAACCTGATCCGATCGCCAGAACTTCATTGGAGACGCGCATGTCACCCCAGGAACTCAAAACCACCATTTCGTCCGGCCTGCTGTCCTTCCCGGTGACGGACTTCGACGCCGAGGGCAACTTCAAGCCGTCGACCTATGCGAAGCGGCTCGAGTGGCTGGCGCCCTATGGCGCGACCGCGCTGTTCGCGGCCGGCGGCACCGGCGAGTTCTTCTCGCTGGTCGGCGAGGAATACGGCCAGGTCATCAAGGTGGCGGTCGACACCTGCAAGCACAGCGTGCCGATCATCGCCGGCGTCGGCGGCCCGACCCGCCAGGCGATCGCGATGGCGCAAGAGGCCGAGCGCCTGGGTGCCAAGGGCCTGCTGCTGCTGCCGCACTACCTGACCGAAGCCGGCCAGGCCGGGCTGGTCGCGCACGTCGAGGCGGTGTGCAAGTCGGTGAAGATCGGCGTGATCGTCTACAACCGCGCGGTGTGCAAGCTCAGCGCGGCCAGCCTGCAGCAGCTGGCCGACCGCTGCCCGAACCTGGTGGGCTTCAAGGACGGCGTCGGCGAGATCGAGGCGATGGTGACGGTGCGCCAGAAGCTGGGCGATCGTTTCGCCTACCTGGGCGGCCTGCCGACCGCGGAGGTCTATGCCGCGGCCTACAAGGCGCTGGGCGTGCCGGTGTACTCGTCGGCGGTGTTCAATTTCGTGCCGAAGACCGCGATGGATTTCTACCGTGCCGTCGCGGCCGACGACCGGGCGACGCAGAGCCGCCTGATCGACGACTTCTTCCTGCCCTACCTCGACATCCGCAACCGCCAGGCGGGCTACGCGGTCAGCATCATCAAGGCCGGCGCGACGCTGGTCGGCCACCCGGCCGGGCCGGTGCGCCCGCCGCTGACGGACCTGACGGGTGAAGAAGTCGAGATGCTGTCCGCGCTGATCAAGCGCCTCGGCCCGCAGTAAGGAGCACGCGATGAGCGAACACCTGAACTACATCAACGGCGCCTGGGTCGCCGGTTCGCGCTTCGTGCCGAATATCAACCCGTCGGATCTTGCCGACACCGTCGGCCTGTTCGCGAGCGCGACCGCCGCGCAGGTCGGTGAAGCGGTGCAGGCCGCCCGTGCCGCGGCGCCCGCCTGGGCACTCTTCAACGTGCAGGCCCGCGCCGACGCGCTCGACCGCATCGGCAACGAGATCCTCGCGCGCCGCGAAGAACTCGGCACGCTGCTCGCGCGCGAGGAAGGCAAGACCAAGCCGGAAGGCATCGGCGAAGCCGCGCGTGCCGGCAACATCTTCAAGTTCTTCGCCGGCGAATGCCTGCGCACGCCGGGCGAGTTGCTGCCGTCGGTGCGGCCGAACATCGGCATCGAGATCACGCGCGAGCCGGTCGGTGTGGTCGGCATCATCAGCCCGTGGAATTTCCCGATCGCGATTCCCGCGTGGAAGATCGCGCCGGCGCTCGCTTTCGGCAACTGCGTGGTGTTCAAGCCCGCCGACCTGGTGCCGGGCTCGGCCTGGGCGCTGGCCGAGATCATCACGCGCGCCGGCCTGCCGGCGGGCGTGTTCAACCTGGTGATGGGCGCCGGCCGCGAGGTCGGGCAGGCCATCGTCGACCACCCGGGCATCGATGCGATCAGCTTCACCGGTTCGCAGAGCGTGGGCAAGCAGGTTGCGCAGGCCGCGGTCGCGCGCGGCGCGAAGGTGCAGCTCGAGATGGGCGGCAAGAACCCGCAGATCGTGCTCGACGATGCCGACCTGAAGCAGGCGGTCGAGCTGTGCGCGCAGAGCGCGTTCTTCTCGACCGGTCAGCGCTGCACCGCGTCGAGCCGGCTGATCGTGACCGCCGGCATCCACGACCGCTTCGTCGAGGCGCTGGCCGAACGCGTGCGCGGCCTGAAGGTCGGCCATGCGCTGGGCGCCGGCATCGACATCGGCCCGGTGGTCTCGAAGGCGCAGCTCGAGCAGGACGAGCGCTACATCGAGCTCGGCCAGGCCGAGGGCGCGCGCCTGCTGGCGGGCGGCCAGCGGGTGAAGGCCGAAACCGACGGCTTCTTCCTCGCACCGGCGCTGATCGTCGATTCGACGCAAGCCATGACGATCAACCGCGAGGAGATCTTCGGCCCGGTGGCGTCGGTGATCCGCGTGAAGGACTACGACGAGGCGCTCGCGGTGAGCAACGACACGCCGTTCGGCCTGTCGGCCGGCATCGCGACCAGCTCGCTGAAGTACGCGACGCATTTCAAGCGCCACGCGCAGGTCGGCATGGTGATGGTCAACCTGCCGACCGCCGGCGTCGACTACCACGTGCCGTTCGGCGGCCGCAAGGGATCGAGCTACGGCCCGCGCGAGCAGGGCAGCTATGCCCGCGAGTTCTACACCATCGTGAAGACGGCCTACACCGGCGTCTGACCGGGCGGGAGCATGCGCACCGGGAGGTGACGCATGTTCCCTTGCCGCCCTTGCTGGCGGTGTCGACATCCCCGCATGCCCCGGTGCCTCCGCACCGCGAGGGCTGCGTGGAGGTCGAGAGATGGAACTGCTCAGATTGGTGCAATCCCAGGTCCGCCTGGGGGCCCCGCTGCCCTGGGGCGTGCGGGACGAGGCCGGCGTGCTGCTGCTGGCCCGCGGCCATGTGGTGGTCGACGACGATCAGGTGCAGGCGCTGCTGCGGCGTGGTGCCTGTGTCGACCTGAGAGAGGTCAAGGCCGCGGCACGTGCGGCGCAACCCCGGGATGCACGGCCGCCCAACCTGTTCGACCAGTGGGAAAAGACGCTGTGGCGGCTCGACCTGCTGCTGAAAAGCCTGGCCGACCGGGGCTTTCCGGCGCGCATCGACGAGTTCGCGGCGAGTCTTGTCGCGTTGATCGAGCGCGACCCCGACATCGGCATCTTCCTGTCGGTGCGCAAGGACAGGCCGCGCATGATGCTGTACGGCCTCACGCACTCGCTGCACACCGCGCTGCTGTGCTGCCTGATGGCGCGCCGCCTCGGCTGGAGCGCCGCGCGCACGCAGAGCCTCGTGAAGGCGGCGCTGACGATGAACATCGCGATGCTCGACCTGCAGGGCCGCCTGGCCGCCCAGGGCGTGCCGGCGATGCCGCCGCAGCTGGAGCTGGTGGCGCAGCACCCGCAGCAGGCGGTCGAGCTGCTGGAAGCGGCCGGCATCGACGATGCCGAGTGGCTGCAGGCGGTGGCCGAGCACCATGAATGCCCGGGTGGGCGCGGCTACCCGGGCGGGTTGCGCGACCCGTGCGAGATGGCGTGGGCCTTGCGGCTGGCCGATGTCTTCATGGCGCGCATCTCGCCACGTGGCAGCCGACCCGCCATCAGCGCGCAGGAGGCCGCACGGCATGTGTTCCGCGAAGACGGCGGTGGCCCGCTCGCGATGGCCATCATCAAGGAGCTGGGCATCTATCCGCCGGGCGAGTTCGTGCAGCTGAAGAGCGGCGAGCGCGCGGTGGTGGTGCGGCGCGGCGACAGCGCCAGCACGCCGATCGCTGCCAGCATCACCGACCGCAGCGGCATGCCGGTGGTGCACACGACGCGGCGCGACACCGCGTGCCAGGAATTCGCGATCGTCGCGGCGCTGCCCGACAAGTCGCTCGCGGCGCGGCTGCTGCCGGAGCGGCTGTACGGGCTGCCGGCCTGATCAGGCCTTCTTGCCCTGGTTGGCGACGGCAGCCGCCGCGGCTGCCGCGGCCTCGGCGTCGCCCAGGTAGTAGCTCTTGATCGGCTTCAGGTTCTCGTCGAGTTCGTAGACGAGCGGGATGCCGTTCGGGATGTTGACGCCGACGATGTCGGCATCGGCGATGCCGTCGAGGTACTTCACCAGCGCGCGGATGCTGTTGCCGTGCGCGGCGATCACGATGCGCTTGCCCGCCTTGATGGCCGGCGCGATGCTGTCGTTCCAGAACGGCAGCACGCGCGTGACGGTGTCCTTCAGGCATTCGGTCAGCGGCACATCTTCGGGACGCAGCTTCGCGTAGCGGATGTCCTGGCGCTGGCCGCGCGGGTCGGTGGCATCGAGCGCCGGCGGCGGCGTGTCGTAGCTGCGGCGCCAGATCAGCACCTGCTCGTCGCCGTACTGCTTGGCCATGTCGGCCTTGTTGAGCCCCTGCAGCGAACCGTAGTGGCGCTCGTTGAGGCGCCAGCTGTGCACCACCGGCAGCCAGGTGCGGTCCATCTGGTCGAGCGCGTGCCACAGCGTCCAGACCGCGCGCTTCAGCACCGAGGTGTAGGCCACGTCGAAGTCGTAGCCCTCGGCCTTCAGCAGCCGGCCGGCCTGCTTGGCCTGCTCGACGCCGGTCGGCGTCAGGTCGACGTCGGTCCAGCCGGTGAAGCGGTTTTCCAGGTTCCAGGTCGATTCGCCGTGGCGGATCAGCACGAGTTTGTACATGGCAGGCAGTGGTTGTGGGGCGGGCGGGGCGCGGCCCCGGGGAGGCATACCGCCGAATTCTATAATTCGCGTTTGCTTCCAACCCTTGGGCCACGCCTGTGAAATTCCTTCTCGACAATTGGTACCTGTTCGCGGTGGCCCTGGTGTCCGGCGGTTTGCTGCTGTGGCCGACGGTTCGGCGCGGCACGCAGGGCGGGTCGCTGTCCACCGTCGACGCGGTGCACCTGATCAACCGTGAAAAGGGCGTGCTGATCGACGTCAGCGAGCCCGCGGAGTTCGCCGCCGGTCACCCTGCCGGCGCGAAGAACGTGCCGCTGGCACAGATCGAGACCTCGAACGCGCTGCCCAAGAACAAGGCCTTGCCCCTCGTGGTGGTGTGCGCGAGCGGCGCACGCGCCACCCGCGCGATCGGTATCCTTCGCAAGGCAGGCTACGAGAATGCTCGCGCACTGGCCGGTGGCCTGAAGGCGTGGCGCGAAGCGAGCCTGCCGGTCGAGAAATCGGCCTGAGGTCGACCTGAGGGATCCAGGGCCTGTGCCACGCAGGCCCGTCGTTGGAGCGAAGCGATGCAAGCCGTGAAGATGTACACCTCGATGGTGTGCCCCTACTGCCACCGTGCGAAGCAGCTGCTGAAGTCGCGCGGCGTCGACCAGATCGACGAAGTGCGCGTCGATCTGCAGCCCGGGCTGCGCGACGAGATGATCGAGCGCACCGGGCGCCGCACCGTGCCGCAGATCTTCATCGGCAGCACGCACGTCGGCGGCTGCGACGACCTGATCGCGCTCGATCAGCGCGGCGGCCTGACGCCGCTGCTGTCCGCCGCCGCCTGACACACCAGGCGTTTCAATTCGCCCCTGGCGCCTCGGACATAATCCGCGCCGCAGCCCGCACATCCCGCTCGCGGGCTTTTTTCACTCGTCTTCGTCAATCGCGAGAACACCATGTCCGACGACACTCAAACCCCCGTGTTCCAGATCCAGCGCCTGTACCTGAAGGACATGTCGCTCGAGCAGCCGAACTCGCCGCAGATCCTGCTGGAGCAGACGCAGCCCCAGGTCGACATCAACCTCGGCCTGGCGGCCGAGCCGGTCGCCGACGGCGTCTACGAAGTGAGCGTCACCGCCACCGTCACCACCAAGGTCAACGACAAGACGCTGTTCCTGGTCGAGGCCAAGCAGGCCGGCATCTTCGAGATCCGCAACATCCCCGAAGACCAGCTGCAGCCGATCATCGGCATCGCCTGCCCGCAGATCATCTACCCGTACCTGCGCGCCGTCGTCTCCGACATCTGCACGCGTGCCGGCTTCCCGCCGGTGCTGCTGGCCGAGGTGAACTTCCAGGCGATGTTCGAGGCGCAGCAACAGCAGCAGGCCGCGAACGGCGCCGCGACGCCGTCCCTCAACTGACGCACGGATCGCGGTGAAGCTCGCCGTCCTCGGGGCAGGCGCGTGGGGCACGGCGCTCGCCGTGAGCAGCTCGATGCGCCACGACACCCGCCTGTGGGTGCGCGATCCGCAGCAGTGCGAGCGCCTGCAGACGCGCGGCGAGAACCTGCTCTACCTGCCGGGCATCGCGCTGCCTCCAGCGCTGGTGGTGTCGTCCGATTTCGACAGCTGCGTCGAGCACGCGCGCGGCGGCCTGATCATCATCGCGACACCGATGGCGGGCCTCGCCGAGGTGTTGCGCCGCCTGCCGGCCGACGCGAGCGGCGTGCTGTGGCTGTGCAAGGGCTTCCAGGATGGCACCGGCTGGCTCGGCCACGAGGTCGCGCGCGCGGTGCGGCCGACCGATCGCCGCGTCGGCGTGCTGTCGGGCCCGAGCTTCGCGCTCGAGGCCGCGCTCGGCCGGCCGACGGCCCTGGTGGCCGCGAGCGCCGATGCCGAACTCTGCGAGCAGGCCGTGGCGGCGCTGCACACCGAAAACCTGCGCATCTACACCTCCAGCGACCTGGTGGGCGTCGAGGTCGGTGGCGCGGTGAAGAACGTGATGGCGATCGCCACCGGCATCGCCGACGGCATGGAGCTCGGCCTCAATGCGCGGGCCGCGCTGATCACGCGCGGGCTGGCCGAGATCACGCGGCTGGGCGTCGCGCTCGGTGCGCGGCCCGACACCTTCATGGGCCTGTCCGGCCTTGGCGACCTGGTGCTCACCGCCACCGGCGACCTGTCGCGCAACCGCAAGGTCGGGCTGCTGCTGGCCGAAGGGCTGCCGCTGTCGAGGATCCTGGTCGAACTCGGCCACGTGGCCGAAGGCGTGGCCTGCGCCGCGACCGTGCTGCGGCGCGCGCGTGCGCGTTCGGTCGACATGCCGATCACCGAAGCGGTGGTCAACGTGCTCGAAGGGCGCGGAACCCCCGAGCAATCGATGCGCCTCCTGATGGGGCGCGACGCGCGTCCTGAAAGCTGAACCGATGAGCCTGCAACGTCGCGATGTCCTGGCGGCCGGCGTGGCCGCCGCCCTGTCGGGCGCACTGCCGGCGCGTGCCCAGGCCTGGCCCGCTCGCCCGATCCGGCTGGTCGTGCCGTTCCCGCCCGGCAGCTCGCCGGACATCATCGCGAGGCTGGTGGCCGAGCCGCTCGCGCAGGCCCTCGGCCAGCCGATCGTGGTCGACAACAAGCCCGGCGCCGGCGGCAACCTCGGCACCGGCCTGGTCGCGAAGGCCGAGCCCGACGGCTACACCTTCCTGTTCACGATCCAGGGGCCGCTGGTGACCGCGCCGCTGCTGTCGAAATCGCTCGGCTACGACCCGCTGAAAGACCTGGTGCCGGTGACGCTGGTCGCGACCTCGCCGAACGTGCTGGTGGTCGACCCGAGGCTCGGCGTCGACACGCTGGCCGATTTCGTGCGCGTCGCGAAGCAGAAGAAGGGCCAGCTGAACTACGGCAGCGTCGGCAACGGCAGCGCGGCGCACCTGGCGATGGAATCGTTCAAGGCGCGCGCCGGACTCGACATCGTGCACGTGCCGTACCAGGGCTTCCCGCAGGTGGTCAACGCGATCCTGGGCGGCCAGGTGCAGGCCGGCTTCATGGTGCCCGGCATCGCGATCGGCCAGGTGAAGGCCGGCAAGCTGAAGGCACTGGGCGTCACGACGCTCGGCCGTTTCGGTGCGTTGCCCGACATGCCGACCTTCGTCGAGCAGGGCTACGCCGGCTTCGAGGCGATCTCGTGGCAGGCGGTGCTCGCGCCGGCCCGCACGCCGCAGGGCGTGATCGACCGGGTGTCGGCGGAGCTGGTGCGCATCATCAAGACCGACGACGTGCGCGGCAAGATCCTCGGGCAGTACTTCAGCGCGGCGGGCACGGCGCCGGAGGCCTTGGCCAGCCTGATGAAGACCGAGCGCGAGCGCTGGGCCAAGGTCATCAAGGCGGCCGGCGTGCAACCGGAGTAGGTCAGGCGCCGTCGGCGTAGCCGTTTTGCCGCCACGCCTCGAACACCGCCACGGCGACCGCATTGCTGAGGTTCAGGCTGCGTTGACCCGCGCGCAGCGGCAGTCGCACGCGTTGCTCCGTCGGGAAACCATCGCGCAGTTCGGTGGGAAGTCCCGCGGTTTCGGAGCCGAAGACCAGCCAGTCGCCGGCCTGCCATGCCACCTCGGCGAACGGCCGGCTGCCGCGCGTCGTGAACGCGAACAGGCGTGCCGGGTCCGGCTGCGTGGCGTCGACGAAGGCCTGCCAGTCGGCATGCCGCCGCACCGGCGCGAACTCGTGATAGTCCAGCCCGGCGCGCCGCAGCAGCCGGTCCTCCATCGAGAAGCCGAGCGGTTGGATCAGGTGCAGCGCGCAGCCGGTGTTGGCCGCGAGCCGGATCACATTGCCGGTGTTCGGCGGGATCTCCGGGTGGACGAGGACGATGTTGAACATGGGCGCGATTGTCGCGGGCCTCAGGCACTCGTCGTGGGGCGAGGCGTGCGCGCGACGACCCAGGCCTCGACGCGCGCGACGCCGGCCTGCTTCAGCACCCGCGCCAGCTCGGCCAGCGTCGCGCCGCTGGTCATCACGTCGTCGACCAGCGCGACCTGCCGGCCCGCCAGTTCGGCGCGCCGCAGCGGCTCGACCGCGAACGCCCCGCGCACATTCGCCGCTCGCCGGTCCGGCGGCAGGTCGAGCTGGTGCGCGGTCGCGCGCACCCGCAGCAGCAGCCCGGCATCGGCGCGTGCCGGGCCGCCGGCGGCGAGCCGCCGTGCCAGCTCCCAGGCCTGGTTGAAGCCGCGCTCGCGCAGGCGTTCGACCGCCAGCGGCACCGGCAGCAGCAGTTGCGGCCACGGCGCCGCATCGCGCTGCCGTGCCGCGTGAATGCGCGCGGCCAGCGCGTCGGCCAGGTCGAGCGCGCCGTTGAACTTGAAGCGCGCGACCAGCCCGGACCACGGGTGCGCATAGCCGGTGCCGGCAAAGGCGGCGTCGAACGGCGGCGGCGCCAGCACGCAGGCACCGCAGGCCGCGACGCCCGCCGGCACCTCCAGCGCACAGCGGCTGCAGCGCGGCGCGGTGTCGGCGAAGCGCTGCACGCAGGCCCGGCACACCCGGGCCGCGGCGCCGGCATCCCAACCTTGGCACACCGCGCACAGCGAGGGCATGTGGCGGAGCAGGCGCGAGAAGATCACCGGCTCAATATACTGCCCGCCGATGAGCGATTCCCCTTCGGCCGGCACCTCGCGGCACTTCGACCGCGCGGTCGTCGTGCAGGCGCTGCGCCGCCTGGCCGGCGCGCCGCAGGCGCCCTGGCTGCACGGCGAGATCGCGCGGCGCATGGCCGAGCGGCTGTCGATCGTGCGCAAGCAGCCGGAGGCGATCGCCGACTGGTGGAGCTTCGGCGGTGCCGGCGCCGAGCACCTGGCACGCGCCTACCCGCAGGCGCGCCGCATCGCGATCGAGCCGACGCCGGCGCTGCGCGAGCGCAGCGCCGAGCTCGCGAAGGCGCCGTGGTGGTCGCCGAAGCGCTGGAGCGGCGCACCCGTCACGGTCTTGTCCGCCGACCAGGTCGAGCCCGGCAGCGTGCAGCTGGTCTGGGCCAACATGATGCTGCAGGCGGTGTTCGACCCGCCGGTGGTGCTCGGCCAGTGGCAGCGCGCGCTGGCGGTCGACGGCTTCGCGATGTTCTCGTGCTTCGGCCCCGACACGCTGAAGGAGCTGCGCGCGCTGTACCGCCAGCTCGGCTGGCCGGCGCCGGCCGCCGATTTCGTCGACATGCACGACCTGGGCGACATGCTGGTACAGGCCGGTTTCGCCGATCCGGTGATGGACCAGGAGCTGATCACGCTGACCTGGGCTGACCCGCAGGCGCTGCTCGCCGAGCTGCGCAGCCTGGGCGGCAATGCAGCGCCGCAGCGCTTCGCCGGCCTGCGCACGCCGCGCTGGCGCGCGCGCCTGCTGGCCGCGCTGCAGGGCCTGGCGGGGCCGGACGGGCGCATCTCGATGACCTTCGAAGTGGCCTACGGCCATGCGTTCAAGGCGCCGCCGCGCGTGCCGCTGGCCGCGCAGACGACGGTGTCGCTGGACGACATGCGTGCGTTGGTGCGCGCGCGACAGGGTTCGCGCTGAGGGGCTTGCAGCGGCCGCCTGCGCTAAACTCGCGGGCTTGAAAAATGCGGTTTCGTCCGGGGTGCGCGGCCAGGGTGCGGCAGCGCGGGTCGGACGGGACCGTCGAAGAACAGATCTCTGGAGGCAACTGGAGAAGGCGCAGTATGTCCACAAGCTCGTCGGCGGCGTGGCAGCCCTCGGCACCCCGGGCAGAGTTTCGCTTCGGTCACGAATCCCGCGGGGAGGGTGGCCCGGCCGGCTGGTCGATCGACTGGCTGCTGAAGCGCAACTGCTCGATGGCGCCCAGGCAGTTGCTCGCGTTCTACCTGTCGTTGTGCGTCCTGTCGCTGGGCATTGCCGCGATGTTCTGGTTCCAGGGGGCGCGAATGATCATGACCTTCGCCTGGATCGAGCTGTCGGCCGTCGGCCTGGCGCTGTGGGTGTATGCACGCCACGCGACCGACAGCGAGAGCATCGTGCTGCGCAATGACCGGCTGACGGTGGAGGTCGCGAACGGACAGCAGGTCGAGCGGGTGGAGTTCCAGCCCGCCTGGGTGCGGGTGGAGCCGGCGCATGGCGACCAGTCGCTGATCGAGTTGTCGGGCCAGGGGCGTCGGATTGCGGTGGGGCGCTTCGTGCGGCCCGAGTTGCGCAGCCAGCTGGCGCAAGAGTTGCGCCATGCGCTGCGGCGCTGGCAACAAGGGGCGGCGCGGCTGTCTCCGGTGTGATTTTTCCGGTGTGATTTTGGGATAACTGAAACGACCATGATGAAGCAGACGAAAACACTTTGGCAGCGGGCGGGACAGATCAGCCTTGGCCTGGGCGCCGCGTTGGCCACATCGGCTGCCATGGCCGTCAACAGCCTGCCGGGAGGGCCGGCCGTCAACCAGCTGGACCTGCATCCGCCGGTCACCGCGATCGCCGCCGAGCAGCGCTGGCTGCACTATTTCGTGCTGATCATCTGCGTGGTGATCTTCCTCGGCGTGTTCGGCGTGATGTTCTATTCGATCATCATGCACCGCAAGAGCAAGGGCGCCAAGCCGGCCAACTTCCACGAGAGCACCACGGTCGAGATCATCTGGACCATCGTGCCGTTCGTCATCGTGATCCTGATGGCGCTGCCCGCCACCAAGGTGGTGGTCGCGATGAAGGACACCAGCGCCGCCGACCTGACCATCAAGGCCACCGGCATCCAGTGGAAGTGGGGCTACGACTACCTGAAGGGCGAAGGCGAGGGCATCGGCTTCGTCTCGACGCTCGACGTGACGCAGCGCGAGATGTCCGATTCCGGCAAGCCGTCGGGCGACGACTACCTGCTGAAGGTCGACAACCCGCTGGTGGTGCCGGTCGACAAGAAGGTGCGCGTGATCACCACTGCCACCGACGTGATCCACGCCTTCATGGTGCCGTCGTTCGGCATCAAGCAGGACGCGATCCCCGGCTTCGTGCGCGACACCTGGTTCCGCGCCGAAAAGATCGGCGACTACTACGGCCAGTGCGCCGAGCTGTGCGGCAAGGAGCACGCCTACATGCCGATCCACGTGAAGGTGGTCTCGGCCGCCGACTACACCAAGTGGGTCGATGGCAAGAAGAAGGAAATGGCCGCGCTGGCCGACGATCCGGCCAAGGTCTGGGAGCAGCCCGCGCTGCTGGCCCGCGGCGAGAAGGTCTATGCCGCCAACTGCGCCGCCTGCCACCAGGCCAGCGGCCTCGGCGGCGGCCCGATCAAGCCGCTCGACAAGTCGCCGGTCGTGCTTGACGCCGACAAGACCAAGCAGATCCACGTGGTGCTGAACGGCCAGAACAACGGCGCGATGCCATCGTGGAAGCAGCTGTCCGACACCGACATCGCCGCGGTCATCACCTACACGAAAAACAACTGGTCGAACAAGACCGGCCAGACCGTGCAGCCGTCCGAAGTGCTCGCTGAGCGCAAGCAATAAGCCAAGCCGCCCAAAGGAACCTACCCATGAGCGCAGTTCTCGATCCGCACGGCCATTCCCACGATGCGCACGACGCGCACGACGACGAGGCCCACCACCATCCGCACGGCTGGCGCCGCTGGGTCTACGCGACCAACCACAAGGACATCGGCACGCTGTACCTGCTGTTCTCGTTCACGATGCTGATCGTCGGCGGCACGCTCGCGCTGCTGATCCGCGCCGAGCTGTTCCAGCCGGGGCTGCAGATCGTCAACCCGCAGCTGTTCAACCAGCTGACGACGATGCACGGGCTGATCATGGTGTTCGGCGCGATCATGCCGGCCTTCGTCGGCTTCGCGAACTGGATGGTGCCGCTGCAGATCGGCGCGGCCGACATGGCCTTCGCGCGCATGAACAACCTGAGCTTCTGGCTGCTGATCCCGGCCGCGCTGATGCTGGTGGGTTCGTTCTTCATGCCCGGCGGTGCGCCGGCCGCCGGCTGGACGCTCTATGCGCCGCTGACGCTGCAGATGGGCCCGTCGATGGACGCCGGCATCTTCGCGATGCACATCATGGGCGCGAGCTCCATCATGGGCTCGATCAACATCATCGTGACCATCCTCAACATGCGCGCCCCCGGCATGACGCTGATGAAGATGCCGATGTTCTGCTGGACCTGGCTGATCACCGCCTACCTGCTGATCGCGGTGATGCCGGTGCTGGCCGGTGCCATCACGATGACGCTGACCGACCGCCACTTCGGCACCAGCTTCTTCAACCCCGCCGGCGGCGGCGACCCGGTGATGTACCAGCACATCTTCTGGTTCTTCGGCCACCCCGAGGTGTACATCATGATCCTGCCGGCCTTCGGCATCGTGAGCCACATCGTGCCGGCCTTCGCCCGCAAGCGCCTGTTCGGCTACACCTCGATGGTGTACGCCACCGCGTCGATCGCGATCCTGTCGTTCATCGTGTGGGCCCACCACATGTTCACGACCGGCATGCCGGTCACCGGCCAGCTGTTCTTCATGTACGCGACGATGCTGATCGCGGTGCCCACCGGCGTGAAGATCTTCAACTGGATCGCCACGATGTGGCGCGGCTCGATGACCTTCGAGACGCCGATGCTGTTCGCGGTCGGCTTCATCTTCGTGTTCACGATGGGCGGCTTCACCGGCCTGATCCTGGCGATGGCGCCGGTCGACATCCAGCTGCAGGACACCTACTACGTGGTGGCGCACTTCCACTACGTGCTGGTGGCCGGCTCGCTGTACGCGATGTTCGCCGGCTTCTACTACTGGGTGCCGAAGTGGACCGGCGTGATGTACAACGAGACGCGCGGCAAGATCCACTTCTGGGGCTCGCTGATCTCGTTCAACGTCACGTTCTTCCCGATGCACTTCCTGGGTCTCGCCGGCATGCCGCGCCGCTATGCCGACTACCCGATGCAGTTCGCCGACTTCAACATGCTCGCGTCGATCGGCGCGTTCTGGTTCGGGCTGATGCAGGTCTACTTCTTCCTCTTCGTCGTGTTGCCGTGCATGCGCGGCAAGGGCGAGAAGGCGCCGCAGAAGCCGTGGGAAGCCGCCGAAGGCCTCGAGTGGGAAGTGCCGTCGCCGGCGCCGTTCCACACCTTCGAGACGCCGCCCAAGCTGAACGCGGCCGCCACCAAGGTGATCGCCTGATGACGCCGGAGCAGAAGAAGAACAACCGCCGCATGGGCTGGATCCTGGCCTCGGTGGCGATCGTCTTCTTCATCGGCTTCATGGCCAAGGCAGCGTTCTTCGGACTCTGACACCATGAGCGACCCTGGCCTGAAGACCGACAACCTCCGCATGGCCGGCAAGCTGGTCGTCGTGGCCGTCGCGATGGCAGGCTTCGGCTTGGCGATGGTGCCGATGTACCGCTCGATCTGCGAGGCGCTCGGCGTCAACGTGCTGTCGCTGTCGGAGCGCGCGGTGCCGGGCAATTCGGATGCGACGCACAAGAACACGCAGGTCGATGCGAGCCGCACCATCACGGTCGAGTTCGATGCGAACGCGCACGGGCCGTGGGAATTCAAGTCGATGCGGCGCTCGATCGACGTGCACCCGGGCGAACTCGCGACGGTGATGTACGAGTTCCGCAACGTGCAGAACCGCACGATGACCGCGCAGGCGATCCCGAGCTATGCGCCCAAGCAGGCCTCGCCGCACTTCAACAAGCTCGAGTGCTTCTGCTTCAGCGAGCACACGCTGCAGCCGGGCGAATCCAAGCAGTGGCCGGTGGTGTTCGTGATCGACCCGAAGCTGCCGAAGGACGTGAAGACCATCACCTTGTCGTACACCTTCTTCGAGGTGGCGGGCGGCAAGGTGGCGGCCGCGCCGAAGGAGCCCTCGACCGTGAAGGGGGGCTCATGAGCGATGGCTTGAAAGACGCGGTCAAGCGCCGCGGCTCGTTCCTGATGACGATGAAGGCGGTCGCCTGGTCGTTCTTCGGGGTGCGCAAGTCGGGCGACTACGAGAAGGATGTGGAGCAGCTGAACCCGGTGCACCTGGTCATCGCGGGCATCCTCGGCGCCGCGCTGTTCGTGATCGTGCTCGTGGTGCTGGTGCAATGGGTGTTGTCCAGCGGTGTCGCCGCCGCGGGCTGAAGTTCAAAAGAGTCGGCACAAGCCATACAGATCGAATCAGCAGGAGAAAACATGTCGTCAGCGACGCATTCGGGCCAGGCGCCCCACTACTTCGTTCCGGCGCCCTCGCGGCATCCGGTCATGGCGGCCTTCGGCCTGCTGATGGTGATCTTCGGCGGCGGCCAGTGGGTCAACGGCCATGGCTGGGCGGCCTGGCTGGTGCTGTTCGGGCTGCTGTGGTGGGCCTTCGTGCTGAAGCAGTGGTTCGGCGACGCCATCGGCGAGAGCGAGAGCGGGCTGTACAGCGACCGCATCGACGTCTCGTACCGCTGGAGCATGAGCTGGTTCATCTTCTCCGAGGTGATGTTCTTCGGCGCGTTCTTCGGCGCGCTGTTCTGGGCCCGGCTGCATGCGGTGCCCAACCTCGGCAGCTTCGACAACGCGATCCTGTGGCCCGACTTCAAGGCGATCTGGCCGAGTTCGGGCATCGGCATGACGGCCGCACCGGCCGGCACGGTCGAGCCGTTCCGCACGATGGGCCCCTGGCCGATCCCGACCATCAACACCGCGCTGCTGCTGAGCTCGGGCGTCACGCTGACGATCGCGCACCATGCGCTGATCGCCGGCCACCGCGTGAAGACCATCGGCTTCATGTGGGTCACGGTGCTGCTGGGCATCCTGTTCCTGACGCTGCAGGGCTACGAATACCACCACGCCTACACCGAGCTGAACCTGAAGCTGTCGTCGGGCGTCTACGGCTCGACCTTCTTCATGCTGACCGGCTTCCACGGCTTCCACGTGTTCGTCGGCATGCTGATGCTGCTGTTCATCACGCTGCGCCTGCAGCGCGGGCACTTCACGCCGCAGCGCCATTTCGGCTTCGAAGGCGCCGCGTGGTACTGGCACTTCGTCGACGTGGTGTGGCTGGGCTTGTACATCGTCGTGTACTGGCTCTGAGCGACGTCCGATGAAAAAAGAGCGCCTCGCGGCGCTCTTTTCATTTGTCATCATCAGCCGGTGCGAATGCCCGTCGGATGGATCCAGCCCATCCAGTAGCTGAACAGGATGATCGCGAACAGCAGCACCGACAGCCCGACCCGCACCGCGAGCGCCCGCATCATGTTGCCGCTCTTCGGCTTGCCATCGCGGCCGTCGCGCATCATGAAGACCCCGGCGAACGCGAGCGCACCGATGATCAGAACGAAGGCGACGCCGATCAGGTATTTCATGGGCCACGATTATTCCACCGCGCAGCCCTTTGCCATCGGCAGGGGTGAGGCATGAGCAGCGCCCGCCAGCGGGCAGCGATCGTGCTGCTCGCGACGCTGGTCGGCATGGCCGTCACCGCGCGGCTCGGCGTGTGGCAACTCGACCGCGCGGCGCAGAAGCGCGCGCTGCAGTCGGCGCTCGACGAGCGTGGCCACCTGGCACCGCTCGACGACGCGTCGCTCGCCACCACCGCGGCGCAGGCCGAATTGCAGCACTACCGCCCGGTGCGCCTGCGCGGCACGTGGCGCGCGCAGAACACCGTCTACCTCGACAACCGCCAGATGGACGGCCGCCCGGGCTTCTTCGTCGTCACGCCGCTGCTGCTGCCCGGCGGCGATGCGGTGCTGGTGCAACGCGGCTGGGCGCCGCGCGACATGGCCGACCGCACCCGCGTGCCCGCGGTGCCGACGCCGGCCGGCGAGGTCGAGCTGAGCGGCCTGATCGCCCCGCCGCCCGCCCGGCTGTTCGACTTTGCCGGCGGCGTGGCCGCTACCATCCGGCAGAATCTCGAACCCGCGGCGTTTGCGCAGGAGATCGGTGTCAGGTTGCGGCCCTTGTCGGTGCAGCAGCAGGACACCCCGGGCGCAGCCGGCGACGGCCTTGCGCGCCGCTGGCCGGCCCCCGCGGTCGACATCCACAAGCACTACGGTTACGCGTTCCAGTGGTTCGCGATGTGCGCACTGATGGCAGGTTTGTATGTCTGGTTCCAACTCGTCCGCCCCCGGCTCCGGCGCCGTGCCTGACTCGCCGCTGAATTTCAGCGTGCATTCGCTGCCGTCGCCCGACCTGGCCGACGGGCAGCGCCGCACCGCGGCCGGCCGGCTGCGCATGCTGCTGGTGCTGGCGGTGTGTGCCGCGCCGGTGATCGCGTCGTACGTCACTTACTTCGTGATCCGCCCCGAGGGCCGCACCAACTACAGCGAACTGATCACCCCCGGACGGCCGATCCCAGCCGAGCTCGGGCTGCGCACGCTGGGCGGCGAGCCGGTCGCGGCCGCGGCGCTGCGCGACCAGTGGCTGATCGTCGTCGTCGGCGATGCGGCCTGCGACAAGACCTGCGAGGACCACCTCTACCTGCAGCGCCAGATCCGCGAGGCGCTCGGGCGCGAGAAGGAACGCGTCGACAAGCTCTGGCTCGTCACCGACGCGGGCACGCCGCGGCCGGAGGTGATGCGGGCGATCTCGATCGGCACGCCGGCCGCGGTGCTGCGCGTCTCGCGCGAACGGCTGTCGGCGTGGCTCGCACCGGCCCAGGGGCAGGCGCTTGCGCAGCACATCTACCTCGTCGACCCGATGGGGCTGTGGATGATGCGGGTGCCGCCGAACCCCGATGCCGCGAAGCTGAAGCGCGACATCGAGAAGTTGCTGCGCGCGTCGGCGTCCTGGGACCAGCCCGGCCGCCCGGCACGCTGAGTTCGGTCGATGGGCGTCGTTGCTTCCTATGACCTGAGCCCGCTGGCCGCGATGGCGCTGGTGGCGCTGCTGCTCGCGACCGGCCCGCTGGTGTGGATCGCGCTGCGGCACCGCCGCGCGCACCCGGCGACGCGGCTGCGCGCGCTGACGGTGATGACGCTGTTCCTCACCTTCGACCTGGTGCTGTTCGGCGCCTACACGCGGCTCAGCGATTCCGGTCTCGGCTGCCCCGATTGGCCCGGCTGCTACGGCAATGCCAGTCCGCTGGGCGCGCAGGGCCACATCGAGGCGGCGCAGACGGCGATGCCGAGCGGCCCGGTGACGCACGGCAAGGCCTGGGTCGAGATGGTGCACCGCTACCTCGCGACCTCGGTCGGCGTGTTGATCATCGCGATCACGGTCGCGGCATGGCGGCAGCGGCGACGCGAGCCACGGGATGCGCGCGCGCTGTCGCTGTGGTGGGCGACGGCGACGCTGGGTTGGGTCTGCCTGCAGGGCGCTTTCGGCGCGTTGACCGTCACGATGAAGCTGTTCCCCGCCATCGTCACGCTGCACCTGCTCGGCGGGCTCGGCCTGCTGATGCTGCTGGCGGTGCAGGCGCAGGCCGATGACCGGCCGCCGCTCGCGTTGCCGGGTGCGTTGCGCCGTGCCGTGTGGGCGGTGCTGGCGATCAGCATCGCGCAGGTCACGCTCGGCGGCTGGGTCAGCACGAACTACGCGGTGCTCGCCTGCACCGATTTCCCGACCTGCCAGGGCGAATGGTGGCCGGCGATGGACTTCGACCACGGCTTCGCGATCTGGCGCGAACTCGGCGCCGGCAAGGACGGCGGCTACCTGCCGTTCGCCGCGCTGACGGCGATCCACGTGGTGCACCGCATCGGCGCCTTCGTGACGCTGTCGGCGCTGGTGCTGCTCGCCTGGCGCTTGCACGCGAGCGGCGAGCCGGCGCTGCGCCGCTGGGCACTGCGCTTCGCGGCGGTGGCGGGCTGGCAGCTGGCCAGCGGCCTCGGCAACGTGGTGCTCGGCTGGCCGTTGGTGGCGGCGCTGGCCCACACCGGTGGCGCCGCGGCGCTGCTCACGCTGCTCGCGGCCCTGCTCGCGCGTGCGCATGTGGACGTTTTGTCCGCCGCGCGGCGTTCCCCCGCGTCGGCGGCGATGGGGCATGCCTCGTAAAATCGATGGTTCGCTGCCCATGTCCAACACCTTGACCCCCCCCGCCGTCACGACCGCCCCCGTCGCGCACCCGCCGCGCTGGCGGCAGTTCTACGCGCTGACCAAGCCGCGCGTGGTGCAGCTGATCGTGTTCTGCGCCGTCATCGGCATGCTGCTCGCCGTGCCGGGGCTGCCCGACTGGCGCCTCGCGCTGGCGGGCACGGCCGGCATCTGGCTGGTCGCCGCGGCCGCGGCCGCCTTCAACTGCCTGGTCGAGCAGCACATCGACGCCAGGATGGCCCGCACCGCGTGGCGGCCGACAGCCAAGGGCGAGCTGACCAACACGCAGACGCTGCTGTTCTCGGGTGCGCTGTGCGCGGCCGGCAGCGCGATCCTCTACCTGCTGGTGAACCCGCTGACGATGTGGCTGACCTTCGCCACCTTCGTCGGCTATGCGGTGATCTACACCGTGGTGCTGAAACCGCTGACGCCGCAGAACATCGTGATCGGCGGCGCCTCGGGCGCGATGCCGCCGGTGCTCGGCTGGGCCGCGATGCGCGGCGAGGTCGGCCCCGAGGCGCTGATGCTGTGCCTGATCATCTTCCTGTGGACGCCGCCGCACTTCTGGGCGCTCGCGCTGTACCGCGTCGAGGACTACCGCAAGGCCGGCCTGCCGATGCTGCCGGTCACGCATGGCAACGAGTTCACCCGGCTGCAGGTGCTGCTGTACACCTTCGTGCTGTTCGCCGCGACGCTGCTGCCCTTCGTGTTCGGCATGAGCGGCTGGATCTACCTGGCCGCGGCCGTGGTGCTGGGTGCCATGTTCTGCGGCTACGCGTGGAAGCTGTGGCGGGCCTATTCGGATGCGCTGGCGCGCCGCACCTTCCTCTTTTCGATCTACCACCTGTCGCTGCTGTTCAGCGCGCTGCTGGTGGACCACTACCTGAGTCCCCTGTTCTCATGATGCAACGCCGACTGTTCGTGCTCGCCGGTGCCGGCCTGCTGGCCGCCTGCGACAAGCTGCCCCAGCTCGCGTCATCGACGCCGGCCTTCAAGGCGGTCGACATCACCGGTGCCGACTACGGCAGCGGCCTGTCGCTGCCCGACCAGAACGGCAAGACCCGCACGCTGGCCGATTTCAAGGGCAAGCTGGCGGTCGTGTTCTTCGGCTACACGCAGTGCCCCGACGTCTGCCCGACCACGATGGCCGAGCTGGCGCAGGTCAAGAAGGCGCTCGGCGCAGACGGCGACAAGGTGCAGGGCGTCTTCATCACGATCGACCCGGAGCGCGACACGCCGGAGATCCTGAAGGCCTACATGGGCAGCTTCGACCCGAGCTTCGTCGCGCTGCGCGGCACGCTCGAGCAGACGGCGGCGGTGGCCAAGTCGTTCAAGGTGTTCTACGCCAAGGTCCCGGGTAAGACCGAGGGCAGCTACACGATGGACCACACCGCCGGCTCGTACGTGTTCGACACCACCGGCAAGCTGCGCTTGTTCACCCGCTACGGCAGCGGCACCGAGGCGCTGCAGGCCGACTTGAAGGCCCTGCTGGCGACGGCTTGAAAGAGCGCGTGTAGAAAAGGCGCGCACAAAAGAAAAGGGCCCCGAGGGGCCCTTTCTGCTGTCCGCCAACCGTCAGGCGACGGCTTCGGACAGTGCCTTGCGCATCTTCTTCATCGCGGTGACTTCGATCTGGCGGATGCGCTCGGCGCTGACGCCGTACTCGCCGGCCAGGTCGTGCAGCGTCATGCCGCCCGAGCTGTCGTCGTTCACCTTCAGCCAGCGCTCCTCGACGATCCGGCGGCTGCGGGCATCGAGCGCATCGAGCGCGTGGGCGATGCCGTCGCCGGCCAGCCAGTCGCGGCGTTGCGCCTCGATCACGCGGGTCGGCTCGCTGCTGTCGTCGGCCAGGTAGGCGATCGGCGCGTAGCTTTCCTCGCCGTCATCGCCTTGCGGCTCGAGCGCGATGTCGCCGCCGGACAGGCGGGTCTCCATCTCGAGCACTTCCTCGCGCTTGACGTTCAGCTGCTGGGCGACGCGGTCGATCTCGGCTTGGGTCAGCGTGGCGCGGTGCGTCGTGCCGTCGGCGGCGTCTTCCTTCATGCTCTGCTTCATCGAGCGCAGGTTGAAGAACAGCTTGCGCTGGGCCTTGGTCGTCGCGACCTTGACCATGCGCCAGTTCTTCAGGATGTACTCGTGGATCTCGGCCTTGATCCAGTGCATCGCGTAGCTGACGAGGCGCACGCCCTGGTCAGGGTCGAAGCGCTTGACCGCCTTCATCAGGCCGACGTTGCCTTCCTGGATCAGGTCGCCGTGCGGCAGGCCGTAGCCGAGGTACTGGCGCGAGATCGACACCACCAGGCGCAAGTGCGACAGCACCAGCTTGCCGGCGGCTTCGACATCGCCGTGCTCGCGCAGCCGGCGCGCGAAGGAGACTTCTTCTTCGTGCGTCAGCAGCGGGATGCGGTTGGCCGCGGACATGTACGCGTCGAGGTTGCCGAGCGACGGCACCACCGCGAACGGGTCGCGCAGGGTCAGGGCGTTGTCAGGGGTCAGGGTGTTCGTGAGGGTCATGGAAGCATCAGACATGCTGAAATTCCTTTCGTTCCCTTGATATTAGCACTCGACTTCCGAGAGTGCTGACGACGCCGGGGCGTCCATCCGTCAGAGGGTCAATGTGAGTGGATACTTGCAACAAAGCGGCGGCAAATCATGTGCCTATCCCCACTCGCTGCAAGGCTTTGCGACTATCCTGCCGGATTCCAACCACTGGTGCCACCCCGGTGCCTTCCAGGAGAACGTCACGATGAAGACCTGTCGTTTGCTGAAGAGTTTCGTGGTATCCGCCGCAACAGTGTGTTGCTGGACCGTGCATGCCGCGTCGATCGCGCCGGCCGCCGCCGAGAACGGCATGGTCGTCACCGCGCAGCACTACGCGACCCAGGTCGGCGTCGACGTGCTGAAGAAGGGCGGCAACGCGGTGGATGCCGCGGTCGCGGTGGGCTACGCGCTGGCGGTGGTGTACCCGGCCGCGGGCAACCTGGGCGGCGGCGGCTTCATGACGATCCAGCTGGCCGATGGCCGCAAGACCTTCCTCGACTTCCGCGAGAAGGCCCCGCTGGCCGCCACGGCGAACATGTACCTCGACGCCAGCGGCAACGTGATCAAGGGCCTCAGCACCACCGGCCACCTCGCGGTCGGCGTGCCCGGCACGGTGTCGGGGCTGGAGATGGCGCGGGCCAAGTACGGCACGATGAAGCGGGCGCAGCTGATCGCCCCGGCGATCCAGTTCGCCGACAAGGGCTTCGTGCTGGACCAGGGCGACGTCGACATGCTGCTCACGTCCACCGAAGACTTTCGCAAGGACGCCGCCTCGGGCGCCATCTTCCTGAACAAGGGCGAGCCGTTCGCGCCGGGCCAGAAGCTGGTGCAGAAGGACCTCGCGAAGACGCTGCGCCTGATTTCGCAGAAGGGCGAGGACGGCTTCTACAAGGGCAGTGTTGGCGCGGCCATCGTCGCCTCCAGCCTGGCAGGCAAGGGCATCCTGACGCAGGCCGACCTCGACCAGTACAAGACCCGCGAACTCGCGCCGGTCGAGTGCGACTACCGCGGCTACCGCATCGTCTCGGCCCCGCCGCCGAGCTCGGGCGGCGTCGTGATCTGCGAGATCCTGAACGTGCTCGAAGGCTATCCGCTGAAGGACCTCGGCTTCCGCTCGGCGCAGTCGGTGCACTACCAGATCGAGGCGATGCGGCATGCCTACGTCGACCGCAACAGCTACCTGGGCGATCCGGATTTCGTCAAGAACCCGCTCGACCGGCTGCTCGACAAGGGCTATGCCGAAAAGATCCGCGGCGTGATCGACCCGGCCAAGGCCGGTGTGTCGAAGGACATCAAGCCCGGCGTCGAGCCGCACGAAGGCAGCAACACCACGCACTACTCGATCGTCGACAAGGACGGCAATGCGGTGGCCGTGACCTACACGCTGAACGACTGGTTCGGCGCCAAGGTCACCGCGGCGAAGACCGGGGTGATCCTGAACGACGAGATGGACGACTTCACCGCGAAGATCGGCGTGCCGAACATGTACGGCCTGGTGCAGGGCGAGGCGAACGCGATCGCCCCGGGCAAGCGCCCGCTCAGTTCGATGTCGCCGACCATCATGTCGCGCGACGGCAAGCCGGTGATGGTCACCGGCACGCCCGGCGGCAGCCGCATCATCACGGTGGTGGTGCACACGATCCTGAACGTCGTCGACTACGGGATGAACGTGCAGGAAGCGGTCGATGCGCCGCGCTTCCACCAGCAGTGGCTGCCGGAGACCACCAATGTCGAGGTCAACGCGCTGAGCCCCGACACGCGCAAGATCCTGACCGACATGGGCCACAAGCTGGGCAACCCGCAACCGGCCAACCACGTGGCGGCGATCCTGGTGGGTGCGCCGGCGCTGGGCGGCAAGCCGATCGGCAAGAACCGGTTCTACGGGGCGAACGATCCGCGCCGCAACACGGGCCTGGCCGGAGGCTACTAACCGAAGCGAGTCTCGACGTCGTCGAGTACCGCATCGACGACGCCGAGCAGCTGGCTCACGCTGACCGGCTTGGTCAGGTACTGCCGGGCGCCGGCGGCCATCGCGGTCTCGATCTGGCTGGCCAGCGCGTCGGCCGACACCACCACCACCGGGATGCTCGCGGTGCCCGGGTCGGCCTTCAGGTGGCGCAGCAGCTCCATGCCGTCGATGTCGGGCAGGTGCATGTCGAGCAGGATCAGGTCGGGCCGGCGCGCGCGGATCGCCGCCAGCCCGTCCAGCCCGGTCACCGAGACATCGAACTGCACCTGCGGCCGGCGCGCCAGGATCCCGCGCATCACCTCGACGTTGGTCTCGTTGTCCTCGACGTAGTGGACGATGCGCTGGTGGTAGCTGCCGGTCGCGGGCGCGATCTCGTCCAGCCCGGCCGGCGTGCTCTCGGCCGGGTTGGCCCGTGGCAGCGTCAGGATGAACGACGAGCCCTCGCCGGCGGTGCTGCGCGCGCGCACCGAACCGCCCATCAGCTCGGCCAGCCGCTGGCTGATCACCAGGCCGATGCCGGTGCCTTCGAGCGACGAGCGCTCGCGCCCGAGCCGGTTGAACGGCTGGAACAGCTGCGACAGCTGCTGCGGCGTCATGCCCAGCCCGGTGTCGGTGATCGTGATCTCGACGCAGTCGCGCTGCCCGCCCGCCGTGCTGCGGCGTGACGCGATGTGGATGCGCCCGCCCTCGGTGTTGTACTTCACCGCGTTGCTCAGCAGGTTGATCAGGATCTGCTTCACCCGCGTGGCGTCGCCGGTGACGCGCTCGGCGTTGTCGGCCAGCTCCTGCGTGATCGTGATGCCGCGGCGCCGCGCGTCCTGCTCGACCAGCGACAGCGCCGCGGCGGCCGCCTCGTGCAGGTCGAGCGCGTCGGCCTGCAGGTTCAGCGTGCCGGATTCGATGCGCGACAGGTCGAGCACGTCGTTGATCATGTCGAGCAGGTGCCAGCCGGCGCTCTGGATCTGCGTGACCCAGGGGCGCTGCGCGATCGGCAGCGGGTGGTTCTGGTCCAGCTCGAGCAGCTGCGCGAAGCCGAGCATCGCGTTCAGCGGTGTGCGCAGCTCGTGGCTCATGCGCGACAGGAAATCGCTCTTCGCGCGGTTCGCCGCCTCGGCCAGCTCGCGCGCCCGCTCGGCCTCGGCCAGGCGCAGGTGCTCGGTGATGTCCTCGACCACGCCGACGATGCGCCGCGGCTGGCCCTGCAGGTCGCGCAGCAGCGTGACGATGGTCTGCACCCACACCTGGCGCCCGTCGCGCGTGACGTAGCGGCCCTGGCGCCGGTACATCGGGATCTCGCCGCGCAGCAGCTGGCTCGTCATCTCGAGGTCCTGAGCGCGGTCGTCGGGGTGCGTCAGCGCGGCGACGTTCATGTCGACCAGCGCCTCGGCGCCGTAGCCGGTCAGGTCGCAGTACTGCGGATTGACCTGCTTCACGTTGCCGTGCAGGTCGGTGTAGACGACGCCGATCGGCACGTGGTTCAGGATGTTGCGGAAGCGCTGCTCGCTCTCGCGCAGGTCGGCCTCGGTGCGCTGGCGCTCGGCGATCTCGCGCTGCAGCGCCGCGGTGCGGTCGCTGACCGCCGCCTCGATGCGGCGCGTGCGGCCGGTCACCGTCAGCATCAGCGCGCCGAGCATCGAGGTGGCGAGCAGGCCGACCAGCGAGAACAGCAGCGCGTTGCGCTCGCGCACGTGCGGCACCGCGGCGCGCGTGGACGTCACGCGCAGGTCCCATTGCCGCCCGGCGAATGCGAACGAGCGCACGTGCGACAGGTCGGCCGACAGCGTTTCGCAGCCGTTGGTGCCGGCCAGGCGCCGCCGTTCGGCGATCGGGTCGGTGTCGACGATGCACACGTCGAGGTAATGCGGCAGCGAACTCTTGAACGACTGCAGCGCATCGTCCATGCGCAGCGTCACGAACACCACGCCGCGGGCCGCCGCGACCCGGTCGCTGACGGTGGTCGGCATGCCGGCGTAGACGGCCTGGTAGATCACGACGCCGGTCTGCGTGCCGGCACCGTCCTGCGTCAGCAGGAAGCCGGCGCTGGCGGCCGGCCGGTCGGTGCGCACCGCCGAATCGATGGCCATGCGCGCCGCGGCGATCGAGCGGGTGTTGACGCCGAGCGCCGCGGCGTTCGACGCCTGCGGCTCGATGTAGCGGATCGCCGCCACGGTGTCGTCGGGCGCCGGCCTGAAGCCGGAGTCGAAGCGGTCGAACACCCGGTAGCCCGGCAGGCCGGCCGCGCGCACGCGGGCCTCGAAGGCCGGCACCTGCGAGCGCGGCATCAGCTCGGTCCAGCCGAGCGCCTGCAGGTGGCCGCCGACCTCGAGCCAGGCGGCAGCGGCGCGGTGCATCTCTTCGCGCGTCACGTCGTCGGACGAGATCATCACGCCGCGCAGCGCTTCCAGCGCATGCAGCGGGTACTGCAGCTGCGCGGCGAGGTTGGACGAGGCGTGGATCGCATCGCGGTCGAAGGCGGCCTGCACGCGGGCGTCTTCCCATTGCGCGACCTGGCGCACGCCGAGCGCCATCAGCAGCGTGGCGATGCCGAGCGTCAGGCCGACGGTGCGGCGCCGCGCGGTCCACTCGTCGCGCGGCAGGCCGATCAGCGTCAGCGCGATCGGGGTGCCGATCAGCACGCCCAGCGCATCGCCGGCCCACCAGGTCCACCAGCTGAAGGCCAGCTCGCCCAGCGGCGCGTGGCCGGCCAGCCACAGCGCGAGCGTCGCGACGCTGCAGCTGACGAGGCACGCGGCGATCGCGCCGAGACCGAAGAAGACCGCGATGTCGCGCGGTTCGTTGAGCGTGACCGGCTGATGCACGAAACGCCGCACCAGCAGCGTGGCCAGCGCCGCCTGCAGCATGGCGCCGACCGAGATCGCGGCCGGCACCGCCAGGCCCGCGAGGCTCAGCCCGGCCTGGTCGATGGCGACGCCCGCATTGACGACGAAGGAGCCGATCAGCACCCCCGGCAGCACCCGCCATCCGTAGACCAGCAGGCAGGCCAGCGCGATGCCGGCGGACGGGTACAGCGGCGACGCGAGGCTGGGCGGGATCGCCAGTGCCAGCGCAGCCCAACCGACCACGGCATAGGCGACGGCGGTGCCCGCCAGCGCGAGCGGCCAGTGCGGCGTGGTGCGGGGCGTCGCTGGCGTCATCGAATCGATGGGGCGAGGTGGGGGCAGGGGGAGCCTATCACCTCGTTGCGGTGCTCAGCCGGCGTGAAGCGAGGTCACACCCATCGTCAGGCCACTTCGTGGCCGCTGCCGGCCTGCCAGATCTCGGTCCAGGACTCGGCGTCCAGCTTCAGCTGCAGCGCGGCCAGCGCCTCGCGGATCGCCTCCAGGCGCTGCGAGCCGGTCAGCGGGTGCGGGCGGGTCGGGTGGCGCAGCAGCCAGGCGTAGGCGACGGTCGCCGCGCTGACGCCGTGGCGCTGCCCGACCGCCTGCAGCGCGGCCTGCACGCGGCGCGAGCGCTCGTCGCCGCCGGTCAGCAGCGCGCCGCCGGCCAGCGGCGACCAGATCATCGGGCGCAAGCGCAGCCGCTGGCACTGGTCGAGCGTGCCGTCGTGCAGCGGCGACAGGTGCAGCGGGTGCAGCTCGATCTGGTTGGTGGCCAGCGCGATGCGGCTGTTCAGCAGGTCGAACTGCGCCGGCGTGAAGTTGGACACCCCGAAGGCCCGCACCTTGCCCGCCTGGCGCAGCGAGGTGAAGGCCTCGGCGACGTCGTCGGCATCCATCAGCGCGTCGGGTCGGTGGATCAGCAACAAGTCGAGGTGGTCGGTCTGCAGCGCGCGCAGCGAGGCCTCGACGCTGCGCGTGATGTGCGCTGCCGAGGTGTCGTAGTGCTTGACCCGGTGCTCGGGCCGGGCCTCGCCGACCAGCTTGATGCCGCACTTGCCGACCAGCTGCATGTGCTGGCGCAGCATCGGCTTCAGCGCGAGCGCCTCGCCGAACAGCGCCTCGACGCGGTAGCCGCCGTAGATGTCGGCATGGTCGAAGCTCGTCACGCCGAGCTCCATGCATTGCTCGATCCAGCGCACGCGCTGTTCGGCGTTCCAGCCCCAGTCGGCCATGCGCCAGGCGCCGGCGACGATCGGGGAGAGGGCGAGGTTGGGGGGGATGACGGGGCTCATGATGGCGGCAGGCTGTCGGCAGCAGTAAAGGGGGGCGGCGCGAAGGCGCGGGTCAGCAGTGTGCGCCCGCGCGTCGCGGAAAGTCAGAGCGTAACAGTCCGTTTCGCTTGCGTTGCATGGGGCGAATCCCGACGATATCGACGCCAGAATGCGCGCCGCCCCGTCCAGACTCCACCGACTCCAGGGATCCCCTCTTGCCATTCCGCTGCCCCCGATCCCCCCGCCTGCCATGGCCACCGCTGTGGGCGATGCTGTTGGCCGTGCTGGTCGCGGCATGGCCGGCGTGCTGCGCTGCGGCGACGCTGCAGTTGACGGTGCACGGCCCGGCGCGCAGCCTGGCCGAGGGGGCGGAGTTCCGCGTCGACCCGACCGGGCAGCAGACGCCCCAGGCGGTGCTGGTCGAGACCGGCGGCTGGCAGCCGCTGCCCGATGACGAGCTGTTCGGTGCGCGCTGGCCGGCCGTGACCTGGGTGCGCTTCAGCGTACAGGTGGGAGCGGGCAGCGAGGCCGACTGGTTCCTTGAGCTGCCGCACGCGACGCTGATGCGCGCCGAGGTGTTTCGCGTCGGGCCCGAGGCGCGCATCGGGTCGCCGCAGGCGAGCGGCGTGCTGACGCCGATCTCGCAGTGGCCGGTGCGCGCGTCGCTGCCGGTGTTCCAGCTGCATGCCGATGCGCAGCGGGCGACGACCTACCTGCTGCGCCTGGAGCATCCCGCCACGCTCGGCGGTGCACCGTTGATCCGCAGCCCGCGCGACCTGCTCGAAAGCCAGGGCACGGCCCAGCTCTTCATCGGCGCCTACTTCGGGCTCGCGCTGCTGGCGCTGCTGTACGTGGTGGTGCAGGCGGTGGTGCACCGCGACGGCGCGCTCGGCTGGTGCAGCGCCTACCTGGTCGCGATGATCCTGACGCTGGCCTGCCTGAGCGGCCAGGTGCACCAGACGCTGCTCGGCGAGGAGCCGGCGTTGAGCGTCGCGCTGCTGATGCTGAGCCCGGTGCTGCTCGGCGCGGTCGGGCTGGGCTTTTTGCGCTCGGCGGTGCCGCAGGCGGTGATCGGCCCGCTCGAGCGATTGCTGGTGTGGCTGTGCATCGTGCTGGCCGTGGTGCTGACGGTGGCCTACCCGTTCCTCGACCTGGCCGAGCGCTGGTTCCTGACGCGGTCGTTCGGTGCGCTGTCGATGCTGGTGGGCGGCGGGCTGCTGGTGCGTTCGCTGCGCTGGCAGCTGCCGCATGTGCGCTGGCTGGCGGCCGGCCAGATCGTGCTCGGGGCGGGGGCCGCGCTGCCGCTGCTGAAGGGATTCGGCGTCGTGCCGAGCGGCCTGTTCTCGCAGTACGGGCTGCTGTTCGCGAGCGCGATCGACCTGCCGCTGCTGCTGTACGCGATGTCGCTGCTGCGGCGCGACCACGACGTGGTGTCGGCGCGCCTGCGCGAGGCCGCGCAGTACGACCCGTTGACCGGCC
This sequence comes from Rhizobacter sp. OV335, assembly GCF_900142965.1. Lineage (GTDB taxonomy): Bacteria > Pseudomonadota > Gammaproteobacteria > Burkholderiales > Burkholderiaceae_C > Rhizobacter. Next base: position 99,311 of record NZ_FRCQ01000001.1, read on the forward strand.
TGCTGCGCCCGAAGGACCTGCTGCCGCGGCTCGCGCAGATGAAGTTCCGCAGCCAGCGGCACGGCATCCGCAGCGCGGTCGTGATGTTCGAGGTCGTCAACCTGCGCGACATCCGGCTGCGCCAGGGCGCGTCGATCGCCGAGCAGGCGCTGCTGATGGCCGGCCGGCAGGTGCAGCAGGGCATGCGCGCGTCGGACCTGGTGGTGCGCTTCAACGAGCAGCGGGTGGTCGCGCTGCTGGACGGCGTGGCCAACCCGGGCGAGGTGCTGATGATCGTGCACCGCATCATCCACCAGGCCCAGCACTACACCGGCGAATTGCCGGGCGCCGAGACGCTGCAGATGCATGCGGTGGTAGCGCACCTGCCGGAAGACCGGCGCGACACGCCGCAGGCGCTGGTCGACGCGCTGGTGTCCCACATCGGCCGCATGCGCCCGGGCAGCGGGGCGCGGCTGCGCCAGCTGACGACGATCACCCCGCAGCGCCAGCGGCCGCGCTGGTGGCGGCGGTGGCTGAAGGCGGGGCCGTGGGAGGCGGGGGCGGAGTAGGGCGCGCAGCGCCCTGTGGCACGCTACTTGGGCTCAGCCTGCCGCAGTTCGCTCGCCGAGATCCGCACCACCTGCCCGTTGCGCCACACGACGATGGCCGTGCCGGTCCGCATCGCCGTATCGCGAGCTGCCTGCGCGGCCCGTCGAATCGCGATCAACGACGACGGCAAGTCCTTGTCTCTCGCTTGGCCGACCTGATCCTGGTTCATGCTGTTTCGCTCCATTCGAGAAGGACGGGTTCGTCGCCTGCGTTGTCGTAGAGGGCCCAGACATCCACCGCGTTGCGGTAGCGTTCATCCAGGTTTCGCCTGCCTGCGACGAAGCGCCGCCGTATGACGTCTTGCGGAATGGCATGGCCTCCTTGACGAATCCGTTCCGCCACCCGCGCAATGGCGAGATCCACGGACGGCAGCGAGAGGAAGAACAGGCTGACGTGATAGCCGCAGCGGCGCCAGTCACGAATCCTGCGAAGGTACCCCAGCCCGGAGAGCGTCGTTTCGAAGGCGAAATTGTCTCCGCGGCGCACACAACTGTCGATCTCTTCCAGCATCAACCGGCCTGCCCTGATCGCCGCAGTCTCGGGGGCGAAGGGGGACAGTCCGGCGGCAATGAGATCCGCGTTGATGAAGCGTGGGCAACCTGCCTCCTGCGGAAGAAACGCCGAGGCAAAAGTCGTCTTGCCGGCGCCGTTCGGGCCGGCGATGATGACGATCTTCGGGTTCGCCATCCCGCTATACGGAAGTCGACATCGACGTTTGCTGATCTCAGACGTTGAACAGGAAGTTCATCACGTCCCCATCCTTCACCACGTACTCCTTGCCTTCCGCCCGCATCTTGCCGGCGTCCTTCGCCCCTTGCTCGCCCTTGAACGCGATGAAGTCGTCGAAGCCGATGGTCTGGGCGCGGATGAAGCCGCGCTCGAAGTCGGTGTGGATCACACCGGCCGCCTGCGGCGCGGTGTCGCCGATGTGGATGGTCCAGGCGCGCACTTCCTTCACGCCGGCGGTGAAGTAGGTCTGCAGCCCGAGCAGGCCGAACGCCGCGCGGATCAGGCGGTTCAGGCCCGGCTCGCTCTGGCCCATCTCCTGCAGGAACATCAGCCGGTCGTCATCGGGCATGTCGGCCAGCTCGGCCTCGGTCTTCGCGCAGATCGCCACCACCGGCGCCTTCTGGCCCTCGGCATACGCGCGCAGCTTGTCGAGGTAGGGGTTGTTCTCGAAGCCGCCTTCGTCGACGTTGCCGACGAACATCGCCGGCTTCGCGGTGATCAGGCACAGCGGCTTCAGGATCACCTGCTCTTCCTTGCTGAACGCGATGCCGCGCACCGGCTTCGCCTCGTTCAGCGCGGCCTGGCATTTCTGCAGCACGTCGACCAGCTTGGCCGCTTCCTTGTCGTTGCCCGACTTCGCCGCCTTGATCGAGCGCTGCAGCGTCTTCTCGACGGTGGCCAGGTCGGCCAGGCACAGCTCGGTCTGGATCACCTCGATGTCGGAGATCGGGTCGACCTTGCCGGCGACGTGGATCACGTTCTCGTCGTCGAAGCAGCGCACCACGTTGACGATCGCGTCGGTCTCGCGGATGTGGGCCAGGAACTGGTTGCCCAGGCCCTCGCCCTTCGACGCGCCGGCCACCAACCCGGCGATGTCGACGAACTCGACGATCGCCGGCACGATGCGCTCGGGCTTCACGATCGCCGACAGCGCCTGCAGGCGCGGATCGGGCAGCTCGACGATGCCGACGTTCGGCTCGATCGTGCAGAACGGGTAGTTCTCGGCCGCGATGCCGGCTTTCGTCAGCGCGTTGAAAAGGGTGGACTTGCCGACGTTGGGCAGGCCCACGATGCCGCATTTGAGGCTCATGGAGGGGGCTTTCGCAGGTCGAGAGAGAGGGCGAATTTTAAGCGCTCCCTCTACACTGCCCGTTCCCGCCTTTTCCAACCCCCTTCGAGGGATCCCCGATGCTCGAACTCCTGCGCCTGAATCCGCACACCAAGGACCTCGGCGGCGGCTTCACCGTGCGCCGGCTGCTGCCGTCGGCGCAGCAGCAATCGGTCGGTCCGTTCCTGTTCTTCGACCACTTCGGGCCGATCACCGCCCAGCCGAGCGACAACCACGACGTGCGCCCGCACCCGCACATCGGCCTGGCCACCGTGACCTACCTGTTCGAAGGCGCGATGCTGCACCGCGACAGCACCGGCATCGTGCAGCGCATCGAGCCCGGCGCAATCAACTGGATGACCGCCGGCCGCGGCATCACCCACTCCGAGCGCGCGCCCGACGACCTGCGCCACGTGACGCGCCGCAGCCACGGGCTGCAGCTGTGGGCCGCATTGCCGGCCGAGCACGAGGAAGACGCGCCGAGCTTCTCGCACACCGCGGCCGCGGCGATCCCGTCGGTGTCGGTCGGCGACACCGCGGTGCGCGTGCTGATCGGCAGCGCGTTCGGTGCGGCCTCGCCGACGCCCACGCTGTCGCCGACGCTCTATGTCGACCTGGCGCTGCCGCCCGGCGGCCGGCTGCAGGTGCCCGCGGCGGCACCGCAGCGGGCGCTGTACGGCGTGGACAACGGCTTCACGCTCGATGGCCAGGCGGTGCCGGCGGGCGAGATGGTCGTGCTGCCGGCAGGCGCTCAGCCGCTGCTCGAGGCGCCGCAGGGCGCGCGCGTGATGCTGATCGGCGGCGAGCCGCTCGGCCACCGCTTCATGTGGTGGAACTTCGTGTCCAGCCGCAAAGACCGCATCGCCGAGGCCGCCGACGACTGGGCGGCGCAGCGCTTCGCTGTCGTGCCCGGCGAGACCGAGTTCATTCCGCTGCCGGAGCGCCGCCCTTGAGTTCGGCGGCGGCTGCGGGCGGCGTGCCGCGGCGCAGCATCAGCACGTTGCCCGCCACCGCCAGCGCCGCGCCGACGGCGGTCAGCACATCCGGCTGGTAGTGCTCGAAGGCCATCGAGACGAGCAGCGCCAGCAGCGGCGTCATCACGCCGATGCTGCCGGCCGGGCCGGGCCCGAGGCGTTGCATCAGTGTCAGGTAGCAGGCGAAGGTCAGCACCGAGCCGGCCAGCGACAGGTACAGCAGCGCGATCCACCATGACGCGACGGCCGGCAGCGCCATCGGCTGCCCGCCGGCCAGCACCGCGATGAAGCAGCACAGCGCGCCGTACAGCATGCCGAAGCCGAGGGCCGGCCAGAACGGCAATCCGCGCGCGCCGTTGCGGCTGGCCGCGAGGCTGCCGACCCCCGACAGCAACACCGCGCCGACCGTGAACAGCGCGCCGAGCGTGGTGCCCGCGGCATCGCGCGCATGGCCGAACTCCGGCCAGAAGACGAGCGTGACGCCGGCCAGCCCGAGCAGGCCGCCGGCGATGAAGCGCGGCGTGATCGCGACACCGAACAGCCAGCGTGCGCCGAGCCCGGCGATCAGCGGCGACGCCGAGTAGCCGACCGCGACCAGCCCCGACGGCAGCAGCCGCTCGGCGTGGTAGACGCACAGGTACGACACGCCGTAGAGGAACACGCCCTGCAGCGCGAACCACGCATGCTGGCGCGGCGCGAAGCGCAGCGAGATGCCGCGCGCCGCGGCGAACGCGAGGATCACCGCGCCGGCCAGCGCGAAGCGCAGCGCGACACCGAACTCCGGTGTCGTGACGCCGACCTGGTACGTGATCGCATGCCAGGTCGTGCCCCAGGTCAGCACGCAGACTGCGAACAGCTGCCAGTTTCGAAGGCGCGCCACCTCAGAATTTGATGTTGGCGCTGCCGAGCAGCCCGCTGCGCAGTCCGCATTCGATGCCCTCGACGATCACCGCGTTCATGCCGAAGGTGATCTTGCCGTCGAGGCGTTCGTCGGCCCGGTAGGTCGACAGCGTGTCGCCCGGCTCCTGTCCCGGCTCGCCGGTCTCGAGGTCGACGTTCGGGATCGGGCAGCGCGGGCAGGGCTTCACCAGGCGCAGCCGCACCGGCCCCTCGGGCGTGTCGAAGCGGATCTCGTCGAGGAAATCCTCGCCGTGCGCGTCGAGCCCGTCGAGCACCAGGTTCGGCCGGAAGCGCGCCATCGTCATCGCCGCGACGCCCTTGCGCGCGAGGCGCTCGTTGAGCTCGTCGAGCGAGGCCTGCGAGACCACCAGCAGCGGGAAGCCGTCGCTGAACGCGTTCTCGGCGTCGATGTCGCCGCTCCACTGCTTGTTCGACAGCCGCTTGTGCTCCGGGTCGAAGCGCGCTAGGCGCAGCGGGAAGGTCACGCCGCTGTCGGGCGCGGCGAGGAAATCGCTGAACCACTGCGCCGCGAGGTCGCCCATGTCGTAGGCCGCGACGGTGTCGTTCCACACGGTGACCTGGCGCGGCGCCTCGACCGCATCCAGCGCCAGGTGCAGCGCCAGCATGCCGGGCGCGCGCAGCACCAGTTCGGTGTGCTTCAGCGTCGTGCGGATCAGCGCCATGCGCGGCAGCTCGCGCTGGCTCACGAAGCGGCCGGCGGCGTCGACCACCATCCAGGCGCGGTCGAATTCGAGCCCGGTCTCGATCAGCAGCGATTCGTCGAGCGCGACGCCGGCACAGCTCTTCACCGGGTACACGTGCACGCTGCGCAGCGTGACCTGAACTTCCCCCTCGGCCAGCTCGCTCACTTGAACAGCCCCTTCAGCTTGTCTTTCAGTTGGTCCTTGGTCGACGGCTGCGGCCCCGAGGCCGCACCGCTCGCCGCCGACGGCAGCCCGAGCTTGCCGCGCAGGCTCTCCTTGAGCTTCTCCTCGGCCTTGCCGGTGACCTCGTTCTTCAGCAGCTGGGTCGCGATCTGCGACCACTGGATCTTCCAGTCGATCGCGTCGAACGGCCCGGTCAGCAGCACCGGCACCGTGACGCCCTTCAGCGCCGCGAGGTCGGCGCCGTCCTGGCCCTTGGTGGTGTTGGCGACCGTCGCACGCGCGGTGTAGTCGATGCGGCCGCGGCCGATGTCGAGCATGCCCGAGCCGTTCAACCGCAGGAACGGGCTCTTGGCGTCGAGGTCGGCATTGCGCGCAATGCCGTCGGTGATCACGAAGCTGGCCGTCAGCTCAGAGAAATCGGTCTTCTCGGCCTGCGTCGCCTTCTGCGAGCTGTCCTGCTTCATGGCCAGCGCCGCCTTGGCCTGGCGCAGGCTCTTCGCGAGGTTGATGCCCTTGATCGCGCCGTCGCGCAGCTGCAGCGCAGCCGTGCCCTTCAGCCGCGCCTTCATCTCGTTGACGCTGCGCCCGGCCGTCTCGATGTCGGCGGCGACGCGGCCGGTGCCTTCGAGGATGTCCTTCTTGGCCACGTCCTTCAGCAGCGTGTTGACGTTGACGCCGGTGGCCGTCGCCTTCACCGCGATGCGGCTCGCCCGCGCATCGGCGAATGCGGTCGCGTCGAGCACGCCGCCCCAGGTCTTGCCGTACAGCTTGCTGACGCGCAGCATGCCGCCCTGCAGCGAGGCCTCGAGCGCGGCATCGCTGACGCGGTAGGTCTGGTATGCGAAGTTGCCGATGTGCAGGCTGAACTCGCCCTGCAGCGCGCGCAGCGGCGACAGGTCGACCGGCGTGTCGGCGCCCGGCTTCTCGGTGGCGGCAGGCGCCGGGGCGGGTGCGGTGCTGGACGGTGGCAGCAGCCGGTTCAGGTCCAGCGCCTCGAAGTTGGCCGAGGCCTTCACCGTGATCGGCGTGCCGGCGAGCGTGATGGCGCCCTCGCTGCGGAACGGGTTGGCATTGATCTGCCCGGCCAGCGACCAGTGCGCCGCCTGCGACGACGCATCGGCCCTGCCGCGCATGTCGAGCACCAGCGGCTGCAGCGAGGGTTCCTGGATCTTCAGCTGGGCCGCCAGCGCGTCGAGCGCGAACGCGCTCTTGGCCGGTTGCAGCTGCAGGTCGGCGCGCACCGTGCCGGCCAGCTCACGTTGACCGGTGTTGCCAGGTCCGGTTCCCTTCATGCTGCCTTTGAACGTGGCCTCGAAGCCGGGCACCTTGACCATGTCGAAGCTACCGCCCGGCGCCGCCGACTTGAAGCTGGCATCGATCGCGGTCGGCCCTTCGAGCGACAGCTTGCCGCTCAGCGCACTGCCGGTCAGCGCCTCGCCCTTCACGTTCAGCTCGGGCCAGTCGAGCGTGGCCGACAGCGGCTGGCCGCCTTGCGTGCCGGCCAGCTTGACCTGCAACGCGCTGAGCGACAGGTTGCGCGCTGCCGGGTCGAACGCGAAGTGCTTGATCTGCACCCGGCTGCCGGCCAGCTTCAGCGAGCCGAGCGTCGCGCCGAGCCCCAGGTCGAGGTCTTGTGCATCGAGCGTGCCGTGCTGGCCGTCGTAGCCGAGCGCGCCCTGGATCTTCACGTCCATCGCCTGCACGCCGAACGCGTCGCCCTGCCAGCCGAGCTGCATGTCGCGCAGCTTCACGCCCTGCTGCGCGAGCAGCAGCGTCAGCCTGGTCTCGCCGCTCAAGCGGCCCTTGACGGCCGGCGCCTTCATCGCGAGCTCGGCCTGCAGCTTGACCGGCGACTCCACCTGGTCGGCCAGCCGGCCGGTGTGCAGCGAGTTCAGCGTGATCTCGCCGGAGAGCTGGTCGCGCTCGTCGCGCAGGCTCAGCCGCAGGTCGTCGAGCTGCACGCTGCTGACGTCGAAGCGCAGCGGCGCGCCCGAGGCCGCCTGGCTGGCCGGCGATGCGGGAGCCCCGGGCGGCGTGTCGCCGGCGATCAGGTCGTCGATGTTGGTCTTGCCCTGTGCGTCGCGGCGGTACACCAGCCGCAGCCCGCGGGCGCTGACGTGGTCGACCACCAGCTGCTGGCGCAGCAGCGGCAGCACCGCGACCGACAGCGAGGCCTCGTCGAGCGCGGCGAATTCGTCGGTGCGGCCTTTCTCGCTGAGCTTGACGGCCGACAGCTGCACCGCCAGGCGCGGGAACACCGACAGCTTGATCGGCCCGTCGATCGCGAGCGTGCGGGCGCGGTGGGTTTTCATCCAGTCGATCGCGAGGCCCTTGTAGGCGTTCGGGTCGAAGGTCGAGACCAGCCAGGCGAGCACGGCACCGAGCAGCAGCACCAGCACCGCCAGTGCCAGCAGGAGTTTGCGGATCCAGGGTTTCATCGAATCGGTGACCGCATGGGTGCAGCGTGGGGGCACCGATTCTGCCCTCAAGGGCGCCAGGGTGGTGCCGATCCCTACAATGAAACCTCATGAAACGCTTCGATCTGTGTGTCCGAGGGGCCGGCATCGTCGGCCAGGCGCTCGCGTTGTCGCTCGCCCGCCAGGGCTTGCGCGTGGCCCTGGTGCCCGATGCCGCGGCCCACGCCGGCGAGGATGTGCGCGCTTATGCGCTGAACCCCGGCTCGGTCGCGCTGCTGAAGTCGCTGAAGGTCTGGGAGGCGCTGCCGCCCGGCGCGGCGACCGCGGTGCACGAGATGCGCGTCGAAGGCGATGCGGCCGGGTCCGCGCTCGAATTCTCAGCCTGGCAGCAGCACGTGGCCGAGCTGGCCTTCATCACCGACGTGGCGGCGCTGGAGCAGGCGCTCGCCACCGCGGCGCGCTATTCGCCGCATGTCGAGCTGCTGGGGGCCGATGCCGAGGTGCAGGCGCCGCTGACGGCCTTGTGCGAAGGCAAGGCCTCGGCCTCGCGGGCCGCGCTGGGCGTGCGCTTCGAGCGCCACGACTACGGCCAGGTCGCGATCGCGGCACGGCTGGTCGCCGACCAGCCGCACCGCCACACCGCGCGCCAATGGTTCCGCGCCCCCGACGTCCTCGCGCTGCTGCCGTTCGACCTGCCGCAGCCGGGCTGCTCGCATGCGCTGGTCTGGTCGCTGCCGCAGGCGCGCGCGCAGGCGTTGCTGGCGCTCGATGCCGCGGCCTTCGAGCAGGAACTCAACGACGCCACCGGCGGCGCCTGCGGGCGGCTGAGCCTGGCCTCGGCGCGCGCCGGCTGGCCGCTGGTGCAGGCCAGCGCCAGCGCCTGGTGCGGCCCCGGCTGGGTGCTGCTGGGCGATGCGGCGCATGTCGTGCACCCGCTGGCCGGGCAGGGCCTGAACCTCGGGCTGGCCGACGTGGCCTCGCTGTCGCAGGTGCTGGCAGAGCGGGAGCCGTGGCGCGAGCTGTCCGACGCCAAGCTGCTGCGCCGTTACGAACGCTCACGCCTGGCCCCCACCCGGGCGATGGGAGAATTGACCGGCGGTCTGTGGCGGTTGTTTTCCACGGATCAGGCGGCGGTGCGGGAACTTCGCAACCGCGGCATGACTCTCGTCAACCACCTTTCCCCGCTGAAGCGCTGGCTCACCGCCCGGGCGCTCGACACCTGATTGAAGGCCCCGCCATGCTGCGCATCCCGCTGATCCGTTCCTGCCTCGCCGTCCCGATTGCCGTGGCCGCGCTGCTGCTGTCCCCGCTGGTCCACGCCGACGAGGCGCAGATCCGCAAGAACCTCGCCGAGCGCCTGACCAACCTGCCGAAGATCGACGAGGTCGGCAAGACGCCGATCCCGGGCGTCTACGAAGTGCGCATGGGCACCGAGATCCTCTACACCGACGAGCAGGGCAACTACCTGATCGAAGGCGCGCTGATCGACACCAAGGCGCGCACCAACCTGACCGAGGCGCGCATCAACAAGCTGACCGCGATCGACTTCGCGACGCTGCCGCTGAAGGACGCGATGGTCTGGAAGAACGGCACCGGCGCGCGCCGCATCGCCGTCTTCGCCGACCCGAACTGCGGCTACTGCCGCCGCTTCGAGGCCGACCTGCAGAAGATCAAGGACGTCACCGTCTACACCTTCCTGTACCCGATCCTCGGCGGTGATTCGCCGCAGAAGTCGCGCGACATCTGGTGCTCGAAGGAGCCGAGCAAGACCTGGCTCGGCTGGATGCTGCGCAGCGAGCAACCGCCGCGTTCGATGGGCAACTGCGAGACGCCGTTCGATCGCAACCTCGCGATGGGCAAGAAATACCGCATCAACGGCACGCCGGCGCTGGTGTTCGCTGACGGCACGCGCTTCCCCGGCGCGATGCCGCTCGAGCAGATCGAGAAGCAACTGATCGCGAGCACCAACACCACCGCCACCACGACCATCGCCAAGTGACCTCGTCGATTCTCCACCGCATCGAGATCGCCGATGCCCACGCGCACCAGTTCCGCGTCACGCTCACCGTACCGCAGCCGGCGGCGCAGCAGCGCCTGAGCCTGCCGGCGTGGATTCCCGGCAGCTACCTGGTGCGCGAGTTCGCACGCCACCTCTCGCAGCTGCAGGCGCGCCAGGGCTCGCGCGAGATCGCGCTGCAGCAGCTGGACAAGGCCACCTGGCTGGCCGCCTGCGACGGTCGCGGCGCGCTGACCGTCAGCTACCTCGTCTACGCGTTCGACACCTCGGTGCGCACCGCCTTCCTCGATGCGCGGCGCGGTTTCTTCAACGGCACCAGCGTGTTCCTGCGGGTCGCAGGGCGCGAGGCCGAGCCGCAGGCCGTCGAGATGCGCGGGTTGCCGAAGGGCTGGCGTGTCGGCACCGCGCTGCCGGCGCTCAAGACCGATGCACGCGGCCAGGGGCTGTACCGGGCGGCCGACTACGACGAGCTGGTCGACCACCCGGTCGAGCTGGGCGATTTCTGGCGCGGCGAGTTCAAGGCGGCCGGCGTGCCGCACGAGTTCATCGTGGCCGGCGCGCTGCCCGACTTCGACGGCGAACGCCTGCTCGCCGATGCGCGCCGCATCTGCGAGGCCGAGATCGCGTTCTGGCACGGCCGCAAGAAGCCGCATTTCAAGCGCTACGTGTTCATGCTGAACGCGGTGGACGACGGCTACGGCGGGCTGGAGCACCGGGCCAGCACCGCGCTGATCGCCGCGCGGCGCGACCTGCCGCAGCGCACGCCGGCCCCGGCGAAAACCGAGGCGCGTGCCGAGCTGAGCGAGGGCTACGTCACGCTGCTCGGCCTGATCAGCCACGAGTATTTCCACACCTGGAACGTCAAGCGCCTGCGGCCGGCCGAGTTCGCCCGCTACGACTACACGCAGGAGAACTACACCGAGCTGCTGTGGTTCTTCGAGGGCTTCACCTCGTACTACGACGACCTGCTGCTGCTGCGCGCCGGCCTGATCGACGACGCGCGCTACCTGAAGCTGCTGGCCAAGACGGTGACCGGCGTGCTGGCCGCGCCGGGCCGCCAGGTGCAAAGCGTCGCGCAGTCGAGCTTCGATGCCTGGGTCAAGTACTACCGCGGCGACGAGAACACGCCGAACGCGACGATCAGCTACTACGCCAAGGGCTCGCTGGTCGCGCTCGCGCTCGACCTGACGCTGCGCACGCGCGGCCAGGGCACGCTCGACGACGTGATGCGCGGCCTGTGGGCCCGCAGCGACGGCGGGCCGATCTCGCAGGACGACATCGCGGCCGTGCTGCACGAGGTGGGCGGCCGCTCGATGGCGAAGGAGCTGCAGGCCTGGGTGCACGGCACCGGCGACCTGCCGCTGAAGGAGTTGCTGCAGCGCGCCGGCGTCAGCTGGACGCAGCAGGCGCCGACGCTGGTGCAGCGGCTGGGCCTGCGGGTGTCGGAGAGCGCGCTGACCGGCATCAAGGTGAGCCACGTGCTGCGGGGCGGTGCGGCCGAAGCCGCCGGGCTGGCGGCCGGCGACGAGCTGCTGGGCGTCGACGACTGGCGCCTGCGCCGGCTCGACGAGCTGCTGCGCCTGCTGCCGGAAGACGGCAGCGCGACGCTGCTGGTGTCGCGCGACCAGCGCCTGCTGCACCTGCCGCTCGTGGCGGCTGCGGCGGCCGACAGCGGTGCAGTCGCGCTGTCTCCTGCACCGGCGCCCGCCGACAACCCCGCCGCCACCGCCGCGCAGTCCCTGCGGCAGGCATGGATGCGCGGCTGACCGGACGTTTGCGCGCGACGCCCCGACGCCGCGCGGCGCTGCTGGCGCTGGTGCTCGGCGTGCTGGGGGTGCACGGTTGCGTGACGCGCCAACTGGCCGATCGCATGGGTGCGTTCTCGGTGGTGCCGATGCCGCAGCGCCTGCAGGTCGCGTATGTGCGCGAGTTGCAGCCGACGGCGCCGGTCGTGATCGCGGCCGTGCCCAAACCACCGCCGCCGCCGAAGCGGGTGGCACGCGCGGCCGTCGCGTCGCCTGAGGCCGTACCGCCCTCCGAAGCGGCCGCGTCGGCGGTGCCGGCCGAGCCCGCCGCGTCCGAACCGGTTCCCGACGTCGTCGTCGCCGCAGTTGAGCCCGCCGCCTCGACACCCGATGCTGCGGCCTCCGCGCCGACGCCTGAACCATCGCCGGTCGCCGTCGACAACGCGGCGTCCGCCCCGGCCGCGTTCGAATGGCCCGGCTCGACCCGCCTCAGCTACGTGCTGACCGGCAACTTCCGCGGCCACGTCGACGGCGAGGCGCAGGTCGAGTGGATCCGCGACGGCAACCGCTACCAGGTGAACGTCGACGTGATCATCGGGCTGTCGTTCGCGCCGACCGCCTCGCGCCGCTTGAGCAGCGAAGGCCAGCTGACCGCCGACGGCCTGTACCCGACGCGCTACGACCAGCTGACGCACGTGATGCTGCGCGACGACCAGCGCGTGGCGATGCAGCTGCTGCCCGATGCAGTGGTGCTGGCCAACGGGCAGCGCCGCATCCGCTGGCCGGGCGTGCAGGACACCGCGAGCCAGTTCGTGCAGCTGACCTGGCTGTTCACGACCCAGCCGCAGAAGCTGCGCACCGGCGAGAGCGTCGAGATCCCGCTGGCGCTGCCGTACCGCGTCGAGCCGTGGACCTACGACGTGCTGGAGGAGGAGACGCTGTACACGACGTTCGGCGAGGTGCAGGCCTTCCGCGTGAAGCCGCGCCGGCAGCCGCGCGGCGGCGACCTGATCCCCGAAATGTGGATCGCGCCGAGCATGCGCTACCTGCCGCTGCGCATCCGCATCCACCAGGACGCGGACACCTGGGTCGATCTGATGATCAAGCGCAAGCCGGAGCTGGCCGCGTCGTGAGCGCGCTCTGGCGGCGAGACGTGCCTACACTCGTGCCGGAACATCACACCGAAGGGGACACCATGAGCTACGAATGCATCCTCACCGACGTCCAGGGCAGCGGCCCGCTGCGCATCGGCGTCGTCACGCTGAGCCGGCCGAAGCAGCTGAACGCGCTGAACGACACGCTGATGAACGAGCTGGGCACGGCGCTGAAGGCCTTCGATGCCGACGAGTCGATCGGCTGCATGGTGGTCACCGGCAGCGAGAAGGCCTTCGCGGCCGGCGCCGACATCGGCGCGATGGCGGGCTGGAACTTCATGGACGTCTACAAGAGCGACTACATCACGCGCAACTGGGAGACCATCCGCAGCGTGCGCAAGCCGGTGATCGCCGCGGTCAGCGGCTTCGCGCTGGGCGGCGGCTGCGAGCTCGCGATGATGTGCGACTTCATCATCGCGGCCGACACCGCGAAGTTCGGCCAGCCCGAGATCAAGCTCGGCATCATCCCCGGCGCCGGCGGCACGCAGCGCCTGCCGCGGGCGATCGGCAAGGCGAAGGCGATGGACATGGTGCTGACCGGCCGCATGATGGACGCCGCCGAGGCCGAGCGCGCGGGCCTGGTGTCGCGCGCGGTGCCGGCGGCCGAGCTGCTGAGCGTGACGCTGGCGGCGGCGCAGGCGATCTGCGAGTTCGGCGGGCCGAGCGTGATGATGGCCAAGGAGGCGGTGAACCGCGCTTACGAAGGCCCGTTGTCCGAGGGCATCCAGTTCGAGCGCCGCATGTTCCATGCGCTGTTCGCGACCGAGGACCAGAAGGAAGGCATGGACGCGTTCGTCAACAAGCGCAAGCCGGTCTTCAAGCACCGCTGAGGGCGTTCAGTCGAAGTTGCGGTACACCAGCAGGCGCCCCTTGTACGCCGCGTGCGTTGCATCGGCGACCTGCTGCAGCCGCTCTTCCTGCAGCGAGAACCCCATCCCCGCCATCTGCTTGCTGAACTTGGCGCGGTTGCCGCGGTTCGGGTCGACGATCCAGACCTCGGCGCGGGCCGCGATGTGGCGGCCGATGAAGCCGGCGAGCAGGCCGCCGTCATCGCGCTCATAGAGGATGTCGCTGCCGATCAGCAGGTTGAAGCGGCCGGTGAGGGTCTGCTGGTCCTGCGCCACCGGTGGCAACAGGTCGGCCGCCGATTCGGACCACTGCCCGTGGCGGTAGTCCATCGGCAGCAGGCCGTTGAGCCGCAGGTTCTCGGCGAGGAAGCCGGCGGCGAGCGGGTGGCAATCGCTCGCGGTGACGTCGCTGCCGCGGCGGTGGCTGACCAGGCTCGCGAGCGCGAGGCCGCAGCCGATCTCGAGGATGCGTTCGTGCGGCACCATCGTGCGCACCGCCATGCGCGCCGCGAGCTGCAGGCCCGAGGGCCACAGCAGCCCGAACAGCGGCCAGGCCGCCGACGAGATGCCCTGCTGGAGGGCGAGGTCGTGGGGATCGGAGAACTGCTGGCGGTCCAGCAACGAGCGAATGTGCAGGTCGGCCGCGCCGTCGATGGCGATGTCCTCGTGCTTGACCAGATATCCAGGCATCCGGCAGTGTAGGTGCCGGCGAAAAACCCCTTGCGGGTTCAGCGTGGCAGGAAGGCCTGGTGAAGAATTTCGCCTGTCCTGTCGTCGATCTCGATCAGCACGTTCATGCCACGAGACTCGTGGTTGGACATGACCTGCCAGCGAGGTTTCTCGAACCACGGGCGGCGCTTGCGAACGCTGACCGGATCGAGAAATGCCCAGCCGCGCTCGGTGGCAATCCGGCGAGCGATGGCCAGCGCTTCGTCGCTCGTCACGGCTGGCTCTCCACGAAGTCGACGACGTACACGATGCCGGCGACCGTGATGGTCATCACCGTCGCGCCGACGGCCACCTCGGTCAGCACGGCGCGCAGCGTCACATAGCCGTTGGCGATCGGAAATCGCAGCCCGGCCGGCAAGCCCTTGATGCCGTTCACGCGCAACTGGGCGTAGCTCTCGGCCATCGCTTCTTCAAGGTAGCGCAGGAAGGACGAGCGCTGGTACCCGGCCATGCCGAGGTCGGCGCGCAACTCGCGCAGCGGCATCAACTTCGGCGACAGCAGCGAATGCACCTTTTCGTGATGGAGCACCAGCGCCCGGTCGGTTGCCGAACCGGCCGTCGAGTAGGTGATGTCGCCGAATTTGGTGGTCCACCCTTCGCCCGCCGCCAGCGAGGCGTCACCCTTCACCTGCGGCCGGTAGCGGCCCCTGTTCAGCTTGACGCCACCGCGCGTCAGCAGCGCGAGCACCGCATCGACGCCGATGATGGTGACGGCCCGCGCGAGGTGCGAGCCGGCCAGCGTCAGGTCGTTGTCCGATTGCGCATTCAATGCCAGCTTCGCGAACGACACCAGGTGCTCGACCGCTTCGACCGCCTCGCGCCCGAGGAAGATGAAGCCGGTCGCCAGCAGCAGCACGTCGACGACTTCGCCGACGCCGAAGGCATGCGAGCCCGCCCAGACCACGAGCACCCCGGCCAGCATGGCCAGCGTGCCGGGCGTCAGCAGTGCACTCAGGTGGCCCCCCACTTCGGTCGGCAGCGAGCGGATCGCGCGCTGGATGGCCTCGGCGATGCGACCTGTGGCATCCAGCCCCTTCGAACCGCCGGCATCGAGCGGCCTCGGCGCCGGCATGCGCGTGAGGGTGGTGGTGCCGCTGTCGGGCACCTCGCCGCTGGTCACGCACTGAGGTCCTGGGATGCGGTAGCCGGGCATGGGGTGCTCCTGGTGGGGTTCAGCCTTCCTTGCGCAGCGACGGGAACAGGATCACGTCGCGAATGCTCGGGCTGTCGGTGATCAGCATCATCAGCCGGTCGATGCCGATGCCGCAGCCGCCGGTCGGGGGCATGCCGTATTCGAGCGCGCGGATGAAATCGGCGTCGTAGAACATCGCCTCCTCGTCGCCGGCCTCCTTGTTGGCCGCCTGCGCGTGGAAGCGCGCCGCCTGGTCCTCGGCATCGTTCAGCTCCGAGAAGCCGTTCGCGTACTCGCGGCCGGTCATGAAGAGCTCGAAGCGCTCGGCGACGCCGGGGTTGGCATCCGAGGCGCGGGCCAGCGGCGACACCTCGACCGGGTAGTCGATGATGAAGGTCGGGTGCCACAGCTTCTCTTCGACCGCAGCCTCGAACAGGCCGAACTGCAGCTCCGGCAGCTTCCAGTGCGCCGGCGCTTCGTCGCCGAGCGCCTTCAGCTTCGCGCGCAGCACCTCGGCATCGCCCGCCTCGGCCTCGCTCAGCCCGGCATGCACCACCAGCGAATCGCGCACCGTCAGCCGCGTGAACGGCTTGTCGAGATCGACCGGCTTGCCGGCGTAGCTGAGGCTGGCCGAGCCGGTCGCCTGGCGCGCGGCGTGGCGCAGCACCTGCTCGGTGAAGTCCATCACGTCATGGTGGTTCCACCAAGCCGCATAGAACTCCATCATCGTGAACTCGGGGTTGTGGCGCACCGAGATGCCTTCGTTGCGGAAGTTGCGGTTCACCTCGAACACCCGCTCGAAGCCGCCGACCACCAGCCGCTTCAGGTACAGCTCGGGCGCGATGCGCAGGAACATCTCCTGGTCGAGCGCGTTGTGGTGCGTGACGAAGGGCTTGGCGTTCGCGCCGCCCGGGATCGGGTGCAGCATCGGCGTCTCGACCTCCATGAAGCCGTGCTCGAGCATGAAGTGCCGGATCGAGCCGAGCGCCTTGCTGCGCGCGACGAAGCGCTTGCGCGCCTCTTCATCGGTGATCAGGTCGACGTAGCGCTGGCGGTACTTCTGCTCCTGGTCGGCCATGCCGTGGAACTTGTCCGGCAGCGGGCGCAGGCTCTTGGTCAGCAGGCGCAGCGTGGTCACGCGCACCGACAGCTCGCCGGTCTTGGTGCGGAACAGCGTGCCCTCGGCGCCGAGGATGTCGCCCAGGTCCCAGTGCTTGAACGCGGCGTAGACCTCGTCGCCCAGCGCGTCCTTCGTGACGAACAGCTGCAGCCGGCCGGTCGAATCCTGCAGCGTCGCGAAGCTGGCCTTGCCCATCATCCGCTTGAGCATCATCCGCCCGCCCAGGCTGACGACGATGCCCTGCGGCTCCAGCTCCTCGTTCGGCAGTTCGCCATACTTGCGGACCAGGTCGAGCGCATGGTGCTTCGGCTTGAAGTCGTTCGGGAACGCGACGCCCTGCTGGCGGATCGCGGACAGCTTCTCGCGGCGTTCGGCGATCAGCTTGTTTTCGTCGTCGGGCGGCTGGGGCGGGGTGGTCTGGGTCATTGTGGGGGCTCTGGAAATGCGCCGCAATTTTAGGCGGACGGCCCGGGATTCCCCGGCCGGGGCGCCCCTGGCCGAATAAAATCGCCCGTTTGCCCCGCCGGGCACCTGACTTCGAGACCCCATGCCGACACCCTCCATCATCCGTGACCGCAAGCTGCGCCTGGCGCTGGTGGGCTGCGGGCGCATCGCCCAGAACCACTTCGCCGCGCTGAAGCAGCATGCCGACCGCGCCGAATGGGTGGCGGTCTGCGACAACCAGCCCGAGCTGCTGGCCAAGGCGGTCGCGCTGACCGGCGCCCAGGGCTTCGCGTCGCTCGACGCGCTGCTGGCGGGCAGCGATGCCGACCTGGTCGTGCTGGCCACGCCCAGCGGCCTGCACCCGCGCCAGGCGATCAAGGTCGCGCAGGCCGGCCGCCACGTGCTCAGCGAGAAGCCGATGGCCACCAAGTGGGACGAGGGCGTCGCGATGGTGCGGGCCTGCCGGGATGCCGGCGTCAAGCTGTTCGTCGTCAAGCAGAACCGGCTCAACGCGACGCTGCAGCTGGTCAAGCGCGCGGTCGATCAGGGCCGCTTCGGCAAGCTGGCGATGGTGGCCGTCAACGTGTTCTGGACCCGGCCGCAGGCTTACTACGATGCGGCGCCGTGGCGCGGCCGCTGGGACATGGACGGCGGCGCCTTCATGAACCAGGCCAGCCACTACGTCGACATGGTCGACTGGCTGGTCGGCCCGGTCGACAACGTGCACGCCTACACCGCGACGCTGTCGCGCAACATCGAGGCCGAAGACACCGGCGTGATGAGCCTGCGGCTGCGCAACGGCGCGCTGGCGTCGATCAACGTGACGATGCTGACGCACAACAAGAACTTCGAAGGAAGCATCACGCTGCTCGGCGAGCGCGGCACGGTGCGGGTCGGCGGTGTCGCCGTCAACAAGATCGAGCACTGGGAATTCGACACGCCGCACGAGGACGACGCCAAGGTGGCCGACGCCAGCTACGGCATCACCTCGGTCTACGGCCCCGGCCACCCGCTGTACTACGACAACGTGATCAACACGCTGCGCGGCGAGGCGCATGCCGAGGTCGACGGCTACGAGGGCCTGCGCTCGCTCGAGGTGCTGATCGCCGGCTACCGCTCGGCGCGCGACGGCGTGCGGGTCGGCTTGCCGCTGGTGTTTTGATGATTCACTCCTCCGCCATCGTCGACGAGGGCGCCCAGCTCGGTGCCGGCACCCGCGTCTGGCACTTCGCCCATGTGTGCGCCGGCGCCCGCATCGGCGACGGCTGCTCGCTGGGCCAGGGCGTCTACGTCGGCAACGACGTGCGCATCGGCCACAACGTCAAGATCCAGAACAACGTGTCGGTCTACGACGCGGTGACGCTCGAAGACGACGTGTTCTGCGGCCCGAGCATGGTCTTCACCAACGTCTACAACCCGCGCTCGGCGGTCACGCGCAAGAACGAATACCGCCGCACGCTGGTGCGCCAGGGCGCGACGCTGGGTGCCAACTGCACCATCGTCTGCGGGCACACGGTGGGCCGCTATGCGTTCATCGGCGCCGGGGCGGTGGTTCACCGCGACGTGCCGGATTTCGCGCTGATGGTCGGCGTGCCGGCGCGCCAGGCCGGCTGGATGAGCCGGCACGGCGAGCGGCTCGCCCTGCCGTTGAGCGGCGACGGCGAAGCCGCCTGCCCCGCCACCGGCGAGCGCTACGTGCTGCGCAACGGCGTGTGCCAACCTGCAGAGGAAGTCCAGGCATGAGCAACCCCAAGCTCGATTTCGTCGACCTGAAGACGCAGTACGCCGCGCTGAAGGGTCCGATCGCCGAGCGCATGCAGCGCGTGCTCGACCACGGCCAGTACATCATGGGGCCCGAGGTCGCCGAGCTCGAGGAGCGGCTCGCCGCGTACACCGGCGCGCGCCACTGCATCACCGTGGCCAGTGGCACCGAAGCGCTGCTGATCGCGCTGATGGCGCTCGACCTGAAGCCGGGCGACGAGGTCGTCACGACGGCGTTCACCTTCGCGGCCACCGCCGAGATGATCGTGCTGCTCGGCGGCGTGCCGGTGTTTGTCGACATCGAGCCCGACACCTGCAACATCGACGTCTCGCAGCTCGAGGCGAAGATCACGCCGCGCACCCGCGCGATCATGCCGGTGAGCCTGTACGGTCAGGCGGCCGACATGGACGAGATCAACGCGATCGCGCAGCGCCACGGCCTGCCGGTGATCGAGGACGCGGCGCAGAGCTTCGGGGCCGACTACGCAGGCCCCGATGGCAAGTCGCGCAAGAGCTGCAACCTGAGCACCTTCGGCTGCACCAGCTTTTTCCCGAGCAAGCCGCTCGGCTGCTACGGCGACGGCGGCGCGATCTTCACCAGCGACGACCGCCTCGCGCAGGCCTGCCGCGAGATCCGCGTGCACGGCCAGAGCGCGCGCTACACGCACACCCGCGTCGGCGTCGGCGGCCGCATGGACACGCTGCAGTGCGCGATCGTGCTGGCCAAGCTCGAGCGCTTCGACTGGGAGATCGAGCGGCGCCTCGCGATCGGCGCGCGCTACAACGAGCTGTTGGCCGGCCGGCTGCCGGTGGTCGCGCAGCGGCCCGGCCGCACCAGCGTCTTCGCGCAGTACACCGTGTTCGTCGACGACCGCCCGGCCGTGCAGGCATCCCTCATCGCGCAAGGCATCCCGACCGCCGTGCACTATCCGCGCCCGGTGCACCGCCAGCCGGCCTATGCGGCCCATGCGCCGGCCGGCGGCTGCCCGCAGGCCGACCAGGTCGCCGAGCGCTGCCTCAGCCTGCCGATGAGCGCCGACCTCAGCGCCGCCGACCAGGACCGCGTGATCGGCGCGTTGGCCGTCGCTGCGCGCCGCTGACGGCATGGCCGACGCGCCGCTGCCTTCGCCGACGCGCGGCCTGCTGCGGGCGAGCCTGACGCTGGCCGCCGGCGGCGCGCTGGCGCAGGCCTTGCCGCTGCTGCTCGGGCCGTTGCTGACGCGGCTGTTCGCGCCGGCCGAGTTCGGCCACTACCACCTGTTCGCCGCGGTCGCCGCCAACCTCGGCGTCGTCGCCTGTGGCCGCTATGAATTTGCGCTGCCGATGGCGGCCGACGACGGCGAGGCCGATGCGCTGCGCCGGGTCGCGCTGCGCCTGCTGGCCGGCACGACCGCACTCGCTGCGCTGGGCGCCGTCGGCTGGGTGCTGGCCGGCGCCGGCGCCTGGGTCGCGTGGCTGCCGCTGGCGGTGGCGGCGGCCGGCGCGGTGTCGCTGGCGACGCTGTGGGCCACGCGGGCGCAGCGTTTTCGCGCGCTGGCCGCGGCCCGCGTGCTGCAGTACGGCGGCGCCGCGGCGGCGCAAGTGCTGGCCGGGCTGGCCGGGGCCGGGCTGACCGGCCTGATCGTCGCGCCGATCGCCGCCGCCGCCGTGGCCACCGCGGTGCTGCGCCTGCCGTGGCGTGGCGCGCTGCCGCAGGCACCGGCGCTGGCCGAGGTGGCGCGCCGGCACCGGGCCTTTCCGCTGCTGAACACGCCGCATGCGTTTGCCGGCGCGCTGCAGGACACGCTGAGCCTGGTGCTGATCGCCGCCGTCCTCGGCCCGGCCGAAGCCGGCTTCTGGGGCCTGGCGCTGCGCTACCTGAAGGCACCGGCCACGCTGGTCGGCAGCGCGGTGTCGCAGGCGCTGTACCCGAAGCTCGCCGCGGCCGGCGCCACGCCCGAAGCCCGCCACGCGGTGCGCCGCGTGATGGGCCTGCTGGCGCTGCTGGCCGCGCCGCTGGTGCTGCTGCTGTGGCTCGCCGGTCCGTGGGCCTTCGAGGCCGCGTTCGGCCCGGCCTGGCGCGAGGCCGGCGTGCTGGCCCGCGCGCTTGCGCTCTACGTCGGCCTGCATTTCGTCGCCAGCCCGCTGGCGGTGGTGACGATGGCGTGGCGGGCCCAGGCCTGGGCGCTGAAGCTCGCGCTGGTGGGGCAGGTGGCCTTCGTCGCCGCACTGGCCGCCGGGCTGGCGCTGGGCGATCTGGCCGGCGCCGGCTGGGCGGTGTCGGCGGCGATGGCCGGCTACTTCGGCATTTATTTCTGGTGCCTGGCGCGCTGGCCGATGCCGGCCGGCGCGGACGCCATGGTGCCGGCCAACCCTTCGGCGACACGATGAAGAACCTGCTGCGAGCAACCCTGAACCGCTGGCGCCGCCGCGTGGCCCGGCTGCTGATGTACCGCATCGTGTTCGGCGAGCGCTCGGGCGGCCGGCTGCTGGCGAACACCCGGCTCTCGCCGGCCAGCTGCATCGAGCACGAAGAGCGGTTGGTGCTGGGCGACCACGTCTACATCGGGCCGTTCAACTTCATCGAGGCCAGCGGCGGCATCACGCTGGGCGACGGCGTGCAGGTGACCAGCCACTGCAGCCTGGTGACGCATGCATCGCACCGCTCGCAGCGCCTGCTCGGCGACGGCTACACCAACTGGCCGGCCGCGCAGCCGCGGCCGGGCTGGATCGCCGGGCCGATCGAGATCGGTGCCTATTCGTTCATCGGCCCGCACAGCCTGATCGAAGCCAACACGCGGCTGGGCCGCGGCACGCTGGTGTGCGCCGGCAGCTTCGTGCGCGGCGAGTACCCGGACTTCGCGGTGCTCGAAGGCCGGCCGGCGCGCGTCGTCGGCGATACGCGGCGTGCCGACGCGCGCCTGCTGGACCGCTACCCGTCGCTGCGGCCGCTGTACGAGGCCTGGGCCGGCGAGGTCCCGCCGCGATGACGCTGAAGCTGGTGTTGATCGGCGACGGCCAGAGCCCGCACCTGCTGAAGTGGGCGCGCGCGCTGCACGGCCGGGTCGAGCTGTGGGCGGTGTCGAGCCGCGGTTTCGATGCCGGCTTCGATGCCGTGCTGCCGACCGCGCGGCGGCTGGCGCTGGACACGCGGCCGAACTTCGCCGGCGGCAACATCGGCCTGCTGCGCCAGCTGCCGCGGGTGGTCCGCTGGCTGCGCGCGATCGGGCCGGACTGGCTGGCGCCGCATTACCTCAGCTCGCACGGCACGCTGGCGTGGCTGGCGCTGCGGCTGGGCGGCGTGCGGGCGCGCATCGCCGGCTCGGCCTGGGGCTCGGACATCCTGGTCGCGCCGGTGCGCAGTGCGCCGATGCGCTGGCTGACGCGACGCGTGCTGGCCGCCTGCAGCCTCACCACCAGCGACTCGGCCCACATGGCCGAGCGCATGCGCGCGCTCGGCGCCGGCGAGGTGATGGTGTTTCCGTTCGGGCTCGAGGCGATGCCGCCGGTCGCGGCGACCAAGGAGCCGGAGCTGTTCTTCGCGAACCGCGGGCTGGAAGCGATCTATGCGCCGGAGCGCGTGCTCGATGTGTTCGCGGCGCTCGCCGCCGACCGGCCCGCGGCGCGCCTGGTCGTCGCCAACGACGGTTCGCTGCGCGCTGCGCTGGAGGCGCGCGCGGCCCGGCCCGACCTCGCCGGGCGCGTGCAGTTCGTCGGCCGGCTCGACGCGGCGACGCAAGCGCAGTGGTACGGCCGCGCGCGCTGGTACCTCAGCCTGCCGCTCAGCGATTCGGTGTCGGTTTCGGTGCTGGAGGCGATGGCCCACGGCTGCGTCCCGCTGCTGTCGGACCTGCCGGCGAACCGCGAGCTGGTGCAGGATGGTCGCAACGGCATCGTGCTGGCCGATGGCGAGATGCCCACATCGCAGCGCCTGCAGCCGCTCGCCGAGCGTGCCGACGAGGTGGCGGCCGGCCTGCGCGCCTGGATCGCCGCGCATGCGATGTTCGACGACAGCGTCGCGGCCTACGTGCGCCGGCTGGAGGCGCTGTCTGCGCCCGGCACTCGCGGAGACCCGGCGCAATGAACATCCTGTACCTGAACCACTACGCCGGCACGCCGGCGCTGGGCATGGAGTACCGGCCGTACTACCTGGCACGCGAGTGGGTGCGGGCCGGCCACCGCGTGCGCATCGTGGCCGCGACCGTCTCGCACGTGCGCTCGCGCCAGCCGGCACCGGGCCGCGAGCAGGTCGACGGCATCGACTACGACTGGATCGCCGCGCCGCGCTACCAGGGCAACGGGCTCGGCCGGGTGCGCAACATCGCCGTCTTCCTGGCGCGGGTCTGGCACCGCAGCGCGGCGCTGGTCGACGAGTTCCGGCCCGACGTCGTGATCGCGTCGAGCACCTACCCGATGGACATCTGGGTGGCGCGGCGCATCGCGCGGCGGGCCGGCGCGACGCTGGTGTTCGAGGTGCACGACCTGTGGCCGCTGTCGCCGATCGAGCTGTCGGGCATGTCGCCGCGGCATCCGTTCGCGCTGCTGTGCCAGAAGGCCGAGGACGATGCGTACCGCATGGCCGACCGCGTCGTCTCGATGCTGCCGAAGGTGGCGCAGCACATGGCCGCGCACGGGCTCGACCTGCGCAAGCTGCACATCGTGCCGAACGGCATCTCGCCGGACGACTGGGCCGGCGAGCCGGTGCCGCTGGAGGCAGCACTCGCCGCCCACATCGCGGCGCAGAAGGCGCAGGGCCGTGCGGTGGTCGGCTATGCCGGCTCGCACGGCCTGCCGAACGCGCTCGACGTGCTGCTCGAAGCCGCGGCGCTGATGCGCGACGAGCCGGTGGCCTTCGTGCTGGTCGGCGACGGCATGGAGAAGGCCCGGCTGGCGCAGCGCGTGGCGGCCGAGGGCCTGCACAACGTCGCGCTGTTCGCACCGATCCCGAAGACGCAGATCCCGGCGCTGCTGCGCGAGGTCGACATCGCCTACATCGGCTGGCAGCGCACGCCGATCTACCGCTTCGGCATCGCGCCGAACAAGCTGATGGACTACATGATGGCCCGCTGCGCGGTGCTGCATTCGGTGGAGGCCGGCAACGACCCGGTGGCCGAGGCCGGCTGCGGCGTGACGGTGGCGCCGGAGGATGCGCCGCAGGTGGTACGCGGCCTGCACGAGTTGATGGCGGTCGGGCCCGAGGCGCGCCGCGCGATGGGCGAGCGCGGCCGCGCCTTCGTGCTGGCGCATCACAGCTACCCGGTGCTGGCGCGCCGCTTCGTCGACGCCATGCAGGAGGGCCGCGACGCATGAGCCGAGAACCGGATCGGGTCGCCGAACGCTATGCGCGCCGCCAGGTCGGCGACCGCTACAGCATGCTGCGCCCCGAGGTGTGGCAGACGGTGCACGAGCGGCAGCGCGCGATGCTGACGCTGTTCGCGCGGCACGGCGTGCGCGAGCTGCCGGCGCTGCGCCTGCTGGAGGTCGGCTGCGGGCAGGGCGGCAACCTGCTGGAGCTGCTGCGGCTGGGCTTCCGGCCGGAGCACCTGAGCGGCATCGAGCTGCTGCCCGATCGCGTCGCCGAGGCGCGCCGCTGCCTGCCGGCGGCGCTGGCGCTGCACGAGGGCGACGCGCTGCAGGCGCCGATCGCCGAGGCGTCGCAAGACCTGGTGTTCGTCGCCACCGTGTTCTCGTCGCTGCTCGACGATGCGTTCCAGCAGCGGCTGGCGGAGGCGATGTGGCGCTGGGTGAAGCCGGGCGGCGCGGTGCTGTGGTACGACTTCACCGTCGACAACCCGCGCAATCCGGACGTGCGCGGCGTGCCGCTGGCGCGCGTGCGCGCCTTGTTCCCGCAGGGGCGCATCGACCGGCTGCGCGTCACGCTGGCGCCGCCGATCGCGCGCGCGGTCGCGCCGCTGCACCCTGCGCTCTACACTCTCTTCAACACCTTGCCGGCGTTGCGCACCCACGTGCTCGCCTGGATTGCCAAGCCCTGACCATGTCTGCCAACCTGCCCTTCCTCCCCTTCGCCTTGCCCGAGATCGGCGACGAAGAAATCGCCGAAGTCGTCGACACGCTGAAATCCGGCTGGGTCACGACCGGCCCGAAGACCAAGCGCTTCGAGGAAGACTTCACCGCCTTCCTCGGCGACCCGGGCCTGCACTCGATGGCCGTCAACTCGGCCACCGCCGGCCTGCACCTGGCGCTCGAGGCGCTGGGCATCGGCCCGGGCGACGAGGTCATCACGACCACGCACACCTTCACCGCCACCGCCGAGGTGGTGCGCTACCTCGGCGCCGACGTGGTGCTGGTCGACATCGATCCGGCCACGCTGTGCATCGACGTCGCCGCGGTCGAGGCCGCGATCACGCCGCGCACCAAGGCGATCCTGCCGGTGCACTACGCCGGGCTCGCGGCCGACATGCAGTCGCTGCTGGCGCTGGCGAAGCGGCACGGACTGAAGGTGGTCGAGGATGCGGCGCACGCGCTGCCGACGACGGTCGGCGGCCGGCTGGTCGGCACGCTCGATTCCGACGTCACGGTATTCAGCTTCTACGCCAACAAGACCATCACGACCGGCGAAGGCGGCATGGTCGTCACGCGCGACGCCGAGCTCGCGAAGCGCATCAAGGTGATGCGGCTGCACGGCATGAGCCGCGATGCGTTCGACCGCTTCACCGCGAAGGTGCCGAGCTGGTACTACGAGATCGTCGCGCCGGGGTTCAAGTACAACCTGACCGACATCGCGTCGGCGCTGGGCATTCATCAGCTGAAGCGGGCGCGTGCGTTCCAGCAGCGGCGCACGGAACTGGCGGCGCTCTACGACGAGGCGCTGGCCGGCTTGCCGGTGCTGCTGCCGCCGAAGCCGCCGGCCGGCGAGCAGCACGCGTGGCACCTGTACGTGCTGCGGCTGGCCGACGACGCCAAGGTGTCGCGCGACGTGCTGATCGAACGCCTGTTCGCCGCCGGCATCGGCTGCAGCGTGCACTACATCCCGCTGCACCTGCAGCCGTACTGGCGCGATCGCTACGACCTGAAACCGGCGCAGTTCCCGAAGTCGCAGTTGGCGTATGAGCAGATGCTGAGCCTGCCGCTGTACACGCGGATGACCGATGGCGACGTGAAGCGCGTCGCCGACGTGGTCCGCGCGACCGTGGCCTGAGCCGGCAGATGGGCAAGCGTGTCTTCGACCTGGTGTTGTCGGCCGCCGGGCTGATCGTGCTGTCTCCGTTCTTCCTGGCGATCGCTGCGTGGATCAAGCTGGATTCGCCTGGGCCGGTGTTCTTCCGGCAGGAACGTGTCGGGCGGCTGGGGAAGGGCTTTCTCATCCACAAGTTCCGCACGATGCGGCATGCGCCGCACGAGCACGGATCGCAGATCACGGTGGGCGCCGATGCGCGCATCACCCGGGTCGGGCACGTGCTGCGCCGCCACAAGCTGGACGAGCTGCCGCAGCTGATCGACGTGCTGGCCGGCACGATGAGCCTCGTCGGGCCGCGTCCCGAGGTGCCGCGCTATGTCGCGCTTTATCCGGCGGCGCTGCGCGAGAAGGTGCTCAGTGTCCGACCCGGCATCACCGACCCCGCCTCCATCGAGTTCCGCGACGAGAGCGACCTGCTCGCGCGCGCCGCGGATCCGGAGCGCACCTACATCGAGCAGGTCATGCCGGCGAAGTTGCGCAGCGCGGCCGAGTACGTCGACCGCATGTCCGTGCGGACCGATTTGCAGCTCATCGCGCGGACCGTGCGCCGCCTGTGGCTGGGTTGACCCGGCCTGCCCCATGAGCGCTCATCTTTCCATCTGGCACCGTCTCGACCTCGCGCTGGCGCGCGTGCGCCCGTACCGCCGTCCGGTGTCGTTGCTGATCGACGGCGCGATCGTCGCGATCTGCTGGAACGCCACCTACCTGTTCCGTCTCGGCTTCGAACGCTGGTTGCATGCGCGGCCCTCCTACGATGGATGGGTCATGGCGCTCGTGGTCGCCGCCTACCTGGCCGTGTTCGCGGCGGCTGGGATTCCGCGCGGCATGTGGCGGTTCTCCGGCTTCGGGGAGGTCAAGCGCCTGACGCTGGCGTGCCTGGTCAGCGGAATGCTCAGCGCCGCCGTGGTGCTGATGGCGCAGCTGGCCGAGGTGCCGCGGGCGGTGCTGGCCCTGCATCCCTTCGTGTCGCTGATCGGCCTGTGCATGGTGCGCGTGGCCTACCGCATGCTGTATGAGCACGCGCGCTCGCAGATCACCGGTGGCGATGCCGAGGTCCGGCGCGCGCTGGTGATCGGCGCCGGCGAGGCGGCCAAGCGGCTCCTCGCGACGATCCACCACCAAGGCTGGATCGTGTTGGGGCTGTTCGACGACGACCCTGCCAAGCGCGGCGCGCGCATCGGCGGTGTGCCGGTGCTTGGCACGCTGCAGGACCTGGGACGCGAAGAGCTCCGCGGCGCCGCGACGCACGTGATCGTGGCGCTGCCCGGCGCCACGGCGGCCCAGCGCCGCCGCGCCATCGAGCTGGCGTCAGCGACGGGGCTGCCGGTGCTGATGGTGCCGTCGGCCAGCGAACTGCAGGACGGCAGCGCGCGCATCGAGCGGGTGCGCAACATCGAACCGGAGGACCTGCTCGGCCGTGAGCCGGTGCTGCTGGATGAAGCGGGCGTTGCCGGCTTGATCTCGGGCAAGACGGTGCTGGTGACGGGTGCCGGCGGCTCGATCGGCTCGGAACTGTGCCGGCAGGTCGCCCGCTACGGTCCGGCCCGCATGGTGCTGTTCGAGTTGAGCGAGCTGGCGCTGTACCAGATCGAGCAGCAGCTCAGCGAGCTGCATCCGCACCTGCCGCTGGTGCGCCTGATCGGCGACGTGAAGAGCCGCGAGCAGATCGGGCACGCGTGCAACACCTGGCGGCCGCAGCTGGTGTTGCATGCCGCGGCGTACAAGCATGTGCCGCTGATGGAGGACGAGAACGCGTGGATGGCGCTGCACAACAACACGCTGGGAACGCTTCAGGCCGCCAGCGCAGCGGCCGAGGCCGGTGCCGAACGATTCGTGCTGATCTCGACCGACAAGGCCGTGAACCCGACCAATGTCATGGGCGCGAGCAAGCGGGCTGCGGAGATGGTGCTGTCGCACCTGTCGACCCAGGGGCTGCGGACGACCTTCGCGGCCGTGCGCTTCGGCAACGTGCTGGGGTCGAGCGGCAGCGTGATCCCGAAGTTCAAGGAGCAGATCGCCAAGGGCGGGCCGGTCACCGTCACCCATCCCGACATCACGCGCTACTTCATGACCATTCCCGAGGCGGCGCGGCTGGTGCTGCAGGCCGCCGCGCTCGCCGAAAGCGGCCAGGTCTACGTGCTGGACATGGGCGAGCCGGTGCGCATCGTCGACCTGGCGCGCGACCTGATCCGGCTGTCCGGGCACCGCGACGGCGAGATCGGCATCGTGTTCAGCGGCCTGCGGCCGGGCGAGAAGCTGTTCGAGGAATTGCTCGCCGATGCGGACGCGACGCTGGCATCGGCACACCCACGGTTGCGGGTGGCGCAGCTGCAGGAACCGGCCAGCGGGATCTGGCTGGAGCGGCTGCATGCCTTCCTCGGCAGCACGTCCACGGCAACGCCGCCGGCCGAGTGCCGTCGCTTGCTCCAGGCGTTGGTGCCCGAATACAAGCGGCCCGATTGAGCCGTTTGGGATCTCGTCACAAAACTGTGACAATCCAACGCTCGATTCCAGGAAACCCCGTCGCCGTGAAGAACCGCCTCCTGTTCCTGGCCGTGCTGGTCTGCTGTCTGCCCGCCACTGCCTACGCCTACATCGACCCCGGAAGCGGGATGCTGTTGTGGCAGGGCCTGATCGCCGCGATCGGGGCGGTCATCGTGTTCGTGCGCAGTCCGTGGCAAGCGATCAAGCGACTGATCGAGCGGTTGCGCCACAAATGAGAGACCCGCAGGGCCGCATCCGCTTCGAAGGCGAGCGGGTGTTGCGCACGTTGGTGCGCCCGCTGCCGGCCGATCATTTCCTCCAGTCCCCGCTGGCTGCACGTTGGGTTGCCGAGCGGCGGCTCGTCGCCTTCGACCGGCAGGACGACACCACGCTGATGTCGCCGCGCCTGCCGTTCGTGACCCAGCCCACCGAATGGTGCGATGCGCAATTGCATGATGCGGCGGCGCTGACGCTGGCGATGCAACGCGAGGCCGTGTCCGCAGGCTTCGACCTGAAGGATGCGTCGGCGTGGAATGTGCTTTTCGACGGCTGCCAGCCGATCTTCTGCGACCTGCTGTCGTTCGTGCCGCTGGCCGAGCGCAAGTGGTGGGCCATGGGCCAGTACGCGCGGCACTTCCTGTTTCCGCTGCTGGCCTCGCGGCGCCGCGGCTTGCGCGCGCACGAGGTGTTCACGATGTGGCGCGACGGCATGGCCGCACCGACGGCGCGCCGCCTGTTCGGCCGCGGCCTGTACATGACGCGCTATGGCTCGCTGCTGCTGGGTGAATCCGGCTCGGGTGCGACTCGGCATTCGGCACTGGCCGACGCGCCGCAGCCGGACGCACAAGCACTTGCCGGCACCGTGTCGTTCCGCAATGGACTCCATTCGGCACTCGAATGGATGCTGGCCGGTGTCGCGCCAAGGCCGTTGCGCGACGCTGCCGCGGCCGGCTGGGCCGGCTACGAGCAGGACCGCCCGCACTACGGCGGCGACAGCCTGCAGCGCAAGCGCGCCACGGTCGCCGACTGGCTGTCGCGCGTGGCGCCTGCCTGGGTGCTGGACATGGGCTGCAACACCGGCGAGTTTTCGCGCATGGCCGTGCAGCACGGAGCGCAGGTCGTGGCGCTGGACGCCGATCACGACAGCATCGAACGCCTGTACCGCGAGACGCCCGCCGGCACGCGCCTGTACCCGCTCGTCGCGCGACTGGATGACATCGGTGCCGGGCGCGGCTGGGCCGGCGGCGAGCACCCGGGCCTGGCGCAGCGGCTGGCCGGCCGTTTCGACCTGGTGATGATGCTGGCCCTGGTGCATCACCTCGCGATCGGCGCGGCGGTGCCGCTGGAGGAGGTGGCGCGTTTCGCGGCCGGCTGCACGCGGGACGCGCTGATCGTCGAGTTGATCGATGCGTCCGATCCGCAGCTGGTGTCGCTGTGCAACCAGCGCCAGCGCCGGCCGGAAGAGTTTTCCGTCGACCGGCAGCGTGCCGCGTTCCGCGCCGCGGGGTTGCGGATCGAGGCGGAAGTCGACCTGGCGCCGGCCGGCCGCACGCTGGCCTTGCTGCGCCGAGGTGCTGAATGACGACCTCCCGGCATTCCCGAATCGACCCCAAGGATGTCATTGCCGCCTCGGTGGTGCTGTCATCGGTGGCCGTCGAGCTCGCCCTGCGGGAGCTGTACTACCGCCTGTTCACCGAACTGCCGCGGGCGCTGATCCTGGCCCTGATCTGGAGCAGCCTGCTGCTGGTGCTGTTCCTGGTCGGCCGGTACATCGATCCGGCGCGGCACCGGCTGGCCGGTCGCGTTGCCGTCTTCATCGCTCTCGCGGTGTGGCTCGATCGTGTCGGCGATGTGGCGGTGGCCTGGCTGATGGCGGTGGCCGGAGGCCATCGGACCCTGGTTCACGGTCTCCTTTTCGCGCTGTTCGCCATTGGCGCGTTGATCGTGCTGGGCACGGACGACAGGCGCTGGTCGGCATGGCGGCGCGCGCTCAGTACGGTCGCGTTTCTGTTCGTCGCCAGCCAGCCGGTGGTTGCAGCGATCGGCGCACCGACGATCTCGTGGCCGCAGGCGCACAGCAGCCCGTCGAATGGGCGTGACGTCACGGTGTTCCTGCTGCTCGACGAGCTGAATGCGAGCGCGGCCGGACCGGTGGCCGATGCCCTCGCGAAGGCGGGACGTGGGGTGGTGATGAAGACATTGCGGCCGGTCGGCGACGGGACGGCGAAGGTGGTGCCGGCCATGTTTTCCGGCCGGCGCTTTCCCGATGCCAAGCCTTGCGGCCTGGCGACGATATGCAGCGGCACCGAGGTACTGGCCTTCTCGAAGGTGGTCGCCAGCCGGCCCGACGTCGACGTGGTCGGCTTCTTCGAGCCGTACTGTGCGATCAGGGGCCTGCGCAGCTGCGAGCGCCTGTCGCCCGCGTCACCGCTCTTCGATGCGGCGCGCTGGCGTTGCGCAATATGGCGCCGCTCGACGCTGCTGGCCGGTTGGGTCGGTCCCGATTTCGAGCGGCAGTGCGGCGTGGTGGGTGGTGGCACCTGGTCCGATCTCGTGACGGGCGTCGAGCAGGCGATCGAACGTGCTCCGTTGTGGGAGCAGGGCGGCTTCCTGTATGCGCACGTGCCTCTGCCCCATCCCCCCGGACTCGGGCAGGGTACGCTGGCCAGTCACTACGAGGCTAACCTGGCGCGTGCGGTGCGGCTGATCGATCGCATCGCGGCCCGTGCGGCGCGCGAGCCGCAACGGCGCTTCACGATCGTCGTGTTCTCGGACCACCCGCTGCGTCCTGCTCTGTGGTGCGGCTTCAGCCAGTACCGTCAGGGCGGTTGCCCGGTGCCGCCGAGCATGGTCGACGACAAGGTGCCGCTGATCGTGGCGGGCGAGGTGCCGAAGGCGTTTGCGACGATCACCGAGAACATCGACATCTTCCGGCTTGCCGACTGAGGCGAGCCGGTCATCGCCGGTCATCGCGTGCGGCGGAACACCATCCAGCGTGGCGTCTTGAAGCGCACGATGCGCGAGTACAGCCACACGTACACGACCACGAAAACCAGCAGGAACCAGGCGAGGATGGCGCTGCTGTTCCACCACAGCACGCTCGGGATGATGGACAGCAGGCACAGCAGCCACAGGTAGGGCGAGGTCATCGAGTTGCGCCGTGTCAGCCGCCGGCGCTCGAGGTTGTTCTCGAGCGTCCAGCGGATCAGGCGGCGGTGGATCAGCGTGTGCAGGTGGATGCCGTCGGGCGCACCGGTGGCAACCCCGCGCACGAACTTGCGCCGGTACATCGTGAAGATCGTCTCGAACACCGGGTACGCGCACAGCAGCAGCGGGAACATCGGCGACACGCCGGGATTGCGATGGACCAGCAGGATGCTCAGCTCGGCCAGCAGGAAACCGAGCAGATAGGCGCCGCCGTCCCCGAGGAAGATGAGGCCGGCCGGGAAGTTCCAGACGAAGAAGCCCAGCACGGCCCCGGCTGTGATCAACGCGGCCGTGAAGACGAAGGTGTCGCCGACCTGGAACGACACGTAGGCCAGCGCCAGCACCATCATCAGCACGCACATCGAGGCCAGGCCGTTGAAGCCGTCGATGATGTTGATGGCATTGGAGACGCCCGTCACGACGAAGACGGTCAGCAGCCACGCGAATGGCAGCCAGCGGATCGCCGTGTCGATGCCGGGGATGTCGGTGCGGCCGATCGCTGCATCGAGCAGCCAGATGCCGAGGGCAGACGAGACGGCTGCCGCCAACAGGCGGCGACGCGGCGAGACGTTCTTCGTCAGGTCCTCGGTGATGCCTGCGATGAACGCGGGAAGGCTGCAGAGGATCAACAGCCACAGCCAGGGTGCGACCGCCGCATCGCGCCATTGCGCGATGCCCGCGCCCGCCAGCACGGCGGCCATCACGCCCGCACCGCCGACACGCGGCACCACGCGGGCATGGAATTTCTGCGGCCCGCTCAGGTCGTAGTCGGCCGACAGGTGGCCATGCCGCATCGACGACCGCATGATGAGCAAGGTGGCGAGCAGGCCGACCAGGAAACAGCTGGCGAAGTAGATCATGGAGTCGTGTCTGGAAGGGCGTCGTTCGGTGACGGGGGCCGGCCCGGCCGGTGCGGTCCGCCGACGCGAGTCGATCAGGGGGGCGCTTGCTGCAGCATCCAGTCCAACGTGTCGCGCAATGGGCGTGACTGCCAGTCGGGCAGCAGTGCACGCAGCCGCGCGGCGCTGCCACGCAGGCTTTTGACCTCGTTGGCGCGCACGAAGGCCGGGTTGACGCGAACGTCGATCTCGTGCCCCGACAGGTCGGACACGAGGCGAAGGACCTCACGCAGGCTGCAGCCGCGCTCGGAGCAAACGTTGAAGGTGCCGCGAGGCGAGGCCTCGAGCAGGCGGCCATAAGCCTCGACGACATCGCGAACATCGGAAAAGTCGCGATCGACGTCGAGGTTTCCCAGTTCGAGCGATTCAGCCCGGCGCGCGAAGGCGTCGACGATCTTCGGGATCAGGAACTGCTTCGACTGGCCGGCGCCGGTGTAGTTGAACGGGCGCACCACCGTGATCGGCAGCTTGCCGGTCCACAGCGCAGCCATCTGCTCCATCGCCGACTTGCTGACGGCATAGTCGTTGGCCGGCTGTGCCGGCTGCTCTTCGGTGATCGGATCGACCAGGGCGTTGCCGTAGATGTTGGCGCTGCTGGCCAGCAGCACGGTGCCGAGCCCCGCGGCGACAGCGCCGGAGTCCGACAGTGCGCGCAGCAGGTTGCGGGTGCCGACGATGTTGGTCCGGTAGATGGCATCGGCATCGTCATGTGCGACGAACGAGATCGCCGCCAGGTGCACCACGTGGCGAGGTGCCACGCGGTCGATCACCGCGCGCAGGGCAGTCATGTCCGACAGGTCGGCGACGTGGTGGGTGGCGTCGGGAGCCTCGTCGCTGCGGATCGTGCCGTGGACCTCGTAACCAGCGCGCTGCAGCACGCTGGCCAAGTGCTGTCCGGTGAACCCGTTCAGCCCCGTGACCAGGACTCGCGGCGCGTTGGCGGACATCTCAGAACGACACGCCGCGCTCGACCCGGCGGATGTCTTCCTGGACCATCTTGGCGCACAGCTCCTCGAGCGTCGTCTTCGCCTTCCAGCCCAGCTCGCGCTCGGCCTTGCCCGGATCGCCGATCAGCAACTCGACCTCGGCCGGCCGGTAGAACTCCGGGTTCACGCGCACCAGCGTGCGGCCGCTTGCCTCGTCGATGGCCACCTCGCGTTCGGCCTCTCCTTCGAAGCGCAACTCGTAGCCGGCCGCCTTGGCGGCCATGCGCACGAAGTCGCGCACCGTCTCGGTCCGGTTGGTGGCGAGCACGTAGGTGTCGGGATGGTCGGCCTGCAGCATCAGCCACATGCCTTCGACGTACTCGCGCGCATAGCCCCAGTCACGCTTGGCGTCCAGGTTGCCCAGCTCGAGCGTGTCGAGTTCGCCGGCGCGGATGCGCGCGAACGCATCGGTGATCTTGCGGGTCACGAACTCGCGGCCACGCAGCGGGGACTCATGGTTGAAGAGGATGCCGCTGGAACCGAAGATGCCATGGGCTTCGCGGTAATTCACCGTCATCCAGTGCGCGTACAGCTTGGCGACGCCATACGGGCTGCGCGGATAGAACGCGGTGGATTCGGACTGCGGAATCGCCTGCACCTTGCCGAACATTTCGGAGGTAGAGGCTTGGTAGAAGCGGATCTTCGGGTTGACGAGCCGGATCGCCTCGAGCAGGTGCAGCGCGCCGACGCCGGTGATCTGCGCGGTGGTCGTGGGCTGCTCGAACGACACGCCGACGAAGCTCTGCGCCGCCAGGTTGTAGACCTCGTCAGGCTGGATGCGCTGGATCAGCGAGGTGCAGACACCAGGATCGGTCAGGTCGAACTCGACCAGCTTCAGGTTCGCGTGGCTGCCAATGCCCAATTCGTTCAGGCGCCAGAAATTGACCGAGCTGGTGCGGCGGTAGGCGCCGAACACGCGGTAGCCCTTGGACAGCAGGAGTTCTGCCAGATAGGCGCCATCCTGGCCTGTGATTCCGGTGATGAAGGCGGTACGTGTCATGGGGATGTTTCGAAGGATCGAAGGACCGGAGCAGGCAAGAGGCCAGGATTATAGGTTTGGGGAGACGCGTGGTTCCACCGCGCCGGCCAGCAGGCGCCGGTACAGCGACAGCGTGCGCGACACCATCGACTCGGCCGTCAGCTGCGTCAGGAAGCGGTCCTTTCCGGCTGCCCCGAAGCGCGCGGCCAAGGCATCGTCCTGCAGGATGCGGGTCAGCGCAGCGGCCATCGCGCGGCCGTCGCTCACCGGCACGTTGAGGCCTGTGACCTCGTGCTGGTTGACCCAGGGAACGCCGGACCCGGGAATGTCGGTCGTCACGATCGGCTTGCCCATCGCCATGGCTTCGAGCAGCACCACGCCATAGGCCTCGGCGCGCACGATCGAGCTGAGGCAGAACACCGATGCGGCCTCGAAATAGCCGGGGATGTCCTCGTCGGGAATGCGGCCGACGAACTCGATGCGTCCGGCCAGTCCCTCGGCGGCGACGCGATCGCGGTAGGTCTGCAACAGCTCGCCGCCACCGCCGACCACGACCACTGCATCGGCTGGCAGCAGGCGCGCGGCGTCGATCAGCACGTCGAAGCCCTTGTAGTAGATCATGCGGCCGAGCGAGAAAACGATCTTGCGCCCTCCGAAGCGCTGGCGCAGGGCGCCTGCCTTGTCCGCCGCGCCACGACTGTCGATGGGCGTGATGCCCAGCGGGATGACTTCGACCTTGGATTTCCAGGCCTGCAGCGCGGGCGAGGCCTCGGCGTACGGCGGCGTGGTCGCAATGATCGCGTCGGCGCGGCGCAGCAGCCAACTCTGCAGCGGCTCGTACAGCTTCAACGCACGTCGCTGATTGATCACGTCGCTTTGCCAATGCAGCACGATCTTGGCCCGCGGGCGGGCGAACCACAACGCGAGTGCCGCCATCGGATCGGGCATCTGCACATGGATGACGTCGTAGTCGCCACACATGCGCCGCGTCTCCAGCAGCAACGCCGGCGACATCGATGTCGACAGCAGCTTGCCCAGCGAGCCGGCTCGCACGATGCGGTAGCCGGCGGCGCTGCGCTCGCGCTGCGTGCCGAGGCCGGTGTGCGCGCACAGCACGTCGGTCTCGACGCCCTGCTTGTTCATTCCCTCCGTCAGCTCGAAGGCGACGGACTCGATGCCACCTATCACGGGGGGGTAGAACTTGCTGAACTGCAGGATTTTCATGCGTGACTCCGGCCGGCGAGGCCGGCATGTTCAAGGTGACGCAGCAGCAACTGTGCAGCAGCCTCCCAGGTGAATGTGGCGAATCGTTGCGTGCCTCTCCGGCTGAGGTCGCCCCGCAGGCCGGCATCGTCAACGACACGGGTCATGGCCGTCGCCATCTCCGCGACCGATGACGGATCGAAGTAGAGCGCAGCATCCCCGCACACCTCGGGGACGGAGGCGGCGTTGGAAGCCACGACAGGACAGCCCAGCGACATCGCTTCCAGCGGCGGCAAGCCGAAGCCTTCGTACAGCGAAGGGAAGACGAAAGCCAGCGCGTTTGCATACAGCGATTTCAGTTGCCCGTCGCTGACCGGGCCGGTGCGCACGATGCGCGCATCTTCGTGCGGCGCAGCCCCGCCGGCGAACACGGCAGTGTTCGTTCCACCGACCAGCACCAGCCGCAGGTCCGGATGCGGCAAGCGCGCGAAGGCCTCGATCAGCGCCGACAGGTTCTTGGTGGGATTCGCGCTGCCGACGGCGAGCAGGTACCGCGCCCCGGCAAGGTCGAGGCGTTGCAGTGCGGCGTCGTCCTGGACAATGGACTGCATGTGCGTCGCAGCGCACGGAACCACCTTCATCCGGTCCGGCGCGATGCCGAGCCGTTGCACCAGCCGCGATTGGGAGAAGCGCGAGATCGTCAGCAGCAGCGCCGCCGACGTGGCCATGCGCCTGAAGAGGAACCGGTACCACGTGCCGAATGCCTTTGTGTAGGCGGCCGGCTGGTCGAAGACTGCCGCATCCGGGACCATGCACACCTGTCCACGCTTTGCCAGCGGTGCCGGTCCCGACAGATTCAGCAGGCGACCATGGCGGCTCGCCCACGGCAGCACCAACTGCTCCCAGAAATGCAACCCGAAACGACGAGGCCCGCAGGTCTGGACCGAGATGCATCGCAACGCCGGCGGCCTGGCGCCCTGCGGGCACAGCAGGACCCACTGGTCCGGCGTTCCGTGGGTCGCGAGCGCGTTGTCGAGTGCTTCGACCAGGCCGAGAGCGAGCCGCTGTACGCCGGTGGTACGTTGCGCTGTGAACTTTCCGTTGATGAAGATGCGGCTCATGAACTATTGCGGTGTGGGACCGGCGCGCAGCGTGACCAGTGCCAAGCCAAAAAAGGCCCAGATGAACACCACGCTGTAAGTCGGGAATGCCAGCCAGTAGCACAACACGGCCAGCACTGCCGCCAGCAGGTTCCTGCCCTTATCGGCAGGATGGGTGGCGATGCGGCGCACCAGCGAGGCCATGAAGAGGCCGAACAGCAGGAAACCGACGACGCCCATCTCGGATGCCAGCTCTGCGTAGATGTTGTTCGGGATACGGCGGAAGCTTTCGTCGTACATCGCCAGCAACGGGCCGTCCAGGTAGTCGTTGGACAGGAATCCGTAGGTCTGCAGGCCGTGTCCCAGCCACGGGGACTGCAGAAACAGGTCGATCGCGGTGTCGATCGATGCGAGCCGATCAATGCGCGAGAACGACTTGGAGGTGACCTCCTCCTCGAAGAGTTTCTCGGCGATGCCGAAGTCTGACCCCGTCCCGTACATCAATGCGGCGATCGAGGCGACCGTACCGATGGTCAGCAGCGTGCGCCGGAGCTTGGCGCCCATGCCGTGTCCGCTGAGCACGTAGGCGAGGCTGAGCGTGAGTGCAAGCACGAGGATGGCCGCCGAGCTGCCGGCCAGCAAGATCCCGGCGGTGGCCAGGCCGGTGAAGGCCAGCCCTGCACGCGGACGACCACGGCGACGGTATTCCAGCGCGACGAAAACCGACAGCAGGTAGTACAGGCCGCCCTGGTTGCCTTCGGTGAAGATGCCGGCGCGCTGTACCAGCGAATCGGACGAGGCCATGTAAGTGAACACCTGCAGCGCGACCGCAACCGCCATTCCGGTGAGCCACCAGAGCATCAGTCGCACCGGCGGCGTTCGACTCAGGCGAACCACTTCGAAGGCAAGAATGGCCAGCACCAGCTGGAAGAGGCGCTGCCCGGCGACGCCTTCATAGCCGACATCGCCGGTGCTCAGGTGAAGCGTCAGCTGGTGCATGCGTGACAATTCCCAATAGCCATATGCCGATGACAGCAGGCCATAGCAGAGGAAAGCGAGCAGCTTCCAACGCAGCCCGGTGCCGTCGGTCACTGGCAGGCGCAGGGTGGCCGGCATGCAGCATGCGATGCCGGCCCACAGCAGCAGGAACAGGCTCGCGCCGGGCGGACGATATGGGCCCCAGAGTGGGATCGCGAAATGCGGCAGGGCCACGAGGAACCAAGCGATGGGCGGCCACGGCAGTGCGCTCGGCTTGCGCATTGCCAATGCGGCGCTGCCTAAAAGCGGGCGAGCCATCGCTCCAGACCTTTGAGTCGGCTGCCATATCCGCGTTGCTCGTAGGCGGCCAGGATCGAGACCAGTTCGCCAGCCGCCTTGACATCGCTTACGTGGAAGTCGCGGCAGTCGATGTTGCGGTATGCGTTGCGCATACGGCGAGTACCGCGCAGTACACGCCTGAGCGACGCGCGGCGTTGCAGGCTCTTGGGTTTGCCGCCCGTCGCCGAGCCGGCGTGCTGCAGGCCGTGTTTCGCCCTGATCTCGCGAACCGTTTCCTCGATCTTGTTGTAGTTCCAAGTTGGCGCTTCAAGCAAGGCCATGTCGCAAAGCCGCTTGATGTCGAGCTCGAATCCGCTCAACGCCGGTACATGGTCGCGACCGGTCAGGAAAGCCTCGGCGGTGATGATCTCGTACGATGGGCTTGTCACCAAGGCCGCGTGGCATTGAAGATCGTTCTCTGCCTCGAACAGGTTGGCCTCGTTGGATCGTCTGGGTCCGAGGTGTGCGGCTCCGTTGCTGCGTCCAGAGATACCTGCCAGCGAGAACGGCGTGTGCACGTAGGCGTAGCTGTCCAGCACCGCGGCATTGACGAACCCGGAGTACGCATCCGGAGTCACCGAGTGGAAATAGACGCCTCCATGACGTGCAGACTCGACAATGTGGCGGCTGACGAATCCGACATACAGGCCGGGCAGTTCCGTGTAGGCCACCTGGAAGTCGAGAACTCGCTGGATCATCTCGTGCGATACCCGGATTTCGTAGCCTTCGCGCGCAGAAAAGACAAGGCGATGTCGAGTGCTTTCGTCGAGTGCGTTCGGCCAGTAGTAGAGGGCCTGGCTGGAGATGATCGCCTGCTGTCGTGTCTCGCGGACGAGATGGGCTACGCGCTGTAACGCACCCGGCGCCAAGCCATCGTCGTCACCCAGGAACATCATGTAGTCGCCTGTCGCGTGGTTCAACGCGAACTCGAAATTGCCTGCCATGCTCAGGCGGCGGCCCGTTTCGATATAGCGGATGCGCGGATCGTCGAACGCTGCAACGACGGCACGGGTGTTGTCAGTGCTGGCGTTGTCCGAAACGATGATCTCGAACTCGGGGTAGTCCTGGGCAACGCACGAAGCCAGCGTGTGCTGCAGAGTCTCGCATCGCTCCCGAGTGGGAATCATGACTGTGAACTTGGTCATCAGGGTTTTGCAGGGAGCGGGTTGACGATATTGGCCATCTTTCAGGGCCTTTGAACAAGGCGCCTGAGGCGGAGTGCCATCCCGTGGCGCAGCCGGGAACTTGCCAGAACGCAAACTGCCATTGCCATGGCACCGATCGTCACAAGGTAGGCGGCCTGCAAGGATTCTGTCATGCCGGTGAGCCCGATCCGCCCGAGCGACACCACCGTCACGGCCACGCAGGCAAGCGGCAGCAGCAAATCCTGCGTGTACCAACGGCCCATCTCAAGGGGCAGCAGGCGGCGATGCATGAATGGAACGGAGATGAGCACGACCAGAAGATTGAGCGCCAGCCAACAGGATGCAGCTCCGATCGCTCCATGGTGCCGTGTGGCAAGCAGCAGCGCCGGGACGTAGATGACGGCGCTGATCAGGTTGGTGCGAAACGCGAACGAGGACCAACCGTGCGCCAGTTGCAGCATGTACGGCATGTGCATCACGCCATTGAACAGGCAGCCGGCGGCAAGCAATGCGAGAAGCGGCGCCGTCGAGGTGCTCAGTGTGGAATCGGCGGTCCACAGTTTCAGGATGGGCTCGCCCATCACGATCAGCAGCATCGCGGCTGGCAGCACGGCCACTGCAAGCAACTGCGCCCCGGTGTGGTAGCTCGATGCGAGCCCGCTGCGGTCTTCCAGCGTGGCGAGTTCGGTCAGCCTGGGGTAGTAGGCTTGTGCAACCGGATTGACCAGCTGATAGAGCGAGTTGGCAACTGTCGCGGCCAGCGAGTAGCGCGCGAAGGACTCCAGCGGCAGCAGCCTGGCGAGCAACAGTTTGTCGAACTGGGACAGCGCGAGCGCCAACAGCGAGGTACCGACGATTCCCCCCGCGAACCCCTTCACCCCAGACAGGGCCGGCAAGCTGAAGCGCGCCTTGGCTCGCGGAAGGGCTTGGTGGGTGGTGCGTGCGAAGACGACAACCGCCAGCAGCGACACGATCGCCTGCCAAGCGAAGAACGCGCCCACGGAGGGTTCGACCCACTTGAGGATCGCAACAGCGCCGGCGGCACGCAGTGTTGCCAGGCCGGCGGTCGATGCGTTCAGCCACACTTGGCGCTGAAGCCCCAGGATCGCCCCCCTGTAGATGCCTTCGGCCATCCGCAGTGCGGCGACCACTGCGATCAGCCGCAGCGCATTGGCAACGGTCCCATGTGGGAGGGAGTTCGTGCCGATCCCATGCCGGGCGATCCAATCCGCGCTCAGCAGGCCGAAGCAGATGAGGGCCAGCAGCAGCACTCCGCAGAGCACCTCGATGCTGCGCACCAGGTCCGTGATGGACTGCGCGGTGTGGCTGCCTGCTGCGTAGCGGGCCATCTCCCGATTGAGAGTCGGCGTCATGCCGGCATCGAGCGCGGCGAAGCAGGTTTGCACGATCGCAAAGATTCCCACCAGGCCATAGGACTCCATGCCGAGCAAGGCGATGTAGACCGGGATGATCGCGAGGTTGATGAGCGCGGTCCAGCCTTGGCCGACGTAGTTGGCGAACAGGTTTCGATTGACTGCCGACATGTGGAATGAGGCCGAGCCGGGCGATGGGGTGGTGCGAGCGGCTAGCGCTTCAGGTACCGGTCTGCGTAGTACTCGGAGATCGGCTTGAACACGGGGCGGCCGGCCTCTCCCGGAAACACCAGGCAATCGCCCGGCGTGTCGGTGTTGATCAGCTGGACGCCCGGCGACAGGACTGTGTTCTCGCGGACATGGCACCTGCCGATGATCGACGAATGGGGGTACATGATGATTCCCGGGCCGAGCAATGGACGATCGTTCTGGTTGCGCCCGACCGTGCAGCCTTGATGGAAGATGCATCCACTGCCGTACGCCGCTTTCGCGAACACCATCCCGACCGTATGTCCGATCAGGAACACGTCGGGCATCTGAACCTCGTAGTACAGGTCGATGCCGTTGAGTGCCTTGTTCAGCAGGAACACCCGGGCAGCATCGGTCTTGTCTGCGCTCGCGCCAAGCTGATGTGCCAGGTAATACAGGAAG
Organism: Rhizobacter sp. OV335; assembly: GCF_900142965.1. GTDB lineage: Bacteria > Pseudomonadota > Gammaproteobacteria > Burkholderiales > Burkholderiaceae_C > Rhizobacter. The sequence goes on from NZ_FRCQ01000001.1 coordinate 140,385, forward strand.
GTCGCGTACTGGCCGGAATTGAGGTGGTTGAAGCGAGGCCCCTCGAATCCCTTGATCCTGGATGTGCAGTGATTCGTCCTCTCGATGGCGACGCGCAGGCAGGTCTCGTCAATGTCCGATACGCCGCTCAGCGAAGGTGCGACGGCCTGAAGCTGCAGGCCCACATATTTCCGCAGGAAGGCAGCGAACTCGGCATCAAGCATGCGGCCTCCGCAACTCCCGGGCGGGATTCCCCACCACCGTGGTGTGGCTGGAGACGTCGTGGATCACGACCGCACCAGCGCCCACGATGGCGCCTTCGCCGATCGTGACGTGCGGAAGTATCACGGCGCCCGTGCCGACGAATGCGCAGCGGCCGACTTTCACCTCGCCAGCCAGGCGGGCGCCCGGCGCAATGTGCACGCCGTCACTGATCTCCCCATCGTGATCCACCGATGCGCCGGTATTGATGATGACCCCGGTGCCCAATCTCGCGTGGCTGCAGACGGCGGCCTGGGCCAGAATCTGGCACCCCGGACCCACGACGCTGTCGGCGGCCACGAATGCGCTCGCGTGGATCAATGTGGTCGGTGCGATGCCACGCTCCTGCAACGTGCCCATGAGCTGAAGTCGATCCGCGCCGCGCTGCCCCCCCACCGCCACGGTGCCGACAAGCGGCACTGTGATCGGCGCGCGGCTCAGCCACTCGTCCAGCCCGTTCTCGCCCGCCAGCACTTCGATGCCCGGAAACGGGCTCGTGATCACGCGGTTGTCGACGAGGGCCACCAATTGCCAGGCGCTGTCGCGAATCAGTTCATGCAGGACCCTGGCCTGTCCTGTCGCTCCCCAGAAGATGATGGGCCGGCGCTGGTTCATTTGACAAAACGTCGCACGACACCGCAGACGCGGTCGATCTCGCTGGTCGTCAGATCGTGATAGCTGGGCAAGTTGCAGGCGCGTGCGTACAGCCCGTAGCTGACCGTGTTGCCAGGAACAGGTTGGAACATCGGCAGCGAACTGAGCGGCCAGAAGAAGACTCGGCCGTCGATCTGTTCGGTCGCGAACGCATCCAGCAGCGCCTGCCGATCGAACTCGACGCCTTCATTGACCACGATGGTGGGCATCCAGTATCCGTTCACGACGCCCGCGGGCTGCGGATTCATGGTCAACGGCAGATCCTGCAGTCGCTCCGCATACGCGTCGAAGATGCGGCGCTTCGCCTCGATCAATTCGTCGATGCGTTCGACTTGTGCGCAACCCACGGCAGCCTGCAGGTTGGACATCTTGTACTTGAAGCCGATGAGGTCGGGCCAGAACTGGCGTGATTGGCCGCGGACTCGGCCGTGGTTGCTCAACCCCGCGAGTTTCTCGAACAGCTTCTCGTCCTGGGTGACGAGCATGCCACCTTCGCCGGTCGTCAAGGTCTTCGTGCCATGGAACGAGAAGACGCCGAACGCACCCATCGACCCGGCGCGCTGCCCGTGCCAGGAGGAGCCCAGTGCCTCGGCTGCATCTTCAATCAACGCCAGGCCGTGGCGGTCCGCAATGTCCTGCAGCGCTGCCATGTCGCACACATTGCCGTAGAGGTGTACGGCAATGATGGCCTTCGTTCGCGGCGTGATCGCCGCTTCGACCTTCGCCGGATCCAGGCACCAGCTGTCGGGCAGAACGTCGACGAACACCGGCGATGCGCCCAGGTACGTGATCGGCGCGGCCGATGCGATCCAGTTGATGTCGCCCATGATCACCTCGTCGCCTGCGCCCACGCCGATGGCTGCCAAGCCCATGTGCAGGGCGCCGGTGCAGCTCGACGTGGCAATGGCATGCTTGACACCCAGATGCTGGCGGAACGCGTTTTCGAACCGGCCGATGTACTCATAGCAACGTTCGCCCCAGCCATGGCGGGCGGCATCGGTCGCATAGCCGACTTCCAGTTCGGTGATCGAAGGCTTCGTGTAGTAGATGCGGCTCATGAGATCTCCAGATGGGGGACTGCGGTGACAAACTTGCCGCCCCAGTCGCGGATATAAGAAAGCTGGGCAGTGACTTCGGTGCGCAGGTTCCACGGCAGGATCACGACGTAGTCGGGCCGGGTCTGCTTCAGATGCGCCTCGTCGACGATCGGAATGCGGCAGCCGGGCAGGTACTTGTCCTGCTTGGCCGGATTGCGGTCGACGACCCAGGGCAGCAGGTTGGAACGCACGCCGGCATAGTTCAGCAGCGTGTTGCCCTTCGCGGCGGCGCCGTACGCACCGACGCGCTTGCCGTCGCGCTTGGCCTGGATCAGGAAGCTCATCAGCTCGTCCTTGATCGTGTTGGCCCGTTCCTGGAAGCCAGCGTAGTACCCGGCGGATGCCACACCCGCGCCGCTCTCGCGTTCCAGCAGTGCTGCCAGCGCCGCCGTGCGTTCGCGGCGGCCGGTGTCGGCCCGCTGTGCAAACACTCGCAGGCTGCCGCCGTGCGTCGGCAGTTCCTGTACGTCGAACACCTGCAGCCCGTTTCTGGCGAAGATGGTGTCGACGGCCGTCAACGAGAGGTAGGAGAAGTGCTCGTGATAGATCGTGTCGAACTGGCACTGCTCGACCAGCCGCATCAGGTGCGGGAATTCGAAGGTCGACACCCCGTCGGCCTTCAGCACGCGAGCGAAGCCCGCCACGAAGTCGTTGATGTCCGGCACGTGGGCCAGGACGTTGTTCGCCGCCGTGAGGTCGGCCGAGCGACTCTGCGCGACGAGCCGGTCGGCGAGCGCGACGCCGAAGAATTCTTCCAGCACCTCGATGCCCTTCTCGCGTGCCGCGGCCGCCGTGCTCGCGGTCGGTTCGACGCCGAGGCAGGGAATGCCGCGCTGCTTCACGTACTGCAGCAGGTAGCCGTCGTTGGAGGCGACCTCGATCACGTGCGATTGCGCACCGAGTTCGAAACGCTGTGCCATGGCAGAGACGTACTCGTCGGCATGCTTGAGCCAGCTGGTCGAGAACGAGCTGAAGTACGCATAGTCGCTCGAAAACATCTCGGAGAAGTGGGCATAGTCCTCGGTCTGCACCAGCCAGCAATTGGTGCAGGTGTACACGCGCAGCGGATACCACTTCTCGGGGCCGCGCAGGGCGGCCGCGGTGACGTACGAGTTCGACGGTGGCGAGGTCTCGAGGTCAATGAACTGCAGCGTGACGGCTGCTTGGCAATGGCGGCATTTCATCGTCAGATCCCGGTGAATTCGGAGGTGATGAGCGGGTGGTTGGCGTCGCGATCGGACAGGTCCGTGAACGGCAGCGGCCAATCGATCGCGAGCCGAGGATCGCGAACGTTCAACGCGGCCTCCGCAGCCGCGGCGTAGGGCCGGGAGTGCAGGTAGATCAGCTCGCAGTCGTCGCTCAGGGTCTGGAAACCATGTGCGAAGCCCTGTGGTACCAGCAGGCTGTGCGCGTTGCCGGCCGACAGGATCTCGGCGTGCCACTGCAGGAAGGTCGGCGAGCCGCGGCGCAGGTCGACCGCGACGTCGAAGATCTCGCCACGCAGGCAGCTGATGAACTTGTCCTCGGCGTGTGGCGGGTGCTGGAAGTGCAGGCCACGTACCGCGCCTTTGCGAGCCGTGAACGTGTGGTTGATCTGCGCGATCGGCATCCTGAAGCCTGCCTCGGCCAGCTCGTCGGCACAGAAGAAGCGGCTGAAGAAGCCGCGCGCATCTTGCGCACGCTGCCGCTCGACGAGCACCAGGCCCGCCAGCGGCGTGTGGGTGAACATGAATCTCGGCATGCGCAGGTCTCAGGACGGCGGGTGCGCCTGGTGCTCGGCGATCTGTTCGAGGCTGAAGCCTCGCATGTCGCGGCCAGCCGTCCACGCAAGATGCCAGTCCACCGTCCGGCGCAGCGCTTCGGGCAATGTCCAGCGCGGGGCCCATTGCAGCCGCGCGCGCGCCTTGCTGCTGTCTAGCTTCAGGAAGCCTGCCTCGTGCAGTTGCTCGCCGCCCGGCTGGTGCCAGTGTGTACCGGGCATCTGCGCGGTCAGATGGTCGAGCAGCCAGCGCACCGGCTTTGCATCTTCCTCGCCCGGGCCGAAGTTCCAGGGCTCGGCGAACGCCTGGCCGTGCGTGATCAAGTGCTCTGCCAATGCGAGGTAGCCCGACAACGGTTCGAGCACGTGCTGCCAGGGCCGGGTCGCGTCGGGAAAGCGCACCTCGAGCGCGCGGCCGGCCTGGGCGGAACGGAAGAAGTCCGGGATCAGGCGATCGCCAGCCCAGTCGCCGCCGCCGATCACGTTGCCGGCGCGCGCACTGCCGAGCGCCACCCCAGCATTCGCTAGGAAGGAGGCGCGATAGGCAGAGGTGACGAGTTCGGCGCACCCCTTGCTGTTGGAGTAGGGGTCATGGCCGCCCATCGGTTCCGACTCGCGGTAGCCCCAGACCCACTCCTTGTTTTCGTAGCACTTGTCGGTCGTCACGTTGACCACCGCTTTCACGGTCTTGCAGGAGCGCACGGCCTCCAGCAGGTGGACGGTGCCCATCACGTTGACCGCATAGGTCTCGACCGGTTCGCGGTAGGACGCGCGCACGAGCGGTTGGGCGGCCAGGTGCAGCACGATGTCCGGCTCGGCATTGCGCAACGCCTTCGCGAGCGTGTCGGCGTCGCGGATGTCGCCAATGGTGTGGCTGGCCAAACCGTCGGCCACACGTGCCACGCTGAAGAAATCGGGATCGGTCGGCGGCTGCAATGCAAAGCCATGCACCCGGGCGCCCAGGCTGGTCAGCCACAGGGCCAGCCAACCGCCCTTGAAACCCGTGTGCCCGGTCAGGAAGACCGACCGGTCGCGCCAGAACGAGGGATTCACTTCCACACCTTCCAGGGGGCATTGCCGGTGGCCCAGAGCTGCTCGAGGTGGGTCTTGTCGCGCAGCGTGTCCATCGGCTGCCAGAAACCGCTGTGCTCGAAGGCCTTCAGTTGGCCGCTTTCAGCAAGGTGTGTGAGCGGCTCGGACTCCCACACGGTATCGTCGCCGGCGACGTGCTCGATGCATGAGGGGGACAACACGAAGAAGCCGCCGTTGATCCACCCACCGTCGCCGCGCGGCTTCTCGACGAAGCCTCGGACGGTGGACCCTTCCATCGAGAGCGCACCGTACCGACCCGCCGGCTGGACCGCCGTGACCGTCGCCTGCTTGCCGTGCGTGCGATGGAAGGCCACCAGTTTGCCGATATCGATGTCGGCCACACCGTCGCCATAGGTGAAGCAGAACGCCTCTTCATCGCGCACATGCTCGGCGACGCGGCCCAGTCGGCCACCAGTCATCGTCTCGTCGCCGGTGTCGACCAGCGTCACGCGCCACGGCTCGGCCTTGCGCTGGTGCACGTGCATCGTGTTCTTCTCCATGTCGAACGTGACGTCGGACATGTGCAGGAAGTAGTTGGCGAAGTACTCCTTGATGACGTAGCCCTTGTAGCCGCAGCAGATGACGAAGTCATTGATGCCGTGTGCCGAGTAGATCTTCATGATGTGCCACAGGATCGGCTTGCCGCCGACCTCCACCATGGGCTTGGGCTTCAAGTGCGTTTCTTCCGAAATGCGCGTTCCGAGTCCGCCGGCGAGGATGACTGCCTTCAAGGATGTGCTCCTGTGCTTTTGCGAGATTGAGGTTGGGCCCCCTCGGCGTCCGCCTGCGCGGTGAGTTCGTCGCGCAAGAGCTTGATCTGCATGCGCAACGCTTCGTACTCGGCTTCCTTGTGAGCCAGGAACGAGCGTGTCAGCTGCAGCCGGCTGTTCACGCCGCTGGGTGTGAGGACGTACAGGTAGCCGAGCTTGTGGTCGCTGCGTTGGAAGTTCTTGGCCTTCACCCACCCTTTTTTCAGCAGGGCCTTGAGCAGGTAGTGGGTCTTTCCCACGCTCACGCCCATCGCCGCTGCCAACTGGCGCTGCGAGAAGTCCGGATGGCTTTCGAGCAGGCGCAGCAGCTCCATGTGCCCTTGCTGCGTGCCGGCATCGAGATCGGAAGGGGGAGGGGGTGCGTTCATGGGTTGAACGCAGATTCTATATGCCTGATCGCAGGGCTTTTGCGACCCCTGAATTTCTCGGGAAAGGGCTGCACGCAGTCCGGAGGATAATCCGTGGATGATCTCTTCCCCAGCTGACGTGTCCATCACCGACCTCGAATCCACCGCTGCCGACCCTGCAGCCGTACCGGCAGTGATGGAATTCTCGGCCCTGGGTCTGGCGCCAGTGCTTGAAAAAGCCATTGCCGAGTCGGGCTACACGCAGATGACCCCCATCCAGGCCAAGGCGATCCCGATCGTGCTGGCCGGCCGCGACGTGATGGGCGCCGCCCAGACCGGCACCGGCAAGACAGCCGCCTTCTCGCTGCCGCTGCTGCACAAGATGCTGCGCCACGAGAACGCCAGCATGTCGCCGGCGCGGCACCCGGTGCGTGCGCTGGTTCTCGCGCCCACCCGCGAACTGGCCGACCAGGTCGCGAAGAACATCAAGACGTATTCCAAGCACACCAAGCTGCGTGCGGCGGTCGTCTTCGGCGGCATCGACATGAAGCCGCAGACGCTCGAGCTGAAGGCCGGCGTCGAGGTGCTGATCGCCACGCCGGGGCGCCTGCTCGACCACATCGAGGCGAAGAACGCGGTGCTGAACCAGGTCGAATACGTCGTGCTCGACGAGGCCGACCGCATGCTCGACATCGGCTTCCTGCCCGACCTGCAGCGCATCCTGAGCTACCTGCCGAAACAGCGCCAGACGCTGCTGTTCTCGGCGACCTTCTCGACCGAGATCAAGAAGCTGGCCGAGAGCTACCTGCAGGATCCGATCCTCGTCGAGGTGGCCCGCCCGAACGCGACGGCGACGAACGTGGAGCAGCGCTTCTACAGCGTGTCGTCCGACGACAAGCGCGCCGCCATCCGCAAGATCCTGACCGAGCGCGCGCTGAAGCAGGCGATCGTGTTCGTCAACTCCAAGCTCGGCTGCGCCCGCCTCGCGCGCTCGCTCGAGCGTGAAGGCCTGAAGACCAACGCGCTGCACGGCGACAAGTCGCAGGACGAGCGCCTGAAGGCCCTCGAGGCCTTCAAGCGTGGCGAGGTCGATGTGCTGGTCTGCACCGACGTGGCTGCCCGCGGCCTCGACATCGCCGACCTGCCGGCCGTGTTCAATTTCGACGTGCCGTTCAACGCCGAGGACTACGTGCACCGCATCGGCCGCACGGGTCGAGCCGGCGCGTCCGGCCTGGCCGTGACGCTCGTCACCCGCGATGACACCCGCCTGGTCTCCGACATCGAGAAGTTGATCAAGAAGAAGATCGAGATCGAGCCGATCGAGCTGGATGATGCGCGCCCGCGCGTGGCCGACCGCGCCGAGCGGCCGCGCCGCAGCTGGGACGATGCACCGGCCGAATCGCGAGAGGCCGTCGAACCGCGCGAATCCCGCGAGCCGCGCGAAGCCCGCCCGCAGCGAAGCTACGCGCCGCCGCGCCCGCCGGCCGATCCGTTCTTCGACAAGCCCTACGAGCCCACCGCCACCGGCGAGGCGGCCTGGGAGAGCAAGACTGCGGCCGCGCCGACGACCTCCGGTGGCCGGCTGTCGCCGAACATCAAGCCGAAGAAGAAGGTCGCGGCGCTGTTCGGCGCCAAGGTCACGCCGCCGCAGGCCTGAAGGCCGGTCAACCGGCCAGCAGCGAGAACACGGCCGGCACGTCGTTCGGCAACTCGGCCGGCTGGCTGCGCCAGCGGGCCACCGTGTCGCTGCGCGTCCAGGCGCCGGCCAGCGTCAACCCGCAGCTGACCGACAGGCGGGTGTCCGGGTTCAGCGTGGCGAGCAGGGCTGCCAGCAGCGACGCATTCCGGTACGGCGTCTCGATCATCAGCTGGGTCTGCCGGAACTTGCGCGACAGCGCTTCCAGCTCGCGCAAGCGGCTCGTGCGCTGCGCCGCATCCACCGGCACGTAGCCGACGAACGCGAAGCTCTGCCCATTCAGCCCGCTCGCGCCCAGCGCCATCAGCAGCGAACTCGGGCCGGACAGCGGCACGACGCGGATAGCCAGCGCATGCGCGGCGCTCACCAGGTCGGACCCCGGATCGGCAATGGCCGGCAGCCCGGCCTCCGAGATCAACCCGATGTCGTGTCCGTCGATCGCCGGCGCGAGCAGCGACTTCAGGTCGGGCGGCGGGCCGGCGTCGCGGCCCTTCGGCGGCCTCGGCAGTTCGACGATCGAGATCTCCTGCAGCGGCCGCGCAAGCGGCTGGATCGCATCCACCCGCTTCAGGAAGGCGCGTGTCGTTTTCGCGTTCTCCGCGACCCAGTGGGTCAGGACCGCAGCCGTGCGCAACACACCGGCAGGCAGCACCTCGCGCAGGTCGCAGTCGGCCGACACGCCGAAATCCAGCGTGTTGGGCACCAGGAAAAGCTGACCGGGCGTCGCCATCGATCAGGCGGCCAGCGGGTCGATGCCGGCCTGGCGCAGCAACTCGCCGGTACGGATCAGCGGCAGGCCGATCAGGGCCGTCGGGTCGTCGGATTCGATCGCGGTCAGCAGCGTGATGCCCAGGCCTTCGGACTTGGCGCTGCCGGCGCAGTCGTAGGGTTGCTCGGCGCGCAGGTAGTGCTCGATCTCGTCATCCGACAGCGCGCGGAAGCGCACCCGCACCGGCACCAGCGCCGAGGCCTCGAAGCCGGCCTGCCGATGCACCACGGCGACGGCGGTCTGGAACACGATCGACTTGCCGCGCATCGACCGCAGCTGCGCGACCGCGCGCTCGTGGTTGCCGGGCTTGCCGACCGGCGTGCCGTCGAGGTCGGCCACCTGGTCGGAGCCGATCACGACCGCGTTCGGCGCCTGGGCCGCGACGGCGTGGGCCTTCGCGAGGGCCAGCCGCAGCGCCAGCGCGGCCGGGGCTTCACCGTCCCGCGGCGTTTCGTCGACGTCGGGCGCGCGCACCTCGAACGGCAGCCGCAGGCGCTCGAGGAGTTCCCGCCGGTAGCGCGAGGTCGAGCCGAGGATCAGCGAGGGGCGTGGGGTCATGCCGCGGATTCTCCCATCGCGCGCGCCCGTACACTGGGCGGATGAAGTCCCGAGTCACCGATCCCCGCCACCTGGAAGTCGAGGCATTCGCCCAGGAATCCGTCCGGCTCGAAGGCCACTGGCCGCAAGACGAGCTGCTTCGCCTGAAGCAAAGCACCTTGCCCGAAAGCCGGGCCGATGTCGCCTGGGTGGTCCAGGGCGAGAGCCGCGAAGCGCGCGGCGGCGCCGCCGAGAACTGGCTGCATCTGACAGCCGAAACCTCGGTGACCTTGCAATGCCAGCGCTGCCTGTCGGCGATGACGGCCCCGCTGGCCATCGAGAGTTCATTCCAGTTCGTGGCCGGCGAAGACGCGGCCGCGGCGCTCGATGCTGACAGCGAGCACGACGTGCTGGCGCTGACCCGCGAGCTGGACCTGCTCACGCTGGTGGAAGACGAGTTGCTGCTGGCGCTGCCGATCGTGCCGCGCCACGAGCACTGCCCGCAGCCGCTGGCGGTGCCGGTCTCCGAGGAGGAGGTGGCGGCTGAGAAAGAGGCTCACCCGTTCGCGGCACTCGCTGCCTTGAAGCGCGGCCAGCTTCCCAATTGATCCGGGGCTGGGAGCACATGCTAGAATCGTAGGCTTTTTCGTCAAAGCGTTGATTGCGTCCCCGGAAGATCTCTGGAGACCTCAGCGCGCCCCGCCTGGCTCCTGAGAGAGCGTGTCGGGATGTGGCATCGCGACGTGTACAGAGCCTCAGGCTCAAGGAGAATTTTCATGGCCGTTCAGCAAAACAAGAAGTCGCCCTCGAAGCGCGGCATGCACCGTGCGCACAATGCCCTGGCCACGCCGGGCACCGCGATCGAGCCGACCACGGGCGAATCGCACCTGCGTCACCACATCAGCCCCACCGGTTTCTACCGTGGGCGCAAGGTGCTGAAGACCAAGGCTGACGCCTGAGTCGGTTGTCGCGCACTTCCGCCGGTCCGCGCCCTGTCGCGGCCAAGGCATGATGCGTGAACCCTGCGAGACCTTGCCCCGACCCGGCCTGCGGCCCGCCGCAGTGCCGGGTGTTTGTCTTTCTGGCGGTGGCTGCTTCGGCGGCTGCTGCCTGAGTTCGCTGCCGCTCCTGTGTCCATGAACCCGATGTCGCCGCCCGCCGCGACCGATGTCATTCGCCTGTCTGTCGACTGCATGGGCGGCGATCACGGTCCCTCCGTCACGCTGCCCGCCTGCCGCGCCTTTCTGGCCGCCCACCCGCTGGCCGAGGTGGTGATGGTCGGTCGTGCCGAGGCGCTCGCGCCGGCCGCTGGCTGGGAGCGCTGCCATCTGGTGGCAGCCACCGAGGTCGTCGAGATGGATGACGCGGTCGAGGTGGCGCTGCGCCGCAAGAAAGATTCGTCGCTGCGTGTGGCACTGATGCAGCTGAAGGCCGGCGCTGACGGTCAGGCGCCGCGCGCGCATGCCTGTGTGTCCGCCGGCAACACCGGTGCGCTGATGGCGGTCGCGCGCTACCTGCTGAAGACGCTCGAGGGCATCGACCGCCCCGCCATCGCCGCGGTGATGCCCAACCAGAAAGACGGCTACACGACCGTGCTCGATCTCGGTGCCAATGTGGACTGCAGCGCGGAACACCTGCTGCAGTTCGCGGTGATGGGCAGTGCGCTGGTCGCGGCGGTCGACGGCAAGGAGAACCCGAGCGTCGGCCTGCTGAACATCGGCGAGGAAGTCATCAAGGGCAACGAGACGATCAAGCGCGCCGGCGAGTTGCTGCGCGCCGCGGCCGAAGGCGGCCACGTCAACTTCCACGGCAATGTCGAAGGCAACGACATCTTCAAGGGCACGACCGACATCGTCGTCTGCGACGGCTTCGTCGGCAATGTCGCGCTGAAGACCGCCGAAGGCCTCGCGTCGATGCTGTCGAGCTTCATCAAGCAGGAATTCACGCGCAACATCTTCACGAAGATGGCCGCGCTGGTGGCGCTGCCGGTGCTGAACCACTTCAAGCACCGTGTCGACCACCGCCGCTACAGCGGCGGCGCGCTGCTCGGCCTGCGCGGCCTGGTGTTCAAGGCGCACGGATCGTCCGATGCCTATGCGTTCGAGCAGGCCTTGAATCGGGCTTATGATGCGGCCCGCAATCACTTGCTGGATCGGGTGCACGACCGGATTCGCGATTCGCTGCATGCCTTGCCCACCCCTGCAAGTGCAAGCGGTGCAACGCCCGACGGTGCCGCCCTCGCTGCATGACCCAACCCTCTGCGACCCGCTATTCGCGCATCACCGGCACCGGCAGTTACCTGCCGCCGAAGCGCCTGACCAACGAAGCCCTGGCCGTCGAACTGGCCGCCAAGGGTGTCGAGACTTCCGATGAGTGGATCGTCGCGCGCACCGGCATCCGCGCGCGCCACTTTGCCGAGCCCGACGTGCCGTGCAGCGACCTGGCCCTGCCGGCCGCGCAGCGTGCCCTCGAAGCGGCCGGTGTCGCCGCGTCGCAGATCGACCTGATCATCGTCGCCACCTCGACGCCTGACATGGTGTTTCCGTCGACCGCCACCATCGTGCAGCGCAAGCTCGGCGTCGCCGGCTGCGCGGCCTTCGATGTGCAGGCGGTGTGCTCCGGCTTCGTCTATGCGCTGACGGTGGCCGATTCGATGATCCGCACCGGTGCGGCCAGCAAGGCGCTGGTGATCGGTGCCGAGATCTTCTCGCGCCTGCTCGATTTCAACGACCGCACCACCTGCGTGCTGTTCGGCGACGGTGCCGGCGCCGTGGTGCTGGAGGCGAGCGACACGCCCGGCATCCTCGCGAGCGAGTTGCATGCGGATGGCCGCCATGTCGACATCCTCTGCACGCCGGGCTCGGTGTCCGGCGGCAAGATCACCGGCGACCCGCTGTTGAAGATGGACGGCCCGGCGGTCTTCAAGCTGGCGGTCGGCGTGCTCGAAGACGTCGCGCGCTCGGTGCTCGCGAAGGCCGGCCGCACCGAATCCGACATCGACTGGCTGATCCCGCACCAGGCCAACATCCGCATCATGCAGGGCACGGCCAAGAAGCTGAAGCTGCCGCTGGACAAGCTGATCGCAACGGTGGACGAACACGGCAACACGTCCGCCGCCTCGATCCCGCTGGCACTCGACGTCGCGGTGCGCGCCGGCACGGTGAAGCGCGGCGACACCGTGATGCTCGAAGGCGTCGGCGGCGGCTTCACCTGGGGCGCGGTGCTGTTCGACTACTGAGCACGCGCCCAGCAGCCCGTCCGCGATCTCTCCCCTCTTCTCTGCGTTGCCGCGACTACAAGGCGCTGACATGACTCCGTTCGCATTCGTCTTTCCCGGCCAGGGTTCACAAGCCGTCGGCATGCTCGACGCCTGGGGCGACCACGCGGCCGTGCGCGACACGCTGGCCGAGGCGTCGACCGCCCTCGGCATCGACGTGGGCCAACTGATCCACACCGGCCCGAAGGACGCGCTCGACCTGACCGAGAACACCCAGCCGGTGATGCTGACCGCGGGCGTCGCCTGCCTGCGCGCCTGGCTCGCCGAGACCGGGCTGCAGCCGGCGGTGGTGGCCGGTCACTCGCTGGGCGAGTACGCGGCGCTGGTCGCGGCCGGCGTCATCAGCCTGTCCGATGCGCTGCCGCTGGTGCGCTTTCGCGCGCAGGCCATGCAGCAGGCGGTGCCGGTCGGTGCCGGCGGCATGGCAGCCATCCTCGGGCTCGATGCCGATGTCGTGCGCGCCGGTTGTGCCGAAGCCGCGGCGGCGTCCGGCGAGATTGTCGAGGCGGCCAACTTCAACGACCCGAAGCAGACCGTGATCGCCGGCACCAAGGCCGGTGTCGAATTCGCGTGCAGCCTGCTGAAGGACAAGGGCGCCAAGCGGGCGCTGCAGTTGTCGGTGTCGGCGCCTTTCCATTCGAGCCTGATGCGCCCGGCGGCCGAGCAGCTGAAGACGCGCCTGGCCGGCGTGACGCTGAACGCACCGCGCATCCCGCTCGTCAACAACATCGATGTCGCGGTGCAGGACGATCCCGACGCCATCCGCGACGCGCTGGTGCGCCAGGCCTTCGGGCCGGTGCGCTGGGTCGAGGTGGTGCAGGCGATTCGCACGCGCGGCATCCGCCACATCTTCGAGTGCGGGCCGGGCAAGGTCCTGGCCAGCACGATCCGCCGCATCGACGCCGATGCGGTCACGGCCGCGATCCACGATCCGGCCACGCTGCTGGAAGCGAAAGGCCTGTTGGCATGAGTGAATCCCACAACGGTTCGACGCTGGCGGGCCAGGTCGCTCTGGTGACCGGCGCGTCGCGCGGCATCGGTCGCGCCATCGCGCTGTCGCTGGCAACCCAAGGTGCCAAGGTGATCGGCACCGCGACGACCCAGGCCGGCGCCGACGCGATCGGCGCGGCGCTGGCCGCCTTCCCCGGCAGCCGCGGCCTGTGCCTGAACGTCAACGACGGCCCCGGCATCGAGACGGCGATCGACGCCATCGTCAAGGAACACGGCGGGCTGCAGATCCTCGTCAACAACGCCGGCATCACGCGCGACACCTTGTCGATGCGCATGAAGGACGACGACTGGGATGCGGTGATCGACACCAACCTGAAGGCGGTGTTCCGCGTCAGCCGCGCGGTCATCCGCCCGATGATGAAGCAGCGCTTCGGTCGCATCATCAACATCACGTCGGTCGTCGGCGCGAGCGGCAACGCCGGCCAGGCCAACTACGCGGCCTCGAAGGCCGGCGTCGCCGGCATGACGCGCGCGCTGGCGCGCGAGCTCGGCAGCCGCGGCATCACCGTCAACTGCGTCGCGCCGGGCTTCATCCAGACCGACATGACCAGCGAGCTCTCCGAACAGCAGACCAGCGCGCTGATGGCACAGATTCCGCTTGGCCGACTCGGCCAGGCAAGCGACATTGCGCATGCGGTGACCTTCCTGGCGTCGGCCCAGGCCGGCTACATCACCGGCGCGGAGTTGCATGTCAATGGCGGCATGTTCATGAATTGACGCCAACGACGCCGAACTGCGTCGAACGCGTTACCCCACAGACCGGAAGGGCCCGACCGGAACCTGGATTTCAGCGTGTAGGCCTGACTTAGAGCCGACACCCTGCAAGCCTTAGAATCTCGGGCTGTTTCAGCAAACCCTCCTGGAGGAGTCATGAGCGATATCGAAGCACGTGTGAAGAAAATCATCGCCGAACAACTGGGCGTTCCGGAAGCCGATGTGTCCAACGAGAAGGCTTTCGTGGCAGACCTGGGCGCTGATTCGCTCGACACCGTGGAACTGGTGATGGCCCTCGAAGACGAGTTCGGCATCGAGATCCCCGACGAAGAAGCCGAGAAGATCACCACCGTGCAGCTGGCGATCGACTACGCCGTCAAGCACCAGAAGGCCTGAGCCTTCGTTCCCAACTGAGCAGCATCGCATGAGCCGTCGCCGCGTCGTCGTCACCGGGCTCGGCCTCATCAGTCCCGTGGGTAACACGGTGGCCGAGGGGTGGGCCAACATCGTGGCCGGGCGTTCCGGCATCGCGACCATCACCAAGTTCGATGCGTCGCCGTTCGCCTGCCATTTCGCAGGCGAAGTGAAGGGCTTCAAGGTGGAGGATTACTTCCCCGCCAAGGAAGCCCGGCACATGGACACCTTCATCCATTACGGCCTGGCTGCATCGATGCAGGCGGTGAAGGATTCGGGCCTGCCCACCGGCGACGCGCTGAGCGAAGATGAAGCCGAGCGCATCGGCTGCCTGGTCGGCTCGGGCATCGGCGGCTTGCCGATGATCGAGGAAACCCATGCCGAGCTGGTCGAACGCGGTCCGCGCCGCGTGTCGCCGTTCTTCGTGCCGGCGTCGATCATCAACATGATCTCGGGCCATGTGTCGATCAAGTTCGGCTTCCAGGGGCCGAACCTCGCGATCGTCACCGCCTGCACCACCGGCTTGCACTGCATCGGCGAAGCCGGTCGCATGATCGAGTACGGCGATGCCGACGTGATGGTTGCCGGCGGCGCCGAATCGACGGTGTCGCCGCTGGGCATCGGCGGGTTCGCGGCGGCGCGTGCGCTGTCGACGCGCAACGACGATCCGGCCACGGCCTCGCGTCCCTGGGACAGGGACCGCGACGGCTTCGTGCTCGGCGAAGGCGCGGGTGTCGTGGTGCTCGAGGAATACGAGCATGCGAAGAAGCGCGGCGCGAAGATCTACGCCGAACTGGTCGGCTTCGGGATGGGCGCGGACGCCTTCCACATGACGGCGCCGAACGTCGATGGGCCCAAGCGCTCGATGAAGGCGGCGCTGCGCAATGCCGGCCTCAATGCCGACCAGATCCAGTACCTGAACGCGCACGGCACGTCCACGCCGCTCGGCGACGTGAACGAGAGCAACGCGATCAAGCTGGCCTACGGCGACCATGCGAAGAAGATGGTCGTCAGCTCGACGAAGTCGATGACCGGCCACCTGCTGGGCGGCGCCGGCGGCATCGAGTCGGTGTTCACGACGCTCGCGTTGCACCACCAGGTGGTGCCGCCGACGATCAACATCTTCAACCAGGATCCCGAGTGCGACCTGGACTACTGCGCCAACACGGCGCGCGACCTGAAGATGGAGTACGCGGTGAAGAACAACTTCGGATTCGGCGGCACGAACGGCACCTTGGTCTTCAAGCGCGTCTGACCGGCCCGATCCGCGCCCGGCATGCACGCGCCAGCCGAGTTCCAGCTCACCGTCTCCCGCTTCGGCGCCTGGCGCGGCGGCCTCGCCGTGTCGGGGATGGTCGTCTGGGGCAGTGCGCTCGCGTGGTGGATGACCACCGAGCGGCCGCTGCTGTCGGTGGCCGCCGGCTTTCTGCTGCTGGCCTGCGTGGCGGCCACGGCGTCGCTGCTTTCCCTTGCACGGCTGCCGGGCTTCGTGCTGCGCTGGGATGGCGGCCAGTGGCACCTGAGCCATGCCGGCGGGGAACCCTCGCCCGGGTCCTTGCAGGTTGCCATCGACAGCGGCCACTGGCTGCTGCTGCATTTCGTGCCGGATCATGTGGCGCACCATCCGTCGGCTGCATGCTGGTTGCCGGTGCAGCGGTCGGGACTCGAGCACGACTGGCACCACCTGCGCAGCACCGTGTTCACGGCGCGGCCCGCGGCGATGCCTGAGACCTTCGGCCAGGACGGTCGGCCATGAGCATGACCACCCCGGACGCAGACGCGCCGCTGATCGAACGCATCAAGCGCGGCGATGTGAAGGCGTTCGAGATGCTGGTCGTCAAGTACCAGCGCCGCATCGAACGGCTGATCGGCCGCATGGTGCGGGACACCGACCTGGTGCAGGACATCGCCCAGGAGACCTTCATCCGGGCCTACCGGGCGATTCCGCAGTTCCGCGGCGAGAGCGCGTTCTACACCTGGCTGTACCGGATTGCGGTCAATGCCGCCAAGAAGGCGCTGGTCGAGATGAAGCGCGACCCGATCGTGACGGAATCCGCACGCGCCTCGCGGGACGATGACGACGAAACTTCCCGCGTCGAAAATGAACTAACGGACGGCGAAACGCCCGAAGCCCTGCTGGCCTCGAAAGAAATCGCGGCCACAGTGAACGCTTCGATCGATGCGCTGTCTGAAGATCTTCGCCAGGCGATCACGCTGCGCGAAATCGAGGGCTTGAGCTACGAAGAGATCGCCGAAGTGATGAATTGCCCGATCGGCACCGTCAGATCGCGCATTTTCCGTGCGCGCGAGGCGATTGCGCTGAAACTGCGTCCCTTGCTGGATACCCGGGAAGGCGACCGCTGGTGATGCGGTCGAGCCACTTGCTGAACATGAATGCTGGAGCTGGAAATGTCACAGTCGTCTGAAGGCAGTGCGTCGATGGAGGGTCTGTCGGCCCTGGTCGACGGGGAACTCGGATCCGACGCCGGCGCACGCGTGTGCGCGCAGTGGCGAGAGGATCCGCAGGCCCGCGCCACTTGGCACGCCTATGCGTTGATCGGCGACGTGATGCGCTCCGACGACCTGGCCTCGCCCGTCGATCGTGATTGCGCCTTCCTCGCCCGCCTGCGCGCGCGCTTGGCCGATGAGCCGGTGGTGCTGGCCCCGGCCGAGTTGCCGGCACCGGTCGAACTGCCGCTGGCCCCGGCCGCCGTCGCGGCCATGGGCGGTGCGCGCCGCGCCTGGCGCACCCCGGTGGCCGTAGCCGCCGGGTTCGTGGTCGTTGCTGGCGCGTTGGTGGCCACCTCGGTGCCCGGCTCGTTGCCGTTCGGCGGCAGCCCGGCGACCGTCGCACAGACCGGCAATGCCGCCGTGGCGACGGCCCCCTCGCCACTGCGCGCCGTCAGCGTCGCGCAAGACACCGAGCCGGTGCGGCTGAATGGCCAGCTGATCCGCGATGCGCGCCTCGACGAGTACCTGTCGGTGCACAAGAAGTTCGGCGGCAGTTCCGCCCCTGGTGTGCCGTCGGGCTTCCTGCGCAACGCCGCAGCCGAAGCCCCCGCCCGCTGACCCGGATCCGCCCACCCATGCTGCTGCGCCTTTCCGCGTTGATGGTGAGTTGTGCGTTCGTCGCCTTTGCCCCGGCCAGCCGGGCGCAAGGCGCGCTGGTCAGCGGCGATCCGCTGATCGAGGCGCGCGAGACCCAGGCCTGGCTCACCCGCATCACCGACGCAGCGAACAAGCGCAACTTCCAGGGCACGGTGGTCGTCAGCGCGGGCGGCACGGTGGCGAGTTCGCGCATCGCGCATTTCTGCGACGGCCGCAACCAGTACGAGCGCATCGACTCGCTCGAAGGCCAGATGCGCAACGTGCTGCGGCAGAACGACGTCGTCCACACGGTGTGGCCGCAAAGCCGCGTCGCGATGGTCGAGCAGCGCGATTCGATGAGCTCGTTCCCCGCGCTGCTGCAGGCCGGTGCGCAGCACGTGACCGACTTCTACGAACTCAAGCCGATGGGCGTCGAGCGGGTGGCCGGCCACGAGGCCAACGTGCTGCAGCTGCGTGCCAAGGATGCGCACCGCTTCGGCTACCGCCTGTGGGCCGAGAAGAGCACCGGCCTGCTGCTGCGCACCGAAGTGATGGGCGAGCATGCCGAGGTGCTGGAGTCGTCGGCGTTTTCCGACGTCAACATCAACGTCAAGCCGCAGGCGGACCTGATCACGCAGCCGCTGCGCAAGCTCGACGGCTACCGCATCGTGCGGCCGCCCGTCACGCCGGCCACGCTCGAATCCGAGGGGTGGTCCTTGAAGCACGACATTCCCGGCTTCACGCAGGTCAGCTGCGTCAAGCGGCCGTTCGATGGTGCGCTGCGGATCCGCGGCTCCACCGAGCCGGTGTTGCAGGCGGTCTATTCCGACGGCCTGACCTTCGTGTCGGTCTTCATCGAGCCCTACAACGCCGAGCGCCACCAGCGTCCGATGTCGACCGTGATCGGTGCGACGCAGACGATGATGCGCCGTCAGGGCGACTGGTGGGTGACCGTGATGGGTGACGTGCCCACGGCGACGCTGCGTGCGTTCGCGGCGGGACTGGAGCGCAAGAAGTAGCCTGCCGGCGTGCGGCTGCACGCGGCGGCCCGTGTAGGTGTCTCGAGGGAGTGCTCGGCATGCAAGCTGTGATCGATCCAGGCCGGTGTGCACCGGAGAACACGCTGCGCGATCGCCGCGCGATGCGCATCCGTGCCGCCGCGGTGGGGCTGGGCGCGGCCTTGTGGCTGGCGCAGCCTGCCGATGCGCAGACGCAGGCACCGAACCCTGCATCAAGCCAGGCGCAAGCATCGGCACCGGCACAACCCCTGGCACCGACGCAGTTGCTGCCCGACTTTGCCGACCTGGTCGAGCGCGCCAGCCCGGCCGTCGTCAACATCCGCACCACCGAGCGCGCGACCGACTCGCCGCGCGGGCCGTTCCGCCGCCGTGCGCCGACCGCGCCGCAGCAACCCGGCGAAGAGGTGCCGCGCGGCGAGGGCTCTGGCTTCATCCTCAGCGCTGACGGCTACGTGATGACCAACGCCCACGTGGTCGAGGGTGCGACCGAGGTCTACGTCACGCTGACCGACAAGCGCGAGTTCAAGGCGAGGATCATCGGGGCCGACGAGCGCACCGATGTTGCGCTGGTGAAGATCGATGCCACCGGGCTGCCGTCGCTGAAGATCGGCGATGCGGGGCGGTTGCGCGTCGGCGAATGGGTGCTCGCGATCGGCTCGCCGTTCGGGCTCGAGAGCACGGTGACGGCCGGCATCGTCAGCGCCAAGCAGCGCGAGACCGGCTCCGACGTGCCGTTCATCCAGACCGACGTCGCGGTGAACCCGGGCAACTCCGGCGGGCCGCTGCTGAACATCCGCGGCGAGGCTGTCGGCATCAACTCGCAGATCCTCAGCCCGGTCGGCAGCTTCGTCGGCATCTCGTTCGCGATCCCGATCGACGAGGCGATGCGAGTGGCCGACCAGTTGAAGGCCACCGGTCGCGTCGTGCGCGGCTACCTCGGCATCCAGCCGATCGACGTGCCGCGCGAACTGGCCGAGGAATACGGGCTCGCGAAGGGCAAGGCCAAGGGCGCGTTCGTGCGCCAGGTCGTCAGCGGCACGCCGGCCGACAAGGCGGGCATCCAGCCGGGCGACGTCGTGATCAGCGTGAACGGCAAGCCGGTCGATGGTGCCGTCGACCTGCGGCGCACGCTGGGCGCGCTGAAGCCGGGCACCGCGATCACGCTGCAATGCAACCGGCGCGGCAAGCTGCTCGATTTCAAGGCGAGTCTCGCCGAGTTGAACCCGCAGGTCGCTGCTGCGGCGGCGGAGCGGCCGGAGGCGCCGGTCGAGCCGCGCGCAGCGGGTGCTGCGAAGGTGTGGGGCTTGAGCGTCGCGAACCTCACCGATGCGGAGCGTCAGTCGCTGCGCGGTGCGAACGGTGTGCGCGTGAGCGCGGTGACTGGCGGCGCCGAAGCGGCCGGTCTGCGCGCCGGCGATGTGATCGTGGCGGTCGGCACGTCCGACGTCACCGACGTGAAGCAGTTCGAGGCGGTGGTGGCCAAGCTCGACAAGAACAAGTCGCTGCCGGTCACGGTGCTGCGGGGCGACTGGGCGCAGTTCCTGCGGATCCCGGTGATCAAGTAAGAGGCCCGATATCCGAGTGCCGGCCCAGGGATTGCCACACTTCTTCCGCCATGTGGAATCTGCGGCAGGAACTTCCGGCCCGGCGATTTTGATCGAATTGGTAAAAAGTGAGTGTGCGCACGCATTCGTCGGTTGCGGAACTCGAATTCAGCGTGCTTTTGACTACAATTCAGGGGTCGCGCATCGGCTTTATTGCCAATCCGGTCAACGAGTAGGGGCGTCTGAAACTATCCCCAAGCTACCCACAAGGCTTTGTGGATAAGTTGTGGAAAGATTTTGCTGTTGGTGACCCGCAACGACAAGAAATCAAGCAATGGCGCGGTTTCCGGCGGGGTGCTTTTGGCTACAATGAAGGCCCAACAAGCAGTTGCCATACGTTTTGTTGGAAGGCGCGTCAGTTCTTCGACGTGCCTTTTTTTTGTTCACGGCCCGGGTCTTCGACCCATCATGTCGAGCGCGCGTTGTCACGCGACAGCGCACACGGCATGAGCCATCAACGCAGCGGCGCAGTCGCTGCAGCGTCGAACAGCGACGCAGTGGAATCGTTCAATGGATCACATCCGAAATTTTTCCATCATTGCCCACATCGACCACGGCAAGTCGACGCTGGCCGACCGGCTCATCCAGCGTTGCGGCGGGCTGAGCGATCGCGAGATGGAAGCGCAGGTGCTCGACTCGATGGACATCGAGCGCGAGCGCGGCATCACGATCAAGGCGCAGACCGCGGCGCTCACCTACCAGGCGCGCAACGGCCAGACCTACCAGCTGAACCTGATCGACACGCCGGGGCACGTCGACTTCTCGTATGAAGTGAGCCGCTCGCTGTCGGCCTGCGAAGGTGCGCTGCTGGTGGTGGACGCGAGCCAGGGCGTCGAGGCGCAGACGGTCGCCAACTGCTACACCGCGATCGAACTCGGTGTGCACGTGATCCCGGTGCTGAACAAGATGGACCTGCCGCAGGCCGATCCGCAGCGCGCAAAGGACGAGATCGAGGACGTGATCGGCATCGATGCGACCGACGCGATCCCGTGCAGCGCGAAGACCGGCGAAGGCATCGACGACATCCTCGAGGCGGTGATCACCCGCATGCCGCCGCCCCAGGGCAACCCCGACGCGCCGCTGCGCGCGATGATCATCGACTCGTGGTTCGACAACTACGTCGGCGTGGTGATGCTGGTGCGCGTGGTCGACGGCGAGCTGAAGAAGGGCGAGCGCTTCAAGATGATGGCCACCGAGGCCGCCTACGCCGCCGAGCAGATGGGGGTGTTCACGCCCAAGGCGCTGTCGCGCGATGCGCTGCGCGCCGGCGAGGTCGGGTTCGTGATCGCCGGCATCAAGGAGCTGCAGGCCGCCAAGGTCGGCGACACCATCACGCTCGAGAAGAAGCTGCCGAACAACGCGGGCCCGGCCAGCCAGGCCTTGCCGGGCTTCAAGGAAATCCAGCCGCAGGTCTTCGCCGGTCTGTACCCGACCGAAGCCAGCGAATACGACCAGCTGCGCGACGCGCTCGAGAAGCTCAAGCTGAACGATTCGTCGCTGCGCTACGAGCCCGAGGTCAGCCAGGCGCTCGGTTTCGGTTTCCGCTGCGGCTTCCTCGGGCTGCTGCACATGGAAATCGTCCAGGAGCGGCTCGAGCGTGAGTTCGACCAGGACCTCATCACCACCGCGCCGAGCGTGGTCTACCAGGTCGAGCTCGGCGACCAGACCGTGATCCAGGTCGAGAACCCGTCGAAGATGCCCGACCTCGGCCGCATCAACGAGATCCGCGAGCCGATCGTGACCGTGCATCTCTACATGCCGCAAGACTACGTCGGCCCGGTGATGACGCTGGCCAACCTGAAGCGCGGCAACCAGATCAACATGGCCTACCACGGTCGCCAGGTCATGCTGACCTACGAGATGCCGCTGGCCGAGATCGTGCTGGATTTCTTCGACAAGCTGAAGTCGGTGTCGCGCGGCTATGCGTCGATGGACTACGAGTTCAAGGAGTACCGCGCGGCCGACGTCGTCAAGGTCGACATCCTGCTCAACGGCGACAAGGTCGATGCGCTGTCGATCATCGTGCACCGCACCCAGAGCGCATACCGCAGCCGCGCGGTGGTGGCCAAGATGCGCGAGCTGATCTCGCGCCAGATGTACGACGTGGCGATCCAGGCCGCCATCGGGGCCAACATCATTGCGCGTGAGACAATCAAGGCGCTGCGCAAGAACGTTCTCGCCAAGTGTTACGGCGGCGACATCTCGCGCAAGCGCAAGCTTCTCGAAAAACAAAAGGCCGGCAAGAAACGCATGAAGCAGATCGGCTCCGTCGAGGTGCCCCAGGAAGCGTTTCTCGCCATCCTCCAAGTGGACGATTGATGGGCTCACTGATGGGTTCTCTGACCGGCGTGCTCTATGGCGCCCTGGTGGTGTATCTGGGCGGCTGGTACCTCGGCAAGTGGACAGGCAACTTCTCGCTGCTGCTGTTCATCCTCACGGTCGCGACGCTGGCCTACTGGCTGGCCGAGCGCTTCCACTTCGCGCCGCGCCGCGCGGCGGCCGCCGCCACGCTCGATCGCCAGGACGCCGAACGCCGCGAGCGCCTGGCCTCGCAGGGCATTGCGAAGGTCGACGACAACGTCGCCCAGGCCCGCGACACCTTGCTGATGCAGCCGTGGTGGCTCGACTGGACCGCCGGCCTGTTCCCGGTGATCCTCGTCGTGTTCCTGCTGCGCTCGTTCCTGTTCGAGCCCTTCAAGATCCCGTCGGGCTCGATGGTGCCGACGTTGCTGATCGGCGACCTGATCCTGGTGAACAAGTACCACTACGGCATCCGCTTGCCGGTGATCAACAAGAAGATCATCCAGATCAACGATCCGCAGCGCGGCGACGTGATGGTGTTCCGCTACCCGGCCAATCCGAGCATCGACTACATCAAGCGTGTCGTCGGCGTGCCGGGTGACCAGATCGACTACCTGAACCAGCACCTGTACGTGAACGGCAAGCTCGCCGACACGCAGCCGCTGGAGCCGTTCTACGACGAAGATGCCGTGCGCTTCGCGCCGCAATACACCGAGAAGCTCGGCACGGCCACGCACCGGATCCTGGTCGAGACCAAGCTGCCGAGCTCGGCGGCGCCGCTGTTCGAGTTTCCCTTCAAGGAAAACTGCCGCTACAGTGCGGAAGGCGTGCGCTGCAAGGTGCCGGCCGGCCATTACTTCATGATGGGCGACAACCGCGACAACTCGCAGGACTCGCGCTTCTGGGGCTTCGTGCCCGACCAGAACATCGTCGGCAAGGCCTTCTTTGTCTGGATGAATTTCGGCAGTCTCAAGCGCATCGGTTCGTTCAATTGAGCGGGAGCAACAGGTACATGACGATGGAACTACGGACGATCGAATCTCGCGGCCACGCAGGGCAGCTCGCACACCGGCGCGGATCGCAGCGTGGCGTCACGTTGTTCGGCCTGATGTTCTGGGCCATCCTGATCGGCGTCGTCTCGCTCATCGGCCTGAAGGTGCTGCCGACCCTCAACGAGTACTTCACGATCAAGCGCGCGGTCGAGAAGATCGCGACGAGCGGCGCCTCCACCGTGCCTGAAATCCGCACCGCCTTCGACCGACAGACGGATGTCGAGTATTCGATCGTCTCGATCACCAGCAAGGACCTGATGATCACGAAGGTCAACGACAAGGTCGTGATCTCTTTCGCCTACAACAAGGAGATCGAGCTGGTGGCGCCGGTCTACTTGCTGCTCAAGTACGAAGGACGTTCGCGCTGAGGGTTCGCCCCGGCTCGTGCTTTCTCGTCATCAACCGGCCCTGCGCGTGGATGCCCGACTGACCGCCCTGCAGCACCGCCTGGGATACCGCTTCACCCAGCCGGACCTGCTGACACGCGCCGTCACGCACCGCAGCTTCGGGGTCGACCACAACGAGCGGCTCGAATTCCTCGGCGACGTGGTGCTGAGCCTGGCGATCAGCGACCTGCTGTTCGAGCGCTTCGCCGGCTCCGACGAGGGCGACCTGACCCGCGTGCGAGCGCACCTGGTGCGCGAGGACAGCCTGCACAAGGTCGCGCTGCTGATCGGCCTGCCCGAGGTGCTGCGCCTGAGCGAAGGCGAAGCCCGCGGCGGCGGTGCGCAGCGGCCGTCGATCCTGGCCGATGCGCTCGAAGCCGTGATCGGCGCGGCCTACCGCGACGGCGGCTTCGAAGCGGCGCAGGCGCTGGTGCAACGGCTGTTCGGCGAGGTCATCGAGACGACCGATCTCGACAGCTGGGCAAAGGACGCCAAGACCGAGCTGCAGGAATGGCTGCAGGCGCGCCGCCTGCCGGTGCCGGCGTACCGCATCGTCACCACCCGCGGGCAGGCGCATGCACAGACCTTCGAGGTCGAATGCGCCGTCCCGGCGCTCGGCCTCACCGAAACCGGCGAGGGCCGTTCGCGCCGTTCCGCCGAGCAAGAAGCAGCGCGCGGCATGCTGGTCGCGCTGAAGGCGAATGACAAGCCCGGCAGTGCGCTGCGCTCCTGACGCCCCCGACGACCCTCCTGGTTCCCCCCGCATGACCGACATCCCCGAAACACCTGCCGACGACGACGGCGATACCGGCACTGGCGACGCCGCCGCGCCCGCTGAAGCCGTGACCACCCGCTGCGGGCTGATCGCGATCGTCGGCCGCCCGAACGTCGGCAAGTCGACGCTGCTGAATGCGCTGGTCGGCCAGAAGGTCAGCATCACGTCCAGCAAGGCGCAGACGACGCGCCACCGCATCACCGGCATCCGCACCGTCGACGACACGCAGTTCGTGTTCGTCGACACGCCCGGCTTCCAGACGCGCCACAGCGCGCCGCTGAACCGCACGCTGAACCGCACGGTGCACGGCGTGCTCGGCGACGTCGACCTGGTGCTGTTCGTCGTCGAGGCCGGCCGCTTCGGGCTCGACGACGCGAAGGTGCTGGCGCTGATGCCGGCCGGCAAGCCGGTGATGCTGATCGCCAACAAGCTCGATGCGGTGCACCGCCGCGCCGACCTCGTGCCCTGGCTCAAGGGCATGCAGGACCGCCACGCGTTCGCCGAATTCGTGCCGCTGACCGCCAAGAAAGACAGCGACGTGCAACGCCTGCTGGGCATCGTGAAGCCCTACTTGCCGCAGCAGCCGTGGTTCTACGAAGAAGATGCGCTGACCGATCGCAGCGACAGGTTCCTCGCCAGCGAGATCATCCGCGAGAAGCTGTTCCGCCTGACCGGCGACGAACTGCCCTACACCTCGACCGTCGTGATCGACAAGTTCGAGGAAGAGGGTGCGCTGCGCCGCATCGCGGCGACCATCATCGTCGAGCGCGATGCGCACAAGGGCATGGTGATCGGCGCCGACGGCGAACGCCTGAAGCGCATCGGCTCCGAAGCCCGCCAGGAGCTCGAGCGCCTGATGGACGGCCGTGTGTTCCTCGAACTGTGGGTGAAGGTGCGATCCGGCTGGGCCGACGACGAAGAGCATCTGCGCTCCTACGGCTACGAGTAGCCGCCGCGCATGGCCACCCGCCCCGCGCGCCCACCGGCCACGCAGGTGGCCTATGTGCTGCACCGCTACGACTGGAGCGAATCCAGCCTGATCCTCGACCTGTTCACCCGCGAGCAGGGCCGCATCGCCGTGGTCGCCAAGGGCGCGAAGCGGCCGTACTCGCAACTGCGCCCGGTGCTGCTGCCGTTCCAGCGCATCCAGGTGACGCTGGGCAAGCCGCCGCGTGCCACCGAGCCGTCCGGTGAATCGGCGAGCGACGTGCAGACGCTGCGCGGCGCCGAATGGGCCGGCGGCCATTCCATGCTGACCGGTGCCGCGCTGTTCAGCGGCTTCTACCTGAACGAGCTGCTGATGAAGCTGCTCGCCCGCGGCGATGCCCACCCGGTGCTGTTCGATGCGTACGCGGCGACGCTGGCGCTGCTGGCATCCACCGACGACGGTGCCGTGCAGACCGCGCTGCGGGCGTTCGAGCTGGCGCTGCTGCAGCAGGTCGGCGTGCTGCCCGACCTCAGCCGCGTGACGATGACGCAGGACGAGGTCGATCCCGCCGGCCGCTACCTGCTGCTGCCCGAGCAGGGTGTCGTGACCGCGCGTGGCCGCGAGAACGAACTGGCCGGCCAGACGCTGATCGGCCTGCAGGCCGCGCTGCAGCACGGCAGCCTCGCGGCATTGCAGCAGGCCTGCGGGCCGGCGCTGCAGGAACTGAAGCTGCTGCTGCGCGCGCTGCTTCACTATCATCTGGGCTCACCGGTGCTGCGCACGCGGCAGGTGATGCTCGACGTGCAAGCCCTGGAGCGCTGACACCACCATGAACCCCTTCCAGACCACCGGCCAGACAGCGGAGCGCGGCCTGACCGCGCTGTCGGTCAACCTGAACAAGGTCGCGCTGCTGCGCAACACGCGCCACCTCGGCATCCCGAGCGTGACCCGCGCCGCCGAACTCGCGCTGCAGGGCGGCGCGCAGGGCATCACGGTGCACCCGCGACCGGACGAGCGGCACATCCGGGCCGGCGATGTCTATGAACTCGCCGAGCTGCTGCAGGCGACGCCGCACATCGAATACAACATCGAAGGCAACCCCTTCCACAACCTGATGGACTTCGCGCGCGAGCTGAAGCGCCGCGGCCTGCCCCTGCACCAGTGCACCTTCGTGCCCGACAGCGTCGAGCAATCGACCTCGGACCACGGCTGGCGCTTCCCCGAGGATGCCGCGCGCCTCGCGCCGCTGATCGCCGAGGTGCATGCGCTGGGCGCGCGCGTCAGTCTCTTCATGGACCCGCAGCCGCAGGCGATGGCGGCGGCCCGCGAACTGGGCGCCGACCGCGTCGAGCTCTACACCGAGACCTTCGCCAGCGCGCACGGCACGCCGGGCGGCGCCGCGGTGCTGGCCGGCTTCACCGCGACCGCCGAGGCCGCGCTGCGCGTCGGCCTGGGCGTGAACGCCGGGCACGACCTGAACCGCGCCAACCTGGGCGATTTCCTGCGCGCCGTGCCCGGCGTGCAGGAGGTCTCGATCGGCCATGCGCTCGTCGCCGATGCGCTCGAGCTCGGCCTGGTCGAGACGGTGCGCGACTACCAGCGCGTCATCCACACGGCGGCGCGGCGGTGATCTACGGCATCGGCACCGACATCTGCGACGTGCGCCGCATCGCCGCGACCCTCGAGCGGCGCGGCGAACGCTTCGCGGCCAAGGTGCTCGGCCCGCAGGAACTGGTGGTGTTCCATGCGCGGCGCGCGCGAGTCGAGGCGCGCGGCATCAGCTACCTGGCCACCCGCTTCTCGGCCAAGGAGGCGTTCTCGAAGGCCATCGGGCGCGGCATGCGCATGCCGATGACCTGGCGCGCCTGCGAGATCCTCAACGCGCCGAGCGGCAAGCCCGAGATCGTGCTGCACGGCGAGCTGGCCGCCTGGTTCGCGGCGCGGCACCTGGTCGCGCACGTCAGCGTCACCGACGAGACCGACTACGCGGCCAGCTTCGTGGTCGTCGAAACCCAGCAACCCTGAATGCGAAGAGAGACAGCATGAGCGAACACGCCCCGGTGATCCTCGACATCGCCGGCACGGCCCTGACCGACGATGATCGGCGGCGGCTGCGCCACCCGCTGACCGGCGGGATGATCCTGTTCACGCGCAACTGGATCGACCGCCGCCACCTGACCGAGCTGACGGCCGAGGTCAAGTCGATCCGGCCCGACGTGCTGATCACCGTCGACCACGAAGGCGGCCGCGTGCAGCGTTTCCGCACCGACGGCTTCACGCACCTGCCCGCGATGCGCGACTTCGGCGCGCTGTGGATGCGCGACGCGATGCGGGCCGTCGATGCGGCCACGTCGGCCGGCTACGTGCTGGGCGCCGAGTTGCGCGCCTGCGGCGTGGAGCTCAGCTACACGCCGGTGGTCGACCTGGACCATGGCCGCAGCCAGGTCGTCGGCGACCGCGCGTTCCACCGCGACCCGCGCGTGGTGGCGATCCTCGCGCAGGCGCTGGCCATGGGCCTGCTGCGCGCCGGCATGGCCAACTGCGGCAAGCACTTCCCGGCGCACGGCTACGCGGTGGCCGATTCGCACGTCGCGCGCGCGGTCGACGACCGCGCGCTGCAGCAGATCCTCGACGAGGACGCGAAACCCTATGACTGGCTGTCGACCACGCTGACCTGCGTGATGCCGGCGCACGTGACCTTCCCGCAGGTCGATGCGGTGCCGGCCGGCTTCTCGTCGCGCTGGCTGAAGGAGATCCTGCGCGGCCAGCTCGGCTACACCGGCGCGATCTGCTGCGACGACCTCAGCATGGAAGGCGCCCGCGTCGCCGGCACCGCGGTCGAGGCCGGCATCGCCGCGCTGAACGCCGGCTGCGACCTGGTGCTGCTGTGCAACCAGTCGAAGGTGGACGGTGGCCGGCCGGTCGACGTGCTGCTCGACGGCCTGGCGCAGGCGCTGGAGCAGGGGCGCTGGCAGGCCGATGCGAACAGCGAGACGCGCCGGGTGGAGCTGCTGCCGCTGACCTCGCCGCTGCCGTGGGACGAGTTGATGCACCAGCCGACCTACCAGAACGCGCTCGAACGCCTGCCCTGAGCTCAGTGGGCTGAGCTCAATACTGCCCGTCGAGCGGCCGGCGCGGCTTGCGCGGCGGCACGGCGAGTTCGATGTCGACGCGCCATGCCGCCGCGTCGCGCCCCTTGGTGAACTCCACCGCCTGGGTTGCCGCGGCGGCCTTCTGATACGGGTGCCAAGCATGCAGCAGGTAGCGGCCGGGCGCCACGTTGCCGAGGCCGATGCGGCCCGACGCGTCCGACTTGCCGTACCAGGCCGAGTCGACCACCATCACGTAGGCCTCCATCCAGTCGTGGATGTTGCAGCCGAGCACGACCGGGCCGGGCTTGTCGAACACCACCGGCTCGGCGGGCATGCCGCTGTAGAGCTGGATCTCGAAGCTCTTCGCGCTCGAGAACGAGTAGACGTGGTGCTTGACCTTGTCGCGGTTCGGAAAATCCACCTGCGTGCCGACCGGCAGCACGCTGACGAAGGGCACGAACTCCAGCTTCACCTGGCGGATCTCGGCCCGTCCGGGGCGCCGCGCCTTGGCGGTCGCGGGGACTGCGGATGCCGCGGGTTCGAGCCACGCGACGGCGTCGGCGATCGGTGCGCCCTGCGGCGTCCGCACGTCGACGGTCGCCGACGCGGCCTGCACCGAGCCCGTGGCGAGCAGTCCGATCGCCGCGAGCGCGGCGGTGGCGGCAGCGAGCGCGCGGCGCTGCATCGGCATCAGGGCGCCGGCGTCAGCACCGCATTCGGGTCGATCTGCCAGACCTCGCTGACGAGTTTGGTGTCGCGGTAGACCAGCACGTGGCGAACGCGCACGGTGGTCTTGCCGGCGTACTCGGCGACCGCCGTCAGCGTCACGCCCTTCGGGTTCGCGTTCTGCGTGATCACGGTGCGCTGCAGCGTGCGCGGCTGGTTGTCGTTCGCGGCCGCGAACTTGGTCCAGAGCTGGCGCAGGGCGTCGGCGCCGCGGTAGCGGCCGTCAAGCGGTCCGCCGACCCAGTCCATCCACGGGTCGTCGCCATAGGCCTGCATCAGCGCATCGACGTTGCCGGCGGCGACGGCCTTCAGGTGCGCCTCGGCGGCACGTTCGTCGAGTGGGCCGGCGACGGCGAGACGGGGCACGAGAAGGGGGATGCAGCTGGCGAGCAGCATGGCGAACTTCTTCATGGCGAACTCCTGGGATGACGGCAGAGGATGGCACGCTGCAGGTCCGCCGGGCAAGCCGTGAAGCGCTCGGGCAGCCGAGGTTCGTGCATATGCCGTGCAGAAGCCGCGCCGCATGAAAAACGGCGCCCGAAGGCGCCGTCGTTCACACTGTCAGATCGCGTCAGGCCGTCGGCTTGCCGGACTCGGACTCGAACGGCAGCTTGACCTGCGACAGGTCCTTGCGCGTCTCGACCAGCACCAGCGGGCCTTCGTCGATCGCGACCGGCGGGCGGGGCTCGCGTGGCACGTGGATCGGCTTCGGCTCGCGGGCCATCGCTTCCTGCACGGCGCGGATCTTGTCGGTGTCCGAGTTGACCCATTCCAGCCCGGCGGTCTGCGCGACCGACTGCAGGTCGGCCAACGGCAGCACGAAGCGCGCCGCCGGTGCGGCGACCGGCGCTGCCACGGGAGCGGCGACCGGAGCCGCCACGACCGGGGCTGCGGCCACCACCGGAGCGGCCACCGGCACGACAGCGGGCTCGGCCACCGGCGCTGCTGCGACCGGCGCAACGGCCGGCGCTGCCACGAACGGTGCCTGGACCGGCGGCGTGTAGGCAGGCGCCTCGGCGATCTCGGAGCGGTACGCCGGTTCGGCCACCGCGGCGGCCGGAGCCTCGCTGGTGGTGCCGGGTTCGGCGCCTTCAGCGGACGGTGCACCGCCTTCAGTCTCGTCGCGTCGTTCACGGCGCTGGCGATCCCGGCCGCGGCCACGGCGTCGGCCATCGCGCTCGCCTTCCGGCGTGGCGTTGCCACCGTCCGGCGCACCGGCAGACTCGGCACTGTCGCCCTGCTGGTCGGCGGCATCCACCGGCCGCTGCTCGGCGCGGACTGCCGCATCGTCGCCCTGTGCGTCGGTAGCCAGTTCGGCACCGCCCTCGGTCACGACGGCTTCGCCATTGCGGGCGTCGTCACGGTCGCGGCCACCCCGGCCACGACGACGGCGACGGCTGCCTTCACGGGCCTCGCCGCCTTCGGCATCGGGACTCGGCACGGTGTCGCTGAAAGCCTGCACCGGAGCGACTTCGGCCACGGCGCCATCGACCGGCGCATCGGCCGGACGGCGTTCACGCTCGGGGCGCGGACCGCGACCACCACGGCCTTCGCCTCGGCCTTCACCGCGCGCTTCGCCTCGGCCTTCACCGCGCGCTTCTCCGCGACCCTCACCGCGTCCTTCACCACGCGGCGGACGTTCGTCCGTGCGCGGCGCGACGGCTGCGCCACCGGCCTCGACGCCGGCGGCCACTTCCTCGACACGCTCGCTGCGCTCGTTGCGGCGGCCACCGCGTTCACCACCACGATCGCCACGTTCCGGACGGTCGCCACGGCCTTCCGGACGTCCCTCGGTGCGGGCCTCATTGCGACCTTCACCACGACCTTCACCGCGGCCGCCTTCCGGACGACCCTCGCCGCGGCCTTCGCCACGACCCCGATCCCCACCGCGCTCACCGCGGCGCCCATCGCGCTTGCCGTCGCGCTCGCCACGGCCGTTGCCGCGACCGCCACGATCGCCACGTTCACCGCGACCATCGCGCTTCGCGCCGGCCTCGCCGGTCGTTGCCACCGGGGCCTTCACCACCGGTGCAGCCTCCGGCTCGCCGGCGCCGAACAGGCGCTTGACCCAGCCGAAGAAGCCGCCACCGGCCGGCGCAGGGGCCGCGACCGGCGCCGGCGCGGGTGCTGCGGCCACCGGTGCCGCGACCGGTGCGGGCGCGGGCTTCGGCGGCACGATCGGTGCCGGCGTTTCGGGCAGGATGCCCTTGATCACCGGCTCCTGCTTCGGCTTGGCCTTCTCGCGGCGGGTGATGCCGACCTCGTCGTCCGGCTCCTCGATCATCGAGTAGCTGACCTGCAGGTTCTCCAGGCGTGGATCGTCGTGGCGCAGGCGCTCGAGCTTGTAGTTCGGCGTGTCCAGGTGCTTGTTCGGCACCAGCAGCACGGTGATGCGCTGCTTCAGTTCGATCTTCGTGATCTCGGTGCGCTTCTCGTTCAGCAGGAACGAGGTCACCTCCACCGGCACCTGCACATGCACGGCGGCGGTGTTGTCCTTCATCGACTCCTCCTGCACCATGCGCAGGATCTGCAGCGCGCTGGATTCGGTGTCGCGGATGTGGCCGGTGCCGTTGCAACGCGGGCAGGTGATGTGGCTGCCTTCGCTCAGCGCCGGGCGCAGGCGCTGGCGGCTCAGTTCGAGCAGGCCGAACTTGCTGATCGAGCTGAACTGCACGCGGGCGCGGTCCTGGCGCAGCGCGTCGCGCAGCCGGGTCTCGACCTCGCGGCGGTTCTTCGACTCTTCCATGTCGATGAAGTCGACGACGATCAGGCCACCCAGGTCGCGCAGCCGCATCTGGCGCGCGATCTCGTCGGCGGCTTCCAGGTTGGTGCGGGTGGCGGTCTCTTCGATGTCGCTGCCGCGCGTGGAGCGGGCCGAGTTGACGTCGACCGAGACCAGCGCCTCGGTGTGGTCGATCACGATCGCGCCGCCCGACGGCAGGTTCACCGTGCGCGAGAACGCGGTCTCGATCTGGTGCTCGATCTGGAAGCGCGAGAACAGCGGGGCGTCATCGCGGTAGCGCTTCACACGTGCGGCCGATTCCGGCATCACGTGGTTCATGAACTGCATCGCCTGGTCGTAGATATCGTCGGTGTCGATCAGGATCTCGCCGACATCCGACGTGAAGTAGTCGCGGATCGCGCGGATCACCAGCGACGACTCCTGGTAGATCAGGAACGCACCTTTGCCGCCCTGCGACGCGCCGTCGATGGCGGTCCACAGCTTCAGCATGTAGTTCAGGTCCCACTGCAGCTCGACGGCGCTGCGGCCGATGCCGGCGGTGCGGGCGATCAGGCTCATGCCCTTCGGGTACTCGAGCTGGTCGAGGTTCTCCTTCAGCTCCTCGCGCTCTTCGCCCTCGATGCGCCGGCTGACGCCGCCGCCGCGCGGGTTGTTGGGCATCAGCACCAGGTAGCGGCCGGCCAGCGAGACGAAGGTGGTCAGGGCGGCGCCCTTGTTGCCGCGCTCTTCCTTCTCGACCTGGACCAGCAGCTGGTCGCCTTCGCGGATCACGTCCTGGATGCGCGCGTTACGCACGTCCGCGCCTTCGCGGAAGTAGTTCTTCGAGATTTCCTTGAACGGCAGGAAGCCGTGGCGGTCCTCGCCGTAGTCGACGAAACAGGCTTCGAGCGAGGGCTCGACCCGCGTCACGACGGCCTTGTAGATGTTGCCCTTGCGTTGCTCGCGGCCTTCGATCTCGGTCTCGAAGTCCAGCAGCTTCTGGCCGTCGACGATCGCGAGGCGACGCTCTTCGGGCTGCGTCGCATTGATCAGCATGCGTTTCATGTGCGCTCCTTCGCCACCACCGCGCTGTGTTGTGCGCGAGTGGCAGCCATTCAACATGCCGCCTCTGAAACCTCAGGG
Source organism: Rhizobacter sp. OV335 (assembly GCF_900142965.1). Taxonomy (GTDB): domain Bacteria; phylum Pseudomonadota; class Gammaproteobacteria; order Burkholderiales; family Burkholderiaceae_C; genus Rhizobacter. Next base: position 173,597 of record NZ_FRCQ01000001.1, read on the forward strand.
GCGACTCATCGATGCACGAGAAACGTGGATGAACCGGAAGGAATCGCCCTGGACTGCGTTGACGCGGGATCGATCAGTCGATCGGCCGGTCAGGCAGCGTTGGCGCATGCGAGACAGTGGGCGCTGCGGGGCGCGAGGCCGGTGTTCGAGGCACGACCCCGGCACGGCCGGCCAGCGCGAACCCGCAGGCACGAGGCCGGGTTACGGCGCGCAAGGCACACGGTGGGCAGTGGTGGGGGGTGGGGGCCGGGAACATGTTCCGCAATGACTACTGGACGCGGGAAGGAGGCTGAAGATCAATGGTCGACGCCGGTAAGCGACGACCCTGCTTCGATGTCTCCTGCCTGGAAACCTTTTTGACAGGGGTTCGTTCTTTGTTTCTCTGCCATGCCGGGCTGCGTGCCGCCTCGATCGCGTGGGGACGGGGCCTACCGCGGGCCGGGCATGTTGCATCACCTGTTGGCCGGGCCCTCAGGCTCGACCGCCACTGTCGTCGCAGGCGCCGGTTCAACGCCATCGACGTTAAACTCAGATAAATCAAACACTTACGACAACAACGTGGTGCAACGCATTATAGGGGCCAAAGCAGGTCGGCCGGCAAGCACCGCGGTGAGGGGGCCGGCCGAGGCGCTGGCGCCGGCCGTCCAGCAGGTCGAGATCGATGAAGGCTCCGAGGGCCAGCGCCTCGACAACTTCCTGATCAAGCTGCTGAAAGGCGTGCCCAAGACCCACGTGTACCGCGTGATCCGCTCGGGCGAAGTGCGCGTCAACAAGGGCCGGGCCGCCGCCGACACGCGGCTGGCGATCGGCGACCTGGTGCGCGTGCCGCCGGTGCGCATGGCCGATCCGTCGGCGGTGCCGCCCGCGCCGGCGCGCGAGTTCCCGGTGGTGTTCGAAGACGAGCACCTGATGGCGGTCAACAAGCCGGCCGGCGTCGCGGTGCACGGCGGCAGCGGCGTCAGCTCGGGCGTCATCGAGCAGTTGCGCCAGGCGCGGCCGACCGCGAAGTTCCTCGAACTGGTGCACCGGCTCGACAAGGAAACCTCCGGCCTGCTGCTGATCGCGAAGAAGCGCTCGGCGCTGGTCGCGCTGCAGGATCAGTTCCGCAGCCGCGAGACCGGCAAGACCTACGCCGCGCTGGTGGTCGGCGCCTGGCCGGCCTCGCGCAAGGTCATCGACGTGGCCTTGCACAAGTTCCTGACCGGCGAAGGGGAGCGCCGCGTGCGCGCGGTGGACGAGGACAACGAAGACGGCCGGCGCTCGATCACGCTGGTGCGCATCGCGCAGGCCTACGCCGGCTTCACGCTGCTCGATGTGACGATCAAGACCGGCCGCACGCACCAGATCCGCGTGCACCTGGCGCACGAGGGCCACCCGATCGCCGGCGACGAGAAGTACGGCGACTTCGCCGTCAACAAGGCGCTGGCGCGCGGCGAGGCGGTGAAGGGCGTGCGCTTCGAGCGGATGTTCCTGCACGCGCGGCGCCTGCGCTTCGAGCACCCCGCCAGCGGCGAGGCCATCGAACTCGAGGCGCCGTTGCCGGCAGAATGCAGTTCGTTCCTCCAGACCCTGCCGTCATGACCCTTCCTCGCCAGTTCGACCTGATCGCCTTCGATTGGGACGGCACGCTGTTCGATTCGACCACGCTGATCGCGCGCTGCATTCAGGCGGCCTGTGCCGACGTCGGCACCGCGATACCGACCGACGAAGCCGCGAGCTACGTGATCGGCCTCGGACTGGTCGAAGCGCTGCAGCATGCCGCGCCGGGCCTGACCCGCGAGCAGTACCCGGCGCTCGCCGACCGCTACCGCCACCATTACTTCGCGAAACAGCACGAGATCGTGCTGTTCCCCGGCACGCTGGAGATGCTGGCCGCGCTGAAGGCGCGCAACCACTGGCTGAGCGTGGCCACCGGCAAGTCGCGCCGCGGGCTCGACGAGGCCTTGCGCACGGCCGACCTGCTGCGCCATTTCGATGCCACCCGCACCGCCGACGAGACCGCGTCGAAGCCGAACCCGCAGATGCTGCACGAGCTGATGGCCGAGCTCGGCGTCGAGCCCGAGCGCACGCTGATGATCGGCGACACCACGCACGACCTGCAGATGGCGGTGAACGCCGGCGTCGCCTGCATCGGCGTCAGCTACGGGGCGCATGCGCCGGAGGCCTTCGAGGCCTTCGCGCCGCGCTTCGTCGCGCACTCGGTGCCCGAGCTGGCCGAGTGGCTGAGTCACCATGGCTGAGCCTTTGCAGCCACCTTCGCTGATGCCGGTGCCGAGCGAGCGGCGCCGCCTGTGCGCTGCGGCGGAACTGATCGAGAAGGGCCAGGCGCTGGTGTTCGACGTGCTGCAGTACCGCGAACCGACACGCGCCTTCGCGCTGCGCTTCGAGGGCCGCGTCGTCGCCTACCTGAACCGCTGCGTGCACGTGCCGGCCGAGATGGACTGGCAGCCCGGCGAGTTCCTCGACAGCGGCCGTGAGTTCATCCTCTGCTCGATCCACGGCGCGGCCTACGACCCGCTGAACGGCCGCTGTGTCGCCGGCCCGTGCGGCCGCGGCAAGCTGACGGAATTGCGCGTCGAGGAAGAGGCCGGCGAGGTCTATTGGTATCCTTCGCGCGACGTCCAACCCGCCTTCGAAGACTGAACGAAGGCTGCCGAAAGCCCCGCATGAATCCGCACGACGAGTTGCCCTCGCCCGACGCTGCCACGCCCGTTCCTCCGCCCGCACCGGCGCCGGTGGCGGTGACCGCCGCAGCCGCCCGGCCCTCGATGGAAGAGACCGTCGACGAACTGGCCCGCGCCTTCTTCAAGGACCGCCGCACCGACCGCCGCTGGAAGCTGTTCTTCCGCTGGAGCTGGCTGCTGGTGTTCGCGGTGATCGCGTGGGCGCTGATCACGGCGCGCAACCATTCGGCCACGCCGAGCGGGCCGCACACCGCGCTGATCGAGGTGCGCGGCGAGATCGCGTCCGACACCGAGGCCAGCGCCGAGTTGCTGGTCGGTGCGTTGAAGAACGCCTTCGAGGATGACGGTGCTCAGGCCATCGTGCTGCGCATCAACTCGCCGGGCGGCAGCCCGGTGCAGGCCGGCATCATCAACGACGAGATCCGCCGGCTGAAGGCCAAGCACCAGAAGAAGGTGTATGCGGTGGTCGAGGAAACCTGTGCGTCCGGGGCGTACTACATCGCCGTCGCGGCCGACGAGATCTATGCCGACAAGGCCTCGATCGTCGGCTCGATCGGCGTGCTGATGGACGGCTTCGGCTTCACCGGCACGATGGAGAAGCTGGGCGTCGAGCGCCGCCTGATGACGGCCGGCGAGAACAAGGGCATCGGCGATCCGTTCTCGCCGGTCAGCGACAAGCAGCGCGCCTACACGCAGGCGATGCTCGACCAGATCCACCAGCAGTTCATCGGCGTCGTGAAGGAAGGCCGCGGCAAGCGGCTGAAGATCGGCCCCGACACCTTCAGCGGCCTGTTCTGGAACGGCCAGCAGGCGCTGGAGATGGGCCTGATCGACCACCTGGGCAACCTCGACATGGTGGCGCGCGAGGTCGTGAAAGCCGAAGAGGTGATCGACTACACGCCGCGCGACAACGTCGCCGAGCGGCTGGCCAAGCGCTTCGGCGCGTCGATCGGGGCGGGCGCGGTGCGCGCGTTGCAGGGCACGCTGAACCTGCGCTGACCGTATCCGGGCTACACGAGCATGCCGCGCTTCTCGATGAACGCCACGACGTCGGCCAACCCGGCCCGCGTCTTCAGATTGCTCATCACATAAGGCCGGTTCGGCCGCATGCGCTTCGTGTCGGCTTCCATCACCGACAGGTCGGCGCCCACATGCGGCGCCAGGTCGGTCTTGTTGATCACGAACAGGTCGCTCTTCGTGATGCCGGGCCCGCCCTTGCGCGGGATCTTCTCGCCGGCCGCGACGTCGATCACGTAGATTGTCAGGTCGCTCAGCTCGGGGCTGAAGGTGGCCGCGAGGTTGTCGCCGCCGGACTCGATGAAGACGATGTCGGCGTTCGGGAACTTGCCGAGCATGCGGTCGACCGCTTCGAGGTTGATCGACGCATCTTCGCGGATGGCGGTGTGCGGGCAGCCGCCGGTCTCGACGCCCATGATGCGTTCGGCCTCGAGCGCGCCGGCCACCGTCAGCAGGCGCTGGTCTTCCTTGGTGTAGATGTCGTTCGTGACGACCACCAGGTCGTAGCGCTCGCGCATCGCCTTGCACAGCATCTCGACCAGCGTGGTCTTGCCGGAGCCGACCGGGCCGCCCACGCCCACGCGCAGCGGCGGAAGTTTCTTCGTGCGGTGAGGAATGCTGTGCAGGGCGGCGCTCATGGGGTGCTCGGTTCGTCCAGGGTGGCAGGGCGAACCGAGTGTAGTGCCGGCTGCGCGCTCAGTTCTTCTTGGCCGGCGGCTTGCCGCCCTGTCCACCCCCCGGCGGGCCGCCGGCCGGGCGCAGCGCCAGCACGTCGCCGATCTTCTGGCAGGTGCCGGTGATGGTCTCGCCGCCGCGGCCGGCGAAGCTCGCGGTCGCGCCTTCGGCCTTGCCGTTGCAGGCCGCGATCGCTTCGGGCGGCGGTGCAGGCGGCTTGCCGCCCTGCGACGGCGCCTGGTCGGCGGCCAAGCTGGCCAGCGGCAGTGCCAGCAGCAGGGTGGCCGCAGCGGCGGCCCCGGTTCGGTACATCCAGTTCAAGGTCATGGGTCGTCTCCTTCGTGAAAAAACAGGCTGCCGCGCATATACGCACCTGCGCCATCGGCAACGCACGAGGCGGCACAGTCAAGCGACCGCCGCGGAACCGGCTTTGCCGGGCCGCTGACGGTGCCCCCTTGAGGGGGAGGCGCCGAAGGCGCTTCGGGGGAGGGTGTCATCTCACGCCGCGATGCCTACCGTGAGCGCGGCGGTGTAGCCGGCCGCGACGCTGCCGCTCAGCGAGGCCGTCTGCAGCGTGACGCCGTCGCTGAACACGTTGTCGGTCGCGAAGCTGATCTGGTTCAGGTTGCTCACGCTCGCGCTGTAGCCGCTCGCGGTGCTGTAGATCGTGCTGCACTCCGCCACCGGGAAGGCCATCTGCGAGGTCTTGATCTTGCTGGTCGACGAGGTCGCGGTGGCGAGGCTGCGGTACACCTCGAAGTGGATGTGCGGCATGCGGCCGGCGTAGCAGCCGGGGAAGACGGTGGTGAACGTGACCTGCCCGTTGGCGTCGGTCTCCTGCACGCCACGCAGGTAGTTCTGGTTGGTTACACCCGACGAGTACATCGAATAGCGGCCCTCCCGGTCGCAGTGCCACAGGTAGATCGCATAGCCCGACAGGTCGGCGCAGCTGGTGTTGGTGTCGACCAGCGTCAGCGTGACGGTCAGCGTGACGCCTTCTGCCGTGCCCAGGCTGCTGGGCAGGCTCGGGCGGATGTCGCTGCGCACGATCCCGCTCACACCCAGCACGTTGGCGACGCTGCCGTTCGCGGTGTTCGAGCCGTCGCCGGGGTAGGGGCCGGCGGTTTCTTCGGGGATGACCGAGCACGAGCCGCTGCTGCCCGAACTGCCGGAGCCGGAAGATCCACCGGAGCCATCCGATCCGCTGGAACCGGAGGAGCTGCTGGAGTCGGTGCTTGCGGCACTGCCACCACCACCGCAGCCGAGCAATGACACCGCGCCGACGCCGGCCAGCCAGGTCAGCGCGCGGCGGCGCTGCATCACCTGCAGGTCGTGGACGAGGCCGAGGTCGTGCTCGTGAGGCTGCCCGTGGGACTGGCATGAGGATTGGGCGAGATCGAGTTGATGATCGCGAAGGGTGTTCGACATGGCGATGGCACGGGGCAGTGGCTGTGAAGCTGCCCATGCTCGTCGCCGAGGGTGTCGCGAATATCGACGCTTTGTATCAACTCGGACACGGTCCATTTGAACTGTGTCTGGTGTGCGCCCGAGTGAGTGGGTCAGGCGCGTGGCAACAGCAGCCGCGCCCGCAGGCCACCTTCCGGCCGGTTCGACAGCGTCAGCCGGCCGCCGATCTGTTCGGCCAGGTCGCGGGCGATGTACAGGCCGAGCCCGCTGCCGCCGCTGGTGCTGTTGCCACTGCGACTGTTGCCCCCGTCGTTGACCCGGTAGAACGGCCGGAACACGGTCTCCAGCTGCTCCTGCGGGATGCCGGGGCCGCGGTCATCGATGCGCAGCTCGAGCTCGCCGGTCTGCCCGAGCAGGCTCAGCTCGGCCGAGCCGGCATGGCGCAGCGCGTTGCCGATCAGGTTGCCGAGGATCCGGCCCAGGGCCTCGGGCTGCGCCAGCACCACCGCATCGCCGGCGCTGTCGTCCGCGATGCGCACTGCCAGTCCCTGCTCGACCCGGTCGTCGACCTGGGCTTGCAACAGCGCGCGCAGGTCGACGCGCTGATGTGCTTGCGGCGCATGGCGGTCGCGGACCATCGACAGCACACTGCCGATCAGTGCGTCCATCTCCTGCAGGTCGGCGACGCAGCGTTCGGTCTGGGGTCCGGGCTCCATGGTCTCAAGCCGCAGGCGCAAGCGGGCCAGCGGTGTGCGCAAGTCGTGCGAGATCGCGGCCATCAGCAGGCCTTGCGCGTCGAACTGCTCGTGCAGGCGTTGCGCCATCGTGTTGAAGACCTGCGCGGCCTGCCGCACCTCGCGCGTGCCTGCGTGCTCGTCGAGCTTCGGCGCCGGCCGGCGTTGCGCGATGGCGGCGCCGAGCGAACGCGAGGCATCAGCAAGCCGGCGCATCGGCTGCGACAGCCACTGCGCCCCCCACCAGGCGGCGCCGCCGATCACCAGGAAGCGCACCAGGTAGTCGAGCCACAGCGAGCGCATCGGCGGCGAGCCGCCGGGCTGCCGGTCATGAGGGGGTGGCCCGTCCGGGCTCGCCATGCCGGGCGGAGGTTCACGCGGGCCGCCGCCATCGGGCAGCAAGCCGGGCGGCAGCGACGCCAGCGGCGGCACGCCTATGCCCTCCGGCCCTGGCGCAGGCCCGTGCATCGGCGGTGCATCGCCCAGCCCGCCGGCGAGGCTGCGCACCGCGGCAAAGCTGAGGAAATGGCTGGCCACCAGCGCGACCCACATCAGCAGCATCAGCCGCTTGAACAGCGTGTCGCTGAACAGCTGCTGCAGCCGCTGCCTCAGGTTCAAGCCCGGGCCCCGGCGTCGTTCGCGTCGAACAGGTAGCCCTCGCCGCGCACGGTGCGGATCAGGTTCGGCTCGTCGAGCTTCTGGCGCAGCCGCGACACCGTCAGGTCGATGCTGCGGTCGGTGACGTCGGCACCCGGTGCTCGGGTGAGGTCAAGCAGTTGGTCGCGGCTCAGCACGCGGTTCGGGTGGTCGACGAAGGCCGACAGCAGCCGGAACTCGGCCGACGACAGCGCGACCACCACCTGCTGCGGCGAGGTCAGCTGGCGGCGCAGCCGGTCGAAGGTCCAGCCGGCGAACTGCAGCACGGTCGCCGTCGGCGCGGCCACCGGCGCGGCCCCGGCGCGGCGCAGCACCGCGTGGATGCGCGCCACCAGCTCGCGCGGCTCGAAGGGCTTCGGCAGGTAGTCGTCGGCGCCGAGTTCCAGCCCGACGACGCGGCTCGCCGGGTCGCCCTGCGCGGTCAGCATGATCACCGGCAGCGGCGCGACCTCGCGCACCCAGCGGAACAGGTCGAGGCCGTTGCCGTCGGGCAGCATCAGGTCGAGCAGCAGCACCTTGAACGGGTCGGGACCGGTCAGGCCGACGCGCAGCACGCGACGCAGGCTCGCGGCATCGGCCACCGCGGTGACCCGCATGCCGTAGCGCTGCAGGTAGTCGCTGACGAGCTGGCGCAGGTCGAGGTCGTCGTCGACCAGCAGGGCGTGGATCATCGGGCGGGCGCTCCGCGGTGGTTCAGGACCGGAACAGCCGCGAGTACTGCGCCTCGTGGCGTGCCGACAGGATCGCCAGCATCGGCGTGAAGGCCTGGCGCTCGCCGTGCGTGGCCGCGATCGCGCGGTCGACCGCTGGCGGGATCGCGTCGGCCAGCGCCGCCAGCACGCGCTGGCCGGCGTTCTGGCCGAGCGGCACCGCCTTCAGCGCGGCCTGCACCATGTTCTCGGCCCAGCCGAAGCACAGGCTCAGCAGCGCATCGCGCAGCGGCGCGCCGGTCTGCGCGGCGGCCAGCGCGAACGACACCGGCCAGGTCGGCGCCGGCTTCAGCGTGGCCAGCATTGCGATGCGCGTGTCGGCCAGGCCGCGGTTCTTCAGCCACTCGAGCAGCGAGCGGCCCATCTGCTCGGTCTGCAGCCGCATCTCGCTGCTCTCGCGGGTCTGCACGACCCAGTCGTTCAGCTCGCGGATCGTGTCGCGGTCGTCACGCTGCCAGGCGCCGAAGGCCTTGGCCGCCAGCGCCAGGTCACTGCGCGCCAGCCCGAGCCGCAACTGGTCGAGCAGCCAGGCGGCGGTCTGCGCCTCGGTGGTGACGAGGCCGGCATCGACCGCCGACTCGAGGCCTTCGGAGTAGCTGAAGCCGCCGACCGGCAGCGCCGGCGAGGCCAGCCACATCAGCTGCAGCAGCGAGGCGGCGCTGGTCGGGGCAGGAGCGCGGCGGACGCGGGGCATCGGTGTCAGTGGTCGTGGCCGTGGTGGCCATGGCCGTGGTGATCGTGGCCCTCGTGCCCAGGGTCATCGCCATGGTCGTGACCCTCATGGTCACCGTGGTCGTGCCCGTGATGCCCGTGCCCACCGCCCGCCGCATACGCACCGCCCTCGGGCTCGAACGCAAGCGTCGCCGCGTTCACGATCAGGTGCATCTGCCGCAGCATGTCGGCCAGCACGTGGTCGGGTTCGAGCTTCAGGTGATCGGGCTTCAATTCGAGCTGCACATGCCGGTTGCCCAGGTGGTAGGCGGCGCGCAGCAAATCGAACGGCGTGCCGTGCTGCGTGCAGTGCGTCACGACCAGCACCGGCTGAGGCGCCGCGATGACGCGGATCAGCGAGCCGTCTTCGGCCACCAGCACGTCGCCGCCGCGCACCGCGGTGCCGCGCGGCAGGAACACGCCGAGCGTGCGGCCCTGCGAATCGGTGGCGTCGAAGCGGCTCTTCTGGCGCACGTCCCAGTCGAGTTCGACGGACGCGGCGCGTTTGACGAGGGCAGGGGCCAATCCATGGCCCTGCGCAAGGAGTTTGTTCACGGTCAGCATGGTGTGAGTGTGGCAGTAAACCCTAGGGGATTTTCGTTCAGGCGCATCGACGAAAAGCCGATATTCCCAAGGATTACAACAAGGATGGGACCCATGAAACTGCTCCAGGACGTGCGCATCGGCGTGCGCCTCGCGCTCGGCTTCGCCAGCGTGCTGCTGCTCTCGTGCGCGACGATCGGCCAGAGCTTCTTCGAGATGTCGCAGCTGCAAGGCCGCTTCGACGACCTGGCCGGCATGACGATGCCGGCGATGAACGGCGTGTCCGAACTGGGCACCGCGGCGCGCGGCATGCGCGGCGCCCAGGAGCTGCTGGCCACGCGCTGGAGCGAGTCCGAACGGGCGACGCAGGCCGATGCCTTCAAGAAGCACCATGCGCGCTTCGTCGAGCAGATCACGCTGCTGCGCAGCCTGCCGCGGGCCGATGCGATCGAGCCGCAACTCGCGCCGGTCGACGGCGCGCTGAAATCCTACGAGACCAGCTCGGCCGAGATCGAACGGCTGCTCGCCAGCGCCGACGATGCCGAGCGCTTCCAGAAGGTCAAGAAGCTGCTCGAAGGCGAGACGCTGGCCAACTTCACGACGCTGAGCAAGGCGGCTGCCGATCTGACCAAGGTGATCCGCGACGACGCCGATGCGCGCATCGTCGCCGCCAGCGCCGGCAACCAGCGCTCGCGCACCGCGATGGCCGTCGGCGGCGCGATCGCGCTGGCGCTTGGCAGCCTGCTGGCCTGGGGCCTGACGACCAGCGTCGTGCGCCCGATGCGCAGCGGCATGGCGGCGCTGCAGCGCATCGCCGGTGGCGACCTGTCGGGCCGCATCGACAGCGAGCGCCGCGACGAGATGGGCCAGCTGATGGCGGCCCTCGCGCAGATGCAGGACAACCTGCGCACCGCCGTCGGCGACATCCGCAATTCGAGCGATTCGGTGTACAGCGCCGCGTCGGAGATCGCGCAGGGCAACCTGTCGCTGTCGGACCGCACCGAGCGGCAGGCGGCCAGCCTGGAGGAGACGGCCTCGTCGATGGAGACGATGTCGGCCACCGTGAAGGAAAGCGCCGGCACCGTGAACCGCGTCGAGGAGATCTCGCGCAGTGCCCGCCAGGCCGCAGGCCGTGGTCAGCAGGTGGTGGGCGACGTGGTCAAGACGATGCAGGAGATCCAGCAGTCGAGCGACCGCATCGCATCGATCATCTCGGTGATCGACGGCATCGCGTTCCAGACCAACATCCTTGCGCTGAACGCGGCGGTGGAAGCCGCCCGTGCCGGCGAGCAGGGCCGCGGCTTCGCGGTGGTGGCCGGCGAGGTGCGCAGCCTCGCGCAGCGCAGCGCCGGTGCGGCGCGCGAGATCAAGCAGCTGATCACCGACAGCGCCGAGAAGGTCGGCAGCGGTTCGCGCCACGTCGCCGATGCCGGCCGCGTGATGCAGGACATCCACCAGCAGGTGTCGAGCGTCAACGACCTGGTCGGCGAGATCCGCCGCTCGGCTGCGCAGCAGCACAGCGGCATCGAGCAGGTGACGCAGGCGGTGTCGTTGCTCGACCACTCGACGCAGGAGAACGCGGCGCTGGTGGAAGAGGCGTCGGCATCGGCCGAGAGCCTGAAGACGCAGGCGCAGAAGCTCCTCGAGTCGGTCGCGGCCTTCAAGACCGAGGCCGATGCCGGCGTGCTTGTGCCGTCATCGGTAAAACCCGCGGTTCACGGCCATCCGGCAGCGCTCGGCGTCGGTCTTGTATCCGCTTGAAACGGGGCTCTCAGACTCTCCGAATAGCTCGCATCGGTCAAAAGTGAGCCGATGTAACGAAGAGCAAGAAGTTTGCGAGCACTTCATTTGGAACCGATTCCAAACGGTCGGGAATGACCGATGAACGGTGGCTTCACGACATCGCCTGCCGACTTGCCACAGCGCATGAAATCGTCGGGCAGCGATATTTGGCGGGAACACTAACGAGAGTGTGTGCACTCTTCCGTCGGGGTGTGCCAATTCGCACGAACGTGCTTTGACAGCCATCCGACGGCTCCCCTCGGCTTACAGGCTTTCTCCGCGAAGCGTGCAGCATCCGGGCCTTGTTTCTGCCACGTCTTGGAGGGGAAGCCAATGAAACACCATGTGCTGCGCAGCTTGCGCAACGGTTCGATGCTGGGGCTGCACTGCGCCCTGGCGGTCCTGCTGGTCGGATGCGGTTCCGGCGACGGAGGGAGCTCCTCTGCCGCCGACCCGAGCAACGCCAGTTCCAGCGATGCCGGTGGCGACCGGTCGCGCGCCATGGCGGTCGGTGACCCGATCGGCATCGCGCTGACGCCCGTCGCGGCCACGGCCAGCGCTTCCGAGCGCGGCGACCTGTCGGCTGCGGCCGCGATCGACCACGACGACAACACCCGCTGGAGCAGCGGCTTCACGGACGACCAGAACCTGACGCTGGACTTCGGCCAGTCGGTCAGCGTCTCCCGCGTGCGCATCAACTGGGAGCGCGCCCACGCCAACAAATACCTGCTGCAGGTCTCGAGCGACAAGTCGAACTGGGTCACGATCAAGACCATCGACAACAGCCAGGGCGGCATCGAGGACTGGACCGGCCTGAGCGGCCAGGGTCGCTACCTGCGCGTGCAGGGCGTCACCCGTTCCAGCCAGTACGGCTATTCGATCTTCGAGATCCAGGCCTACACCGGCACGACCTCGGCGCCGGCCCCGGCACCCGCACCCGCACCGGCGCCCGCCCCGGCACCGGCGCCCAGCCCGGCCCCTGCGCCCGCTCCCGCGCCGAGCCCGGCCCCTGCGCCAGCCCCGAGCCCCGCACCGGCCCCGTCTCCGGCACCCGCACCGGCCCCCGCTCCCGCGCCTGCACCCGATGTCAGCAACCCTGGCGTCGCGATCAAGCCGGTGGCGGCCACGTCGTCGGCGCTGGAGAACGGCGGCATGCCCGCCGCCAACACGATCGACGGCAACATCGGCACGCGCTGGTCGAGCAAGCAGGAAGACGGCGCCTGGATCCAGTGGGATTTCGGCAGCAAGAAGCAGATCGGCGCGCTGAAGCTGAGCTGGGAGAACTCCTACGGCAAGGAATACGCGCTGCAGGTCTCCGACGACGGCCAGACCTGGTCGCAGGTGCGCTACGTCAGCAACGGCAAGGGCGGCACCGAGGGCTTCTACAACCTCGGCATCAACTCGCGCTTCGTGCGCCTGCAGGGCGTGGCACGCGGCACGCAGTACGGCTACTCGCTGTGGGAAGCCGAGTTCAAGACGCCGGGTTCGGACAACACGATGCCGACGGTGGCCACCGCGCCGCTGAAGGCGCCGAGTAGCGGCACCGGCATGGCACCGCTGCCGACCCAGGTCGATCCGGTCGAGACGCTGCAGTTCACGCTGGCCGACGGCACCCTGGTCACGCGCTTCGGCATCCGCGGCCTGGCCCGCCACGGCCGCGAGCGCGGTGAGGACTGGAACGAGATCGGCGAAGGCCCGAACGACACGGTCGACGCGAACGGCAGGCCGGTCGACAAGGGCCCGGGCAACTTCCTGACCTTCGTGCCGAACTACTTCAAGAACCGCACTTGGGGCTTCGAGATCATCGACAACAGCCGGGTCGCCGGCGTGACCGCGCCGACGCTGCGCGTCAACCACTACTTCACGCAGGACCAGTTGCCTGGCGGCGTGGCGTGGTTCCGCGCGTTCGATCGCGTCGGCGTCACCGGCTACGGCTGGATGAACCCGGGCCAGCTGGTCAACGACAAGGTCACGATCTGCCCGCCGGTGGCCTACCCGCCCAACGGCAGGCTGGTCAGCAGCAACATCCTGAACAACGACTGCAGCCTGACCGTCAAGGACTACCCGGGCCACGGCGATGTCGGCGCGGACGGCATGCCCAACGGCCGGAACGTGCCCGCACGTCCGCTGGTGGCGGGCGACGTGATCGAGGTTTCACCGTCGTTCTTCTCGACCAAGGAGGCGATGGCCGCCAAGGGCGACAACGGCGGCATCCGCTACTACGCGGGTGAGTGGACCTACGTGGTCGGCACGGGCCTGCGCCCCTGGTACGGCGTGCAGCCGCGCCTGATGAACGCGCCGCTGCCGGCCGAGACGCTGCAGGGCGGCACCGGATCGCTCTCGTACGACTACGCCGACAACGGAACCTTCATCTTCCAGCAGCCGCACATCAACGTCGGCATGCAGAACATGCAGCGCTTCGTCGAAGGTCGCCGTGCGATCCACACCAACATGTTCACCGGCGAGCACAACGAGCCGGGCAACGACCGCTTCGATGCGCTGGTGGGCCTGCAGGGGCCGCGCTACAACCAGTCGTCGTGCTTCGCGTGCCACGTGAACAACGGCCGCAGCCCGGCGCCGGCGGCAGTCAACCAGCGCCTGGACACGATGTCGGTGCACACCGCGTCGATCAATGCCCAGGGCCAGCAGGTGCCCGACTCGCGCTACGGCGTGGGCGTGCAGATGAATGCCCGCGGGGCCGACGGCTCGCCGCAGGACTGGGGCAACGGCGTTCGCGTTGCAGGCTTCGACACCCAGACCGTGAAGCTGGCCGACGGCACGTCGGTGGAGCTGCGCAAGCCCAAGCTGGCCTTCGACGGCCCGACGCCGCAAGTCGTCTCGCTGCGTTCTGCGCAGCCGATGCTGGGGACCGGCCTGCTGGAAGCCATTCCGGAAGCTGACATCCTGGCGCGTGCCCGCACCACGGCAGACGCCGACGGCATCAAGGGCCAGGCGAACTTCGTGTTCGACCCGGAAACCGGTGACGTGCGCCTGGGCCGCTTCGGCTGGAAGGCCGGCAAGTTCAGCCTGCGCCATCAAGCCGCATCGGCCCTGCTGCAGGACATGTCGGTGACCACGCCGGTGTACCCGAGCCGCGATTGCCTGTCGGGCCTGCCGACCTGCCGCACGAAGAGCGAGCGCGGCCTGGCCGAGGCCGACCTGCAGTCGATCTCGCGCTACCTGCAGCTGCTGGCCGTTCCGGCACAGCGCAGCCTGGTGAGCGGGTTCCCGAAGGGCGTGGCACCGCTGTCGGACCTGGACGTCGATCCGGTCAAGGTGGCCAACGGCGCGAAGGTGTTCAAGGCGGCGAACTGCCAGGGTTGCCACACGGTGGACCAGAAGACCGGCTCCGGTCATCCGCTCGCCGAGCTGCGCAACCAGAGCATCAAGCCGTACACCGACCTGCTGCTGCACGACATGGGGCCTGACATGGCCGACAACTATGTCGAAGGCACGGCCGCCGGCAACCTGTGGCGCACCTCGGCCCTGTGGGGCATCGGCTACACCGACCGTGTGATGGGCACGGCCGGCAAGGTCGGCTACCTGCACGACGGCCGCGCCCGCACGCTGACCGAAGCGGTGATGTGGCACGGTGGTGAAGCCACCAACGCCCGCAATCGCTTCGCGGCGCTGTCGACGGTGGATCGCCAGGCCCTGCTGGCCTTCCTCGGGTCGCTCTGACGAGACCGTACCGGCCCCCGACCGGGGCCGGCTGACATCGGAAAGCCCCGCGCTCGCGGGGCTTTCGTCCGAGTTCAAGCAACGCATGGCCGCGCTGAAGCCCGACAACAAGAACACGCTGCCGTTTCGCGATGCGTATCGCCGTGTCGCGCCCGATCCGGAGGGCTGGCCGGTGGCGCACCCCGAGTGGGTCTGCGCGATGCTCACCGACTTTCTGCAGGCGCCCGACCGCTAGAACGAAGTCGCTCAGGCGCTGACGTCGAGAACCATCATCAAGCCGCCGCCGCCGTCCTGCTCGACGTTGTTGTTCGTCGTGTGATGCGGGATGTGGCAATGGACCAGCCACTTCCCGGGCTTCGCCGCCTTCCAGATGACGTCGTAGCGCTGCCCCGGGCCCACGTTGACGGTGTCCGCCTGGAAGCGCGCGCTTTCGGGCAGCACGTTCCCGTCGCGCGCGACCACGGTGAACGGACCGCCGTGCACATGCATCGGGTGCACGAAATTGTTGTTGCTCCCGACGAAGCGCAGCTTGATGGTCTCGCCGACCTTCATCTTCACGCTGTCCGTCGCCGGAAAGGCCTTGCCGTTGATGGTGAAGTAATTCGGCATGCCGCCTTCCATCTGCATGGCCGGGTAGGTGAGGCCTTCGCGCTTGAGCCATTCCTGCAGCTGGATGACGTACTCGTGGTCGGCCGTCGGCTCCAGCACGGGCGGCTTCGGGTCGATGATGAGCGCGCCGTACAGGCCGAGGGCCTGCTGCCGGTCGACCTTGTCGTGCGAGTGATAGAAGTAGGTGCCCGACTGCTCGGTCGTGAACTCGTAGGTGTAGGTCTCTCCGGTCTTGACGGGGCGCTGGACGATCCTGGCCGGCCCGTCCATGTCGTTCGGCACGATGAGGCCGTGCCAGTGCACGGTGGTCGTTTCCGGCAGGTGGTTCGTGACCCGGATGCGAACGCGGTCGCCTTCGGTCACCCGCAGCCGGGGGCCGGGAATCTGGTGGTTGAAGGCGTAGCCCTCCACCTGCACGTCGGGCAGGATGTTCCAGCGCACGACGCTTGCGTCCAGCTCGAAGACCTTGACGCCGCCCTCGAGCCTCGGTGCGAGCACCTGGTCGCCCTGGGCCGCCGGTGGTGCCGTGAAGCTCACCTGCCGCGGGTGGACGGCGGACATGTCGCGCATCGCCTCCGCGGGGGTGTCCCAGCCCATCACCATGCCCGGCGGCATGATGGCCCCGCCGACGTCGCGGGCGGAAAGCCGCATGTTCACGAACAGCGAAGGGAAGGTCATCCCTGCCAGCAGCATCAGGCCGGTGGCCAGGGTCACGGCGGCCAGCTGCGGGCGCGTCACCTGTGGAATCGCCTGCGGCGGCGTTGGATGGTGGCCGGCATGCGGCGCGGGGGCCGGGCGCGCTGCTTCTTCGGCGCGCGGCTGCCCGTGCGAGTGCCGCTCGGTCATCAGCCCGTGCTTCATCCGGCGTGAAACCATCCAGACGTTGACCGGGTACGCGACCGCGAACCCCGCTGCGACGCCGAAGGACATCACGCCCCAGAACAGCAGTTCGGTGGGCTCCATCGCGCGCATGTCGCGACCCATCATCAGCAGCGTCATGACGGGGGCCATGCCGGCCATCATCGCGTTCATGCTGATGAACTCGGGCATGAACGACTTCCTGACGTTCTGCCAGTACGTGCCGCCCATCATGTTCTTCATGAAGAGCGACTGGAAGATGAAGAGCCCGAAGGCAAAGCCGGCCAGGTATTCGACGATGAGGTCCAGCCACATCGGCAACCCCAGCGCCGCCGTGACGACCGCCGCGGCGATGATGCCGGTCGCGTCGCCGGCGACGCAGTGGATGGTCGAGCCGACGCCTTGCTTCCACAGCGGCTCGATGAACGCTTCGTGTTCGCCCGGGCGCGGCTCCTTGTCTGCCATGACGTAGAGCAGCAGGCCGATCGGTCCCAGGTAGAGCGTCACCAGGACGAAGCCCCACTTCATCACGACCGGCTCGGGATTGTTCCGGAACTGGTCCCAGGCGACACAGCCCGTCGAGAGCCCCGCCAGGGCGAACCAGGCGACCAGGAAATAGTCGATGGGTTGAGCGAGCATTCTTCTTCTCCCGCGAGACGCCCACTGTCTGCTTTACCACGGGGGGAAGGTCAAGCGCAGGCCCGGAAAGCCCCGAGCGCAGTGTGCGTAACCTGGCGTGGGCCCTGCGGTGGGGCTTTTTCGTACACTCCGCCCTGCCCATGGCCCGCCGGCTCGTCCTCCTCCTCATCGCGCTGTTCCTGCCGCTCCAGTTCGCCTGGTCGGCGGCATCGGTGTACTGCGAGCACGAGACCGCCGAGCAGCAGGGGATGCACGTCGGCCACCATGTCCACGCCTGCAAGGACGCGAGCGGCAAGAGCGCCGACGGCAAGCAGAAGGCGCATGCGGATTGCGGCGTGTGCCAGGCTGCCGGCTCCGCGGGCCTTGCGACGCAGGCCGATGCGCTCGCCTTCCTGGCCGCATCGACGCTGCCCCTTCCGGTGACCCCGTCGCCGTTCTCCTCCGCGCTCGCCCGGGCGCCCGACCGCCCTCAGTGGCTTCGTCTCGTCTGACCGGCGAGACGCTCACGCACTTCCTCCAACTGTCCTGACGTTTCGCCGAATCCCTGGATCAACCTGGTGAGATTCGATGCGAAAACTCGTGCTGCCGCTCGGGCTGGCGGCGATATGGCTCAGCCCTTTCTTTTTCAATCCGGTGCAGGCCCAGCCTGCGCTGGCCCTGACCCTCGAACAGGCCCAGTCGCTGGCGGCCTCGCGGAACTTCGCGCTCAGTGCTGCGCAGCGCGAGGTCGATGCGCAGGATGGTGCGATGCGCCAGGCCGGCGCGTGGCGCAACCCGGCGTTGAACGTCTCGGTCGAGGACACGCGCCGTGCCACGCGCACGACCACCACCACGCTGGATTTCCCCATCGAACTCGGCGGCCAGCGTGCCGCGCGCCTGCAGGCCGCGGAGCGCGGGCGCGAGCTGGCGCAGGCCGAGCTCGGCCAGGCCCGCGCGCAACTGCGTGCCGACGTGGTCCGGGCGTTCTTCGCGGTGCTGGTGGCGCAGGAGCGAGGCGCCCTCGCCGTGGATTCCGCCGACCTCGCGACGCGCGCGGTCGACGCCATCGCGAAGCGGGTGGCCGCCGGCAAGGTCTCGCCGGTCGACGAAACGCGTGCACGCGTCGACCAGGCGAATGCGCAGCTGGAAGCGGTGGAAGCCGACGCCGAACTGCAGGCGGCACGCCGGATGCTGGCGGCGCTGTGGGGGGAACCGGAACTGGCCTACGCCACGGTCCAGGGCGATGTCGAGCTCGTCCCCGTTCGAGCGCCACCCGACGAACTGGCCCGCGCACTCGATGACGCGCCAGGGCTGCTCATCGGCCGGCTCGAGACGGAACGGCGCCGCGCACTCGTCGAGGTCGAGCGCAGCAAGGGCGTGCCGGAGCTCACCGTCAGCGTCGGCGCGAAGCGCGACAACGAACTGGGCCGCACGCAGGCGATCGTCGGCATCTCGCTGCCGCTGCCGTTCTTCGACCGCAACCAGGGCGCGACGCACGAAGCGGCCCGGCGCGCAGAGAAGGCGGGTGACGAGCACCAGGCCGCGCGCATCCGGGCCTTCACCGAGCTGCGGCAGGCCTCGAACCAGCTGGCCGTCGCGCGCACGTCGGCCGAAACGTTGAAGTCGACCGTGCTGCCCGCGGCGCGCCAGGCCTATGACGCTGCGGCCCAGGGCTTCGAGGCCGGCAAGTTCGGCTTCCTCGACGTCATCGACGCGCAGCGTTCGCTGCTGCAGGCACGTGCCCGCTACCTGGGCGCGCTGTCGACCTCCCACCAGGCCGCCTCGGCCATCGACCGCCTGCTCGGTCGCTGAACCCACACCCATCGAACATCATGGCAATCAGCAAGCAACAACGCATCGCGATGGCGCTCATCGTGCTCGCCGGCCTCGGGGGCGGCGGGGCCGTCCTGATGACGGAACGCGCGAAGACCGGCGGCGAGGAAGCCGGGCACGCCGACGATCACGAAGAGGCGGGCCACGCCGAGAAGGACGCGCACGAGCGCGAGATCAAGCTGACGGACGAGCAGCTGAAGGCCGCCGGCATCACGCTGCAGGCAGCCGGTCCGGCCACGCTCCAGGTGGCCGCGCCGTTCCCGGGCGAGATCCGCTTCGACGAAGACCGCACGACCCATGTCGTGCCGCGCGTGGCCGGCGTCGCCGAGGCGGTGAACGTCCAGCTCGGCCAGGTCGTGCGCCAGGGCCAGGTGCTGGCCGTCGTCGCGAGCACCGCGCTCGCCGAGCAACGCAGCGAACTGCTCGTCGCGCAGCAGCGCCGCGACGCCGCGCGTGCCACCCACGAGCGCGAGAAGAAGCTGCGGGACGACAGGATCTCCGCCGAGCAGGATTACCAGCAGGCCCGCAGTGCGCTGCACGAAGCCGACATCGCGGTGCGGAATGCAGCGCAGAAGCTGGCCGCAGTGGGCGCGAGCGCATCGTCGTCCGTGCTGAACCGCTTCGAGATCCGCGCGCCGTTCGCCGGCACCGTCGTCGAGAAGCACCTGAGCCTCGGCGAGGCGGTCAAGGAAGACGCCAGCATCTTCACGGTGTCGGACCTCGGCAGCGTCTGGGCCGAGTTCGCCGTCGCGCCGAAGGACCTGGAGACGGTCCGCGTCGGGCAGCGCGTCGTCGTCTCGTCGACAGCGTTCGACAGCCGCGCCGAAGGCCGCATCGCCTACGTCGGCGCGCTGCTCGGCGAGCAGACCCGCACGGCCCGCGCGCGCGTGACCGTGACCAACCCGAAGGGCGCCTGGCGGCCCGGTCTCTTCGTGACGGTGTCGGTGCGGGGCGAGGACCAGGCCGTGCCGCTCGCCGTCAGCGCCGAGGCGCTGCAGACCCTCGGCGACGAGACGGTGGTGTTCACGGCGGTGCCCGGCGGCTTCATCGCGACGCCGGTGAAGACCGGCCGCTCGGACGGCCGCACGGTCGAGGTGCTCGGCGGCCTGCAGGCGGGCGACAAGGTCGCGTCGTCGAAGACCTTCATCCTGAAGTCGGAGCTCGGCAAGGCCGGCGCCGAGCACGGCCACTGAGCGGGGACCGACCATGTTCGAACGCATCATCCGCTTCTGCATCGAGCAGCGCTGGCTCGTCATGCTGGCCGTGCTCGCGATGGCCGGCATCGGCCTCTACAACGGCATGCGCCTGCCGATCGACGCCGTCGTCGACATCTCCAACGTCCAGGTGGTCGTCAACACCGAGGCGCCGGGCTACTCGCCGCTCGAGACCGAGCAGCGCATCACCTACCCGATCGAGACGGTGATGGCGGGCCTGCCGGGCCTGGCGCAGACGCGCTCGCTGTCGCGCTACGGCCTCTCGCAGGTCACCGTCATCTTCGAGGACGGCACCGACATCCACTTCGCCCGCCAGCTCGTCAACCAGCGGGTCCAGGAGGCGCGCGACCGCCTGCCCGCGGGCATCGCGCCGCAGATGGGCCCGATCTCGACCGGCCTCGGCGAGATCTACCTGTGGACCGTCGAGGCGACCGAGGGCGCGAAGAAGTCCGACGGCACGCCCTACACGCCGGCTGACCTGCGCGAGATCCAGGACTGGGTCATCAAGCCGCAGCTGCGCAACGTGCGGGGCGTCACCGAGATCAACTCGATCGGCGGCTTCGAGAAGCAGTACGTCGTCGCGCCGGACCTGGAGCGCCTCGGCGCGCACGGCCTGAGCCTGGCGAACGTGGTCGAGGCGCTCGAGAAGAACAACGCGAACCAGGGCGCCGGCTACATCGAGCGCCGCGGCGAGCAGTACTTGGTGCGCGCGCCCGGGCAGGTGACGTCGATCGAGGACATCGGCGCCATCATCGTCGGCACCGCACAAGGCCAGCCGATCCGGGTGCGCGACGTCGCGCAGGTCGAACCCGGCCGCGCGCTGCGCACCGGCGCCGCCACCGAGAACGGCCGGGAGGTCGTGCTCGGCACGGTGTTCATGCTGATGGGCGAGAACAGCCGCACCGTTTCGCGCGCGGTCGACCGGCAGATGGCGGCCATCAACAAGACGCTGCCGCCGGGCGTGCAGGCGGTGACGGTCTACGACCGCACGGTGCTGGTGGACAAGGCGATCCGCACCGTCGAGAAGAACCTGCTCGAGGGTGCGCTGCTCGTCATCGCGGTGCTGTTCGCGTTTCTCGGCAACCTGCGGGCGGCGCTGATCACCGCGATGGTGATCCCGCTGGCCATGCTGTTCACCTTCTCCGGCATGGTGGCTTTCGGCATCAGCGCCAACCTGATGAGCCTGGGCGCACTCGACTTCGGGATCATCGTCGACGGTGCGGTCGTGATCCTCGAAGGCGCGGTGCGGCGACTCGCGCATGCCCAGGCGCAGCGCGGCCGGCCGCTGACCCGCAGCGAGCGCTTTCACGAGGTCTTCGCGGCAGCCGGGGAGTCGCGACGGCCGCTGCTGTTCGGGCAGTTGATCATCATGGTGGTCTACGTGCCGGTGCTCGCGCTGAGCGGCGTCGAGGGGAAGATGTTCCACCCGATGGCCTTCACGGTGCTGCTGGCGCTGTTCGGAGCGATGGTGTTGTCGGTGACTTTCGTGCCGGCCGCGATTGCGCTGTTCATCGGCGACAGGGTGGCCGAGAAGGAGAACGCGCTGATGGCTTGGGCCCGGCGGCGCTACGAGCCGGCGCTGGCCGCGACCTTCCGCCATGCGCCGGTCGTGCTGACGGCGGCCGCGGTGTCGGTCGCCTTCTCGGTCGCGGTGGCCGGCCGCCTCGGCAGCGAGTTCGTGCCCAACCTCGACGAGGGCGACTTCGCGGTCCAGGCGCTGCGCATCCCCGGCACGAGCCTGACGCAGTCGGTCGAGATGCAGCAGCAACTCGAAGCCCGGCTGAAGGCGCGCTTCCCGGAGATCGAGCGCATCTTCGCGCGCACCGGCACGGCCGAGATCGCTGCCGACCCGATGCCGCCCAACATCTCGGACGGCTACATCATGCTGAAGCCGGTCGACCAGTGGCCGCAGCCACGCAAGACGAGGGACGCGCTGCTGGCGGCGATCCGCGACGAAGCGGCCCAGGTGCCCGGCAGCAACCACGAGTTCTCGCAACCCATCCAGCTGCGCTTCAACGAGCTGATCTCGGGCGTGCGCTCCGACGTGGCGGTGAAGGTGTTCGGCGACGACAGCGAGGTGCTCGACAAGGCGGCCGCCGAGATCGCCGAAGCGCTGCAGCGGGTGCCCGGCGCGACCGAGGTGAAGGTGGAGCAGACCGGCGGCCTGCCGGTGCTGACGGTCAACGTCGACCGCGGCAAGGCGGCGCGCCACGGCCTCAACATGAACGAGGTGCAGGAGACGGTGGCCACGGCCATCGGCGGGCGCGAGGCCGGCACCTTCTTCCAGGGCGACCGCCGCTTCGACATCGTCGTGCGGCTGCCGGAGGCGGTGCGGCAGGACGTCGACGCGCTGCGCCGCCTGCCGATCGCGCTGCCCCGGGGCAGCGGGGCGGCCGCGTACGTGCCGCTGGGCGAGCTGGCGAGCCTGGAGCTGGCGCCCGGGCCGAACCAGGTGTCGCGCGAGAACGGCAAGCGCCGCGTCGTGGTCAGCGCGAACGTCACCGGGCGCGACCTGGGGTCGTTCGTGGCCGACGCGCAGGCGGCCATCGCCAAGGTGGCCGTGCCGAGTGGCTACTGGACGGCCTGGGGCGGAACCTTCGAGCAGCTGCAGTCGGCGGCGCAGCGACTGCAGTGGGTGGTGCCGCTCGCGCTGGCGATGGTGTTCGTGCTGCTGTTCACCATGTTCGGCAACGCCCGGGACGGCCTGCTGGTGTTCACCGGCATTCCGTTCGCGCTGACGGGCGGCGTGCTGGCGCTGTGGGCGCGCGGGATCCCGCTGTCCATTTCGGCGGCGGTCGGGTTCATCGCGCTGTCGGGCGTCGCGGTGCTGAACGGGCTGGTGATGCTGTCGTGCATCCGCGGGCTGCGCGAGCAGGGCGCGAGCCTCGATGCGGCCATCCAGGACGGCGCGCTGACGCGCTTGCGGCCGGTGCTGATGACCGCGCTGGTGGCGTCGCTGGGCTTCATCCCGATGGCGCTCGCGACCGGCACCGGCGCCGAGGTGCAGCGGCCGCTCGCCACGGTCGTGATCGGCGGCATCCTGTCATCGACGCTGTTGACCTTGCTGGTGCTGCCGGTGCTGTACCGGTGGGCGCATCGCCGCGACGACGACGAGGCGTAATTTGACCGTCGTCAGAACAGGAAATACCGCTGCGCCATCGGCAGCACCGTCGCCGGCTCGCAGGTCAGCAGCACGCCGTCGGCCCGAACCTCGTAGGTCTGCGGGTCGACCTCGATCTTCGGCGTGAAGCCGTTGTGGATCATGTCGGCCTTGCTGATCTTGCGGGTGTTGCTGACCGCCACCGCGCGCTTCTTCAAGCCCAGCTTCTCCGGCACGCCGGCGTCCAGCCCGGCCTTCGAGACGAAGGTGACGCTGGTGTCGTGCATCGCGCCGGCGTACGAGCCGAACATCGGCCGGTAGTGCACCGGCTGCGGCGTCGGGATCGACGCGTTCGGGTCGCCCATCGCTGCGGCCGCGATGAAGCCGCCCTTCAGGATCAGCGACGGCTTCACGCCGAAGAAGGCCGGCTTCCACAGCACCAGGTCGGCCAGCTTGCCGACCTCGACCGAGCCGACCTCGTGCGAGATGCCCTGCGTGATCGCCGGGTTGATCGTGTATTTCGCGATGTAGCGCTTGACGCGGAAGTTGTCGTGCCGCGCGTTGTCTTCGGCCAGCGTGCCGCGCTGCGCCTTCATCTTGTGGGCCGTCTGCCAGGTGCGGATGATCACCTCGCCGACGCGGCCCATCGCCTGGCTGTCCGACGACATCATCGAGAACACGCCGACGTCGTGCAGGATGTCCTCGGCCGCGATGGTCTCGCGGCGGATGCGGCTCTCGGCGAAGGCCAGGTCTTCGGCGATCGACGCATCGAGGTGGTGGCACACCATCAGCATGTCGAGGTGCTCGTCGATGGTGTTCACCGTGTACGGCATCGTCGGGTTGGTCGACGACGGCAGCACGTTCGGCAACCCGGCCGCCTTGATGATGTCGGGCGCATGCCCGCCGCCCGCGCCTTCGGTGTGGAAGGTCGCGATGGTGCGGCCCTTGAACGCGTCGATCGTGCTTTCGACGAAGCCCGATTCGTTCAGCGTGTCGGTGTGGATCGTGACCTGCACGTCGTGCCGGTCGGCCACGCTCAGGCAGTTGTCGATCGCCGCCGGCGTGGTGCCCCAGTCCTCGTGCAGCTTCAGGCCGTAGGCGCCGGCCTCGATCTGCTCGTCGAGCGGGCCGGGCAGGCTGGCGTTGCCCTTGCCCTGGAAGCCCAGGTTCATCGGGAACGCCTCCGCCGCCTTCAGCATCTGGTGGATGTACCAGGGCCCTGGCGTGCAGGTGGTCGCGAAGGTGCCGGTGGCCGGGCCGGTGCCGCCGCCGAGCATCGTGGTGACGCCGCTCATCAGCGCCTCCTCGATCTGCTGCGGGCAGATGAAGTGGATGTGGGTGTCGATGCCGCCGGCGGTGACGATGCTGCCTTCGCCGGCGATGATCTCGGTGCCGGGGCCGATCACGATGTCGATGCCGGGCTGCACGTCGGGGTTGCCGGCCTTGCCGATGCCGCTGATGCGGCCGGCCTTCAGGCCGATGTCGGCCTTCACGATGCCCCAGTGGTCGATGATCAGCGCGTTGGTGATCACCGTGTCGGCCACGTCCTTCGACAGCCGCTGGCCCTGGCCCATGCCGTCGCGGATGGTCTTGCCGCCGCCGAACTTCACCTCTTCGCCGTAGCCGCCGGCGAGCAGCGTGTAGTCCTTCTCGACCTCGACGATGAGGCCGGTGTCGGCCAGGCGCACGCGGTCACCGGTGGTGGGGCCGAACATCTCCGCATAGGCGCGGCGGTTGATGGTGGCCATCAGAGCGCTCCCTGCACTTCGCCGCGGAAGCCGTAGACCTTGCGGTCGCCGGCGTAGTCGACCAGCTCGACGGTGCGCTGCTGCCCCGGCTCGAAGCGCACCGCGGTGCCCGACGCGATGTTCAGCCGCATGCCGCGCGCGGCCGCGCGGTCGAAGCGCAGCGCCGGGTTGGTCTCGGCGAAGTGGTAGTGCGAGCCGACCTGCACCGGTCGGTCGCCGCTGTTCTCGATCACCAGCGTGATCGTGCGGCGGCCGACGTTGATCTCGATGTCGGGGCCGTCGGTGAGCACTTCGCCTGGAATCATCGCCGGCCCCCTTCAGTTGACCAGCAGTGCGATGCCGAACAGCGCGACGGCTGCCCCGGCCACTCGCGGCAGCCAGGCGGCGCGCGTGCGCAGCAACAGCCCGATGCCGATGCCGGCGCCATGCAGCAGCGCGGTGGCGGCCACCATGCCGATCAGCGCGAAGGCCGCGGTCGGCCCGGCCAGTTCGGCACCGTGCGCCAGGCCGTGGAACAGCGCGAAGCCTGCCGCGAGCAGCGCCCCGGCCGCGGCCGGCAGGCGCGCGTTGGTCGCGAGCAACAAGCCCAGCACCAGCAGCGACGCGGCGATCATCGGCTCCACCGCCGGCAGCGTGGCGCCCGCGAGGCCCAGCAGCGCGCCGGCCAGCAGCGTGCCGGCGAAGGCCAGCGGCGCGATCCACGCGCGCCGCGCCGTCATCGCGCTCCAGATGCCCAGCGCGACCATCGCGGCCAGGTGGTCCAGCCCGGTGAACGGATGGGCGAAGCCGGCGGCGAGTGCGCCAGCGGCGTCATGGTGCTGGCCGGCATCGCCGCCGGTGTGCGCCATCGCGAGGGCCGGCAGCGCCAGCAGCAGGCCGGTGGCAAGCCGGCGGGAACGCATCGTCTGAGTCATGGGGCTCTCGTTCATGCAATGGGTTGGTGCACGGTCACCAACTTGGTGCCGTCGGGGAAGGTCGCCTCGACCTGGATCTCGGGGATCAGCTCGGCCACGCCGTCCATCACGTCGGCGCGGGTCAGCACCGTCTTGCCTTCGCTCATCAGCGCCGCGACCGTCTTGCCGTCGCGCGCGCCCTCCATGATGGCCGCGCTGATCAGCGCGACCGACTCGGGGTAGTTGAGCTTCAGTCCCCGCGCCTTGCGGCGCTCGGCCAGCAGCGAGGCCGTGAAGATCAGCAGCTTGTCTTTCTCACGCGGCGTCAGTTCCATGGTGGTGCGGGAAGCAGAAGGTGTGCCACATCTTAGGGCGCCTGGTCACCGCAATGGCACGGGGCTTGCGCTCAAACCCCGCATGAAGCCTGCCAACCCCCTCGACGGTGCCGTGCCGGTCGGCCCGGCCATCGTGCCGCCGGCCGGGGCGGCGCAGGACGAGCGCGCGGTGCAACGGGTGGTGAAGGTCCGGCGCGACTACAACAGCTGGGTCGCGCGCGAGACGATGGAGGACTACGCGCTGCGCTTCACGCCGCACAGCTTTCGCAAATGGTCCGAGCTGCGCGTGGCCAACACCGCGTTCGGCGCCGCCTCGTTCCTGGTGCTGGAGGCGGTGGGCGCGACGCTGCTGGTGCAGTACGGCTTCCTGAACGCGTTCTGGGCGATCCTCGCCACCGGGCTGATCATCTTCCTGGCCGGCCTGCCGATCAGCATCTACGCGGCGCGGCACGGGCTCGACATGGACCTGCTGACGCGCGGTGCCGGCTTCGGCTACATCGGCTCGACCATCACCTCGCTGATCTACGCGAGCTTCACCTTCATCTTCTTCGCGCTCGAGGCGGCCATCATGGCCTACGCGCTCGAACTGGCGTTCGACGTGCCGCCGGCCTGGGGCTACCTGATCTGCGCGCTGGTGGTGATCCCGCTGGTCACGCACGGCGTCACCGCGATCAGCCGGCTGCAGGTCTGGACGCAGCCGCTGTGGCTGGTGCTGCTGGTCGTGCCCTACGTCTACGTGCTGCGCCAGAACCCGGGCGTGCTCGACGGCCTGGTGCACTACGCCGGCGCCGAGGGCCGCGGCGCGGAGTTCAACCTCGGCCTGTTCGGCGCCGCGATGACGGTGGGCATCGCGCTGATCACGCAGATGGGCGAGCAGGTCGACTACCTGCGCTTCATGCCCGAGCGCACCGCCGCCAACCGCAAGCGCTGGTGGCTGGGCGTGCTGATCGGCGGGCCGGGCTGGGTGGTGCCGGGCGTGCTCAAGATGCTGGGCGGCGCGCTGCTCGCGTACCTGGCGATCAGCCATTCGGTGCCGGTCGACCGCGCGGTCGATCCCAACCAGATGTACCTCGCGGCCTACGAGTACGTGTTCCCGCACCCGGCGTGGGCGGTCGCGGCGACGGCGCTGCTGGTCGTGGTCTCGCAGCTGAAGATCAACGTGACCAACGCGTATGCCGGCTCGCTCGCGTGGTCCAACTTCTTCGCGCGGCTCACGCACAGCCACCCGGGGCGCGTCGTGTGGGTGGTGTTCAACACGATGATCGCGCTGATGCTGATGGAACTCGACGTGTTCCGCGCGCTCGGCGAGGTGCTGGGGCTGTTCTCGAACATCGCGATCTCGTGGATCATGGCCGTGGTGGCCGACCTGGTGGTCAACAAGCCGCTCGGGCTCTCGCCGCCGGGCATCGAGTTCAAGCGCGCGCACTTGTACGACGTGAACCCGGTGGGCGTCGGCGCGATGGGCGCGGCCTCGGTGCTGTCGATCGCGGCGTACCTGGGCGTGTTCGGGCCGATGGCGCAGGCGTTCTCGGCGCTGATCGCGCTGGCCACCGCGTTCATCGCATCGCCCGCCATCGCGTGGGCCACCAAGGGCCGCTTCTACATCGCCCGGCGCAGTCCGCCGGGCCTGTTCACCCGCCTGCAGCAGTGCGTGATCTGCGAGCGCGAGTACGAGGCCGACGACCTGGCCCACTGCCCCGCCTACCTCGGCGCGATCTGCTCGCTGTGCTGCTCGCTCGACGCGCGCTGCGACGACCTGTGCAAGCCCGAGGCCAAGCTGTCGGCGCAATGGTCGGCGGCGCTGCGCGCGCTGCTGCCGCGCCGGGCCTGGCCGTACATCGACACCGGCCTCGGCCACTACGTGCTGTTGATGGCGGTGGTGGTGCCGCTGTTGGCCGGGCTGTTCGGGCTGCTGTACCACCAGGAGCTGCGGCTGCTCGGCGAGCCCGGCGCGGCACTCGCACCGGCGCTGCGGCTGGGCTTCATCAAGGCCTTCGCGGCGCTGCTGCTGGTGAGCGGCATCGTGGCCTGGTGGCTGGTGCTGACGCACAAGAGCCGCCAGGTGGCGCAGGAGGAATCGAACCGCCAGACGCAGGCGGTGCACGAGCAGACGCAGGCGCTGCGCCGCGAAATCGATTCGCACCGCCGCACCGACCTGCAGCTGCAGCAGGCCAAGCGCAGCGCCGAGCTCGCGAACCAGGCCAAGAGCCGCTACATCACGACGGTGAGCCACGAGCTGCGCACGCCGCTGAACAGCATCCTCGGCTACGCGCAATTGCTCGATGAGGACGCGTCGATCCCGCCGCACCGCCAGCAGGCGATCAGCGTGATCCGGCGCGGCGGCGAGCACCTGCTGTCGCTGATCGAGGGCACGCTGGACATCGCCCGCATCGAAGGCGGCAAGCTGCGGCTCGAATCGCAGCCGATGCACCTGCGCGACGGCGTGCAGCAGATCGTGCGCATGTTCGAGCTGCAGGCCGCCGGCAAGGGCATCGCGTTCAGCCACGAGCTGTCGCAGGCCTTGCCCGAGGTGGTGCGCAGCGACGAGAAGCGGCTGCGCCAGATCCTGATCAACGTGCTGGGCAATGCCGTCAAGTTCACGCAGGTCGGGCAGGTGGTGTTCCGCGCCACTTACGCGCGCGAGATGGCCACCTTCGAGATCGAGGACACCGGCCCCGGCATCGCGCCCGAAGAGATCGAGCATGTGTTCGAGCCGTTCGCGCGCGGCAGCGACGCCGGTGCGATGGCCAGCGGCGGCACCGGCCTGGGCCTGACGATCAGCAAGATGCTGGTCGACCTGATGGGCGGCGAGATGACGGTGCACAGCACCCCGCAGGTGGGCACGCTGTTCCGCATCCGGTTGTTCCTGCCGGCCGCGCGCGACGCGGTGGCGGTGCCGGCGCCGCGCATCGCGCGCACCGGCTACCAGGGCCCGCGGCGCCGCGTGCTGGTGGTCGACAACGAGGAGGTCGACCGCGCGTTGCTGGTGAGCGTGCTGGAGCCGCTGGGCTTCGAGATCCACCAGGCCGCCTCCGGCGACGAGTGCCTGCGCCTGCTGCGCAGCGTCACGCCCGACGCCATCCTGATGGACCTCGCGATGCACGGCATCGACGGCTGGGCCACCATCCGCGCGATCCGCGCCCAGGGCCTGAGCCCTGCGCCGGTGGCCATCGTCTCGGGAAATGCCTTCGACAAGGAGCTGGACAACGACGTCGGCATCGCGCCGACCGATTTCGTGCTGAAGCCGGTGCGCGTGCACGAGCTGCTCGACTGGCTGGGCGCGCGGCTCGGCCTGCAGTGGGTGGAGGCCACGCCGATGTCGGCCGGCCACGCGGCAGCGCCCGCATCGACGGCATCGGCTTCATCGGCCGATTGGGTGCTGCCCGATGCCGATGCGCTGCGCGCGCTCGATGAGCTGGTCCGCCTGGGCTACTTCCGCGGCATCGTCCAGAAGCTCGACCGGATCGAGGCCGAGCAGCCTGCCTGTGCCGGATTCGCAGGCCATGTGCGCGAGCTGGTGCGCAAGTTCCAGTTGGAGGCGGTGAGCCGCATCCTCGAGAAGGCCTTGCATGGGTCGGTTGCTGCAGGCACCCGGCCCTGATCGCGGATCAGATCTCACGGTGCGGCCGATCACAGGCCGTCGCGATGACAGTGTTTGACAATTCGGGCGTAATTCCTCCATAGATGTTGCGCAGAGTTGCCTCTTGTTTCGCCGAGTAGCGAATTGAGGCAGGTCATGCGCAGAACCCCGGGTCGTCAGAACACAGGCTTCACGCTCATCGAGGTGATGATCGTCGTCGCGATCATCGCGATACTCGCCGGCGTGGCGCTGCCGTCGTATGTCGACTACCTCCGGCGCGGTCGCATTCCCGATGCCACCGCGACCTTGTCCACGCTGCAGGTCAAGATGGAACAGTGGTTCCAGGACAACCGCAGCTACTACACCAGCGCGAGCGTCAAGACCTGCGGCGTCACCGCGAGCGCGTCGAGCTATTTCAGCTTCAGCTGCACCGCTTCGTCCGACACCGCCTACACCTGGACGGCCACCGGCACCGGGGCCATGGCGGGCTTCAGCTACACCGTCAACCAGGACGGCAAGCAGACCTCGGTGGTCAGCGGCGTGTCCGGTTGGTCGTCGCCGACGGGCAGTTGCTGGGTCACGAAGAAGGGCGGGGTGTGCTGATGGTTGCCCGGCATCGCGCTGCCGTCCGGGGCATGACCCTGGTCGAGCTGATGGTGGGCCTGGCGGTGTTCGCGCTGCTGATGCTGCTGTGCGTGCCGTCATTCGGCGACTGGCTGCGCAATGCACGCGTACGCAGCACCGCCGAGTCGCTGCAGAACGGGCTGCAGTCGGCTCGCGCCGAAGCCGTGCGGCGCAACGCGGTGGTGCGCTTCCAACTGGTCGACACGCTGGCCGACAGCTGCCAGATCACGGCGAGCGGCCCGCACTGGGCGATCAACCTCGGTGCCGCGCAGACCCCGGCCGGCGCCTGTGCGTCGGCGCTCGGCACCGGCGCCGCACCCAACCTGCTGCGCGTGAGCCCGGTGGTGGCCGGCGACGCGGCGGCCACGCTCTCGGCCACGCGCTCGGTGGTCGCCTTCGACGGGCTCGGCCGGCAGACCTCGACAAGCTCCCCCGCGTCCGGTGCGGCCCTGCTCAGCATCGCGGTCGGCGCGAGCGGCCAGAGCTGCGCACCGGCCGGCCCGACGCGCTGCCTGAAGGTGGTCGTCAGCCCGGCCGGCGAGGTGCGCATGTGCGATCCGGCGCGCAGCGCCGGCAACACCGCGGCCGACGCGATGAGCTGCCCGAGCAACGCATGAACCACTGCATGAATCTCCCTCGTCCACCGTCGCACCGCGGCGCCCACGGCTTCTCGCTGATCGAGGTGCTGTGCGCGCTGCTGATCTTCGCCATCGGTGTGCTGGGCCTGGTGAAGCTGCAGGCGGTATCGGTGCAGCAGGCGTCCGGCGCCCGCTACCGCGCCATCGCGGCGGCGCAGGCCGCGTCGCTGGTCGGCCGGCTGTGGATCACCGACCGCGCCGCCGCCACGCTGCAGGCGCAGTTCGGCAGTGAGACCGGCGGTGTCGGCTACACCAGCTGGCGTGCGTCGGTCGAGGCCTCGGGTCTGCCGAACGTCGCGGGCAAGGCGCCCACCGTGAGCTTCACCACCGTGCCCGCCGGCAGCGCGGCGACCGCCAGCAGCCTGGCCACCGTCACCATCTTCTGGAAAGCCCCCGGCGACAGCGGCTACCACAGCCATGTCGTGCTGGCGCAGGTGAAATAGATGAGCCGACACACGCCTTCCAATGCCCGGCGCCATGCAGGCGCACGCGGCTTCAGCCTCGTCGAGCTGATGGTCGCGCTGTTGATCGGCATGGTGGGCGTGGTGCTGGTGATGCGCCTGTTCGCGTCGGCCGAAAGCGACAAGCGCACCACGACCGGCGGCAACGATGCCCAGGTGGCGGGTGGCCTCGCGCTGTACGAGCTGCAGCGCGAGATCGCCCAGTCCGGCCACGGCATCGCCAACTTCTCGATCCTCGGCTGCGGCCTGTCGTACACCACCAGCAGGGACACCGCGGCAGTCACGCTCGATGCGCTCGCGCCGGCGGTGGTCAACCCGCGAACCGCGCTGGTGCCCGCCGGCGACATCGGCACCGACACGCTGCTGCTCGTCACCGGCGCCTCGGCGGGGCCGTCCGAAGGCGATGCCACCATCGCGGCGTCGATCGCCGGGCGCTACGACGTCAGCACCGCCGGCATGTTCGGCGTCGGCAACCGCGTGGTGGCGGCCGCTTCGACCCGGCCGAGCCCGTGTGCGCTGACGCTGGATGCCGTCAGCGCGATCAGCGGATCGGCGCTGACGGTCTCGCCCGGCAGCGCCGGCCTGCCGATCGGCAGCAGCGTGTTCGACCTGGGGGCGTCGCCCCGCGTGCGGGCCTATGCGGTGCGCCAGGGCAGCCTGACCCTGTGCGATTACCTGGCCTGGGACTGCGGCAAGGCCAGCTACACCGGCAACCCGGATGTGTGGGTGCCGCTGGCCGGCAACATCGTCGGCCTGCGCGCGCAGT
This sequence comes from Rhizobacter sp. OV335, assembly GCF_900142965.1. Taxonomy (GTDB): domain Bacteria; phylum Pseudomonadota; class Gammaproteobacteria; order Burkholderiales; family Burkholderiaceae_C; genus Rhizobacter. Next base: position 205,475 of record NZ_FRCQ01000001.1, read on the forward strand.
ACGGTCGCGACACCTCGGGCGTGGCGGCCTCGGCGATGAGTGGGGTCGTCGACACCTGGGACCAGACCACACCGGGCGGCACCTCGGACACCAGCAGCCTGCCGCTGGTGTGCCGCTGGGCCCGCGTGGTCGCGCTGCGGCTGGCGGTGGTGGCGCGCAGCCCCGCTTACGACAAGAACACCGTCACGTCGGCGGCCCCGGCGTGGGACGGCTCGACGGCCAACACCAGCCTGTCGGCCGCGTTCACCACCGTCACGCCGATCGCGCTGCCGATCGACCTGAGCGCCAACACCGACTGGACGCACTACCGCCACCGGGTGCTGCAGGCCACTGTGCCGCTGCGCAACCTGATCTGGCAGGGCTCGCAGCTGACGTACCAAGGAGGGTCCGGCGGATGCTGAGCCTGCAATGCAATCCGAAAGACCGGCAGCAGGGCGTGATCCTGGTGCTGGTGCTGATCGTGCTGGTGGCGCTGACGCTGGCCGCGGTGGCGCTGAGCCGATCCACTGCAACGGCCAACGGCATCGCCGGCAACCTCGGCTTCAAGCAATCGGCCACCAGCTCGGGCGACCAGGGCCTGGAGGCCGCGGTGGCCTGGCTCGAGAACAACACCGGCCAGGCAAGTTCTTCCAGCGCCAGCACCTGCGCGAGCGGCAGCACGGTGCTGGCCTGTGACCAGGCCGCGCGTGGCTACCTGGCGACGCGGCAGGACCCGGGCACCGCACAGGACTGGCCGGACCTGTGGGCCGCGCTGGTCAGTGCCGGCGCGCAGCCGGGCCAGCCCAACGGCGGTGCGACGGACGCGGCGGGCAACACCGTGGCGTACCTGGTCCAGCGCATGTGCAGCGCCGCCGGCGACCCGGCCAACGGCACCTGCTCGGCGCTGCCCGATGCCGTCGGCTGCGGCAGCGGCATGGGCCTGGGCAGCAATGGCGGCGGCGGCAATCTGAATTGCAAGAGCCAGGTGTATTACCGCATCACGGTGCAGGTGAGCGGGCCGCGCAACACGACGGCCTGGGTGCAGGCCATGGTGGCCTTGTGACGCGGGAGCACGGCATGAACCAAGGAATGACGATGGACGCACGCCCATGGATCGCGGTGTTGGCCTGTTGCTGCGCGTGCTTGCCGATGCCGGCGATCGCGGATGCGACCGATCTGGCGACATCGCCGGTAGCGACGACTTCGCTGGTGAAGCCGAATCTGATGTTCATTCTGGACAATTCCAGCAGCATGGAAGACACGACCATGCCGGATTGGGCCGATTCAAGCCTGTCGCAACTTCGAAGAAACAGCCGCTTCAACAGCGTGTTCTACGATCCCGGCGTCCGCTATGTCGTGCCGCCGAAAGGCGATGGAAGCTACTACCTGTCGATGAACGCCGCGAACACGGCAACGTGGACCAACGTTCCATTGGACGCATATCAACAACTGACGACGGGGACCGCGAATCTGAAGACCAGTCCCCCGGTCTACTACACGTTCACGGTGGGCGAATACTGCAACTCGCCGGCCTTGATTTCTTGCAAGAGTCAATCTGCGGCCACCACGGCTTATCCATATCCTGCTTACGTTCGGTGGTGTTCGGATTCGAATTTGACGAACTGTCAGGTTGTCTACGCTGCCGGCAGTCTCGGCGATGGCAAGACGTATACAAGTTCTCGAACCCCAGGCGCCACGTCATCGGTGCCCGGCAGCAACAATGCCACGACGGTGCAGAGCAGTACGACAAGCTACACCAAGGCGGGCGCACGGCTCGATTGCGCCGGTGCGACATGCACCTACGAGGAGGAGATGACCAACTATGCGAATTGGCATGCCTATTACCGGACCCGCATCCAGATGGCCAAGACGGCCATCTTGCTGACGTTCGCCGACCTGGATGACAGCGTGCGTGTGGGCTACATGACGATCAACGATGTCACCGGCCGCACAGACTTCCTGAATGTGGATGACTTCGATTCGGCCACGAAACAGACCTTGTACGCGACGATCGCTGCCGCCAAAACGGCAACATCGACGCCGCTGAGAACGGCGCTGTCCACAACCGGACAGTATTTCGCCGGCAAGCTCACCACCGTGTGGAATGAGACGGCGAAAGATCCAATGCAGTACGCCTGTCAACGCAATTACGCGATCCTGCAGACAGACGGATATTGGAATGATTCGACAACACCGAAGCGGGTCGATGGCAGCACGGCTGTGGGCGATCAGGACGGCAGCCTGCCGAGCCCGTACGGGGACGCGAACAAGGTGATCAATACATTGGCTGATGTGGCACAGTACTACTACGCCACCGACCTGCGTTCGGATGCCTTGGGCAATGCGAAGAACCCCCAGGGCATTGACGTCGCCAGCAACGCCTATGCCAATCAGCGTCAGAACCTGGTGACCTACACCATCGGCCTGGGCGCGTCAGGCTACATGCAATTCCAGTCGAATTACGCGTCGGCCGGCAGCGGCGACTATTACGACATCGTCAACGGGACGCCGGCCAGTGCAGCCTTGCAGGCCACCGGCATCTGTCGCTGGCAGTCGAGCGGCCTCTGCACCTGGCCCAAACCCGCCAAGGACACTGCAACCGCGATCGACGACCTCTGGCATGCCGCGATCAACGGCCGCGGCGGCTACTACAGCGCCACCAACGTCGGTGAACTGAAGGACGGCCTGAGCACCGCATTGCAAAGCATCGTGTCATCGGGCTCCAGCGCGGCGGCGCCGACCTCGGGCAATGTCAACCTGTCCGCGGCGAGTTCCAACTACGTCTTCAGCACCGGCTTCTGCTCGTCGAAGTGGTTCGGCGAGCTGGCGCGCTACACCGTCAACGCCACGACCGGCGCGCGCGCCGCGACGCCCGACTGGTCGCAGTCCGGGGCCGGCAACGATTGCATCGAATCCTCCGGCACCGGCCTGAAGACCACACCGCTGCTCGACAAGCTCTCCGCCGGCGCCCGCAAGCTCTACACCTGGAAAGCTGCCGGCGGCAGCGGCACGCGCATCCCGTTCGAGTGGTCATCGCTCAGCAGCACGCAACAGGGCTACTTCAAGGTGGCGGCCATCGGCGGCCTGTCGCAGATGTGCAGTGTGGGCAGTGCCTGCCTCGCGAGCACCGCGCAGGTGGACAGCGCCAGTGCCGGCGCCGTCGGCGCAGGCGGAGCCAACCTCGTGGCCTACCTGCGCGGCGAGCGCGGCAACGAAGGCATCGGCAACACCGCGTACTACTTCCTGCGCACCCACGTGCTGGGCGACACCGTCGATGCGCAGCCGGTGTACGTCGGTCCGCCGAGCCAGTCGTATGCCGACACCGGCTACGCGGCCTACAAGAGCAGCCAGGCGAGCCGGCAGGCGATGGTCTACCTCGGCGCCAACGACGGCATGCTGCATGCCTTCCGGGCCGACACCGGCGCCGAATCGTGGGCCTACATCCCGTCGCTGCTGTTGCCCCGGCTGTATCAGCTGGCCGACAAGAAATACGCGACCCGGCACCGCTTCTTCGTCAACGGCGCGACCACCGCGGCCGACATCCACGACGGCTCGGCCTGGCGCACCATCCTCGTCGGCGGGCTGGGCGCCGGCGGCCGCGGCTTCTACGCGCTGGACGTCAGCGATCCGGCCTCGCCGCAGGTGCTGTGGGAGTTCACGCACGACACCGGCCTGGACGCCGCCTACGTGCGCGATGCCGACCTCGGGTATTCGTACGGCGCGCCGATCGTGACCAAGCTGTCCGACGGCACCTGGGTGGTGTTGCTGAGCTCCGGCTACAACAACATCTCGCCCGGCAGCGGCCGCGGGGTGATGTGGGTGCTGAACGCGAAGACCGGCGCCGTCATCCAGAAGCTGGACACCGGCATCGGCTCGACGACCGGCGGCAGCGTGCCGGCCGGCTGCACGGCCGCACCATGCCCGAGCGGCCTGGCGCGGCTGAGCGCCTGGAGCGTCAGCGCCGGCAACAATGTCGCGACCTATGTGTACGGCGGCGACCTGCTCGGCAACCTGTGGCGCTTCGACCTGCGCACGCTCACCAAGTCGGGCGGCAGCGCCGGCGTGCAGCTGATGGCCACGCTGGCCGATGCCGCCGGCGCGCGCCAGCCCGTCACGACCCGGCCCGAACTGGGGCTGGTCGGCGGCACGCGCGTGGTCTATGTGGGCACCGGCTCGTACCTGGGCCTGACCGATGTGTCGTCGACGCAGACGCAGACGCTCTATGCGTTGAAGGACACGCTGACCACCGCCGCCGGCAGCAGTGGCCTGTACGGCAGCCCGCGCGCGAGCGCCTGCACGACCAGCAAGGTCACGCAATGCTTCATGCCGCGCACGCTGACCGACAGCGGCGGCGCGCGGAGTGTCAGCAGCCCGCTCGGCCATGCGCTCAGCTTCGACAGCATGGATGGCTGGTACGAGGACCTGCCGAATGCCGGCGAGCGCATCGACACCAACCCGACGCTGCAGCTGGGCACGCTGGTCTATGTGTCAGACCTGCCGACCAAGGACGCGGGCTGCAAGACCGGCGGCAGCAGCTACCTGAACTACATCGACTACGCCACCGGGCTCAAGGTCAGCACCGGCACTGAGGCCGGCGTGCTGCTCAACAGCGAGGCGGTGTCCAGCACGGCCAGTCTGGCGATCACGACCACCGGCCAGGTGGTGGCTTCGATCAACAGCTCGGACGGCAGTTCGTCGGTGAAGAACGTGCCCACGGCGGGGCCGGACAAGGGGACGCGCCGGCTGACCTGGCGGGAGCTGTCGATCGGGCAGTGAAATTCCGGCCGGCCCGTGGGGCCGGCGTCGGCTACGCTTGGCGCTCCTGCACCGCGCGGTGCGCATCCTTCCCGCCATGCCGGCCATGACCGAGAGACTTCCAGACCGCAGCCTGAGCGATGTCGTGCTCATCGTCGACGATGTGCCCGACAACCTCTCGCTGCTGCATGACGCGCTCGACGAGGCGGGCTACACCGTGCTGGTGGCGGTCAACGGCGAGAGCGCGCTGCAGCGTGCGATCCAGGCCGATCCCGACATCGTGCTGCTCGATGCGGTGATGCCCGGCATGGACGGCTTCGAGGTGGCGCGCCGGCTGAAGGCGCAGCCCGGCACTTCGCACATTCCGATCATCTTCATGACCGGCCTGACCGAGACCGAGCACGTGGTGGCCGCCTTCCAGGCCGGCGGCATCGACTACGTCACCAAGCCGATCCGCCCGCAGGAGGTGCTGGCGCGCATGGTGGTGCACATGCAGAGTGCGCGGCAGGCGAGGCAGGCCCGCAATGCGCTCGATGCCTTCGGCCACGCGACGATGGCGATCCACGTGACCGAACGGATCGAGAACAGCCGCGCGGTGTGGCAGACGGCGCTTGCACGCGAGCTGATGCAGCGCTACTTCGAGGCGCCGCCGGCGCACGTGCCGGCCGAGCTGGCGGTGTGGCTGCAGGCGCAGTCGCAACTGGCGGCCGACGGCCGCGAGCCGACGTCGCTGTCGGTGGTGCGTGGCGAGCGGCAGCTGGTGTTCTCGCTGCAACAGCGCACCAGTGATGACGACTGGCTGATCGTGATGCGCGAGGTGTCGGACGCGGCGGCGGTGGATGCGGTGCTGCAGGCCTTCAAGCTGACGCTGCGCGAGGCCGAGGTGCTGTACTGGGTCGCGAAGGGCAAGACCAACCGCGACATCGGCGACATCCTCGGCAGCAGCCCGGCGACGGTGAAGAAGCACCTGGAGCATGTGTTCGAGAAGCTCGGCGTGGAGACGCGCAATGCGGCGGCATCGCTGGCGATCCAGAAGGTGCGGGCGCTGGCGCCCTGGCACGGCGGGTGATTTTTCTGCGTTGCTTCTGCGGCGGCGCGGCGGGTGAGGGGATGGGCTGGCGGCTCATGCCGGGGCGGTCGGCCCGGGGGCCGACTCCACTGCGAAGATCGGCTTTGGGGATGCATCGGCAAACTCCCTCCACTCACTTCGTTCGTTGTGGTCAAACAGTGCCGATGAGTCAGTCCACGAAGCGCGCTGGCGCGCGCCATCCCCAAAGCCGATCTTCTCCGTCGCCCCAGAAATCGCCCCCAGCCCATCCCCTCACCCGCCGCGCAGAACCAGCCGCTCTTGTTGAGGGGAAAAGACTGAAGTGACCGACGAGCGTGCGGGCGTTGGCGTGCTCGTCGGTCACTTCAGTCTTTTCCCCCCAAACACAGCGCGGCGGTTCCGCAAAGGCGCGGGTGGGCAGGGTGTGGAGCGCCAATCAGGGCGGGGCAGTCATTGCCCCGCCAGGGGCGATGACCGCACCGTCCGGCGCGCCACACCCTGCCCACCCGCGCCTTTGCACGCGCAAAAGCGCCCTACGCCATCTGTCGTATTCCTCGATCCGGCCCCGCTCCGTAACCTGCGTCCGTCCGTCCCCCGCCACGGAGGGACGCGAGACACAACCCACAGGAGCGTTCGTCCATGAAGTCATCCCGCCGCAATTTCGCCGCGTCGCTGAGCGCCGTGTCGCTCGGCGTCGCCGCCCTCGGCCTGCCGCTGTTCGCGCAGGCCGCCGACACCATCAAGGTCGGCATCCTGCACTCGCTGTCGGGCACGATGGCGATCTCGGAGACCGTGCTGAAGGACACGGCCCTGATGACGATCGCGGAGATCAACGCCAAGGGCGGCGTGCTCGGCAAGCAGCTCGAACCGGTGGTCGTCGACCCGGCCTCCAACTGGCCGCTGTTCGCCGAGAAGGCCAAGCAGCTGATCAGCCAGGACAAGGTCGCCGTGATGTTCGGCTGCTGGACCAGCGTGTCGCGCAAGTCGGTGCTGCCGGTCGTCGAGGAACTCAACGGCCTGCTGTTCTACCCGGTGCAGTACGAAGGTGAAGAGCTCAGCAAGAATGTCTTCTACACCGGCGCGGCGCCCAACCAGCAAGCGATTCCGGCGGTCGAGTACCTGATGAGCAAGGCCGGCGGCGGCGCCAAGCGCTTCGTGCTGCTCGGCACCGACTACGTCTACCCGCGCACCACCAACAAGATCCTGCGCGCCTTCCTGAAGAGCAAGGGCGTGAAGGACAGCGACATCGACGAGAAGTACACCCCGTTCGGCCACAGCGACTACCAGACCATCGTCGCCGACGTCAAGAAGTTCTCGGCCGGCGGCAAGACCGCCGTCATCTCCACGATCAACGGCGATTCGAACGTGCCGTTCTACAAGGAACTGGGCAACCAGGGCCTGAAGGCGACCGACGTGCCGGTGGTGGCCTTCTCGGTCGGCGAAGAAGAGCTGCGCGGCGTCGACACCAAGCCGCTGGTGGGCCACCTCGCGGCATGGAACTACTTCATGTCGATCAAGAACCCGACCAACGACGCCTTCAAGAAGCAGTGGGCCGAGTACGCGAAGGCGAAGAACCTGCCGGGCGCCGACAAGCCGCTGACCAACGACCCGATGGAAGCCACCTACATCGGCATCCACATGTGGGCGCAGGCGGTCAAGAAGGCCGGCAGTACCGACACCGACAAGGTCATCGCCGCAATGGCCGGCCAGACCTTCCCGGCCCCGGGCGGCTTCGTCTCGACGATGGACGCGAAGAACCACCACCTGCACAAGCCGGTGTTCATCGGCGAAGTGAAGGCCGACGGCCAGTTCAACGTGGTGTGGAAGACCCCGGCCCCGGTGAAGGCCAAGCCGTGGAGCCCGTACATCGAAGGCAACGACAAGAAGAAGGACGAGCCGGAAAAGAAGTCGTGATCGGCTGACCGGTTGATCTGAAAAACGGGCCACCCATCGAACGGGTGGCCCTTGTCGAATTGAGCAGGACGGATTTCTTTCGATGCTTCCCATGCACGCACAACGCTGGCTGATCGCCTTGCTGCTCGGCCTGTCGGTCGCGGCGGCCCACGCGCTGACGCCACCGCAGGCGCTGGCGCTCGCGAAGGGCGAGAACGAGGAGCGCATCGCCGCGCTGCAGGCCTCGCTCGCGCGCGGCGACGACGGGCTCGCCGCCTTCGTGCAGGCGATGCTCGACGACGCGGTGAAGCTCTCGGGCGACCATGTCTTCGTGGTGCGCGGCGACAAGGCGAACGATGCCTCGACCGGTGCCGACGCGAAGCTGCCCGACGGCGCCGAAGACGTGATCAACAGCAACCAGATGCGCCGCGAGCTCGAAGGCGCGCTGGCTGCGCTGAAGCTTTTCTCCACCGACCTCGGCGAGCGCCGCGCCGCGATCAAGGCGCTGAAGGAAGAGGCCGACGAAGGCCGCCTGCCGCTGATCGAGAAGGCGCTCGCCGCCGAGGCCGATGCATCGCTGAAGGAGCAACTGACGCAGGTGCGTGCCGCGATCCTGGTGTCGTCGACCGACACCGGCAAGCGCATGGAAGCCGCCCGCGCGCTCGCCGGCAGCCTGACGCCGGCCACCAAGACCCTGATCCTGGACCGCCTGAAGCCCGCGGCCGAAGGCGGCGAGACCGAGACCGACATCCGCAGCCAGCTCGGCATCGCGCTCACCGCGATCGATGCGCGCCTGGCCTGGGGCGAGCGCCTCGGCGTGCTGTTCACCGGCGTCAGCCTGGGCAGCATCCTGCTGCTCGTTGCACTGGGCCTGGCCATCACCTACGGGCTGATGGGCGTGATCAACATGGCGCACGGCGAGCTGATGATGATCGGCGCCTACGCGACCTACGTGGTTCAGAACTTCTTCAAGTCGCACCTGCCGGGCCTGTTCGACGCTTACGTGATCGTCGCGATCCCCGCGTCGTTCCTGGCCGCCGCGCTGGTCGGTGCGGTGCTCGAGCGCAGCGTGATCCGCTGGCTGTACGGTCGCCCGCTCGAGACGCTGCTCGCCACCTGGGGCATCAGCCTGGTGCTGATGCAGGGCGTGCGCTCGATCTTCGGCGCGCAGAACGTGCAGGTCGAGAACCCGTCGTGGCTGTCGGGCGGCGTCGAGGTGCTGAGCAACCTGACGCTGCCGTTCAACCGCATCGCGATCCTCGCGTTCGCGGTGCTGGTGCTGGCCGGCGTCGCGCTGCTGATCGCGCGCACGCGGCTCGGCCTGTTCGTGCGCGGCGTCACGCAGAACCGCCGCATGGCCGCCTGCATGGGCGTCAACACCGCGCGCGTCGACACCTATGCGTTCGCGCTCGGCTCCGGCATCGCCGGGCTGGCCGGCTGCGCGCTGTCGCAGGTCGGCAATGTCGGGCCCGACCTCGGGCAGGGCTACATCGTCGACTCGTTCATGGTGGTGGTGCTCGGCGGCGTCGGCCAGCTGGCCGGCACCGTCTACGCGGCGCTCGGCCTGGGCGTGCTGAACAAGCTGCTCGAAGGCTGGCAGGGCGCCGTGCTCGCGAAGATCATGGTGCTGGTCTTCATCGTCATCTTCATCCAGAAGCGGCCGCAAGGCATCTTCGCGATGAAAGGCCGGAGTGCCGAAGCATGAGCGCCGTTCTTCCGACACCGTCGCGCCCCGTCGGGCCGTCGACCTCGCTGCTGTCGATCAAGGCCTGGAGCGGCATCTTCATCGCGCTGGTCGCGGTGCTCGTCGTCGCCCCGGTGCTGAACCTCGCGGTGCCGGCCGGCAACGCGCTGCACCTGAGCGACTACGCGATCAGCCTGATCGGAAAGATCATGTGCTACGCGATCTGCGCGCTGGCGATGGACCTGATCTGGGGCTACACCGGCATCCTGTCGCTCGGCCACGGCGTGTTCTTCGCGCTCGGCGGCTACGCGATGGGCATGTACCTGATGCGCCAGATCGGGCGCGATGGCAACTACCAGTCCGACCTGCCGGACTTCATGGTCTTCCTCGACTGGAAGACGCTGCCGTGGCACTGGGCGGCGAGCGACAGTTTCGCCGCCACGCTGCTGCTGATCGTGGGGGTGCCGGGGCTGCTCGCGTTCGTGTTCGGCTTCTTCGCGTTCCGCTCGCGCATCAAGGGCGTGTACTTCTCGATCATCACGCAGGCGATGACGTATGCGGCGATGCTGCTGTTCTTTCGCAACGAGACCGGCTTCGGCGGCAACAACGGCTTCACCGACTTCAAGCGCATCCTCGGCCACCCGATCGCGACGCCGACGATGCGGATGACGCTGTTCGTGCTGAGCGGCCTCGCGCTGATCGGCTTCTTCGTGCTGGCCCGCTGGCTGGTGGGCAGCAAGTTCGGCCGCGTGCTGCAGGCGATCCGCGATGCCGAGAGCCGCGTGATGTTCACCGGCTACGACCCGCTGCGCTACAAGCTCAGCATCTGGGTGATCTCGGCGGTGATGTGCGGCATCGCCGGCGCCTTGTACGTGCCGCAGGTCGGCATCATCAACCCGGGCGAGATGTCGCCGGCCGCGAGCATCGAGATCGCGATCTGGGCGGCGGTCGGCGGGCGCGGCACGCTGGTCGGGCCGATCGTCGGCGCGTTCTTCGTCAATGGCGCGAAAAGTTGGTTCACGCAAGCGTTCCCGGAGTTCTGGCTGTACTTCCTCGGCGCGCTGTTCATCGCGGTGACGCTGTTCCTGCCGCAAGGCATCGTCGGGCTCGCGCGCAAGTTCGGGCGCGGCGAGAAGAAAGAGGTAAAGGCATGACGCCCGAGCTGATGGAAGCCGGCGCCCGCGTGCGCGCGGCCCTGGCGAACAAGGAGCAAGGCGGCACCGGCACCTCGGGCGGCCGCGCGGCGAGCTACGGCCGCGTGGTGCAGGACGGCGTGCTCGACACCACGCATGGCGCCATCCTGTACCTGGACGACATCACCGTCAGCTTCGACGGCTTCAAGGCGCTGAACGCGCTGTCGCTGAACATCAGCGCGGGCGAGCTGCGCTGCATCATCGGGCCGAACGGCGCCGGCAAGACGACGATGATGGACGTCATCACCGGCAAGACGCGGCCCGATGCGGGCAAGGCCTTCTTCGGCTCGACCATCGACCTGCTGCGGCTGCGCGAGAACGAGATCGCGTCGATCGGCATCGGCCGCAAGTTCCAGAAGCCGACGGTGTTCGAGCAGCTGACGGTGTTCGAGAACCTCGAGCTCGCGCTGAAGGCCGACCGCGGCGTGCGCTCGTCGATGTTCTTCCGCCTGAACGGCGAGCAGCTCGACCGCATCGGCGCGATGCTGGCGCTGATCCACCTGAAGGACGGCGCGCAGCGCGTCGCCGGTCTGCTGTCGCACGGGCAGAAGCAGTGGCTCGAGATCGGCATGCTGCTGATGCAGGACCCGAAGCTGCTGCTGCTCGACGAGCCGGTGGCCGGCATGACCGATGAAGAGACCGAGCGCACCGCCGAGCTGTTCCTGTCGCTCGAGGGCAACCACTCGCTGGTGGTGGTCGAGCACGACATGAAGTTCATCGGCGAGCTGACGCAGAACGGGCGCAACGGCAAGAAGGTGACGGTGCTGCACGAGGGCAGCGTGCTGGCGGAAGGCCCGCTGTCCGACGTGCAGGCCAACGACAAGGTGGTCGAGGTTTATCTTGGGCGCTGAACCATGCTGAAGGTCGAAGGGATCAACCAGTACTACGGCGGGTCGCACATCCTGCGCAACCTCGGCTTCGAGGCGAAGCTGGGCGAGGTGACCGTGGTGCTCGGGCGCAACGGCGTCGGCAAGACGACGCTGCTGAAGAGCCTGATGGGCGTGGTGCCGGTGAAGACCGGCGGCATCCGGCTCGACGGCCAGGACATCACCCACGACACGCCGTACGAGCGCGTGCGCAAGGGCGTGGGCTACGTGCCGCAAGGCCGCGAGATCTTCGGCCGGCTGACGGTCGACGAGAACCTGCGCATGGGCCTGGCGTACAAGAGCGGCGGCACGCCGGTGCCGGCCGAGCTGTTCGAGCTGTTCCCGGTGCTCAAGCAGATGATCAACCGCCGCGGTGGCGACCTGTCGGGCGGCCAGCAGCAGCAGCTCGCGATCGCGCGTGCGCTGGCGGCCGGGCCGAAGCTGCTGATCCTCGACGAGCCGACCGAGGGCATCCAGCCGAGCATCATCAAGGACATCGGCCGCGTGATCCGCATGCTGGCCGACCGCAAGACGATGGCGATCGTGCTGGTGGAGCAGTACTACGATTTCGCGGCCGAGCTCGCCGACCAGTACCTGGTGATGGAGCGCGGCGAGATCATCCAGCGCGGCCGCGGCCCGAACATGGAAGCCGAGGGCGTGCGGGACCGGATGTCGATCTGAATGCTTCCGTCAGCCTTCACGGCTGTGCCAGGGCTCTGATCCGGGCGAGCCATCCGGCGAAAGAGGCGCACTCCTCTTCCATCTTCGTCAATCCGATCTTCCGGGCCGCAGTGGGCCCGTGCAAGCTCTTTCGATAGCTCGGGCTTTTCAATGCACGCTCCAGGCGAGCTGCCGGCTTGGTATCGGGGTGATCGTTGATGTGCTCGGGTGAAGCTACGGCCGCACGTGCCGCGGTCAGCACGGCTTCGGCCTGCTGCCAGGCCGGTTCAACGGTGACCAGGGTTGCAACGTCACTGAACAGCAGGGCTTCGAATTCGTGGGGCTGGATATGGGGGATGAAGCGGTCTGGTGCGCATCCGGCCTCGTCCACCACATCCGCATGAAGGGCCTCGGTCAAGATCCTCAGACGCTGCGACAGTTCGGGCGTTTCCTGCGCAGCTGACATTCCCGGGAAGTCGACATCGAGGTGGTACAGGTCGAACAGCGTGGTGACGACCGGGGCGCTGTTTTGGCGCAGCGTGTTGCGCAGATGGCGCTTGACACGGGCGTAGCGCAATGCGCCGCCCTTGTGGCCGGGCGATGTCTCGATCATTTCCGGGACCAGGTTCAAGCCCAGATCGTAAAAGGCCGGCGCCAGCACTTGCAGAATGAACTCTTCCTCGGTCTGCCCTTCGCAGACCACGCAGACGCGCTTCATGAACCGGGCCTCCCGCCCAGGATGTTGCGCTTCCAAAGCTCACCCAGGCTGTAGTCGTCCGCGAGCCAGTCGCTCAGTGCAGCCTTGTCGAGACGCTTGAAGACCGAGGCATCCTCTTCACGTTGCACCACCACCACGTCCTCGGGTTGGAAGGCGTTGAGCAGCTCGACGGATTGGGTCGACACGATCACCTGTTTGCTCTCGGCGGCCTCTTGCAGCATGTCGGCCAGCAAGTTGATCGCGAAGGGGTGCAGCCCCAGTTCCGGCTCATCGATCAGCAGGGTGTCGGGCAACAGGCTCTTGGGCTGCAGCAGCAGGGTGGTGAGGCAGATGAAACGCAGCGTTCCGTCCGACAGCACATGAGCCTTCCAGGGCGTGTCGGGCCGTCCCCGCTCTGTCCATTCCAGTTCGATGAACTCGCCTGCGTCGTCGCGAAACAGGAAGTCGCCGAAGAACGGCGCCACGCGGCGAATGGTCTCTACGATGCGGTCGTAGCTGCTCTCGAAGATCGGGGTGGTCTTCAGCTTGCGCAAATACGCCGCCAGGTTGGCTGCGTCCGGCTTCAGCCGCAGGTTGTCGTTCACGGCATGGATGCGTTTGACCGCTGCGGTGTCGCCGGTGTCGTGGAAGTGGTATTGCCGCCAGATCTGCAGCTTGTCCAGCACATAGCGGCTGACGGTGGCACTCGGACTGTCCTTGTCGCTGCGGATGCGGGCCGTGTCGTGACCGGCACCCAGCGAATAGACCTTCGGCGAAGCGTAGCCAGCGCCACGCACGGTCGGCTCTTCACGCGCGAAGATCAGCCGGTTGTCCTGCGTTGCCGCCAGTGTGATGCGATAGCCGTTTTCGTAGACACCGGTGACCCCTTCGGTGCCCGAGAACCGGATGTCGATGCTCATCTGGGGTGTCACCTTGCTGCCGTAGTGAAGCAAGGTTTCCGGGCCGCCCCGTTTCTGCACATCAACCGCAAAGTTGTCGCCGACCACCGAAGCCAGGAACCTGAACAACCCGATGAAATTGCTCTTGCCCGCGCCGTTGGCCCCGATCAGCACGTTCAGTGGGCGCAGCTCGAAGTCGACGAGCGCCGCAATGGACTTGTAGCCCTTGACGGTGAGCTTCTGGATGTGGGTCATCCCGGAACTCTACCGACAATCGAGGTGGTTCTCAAAGTCGCAACGCCGTTGGCCTCAGCGGCGCGCCGCCTCCAGCGCCGCGAACGCGGTGATCAGCAACTGCACCGCCAGCACGTCGGCCGCGTATTGCACCGACACGTCGCTGCGCGGCCCGAGCAGGTTCCACAGCACCGGCACGCTGATCGCGAGCGTGTAGACCGACCAGACCAGGAACCAGGCGAGCGCCATCGCATTGCGCCCGCGCATCCACTGGCCGAGCCCCGGCAGCAGTGCCGAGGCGAGCACCGCCCACCAGTGCGGCGTGGCCGCGATGCGCCGCCGCGAGCGGCTGCCGCGGCGCGCGTGCCACACCAGCGTGATCGCGGCGACCACGCCGCCGATCGCCGCCGCGACGAGCGCCTGGTGCAGCCACTGCAGGCGCTGCTGCATCTGCCCGGTCTCCTGCAGCTCGCGCCGGCTGTCGGCATCGCCGAACGGCGGCAGCGGCTCGTGCGCGCCGCTCCAGCGCAGCACCGAGCGGCTCCGGCCGTCGACCACCAGCAGCTCGCGCCCCAGCCATCCGAGGTCGCGCGGCTCCATGCGCTCGGTCTGCGAGAACAGCAGCTCGCCGCCGCCGGGCAGGATGTCGGCCACCACGCCGACGATGCGGTCGTTGCCGAAACGGATCACGGTGGCCAGCGGCAGCGGTTCGTTGACGTCGGCCGCCTGCGGCGGATGTGGCCGCGCCAGGCCCAGGTAGCGGGTGCCGCGCGGCGCCGGCACGTCGACCGCCTGCTGCAGCGCGAGCGTGCGGCCGTCCAGCCGTTTCAGCTGCAAGCCGTTGGTGTCGGTGGTCCACAGCGCATCGCCGCTCCACCACAGGCCGTTCGTGAAGCGGTAGGTGCCCAGCACGGTGCGCGCGAGGAAGCGGCCGTCGCGGCCGAACAGCGCCACCGCATGGCCGCCGCCGGTCGATGCCGCGATGCGCCCGTCCTCGGCAAAGGCCAGGTGCACCGCGCGGCTGGCGTGCTCCACCAGCTCGGGCGGCCATTGCAGCGTGATGGTGCCGGTCGGCAGCAGCGTGGCCGGGTCGAGCAGGTGGATCGTCGGCTCGTTGTCGAGCCGGATCGCCAGCAAACCGGCGCCCGGGTGCCAATCGAGGCTGTAGGCGTGGCCGGGCAGGCCGATCTCGGCGAGCTTCGCCCGCTTGCCGCGGTGCCCGCCGGCGTCGAACGACCAGATTTCGTCATCGACGGCCAGCCAGGCTTGCGTGCCGTCGGGGCGCAGCGCCAGCGCCGACGGGCCGTGGAGTTCCAGCACGCGTTGGCTGACCTTGAAATCCAGCGCCAGCAGCACCAGCGCGAGCAACACGCACACGAGCGCAATGCGCGGCGTCTCCGCCCCACCGATGCGTGGGCGGCTGCGTGCCTTGGGGATATCGGTACTGCCGGATCCGTCAGCCCTGTCTCGGGCCGATCTGAGAAGAGTCGACATGGGGGGTCCTCGCCAGCGGGCAAGGGTATCGGAGTCGGCTGCCCGCCCGGCCCTCCGGGCCCTCCGCTGGAGCGGGCCATTCAACCGTTCAACCGGTCAGCCCCTCAATAACTGATGGTCAGCCAGTGGATCCGGCTCGCCTGGCAGGGCGCCGCCGCGCAGGAGCCGGCCAGTCCGGCGTCGATGCGGCCGGTGACGCGGTGCTGGTGCACCTGGCCGTCGTAGAGGCCGGAGTCGGCATCCAGCGTCAGCGTGTAGGGCAGGCCGAGCAGCGTGCCGCCGCCGCTGTCCAGTGCCAGCCCGTAACCGGTGTTGCAGTCGGCGCTGAAGCTGTTGGCGGCGATGGCAGGCGCGGACTGGAAGGCGACGTAGTCCAGCGTCACCGCGGTCGGCATCGACAGGCTGCAGGCCGGCGGCACGTCGAGCGCGACGCTGCCGGTCCCGCTGCTGCCGCCGGTGCTGCCGCCGGACCGCGCAGCGCTGCCGTCCACGTTGTAGGCCAGCGTGACGAGCAGCGTGTCGCGGTAGCTGCCCGCCGCGGGCCGGAACGCCCGCGCGGGCGCCACCAGGTAGAAGGGCAGCTGCGTGCTCGCCATCGGGCCGCCGGCGAAGACCACGCTGCCGCTGAGCGCGTACGGCGCGCTGCTGCCCCACGGGGTGCTGGCGCCGGCGTCCTGCCACAGGCCGTAGCCGATGCCGCGCCCGGCGTTGTCCTCGGCGGCCAGCGCGTGCGTCGAGCCGACGGTGGCGCTGAACGAGGCGCTCGCGAGCGGGCTGTCCGCCGCCTTCGTGCACTGCACGGTCAGCGTGCCGCCCAGCGTCAGGGCGCCCGCCGCCACGCTGCCCGACGGCGAGCTCAGCGTCAGCGTGCAACTGACCGCGCCCGCCGCGGTCGCCGGCACGGCGAGAAGTGCCAGGGTGCCGGCCAGGGCACCCGAGCGTTGCGCGAAGCTCATCGCGACACCCCGGCGCAGGTCAGCGGTCCGACGCGCGTGATGTCGTTGCCGTCGTCCGGCGGCAGCCGCACTGCCAGCGCGCACGACTGCCCGCGCCAGCGCAGCACCAGCGTGGCCGTCGGTGCGAGGCCGGTCACGAAGACCTCGCCGCGGCGCGCCATGTAGAACACCTGCGGGTCGCCGACGATGCCGACCTCGGCGCCCGGCGGCGCCGCTTCGCCGTCCTCCAGCCGCACGCGGATCAGGGCCGCGCGTCCGCTGCGCACCGGGAAGCGCAGCTTCACCACGCTGCGTGCCGGGGGCACGGCCGACATCTCCACCGAATCGAGTTCGGCGCCGATCGGCAGGTCCGACGGATCGAGCTGCACCGCGTTCGGCTGGTAGGGGAGCAACTGCGGCAGCAGCGCCCGGCCGTCGCTGCCGGTGCGGGCCGCGACCTGCCCGAGCAGGCTCACACCGACGCCGGGCTGGCCGGGCACCTCGACCAGCGCCATTGCGTTGCCGCTGCGCCGCGTGGCGAACAGCGTGCCGTCGACCGCCACCCAGGCGCCCTGCGCGCCCAGCCGCAGCGTCTGCAGCTCGCGCGTCTGGCCGAGGTCGAGCGCGAGGCTGCCGCGCGGACCGTCGCGGTACAGGCCGGCCTCGGCCTGCGCGGCGCTGCTGCGCTCGCCGGCCAGCAGGCGCCAGGCCCAGCCGGCGGGGTCGTCCGGCGAGGCGCTGAGGCCGACCAGCGTGTCGGAGTCGCCGTGCCGCGTGTGCGCCGCCGTCGCGCTGAGCACGCTGCGCGGTCCGAGCGGCACGAACAGCGTGGCCGTCAGCCGCGTGCCGGCGGTGCTGCCGGTGAGCCGCGTGACGGCCAGGCTCAGCGTGTTGCGGTCGCCCATGCGCAGGCTCTGCCCGGTGGTGGCCGCGAGGTAGCGGCTGCCGTCGCCGGCCACGCTCTGCGCGATGCTCAGCCCGAGGCTGCCCCAGCGCCCTGCGTTCAGCCGCTGGCTGAACGTCGTCTGGCGGCGCGTCGGCGGCGTCTGCGGGTCCTGGCCCAGCCCGCGCCAGGCGGCGGTGTTGCCTTCGGTGCGCAGCAGCCAGCCGCTCGCGATGCCGGCACGCTCGATGCTCAGCAGCCAACCCGCACCATGCCCAAGGGCACTGCGGCTGCCCGAGAGACCTGCCTGCACCAGCACCGGCCACGGCGTGTGGGCATGGCTGAGCGCGATGCTCGCCTCCTGTTGCGGCCCGGAGAGGCCGGCCCGCAGCTCGCCGGTCCAGTCGGGGCTCAGGCCCAGCCGGTACAACCCGGCGCCGAAGCGGGTGGCGTAGTGCGCGTCGGGCAGGCCGAGGTTGCGCCGGAGCTCGCCGGCCTCCAGGCTCCAGTCGCTCAGGCCGGCCGCCAGCAGCGCGTTGCTCGACAGGAAGCTCTGCTCGACGACCGTCTCGCGGCCCAGGATGTCGCGCACCACCATGCGGACCTGCCCGGTGCTGTCGGGCAGCGGCAGTTCGTTGACCGTGAACGGGCCGGCCGGCAGGTTGCCGGTCTGGCGCAGCACGTCGTTGATGTACAGCTCCAGCGTGCTGGGCGCGCTGGAGGTGCCGGCCAGCGACGGGATCGGCCGGCTGATGAAGGCGGGGTCGAGCGCGAAGTTGCGCGACAGCTGCACGCCGCCGAAGAACACCGGCCGGCCGATCGCGCCGGCATGCGTGACGAGGTCGCCCAGGCGCAGGCTGATGCGCGGCTCGGGGAAGTCGTGCGTGAAGCTCGTCTCCAGGCGCTGCCAGCGCGGCGCTGCATCGAAGCCGCGCACCGCGAGGTTGCGTCCGGCGTGGCTGGACGACAGCACGCCGGCGTTGCCCGACAGCGCGAGCTCGACCAGCGCGCCCAGGCCCTGCTGCGCCATCGCGCCGCGCGCCGCCAAGCGGGTCAGGCTCAGGTCGTAGTTCAGCGCGAGGGCCGGCTCGGCCGGCGACACCGTCGGCCGCTTCGGCGCCGCTTGCGTGAGGCGCGTTGCCGCGAAGGCCTGCGGCGCGAAGTCGAGGTCCACCGATTGCGCGGCCGGGTGGAAGCGCGCGGCGAATCCCGGCAGCGCCGACAGCGGGTACCAGGCCTGCCCGCGCACGCGCAGCGGCGGCAGCTCGGGCCGGTTCAGCCGCCATTCGTCGAACGCGATCGCCGGGGCGAACAGCACGCCGGCGCGCTCCATCAACAGCCACCCGCCGCTCGGCTGCTGGTTGACGCGCACCTCCAGCGGCATCAGCCGCTCGCCGGGCACGCGCTCCGCGCTTGCATCGACCGCCTGCGCCTGGGCGTGGAGCAACGGCAGCGCGCACGCCGTCATCGCGCCCGCCACCCAGGCGAGCCGGGCCGACCGGCGCAGCAGCGCGTGCCGGTCCATCGCGGCCGCGGCCTCACGGCAGCGCCAGTTCGTCGGTGCGGCGCGTGCCGTCGTCGAACAGCAGCGCCAGCTGCGCCGGTCCGGGCGCGACGTCAGGGTCGGACTGCAGCGCGATCGGACGGCTGGCCCCCGGCAGCACGTAGGCGCCGCCGTCGAAGCGCGCGAGTTGCCGGCCGGCCCGCAGCACGCGCAGTTCGCGCACCTGCGCGTAGGCGCTGCCGCGGTTCACGCACTGCGCGAGCAGCTGCGCGCCATCGCGCTGCAGCGTGCAGGCGAGGTCGCGGCGCGCCGCCGGCGGCGTGACGAACACCGGCAGGCTCATCGCCAGCGCGACCGGCACGCTGACGCCGGGCGCTCCCGGCAGCGCCTCCGGCACCTCGCGCATGACCAGGCGGTAGGTGAGCTGCCGGGCGGCGTCGCGCGGCACCACCATCGCCAGCCGCACCACCTGGCGCCCGCCGGGATCGAGCTTGACGATCGGTGGCGCCAGCACGAGGTCGTCGGTGGGCGTCAGCACGTCGGCGCCGGCGGCATCCTGGCGCCACAGGAACAGCTCCGCCTGCAGCACCAGCGGCGAGTCGCCGTCGTTGCCGAGGGCGACCGCGACGGCACGGTCGCGCGGCGCCATGTGCAGCCGCACCGGCGAGATCGTGAAGACGCCGGCGGCGGCCGATGTGGCCCCCAGCGTCAATGACAGCGCGAATGACAACGTCAACGACCACGCCAACGAGAGCGAGGCCCGTGCGCGCGGCGGGCGCATCAGAAGATCATCCACATCTCGACCGCGCGGCCGGCGGCGACCTGCACCGGCCGCGCGTCGTCCGCGGCGGGCTCGCCGTCGGGCGAGATCAGCCAGGACACGGTCTCGCCCGCGCCGTCGGCCGGGCTGGCCGGGCCGCCTGCCGGATCGGCCGCGCCGCGCGTCGCGCCGGCCGACCCGCCCGCCGCGGCCGACACGATGACCGGCCGCACGTTGATGAACAGGTTGGCCCCGCAGGTGAGCGTGACGCGCGCGCCGCCGGCCGAGCGCTCGATGCTGCTGCGGCAACCGGCCGGCAGCGTCAGCGCAATGTGGACCGCGACGCCGGTCTCGGCGCTGCCGGCACGCGCCGGCAGCCCGGTGCTGCCGGCCAGCGCAGCGCACACGCCGCCGAGCACGTGCCACTGCGGCACCCGGCCGTGCCGGCGGCGCAGCGATCCGACCCGCGGATGGGCATGCATGGGCCGGCCGTGCTCAGTACGTGACCGTCAGCGTGCGGGTGCGGTTGGTGCTTGCGGTGTTGTCGCAGGCGGTCGCCGACGGGCACGAGCCGGCCTGGTTGGCCGCCATCGTCGCGCTCAGCGAGAGGCCCTGGCTGGCGCCGGTGCCGGTGCCGGCGACCGGCGTGGTCAGCGTGTAGGCGAGCTGCGTGGCGTTGTCCGTGTAGGTGCGCGCCGTGGCCGTTCCGGAGCTGCCGCTGTCGGCGTCCAGCGTGAAGCTGTACGGCAGGTTGGTGGTGCACAGCAGCGTGAAGCCGCCGCCGCTGCCGGTGGCCGGCGTGGCCTGCGCGCCGGTGTAGTTGAACGCGATGCCGCCGACGGTGCCGAGCGCGCAGGCCGGTGTCAGGTTGACCGTGACGGTGAAGTTCTGCGGGGGGGAATCGGTCGCGAAGGCGCTGCCGTGGGCAGCCAGGCCGAGCCCGAGCAGGGCGGTGAGCAGGACGTTCTTCATGAAGGCATCTCCGGTGTGAAAGTTGCGTTTACGGTGATTATTGTGATTAAGTTGAATGCGCCGCGCAAGTCCTCGGATTCCCGATGAGTTGCCTGCGAGATTTCCGTCCTCAATCGTGAGGACGACCCCCTTGAATGAGGGGTGCTTTTGCGCCTGCTTGGCAAATAAACCACATAAATCGCAATCGATTTTCGCTTTTCTTTCTGCCAGACTTGCCGAATGAACACGCCACGCACCCTTCCTTTCGCGCCCTTCGTGCCACGCATCTGCGTGATCGACGACAACCCGGTCGTCGGTGTGCGCATGCAGAAACTGCTGAACACGCGGGGCTTCCGCAACGTCACGGTGTTCCGCAGTGCCTGGCCGGCGCTGCAGGCCTGCCACTACCGCCTGCCGGACCTGGTGCTGGTCGACTACGGCATGCCGCAGATCGACGGCATCCGCTTCATCGAGGCGCTGCGCCACTACCCGCCGGCGCGCACGCTGCCGATCGTGATGTTCACCGGCCAGTCGCTGGAGGCCCTGCGGCCGCGCGCGATGGAGGCCGGGGCGAGCGACGTGCTGTCCAAGGACCTGACCGGCGAGGAACTGCTGCGCCGCGTGAAGAGCCTGCTGAGCGCCGCGCAGGCGCCGTTCGAGATGGCGGCGCCGTCGCTGGCCGCGCCGGTGCTCGACCGCGTGCTGCTGGCCGATGCCGGCCGCGAGGGGCCGGCATCGCACGGCGGCTGGGGCCTGCTCGCGCAGTACGAGCAGAAGGCGGAGATCACCGACGAGGACGAGTCGATGCTGCGCCACCTGTCGCGCATCGCGTCGCTGCGCGACCGCAACACCGGGCAGCACACCGAGCGCATGGCCTATTACGCGGCCGTCATCGGCCGCCGCTACGGGCTCAGCCTGACCCAGGCGCAGATGCTGGTGGCCGCCGCGCCGCTGCACGACATCGGCAAGGTCGGCGTGCCCGACGCGGTGCTGCACAAGAGCGGCAGCCTGGACGACGACGAACGCACGCTGATGCGCAGGCATCCTGCACTCGGCTTCGAGCTGCTGCGCGACTCGTCGTCCGCGGTGATCCGGCTCGGCGCCGAGATCTCGCTGTCGCACCACGAGCGCTTCGACGGCAGCGGCTACCCGCAGGGCCTGCGCGGCCACGAGATCCCGCTGTCGGGCCGGCTGGTCGCGGTGGCCGACGTGCTGGACGCGCTGAGCACCGAGCGGCCCTACAAGGCGGCCTGGCCGCTGCACCTCGCGATCCGTGAGATCAGTGCGCAGGCCGGCACGCACTTCGACCCGGCCGTCGTCAGCGCATTGACCGACGCTTCCGACCAACTTCTCACGATCAAGCAGTACTTCGAGATGGCCGAGCCCTTTGCAAAGACGACGCCGATGACTCTAATCTGACCCATCATGGATACCCTGGTGCAACCGCGCCGCACACCCGCGGCGCGGTTCGTCGACTGGTTTCGCCGGCGCGGCTTCGCGACGCAGGTGCTGGTGATCCACGCCGCCACGCTCGCGGTCGTGCTCATCGTGCTGGGCGTCGCGTCGTTCGGTTATGTCGAAGCGGCGATGCACCAGGTGGCCGGCGGGATCAGCCTGAGCCGCCTGCGCGGGCTGGCGCTCGACCTCGGCGGCCTGCCGCGCACCGAGTTCGAGGCGGCGGCGCAGCGGCAAAGCCTGCAGAACCACCTCGAGGCGCCGACCTACGTCAACGCCGTCGTGCTGTCGGCGCAGGGCGAGGCCCGCGTCGTGCGCGGCGACGGCGATCCGCCGGCCCTGCCGCTCGACGTGTCGCCCGGCGCGATGCTGCAGCCCGGCTGGCAGATGATCGACGGCACGCGCATGCGCAGCTGGGTGCCGCTGCCGCGCGGCGACGGCGTGCTGGTCGCCACCGTCAGCCTGCGCCCGGCCGACACCACGGTGCGCTACGTAGTGGGCGTGCTGGTGGTGCTGTTCGTCGCGATCTCGTTGTCCGGCGGCATGGTGTTCGGGTTGCTGATGCGCCGCCATGCGCGCGGGCTGGAGCGCCTGGTCGGCTGGGCGCGCGAGCGCGCGACCCACCTCGAGGCGCCGGTGCAGGCGCCGCCCCCGCGGGCGGTCGGTTCGCGCGAGCTGCGGGCGCTCGCGCATGCGCTGTCCGAGGTGGTCGCGCAGCGCACCCACCAGCTGCGTGCGAAGGAGCAGGCGCTGCGCACGCTCGGCCGCGTGATCGACGCGATGCCCGAGGCGGTGCTGGTGTACGACGTGACCGGCACCGTGCGCATCTGCAACGAGGCGATGCAGCGCCAGTTCGGCTGGCGCGGCGAGCAGCTCGTCGGTGGCCGGCTCGACCGCATCATCCCGGCGGGCGAGCGCTACGAGTTCATGCGCACGATGCTCGACTTCGCGGCGCACGGCGCCGGCCAGCGCACGCGGCTGATGCTCGACCGCAGCATCCTGTGCGCCGACGGCAGCGCCGCCACCGTGCGGCTGTACGGCGAGCTGATGAAGCTGCCGCACGGCCCGAAGATGTGCCTGTTCCTGCGCGACATGACGCAGGAGCTGCGCGACGCGCGCGCGCTGGAGGCGGCGCTCGCCGAGGCGCAGCAGTCGGCGCAGGTGAAATCGCGCTTCCTGGCCAACATGAGCCACGAGATCCGCACGCCGCTCAACGGCATCGCCGGCATGCTGGACCTGCTGACGCGCTCGTCGCCGACGCCCGACCAGCGCGAGTACATCGACGTGATGCGGTCGAGCGCGCGGCTGCTGCGCAACCTGCTCAACGACATCCTCGACCTGTCGAAGATCGAGGCCGGGCGGCTCGAACTGGAGAGCCTGCCGTTCGACCTGGAGGAGCAGCTGCACGATGCCTGCGTACCGTTCAAGGCGCTGGCCGAATCGCGCGGGCTGCGCTTCGAGGCGCGCTTCCACGTCGGCCACCCGGTGCTGCTGGGCGATCCGTTCCGCATCACGCAGATCCTGAACAACCTGCTCGACAACGCGATCAAGTTCACCACCTCCGGCGGCGTGCGGGTCGAGGTGGCCGAGGCGAGGGACGCGCGCGTGCCCGACGGCAGCCGCATCCGCATCGCCATCACCGACACCGGCGTGGGCATCCCGAAGGCGCTGCAGAAGCGGCTCTTCGCCGCCTTCACGCAGGCCGACGAGTCGGTCACGCGGCGCTACGGCGGCACCGGGCTCGGCCTCGCGCTGTGCCGCCAGCTCGCGCGGATGATGGGCGGCGACATCCAGGTCGAAAGCACCGAGGGCCGCGGCTCGTGCTTCGAGGTGATCGTCTTCTTGCCGCGCGCCGCATCGAGCGTCGGCTTCGTGCACACGCAGCCCGACATCGGCATCGACACGCTGGCGCACGGGCTGGTCGACCGGCACGTGCTGGTCGTCGACGACAACCGCATCAACCAGATGCTGCTGCGCAAGTGGCTGCAGCAGGAGGGCGCGCACGTCGAGATCGCGAACAACGGCGAGCAGGCGGTCGAGAAGGCGGCCGGCGCGCACTTCGACGCGATATTGATGGATGTCTCGATGCCGGTGATGAACGGCTACGACGCGGCACGCGCGATTCGCGCGATGGGCGGCGTGTCGGGCGCGGGCCACACCAGCGGCGCGAGCGTGCCCATCATCGGCGTGACCGCGCTCGCGATGGGCGGCGAGCGCGAGCAATGCCAGGCGGCCGGCATGAACGACTACATCACGAAGCCGGTCGACCGCAACGGCCTGATCCGCAAGCTCGTGCCGCTGATCGCCGCCAACGAGCCGCTGCCGGAGCTGCCGGAATTCCTGCCCCGCATCAGCCTGACACCCACCCTGGAAGCCGCTCACCCATGAACTTTCCGAAGGTCACCTTCGACACCCGGCGCGCGCTGGCAGATTTCGATGGCGATGCCGACAGCATCGCCAAAGTGCTGCTCGCGTTCCTGGAAGACCTGGACACCGGCCGCACGGCGCTGGAAGACGCCCCGGCACGCGGCCGCGCCGCCTATGCCGCGGTGCTGCACGAGCTGGCGAACTCGCTGGAATCGATCTGGTGCTTCGACGCCGGCCGCCGGGTGCGCGAGATAGAGCGCAGCTGCCACGGCGGCGAGGTGCTGGACACGGTCCTGGTGCAGCACGAGGTGACGCAGTTGCTGGAGGCGGCGGCCGACGGGGCGCGCGAGTGGCTGCGGCAGCGCTTCTCCTGAGCGCTGCCCGGGCGCTCCGGGCGGAGGCCGTAACATCGGCGCTTCTCCCGACAGCAAGTTGACCGACACCGTGGAACACGAGGAATTACTGACCGTGGGCGAGGTGACCGGCCTGCTGGGGGTTTCCCGCACCTCGGTCCAGAAGATGGTCGACAGCGGCGTGCTGCTCGCGATGCGCACGCCGGGCGGGCACCGGCGCATCGTCCGCAGTTCGGTGCAGGCGCTGCTGAGCGGCCAGCTGCAACTGGTGCCGGGGGCGGCGTCGGCCGCCACGCCGGCCCCGTCGTCGAGCATGACGGTGCTGATCGTCGAGGACAGCCCGACCACCACGCTGAGCTACCAGAAGGTGTTGCGCCGCAGCAGGCTGCCGATCTCGTGCGAATTCGCGACCGACGGCATCGAGGCCTTGCTGAAGCTCGAGCGCTTTCGTCCTGATGTGTTGATCACCGACCTGCAGATGGAGCCGGTCGACGGGTTCCGGCTGGTGGCCGCGGTGCAGAACGATGTGGAGCTTGCCTTGATGGCGCAGGTGGTCGTCACCGGGCTGGACGACGACGAGATCGCGCGCCGCGGCGGCCTGCCGCCCAACGTGCTGCTGTACCGCAAGCCGGTGCCCTGGGACCGGGTGCTCGGTTTCCTGGAGGCCCATGCGCAACGCCGCCAGCTGCTGCTGGCGGCGTCGCATCATCGCAGCAGCCTCAAGGCTGGTTGATGATCTCGGTGCTCGGCTGGCCGTTGTCGGCGATCACCTCCAGCACCTTCACGTCGTTGACGGCGATGCTTTGCGGCACCGTCATCAGCAGCAGGTCGGCGTTGGTCTGCACCTCGATCGGCGCGGTGAAGATCACCGACTTCGTGCCCGCGGTCGTCACGCGCATCACGTAGTTGCCGGCGGTGAAGTCGGTCGAGTTCGCGCTCGAGGCCGGGACCGCGTTCTTGTAGGCCGCGGCCGCGAAGTTCGGCGCCACGGTGGCGATGTCGACATTGGCGGCGGTCAGGTACACGTCGACGTTCTGCGCGTTGAACGAGCCGTTGACGACGCGCACGCGGCCGTTGGTGGCGGTGAGCTGCTTGTCGTACGGATCGTTGATCAGCAGCAGGTTGGTGGTCGTGGCTTCGCCCGGCACCGCGATCAGCGTGAACTTGTTGCCGCGCGTCGGGTTGAAGTTGATCGTGCCGACGGTGGCGCCGCCGACGGTCGTCTTCACGGTGTAGTCGGCCGGTGCGGTGTCGACGACGTAGTACTTCGACGCGTACAGGTAGCCGACATCGCTGATGCCGCCCGAGACCTCGGTGTTGCGATAGAGCGCGACGTTCGGGCCGGCCGGGATCGCGTGGATGAAGCGCACCTTCGGGTCGGCGATGTCCAGCCGGTCGTCGATGCTGTCATCGCCGCCGCCGCAAGCGGCGACCAGCAGGATCGGAGCGAACGCCGCGAGGAATTTGAGAGCTTTGTGCATGATGGACAGCCTTTCAATGGAGTCGGTGGAATCGATCGGGAAACCGTGAGGCGACTCTAGGGTCGGTGCACCGTGCACCGTGTCGGTGGATGCGGTGACCCGCTGTGGGGCGTGCCTGAGATCGATGTCGGACAAGGCGCCGCCTTCACGGGCGGGCACTGTCGGATGCCGCACCGCGACAATGCGCGCCACCGGCGCTGCCGTTCGAGCCACCCCTGTCCGCCATCCGGCACCAAGGAGACCGCATGATCGTTGTCCACCACCTGAACAACTCGCGCTCGCAGCGCGTGCTCTGGCTGCTCGAAGAGCTGGGCGTGCCGTACGAGATCAAGAAGTACCAGCGCAACCCGAAGACGATGCTGGCGCCGCCGGAGCTGCTGCAGGTGCACCCGCTGGGCAAGTCGCCGGTGATCACCGACGAGGGCAACACGCTGGCCGAATCGGGCGCGATCATCGAGTACCTGCTGGCGCGCTTCGGGCCCGGCAACCAGGGGCGGCTGAAGCCGGAACCGGGCACGCCGGAAGCGCTGCGCTTCACCTACTGGCTGCACTTCGCCGAAGGCTCGGCGATGCCGCCGCTGCTGCTGAAGCTGATCTTCGACCGCATCCCGAAATCGCCGATGCCGTTCTTCGTGAAGCCGATCGCGAAGGGCATCTCGGCCAAGGTGCTGGCGTTGATGGTCGAGCCGAACCTGAAGCGGCAGCTCGACTTCATGGAGGCGGAGCTCGGCAGGAGCGAGTGGTTTGCCGGCAGCGAGTTCAGCGCGGCCGACATCCAGATGAGCTTTCCGGTCGAGGCCTCGGCGCAGCGCGCGGGGCTGGATGCGAGCCGGCCGAAGCTGATGGCCTGGCTGAAGCGCATCCATGCGCGGCCGGCCTACCAGCGCGCGCTGGAGCGGGGTGGGCCGTACGACTTCGCGAACGATTGACCTGCATGGCTTCTGAAGCTGCAGCACTCAAGCGCGGAGCGCGTCGTCAACCCAGCGACAGCACCAGCCGCGCCTCCAGCCCACCAGCGCTGCGGTTGTGCAAGCTCAGCTGCGCGCCCATCGCGATCGCCAGCTGGTGCGCGATCGCGAGGCCCAGCCCGGTGCCGCCGGTGCTGCGGTTGCGCGAGCCCTCGAGGCGGTAGAACGGCTTCAGCACCGCCTCCAGCTGGTCTTCCGGAATGCCCGGCCCGTTGTCGAGCACCGACAGTGTCAGCCGCGTGCCGTCGGTCTGCACCCGCAGAGCCACCTCGCTGCCGAACGACAGCGCGTTGTCGATCAGGTTCATCAGGATGCGGCGCAGCGCATTCGGCCGCGACACGATCGGCACGCTGACGCGGCCTTCCAGCTGCACCGCTTCGCCGGCGTCCTCGTAGTCGGCGATCAGGCTCTCGAACAGCGCATCGGCATCGATGCGGCACGGCGGCTCGGTCGCGCCGTGCAGCGTGCGCGCGTAGGTCACGCCCTCGCGCACCAGCAGGTTCATCGCGTCCAGGTCCTGGCGGATCTTGTCGCGGTCGGGGCCGTCGTCCATCAGGTCGGTGCGCAGCCGCATGCGGGTGATCGGCGTCTGCAAATCGTGCGAGATCGCCGCCAATATCTCGACCCGCTCGGCCGCATAGCCGGCGATGCGCTGCTGCATCGCGTTGAAGGCACGGGCCGCGTGCGCGACCTCGCTCGGGCCGTGCTCGGGCAGCGCCTGGCCCTTCAGGTCGGGGCCGAGCTGGTCGGCCGCGGCGGCCAGCGCCGCCAGCGGCCGCGTCAGCAGCCGCACCGCGATCCAGGCGCACAGCGCCAGCACCGCGAGCTGCGCCGCCAGCACCCAGCTGACCCAGCCCGACACCGGCATGTCGACGCGGCGCGCATGCACGATCACCATGCTCGCGTCCGACAGCTTCACCTGGATCTGCAGCCCGCCGACCGGCTGCGGCACCTCGGCCACGCGCACCGTCTCGAACGGCTTCATCGCATCGACGATGGCGGTCGCGAACTGCCGCAGCATCGCATCCGCCGGGGCCGGCCCGCCGGCGCTGCCGCCGAGCGAGAAGCGGTAGTTGCGGCGCTCCAGCCGCGCGAGCCAGCCGTCGCGTTCGTCGGCGGGCAGGCGGTCGATGATCGCGATCGAGCTCGCGATGTCGCGCTCGATGCCGAGCATCATCAGCTCGCGCAGCGCCATGCCGCGCTCGTAGCGGATCAGCACGAAGGTCAGGCCCTGCGCGATCGCGAGACCGAGCACGATGATCAGCGTGACGCGCGCGAACAGCGAGCGCGGCATCGGCAGGGTGACGTGGATCATGTCTGGCGGTCCGTTGCGGTGGGGTCGGGCAATCGATGTCAGGCGATCACGAAGTCGACCTCGATGTTGCCGCGCGTCGCGGCCGAGTACGGGCAGGTCTGGTGCGCCGCGTCGACCAGGCGGCGCTTCACGTCGGCGTCGAGGCCGGGCAGGCTGATCGACAGTGTGACAGCCAGTGCGTAGCTCGCGTCGCCGGCGGTCTTGCCGAGCGACACGCGGGCGTCGATCGCGGTGTCAGCCGGGAACTTGATGCTCAGCTGGCGCGCGGCGATCTGCATCGCGCCCATGAAGCAGGCCGAGTAGCCGACGCCGAACAGCTGCTCGGGATTGGTGCCGGGCTTGCCCGACCCGGGCGGACTCAGCTGCACGTCGAGCGCGCCATCGCTGGAACGGCCCGCGCCGTCGCGGCCTCCGGTGGTACGGGTGGCAGCGGTATAGAGAACATTGGCGATCTTCTGCAGCATGGCGATTCCTTCAGGAGAGTTGGGTTGAAGCGAGCCTGTATTTCAACGGCCCGCTGTATCCCCGGTGTGTCGGCCACCCCCCGGATTTGCATTCGCATGTAGGCGCGGTGCGACCCGGACACACTGCAATACAAAGGGGCTGCGCCCGGGCGGCCGCCGCACTACAGTCACGGCCATGCAAGCCAAGCCCAGCGACCATGTGCTGATCGTCGACGACGACCGCGAGATCCGCGAGCTGCTGACCACCTACCTGGTCAAGAACGGCCTGCGCGTGGTGGCCGTGCCGACCGGCCGGCACATGCGCGCGGCGCTGGAGGAATCCGGCCCGTTCGACCTGATCGTGCTCGACCTGATGCTGCCCGGCGAAGACGGGCTGACGCTGTGCCGCGACCTGCGCAGCGGCAAGTACAAGGCAACGCCGATCGTGATGCTGACCGCGCGCAACGAAGAGGCCGACCGCATCCTCGGGCTGGAGATGGGCGCCGATGATTACCTCGCCAAGCCGTTCGCCGCGCGCGAGCTGCTGGCGCGCATGCGCTCGGTGCTGCGCCGCACCCGCATGCTGCCGCCGAACATGCGGGTGGCCGAAGCCTCGCACCGGCTGGCGTTCGGCGAGTGGGAGGTCGACACCGTCGCGCGCCACCTGCTCGACGAGCAGGGCGTGATGGTGGCGCTGAGCGGTGCCGAGTACCGGCTGCTGCGGGTGTTCCTGGATCACCCGCAGCGGGTGCTGAGCCGCGACCAGCTGCTGAGCCTCACGCAGGGCCGCGAGGCCGAGCTGTTCGAGCGCTCGATCGACCTGCTGGTCAGCCGGCTGCGGCAGCGGCTGCGCGACGATGCGCGCGAGCCGCGCTACATCAAGACGGTGCGCAGCGAAGGCTACGTCTTCGCGTCGGGCGTCGAGTCGCGCGACTGAGCTTGATCACGGTGCCGACGTCTCGGCCAGCAGCGCCTTGATCTTGTTCTCGGTCTCGCCATAGCGGCCTTCGCCGAAGTGCGTGTAGACGATGCGGCCCTGCTTGTCGATCAGGTAGAGCGCCGGCCAGTACTGGTTGCCGTACGCCCGCCAGGTGGCGTAGTCGTTGTCCTGCGCGACGGCGTGCGTGATCTGCAGCTTGCGGATCGCGTCCTGCACGTTGGGCGTCGACTTCTCGAAGGCGTACTCCGGCGTGTGCACGCCGATCACGACCAGCCCCTGGTCCTTGAACCTGTCGTGCCATTCCTTCACGTGCGGCAGCTGGTTCAGGCAGTTGCTGCAGGTGTAGGTCCAGAAGTCGACCAGCACCACCTTGCCGCGCAGCGCCTCCATCTTCAGCGGCGGCGAGTTCTGCCAGGTGGCGATGCCTTGGAAATCGGGCGCCGCCACCGGGTGGGCGACGGCGGGTGTGCCGATGGCCGGTGGTGCGGCCAGCGTGACGAGAACCACCGTCGCGGCGATGGCCACGGCGGCGAGGAGGGCGTTGGATCGGAGGTTCATGGCGGTGGTGCGGAGTGGCAGGTGCGCGGATTCTTGGTCGCGCACCGCCACCGCCGAGGTTTCTTCGTAGGCCTGTGTGTCGGCCCGGCACGCCGACACATTACGTTTCACGGGAATGACCGCGCGGCGCTCAGGGTTCGGTCACGCTGGCGAGATTGCGCACGCCCCTGACCGTGCCGTCGACATTGATGAACTTGTACTGGATCGGCCCGTAGCCGGGCGCGACCCACATCACGGTCGTCCCGAAGGACGGCAGGGTGTCGTCGATGACCTTGAAGCGGCAGGCGTTCGGAAAGCTGCGGCCGGCCATCGTCAGTGTCTCGTGGCCTTCGAAGGTCCACGTCTCCTGCTCGGCTTCGGCCAGGAAGCCGCCGTTCGTGAAGTAGTTGTTGTCGGTGTAGTGGATCGTCACCGTCTGGGTGGGGGCCAGCGTGTTCGGCAGCAGGAAGCCGGTGTAGACCGACTTCGTGGCCTGCACGCCCTCGGGCGTGTAGTCGTAGTCGCCCCAGAAGCGCACGCCGTCCGCCTCGATCGAAAAATAGTGCTTGGCGGCGTGCGAGGTGCCTTCGACGTCGAAGTACTCGATCTGCACCGGGTGGACGGCGCCGTCGAACTTTTCCTGCGTGTAGAGGACCGACTTCGCGATATAGGTCTTGTCCGGATCGGAGATCGTGTAGCGCAGGCCGGGCTTGACCGTGAAGCAGTCGTTGACGTCGGGCAGCGTCTCGACCGGAGGGTCGACCGCGGGCGGGCAGTCGTCACCACCGCCACCGCAGGCGGCGAGCGTGGCGCAGAGGCCGGCGATCAACAGGCAGGAAGGGGTGCTTGATAGTTTCATGATGATATGAAGATGGGTTGTGGAGGGGCGCGAACTGACAAGGCTCCGCCCATCCCATGCCGATCCGGAGATCGGCACGACGGCTTTGGCTGTGTGGTGTCTTGTTAGTTGCGATACTGAACGAACGCGCAAGACACGCGTTGACATGGCATGCGCGTAAAAAAACGTTACGCGCTGCCATCGCGCCCGACAATCGGCCGATGCGCCTGTGTCACCTGCCTTTGCTGCTGCTCGCTCCGCTGGTCGCGTTCGCGGCACCCGACGAGGCCGCGCTCGGCCAGGCCGCCGGCTACCCCGCGGCCCGCACGCTGCGGCAGGCTTATCAAGAGCCCTGGCTGGTCGGCTCGTTCAGCGCGATGGACAGCTTCAACCCGTCGTGCACGCTGGCGCCGGCCGACACGCCGGTGCCGCTGAAGGCCGCGGCCGCCGAGACGCCGTTCAGCTACCGCTACCAGGGCCGCAAGCTGACGCTCGACGACTACATGCAGCACCAGCGCGCGACCGGCCTGCTGGTCGTGAAAGACGGCGAGATCGTCGCCGAGCGCTACAACTACGACCGCACGCCGGCGATGCGGATGCTGTCGAACTCGATGGCCAAGACGATCACCGCGCTGGCGGTGATGAAGGCGCTGGAAGACGGCCTGCTGAAGTCGCTCGACGACCCGGCCGAGGCCTACGCGCCCGCGCTCAAGGGCACGCTGTATGGCGGCACGCGCCTGGTCGACCTGCTGCGCATGGCGTCGGGTGCGCGCTACGTCGAGGACTACACGCCGAACGACGATCGCGCGCGCTTCAACGCGACGGCGCGCCGCGCCGGCATCGCGCAGGCGGCGCGCGAGGTCACCGAGCGCAGCGATCCGCCGGGGCAGCGCTTCAACTACGCCGGCGCGCAGACCGAGGTGCTGGGCCTCGTGCTGCGCGGCGCGACCGGCCGCACGCTGTGCGAGTACGTCGGCGAGCGGCTGTGGAAGCCGATCGGCGCGCAGGCGGCGGCGAGCTGGCTGCTGAACCCTGCGGACCAGGTGGAGCTCGCGCAGGGCGGGTTCAATGCGACGCTGCGCGACTACGCGCGGCTCGGGATGATGATGGCCGCCGACGGGCAGGTGAACGGTGTTGCGGTGGTGTCACGCGAGCACCTGCTCGACATGACCGACCCCGCGCGCCAGCCCGAGGCCTTCCGGCCGGGGCAGATGGCGTACCACGGCAGCAATTACTTCGGCTACGGCCTGCAGACCTGGCTGGTGCCGGGGCGGCAGCGGCGTTTCATGCTGCTCGGTGTCTATGGCCAGGCGATCTTCGTGGACCCGGCGCTGAAGCTGGTGGTCGTGCACACCGCGGTCGGCAAGGATGCCTCGGGCGATGCGAGCGGAAACCACCTGGGCGCCGAGCGCAACGCGCTGCTGCGCGGCATCGTCGCGGCCTACGGCGACTGGTAGTCGCCGCGCTCCAGCATCGCCGCGTCTTCATGCAGCTGGCGCAGCGCCAGCAGTTGCAGCAGCGCCGGCGCGAGCACCGCACCGCCGGGATGGTCCTGCGCGGCCACCACCTCGGCCGACAGTGCCTGCAGCCGCTGTGACAGCTCGCGCAACCCGGCCGCTTCCAACCGCCGCGCGAGTGGCGCCGATTCACCGGCCCACGCACGCGGCAACCGCGCGAGGCCGTGGTGCAGCAGTGTTGCCAGGTGCTGCCGCAGCGCTTCGAGTTGCAGCGAGCAAGGGTCGCTGCTGGCCGACTGCGCCACCCCCAGCGGCAGTGCACCAAGCGCGCCGCTGGCCTTCGCGAAATCCGGCACCAGCAGCCCGCCCTCGCAGCCCAACGCCCACGGCTCCAGGCTCGGCACGCCGTGCTGCCAGCTCAGCACGCCGGCCACGTGGCGCAGCGCGCCGTGCCGGCCGCTCGCCGCCGCGGCGATCGCATCGAGCGCATGCGGCGCATGGCGTTCGTGGAAGCGCTGCACCAGCAGCGGCGCGTCCTGCGCATCGCGCAGCAGCAGCGCGACGCCCTGCTCGTTGGCGTCGTAGGCCGCTGGCAGCACAGCAGCCGGGCTGAACACGATGAAGCGCCGCGCCGCATGCCGCGGCTGCAGCGCGGCCGTCGGGTGCGCCTGCTGCTCGGCGCGCAGCGCGGCCACGCTGTCGAAGCGCAGCGGCGCGCCGAGCTGCGCCCAGTCGGCCGATTGCGGCAGCACGCTGTTCTGCGAGCTGCGTGCACGCGCCAGCCGCACGCTGCCGTCGGGCCGGCGCGCGGCCTGCTGCGCCAGCAACTGGCCTTGTGCCAGCGCCTCCAGCAACACGCCGGGTGCGAGCCGCTCGGCGGCACGGATCGCCGCCTCGTCGGCCCGCCGCGCCTCGGGCACCTGCCACGCATGCGCCAGCACCAGGCGCGTGCCGGTGTCGATGTCGGCCATCACCAGGGTCGTGCGGCGGCTCTCGCCATCGCGCTGCGTGCGCGCCCCCAGGCACATCAGGCGCACCCGGTCGAGCGCGGTCTCGCCGGCCTGGCCGATGCCGAGCACCGCGGCGGCATGGCCGGGCAGGCCGCCGCCAGCCAGCCGCAGCCCCAGCTCGGCCAGCAGGTCCACGCCCTGCGCGGCGTCGTACAGCGCGCGGCGCTTCGCGTAGCCCTCGCTCCAGGTCTCCAGGTCGGCGAGCAGCAACGCGAGCCAGGCCGCGTCCGCCGCAGCGATGCGTGCCGTCGACAGGCCTTGCATCAACGCATCGGCCCCCTGCGACACGCCCTGCCGCACGATCGCCTCGACCAACTGCTCGAACGGCGCCCGCTCGACCGCATGGGCCTGGCCCGCCGAGCCCAGCCGCACCGTCAGCTGCGTTGCCACCGCATCCTGTTCGCGCGCCGCGCGGAACGCCCACACGCCGAGCGCGACGTGCTCGCAGGCCGCCGCGCGCACGCAGTCACAGCGCGCGGTCTCGAGCGCGGCACCGCCCCAGTAGCGCACGGTGGCGCTCGGCAGCCGCGCGGTGTCACACGGGTCGCCGCCGCTGCGCTGCCGCACTTCGATGCTGATGCCGGCATCGCGCAGCAGGCCGGCCTGTGCCAGCAGCGTGGCCGGCACGACGCGCGCCAGCGCCGCATCGTCGGCATCGGCCACCGGTGCGGCGACCGGCAGCGGCGCGGCCGCCTGTTCCGCTTGTGCCGACGCCGATTCGCGGTACGCCAGCGCCGCGATCACGCGGTGCCGGCACACGCCGGCCGCGTTGCAGCTGCAGCGCGCGTCCTGGATCGCCACGCCGGCCGGCCAGCGGCAACTCACGCCGTCGTCGAACGCCGCCTCCAGCAGCCCCTGCGCATCCACCGACAGCCGCGGCCGGTAGCCGCCCGCCAGCTCGCGCACCGCGCGCTTCACGATGCCGGCGTTCGCCGCATGCGACAGCGCCTCGGGCGACAGGTGCAGCAGGTCGTCGCGGACCGGGTTCGTTGTGTCGCTCACTTCAGCTTCTCCGCCAGCCACGCCGCCAGCTGCCCCGGCGTCATCGCGCCCACCTGCGCGCCGGCCTCGACCAGCCGGCCGGCGAGTTCCTTGTCGTAGACCGGATCGGCCCGCTCGTCGAGCGCGGCCAGCCCGAGCACGGTGCTGCCCTGCGCCACCAGCGCCCGCACGTGGCCGATCAGCACATGCTCCGGCATGCCTTCGTAGAAGTCGCTGACGATCACGACCACCGCGCGCCGCGGCACGCTGATGCGCTCGGCCGCATAGCCCACCGCCTTGCCGATGAACGTGCCGCCGCCGAGCTGCACGCCCATCAGCACCTCGACCGGGTCGGTGACGCTGTCGCTCAGGTCGACCACCTCGGTGTCGAACGCGATCAGGTGCGTCTTGATGCCGGGCAGGCCCCACAGGCAGGCGGCGGTCACCGCCGAATGGATCACCGAATTCAGCATGCTGCCGCTCTGGTCGACCAGCAGGAACACCTGCCAGGGCTCCAGCACGCGCCGCGTGTTGACGTGGAACAGCGGCCGCTGGATCACCA
The DNA here is from genome assembly GCF_900142965.1 of Rhizobacter sp. OV335. Classification (GTDB taxonomy): domain Bacteria; phylum Pseudomonadota; class Gammaproteobacteria; order Burkholderiales; family Burkholderiaceae_C; genus Rhizobacter. Next base: position 240,617 of record NZ_FRCQ01000001.1, read on the forward strand.
GCCGGCCGCGCTGCACGTCGTAGTGGCGCAGGTTGCGCTTCAGCGTCTCGCGCGCGGCGAACTGGGCGGCGGCGCCCTGCAGGCTCAGTTGCTGCGGCTTGCGCGCGCCGCTGAAGGCGCGCTGCACGTCTTTCGCGAGCTTCTCGATCAGCTCGCGCACCACCTTGTCGACCAGCTTGCGCGCCATCGCGAGCACCTGCGGGTTCATCAGGTGCTTGGTGCGCAACACCGCCTGCAGCAACGCCGGATTGGGCGTCGCGCGCTCCAGCACCTCGAGGTTGGTCACCACCTCGTCGATGCCGTAACGCTCGATCGCGTCGCGCTCCAGCCGCTCGATCGTCTCCTTCGGGAACAGCTCGTGGATGCCGTTGATCCACTCCGGCACCGTCAGCTGCGAGGCCTCGCTGCCGCCGTGGCGGTCGAGCGCGTCGTCGGGATGTCGGCCGTCCTGCGACCGGTCGTCGCGGCCGTACAGCCACGCGAGCGCGCGGTCCATCGCGGCCGCGTTGCCACCGGCCGCGCCGAGGCTCGCGTCGGCGGCCTCGCCGAGCAGCAGGCGCCAGCGCTCGGCGGCATCGAGGTCGGGCAGCGGCTTGGTCATGTCAGCAAGCCGATCTGGTTTGCCCAGGCCATCGCCTGCGCTTCGACGCGCCGCGCATCGAGCAGCGCCTCGGTGCCGTCGTGCAGCTTCAGCAGTCGTTGCCGCTGGTTCGCGTCCAGCCCGAGCAGCCGCGCGACGTGCGCGGCCAGCGCGCCGCGCTCACGTGGCGGGAACCAGCCCAGTGCCGAGCGCAGCGCCGGCAGCGCGACCAGGAAGTCCTCGACGCCCATGCCGTCGAGCGCCGCATGGATCGCGCGCACGATGCCGTCACTCTCGCTCGCCAGTGCGCGCGCGCAGGAGAACAGGCCATACAGGAAATCGCCGAGCGCGTCGCGCGGCGGCATCGCGCGCGTGATGGCGATCACCTCGTCGCGCGCGGTCGGGGCATCGGCGGCCAGCGCGTCGTGCTGGAACGCGACGCCGAGTGCCGCGCCACGCAGCGCCGGCGGCTTGGTGGCGGCGCGCGCGAGGCGGGCCATCGTCTGCCGCACGAAGCCGGCGTCGAGCGCGGGCAGGTGCAGGCGCAGCAGCGTGTCGAACACCGCGGCCGCGCGCACGTCGGCCTCCAGCAACTGCGGGCTGCCGGCGCCGTCGCGGCCTTCGAGCAGCCACAGCAGCTGCCCGGCCATCAGCGCCAGCGTGTCTTCGAGCAGCGCGCGCGGGTCGTCGCCCCAGAAGCCGGACTCGACGATCGCGGCCAGCGATTGCGCGGCCCGCGCGAGCGCGCCGTGGTCGTGGCTGCGGCCGATGCCTTGGCGCAGCTGCTGCGCGAGTTCGCGGCCCATGTCGAGCAGCCCGGCGCGGATCGCCTGCATCAGGCATTGCGCCAGCACCGCGGCGTCGCCCTGGGCGTCGGCCACCTGGCGCAGCAGCGCCTGGCGCGCCGCGGCTTCGAGCGTGGCGCCGTGCACTGCGGCCTCGATCAGGTCGGGGTACCAGCGCTCGGTCTGCTGCAGTCGCCAGTGCTCCTCGAAGTTCAGCTCGCGCGCGAGGCCGCGTGCGGCGCGGGGCGCCTTGGTCTCGACGAGTTGCACGCCGCTGATCTTCAGGCAGCGCAGTTGCCACAGCAGCTGGGCGCGCACGGTGTCGTCGGCGCGGCGGCGGTCGAGCACGCGCTGGTGGGCCGTGCGCTCGATCGGCAGGTCGAGGGCGGCCAGGCGCTCTCGCACGTCGCGCAGCAGCGGCGGCAGCGGCGTGTCGCCATGCAGGCGGCCGGCACCGTCGCCGGTCAGCGCGAGCAGCGCCTCGCGCAGAACAGGGTGGTGGTGCGGGCCGAGGCGGCGGTCGTTGCTCCACGGCGCCGGCACGTCCAGCGCCTCCTTGACGACGGCCGATTGCAGCGCGTCGAGCAGATCCACGCGCAGCGGCACCGCGTGCCCGCGCAGCGCGGCCAAGGCGGCGGCGCTGCGCTCGAAGGCCAGCAGGTCGGCGGTCGACAGCGGCACCTGCGCACGGCGCAGCCGCGCCACCATCGTCGCGACCGCGCGGTCGCCGGCCGGGCGCAGCCCGTGCTGCCACAGCCACTGGTAGTACATCGGCGACGGCAGCCCCGCGGCATAGCCGCCGAGCGCATCGACCTGGCGGAACTCGAACGGCACCAGGTAGCAACCGGCGGCGCGTTCGTCGGCCGGCTGCGGCACCTCGGGTTCGTCGGTCACGGAGCGCACCTCCCGTTCGCGTCCCTCCCGTTCGCCCTGAGCAGGGACTGAGCCTGTCGAAGGCCCGTCCGTCGAAGGGTTGTTCCCGGAGCGCGCAGGTCCTTCGACAGGCTCAGTCCCCCCCTTCGACAAGCTCAGGTCCTTCGACAGGCTCAGGATGGTCGGGCCCTTCGACAAGCTCAGGGCGAACGGTGTTTTCAGGGCGAACGGTGTGCGTTCCAGCGCCGGCTTGTGCCAGCCGCCGCACACCACCAGCACGCGCTCGAAGTGGGCCGCCGCCCACGCGATCCACTGCGCCATGTGGGCTTCGCGCGCCTGGTCCTGCGGCGTGCCGGCCTCGTCGCCGCGCAACTCGGCGAAGTACAGGTCGAGCCGCCGGGCCAGCTCGTCCGGCGGCGCGTCGGCGGGCAGCGATTCGAACAGGTGATCCCACAGCGCGTCGTCGCTGTCGCAGCCGAAGCGGCGGCACAGGTGCTCCACCACCTGCCCGTAGCGCGAGCGGGCGTTCCACTGCCCGGCGGTGCGGCGCTGCGCATCGGACAGCGCGCGGTAGCGCCAGTGCGGCAGGTCCATGAAGCGCAGCGCCGCACCGATGTCGCGGCCCGCGCGCAGCGCGACCCACTCTGGCGAATGGTCGAGCAGCGGGAACCAGCACTGCGCCGCCTGCCCGTCCTCGTTCGCGTAGCTGTACAGCGCCAGCGGCAACTGGTGATCGAGCAGCAGCTCGCCGATGCGCGGGTTGAAATCGCTCGGGCCCTCGATCAGCACCGCCTGCGGCCGCTCGTGCGCGATCGCATGCGCCACCAGCCGGGCACAGGCGGGGCTGTGGTGGCGCACGCCGATCACGCGAACCTGGCCCGTCGGCACCTCAGGCGCCCCTCATTCCGGCAGCAGATGCCGCGCCGCGTGGAACGCCTGCCAGTGCTCGCCCTTGCGACGGCTGGCGCGCTGCTCGATGTAGCGGCGGATCTTCTTCAGGTCGTCGGCGTTGTCCTTCGCGGCCGCACCGGCCAGCGCCTCGACGATGTCGGCCGGCCGGCCGGCATCGCCGCGCAGGTAGTGGCCGCGCAGCGCCACCGCATGCGCGACGCTCACCGCCTCGGCGGTGCTGACGACGGTCGACAGCCGCTCGCCGGCGTTGCCGTCCTTGTCGAGCCCGGTGCGCAGCTCGCGGAAGGTGGTGACCAGCACCTCCAGCACGTCGTCCGATGGCTGCACCGCGATCTGGTCCTGCGCCAGCAGCCGCGCCAGCTCGGAGCGCACCAGCGCGAGCTCCTCGTCGTAGTCGGCGATCGGGAACACCGTCTCGAACGCGAAGCGCCGCTTCAGCGCAGCCGACATCTCGTTGACGCCGCGGTCGCGCGTGTTGGCGGTGGCGATCAGGTTGAAGCCGGGCGCGGCGAACACCGCGTTGTCGTCGGCCAGCTCGGGCACCATCAGCAGGCGCTCGGAGAGGATCGACAGCAAGCCATCCTGCACCTCCGGCGGGCAGCGCGTGATCTCCTCGAAGCGCACGATGCGGCCGTCGCGCAGCGCGCGGTACAGCGGCGAGGGCACCAGCGCGCGCGGGCTGGGGCCGTCGTTCAGCAGCAGCGCGTAGTTCCAGCCGTACTTGATCTGGTCTTCGGTGGTGGCGGCGCTGCCCTGGATGGTCAGCGTGCTGGTGCCGCTGATGGCGGCCGCGAGCAGCTCCGACAGCAGGCTCTTCGCGGTGCCCGGCTCGCCGACCAGCAGCAGCGCGCGGTTCGACGCCAGCGTGACCATCGCGCGCTCGAGCAGGCTGGGCGCGCAGACGATCTTGCGGCGGATGTCGGGCGCGCCGCCGATGAAGCGCATCACCGCCTTCATCGACAGCCGCCAGCCGGGCGGCACCGGGCCGCTGTCGTGCTTCGCGAGCTGGGCCAGCTCGTCGGCGTAGAGCAGCTCGGCGGGCGGGCGCTGGCTCTTGAGGGCGAGGGTGCGGTCGGTCATGGCTGGGGCTGTGAAAGAGCGGGGTTCAGCAGGTCGATGTCGCGCAGCATCTCGCTGGCGGACACCGGGTCGAGTGCGTCGAACGATAGCGCGTTGACGGCGCCTTCGGCCGAACGGCGTGCGAGCGTCAGCCACTCGAGCGACTGGCGGGGCTCCATCACGCCGCCGGCGACGAAGATGCCGGGGCTGAAGCGCAGCGTCACGCGCAGGCCATCGGGCACGTCGCGCGTGTACTCGCGGACCATGCCGCCGTCCTCCGCGCGGCCGCGCTCCCAGCCCTTCTGGTCCAGGCCGATCACGGCGCCGGTCGCGACATCGCGGTTCTCGAAGCGCTTGATGGTGCTCTGCTGCTTCTCCTGCGGCGTCAGCGCGTAGGTCTCGCGCTGCAACTGCTTGAACGGCTGCAGGATCTCGTAGTCGCCGAACAGCTGGCCGAGCTGCGCCTTCGCGGGCGGATCGAGTTCGAGCACGTGCAGGATGCCGATCAGCGCGGCCTCGGGCAGCGCGAGCTGCTCGTCCGCGGCATCGGCGAGCGTCCAGTCCTCGGCCACGCGGAAGGGCTGGCGCAGCGCGCCGCCGTCGTAGGTGGCCCAGGCCAGGCGCGCCGCCAGGTGGCGCATCAGCGGATGGGCCAGGAAGAAGCGCCGGAACGCGGGCAGCGGCCAGCGCCGACCATTGCGCATCGCGCGCTCCAGCCGCGTGATCTCCAGGCTGGCGATGGCGCGCACGTCCTTCTTCAGCTGCTTGAAGCGCTCGGCTGCCGGGCCGGCGAGTGCGGCGTCGTCGGCCTTCAGCGGCTTCGGCAGGTCTTTCAGGCGCAGGCCGCGGGCATCGCGCACGACGGGCTTCAGGCTTTCGTCGAAGCTGAGCGAGAACCGGCGCGGGCCGAAATCGAAGACCGCCGCATCGGGCTCATCGAGGCCGAGCGTCGGCGCGAGCCGGTCGCCGAGTTCATCGAGCGTGAGCCCGCGCGCATCGGCCACCGCCGCGATCATGCCGGCCGCACGCATCTGCACGCGCTTGTGCCGGCCCTTGGTGGCCTGCGTGTTCAGCAGCATCAGCGCCACGTCGGTGCCGATGGCGGCCAGCAGGTCGAGCGCGGATTCGGCGCGGCCGCGGGTGCCCGGTGCGCCGGCCCAGTCGTTGATGCGGGGGATCAGGCGGCGGGCCGTCTCGTCGTTGCCGAGCAGGCCGAGCGTGCGGAAGGCCCAGCTGTCCTTCGATGGTGCACCCGTGGCGATCCACGCCTCGCACAGGTCCCACGCGAACTCGGCGAGGCTGGCCGGCGTGCACGCGGCCTGCACGAGCGCGACGCCGGGGTAGGGCGCATCGGGCTGGCCGATCATCAGCATGCGCACGAGGTGCCCGGTGGCGGCAACGCTGAGCGCGCCGCCGGCCTGCAGGTGCGGGCGGCGCATCGTGGCCACGTCGCAGAAGGCCGGCAACGGCGGCATCTCGCCTGGCAGCACGTCCAGCGGGTCGGTGCCGAGCAGGGCTGTGACGGCCTGGGTCATCGCTTCGCCACAAGCCGCGGCGGCTTCCAGCAGGCTGCTGCGCCCGCCTTCCCGCTCCGCCATCCAGCGCAAGGTGTGGCGCGCATCGTCGCGCTCCGGACTGTGCTGCGCCGCGAACGCCGCGGGCAGCGCGCGGACCATCACGGTACGCGGGAATTTGGTGATCCAGTCGATCGCGCCGGCGCGGTGCATGCGCGATTGCCGCAGCAGCTTCGCCATGCGCGGCACCAGCAGCGGCGTGTCCATCAGCAGCGCGATGTCCGGCCTCTTGCCGAGGTGCGTGGTCAGCACCGCCACCATGCCGGGGATCGCTGCCACGCCGAAGCGGGCGAGCACCTGTTCGGCATCGAGACTCCAGGGGCTGAACTTCCAGTGTTCGGGCGGCAGGCTGTTCCACTGCGCAAGGTCTTCGACCTGATCCTGGGCCTGCATGGCCCGCACGCGCTCCAGCAGGCCCGCAGGCCACGCCAGGGCATCGGGCGTCGCAATGGCGGCGATGTCCAGCACCGGCAACTGCCCCGGCCGGTCGGCGCGCAGCCACGGCGGTTCTCGCAGGATCGGCGCCAAGGCTGCGTCGGGCGCCTCCACCGGATTCAGCGCCGCCACGGCGCCCTCGAAGCGGCTGCGCAGCGCCGGCTCCAGGGCATCGAGCGCGGCCGGCAAGACCTCCGGCCACTCATGCGCCAGCCGCAAGGCCCAGGTCTCGGCGGCCCGGCTGCGGCCGGCCACCGCATGGCGGATCACCGTCAGCAGCACGGCCACCGGATGGCTCTTCGCCAGCTTCTCCAGCGTGTCGCGCACTTTCTTGTGCTCCGACTGCACCACCAGCAGCGGCAGCAGGCCGGGCACCCGCATCTGGGCCGCGAGCTTGAGGGCCTGCGTCGCGAGCTTCGGGTCACGCGACGTGAGGCGCGTGCGGATGAACCACGCCAGCACCTCCAGCGCCGCCTCGCCGTGCAGCTTCAACTGCAGCAGCACGCCCTTCGTCAATGAGGCGTGGTCGAGCCAGGGGTGCGCCGCGCAATACGCCAGAAAGTCGGCCGGCTGCATCGCAGACCGCACCAGCACTGCATGCCCCCAAGGCTCCTTGCCGTGGGCGGCCAGCCACTCGGCCGTCCAGTCGCCGAGCTGCGGGAAGACGAAGGCACAGGCGCGGGCGGCCGACGACGAACTCGTCCTGCCGCGCTGGGCCACCGCGAGCGCGGCTTCGTACGTGGCCTCGTCGGCACAGGCGACCGCGTCGCGCAGCGGCTCGAACCGTGCGAACCAATCCGCGTAGGCCTGGGGCAGCGGCCCCACCAGCGCGGCTTCCAGCGCGACGGTCGGACTCTCTTGAGTCGACGGTGCGGCCGACGGCAGGTGAACGCCGCGCATCACCGGCAGCAGCTCCAGCCACTCGGGCGTCCACTGGAAGCCGCCGGTGGGCCACACCAGGCCGAGGAGCGCCTTCTTCATGGCAGCGGCGCCAGCAGGTCCGCATCGCGCAGCACCTCGCTCGCGACGATCGGGTCGAGCCGCTCGAACTTCACATGGCCTTGCTGCGCCCAGGTGCCGGATTCGCGCAGCACGATCTTCGGGATGCGCTGCTTCGGTTCGTAGCTCAGGTCGCCGATCACGGTGCCGGGGTCGAGTTCGAGCTCCACCTCCAGCCCGCCGCCCACGCGCTTCGTGAACCAGCCGACCCAGCCGCCGTCCTGCGCCGCACCGCGCTCCCAGCCGCGGTTGACCAGGCCCATCACGCTGCCGGTGGCCACCGTCTTCTGCGCGAAGCGCGTCAGCTCGGTGGCCTGCAGCTCCTGCGGCGTGAGCCGGTAGGTCTCGCGGCCGAGCTGCTTGAAGGGCTGCAGGATCTCGTAGTCGGCGAACACCTGGCCGAACGCGGCCTGCATCGCGGCCGGCATCTCCAGCACGTGGACGATGCCGACCTTCGCGTCGTCGGGCAGCAGGGTCTGCAAGTCGTCGCCGTCGGCGAGCGTCCAGTCCTCGGCGACGCGGAAGGCGCTCGCGAGCGCGCCGGGCGTGTCGTCCTCGCCTTCATACACGCCCCACACCACGCGTGCCGCGAGGTGTCGCATCAGCGGGTGTTCGAGGAAGAACAGCTTGAAATCGGCGGCCCCCCAGCGCCGGCGCTCGACCATGCTCATCTCCAGCCGCGTGACCTGCAGGCTGGCGATGGCCTTGGCATCCTTCTTCAGCTGTTTGAAGCGATCGGTCGCCGCCTCGGCCAACGCGGCGTCGTCGCTCTTGACCGGCTTCGGCAGGTCTTTGAGGCGCACGCCCTGCGCATCCTTCACGAAGGGCTTCAGCGTCTCGTCGAAGCCGACGAAGAAGCGGCGCGGCCCGAAATCGAGTTCCAGCGCGCCCTGCTCGTCGAGCCCCAGGTCGGGCACCAGCCGGTCGGCCAGCTCGGCGGCGGTGAAGCCGCGCGCCTCGGCCACGGTGGCGATCTTCTCCTTCGCGCGGTCTTGCAAGGCCTTGAACTTCACCTTGCCGGCGATGCCGTTCAGGTGCATCAGCGCCACGTCGCTGCCGATCGCGGCGAGCAGATCCAGCCCGGTGACCGCACGCTGGTGCGCCGATTCGCCCGGCCACTCGCGGATGCGCGGCGCGAGCCGGCGCGCGGTCTCGTCGTCGCCCAGCAGGCCGAGCGCCGCGAAGGCCCAGCCGTCCTTGCTCGGCGCGCCTGCAGCGATCCAGGCTTCGAACAGGTCCCACGCGAACTCGGCCAGCGAGGCCGGCGTGCAGAGCTCCTTGACGATCGCGAGGCCGGGGTAGGGCGCTTCGAGCTTGCTGATCGCGAGCATCGAGCCGACGTGCTCGATCGCGGTGGTCGGCAGGGCTTCGCCGCTGTCGCGCAGCAGCGGGCGGCGCAGCGCCGGTGCGACGAAGAACACCGGCAGCTTGGGCATGCGCGCCGGCAGCACCAGCAGCGGGTCGGCGTCGAGCAGGGCCTGCAGCGCGTGCTGCATCGGCGTGCCGTACGACCCGGCAATTTCGCGGGTCCGCGCCTCGAAGCCGTTGGCCACCAGCCAGCGCAGGCCGAACTGCGCGTTCTCGCGCTGCGTGCGGTCGCGGCCGAAGGCGAGCGGCAGGGCTTGCGCCAGCGCGGTGTCGACGTGCGCGCGCAGCCAGGCCATCGCAGGCGCCTTCGCCTTCTTCAGGTTGCGCAGTGCGTGCAGCGCGATCGGCACGAGCTGCGCGCTGTCGACATCGATTGCGATCGGCAGCCCGGATTCCGGATACGACTGCACGTAGCCGACGAAGCCCGGCACTGCGGCCTCGCCGTGGCGCGCGAGGATCGCGCGGATCGGCGCGCTGTTGTCGCTGAACGAATACCAGTACTTCGACGGGTAGCTGCTCCACAGCGCGAGCGCGGCGGTGTCGGGGAACAGCAGCACGACCTCGGGCGTCTGGCCGTAGAAGTAGTTCTTCGTGATCTTGAAGTTGTCGGGCAGCAGCGGCTGGCCGGCCATCACGCGCGCCTGGCCTTCGGGCGTGACCTGCATCTCGGTCAGCGCGTACGCGGTCGGGCTCGGTGCCTGCTTGCTGCGCCACGGGTTGACCTGATGGGCTGCATGGCGCGTGCGTTCGGCGGCGGTCCACACGAGGCGGTCGGGCGTGGCGCGCACGGTGATGTCGAGCGTCGGCAAGTCTTCGGCGCGTGCCTTGCGCAGCCACGGCGGCTCGCGCAGCAGCGGCGGCAGCTGCTCGGGCGAAGCCTCGGCGCTCTGCAGTGCATCGAGCAGCGCCTGGAAGCGCTCGCGCTCGCCGGCGCCGAGCGTGGGCAGGGCCTGCGCCAGCGCGGCGGGTTCGCGCAATGCGAGCCGCACGGCCCAGCCTTCGGCCAGCCGCGAACGCGTCGCGAGCGCATGGCCGATCACGCACTGCAGCGTGGCGGCCGGGTAGCGCTCGGACAGCTTGTCGAGCGCGGCGCGCGCGTCCTTGCGCTCGATCAGTTCGGTCAGCAGCGGGATGCTCTGCGGCACGCGCATGCGCAGCACCAGCGCGGTGAACTTCTCGCTGTTGTCGCGGTCGTCGGCGCGGCGCAGCAGGTCGGCGAGCAGCTCGAAGGCGTCGGCACCGTGCAGGTGGATCTGCAGCGCGAGCGCGCTTTCCATCAGGTAGTAGTACGGCGAGGCGGCCTTCAGGTAGCTCCGCATGGCCTCGGCCGGCACGACGCAGTCGCGCAGGTAGAGCTGGTCGTCCGCGGCGTCGTCGGCCATGCTGGTGAGGGCCCAGTCGCTGCGGTGCGGGCACAGCACGGCGCGCAGCAGGCGGTCGAGCGGTGTCGAGCCGGCCTGGCGATCGAGCGTGGCGACGGCGGCATCGTGCTCGGCGTCGCCGGCGGCGGCAATCGCGGTGCGCAGCGCCTCGAACTGCGAGCTGATCACGCGGCTCAGCGTGAACTGGTGCGGCTGCGCGCCGCGCGCGAGATCGAGCGCGGTCTCGATCATGAACGGCAGGCCGTGCAGCGCGATGCCCACCTGCGTGGCCCAGGCGAGGCCGTGGGTGCCGTAGTGGTCGCCCTGGTGCAGGACGTTGCCGTGCAGGCACTGCGCGCACAGCTCCAGCCAGTAGTCGGGATCGGCCTGCTTCAGCCGATCGGGCTGCGTCATCTCGGTGAAGCTGGTGGCGTTCCACTGCGACCAGGCCCGTTTCAGCTGCGAAGCCAGCGCGGTGAACTCCTGCGCGCGGTGGCTGTACTGCACGTCGCGGACGGTGACGGGCGTCGCAAGCAGGCTGCGGCCATCGACGGGCGTGGGGGCATGGATGCCGCGGACCACCGGCAGCGCCTTGCGCAGGGCATCGTTCCAGTCGAAGCCGCCGTGGGGCCAGTCGATCGGCGCGGCGTCGGTGGCGGGTGTCGCGGCGGGAGGGGAAGGCGCCTTGGGTGGCGGTGGCAGTGTCGGCGTCGCTGTCGGTGTCGAGGGGATTGCCGCCTTCGGCGCTGCAGGCGCCGCAGCCGGCGCAGCGACCGCCGCCAGCGTCGCGCCGGCGGCCACGCCGGTCTCGCGGTAGCCCTTGCCGGTCTTTTCCTTCACCAGCGCGTCATGCTCGGCCTGCGCGGCCGCAGCGCTCGCGAACGACTTGGTCTTGGCCTGGCCGTTGGTGCCGATGCGGCCGAAGCGCACCGTCACGTCGGCTTCTGCCACCGCCACCTCCCAGAACTTGCTCGATGTTCCCTCGACCAGCTCGAATCGGCGCATGCCCCGCGTCCTTCCTGTCTGCTGCGTACAGCAGCGGACTATATCGGGGCGCTACCGCACCGCGAGCGCGTAACGCAGCTCGGATTTCGCGACGTTGTAGACGCCGAAGTCGCAGCTGTAGACGGTCCAGGCTTCGCTCATGTCCGCCGCGCTGGTGGTCGAGGTCCAGTAGTAGTCCGAGACGATGAAGTTGTCGAACACCGCGGGGCCGGTGACCGCCGTGCTGGCCTGGTACTGGCCATTCAGGTACGAGGCCTGCGGGAAGGTCGGCGCGCGGTCCGACAGGCTGAGCATCTCGGCGCGGTTGGGCAGGCGCCACTGTCCGGCGGTCGATCCGTCGGCGAGGCCGCACTGGCCGTTCGCGAGCGCGTTCACCGCCGCCAGTGCGCCCGACCAGGGCTGCTGGATGCAATCGGCCTTCTTCAACCAGGTCAGGCCCGTCACCGTGTCGGCCAGCGTGCCGTCGCCGTTGTCGATGAAGCGCGGCGAGGTGAGGGGCGCGCCGGTCTGCAGCGCGGCATCGTCGGCGCTGCCGAACGAGCCGCCGCCGATGCCGGCGTACACGCCGGTGGCCAGCAGCTGCACCGCGCCGGCCGCGCCCGAGCGCACGGCCCACAGCGAGTTCGCCGAGCTGGCCTTTACGTTGCTCATGCCGCCGTCGGCCGCATTCGCGCCGTTGATCCAGCGCCCGTCGCTGAAGCGGATGGCCATCGCGCTGCTCGTCAGTGCCATGTAGGTGGTCGAGCTCCAGTAGGCATTGGCGAGGGCGATGCCGGTGAACGGGTGGCCGCTCGCCACCGCCGGGCCGGCCTGCGACACGTCGACCAGGCTCTCCAGCTCGTTCGCGTTCGGCATGCGCCATTGCCCTGCGGCCGAGCCGTCGCTCAGGCCGCAGGTGCCGCTGGCCAGTTGCGCGGCCGCGGCGAGCGCCGTCGGCCAGTCGGTCGCGTTGAAGCAGCCGGCGTTCCTGAGCCACACCAGTCCGGTCAGTGCATCGGTGACGGTGCCGTCGGCGTGGTCGATGAACCGGGTGCCGGGCCATGCCACGCCGTGGGCGAGCGAGCCGTCGTCGCCGACCGCGAAGCTCGCCGACTGTCCGGTGCGCGGCAGGCTCGCCATCCGGTCGCCTGCGCGCGAGGCGGTGAAGTCCGCGTTCGCGACATCGTGCGTCGGCAGCGTCGCGAAGCGGATCACGGTGCGGTAGAGCCCGTTGAAATCCATCTTCGTGACCGAACCGGCCACGTCGCCGACCGACGGGTAGAAGGCAAAGCCCGCCTGCTGCGCGTAGACCGCGTAGTCGGCATTGACGCCGGCGCTGAGCCCGGCGATCGCGTAACGGCCGTCGGCGTCGGTGCTGGCGGTCCGGGTCGTGTGGTCGTTGTGGTGGAACACGGTGACGAGCACGCCCTGGATCGCCAGCCCGTTCTTGTCGGCCACCACACCCGACACGGTGCTCGTCGCGGGTGCATTGCCGACCGAGTTGCCGCCCATCGCGGTCGTGCTGCCGCCACTGCTGCCACCACCCGAGCCGCCGCATGCGGCCAGCACACCGATGGCGGTGCCGATCAACAACTGCCTGATCCGTTTCATCGCCGCTGTCCTTGTGCGCATGGGCCCGGGTCCGGGAATGGACGGGGGGCAGCGGACATATCGGCCGTTTCTGCATGCGGCTTGATCGACAAGCGGACCGCAGCGTGAAGCGCATCACCAATCGGGTCAGTCGGGCACGACCTCGCTGAGGGTCACGTGAGTTGCTTGCGCATGAACACGCTGTCGAGGGCGATGGGCATGGGGCGACGAGGGTCTGTGTTCGCCCTGGATTCTGAACTGCCAGGTTCAGTAGAAGACGTACACCGTGACCGTGGCAACCACTGCCGCGTCATAGGTGGAGGTCGCGGTGAAGGTCAGCGCGACCGGCGTGCTGAAGGGGCTGGTGTCGAAGGTGTCGACCAGGATGCGCGATGCGCTGAGGGTGTCGATCGTGACGCCGATGCCGCCGTAGTACACCGTGCTGCCGCTGCCGCTGACCGAGGTGCCCGCGACCTGCAGCGACCACACGACCGGCTCGCTGGCATCGAGCTGCAGCGAGTCGCCGGCATAGACCGAGATGCTCTGCGACGAGCCGGAGTGCACATGCCCGTTGCTGATCGGCTGGCCCGCAACGATGATGCCGACGTCGAAGGTGACGTAGCCGTCGTCACCGCCGCCACCGCAGGCGGTCAGGGCGAAGGCAAGACAGGCCGCGGCGGCGAGCCGCGACAGGGTTCGGGGGACGGGGTGCATGGGCGCATCCGGAGTCGTTGATGGGGCATCCAACGGCTCGGGTGGTTCACCTGTTGACCGGCGAGGTGTAACGCTTGGACGGGCGAGGTTGTCGGATCGCTGCGCCGCATCATGTGTTCACGCGGGCCTGGAGGCGAACGCGGCCCGCATGTCGCCATGCCGGTTGTCCCCTGGCGACGTTTCTTCAGAACGACACCGAGGGCTTGCACGAGAAGGGCATTGCGGCTGGGGCGCATCGGCCGCCATCTTGTCGACTCGGTCGCCTGAAGACACGTGTCAACAGAGAACATTCGCCGCAAGCTCGGCGCATTCCCTCTTTCGCGCGTCCTTCCGCAGACGCATCGCCGATGCCCGACCTCCTCATCAACTTCATCACCCTCCATCCCACCACCAACCCCACGCACCGTGCGATCACCCATGTCGGCCTGATGTTCAGCCACGTCGGCTCGCTGATGCGGCAACTGAATGCCACCACAGCGATCGAGCTGATCGAGTCCGATGCGCAGTGCCTCTACTTCATCGATCCGGTTTCCTGTCGCCGTCGCGAAGTGAAGGTCGATCGCTCCAGTGGCCGCAGGCCGCACCTGCGTGCCCGGGGCCAAGCAGGCTGGACCGACGACCTGTTGAACCTGCCCTTGCTCGTTTACCCGCCCCACTGCGACGGAGCCTTCCCGCCATCGCGGCTCACCCTGCGCGCGCCTTGCAACGAACGGAACATTGCGTAGCAGTTTCGGGGATCCCTCATCGTTAGCATCCATCGCAAACAAGGAAAGACCCGTGCGATGGCACTGATGGAAGAGATCACGCTTCGCAAGCTGGAGATGCTGCTGGCGTACATGGAGACCAACAACCTGCGGCGTGCCGCCGAGCAGCTGGAGGTCAGCACGGTCAGCGTGCACCGCGCGCTGCATTCGCTGGAAGACGCGCTCGACTGCCCGCTGTTCCGCCACGAGGGTCGCGAGCTGCTGCCCACCGAGGCCGCACGCGTGCTGGCCGAGTCCGCGCGCCACGCGCTGCAGATCCTCGACGACGGCGTGCAGGCTGCGCGCGCGAGCGGCGGCTGGTCGGCCCGCCGCATCCGCCTCGGCGCGCTCTATTCGCTGGGGGTCGAGACGGTGCCACGGCTCGTCACCGACATGAAGCTGCGCCGCCCCGACGTGCAGGCCGAACTGGTGATGGGCTCGAACGCCGAGCTGCTCGCGCAGCTGCGCGCCGGCACCGTGGATGCCGCGCTGATGGCGATCCCGCCGAACGAGCCGGACATCGAATCGCCCCCGCTGTTCGATGACCAGATGTATTTCGCGGCGCCGATCGGCTCGCGCTACGCCCGGCTGGGCGCGGTGGACCTGGGGGCCTGCGTCGGCGAGCGCTTCGTCACGCTGCGCAAGGGCTTCGCGACGCGCGACGGCTTCGACACCGCGTTCCGCGCCGCCGGCTTCACGCCGAAGCTCGCGATGCAGGTGGGCGACATCTTCACGCTGATCAACCTGGTCGGCGGCGGCCTCGGCTGCACGCTGCTGCCGGGCCGCGTGCGCGAGGCACTCGGCGGCAAGGTGGAGCTGATCCCGCTGCAGCCGCGCTACCAGGTGCGCCAGCAGATCGGGCTGAACTACCTGAAGTCGAGGCAGCGCGACCCGAACCTGGTCGCGCTGGCCTCGGCCTGCCGATCGGTGAAGCTGGCGGCTTGAGGAGAACGCCCGCTCAGTTGGCCATGCGCGACGAAGGCGCCTGCGCCGTCATCGACTTGTCCTGCAGGCGCGCCAGCTCGTTGCGGTATTCCGAGCCGCTGCGCCATTGCTTGTACTGCGCGAGGCGGCTGGCGATGTCCGGGCGGGTCGGGTCGAAGCTTTCACGGCCGGCGGCGGCTTCCAGGCCGGCGCGTTGCCACAGCGCCAGGTCGGCCTGCACTTCGGCGCGCGTCAGCGTCGACGGTGCGCTGTAGGCCTGGTTGATCGCCTTGTCGGCGTAGGTGTCGGTGTCGGCGTGCGCGGCTTGCGACAGCACGGTGAAGCCCAGGGCGGCGATGCTCAGTGCGAGGGTGGCTTTCATGATTCGGTACCTTTCACGAAGTGGTTGGGAGTGAAGGCATCGTAGAAAGCGGGCCCGCACAGGAGCCTGTCCGGCAGATGACGTTTTTGTCAGGTGGCCGTCAACGTGAAACCGAAGGTGTTGCGGCCGGCCTGCGAGCGCGCGAACACCGAGCCGCGGTGCATCAGCGCGATCGCCTTGACGATCGCGAGGCCCAGCCCGTGGTTGCCGCCCGGGTTGCGGCGCGCGCTGTCGACGCGGTAGAAGC
Source organism: Rhizobacter sp. OV335 (assembly GCF_900142965.1). GTDB lineage: Bacteria > Pseudomonadota > Gammaproteobacteria > Burkholderiales > Burkholderiaceae_C > Rhizobacter. Next base: position 256,147 of record NZ_FRCQ01000001.1, read on the forward strand.
GGTCGAACAGGTGCGTGAGGTGCTGCTCGTCGATCGGGTTGCCGGGGTTGCTGACCGCCACGCGGATCTGCTCGGGCGCGTCGAGCAGGCGCGCGATCTCGACCACGATCTCGTCGCCCGGCGTCGAATGCTCGATCGCGTTCTGCAGCAGGTTGCCGAGCGCGCGCCGCAGCAGCGCCGTCTCGACGCAGCCGCGCTCGTCGCCCTGCACGCGGATGCGCACGCCGCGCTCGTCGAGCAGCGCATCGAGGTACTCGGCCACCTTGTGCACCTCGTCGGCGATCGAGGTGTCGGCATGGCGCGATGCGGCCGCGCCCTGGTCGGCGCGCGCGAGGAACAGCATGTCGTTGACGATGCCCTTCAGCCGCTCCATCTCCTCGAGGTTGGAGCGCAGCACTTCTTCCAGCTCGCCGGCGCTGCGCTCGCGCGTCAGCATCACCTGGGTCTGGCCGATCAGGTTGGTCAGCGGCGTGCGCAGCTCGTGCGCCACGTCGGCGTTGAAGGCCTCCAGCTGCTGGTACGCCGCCTCCAGCCGCGCCAGCGCGCCGTTGAACGAGGCGGTCAGCTTGTCCAGCTCGGCGGGCATCGGCTGCAGCACGAGCCGCTGGTCCTGGTGGTTCGGATCGAGCGCCCGCGCCTGCCGGCTCAGCCGGTCGAGCGGACGCAGCCCGACGCGGGCGATGCCGTAGCCGAGAAAGGCCACCGCCAGCACGCCGACGGTGCCCAGCCCGATCAGCGCGAAACGGAAGTCCTCCAGCGTCTGCAGGAAGCGCAGCGGGTCTTTCACCAGCACCAGGGTCACCGCGGGCCGGTCGCCGTCGGCGGGCAGGTGGCGGGTCCAGGTCAGCAGCTTGCACGGGTGGCCGGGCTCGACCAGCTCGCCATAGCCGCCGGCCATCGCCAGCGCCTCGATGTCGGCGCGGCGCGGGCCGTAGCGGAAGCTCGGATCGTCGCTGACGACCCACAGCCGCACGTCGCTGCGCTCCATCTCGAGGGTGTTGAACTTGGGCGTGAGCCACAGCCGCCACTGCGATTCATCCTGCACGCGCAGCACGATGGATTCGGCCCAGCCGGCGCGCAGCCGCATCTCGCCGCGCACCTGCTCCATCATGCCGCCGTCGAGCATGCGGTAGAGCGCGCAGCCGCCGACCAGGAACACCGCCGCGGCGCAGGCCGCGAACATCAGCGTGAGCCGCACCGAGAGGCGGCGCGTCACGGCGTGCCCTCCGCCGCGCGCGCCTCGAGCACGTAGCCCATGCCGCGCATCGTGTGCAGCAGCTTGACCGGGTAGGGGCCGTCGAGCTTGGCGCGCAGCCGCTTCACCGCGACCTCGACGACGTTGGTGTTGCTGTCGAAGTGGATGTCCCACACCAGTTCGGAGATCTCGGTGCGCGACAGCACCTGGCCGGGCCGGCGCGCGAGCGTGGTCAGCAGCGAGAACTCCTTCGCGGTGAGGTCGATGCGGTCGCCGCCGCGCTGCACCTTGCGCCCGAGCAGGTCCAGCACCATGTCGCCGATCGTGATGGTGGTCGGCTCGGTCTGCCGGCTGCGGCGCGACAGCGCATGCAGCCGCGCACTGAGTTCAAGAAAGGAGAAGGGCTTGACGAGGTAGTCGTCGGCGCCGTCCTGCAGGCCGCGCACGCGGTCTTCGATGCCGTCGCGCGCGGTCAGCATGATGATCGCCACCTGCTTCACGCGGCGCACGTCGCGCAGGATCTCGAAGCCGTCGATGCCGGGCAGCATCGCGTCGAGCACGATCACGTCGTGCCGGCCTTCGAGCGCCGCGTGGCGGCCGTCGATGCCGTTGTGCTCGACGTCGACGACGTGGCCCTGCTCGGTCAGCCCGCGGCGCAGGTAGTCGGCCGTCTTCGGTTCGTCTTCGATGATCAGGACGCGCATTCCCGGGAGTTTAGTGACGCTCCCCCGGCCGGCGGCTGACGCGCAGATGACAAATCTGTCATCTGCGCGGGACTTCTTCTGTCTGACGAGCCGCTCAGGGCGCCGCGAACGTGACCTGCGTCGCGACGATGCGGGTGCCGTCGAGCGAGGGCACGCCGGCCACGGAGGCGCGCCGGCCGTTCGCCAGGTCGGCGGCCAGCCCGCCGCTGAACGTGGTGCTGTCGTCGAACACCACCGGCGTGTTGCGGATGCGGAAGCTGCGCGCCGCCGCGTCCAACTCCTGCACCGCGCCGACCAGCGCGAAGCTCGCGATCGCCGGCACGCTGTCGTCGTGCACGATCACCCGCGCCGCCACCAGCGTGCCGGCCTGCGTGCTGCCCAGCACGCCGACGCGCGCGCCCAGCACGACCTTGCTCTCGTCGCCGTCGAAGTGCGCGGCGGCGGCGTCGACCGCGATGCCGTTCACCTTGAAGCTGCGCGGGCTGAGGATCTCGGTCACCGTGCCCTCGACGCGCGCCACCGCATGGTCGCTCAGCATCAGGTCGGCGGTGCGCACCGAGGTGGCGGCGAGCTGGCCGTTCTCGGCGAGCAGGCGCACGCTGAGGAAATCGCCGATGTCCACCGGCGGCACCGCGCTGCCGGCCACGCCGCCGACGCCGATCACCTCGCTGCCCAGCGTCAGGCTGGGCGCCTGCGGGTCGCGCGCCGCGACCACGCCGCGGATCTTGTAGAACGCGGCATCGGGCAATTGCTCGACCCGCGTGGCGGCGTACTGGCGCGTCAGCGGGTCGTACTGCGAATACACCTGCACCGTCATGCCCGGCACCAGCGCAGCGAAGCCGCCGGTCAGGCTGCCGTCGAACAGCGTGCGCGCGCCGACAAGCACCGTCTGGCCGAGCACGGTGAAGCTGCCGCCGGCGGCATCCACCGTGCCCACCGGCCCGACCAGGTCGCTGACGACGCGGATCACCTGCGCCGTCGAGGTGGCCTGCGTGCTGCTGGTGTCCAGCGTGCCGCCCTCGACGATCACCGTCATGCCGAGCTTCAGCTGGTCTTTCGTCAGCAGCGCGCCCTGCTCGTCGCGGATCTCGGCGCTGTCGTCGTCGAAGCGCACGTCGTTGACGAAGATCGAGCCGAGCCCGCTGATCGGGCCGGACGCGATGATGCCGGTGCCGCCGCTGTCGACGCCACCGCCGCAACCGGCCAGCGGGGTGATCAGCAGCGCGGCGGCCAGGAGCCCCGCGGTCAGGCGGCGGCGGGTCGGTGGGCGGGTGTTCACGATGGGTCGGGCTCGTCTGGTGAAGAGGGTGCCGCCGCCGCGGGCGCATCGGCATGGAAGGTGTACAGGCCGACGCGCACGCGGCGCGGCGGCGGATCGCCGGCCTGGTGCGCGCGCTCGTCGGCTTCGATCATCTCGGTGAGCCGCGGCACCAGCGCGGCCATCAGCCCGCGCCATTGCTCGGTGACCAGCCCGCGCAGTTGCGCGACCGAATCGGCCGAGAGGCCGTCGGCGAACACCGCCTGCTCGAAATGCGGCGGCTTCTCGCCGCTGCTGCCGGCCGCCAGGTTGGCCACCGCGGCCGACAGGTGGTCGCCGACGTTGTGGCCGACGAAACCGAGCAGCCGCGACTGGTCGGCGCTCGGCACGAAGGAATCGCGCTCCAGCGTGACGGTGTCGGTCACCGGATCGAAGCTCGCGAGGCCGAGCCGGCACAGCTCTTCGAGCAAGCTGCGCGGGTGCACGTCACGCGTCACCGAGCGCGCCAGCTCCTCGAAGCTCGGTGCCTTGCCCTGGCGCGGCAGCGCCTTCGGGTGGCCGTGCTTGTCCTGCAGGCGCCGGCTGCCCATCCACTTGGTGAAGACCTGCGTGGCCGGCGAGCTGCGCGGCGACGCGTCGGCCGGCGGCGTGTGCGTGATGCGCGTCACCTCGCGGCGCGTCAGGCCGGTGGTGGTGCTGATGCGGCTGATGTCGCGGCTCGCCTGCGCGCCGGAGTGCGCCTCGCGTGCCGCCGCGACCAGCGCGCGCTTCAACGCCTCGGCCAGCAGCGGGAAGCCGTGGCCGCGATCGAGGCACAGCTGCGCGAGCGGCAGCAGCAGGCGCTCGAGCGCCTGCTGGAAGGCGGCTTCGGTGTCGTCGGGCGGGGTCATCGGAATAATGTGCAGTGTGCACATTTGATCACGGTTTTGCCATCCGTGGTTGCCCGGGGCTTGTCACCGTGTGTCGTGGAATCTACAGTGAATGTGCGATTGGCACATTTGACTTATCCACTGGAAACGCTTCGATGAACAAGTTCTTCACCCGCCGGATCCTGGTTGCCGCGACGGCGCTCGCGGCGCTGGCGGCGGCCGCCGTGCTGCCCGGCTGCGGCGGCGGCTCCGACGACGGCGGCGGCTCGCCCGGACGCGTGCGCCTGGTCAACGCGACGACCGATTACGCGGCGCTCGATTTCTACGCCGGCGACGCGCTGCAGACCAAGGACACCGCGTCGTTCGCGGTCGGGGCCTATTCGGAGATCGGCTCGGGCACGGTCGCGATGACGCTGAAGCGCAGCGGCTCCACCTCCAGCGCGGCCAGCGTGAGCCGCACCGTGGCCAGCGACGGCTACCACACGCTGGTGGCCTACAGCAGCGAGACCTCGCTGCGCGCGATGTACATGAACGACAGCGAAGCGGCGCCGTCGGCCGGCCAGGCGAAGCTGCGCGTGATGAACGGCGCGGTCGAGGCCGGCACGCTCGACACCTACGTGTTCCCGGCCGATGCGAGCCTCGCCGACCAGAACCCGGCGCTTGGCAACGTCCCGACCGACACGCTGAGCCTGTACAAGGAATTCGCGAAGGGCGCGTGGCGCGTCGTCGTGACCGGCGCCGGCAACAAGGCCGACGTGCGGCTGGACCTGCCGTCGGTGACGCTCGCCGACCAGCAGGTCGTGACGCTGGTGCTGACGGCCACGCCCGGCGGCGTGCTGGTGCACGGCCTGCTGCTGAACCAGCGCGCCGACGTGGTCGCGCAGAAGAACCCGTCGGCCCGCGTGCGCGTGGTGGCCGGCACGACGGCCAGCGGTGCGGTGTCGGTGAAGGCGAACGGCATCACGCTGTCGAGCGGCATCGCGTCGCCGGCGATCGTGCCGTATGCGATGGTGCCGGCCGGTGCGGTCACCGGTGAACTGCGCGTGAACGGCGGTGCCGCCATCGCGCTGCCGGCGTTCACCGCGCTGCCCGGTGCCGACGTGACGCTGATGGTGCTGGGCACGCCGGCCGCGCCGACCGCGTTCGTGCTGCAGGACAACAACAAGCCGGCCGCCGCCACCAGCGCGAAGCTGCGGCTGGTGCACGGCGTCAACGGCCTGGCCGGCAACGTGACGCTGACGGCCGACTACGGCCTCGTCGCCAGCGACATCCCGTTCGGCCAGGCCTCGGTCAGCGCGAGTCTGGTGGTCGGCAACCCGATCCGGCTGGAGGTCACCTCGCCGGCCGCGGCGTCCCGGCTGTACCTGAACGACGAAGCCAACCTGCAGGCCACCCGGGTCTACACGGTGTTCATGCTCGGCGACGCCGCGGCGCCGCTCGGGACGCTGGTGCGCGATCGCTGAACGGCGGCGGCAACCGGTCGCCGATTCGCCTGTCGCCATCCGGTGACAGGCGAATAGTTGTTTCATATCAACGACTTGGCGAAACCCAGCGGAAGGGCTGTCGCTGCCTGGCGACAAAAAGACCGGTCCGGACAGCTGTTTGAGCGTCAGATACGGGCAAACCCTTTGTTACTCGCTGCAAGTCGTTGATCCGAAACGATTTTTTCTGCTGGCACAAGCGTTGCGCTGTCAAGGCATCGCGGCCGTTTTCACGGCCTTGTTTTGCCAGACAGGAACCACGTTTTGCTCGCTTCCCCCGGTCACACCGCGCTCACCGCTTCCACCGTTCGCCGATCCGCGACATGGGTTCGCGCGCTGGTTTCCCTTTGCCTCGCGGGCCTCGCCGGCCAGGCGATGGCCTTCGGCTTCGACGATGTGGCCGAGCGCGCCCGCCAAGCCGCGACCCGTGCCTACGCGCCGGTCACGGTCAAGCTGCCCGATGAGCTGAAGAACCTCGACTACGACCAGTACCGCGACATCCGCTTCAACCCGCAGAAGGCGCTGTGGCGCCGCGAGAACCTGCCGTTCGAGCTGGCCTTCTTCCACCTCGGCAAGTTCCAGACGCAGCCGGTGTCGATCAACGAGATCGCCCCCGATGGCCGGGTCAACCACGTCGCGTTCGACCGCGCCGACTTCGACTACGGCAAGAACAAGCTGACGCAGAAGGGCTGGGGCGACCTCGGCTTCGCCGGCTTCCGCGTGCACTACGCGCTGAACAATCCGGCCTACAAGGACGAGCTGGTGGTCTTCCTCGGCGCGAGCTACCTGCGCGCGTTGGGCAAGGGTCAGCACTACGGCATGTCGGCGCGCGGGCTGGGCATCGACACCGTCGGCGGCAGCGGCGAGGAGTTCCCGCGCTTCAGCGAGTTCTGGATCGAGCGCCCGGCGCCGCAGGCGACCACGCTGGTGATCCACGCGCTGCTCGATTCGCCGCGCGCGACCGGCGCGTACCGCATCACGCTGCGTCCCGGCGAGGAGACGGCGATCGACGTGCAGGCCCGCCTGTTCTTGCGCGCCGGCGTCGCGACGCTCGGCCTGACGCCGCTGACCAGCATGTTCGCGCACGGCGAGAACCAGCCGAAGGCCGGTGACTTCCGCCCCGAGGTGCACGACTCGGACGGCCTGATGGTCGCCACCGGCGATGGCAAGGGCGGCGGCGAATGGCTGTGGCGCCCGCTGGTCAATCCGAAGAGCACCCTGGTGACCTCGTTCTCGATGGCCGAGCTGAAGGGCTTCGGGCTGATGCAGCGCGACCACGCCTACAACAGCTACGAAGACACCGAGGCGCAGTACGAGCACCGCCCGAGCGTCTGGGTCACGCCGCAGGGCTCGTGGGGCCCGGGCCGCGTCGAGCTGCTGCAGTTGCACACGCCGGACGAGACCGACGACAACGTCGTCGCGTACTGGGTGCCTGCCAGCGTGCCGGCGCCCGGCCAGCCGATCGACTTCGCCTACCGCATGCAGTGGCAGGGCGAGCGCCAGCAGCGCCCGCCTGCCGGCTGGACGGTGCAGACCCGCCGCGGCCATGGCTTCGTCGACCGCAAGAAAGCACTGGATCCGCGCGAGGTGCAGTACGTCGTCGATTTCGACGGCCCCGCGCTGCGTGCCCTGCCGGCCAATGCCCAGGTGAAGGCCGTCGTCACGGCCGGCACCAACGCCCAGATCGTTGAACGCAACGCCTATCGCAACCCTGCGACCGGCACCTGGCGCATGACCGTGCGCGTCAACCGCCTCGAACTCGCGCAACCCGCCGAGCTGCGAGCCTTTCTCCAAACCGGCGACAACGCCTTGACCGAAACATGGACCACGATCATTCAACCCGAGTGAGCGCCGACCGATCCGCACCGGGCGCCAGCATGCCGCGCATGAACCGCGGCTCGATGGTGGCTCAGCCGTGGCGTGGTTTCACACGCAGCCTCGGCGAGCTGCTGGTCGGCACGCTGGCCGGCCTGGGCCGCCTGGTGCAGCCCGGCGCGCGCGCCGCAGTGGCCGCGCCGGCCGCACCGGCTCAGGCCCCCGAGGCCTGGGAGCGTGCCGCGAAGGCGCGCCGCCGCGTGCTGCTGGGCCTGGTCGCGTTGTCGGCCGCCGGTGCCACCGCGCTGCTGGCCACCGTGCTGCCGCAGCACGAGAGCGCCTGGCTGCGCAACCTGCAGATCGGCCTGTACGCGCTGCTGTTCGCATGGGTGTCGGCCGGTTTCTTCACCGCGATGATGGGCTTCTGGGTGCTGTGGCGTGGCGACCGGCATGCGATGTCGGCATCGTCGGTCGGCAACGAGCCGATCCACAAGGCCGCGCGCACCGCGATCATCATGCCGATCTGCAACGAGCAGGTCTCCACCGTGTTCGCCGGCCTGCGCGCGACGGTCGAGTCGCTGGCCGCCACCGGCGCGTCGAGCCTGTTCGACGTCTACGTGCTGTCGGACACCAACGACCCCGAGATCCGCGCCGCCGAGCTGGCCGCCTGGGCCGAGCTGCGCGCCGAGGGCGGGCTGGCCGATCGCATCTACTACCGCTGGCGCACCATCCGCACCAAGCGCAAGGCCGGCAACGTGGCCGACTTCTGCCGCCGCTTCGGCAAGGACTACCGCTACATGGTGGTGCTCGACGCCGACAGCGTGATGAGCGGCGACTGCCTGGTGAAGCTGGTGCGGCTGATGGAAGCCAACCCCGACGCCGGCATCCTGCAGACCGCGCCGCAGGCCTGTGGCCTCGACACCGTGCATGCGCGCTCGCAGCAGTTCGCGGGCCGCGTGGCCGGCCGGCTGTTCACCGCCGGCATGCAGTACTGGCAGCTGGGCGAATCGCACTACTGGGGCCACAACGCGATCATCCGCGTCGAGCCCTTCATGAAGCATTGCGGGCTGGCACCGCTGAAGGGCCGTGGCGGCCTGAGCGGCGAGATCCTGTCGCACGACTTCGTCGAAGCCGCGCTGATGCGCCGTGCCGGCTACCACGTGTGGCTGGTGCACGACCTGCACGGCAGCTACGAACAGCAACCGCCCAACCTGCTCGAGGAGCTGCAGCGCGATCGCCGCTGGTGCCAGGGCAACCTGCAGAACGCCCGCCTGATCGCCGAGCCCGGCCTGCACGGCGTGCACCGCGCGATGCTGCTGACCGGCGCGCTGGCCTACCTGTCGGCCCCGCTGTGGCTGGCATTCGTGCTGCTCGGCGCGGGGCTGTGGATGTTCGGCGGCCACCCGGTGTTCGGGGCGACGCGCGAGCTGCCGGTCGAGATGGCGCTGCTGTGGCTCGCCACCGCGGTGATGCTGGCGATGCCGCGCGTGATGGGCGTGGCCGCGATCGTGATGACGAAGCAGCAGCACCGCTATGGCGGCACCGTCGCGCTGATCAAGGGCGCCGTGCTGGAAGGCGGGCTGTCGGTGCTGCAGGCGCCGGTGCGGATGATGGCGCACACGCTGTTCGTCGTCGTCGCGCTGACCGGGCTGAAGCTGGACTGGAAGTCGCCTCCGCGGGAGGCGAGCGACATCGGCTGGGCGGATGCGGCGCGCCGCTTCATGTTCATCAGCGGTGGCGTGGCGCTGCTGTCGGCGCTGGTGTTGTGGGTGCAGCCGCAGGCCACGCTGTGGCTGGCGCCGATGGGCCTGCCGCTGCTGCTGGCGGTGCCGCTGGTGGTGTTGACGAGCCGCTCGGGCCTCGGCCAGCGCCTGCTGGCCAACAAGCTGCTGCTGACGCCGGAAGAGCATTCGGCGCCGACGGTGCTGCGCCGTGCCTGGGCGCATGCGCGCCGCGCGGCGCCGGTGCGCCAGTTCCGCGATGCGCTGAACGACCCGTGGCTGTTCGACGTGGTGCGCGGCGCGATGGGCCCGCGCAACACCAGTTGGGGCAGCCGCGGCAAGGCGCGCCGCCTGCTGGTGAAGGGCTTGCTGGCCCAGCACGACACCGAGCGGCTGAGCAAGGCCGACCGGATGCGCTTGCTGAGCGAGCCGCAGACGATCGTGCGCTTGCGCGATCAGCTGGCGGCCAACGCCAGCCTGGTGCGCAACGAACGTCGCGCGTGATTCACGGCCTGGCGGCACGGGGCGTGCCGTCCAGGTGCCGGCCCCAGGCCCGGCGCAGCTGCAGGTCTGACGCGAACCCCGCGTGCTCCGCGGCCCGCGTGACGCTGGCGCCGCCCGACAAGGCCTGGCGCGCCCGCTCCAGGCGGATCTTCTCCACATAGGTCATCGGCGACACCGCCGCGTGCTCGGCGAACAGCCGCAGCAGGTGACGTGTCGTCACGTGCGCCGCATCGGCCAGCGACGCCAGCGTCCAGTCGTTGCCGGGCCGCTCGCACACCGCGTCCTGCGCGCGGTGCAGCGCGGGGTGGATGTGGTGCCGGTGCGCCAGCAGCGGTGACAGCTCGGGGTCGTTCGGCGTGCGGCGCAAATAGACGACCAGGTCCTTCGCGACCCGCGCCGCCAGCGCATCGCCGCAGGCCAGCGCGATCAGGTGCAGCGCGAGGTCGATGCCGGCCGTCACGCCGGCACTGGTGGCGAGCGCGCCGTCGAGCACGAACACCCGGTTGTCGACCACCTGCGCCGCCGGCGCGAGGCGGCGCAGCATCTCGATGAACGCATGGTGCGTCGTGCAGCGCCGCCCGCCGAGCAGCCCGGCGCGCGCGAGCAGCAGCGCGCCGGTGCAGACGCCGATGAGGCGGTGATCCTCGCCCGACGCCAGCAGCGGGCCGACATCGCGGCGCAGCCAGTCGATGGTGTCCAGCGTCGCCGCATCGGGCCGGCCGAGCGCGGCAGAGGGCTGGCCGACCACCATCAGCCAGGTCGGCGCGGCGAAGCGCGTCGGCAGCGCCTCGAGTCCCGCCACCTGCAACCCCACCGAGCTCGGGGCCTGCGCCTGCGGCCCGACGAAGCGCAGCCGAAAGCGTTCTGGCCGGCCCTGGTCCGCGAGGTGCGTGTCGGCCAGCCGGAACGCCTCGGCCGGCCCGGCGACATCGAGCAGCAGCGTGCGCGGCGGCACGACGATCGCGACGTCGACGCGGTTCATCGCTGCTCGGGTGGCACGCCGCGCAGGCGCTCGCGCAACGCGGCCTGCGTGGCCGGGTCGACCGGCCGGTGTTTCACCGCCGTCTCGGCAGGGTAGCGGGCCAGGTGGTTGCCGCCTTTCCAGTCGGTCACCGGCCGCACCGGGCGCGGCACGAAGCCGCCGCCGCAATTCGGGCAGACGTTGCCGAGCACGCCGTCGACGCAATTCGCGCAGAAGGTGCATTCGAAGCTGCAGATGCGCGCATCGAGCGATTCCGGCGGCAGCGCGGTGTTGCAGTGTTCGCAGGTGGGGCGGAGTTGGAGCATGGCGGGCTTTCGAGGATGCAGGCCAGCACGATAGCTGCCAAGGCACCGGCTGTCGCGGCGTCGGCCGACCGGGACCGATCAATTCCGGACAGGCGGGTCCGTGACCGGCAGCCGCTGCAGCTGCATCGCCGCCAAGGTCGCATACAGCGGTGCGCTGATCCAGCGCGACACCAGGCTGGCCCCCAGCGCCGCCGCCATCAGGCTCAACACCATCGCATGCCCGTCGACCATTTCCATCACGATGATGAAGGCCGTGATGGGCGCCTGCGTCACCGCTGCGAGGAACGCCGCCATGCCCATCGCGATCAGTGCTGCGGAGGCAGCGTGATCGCCGGTGAGCATCGCCACGTCGCTGCCGATGCCCGCGCCGATCGTCAGCGACGGCGCGAAGATGCCGCCCGGCACACCGCAGGCGGCCGAGATCCAGGTGCTGATGAAGCGCAGCACCACCACGAGGCCCGGCGCGTGCGCCTCGCCCGCCAGCAAGCCCTGTGTGAAACCGTAGCCGCTGCCGAAGGTCGCGCCGGCGGTCACCCAGCCGATCAGCGCCAGCACCAGTCCGCAGGCCGCCGCGAAGCGCACCGGGTGGACACGCTGCCAGCGTCCGATGCGGTCTTCACGTGGCGACAGCGAGGTGATCAGCAGGCGCGAGAACAGCCCGCCGGCCAGTCCGCACAGCAGCACCACCAGCAGCCCGGGCCACAGCAGGCCGAGCCCCATGGCCGGCACGTGGATCACGCCGAAGTAGGTCGAGTTGCCGAACACCGACACCGCCATCAGGCCGGCCAGCACGATGGCGGCGATGATCAGCCCGCTGCTGCGTTGTTCGATGCGGCGCGAGAGTTCCTCGATCGCGAACACGATGCCGGCCAGTGGCGTGTTGAATGCCGCCGCGATGCCGGCGGCGCCCCCCGCCACCAGCAGCGCGTGCGAGGTGATGCCCGAGCCTTCGGGCAGCCAGCGCTTCGCGCTCTGCATGATGCCGGCGGCCACCTGCACCGAGGGTCCCTCGCGGCCGATCGACAGGCCGCCCAGCAACCCGGCCGCGGTCAGCAGGACCTTGGCAAGGCTCAGCTTCAGCGAGACGAACAGCCCGAGCTGCGGCGGCGGCGTCTGCATGGACAGCCCGGCCATCACTTGCGGGATCCCCGAGCCCGCGGCGCCCGGTACGTGGCGCCGCGTCACCCACACGATGGCCGCGGCACAGGCCGGCATCCAGACGAACGGCAGCCAGGCCTGCCAGGCCGTGATCGCCGTGAAGCCGCGCAATGCCAGGTCCGACAAGGCCGTGAAGCCCACGACCGCCAGCCCGGCCGCCGCCGCGTACGCCAGCACGACGGCACGCGCCAGCCAACTGCGCCAATCCGACAGCTCCTGGCGGACCGCGTCGACGAAATCCGGATGCGGCTGCAGTGGCTCCATCAGTGGGCGTCGGCCGCTCAGCCTGCCAACCCCCGCACTGCCGCCCCCGCTGCGTCGCGTGCCTGCTCCCACACCTGCTGCTTCCACTGCGGCGTGTCGATGTAGAACGCATCGCGGGTCTGGCGCTTGATCTGCGCCTGCTGCTCGGCCGGCGCCTCCGGGTGGTTCTCGACCCACTGGTCGGCCCGCAGCGCCTCGATCATCTGCATGATCGGCAGCGTGCCGTATTCGAGCGCGATGCCGGTGTACTCGGCCTGCGGGCATTCTTCGTACGCCGCGCTCCACATCAGCCCCGTCAGCAGCGCCGAGCTGGAGCTGCCGTCGTAGATCGAGGTCACGCCGTCGCCCCACCAGGCGCGGGCGCGGGCCAGCGCGGCCGCATCGTCGCGGCACGCGAAGATGCGCTCGCCGACGCCCATCGGCCCGAGCCCGGTGTGCAGGTCGATCCAGCCGAGCTTCGCTGCCCGTTGTCCGTGCTGCTGCAGCACGTGGCGCAGCGTCACCTGGCTCCAGGTGGGATTGCGCCCGCCGTAGAACAGGCCCTCGGGATGGTCGTACTGCCCGCCGGACACGGCGGCCTGCAGCGCTTCCATGCCGCGCTGCTGCACGAACTGGCCGATGCGCATCATCACCTCGGGCGACGGCGGCCAGGTCGGCGGCACCAGCAGCCCGGCCAGTTCGTCGTAGCCGGGGTTGGCCGGCAGCGGCTGGCTGAAATCGTGGAAATTCCGGTTCAGGTCGACGTTCTCGTGCGTGGTGCGGCGCCACCACGAGAAGCCATGCGGGTTCAGCGCGTGGATGCAGAGCACCGCCACGCCGGCCGCATGGGCCGACGCACGCCACGCCGCATCGCCCAGCAGCCCGACCTGGATGCCGGAGCCGCAGAAGCCCTCGACGCCATGGCAGGCGCTGCTGATGATCAGCAGCCGGCCCGCATCGGCCGGGCCGTCGCGCACGATGTCCATCGCGAGCGTCTCGCCGTCGCGGCCGAGCAGCGGGTGCACATGGGTCTCGACGTCGAGCTCGGCCGCCTCGGCCGCGGCCAGGAACTTGCCGCGCGCTTCGGCGTAGGTCTGTGCGAAGAGCGCTTCGGTGTTCATCATGCCGACCTCAGCGCCGCGGCTGCGAAAGCCACTGCTCGGCCAAGCGCACCCACAGCGTCGCACCGAGCGGGATCAGGTCGTCGTTGAAGTCGTAGCTCGGGTTGTGCAGCATGCACGGGCCCATGCCGTGGCCGCCGATGCGGTGGCTGCCGTCGCCGTTGCCGATCAGGAAGTAGCAGCCCGGCTTCTCGAGCAGGAAGTAGCTGAAGTCTTCGGCGCCCATCGTCGGCTCGAACTCCTGCACGTTCTCGGCCCCGACCACGTCGGCCATCACGCCGCGCACGAACTCGGTTTCCACCGGGTGGTTGATGGTGGGCGGGTAGTTGCGGGTGAATTCGAACTCGCAGCCGGCATCGAAGGCGGCGCACAGGTTCTCGGCCACCTCCTTCATGCGCTTCTCGATCAGGTCGAGCACCTCGAGCGTGAAGGTGCGCACGGTGCCCTGGATCTCGACGCTGTCGGGCACCACGTTGGTGGCTTCGCCGGCATGGATCATCGTCACCGAGATCACGCCGGCGTCGATCGGCCGCTTGTTGCGCGTGATGATGGTCTGGAAGCCCTGCACCAGCTGGCAGGCGATCGGCACCGGGTCGATGCCGTTGTGCGGCATCGCGGCGTGCGAGCCCTTGCCGCGGATCACGATGCGGAACTCGTTGCTCGATGCGAAGCACGGGCCGTTCTTCAGCGCGAACTGGCCGACCTTCATGCCGGGCCAGTTGTGGGCGCCGAATACCGCTTCCATCGGGAATTTGTCGAAGATGCCGTCCTTGATCATCTCGCGGGCGCCGCCGCCGCCTTCTTCGGCCGGTTGGAAGATCAGGTAGACGGTGCCGTCGAAGTTCCGGTTCTTCGACAGGTGCTTCGCGGCCGCCAGCAGCATCGCGGTGTGGCCGTCGTGGCCGCAGGCGTGCATCTTGCCGGCGTGGGTGCTGGCATGCGCGAAGGTGTTCTTCTCGGTCATCGGCAGCGCGTCGATGTCGGCGCGCAGGCCGACGGCGCGCTCGCTCGTGCCCGCGGTGCCTTTCACGATGCCGATGACGCCGGTGGTGCCGAGGCCGCGGTGGATCGGGATGCCCCAGTCGGTGAGCGCCTTCGCGATGACGTCGGCGGTGCGCTTCTCCTCGAAGCAGAGTTCGGGGTGGGCATGGATGTCACGTCGGATCGCCGTGACGGCCGCGGCATCGGCCAGGATGGATTCGATCAACTGCATGGAAACGCTCCAGCTCGTGCGAAGCGATCCAGTTTACTCGTGGCCCTTGTCCGACGGGGCCACCCCGAAACTCAATGCCGGACCTTCAATGCCGGACCTTGCCTTCGGCCGTCAGGATCGTCATGTCGACGTACTTCGAGCCGGCATGTGACCGGTCGGTGAAGTCGACGAAGAAGCCGCCGAGGTTCAGCTCCGGCATGTTCTCCAGTGCCGTCACCAGCGTCTCCGGCGTCACGTTGTTGCCGGCCTGGCGCAGGCCTTCGATGATGGTGCGCGCCGCGACGAAGCCTTCGATGCCGCCGTAGTTGGGCTCGAACTTCGCGCCCAGCGCCTTGCCGGCCGACAGGTAGTCGGCCGAGATCGGCACCGTCGCGCTGAACGGCAGCGGCATCACCTGGCTGATCGCGACGCCGCGGGCGTCCTGGCCCAGTTCGGCGGCCAGCGCCTGCGTGCCGACGAACGACACGTTGTAGAAGCTGCCGCTGAAGCCCTGCTTGCGGGCCGCGCGGATGAACGCGGCGCACGACTTGTAGGCGCTGATCAGCACGATCGCGTCGGGCTTGTCGGCCAGGATCGTGCCCACGGCGGCGTCCACGTTCACCGTGTTGCGCTCGACCGTGCCGAGGCCCACCGCGGCGAGGTTGTGCGCCTTCAGCGCCGCGGTCATGCCGTCGAGGCCGGCCTTGCCGTAGCTGTCGTTCTGGTAGAAGACGCCGATGCGCTTCATGCCGATCGAGGTGATCTGCTTGACGATCTCGGCGGTCTCGTCGTTGTACGACGCGCGCACATGGAAAGCCATGCGGTTGAACGGCGAGCGCAGCGCCTCGGCACCGCTGTACGGTGCGAAGAACGGCGTGCGCGCCGCGGTCGCGAGCGGCAGCGCGGCCACCGAGGTCGGCGTGCCGATGTAGCCGAACAGCGCGAACACGTCGTCCTTCAGCAGCTTCTGGGTGTTCTCGGCGCAGCGGTCGGGCTCGTAGCCGTCATCGACGCTGCGCAGCTCGATCGTGCGGCCGTTGATGCCGCCGCGCGCATTGACGCGTTCGAAGGCGAGCAGTGCGCCTTCCTTGTAGCGCTCGCCCAGCGCACTGGCCGGACCGGAGAACGCGGCCGACTGGCCGAGCACGATCTTGGACGAGGCGGCGGTCGCCAGCTTCGGAAAGGCCAGGGCCACCGGGGCCAATGCGCCCAGGCGCAGCAAATGACGACGATTCACAAGAACTCCAAACGATTGAACAGGGATCAGCGACGGACTTTGCCGTCTTCGGTCAGCATCGAGACGTCGACGAAGCTCGACGCGACGTGGTCCTTCGCTCCGAAGTGCACGTTGAAGCCGCCGAAGTTCGCGTTCTGGATCGACTCCAGCCCGGCGATCAGCGCGTCGCGCGACGGCGCGCGGCCGGCGCGCTTCAGGCCCTCGGCGAACACCTTCGCCGCCAGGTAGCCTTCCATGCTCGAGTAGTTCGGCGTCGCGTCGCCGCCGGCCTTGGCCACTGCTTCGAGGTACTCGCGCGAGATCGGCGTGGTCGTCGAGAACGGGAACGGCATCACCTGGCTGATCATGATGCCGCGGCCTTCCTTGCCGAGCTCGTCGGCCAGCGCCTGCGTGCCGACGAACGACACGTTGTAGAAGGTGCCGCCGTAGCCGGCCTTGCGGGCTTCACGGATGAACGCCGCGCACGACTTGTACGCGCTGATCAGCACCACCGCGTCGGGCAGCTTCGCGACGATGTCCTTCACCGCCTGGCTCACCGCGACGGTGTTGCGCTCGACGGTGCCCAGCGCGACCGGCGCGAGGTTCAGCGGCTTCAGCGCGCGTGTCACGCCTTCCAGGCCGGCCTTGCCGTACGCGTCGTTCTGGTAGAACACCGCGATCTTGTTCAGGCTCAGCTGGGTCAGGTTCTTCACGATCAGCGCGGTCTCGTCGTAGTACGACGCCCGCACGTGGAAGATCGACTTGCTGAACGGCTCGCGCAGCGCCTCGGCACCGGTGAACGGCCCGAAGAACGGCATCTTGCTCTCGTTGACCAGCGGCAGCGCGGCCAGCGAGGTCGGCGTGCCGACATAGCCGAACAGCGCGAACACGTCTTCCTTGATGAAGCGGTCGGTGTTGGCTTTGCAACGGTCCGGCTCATAGCCGTCGTCCAGTGTCTTCAATTCGACGGTGTGGCCGTTGGCGCCACCGGCGGCATTGAAGGCATCGAAGAACACGCGCGCGCCGCGGTTCATCTGGATGCCCAACTGCGCGGCCGGGCCGGTGAAGGCGGCGGACTGGCCCAGCACGAGCCGACGGTCACTTTGTGCCAGCGCAGGCAACGCCAACATGGCGCTGCCGGCGGCAACACCTTTGAGAAGTACACGACGTTTCATGGGGCAAGTTCCGTTGACAAATTTGTTGCAGCTTGTTACGACTCGGCGGGCCGTTTGCTGGGGCGTAAGGATATCCGTCCATATCGGTACAAACGGTGCGGTTCATTACCAAGCAGGTACATACATCCGGAAGCTTGTGCAATAGTGCCGCGATGAGTTCACGAACTGTTGCGGCGGCGTGCCCGCATGACTGTCCAGACACCTGCGCCATTCGCGTGACCGTTGAGAACGGTCGCGCAATTCGCATACAAGGCGACGCCGGTCACCCGACCACGCACGGTGCGCTGTGCACCAAGGTGTCGCGCTACACCGAACGAACCTACAGCCCGGACCGGGTGCTGCATCCGCTGAAGCGGGTCGGGACCAAGGGCAGCGGGCAGTTCGTGCGCGTCAGCTGGGATGAAGCGCTGTCCGACATCGCTGCGCGCCTCGGCGAAATCGCGTCGCGCGCGCCGCAGGCCATCCTGCCGTACAGCTACGCCGGCACGATGGGCCTGCTGCAGGGCGAGAGCATGGCCGGGCGCTTCTTCCACCAGTTGGGCGCCTCGCTGCTCGACCGCACGATCTGTGCCTCGGCCGGCGCTGAAGCGCTGATGGCGACCTACGGCGGCAAGGTCGGCATGCACGTCGAGCACTTCGCCGAGAGCAAGCTGATCGTGATCTGGGGCAGCAACTCGATCGCGTCGAACCTGCATTTCTGGACCTTCGCGAACGCGGCCAAGCGCAACGGCGCGAAGCTCGTCTGCATCGACCCGCGCAAGACCGAGACGGCCGACAAGTGCCACCAGCACATCGCGCTGCTGCCCGGCACCGACGGTGCGCTCGCGCTCGGGCTGATGCGCGAGCTGGTCGTCAACGACTGGCTGGATGCCGACTACATCGAACGCCACACCGAAGGCTGGCCGGCCCTGCGCGAACGCGCGATGGCCTGGACGCCCGAGCGCACCGCCGAGACCTGCGGCATCAGCGCCGACGAGGTGCGCGGCCTGGCCCGCGACTACGGCACGACCAGGCCGGCCGCGATCCGCCTGAACTACGGCATGCAGCGGGTGCGCGGCGGTGGCAACGCGGTGCGGCTGGTGGCGATCCTGCCGTGCCTGACCGGCGCGTGGCGGCACCGCGCGGGCGGCATGCTGCTGTCGGCGTCGGGCTGGTTCCATCCCGACAAGGCGGCGCTGCAGCGGCCCGAGCTGCTGGCCGGCCGGCGCCCGCGCACCATCAACATGAGCACGATCGGCGACGACCTGTTGCGCGACAGCTCGGCGGCGTTCGGCCCGAAGATCGAGGCGCTCATCGTCTACAACAGCAACCCGGTCGCGGTGGCGCCCGAGTCGCCGAAGGTCGTGAAGGGCTTCCGGCGCGACGACTTGTTCACCGTCGTGCTCGAGCACTTCATGACCGACACCGCCGACCACGCCGACTACGTGCTGCCGGCCACGACGCAGCTGGAGCACCTGGACGTGCACACCAGCTACGGCCACACCTACGTGCTGATCAACGAGGCGGCGATCGCGCCGGTCGGCGAGGCGAAGCCGAACACGCAGATCTTCCGCGAGCTCGCCGCGCGCATGGGCTTCGATGCGCCGTGCTTCAGCGACAGCGACGAAGCCCTCGCGCGCCAGGCCTTCGGCCGCGATGTCGTCGACTTCGACGAACTGCGCGAGAAGCACTGGGTGAAGCTGGCGATCGCGGAGGCGCCGTTCGCCGACGGCGGCTTCCCGACCGCGAGCGGCCGCTGCACGATCGACGCGCCGGGCTGGGGCGTGCCCGACCATGTGCCGAACTACGAATCGGCCAGCTCGACGCCCGAACTCGCGCAGCGCTACCCGCTGGCGATGATCTCGCCGCCGGCGCGCAACTTCCTGAACTCCAGCTTCGTCAACGTGCAGAGCCTGCGCGACATCGAGGGCGAGCCGGTGCTGGAGATCCACGTCGACGATGCGCAGCGGCGCGGCATCACCGGCGGCGAGCTGGTGCGGGTCTTCAACGACCGTGGCGAGTACTGGTGCAAGGCGGTGGTCAGCCAGCGCGCGCGGCCGGGCGTCGTCAACGGCCTGGGCATCTGGTGGCGCAAGCTCGGCGTGCGCGGCACCAACGTCAATGAACTGACCCACCAGCGCCTGACCGACCTCGGCCGCGCGCCCAGCTTCTACGACTGCCTGGTCGAAGTGTCGCGTGAATGATGCAGGCCGGCCGCGAGGCCGGTGACGGGCTTCACGTTTCCCCGCGATGTATTCGCCGGTGTCGCGGCCGGGACAGGTGGTCTCCCGCGCTGCCCCGAGAGTGACTGCTTTTCGCCTGGAGTCGTAGCGATGAAGCGTCGGTCGTTCTTGCGTTCGTGTGTACAGGGTGTGGCGGCGGCGAGCGGCGCCGGCTGGGTTCATGTCGCGCATGGGGCCGACGAGGGCCTGAGCGCGGGCCAGGTCACGCTCGGCAGTTCGGCCGCGCTGAGCGGCATCCTGGCCGGCTCGGGTCGTGACCAGAATGCCGGCATCTCGGCCGCCTTCGGGGCGATCAACAAGGCCGGCGGCATCCACGGCCGCGAACTGCGCTTGCTGATGAAGGACGACGGCTACGTGCCGGCGCGCACCGTCGAGAACGTCAAGCAGATGATCGAGGGCAACACCGCGTTCGCGCTGATCTCGTGCATCGGCACCGCGAACAACGCCGCCATCATCCCGGCGATCGAGCAGGCCGGCGTGCCGTATGTCGGGCCGATCACCGGCGCATCGTCGCTGCGCCAGCCGGGCCAGCGCAACGTCTTCCACGTGCGGGCGAGCTACACCGACGAGGTGACGCGCGTGACCCAGCAGCTGGTGGCGATGGGCCTGAAGGACATCGCGCTGGTCTACCTCGACAACCCGTTCGGCAAGGAGGTCGCGAAGGACGCGACCGCCGCGCTCCAGGCGGCCGGGCTGCAGGCGGTGACGACGCTGCCGGCGGCGGTCGACGGCTCCAACGTGGCACAGGTCGTCGAGCAGCTGCTCGCGGCCAAGCCCAATGTGGTGTTCTTCGGCACGACGGGCACGACCAGCACGGCGCTGATGCTGCAACTGCGCGCGCGCATGGCCGGACTGCCGATGGTCGGGCTGTCGGTGTCGGTGATCTCGTCGGAGCTGTCCAAGCTGGGCGCCGCGTCGCAGGGCATCGCGCTGTCGCAGGTGTTTCCGGATGCGGTGTCGCCGAAGCTCGAATCAGTGCGCGGCTACCAGGCGGCGATGCGCGCGATCGGCCGCGAAGAGTTCGGCGCCAGCAGCTTCGAAGGCTATGTCAACGCGATGGTGGTGGCCGAGGGGCTGCGCCGCGCCGGCCGCGACGTGACCCGCGACAAGCTGCGCCTGGCGCTGACCGGCCTCAAGCAGCTGAACCTGGGCGAGCTGTCGCTCGGCTTCGGCGGCACGGCACCGTACGTGGCCTCGCGCTACGTCGGCCTGGCGGTGCTCGGGGCCAACGGGCGCCGGTTGAGCTGAGCCTGGTCAGCTCGCCTAGACTCGCGCGATGCGAGTTTCGGTGAAGAAAAAGTGGTGGATGGCGGTCGGCGTGGTCGTGCTGCTGGGCTCGCTCAGTGGCTGCGGCTCGGTGCGCTACCTGGCGCAATCGGTCGGCGGCCACCTGAGCCTGCTGAACCAGGCGAAGCCGGTCAGCGACTGGATCGCCGACCCGGCCACGGCCGAGCCCTTGCGCGAGCGCCTGCAGTTGACGCAGCGCATGCGCGACTACGCGGTCAGCGAACTGAAGCTGCCCGACAACGCGAGCTACCGGCGCTATGCCGACCTGCACCGCAACGCCGCGGTGTGGAACGTGGTGGCCGCGCCTGAACTGAGCCTGCAACTGAAGACCTGGTGCTACCCGGTGACCGGCTGCGTCGGCTACCGCGGCTACTTCGACCAGCCGGCCGCCAACGCGCAGGGCGACGAGCTGCGCGCCGAGGGGCTGGAGGTCAGCGTGTACGCGGTGCCGGCCTATTCGACGCTCGGCAAGCTGCCGGGCGGCTTCTTCAGCGACCCGCTGCTGAACACCTTCATCCGCTGGCCCGAAGGCGAACTGGCGCGGCTGATCTTTCACGAGCTGGCGCACCAGGTGGCCTTCGCGAAGGACGACACGATGTTCAACGAGTCGTTCGCGACCGCGGTCGAGCGCATCGGCGGCACGCGCTGGCTGGTCGAGAAGTCGACGGCCGCGGCGCGCGACGAGTACGAGCGCTACGACCAGCGGCGCCAGGAGTTCCGTGCGCTGACGATGCAGGCGCGCAGCGACCTCGACGCGATCTACCGCAGCGGCCGCAGCGATGCCGACAAGCGCGGCGCGAAGGCCGAGCGCATGGCGGCGCTGCGTGCCGACTACGCCGCGCTGAAGGCCGGCGCGTGGGCCGGCTATGCGGGCTACGACGGCTGGTTCGAGCGCGCGAACAATGCGTCATTGGGCGTGCTGGCCGCCTACAACGAGCTGGTGCCGCAGTTCGAGCGCCTGTTCGAACGCGAGGGCCGTGATTTCGACCGCTTCTACGCCGAGGTGCGGCGCATCGCCGCGTTGCCGCGCGACGAGCGGCGCGCGACACTCCAATCCGCCGGCGCTGCGACGGCGACCCCATAAAGACCCGAGGAGACCGACATGCCCGACATCCACATCCACCGC
Organism: Rhizobacter sp. OV335; assembly: GCF_900142965.1. Classification (GTDB taxonomy): domain Bacteria; phylum Pseudomonadota; class Gammaproteobacteria; order Burkholderiales; family Burkholderiaceae_C; genus Rhizobacter. Next base: position 277,721 of record NZ_FRCQ01000001.1, read on the forward strand.
GACCACGACCTGGGCCTGGCCCGCGCGCGCGAGATCGCGTGGAAATGGGCCGAAGAGGCCGAGAAGAAGTTCGAGATGGAATGCACCGTGATCGAAGGCGAGGACACCGACACGGTGGAGTTCAAGCGATCAGGCGTCAGTGGCGAGCTGGTCGTCGCGGCCGACCACTTCGACCTGCAGGCGAAGCTGGGTTTCCTGATGGGCGCCTTCGCCGGCACGATCCAGGGCGAGATCGAGAAGAACCTGGATGCGCTGCTGGCGGGCGGCAAGGCGCCGGCGAAGAAGGCCGCAGCGAAGAAGACCAAGGGCCGTTGATCGAGAACGCTGATCGACCGGGCCGCTGCAAAAGAACCCTGCTCAGGGCGAACGGGTTCCGACTCCCGCCGGCGCGGTACGCGATGTCATCTCGCTCGCATCGAACTGCCGCGGCACCCACCGGTCCCGCCACCGCATGAACGGCGTCTCGACCAGCCTGAACAGCAGCCAGCCACCCAGCAGGCAGGCGGCCGAGATCGCGATGACCAGCAGCGGCGTCGGCAGCGCCCACGGCTTGAGCTGGCGGTTCACGATGAACGCGATCGGCTTGTGCGTCAGGTACAGCGCGTACGACCACAGCGCGAGCGACGCCGCGCCGGGCACCCGCCAGCGCTGCAGCGGCGAGCCGCGGCTCAGCGCGCTCAGCAGCAGCAGCGCCCAGGCCATCGCCATCAGCGAGTAGCCGAAGCCGCTCATCAGGTAGCCATACCCGTAGCCGTCGATCTCGTAGAAATTCATCAGGCCCCACAGCATCGCGAGCGACGCGGCCAGCCCGGCCGCGAACAGCGCCTTCCCATGCTGCGTGACGCGCGCCCAGGCCTGCGGGTGTCCGTTCTTCAGCAGCGCGAGTGCCACGCCAGGCAGGAACTCGTCGAGCCGCGACAGCGAGCCGTAGTACACCGTCGGGTAGTAGCGCTCGATCGCGCCGCCGGCCTCGCGGCCGTACTGCAGCCACAGCATGCTGCGCCAGGCGATCGCTGCCAGCACCAGCGCGCCGATCAGCGCCCAGGCCAGTGCCCGCTGGTGCCGCAGCCGCGTCACGGCCCACAGCGCGAGCGGCAGCCCGAGGTAGAACTGCTCCTCGATGCACAGCGACCAGGCGTGCGAGAACGCGGTGCCCGGCTGCAGCTCGATGTTCTGCGTGAAGCTCAGGAAGCGCCACAGCGGCGGCGGTTCGCGCCCGCCCATCACCGCCGGGAACAGGAAGAACAGCGCCAGCACGACCCAGAAGTTCGGCAGCGTGCGCAGCGCGCGCCGCGCATAGAACGCGCCGAACGACAGCCGCCGCCCCGAGAGCAGCCCGCCCAGCAGCTGGTTGGCGATCAGGTAGCCGCTCAGCACGAAGAACAGGTCGACGCCGGTCCAGCCGACCGCGCTGGCCCAGCCGAAGGTGTTCTCGCCGCTGACGAACACCCGGTAGTGGTACGCGAAGACCCCGAGGATCGCCAGCGCCCGCAGCGTGTCCAGCCCGGGCTGGCGATCGCGCGTCACTCCTTCAGCGATTCGATCAGGTCGACGTACTCCTGCATCGCCTCGTCGCCCGACTTGCCCTTCACCGCATCCCAGGCGTCCCACTTGGCGCGGCCGACCATGTCGGTGAAGCCGGGACGCTTGCCGTCCACGTCGCCGCTGCTCGCCTGCTTGTACAGCGCGTAGATCTTGAGCAGCGTCATGTTGTCGGGCTTCTCGGGCAGGTTCTTCGAGTCGGCCACGGCGGCGTCGAACTGGGTCTTGAGGTCGGCCATGAAGGTCTCCGGTGATGCGTGGGTGAAAGTCGGCATTGACGCGGCGAATGTTACCCATCATCGTGCCCCGCAGAACAAGACACGCCCCCAGGAGACCCCGACGATGCCCACCTCCCCCCACGCCGCAACCCAGCGCATGTCGCGCGTCGACACCGCCTGGCTGCGCATGGACAACGACGTGAACTTGATGATGATCGTCGGCGTGTGGCTGCTGCAGCCGGCCATCACGCACGCCGCGCTCTGCGAGCGCGTCGAGGACAAGCTGCTGAAGTACGGGCGCTTCCGCCAGAAGGTGGTGGAAGACGCGATGGGCGCGAGCTGGGTCGACGACCCGGCCTTCGACTTGCAGCAGCACGTGCTGCACGAGCCGTTGCACCGTGCCCGCGGCCAGTCGGCGCGCCAGGCGCTGCAGGAGCGTGTCGCCGAGCTGAGCAGCACGCCGCTGGCCCGCGCGCACCCGCTGTGGCAGTTCCACCTGATCGACGACTACGAGGGCGGCAGCGCGCTGATCGCCCGGGTGCACCACTGCATCGCCGACGGCATCGCGCTGATCTCGGTGATGCTGTCGATCACCGACGGCGGGCAGGATCCGCCACCGCGCCGCACGCGCGGCAAGGCGGCCGACGACGACGGCGATGCTGACTGGCTGTCCGATGCGGTCGTCAAGCCGCTGACCGACCTGACCGTCAAGGCGATCGGCATGTACGGCGGCGGCATCGCGAAGTCGATGGAGATGCTGGCGCACCCGCAGCAGCCGCTGCTGGGTTCGCTCGACATGGCGCGCACCGGCTACCAGGTGCTGAGCGACGTGGCGGCGCTCGCGCTGATGCCCGACGATTCGCCGACCTCGCTGAAGGGCACGCCGGTCGGCCGCAAGCACGTGGCCTGGGGCGAGCCGATCCCGCTCGACCAGGTGAAGGCGATCGGCCGCGCGCTGAACTGCTCGGTCAACGACGTGCTGCTGGCCTGCGTGGCCGGCGCGATCGGCGGCTACCTGCGCGCACGCGGCGAGAACCCCGACGGGCAGGAGATCCGCGCGATGGTGCCGGTGAACCTGCGCCCGCTCGAGAAGGCGCACCAGCTCGGCAACCGTTTCGGGCTGGTGCCGCTGGTGCTGCCGATCGGCATCGCGAACCCGGTCGAGCGCGTCTACGCGGTGCGAGCGCGCATGACCGACCTGAAGGGCAGCTACCAGCCGCTGCTCGCGTTCGCGGTGCTGTCGGTGGCCGGGCTGCTGATCAAGCCGGCCCAGGATGCGCTGCTGAACCTGTTCGCGAAGAAGGCGACCGCGGTGATGACCAACGTGCCGGGGCCGGCCGCGCCGCTGAAGTTCTGCGGCTCGACGCTGCGCCAGACGATGTTCTGGGTGCCGCAGTCGGGGCACATCGGCGTGGGCGTCAGCATCCTGAGCTACGGCGGCGGCGTGCAGTTCGGGCTGGTGACGGACGATGCGCTGTGCAAGGACCCGCAGGCGATCGTCGAGCGCTTCGAGCCGGAGTTCGAGAAGCTGTTGATGGTCACGCTGATGCTCCCGTGGGAGTGAGGCATCCGGGCTCCGTGCATCCGGACAGGCGGTCGCTGCGTATGGAGTGGTTTCCCCGGTGCTTTCCAGGAGATTCCGCATGTCCGCTTCGTCCACGGCCCGTGTCGTCAACTGGGTCGAGCAGGGGCTCGTGCCCGACCGCGTCGTCCGGCTCGGCATTCGCCGCCTGCTGAAGGAGCGCCTGCACGAGATCCGGGCCGATGACGTCGCCGCGTCGGCCGAACTCACGGCCGAGTTCATCGCCGGCATGCGGCGCGCGCCGCTGGCCCTGCTGCCCGAGAAGGCCAACGAACAGCACTACGAACTGCCGGCCGCGTTCTTCGGCAGCGTGCTGGGCAGCCATCGCAAATACAGCAGCTGCTGGTGGGGCGAGCCGTCCGACGCCGCCATCACCACGCTGGACGCCGCCGAGGCCGCCGCGCTGACCCTCACCTGCGAGCGCGCCGGCCTGTTCGACGGGCAGGACGTGCTCGAGCTCGGCTGCGGCTGGGGCTCGCTGTCGCTGTGGATGGCGGAGCGCTTCCCGGGCAGCCGCATCACCGCGGTCTCCAACTCGCACTCGCAGCGCGCCCACATCGAGGCCCAGGCGGCGCAGCGCGGGCTGTCGAACCTGCGCGTCGTCACGCAGGACATGAACGAGTTCGATCCGGCGGATTTCGGCATCATCGACCGCTTCGATCGCGTGGTGTCGGTCGAGATGTTCGAGCACCTGCGCAACTGGCCCGAGGCGTTCCGCCGCGTTGCCGGCTGGCTGCGGCCCGGCGGGCGCTTCTTCATGCACGTGTTCGCGCACCGCAGCACGCCGTATGCGTTCGTCGCGCGCGATGCGAGCGACTGGATGAGCGAGCACTTCTTCGCCGGCGGCATGATGCCGAGCGACGACCTGGCGCTGAACTTCCAGGACGACCTGCGGCTGCTGCAGCGCTGGCGCTGGGACGGCACCCACTACCAGCGCACCGCCGAGGCCTGGCTGCAGAACATGGACGCCCGCCGCGCCACGCTGCAGCCGGTGTTCGACGGCTGCTACGGCGCGCAGCAATCGGCGCTGTGGTGGGTGCGCTGGCGGCTGTTCTTCATGTCCTGCGCCGAGCTGTTCGGCCACGATGACGGGCAGCAGTGGTTCGTCAGCCATGCGCTGTTCGAGCGGCGCGCATGACCGACCTGCTGCCGGTGGCGCCATGGGGCCTGGCGGCGAGTGCCACGCTCGCAGGGGTCGCGTGGGCGGGCAGCGTGATGCGCCACGATGCGAGCCTGGTCGATCGCTGGTGGTCGGCGTTGATCGCAGCCTCGGCGCTGGCGTATGCCGTCGTGCTGCCGGCTTCGGGCTCGCGCGCCCTCGCGATGGGTGCGCTGCTGCTGGTGTGGGCGCTGCGGCTGGCGATCTACATCAGCTGGCGCAACTGGGGCCATGGCGAAGACCGCCGCTACCAGGCGATCCGTGCGCGCAACCAGCCGAACTTCGCGTTCAAGAGCCTCTACCTGGTGTTCGGGCTGCAGGCGGCGATCGCGTGGATCGTCGCGATGCCCTTCCTCGCCGGCTTCGCGATCGATGCGCCGTTCGGCGTCGCCGGTGGCATCGGCGCTGCGCTGGCTGCCTTCGGCATCGTGTTCGAAGCGGTTGCCGATGCGCAGATGGCGCGCTTCCAGGCTGACCCGGCGAACCGGGGCCAGGTGATGGACCGCGGCCTGTGGCGGCTGAGCCGCCACCCGAACTACTTCGGCGAGGCTTGCGCCTGGTGGGGTCTGTGGCTGATGGCGGTGCCGGCCGGCGGCGCCTGGAGCATCGTTTCGCCGCTCGTGATGACGACGCTGCTGCTGAAGGTGTCCGGCGTCACGCTGCTCGAGCAGGACATCGGCGAGCGCCGCCCCGCCTACCGCGACTACATCCTGCGCACCAGCGCGTTCGTGCCGTGGTGGCCGAAGCGCTGATCAGCGCCGGAACTTGCCGTCCGGGCCGATGATCGACAGGTCGGCGAAATCGAGCCCGGTGTGGTCGGTGGTGCTGTAGCTGATGTCCATGCCGCCCACGTCGTAGTGGTTGATGCCGTTCAGCGCGGCCACCAGCCGTTCGCGCGTCGGGTTCGGGCCGGCGCGGCGCAGGCCTTCGACCAGCACCTTCGCGGCGGCAAAGCCTTCCATCATCGCGGGCGAGACGCCGTCGAGCTTGCGTGCCCGCGCGAGTTCCAGCGCTTCCTTGACGAGCGGCGACGCGATCGAGCGCTCGTACGGGAACACCTGCGAGACGATGGTGCCGCGGCCGTAGTCGCCCATCGCCCTGATGAAGCCGCTGGAGGCGTTGTTCGACAGCGTCACCACCTGCGCCATCGAGCCGGCCTTGCGCAGCGCCATCGTGCCCTCGGCCACCGCGCCGGCCGAGCCGATGAACAGCACCGCTTGCGCGCCGGACTTCGCCACCTGCGGCGCCAGCTGGCTGAAATCGGGTTGGCTGCGATCGAACTTCGCGAGCATCGCCGGGTTCTTGCCGATGGCCTCGAAGCCGGCCACCGCGCCCTGCACCGCATCGGCGCCGAAGCTGTCGTCGACCTGCAGCACCGCGATGCGGTCGACGCTGACCAGGCTCAGATGGCGGATCATGCGCTCGGCCTCGCGCTGGTAGGTGGCGCGTACGTTGAAGACGTAGGGGTGCACCGGCTTGTGCAGCGCCATCGCGCCGGTCGACGGCGCGATCATCGGCACCCGGTGCTCGGTCAGCAGCGGCAGGAGGGCCTGCGCATGCGGCGTGCCGCGGCCGAGGAACATCGCCAGCACGCGCTTCTCGACGATCAGCGTCTTCGCGTTCTCGGCGCTGAGCGCGGGGTCGAACTGGTCATCGGTGGAGACCAGCTGGATCTGCTGGCCGTGCACGCCGCCCTGGGCATTGATCGAGTCGATGTAGAGCTTCGCGCCGTCGGTGTTCTCCTTCACGCCGGCCGCCACCGGTCCGGTGAAGCCGGCGGTCTGTCCGATCAGGAGCTGGGCTGCGGCGGGGGCGCCGATCGACATCATCGTGGCCGCCAGGGCCAACGCACCGAGGTACTGCTTCATCAGGTGTCTCCGCTCTGTTCGTGAAACTCAAGGAAATCCATGGTTTCACGGGCAGGGCGGGCGTGCCTGCGTGCAGTACGCCTGTCTGCGCGTCACGCCGGGGCTGGCGTGACGTGCTGCGCGGAGTGTTCAGCGGCGGAACTTGCCGTCGGCTCCAATGATGGAGAGATCTGCAAAATCGAGACCGCTGTGGTCGGTCGTGCTGTAGCTGACCTCCATGCCGCCGATGTCGTACTTGTGCAGGTTGTTCAGCGCCGCGAGCAGCTTGTCGCGCGTCGGCGTGCCGCCGCCGCGGCGCAGGCCTTCGACCAGCACCTTCGCGCCGGCAAAGCCTTCCATCATCGCGGGCGACACCGCATCGAAGCCCTTGGCCTTCGCGAGCTCGGTCGCTTCCTTGACGATCGGCGACGCGATCGAGCGCTCGTACGGGAACACCTGCGTGACGATCACGCCGCGCGCGTTGTCACCCATCAAGGTGATGAAGCCGCCGGCCGAGTTGTTCGACAGCGTGACGATCTGCGCCGGGCTGCCGGCATCGCGCAGCGCCTTCGTGCCTTCGGCGACAACGGCGCCCGAGGCGATGAACAGCACGGCCTGCACGTTCATCTTGACCATCTTCGGCACGATCGCGCTGAAGTCGGGTTTCGCGCGGTCGAACTTCTCGACCGCTGCCGGCTGCTTGCCGACCGCGGTGAAGCCGGCCGTGGCGCCGACGACCGCATCGGTGCCGAAGCTGTCGTCGACGTGCAGCACCGCGATGCGCTCCATGCCGATCAGGCTCAGGTGGCGGATCGCGCGCTCGGCCTCGCGCTGGTAGGTGGCGCGCACGTTGAAGATGTACGGGTTGACCGGCTTGTGCAGCACCATCGCGCCGGTCGACGGTGCGACCAGCGGCACCCGGTACTCGGCCAGCAGCGGCGCGATCGCCTGCGTGTGCGGCGTGCCGCGCACCAGGAACAGCGCGACCACGTTCTTCTCGGTGATCAGCTTCTTAGCGTTCTCGGCCGCGAGCTTCGGATCGAACTTGTCGTCCAGCGAGACCAACTCGATGGGCTGGCCGTTGATGCCGCCGCGCGCGTTCACCGCGTCGAAGTACATCTTCGCGCCGTCGGTGGTCTCCTTGACGCCGGCGGCGACCGCGCCGGTGAAGCCTGCCGTCTGGCCGATCATGATCTGGGCGGCCGCACTGGCCGCGAGGCTGGACAAGGCCAGCGCGCAAAGAAGCTTCTTCATGGAGTCTCCGGTTTTATCCCTGGGGCATGGGCCGCGGGCCGTGTCGACTCACTGTCCCGACGGCGCACGGCAGGGCGGGATGTTTTCACATGTAACGACTGCGCGAGCACGTCAAGTGGACGAAATGTCCACCCAGTCGCGTTCGGCGCGACTTAGTTCGCGGTCGGCCCGTTTTCGTCGTCGCCCGTCAGCTCCGGGTCATCAGGGCGCCACTGATCCAGCACCGTGCGCAGGCTCTCGAACTGCATCGGCTTGGTCAGGTGCTCGTCCATGCCGGCCTCGAGGCTGGATTGGCGGTCGGCGGCCAGCGCATGCGCGGTCAGCGCGACGATCGGGAACGGCCGCAGCGTGCCGTCGGCCTGCAGCGCGCGCAGCCGGCGGGTCGCCTCGACGCCGTCCATGCCCGGCATCTGGATGTCCATCAGCACCAGGTCGGGCGCCTTCTCGAGGCAGTGCGCGAGCGCCTCTTCGCCGCTGGCGGCGACGCTGACCTTCATGCCCAGCACCATCAGCATCTCGCGCGCGACCAGTTGGTTCAGCGGGTTGTCCTCGACCACCAGCACGTGCATGCCGGGGCGCATCGGCGTCGACGGCTCGGACCGTGCCGGTGCCGGGCGCGCCTCGGCGCTGGCGACCGTGCGCAGCTCGGCCGGCGTCAGCGGCTTCAGCAGCACCGCCATGCCGCTGCGCGCGGCCCGCTCGAGCAGCACCGGCTGGTGGAAGTCGGGGCGCAGCAGCAGCGTGACGCGCGTGCCCTCAGGCAGTGCGCGGCGCAGCGCTCCCAGGTCGCTGGCGTCGTCGAGGCCGTCCTCGGCCAGCACGATGCAATCGGGCGCGCGGCCGCCGAGCAGCGCGCGCCGCGTGGCCTGCGCCAGGTCGGGGATCAGCTCGGTGGTCCAGCCCAGGCGCTCGATGCGGCGCGGCAGCCACGGCGAGGTCGTCGCGTTGCGCACCACCAGCCAGGCGTGGCCGGGCGCGTGCGGCGCGGGCGCCGGCTGGGCCACCGCCGCGAGCCGCAGCTCGACGGTGAACACCGAGCCGCGGCCGGGCACGCTGCTGGCCGTCACGCGGCCGGCCATCAGCGCGGCCAGCTTGCGTGCGAGCGACAGCCCGAGCCCGGTGCCGCCGTGCTGGCGGCGCGCGCTGTTGTCGCCCTGCTCGAAGGGCCTGAACACGCGCTCGAGGGTGGCGGCGTCCATGCCGGTGCCGGTGTCGTGCACCTGGATGCGCAGCAGCCACGGGCCGTCGGCCTGGGCACGCAGCTCGGTGACCAGCGCGACATGGCCGTGCGCGGTGAACTTGACCGCATTGGCCAGCAGGTTCGAGACGATCTGGCGCACGCGCGCCGGGTCGCCCTGGAACTGCGTCTGCTCGCCGAGGTAGTCGTACAGCATCGTCAGGCCGCGGCCGTGCACCTGCGGCATGAAGCCGCGGAAGGTCTCGGCCAGCAGCTGCGAGAGGTCGAAGGTTTCGAGCCGCAGCGCGAGTTCGCCGGCCTCGGCGCGGGCGTAGTCGATCACGTCGCCGATCAGGCGCAGCAGCGACTGGCCGGATTGCTGCGCCAGTTCGAGGTAGCCGCGCTGCTCGTTGTGCGTGGCCAGGCGCTGCGCCAGTTCGGTCATGCCGAGCACCGCGTTCAGCGGCGTGCGCAGCTCGTGGCTCATGTGGGCCAGGAAGGCGGCCTTGGCCTGGGTGGGCGCGGCGTCGGTGTCGAGTTCGCGCAGGCTGCCGGCCAGCCGGGTGGCCGCGGCGCCGCTGTCGACGGTGGCGCGCATGCGCACCTGGAACCAGCGCAGGCTGCCGTCGGCCGTGCGCAGGCGCAGGCGCCCGTCGACGGTGTGGCCCGGTGCGCGCGTCGCGGCGCCGCACAGCGCATCCCAGCGCGGCAGGTCGGGCGGGTCGATGCGTGTGCGAATGGCGGACGGTTCGTCGGCCAGGTCGGCGCCGAGCAGCTCGCGGCAGCGCGGCGAATGCCAGGCGCGCTGCGGTGTCGGGTGCAGCGTGCGCTCCTGGGAGATTCCTGGGGTGAGTTCGTGCTCCCACACGCCCTCGCCGACGACATCCATCAGCCGCGCTGCGCGGCCGCTGTCGGGGGGGAGGGGTGGAATCGGAGGTACTGCTGATGCTTTCATGGCGCCACACGCACACGGCACGCGTGAAGCGTCGCGCATGGTAGCCAATGGACTCCATCTGGGCAATGCGCTTCGCATGTTCGATGTGTTGCACCACGTCAGCGGGGTTGCTGACGGCTACTGACCAATGGCCCGCCGCCGTGCTCACCCGGCCCGGCTCCCTAGAATCTTCGGCTCCGCATTCCGAAAGCCCTCCCCATGTCCGATGTCGTCCCCGATGACACGACCGGCGTCATCCGCATCCGCGGCGCGCGCCAGCACAACCTGAAGAACCTGGACCTCGACATCCGCACCGGCGAGATGACGGTGGTGACCGGGCCGTCGGGCTCGGGCAAGTCGAGCCTGGTGTTCGACACCTTGTACGCCGAGGGGCAGCGGCGCTACGTGGAGACCTTCAGCGCCTATGCGCGGCAGTTCCTCGACCGGATGGACCGCCCGGCGGTCGACCGGGTCGACGGCGTGCCGCCGGCGATCGCGATCGACCAGACCAACCCGGTGCGCACCTCGCGCTCGACGGTCGGCACGATGACCGAGCTGAACGACCACCTGAAGCTGCTGTACGCCCGGGCGGCCGCGCTGTTCGACAAGCAGACCGCGCAGCCGGTGCGGCACGACACGCCGGAGACGATCTATGCGGAGTTGATGAGTCGCACGGCGGCGAGCGATCCGCGGCTGGTCGTGACCTTCCCGGTCGAGCTGCCGGCGGTGACGACGCCCGAGGAGATCGAGCAATGGCTCGCTGCCAGCGGCTTCACCCGCGTGCAGGCCGAACGCGAGCTGGCGACGCCGACCGGTCCGCGCAAGGTGCTGGACGTCGTGGCGGACCGCTTCCGGCTGCAGAACACCGAGAAGGTGCGCGCGGTCGAGGCGATCGAGACGGCGCTGAAGCGCGGCAGCGGGCGGGTGAATGTGTATGTGGTGGCCGAGGAAGGCGAACCGGCACTTTGGCGTTTCTCCACCGGCCTGCACTGCCCCGACAGCGACCTGCGCTACAGCGAGCCGCAGCCCGCGCTGTTCTCGTTCAACTCCGCGATGGGCGCCTGCGAGACCTGCCGCGGCTTCGGGCGCGTGATCGGCGTCGACTGGGGCCTGGTGATCCCGGACCACCGCAAGACGCTGCGCTCCGGCGCGATCAAGACCATCCAGACGCCGGCCTGGAAAGACTCGCAGGACGACCTGCTGAAGTACGCCGCCGAGGCCGGCATCCCGCGCGACGCCGCGTGGTCGCAGCTCAGCGAGGCGCAGCGCGACTGGGTCATCAGCGGCTCGCCGCACTGGAAGGGCAACTGGAACAAGCAGTGGTACGGCATCAAGCGCTTCTTCGAGTACCTCGAATCGAAGTCGTACAAGATGCACATCCGCGTGCTGCTGTCGAAGTACCGCAGCTACACGCCTTGCACCACCTGCGGCGGTGCGCGCCTGAAGACCGAGGCCTTGCTGTGGCGCCTGGGCAGCAAGCCCGATGCCGACGGCGTGCTGCCGCCCGCGAAGCGCTTCCTGCCGCAAGGCACCACCTGGTCGCGTGACCAGCTCGAGGTGCTGCCCGGCCTGACGGTGCACGACCTGATGCTGATGCCGATCGAACGCATCCGCCGCTTCTTCGACGGCATCACGCTGCCCAGCACGATGCTGGACGACGCGCTGAAGCTGCTGCTCGACGAGATCCGCACGCGCCTGAAATACCTGTGCGATGTCGGCCTCGGCTACCTGACGCTGGACCGCCAGAGCCGCACGCTGAGCGGCGGCGAGGTGCAGCGCATCAACCTCACCACCGCGCTCGGCACCTCGCTGGTCAACACCATGTTCGTGCTCGACGAGCCGAGCATCGGCCTGCATCCGCGCGACATGAACCGCATCGTCGAGGCGATGCACCGGCTGCGCGATGCCGGCAACACGCTGGTCGTCGTGGAGCATGACCCGGCGGTGATGCTGGCCGCCGACCGGCTGATCGACATGGGCCCCGGCCCCGGCGAGCGCGGCGGCAACATCGTGTTCGACGGCACGCCGGAAGAGATCCGCCATGCCGACACGCTGACCGGCGCCTACCTCGGCGCGCGCAAGCAGGTCGGCCTGGGCGGGCTGAAGCGGCTGGTCACCGAGGCGACGCCGAAGCTGATCCTCGAAGGCGCGCGCGACCACAACCTGAAGAACGTGACGGTCGAGTTCCCGCTGCAGCACCTGGTCTGCGTGACCGGCGTCTCCGGCTCCGGCAAGAGCACGCTGATGCAGGACGTGCTGTTCCCGGCGCTCGCGCGGCATTTCGGCAAGGCCACCGAGACGCCCGGCGAGCACGACCGACTGCTCGGCGCCGACTGGCTGACCGACGCGGTGTTCGTCGACCAGTCGCCGATCGGCAAGACCGCGCGCTCGAACCCGGCCAGCTACGTCGGCGCGTTCGACGAGATCCGCAAGCTGTTCGCGCAGACGCCGCTGGCCGGCCAGCGCGGCTACGGCGCCGGCATGTTCAGCTTCAACGCCGGCGACGGCCGCTGCCCGACCTGCGGCGGCTCGGGCTTCGAGCATGTCGAGATGCAGTTCCTGTCCGACGTGTACCTGCGCTGCCCCGATTGCGACGGCCGCCGCTACCGCGGCGAGATCCTCGACGTGAAGATCGAACGCCGCCTGCCGGGCGAGGTGGCGCGCGAGCTGAGCGTGGCCGACGTGCTGGAGCTGACCGTCAGCGAGGCGGTGCAGATGTTCGCGCAGGACCGCGAGGTGCTGCGCGTGCTGCAGCCGATCGTCGACGTCGGCCTCGAGTACGTGAAGCTGGGCCAGCCGGTGCCGACGCTGTCGGGCGGCGAGGCGCAGCGGCTGAAGCTGGCCGGCTTCCTGGCCGAGGCGGCGCAGACGACGACCGCGAGCCGCCAGCCGGTCGCGAAGAAGGGCACGCTCTTCATGTTCGACGAGCCGACCACCGGCCTGCACTTCGACGACATCGCGAAGCTGATGCGCGCGTTCCGCAAGCTGCTGGATGCCGGGCATTCGCTGGTCGTGATCGAGCACAACCTCGACGTGGTCCGCGCGGCCGACTGGCTGATCGACCTCGGGCCGGAAGGCGGCGAGGGCGGCGGCCTGGTGGTGTGCACCGGCACGCCGGAGGACGTGAAGCTGCATCCCACGTCGCACACCGGCCGCGCGCTGGCGGAGTACGACGTGTCGATGCGCCTCGGCGAGCACAAAGTGGAAGAGGGCGTGCCGCTGCAGTACCTCGTCAAGAAGGCCCGCGACGTGAAGCGCGATGAATCGATCCGCATCGTCAACGCGCGTGAGCACAACCTGAAGTCGCTGGACGTCAGCATCCCGCGCGGCAAGTTCAGCGTGGTGACCGGCGTGTCGGGCTCCGGCAAGAGCACGCTGGCCTTCGATATCCTGTTCAACGAGGGCCAGCGCCGCTACCTCGAATCGCTGAACGCCTATGCGCGCAGCATCGTGCAGCCCGCGGGGCGGCCGGAAGTGGACGCGGTGTATGGCATCCCGCCGACGGTCGCGATCGAGCAGCGGCTGAGCCGCGGCGGGCGCAAGAGCACGGTCGCGACGACCACCGAGGTGTGGCACTTCCTGCGGCTGCTGTACGTGAAGCTGGGCATCCAGCACTGCGTGAACGACGGTGCGCCGGTGCGGCCGCAGAGCGTCGAGAGCATCGCCGCGCAGCTGCTGCGCGACCACCAGGGCGTGCACGTCGGGCTGCTGGCGCCGCTGGTCGTCAACCGCAAGGGCGTCTACACCGACCTCGCGAAATGGGCCAAGGCGCGCGGCCACTCGCACCTGCGCGTGGATGGCGATTTCCTGCCGGTCGATCCGTGGCCGCGTCTCGACCGCTTCAAGGAGCACACCGTCGAGCTGCCGGTCGGCGACCTGGTGGTCGGCAAGGACAACGAGGCCGAGCTGCGCATGCTGCTCGCGCAGGCGCTCGATGTCGGCAAGGGCGTGATGCACCTGCTGAGCCCGCTGAAGGGCCTGCGCGGCGCGATGCTGGCCGGCACGCCGACCCGCAAGCTCGGCGAGGTGAAGGTGTTCTCGACCAAGCGCGCCTGCCCGGTGTGCGCCACCAGCTACCCCGAGCTGGACCCGCGCATGTTCAGCTACAACAGCAAGCACGGCTGGTGCACCACCTGCGTCGGCACCGGCTTGGCGCTGACGCGCGAGCAGCGCAAGGCGTACGACGATTCGGTGCAGGACGACGACAACAAGGGCCGCGAGCAGAGCTTCCCGTCGGAGGAGGCGGAAGTCGAAGGCGTGGTCGACGAGCCGTGTCCCGATTGCGGCGGGACGCGGCTGAACCCGGTGTCGCGCGGCGTCACCTTCGACACCCATTCGATCGCGTGGATCGCGCAGTGGTCGGTGACCGATGCGCGCAAGTGGGTGCAGGCCTTGAAGCTGCATGGCCGCGATGCCGAGATCGCGCGCGACGTGGTCAGCGAGATCGCGAGCCGGCTCGAGTTCCTCGAAGAGGTCGGCCTCGGCTACCTGACGCTGGACCGTGCGGCCCCGACGCTGTCGGGTGGCGAGGCGCAGCGCATTCGCCTGGCGGCGCAGCTCGGCAGCAACCTGCAGGGCGTCTGCTACGTGCTCGACGAGCCGACCATCGGCCTGCATCCGCGCGACAACCAGATCCTGCTCGATGCGCTGCACAAGCTGGGCGACAAGGGCAACACGCTGGTGGTGGTGGAGCACGACGAAGACACCATCCGCCGAGCCGACCACATCATCGACATCGGACCGGGGGCCGGCAAGCGCGGCGGCCGGCTGGTGGCCGAGGGCACGGTGGCCGACCTGGCGAGCCACCCCGATTCGGTGACCGGCCGCTTCCTCGCGAACCCGCTGGTGCACCCGCTGAAGGCGCGGCGCGAGGTCGAGGCCTTCCTGGCGTCGGTGGCGAGCAAGGTCGCGAAGGAAGGCGAGGCGAACCGCTTGCTGACGATCCACGGTGCGTCGCTGCACAACCTGCAGCAGGTGACGGTCGACGTGCCGCTGAAGCGGCTGGTGGCGGTCACCGGCGTCAGCGGCTCGGGCAAGTCGACGCTGGCGCGCGACGTGCTGCTGGCCAACCTGCAGTTCATCAACGTGCGTGGCGGCAAGCCGAACTGGCAGGGCTGCGACAAGATCGACGGCTGGGGGTACATCGACCGCGTGCTCGAAGTCGACCAGACGCCGATCGGCAAGACGCCGCGTTCGTGCCCGGCCACCTACATCGGCTTCTGGGACACCATCCGCAAGCTGTTCGCCGACACGCTGGAGTCGAGGGCGCGCGGCTACCTGCCGGCGCGCTTCAGCTTCAACACCGGCGACGGACGCTGCCCGGCCTGCGAAGGGCAGGGCATGCGCACGATCGAGATGAGCTTCCTGCCGGACGTGAAGGTGCCGTGCGACGTGTGCCACGGCCAGCGCTTCAGTCCCGAGACGCTGGCGGTCAGCTGGCGCGGCAAGAGCATCGGCGACGTGCTGCAGATGGAGATCGACGAGGCGGTGGAGTTCTTCGCGTCGATGCCGAACATCGCGCACCCGCTGCAGCTGATGAAGGACGTGGGGCTGGGTTACCTGACGCTGGGCCAGCCGTCACCGACGCTGAGCGGCGGCGAGGCGCAGCGCATCAAGCTGGTGACCGAGCTGACCAAGGTGCGCGACGACGTCGGCCGGCGCGGCAACAAGGCGCCGCACACGCTGTACGTGCTCGACGAGCCGACGGTCGGGTTGCACATGGCCGACGTGGAGCGGCTCATTCGGGTGCTGCACCGGCTGGTCGATGGTGGGCACAGCGTGGTGGTGATCGAGCACGACCTGGACGTGATCGCCGAGGCCGACTGGGTCATCGACCTGGGGCCGGAAGGCGGCGTGCGCGGTGGCACGGTGGTGGCGAACGGGGTGCCGGAGTTGCTGGTCAAGACCAAGGCGAGCCACACGGGCGCGGCGTTGAAGCCGGTGTTGGCTCGGACGTAGGTGCGGGCACGGCAAAAGCCTGAGCAAAACAGGTCTGAGAAGGGATCGGGTGGCGGCAAAGAAACACCGTTCGCCCTGAGCTTGTCGAAGGGTCGGACTGAGCTTGTCGAAGGCCATGCGCGGGTCGGGCACAGCCCTTCGACGGACGGGCCCTCGACAAGCTCGGTCCTTGCGCAGGCCCTTCGACAGGCTCAGGGCGAACGGGGGTTTGTGTACGCACGGCACCGCCTTTGCTGCGCCATCGCGGCAAAGGCTCAACCTTCCATCAGCCGATTGCGCCCCAGCCGCTTCGCCTCGTACAAGGCCGCATCAGCCCGCTCGACCAGCTCGATCGCGTTGTCGCCCGGCTGTGCGACCGCCAGCCCCAGGCTCAGCGTGACCTGCAACCCCGGCGCGATCGCGCTCCACGGATAAGCCTGCACCGCGCTGCGCAGCCGCTCGCAGATCTCGTGCGCCGTCTCGCGCGGCGTGTCGACGAACACCAACACGAATTCCTCGCCGCCCCAGCGGCCGAGCAGGTCGCGCGCCCGCGTCTTGTCGCCGAACAGCCGCGCCACCGTGCGCAACACCTCGTCGCCGACCGCATGGCCGTGGCGGTCGTTGACCTGCTTGAAGTGATCGAGGTCGGCCATCGCCAGCGCCATCGGCTGGCCCTGGCCGCGCGAGCGTTCGATCAGCAGCGGCAAGGTCGCATCCACATGGCGCCGGTTCGCGAGGCCCGTCAGCGGGTCCTCGAGCGTCTCGCGGTGCAGCTCGGCGGTGCGCTGCTCGAGCAGCTCTTTCTCGGCCTCCAACTGCTGCGTGCGCAGCCGGTGCAGCTCGGCCTCGAGGCGCGAACGCTCGCCGTCCATCAGCGCGCGCTCGACATCGATGCGGTTCACCATCAGCCGCGCCTGCGCCTTGCTCTGCAGCGCGACGCGCTGCATCTCGATCTGGTGGTGCGCCTCGCAGTGCAGCAGCGCCGGCTCGAACTGGCGCGTCGCCTTGTAGGCACGGTGCAAGGCCGAGTGCACGCGCATGCGGGTGGTCTCGTGGTCCATCTCGGTCAGCGACTGCAGCGTCGCTGTGAGCTCGGTGATGGCTTCTTCATTCCGGCCCTCGCGCAGCAGCACCTCGGCGATGTTGTGCCGCATGCGCAGCACGACCGCGCGGAAGCCGTTCTGCAGCGCGCTCGCCAGCGCCTCCTGCAGCAGCGAGCGGGCTTCGGCGAACTCGCCGGCCAGCCCGAGCGCCTCGCCCAGGTTGCCCTGCGTGACGCTGACGCGGTAGATGTCGCCATGCCGGCGCGCCAGCGACAGCGCCCGGCTGCCGTACTGGCGAGCCCGCTGGATCGCCTGCTGGCTGGCATCGTCGTCGGCGCGCAGCTGCGCCTGGTAGTAGGCGCTGATCGCGGTCGCGGTGAGGTTGTTAAGCGCCAGCATGCGGTCGCCGTGGCCGCCGTGCTCGCGCGCCATGCCCAGGGATTGCAGCAGGAAGCTCTCGGCCTGGATCGAATCGCCGAGCCGGTCGTAGCAGATGCCGATGCGGTTCAGCGCAACGCCCATCGCCAAGCCGCGGTCGTGCTGGCGGGCCAGCTCGAACGATGCGGTGGCGTGCTTCAGCGCTTCTTCCTGCAGGCCGATTTCGCTGAACGAGATGGCCAGCAGGCACAGCGTGTCGCACTGTTCGTCGATGCGCTCGGCGGCCTTCCAGAGCGCCAGCGCCGCGCGCGCCGACTGCACCGAGGGCTCGAACTGCCCGAGCCGCCAGCGGTGGTTGGCCATCAGCGTGTGGATGCGCGCCAGCATCAGCGGCTCGCCGACCGCGCTGGCGCCATTCAGGGCTTGCTCGGCCAGCGCGAGGCCCTGCTGGTGATGGCCGGCGTCGTGGGCGGCCTGCGATTCGGCGATCAGCCTGACGAGGCGGCGGGCGACCGTCTCGGGGCCGGTGGACGTGGAGTGGGGCAAGGCGTGGGCGACCATGGAGGGCCCGATTGTGCGTGGCCCGGCGCGAGCGCGCCAGACACGCAGGCGTCACCTTCGCGACGCCGTCAACTCTTGCGCAACGCGTGCCAGATGCGCCAGCCGAGCAGCACGCCGATGATGGCGGCGTACACCGCGACCTCGGCGAAATTGTTCTTCGCCGCCTTCATCCAGAAGAAGTGCAGCAAACCCAGCAGCACGATCGCGTAGACGCTCTTGTGCAGCGCCTGCCAGCGTTTCGCGCCCAGTGCCTTGATGGCCCGGTTGAACGAGGTGGCGGCCAGCGGGATCATCAGCACGAAGGCCAGGAAGCCGACCAGCGCGAACGGGCGCTTCGGGATGTCGCGCACGATGGCGTCGAGGTCGAGCCCCATGTCGAGCCACGCATATGAAAAGAAGTGCAGCACCACGTAGAAGAACGCGAACAGCCCCAGCATGCGCCGGAAGCGCGCCAGCGCCGGCTGGTGCGCGATCACCCGCAGCGGCGTCACCGCCAGCGTGATGCACAGCAGGCGCAGCGTCCAGTCGCCGGTCGAGCGGATCAGCGCCTCGGCCGGGTTCGCGCCCAGCGTGTTCATCAGCGCACCGTAGAACAGCCAGGCGAACGGCAGCAGGCCGGCGACGAACAGCAGCGGCTTGGCGGCCGGATGCAGCAGCGGCGAACGCCGGCGCGGCGCAACGGGGCGGGGGGCGGTGTCGGGCGACAGCACGGCGGTCTTCATCGTCGGGCCGCCGTCAGAACAGCTTCTTCAGGTCCATGCCGGCATAGAGCTGGCCGACCTGGGCTTCGTAGCCGTTGAACATCAGCGTGGCGCGCTTCTTCGCGAACAGGCCGTCTTCGCCGATGCGGCGCTCGGTGGCCTGGCTCCAGCGCGGGTGGTCGACCGTCGGGTTGACGTTCGAGAAGAAGCCGTACTCCTGGGCCGCCGCATGGTTCCAGGACGTGAGCGGCTGCTTGTCGGTGAAGCGGATCTTGACGATCGACTTGCCGCTCTTGAAACCGTATTTCCAGGGCACCGCCAGCCGCACCGGCGCGCCGTTCTGGTTCGGCAGCACCTCGCCGTACAGGCCGAAGGCCAGCAGCGCGAGCGGGTTCATCGCCTCGTCGAGGCGCAGGCCCTCGACGTAGGGCCACGACAGCACGCGCGAACCGAGGAAGGGCATCTGCTTCGCGTCGCCCAGCGTGACGAACTCAACGTACTTCGCGTTGCCGGTAGGCTCGACGCGCTTGATCAGCTCGGACAGCGAATAGCCGACCCACGGGATCACCATCGACCAGCCCTCGACGCAGCGCAGCCGGTAGATGCGCTCCTCCATCGGGGCGAGCTTCAGCAGCTCGTCGAGGTCGTAGACCTTGGGCTTCTTGACCTCGCCTTCGATCGCCACCGTCCAGGGCCGGGTCTTCAGCGAGCCGGCGTTGCGCGCCGGGTCGGCCTTGTCGGTGCCGAACTCGTAGTAGTTGTTGTAGCTGGTCACGTCGTTGTAGGACGTGAGCTTTTCCATCGTGATCGCCCCAGGGACGGTGCTGCGCGTGCCCGGCAGCGGCGCCAGCTTGTTCGGGCGGGCGGCCTGCGCCATCGCGTCGCGCGCGACCCAGCCGGACAGCGCGGCGCCGCCGGCGCCGAGCGCCATCAGCTTCAGCAGCTCGCGGCGGCGCTCGTAGACGCTGCGCGGCGTGATCTCGGACGGCACGGCATGGTCGAAGCCGCGGTTCGGGCGGTGGTGCATGGAAACTCCTGGGGGCGCCGAAGCGCGTTGCCGGTCAGTCGGGCTTGGAGCGGCAGACCTTACAGCCGGTTCCACCGGCCGGCCGGGTCAGGGCAGCTCACCGAAATTGGTGTCGTCGATCACCGTGCCGAATTGCGTGTCGGAAAACAGCCGCAGCGAATTGCGCGCGGTGCGTTCCCGGAAGCTCTTGCGGGCGAACAGCTTGGCCTGCGCCTCGCCCGGCAAATCGGTGATGTTGATGATGTTGCGCACGATCAGCGTGTCGATCACGTCCTCGATCACGCGGACGAAATCGGCGTCGAGCTTGCCGAAATCGCTGCTGGCCGGCGTGTGGCCGATGAAGGCCAGCAGCTCCGGATGCCCGTCCGCCATGAACTCGGTGCCGGCGCCCGGTTGACGGTGCAGGCTGTCGATCTGTCCGTCGGGTCCGCGTCGGATGTGGGGCATGGGGGCGTTCGCAGTGGCGAGTCGAATGACTATAGTCGCGCCCGCGCCGACCGGGCATGAAAAAGGCCGGTCAGTGACCGGCCCCTGCAGATGAAGCGTGAGATTCGCCGCGTTCAGCGCAGCCCGGCGATGTAGTCGGCCACCGCCTTGATCTCCTTGTCGTTCATCTTCGCGGTGACGCCGGTCATCTGCGCGCTGTTCTTGCGCAGCCCGCCGCGGAAGGCCACCAGCTGCGCTTCGGTGTAGTCGGAGTGCTGGCCGCGCAGGCGCGGGTACTGGGCCGGGAGGCCGGCGCCGGTCGGGCTGTGGCAGCCGGCGCAGGCCGGAACGGCCCGGTCGGCGATGCCGCCGCGGTAGATCTTCTCGCCGAGGGCGACCGATTCCTTGTTCTTCGCGAAGCCGGGCTTCGCATCCTTCGAGGCGTAGAACGCGGCGACATTGCGCATGTCGTCTTCGCTCAGCGTCGAGGCCATGCCCTTCATGATCGGGTTGTCGCGCTTGCCTTCCTTGAACTCGGCCAGCTGCTTGACGAGGTATTCAGGGTGCTGGCCCTGCAGGATCGGGTTGGCCGGGCTGCCGCGCGAGCCGTCGGCCGAGTGGCAGGCCGCGCAGACGTTGGTCGAGATGGCCTGGCCTTTCGCGACGTCGGGCTTGGCCTTCGCCGCCTCGTTTGCGGAGGCTGGCACCACCAACGCGGCGGCCAACAACAGACTCGACAGCAAGCTAGCAACAGGCATCATGGCGGGTGGTGTGTGAGGTGGCTGGATGCGTTTTGTGGGTGCAAAACCCGGCGATTTTACAATGCAAGTTTTTGGTGCCTTCCATGACCGACGAAAACAATTCCGGTGCGCCGGCCGCTGACGCGAGCAGCGATGCGGCCGCAGCCGAGAAACTGGCGCTGGCCTGGACGCACACGGCCCGCTTCCTGACGACCGCCAGCCAGCTGAACCAGCTGCCGCAGACCGAGCTGCCCGAGATCGCCTTCGTCGGGCGCTCGAACGCCGGCAAATCGACCGCGATCAACACGCTGACGCAGCAGAAGCGCCTGGCCTTCGCGTCGAAGACGCCCGGCCGCACGCAGCACATCAACCTGTTCGAGCTGGGCCCGAAAGACGCGCCGAATGCGCTGTTCGCCGACCTGCCGGGCTACGGCTACGCCGCGGTGGCGCGCTCGGCCAAGCAGCGCTGGCAGGAGGTGATGGCCAACTACCTGCAGGTGCGCCGCAGCCTGTCGGGCGTGGTGTTGATGGTCGATTCGCGGCTCGGGCTGACCGAACTCGACCGCAACCTGCTCGAGTTCGTGGCACCCCGCGTGGGCTCCGGCGAGGTGCGCCTGCTGGTGCTGCTGACCAAATCCGACAAGCTGAACCGCAGCGAGGCCGCCACCGCGCTGGCGACCACGCAGGCGGCGCTGGGCGAGCTGACCAGCGAGCACGCCGACATCGGCATCACGCTGTTCTCGGCGCTGAAGAAGCAGGGCGTCGGCGACGCGGCCTGCGTGTTGCGCGACTGGATCGTCCCGTCGCCATGATCGAGACCTTCGACGCGGTGCTGCCGCACGGCATCACGCTGAGCTGCCGGGCCAGCGGGCCGCGCGGCGCGCCGGCGATCGTGTTCCTGCATGGTTTTCCCGAAGGTGCCTTCGTCTGGGACGCGATGCTGCGCCATTTCGGCGACCGCTATCGCTGCATCGCGCCGAACCTGCGCGGCTACGAGCGCTCGTCGGCGCCGGCCGAGGTCGAGGCCTACCGCGCGAAACACCTGGTGGCGGACCTGCTGGCGCTGATCGCGCAGCAGGGCAGCGGCCCGCTGGCGGCGCTGGTCGCCCACGACTGGGGCGGCGCGGTGGCCTGGAATTTCGCGGTGCAGCACCCGCAGGCGCTGCAGCGGCTGGTGATCGTCAATTCGCCGCACCCGGGGGTTTTCCTGAAGGCGCTGCAGACCGATCCGCGGCAGCAGGCGGCCAGTGCCTACATGAATGCCTGGAGCCGGCCCGAGGCCGAGGCGGAGCTGGAGGCGGGCGACTTCGCGCGGCTGTGGGCGGTGTTTGCCCACATGGGCGCCGAAGACCCGTCGCGCCCGGGCGGCGGCTGGCTGACGCCGGCGCTGAAGGAACAGTACCGCGCGGTGTGGCGGCACGGGCTGACCGGTGCGCTGAACTACTACCGCGCGTCGCCGCTGCGCCCGCCGACCGGGCCCGATTCACCGGTGCTGGCGCTGAAGTTCCCGCCGGAGTTCGTCACCGTGCAGGTGCCGACGCATGTGGTGTGGGGCGAGGCCGACGTGGCCTTGCCGGCTTCATTGCTGAACGGGCTGGAGGCCTTCGTGCCGAAGCTGACGCTGACCCGCGTGCCCGGCGCCACGCACTGGATCGTGCACGAGCTGCCGGCGCTGGTGGCGGCCGAGATCGAGCAGGCGCTTGCTCAGACCACGACGTAGCGGCCTTCGAGCAGCTGCGACGCCGACTGCAGGTGCTCGCGCAGCATCGGGAACAGGTCCGACGACGACTCGGTCGCGTAGATCTGTCGCGCCCGGTGTGCCGGCGAATACGCGACGTTGACGAGGCAGGCGGCCGGCCCGCTGCAGTACTCCAGCAGCTCCGGCCCGAGGAAGTGAACCGCCCAGCCTTCGGACGATTCGACACCGCCATCGCTGATCCGCATCAATTCGCTGTCCGTCATGTCGCGCCTCGCCGAATTTCTCTGACTCTTCTTCAACCCTTGCAGCCAGTTTAGGAAGCGCTTCCTCGCTTGGCATCCCCCCGAACGCGGCAGTCCGCCCCCGGCAATTGCCTTATCCGTCACGGTCGGCCGATGAACAGGTAGAGGCCGGCCGCGCCCCGCGGCGCGTAGGTCACGCCGAGGTAGAGCGGACCGATGCCGGTGTCCGCGCCGACGAACAGGCTCATGCCGCTGCGCAGGTCGTTCAGCTTCATCTGGCTGCTGTAGTCCCAGGCGTTGCCGGCCTCCAGCGAGCCGCCGGCGAACAGCCCACGGGTGAACACCGGCGCGTAGCTCAGGCGCTGGTAGTACGCGAGCCGCCCGAACAGCAGGTAGTTGCCCTCGATCTGACCCGGCAGGTAGCCCGACATCTGCTGGAAGCCGCCGAGCGTG
This sequence comes from Rhizobacter sp. OV335, assembly GCF_900142965.1. GTDB lineage: Bacteria > Pseudomonadota > Gammaproteobacteria > Burkholderiales > Burkholderiaceae_C > Rhizobacter. Next base: position 300,641 of record NZ_FRCQ01000001.1, read on the forward strand.
TAGCGGCCGAGCCCGGCGATCGAGCGCTGGTCGGCATGCTGCACCCGCCCGAGCGCGTTCAGCGTGTGCCGCCCCCAGGTGCCGACCGCCGAGCCCTCGCCCTCGATCCGCGTGAAGCGGTCGGAATCGCTGCCGGTGACGCTGTCGCTGCGCCGCCCGCTGACCACCTCGCCCTGCACGCGGTAGCCGCGCAGCGGGAAGTTCGCGAAGTCGAGCTGGTCGATCACCACGCCGACGCGCAGGCCGGATTCGTCGATCGTCACCGTGTCGCGCGGTCCGACGTAGTCGGCCGACAGGATTTCCGGCTCGTTGCGCAGCGTCAGGTGCGTCAGGCCGATGCGGATCTCGCCGAACTGGCCCCAGGGCTGGCCCAGGTCGACGCCGAAGCGGCCGGCCGAGCGGTTGAAATGCCCGCGCTCGTCGCCGGTGACGCCGTTGTAGACGGCCACCTTGCGGCGCTCGATCTCGCCGTAGCCGGCGACGAACCAGTCGTTCGAGATCCCCAGCGTCCAGTTCAGCGGGTGGTAGATCTCGGAGAACAGCTTCGGCACCTCGCCGATCTGCACGCGGTTGCGCCATTCGGTGCCGTTGGCATCCAGCCAGTGGCGGTTGTGGCTGATCTTCAGGTTGAAGGCGCTGCGCCCGCTGAAGTCGGTGGTCAGGTCCAGCCCGACGCGGAAGTAGTGCGGCCCCCAGGGCTTGTCCTCCAGGTCGAAGACCAGCCCGTCGCCCTGGCCGGTCGTCACCAGCTCGTAGTCGGCGCGCACGTAGTCGCCGCTGGCGGCCAGGCGCCGCGCATCGCGCTCCGCCTTGGCCGCGTCGAAGGGCTGGCCGGCGGCCGATTCCATCTGCGCCGCGAAGCGCTTCGGGTTGGTCAGGCTGCTGCCTTCGAACTCGACGAACGCGAGCGTCGCCTGCGGTGCGGGTTCGCGCGGGTGGCCGGCCTTCCATTGCGCATAGGCCGCCTCGTCGAGCGACAGCGCGGCCAGCCGCGGCGCGAGCTGCACGGCGCCTTGCTCGCCGAGCGCGATCAGCTCGCGCGTCCTGTTGAAATCGCCCGAGCTGATGTCGCCCAGCTGCGGCGAGATCAGCAGGTCGCGCCCGCCGAGCGACGCCAGGCTGCGCTGCACGTTCTGCTCGGTCAGGATGTTGATCATCTGGCCGGTCAGGCCGCCGACCGAGCCGAGCGTCTTGCGCGGCGCCAGCGGTGTGCCGATGTTGACGACGATCACGATGTCGGCGCCCATCGCGCGCGCCACGCCGACCGGCACGTTGTCGACCAGGCCGCCGTCGCCGAGGATGCGGTCGTCGATCTCGGTCGGCGGGAACACGCCCGGCACGCTCATGCTGGAGCGCAGCGCGAGCGCCAGGTCGCCCCGGCTCAGGATCACCGCGCGGCCGTCTTCCATGTCGGTGGCGACGGCGCGGAACGGGATCGGCAGCCGGTCGAAATCGCGCACCGAACGCACCGGCAGCGTGTAGCGCCGCAGCAGCGTCTCGAGGCCGCGGCCCGACAGCGCGCCGAGCGGCGCGCGCAGTTCGCCGTCGCGCATGCCGAACTCGATCAACGGCGAGATCTCGAAGTCTTCTTCCTTGCGCCGCTGCGACAGCAGCTGGCGGTCGACCCGGTTGGCGAACACCGCGTCCCAGTTGACCTTCAGCAGCTCGCGCTCCAGCGTCTCGGCGTCCATGCCGCTGGCGTACAGGCCGCCGATGATTGCGCCCATCGAGGTGCCGGCGATCACGTCGACCGGGATGCGCTCGCGCTCCAGCACCTTCAGCACGCCGACGTGCGACAGGCCGCGCGCGCCGCCGCCGGACAGCACCAGGCCGATGCGCGGGCGAGTGGGTGGCGCTGGCGCCTGCTGCGCCAGCGCCGTGGTGCCGATGAACGCGAGCAGGCACAGCCATGCCCGCCGATGGGTCCCGCCTCCGAATGTCATGGCCGGCATTCTGCCGGCTCGCGGCGGCCGGTCAGCGCAGCGTCGCCAAGCTGCGCAGCATGCCGTCGACCGCGCGCTGCACCAGCGAGTAGTCGGCCAGCGGGATCAGCAGGTCGGCGCTGCGCAGCCGCTCGAGCGCGCGCAGCGTCACCGAATGCGTGCTGCCCGCCTGCTCGCCGGCGAACAGCAGCAACTGCCCGCCGTCGCTGCGCCACAGCAGCTGCAGGTGGCTCCAGCGGCCGAGCAGGAACACCCGGTAGTGCCGGCCGATCGCCATCGCGTTGACCCAGGCGGCCGCATCGTCGCCGCCCGCGGCCGGGCCGCTCGGCAGCCACTCGGCGGGCACCGTGTCCATCGAGCCGAGGTCGATCAGCGAATCGCTGAACGGTGTGCCGGTCTCGGGCACCGGCTCGACGGTCTCGTCGCGCATGCGGCGCACGATCTCTTCCGGCGTCGGCTCGGGCTCCGCGGCGGCAGCGGCCGGCCGGGCGCGCGGCTTCATCGCCTCGGTGTGGACCTCGACCAGCGCGTCGAGCGCGGCCTGCTGCTCGCCGGCCGGCAGCGCGATCAATTCCATGCCGGTACGCAGCTCCTTCAGCAGCCCGGGCAGCAGGCCCAGCAGGCGCAGCCGGCTCTGCGGATGGTCGGGCAGGCGCAGGCTCCACAGCAGGTGATCGGTCGCCTTCAGCACCCGCTGGCTGGATTCGGCCTCCTCGCCGTACAGCGTGAACGATTGGGCCAGCACGCGTGCCCACGCACCGGTGACGAAGCGGCGGATCACGGGCGTGGTGCGAACCGGCGCCATCTGCTCGGTCAACCGATGCGCCAGCTCGCGCTGCAGCCGCTCGCGCTGCGCGGCCATCACCAGCGTCGCGATCGCCCCGCGCGCGGCCACCTGCGCGTCGCGCAACTGCTCGGCGGTGCAGGCGTCGACGCGGGCGATGCTGCGGCGGTACAGCGCGGCGTCCTGCACCGGCTCGGCGAGCATCTCGTCGACCAGCCGGTCGCAGAACGCCAGGACCTGCGCCAGCCGCGGGTCGCCGGGCAGCGGATAGCCGACGGCGGCGCCGGCGATGCGGTCCATCAGCTGCCACACCGGGTGGTCGTGGATCTCCATCATCTTCGGGTCGCGCAGCGCGACGCGCAGCGCCGACACCTGCAGCCGGCCCATCAGCGTGCGCAGCGCCTGCGGCAGCATCGGGTCGCCGAGGATGGTCTCGAACAGCCGCGACAGCAGCTCGATGATCTGGCGCTCGATCGTCTCGTCGGCGGCCGTGAGCAGCGAGCCGCGGAACTCGGCCAACCGTGACGACGGCGTGCCGGCGCGATCGGCCGCGTCGGGGTCGTTGCCGGTGCCGGTGCCGGCCGGCAGGCGCGACAGCATCGCCTCGATGCGAGCGAGCGCCTGTTCGAGTGCCGGGCCGAGCGCGGTGCCGCGGCCGGCGGCGGCTGGCCGTTCGGATGGCGAAGACGGCGCGGTGGTGGGATCGCCACCCGGCATGCTGCGCACCAGCCCTTCGAGCGCGCCGGGCATCGTCACGTCGACCTCCGGCTTGCGCGCGGCACCGGCGCCGGGCGCGAACACCACGGTGCGGTAGATGCTCGGCTCGATGCCCTGCGATTCGAGGCGCGAGCAGGCGGCGGCCCAGGCCATGCGCAGCAGCGGCGTCATCGCGGTCGAGGCCACGCGCAGCAGGATGGCCTGCTGCACCGGCTTGTCGGTCACGTCGCCAGCGGCGTCCCACAGCGCGTGCGCGTAGGCGAGCGGGCGCAGCGGGTTCGACTCGGCGGTGGTGTGGGCCTGGCCGCGCAGCGTCGAGGTGAAGGTCTGCAGCTCGCGCAGTTCCCATTCGGTGCCGGTGTCGATCTGCTGCACCGCGCGCGAGATCTCGATGTCGGATTCGACGCGGCCTTCGTCCATCAGCTGCAGGCCCGAGAGGCTGCTCGGCCCGGAGGGCGTGGGGGCGGCGGTGTCGGCGGGTTCGAGGTCGGCCAGCACGCGCTGGCGCAGCGCGTCGACGAAGGCGCGCTGGAAACGCCCGGCATGCTGCTGCAGCAGCTCGACGAGATCGAAATGGTGCTGGCGCTCGCTCGCGAGCAGTTGATCGCGCGGGCGGCGCAATTGCTCGACCACCGCGGCCATCGTGCGGGCGATCAGGTCGGGCGCGCGGCCCAGCTCATCGTCGATGAAGCGTTTCAGCAGGGGAGCGATCGGCATGGCGGTATTGTGCGGTCCCCTGGAAACCCCAAAAGAAAAGGGCTGCCGAAGCAGCCCTTTCAAGTTGGCGAGGTGCCAGGACTTACATGTCCATGCCCATGCCGCCCATGCCACCCATGCCGCCACCGGGCATGCCGCCACCGGCGCCGGCTTCGTCCTTCGGAGCCTCGGCGATCATCGCCTCGGTCGTCAGCATCAGCGAGGCCACCGACGCGGCGTTCTGCAGCGCGGTGCGGGTCACCTTGGTCGGATCCAGGATGCCCATCTCGATCATGTCGCCGTAGGTGTCGTTGGCTGCATTGAAACCGTAGTTGCCCTTGCCGTTCAGCACGGCATTGACGACCACGCTGGCTTCGCCGCCGGCGTTGTAGACGATCTCGCGCAGCGGCGCTTCGATCGCGCGCAGCACCAGCTTGATGCCGGCTTCCTGGTCGGGGTTGTCACCCTTGATGGTGCCGGCCGCCTGCTTGGCGCGCAGCAGGGCCACGCCGCCACCGGCCACGATGCCTTCTTCGACGGCGGCACGGGTCGCGTGCAGCGCATCTTCGACGCGGGCCTTCTTTTCCTTCATCTCGACTTCGGTCGCAGCGCCGACCTTGATCACCGCAACACCGCCGGCCAGCTTGGCCACGCGCTCTTGCAGCTTTTCACGGTCGTAGTCGCTGGTGGCTTCCTCGATCTGCACGCGCACTTGCTTGACGCGGGCTTCGATGTCGGCACCGGCACCGGCGCCGTCGATGATGGTGGTGTTTTCCTTGCCCACTTCGATGCGCTTGGCCTGGCCCAGGTCGGCCAGCGTGACCTTCTCGAGCGTCAGGCCGACTTCTTCGGCGATGACCTTGCCGCCGGTCAGGATTGCGATGTCTTCCAGCATGGCCTTGCGGCGGTCGCCGAAGCCCGGAGCCTTGACGGCGACGACCTTCAGGATGCCGCGGATCGTGTTGACCACCAGGGTCGCCAGCGCTTCGCCTTCGACTTCTTCAGCGATGATCAGCAGCGGACGGCCGGCCTTGGCGACTTGCTCCAGCACCGGCAGCAGGTCGCGGATGTTGCTGATCTTCTTGTCGAACAGCAGCACGAACGGGTTGTCCAGCAACGCCGATTGCTTCTCGGGGTTGTTGATGAAGTACGGCGACAGGTAGCCGCGGTCGAACTGCATGCCTTCGACGACTTCGAGTTCGCTCTCGAGCGACTTGCCGTCTTCGACGGTGATGACGCCTTCCTTGCCGACCTTGTCCATCGCGTCAGCGATGATCTTGCCGATGGTTTCGTCGCTGTTGGCCGAGATCGAGCCGACTTGCGCGATTTCCTTCGAGGTCGTGGTGGCCTTCGAGGCCTTCTTCAGCTGCTCGACCAGGGCCGTGACGGCCTTGTCGATGCCGCGCTTCAGGTCCATCGGGTTCATGCCGGCGGCCACGTACTTCATGCCTTCGCGGATGATGGCCTGGGCCAGCACGGTGGCGGTGGTGGTGCCGTCACCGGCGATGTCGCTGGTCTTGGAAGCGACTTCCTTGACCATCTGCGCGCCCATGTTCTGGAGCTTGTCCTTCAGCTCGATCTCCTTGGCGACCGAGACACCGTCCTTCGTGACGGTGGGGGCGCCGAACGAGCGCTCGAGGACCACGTTGCGGCCCTTCGGGCCCAGGGTCACCTTGACGGCGTTGGCGAGGATGTTGACACCCTCGACCATGCGTGCGCGGGCTTCGCCGCCGAAGACTACGTCTTTTGCTGCCATGTTCTTTTCTCCGAATTCAGTGTTGAGGTGGTGGAACCAGTGCCGGGAGAATTACTTCTCGACCACGGCGAAGAGGTCTTCTTCGCGCATCACCAGCAGTTCCTTGCCGCCGTCCTTGACGACCTGGCCGCTGTACTTGCCGAACAGCACGCGGTCGCCGACCTTGACGTTCAGGGCCACGAAGTCGCCCTTTTCATTGCGCTTGCCGGGGCCGATGGCCAGCACGATGCCTTGCTCGGGCTTCTCGGTGGCGGCGTCGGGGATGACGATGCCGGAAGCGGTCTTGGTTTCTGCTTCAACGCGCTCGACAATCACGCGATCGTGCAACGGGCGAAATTTCATGGCTTCTCCTTGATGTCTCAAATGGGACTTCTGGTGGGCAACGAGGCAAGTTGGCGCTCATTGACTTGGCAGAACATCGGCACCCGAAGGCACCTGGATGTCGTTAGCACTCAAGTTGGATGAGTGCTAGCAGACCAGAATTATAGGGGCAGAGCGTGACGGTTCAAGGGGCGGGGTCTTCATCAGCCAGCGCAGCTTGCGCAAGCCCGGCAGGACAGAAGCCTCGGTCTGCTGCCAATACAAGCAGGCGAACCCGTACCGGCGCCGCGCTATCCTTGGCGCTTCCTTCACGACTCCCTTTCAACCATGCTGATCGCGATCGTCGGCGGCGTGCTGGCCGCCCTGGGTTTGCTGTCTGCCGTCGCGCTGGTGGCGGCCCCGCTGGGTTTGTCCGCCACGTCGCCCGGCTTGACGCTGTGGGTGCTGTTCCCGCTCTTCACGCTGGTCGGCTATGCGCTGCTGGTCGCAGGCAGCCGCGATCCGGCGGTGAAGCTGCCGACGCTCGTGCTGGCCGTGCCGCTGTTGCTGCTGGCGCTGGCCGCCGCGGTGGCGCTGGTGGCCGGTGCGGCCGGCTGGTGGGCCATCGGCGGCGAGGCCGGCTCCGCCCCGCTGTGGTACGTGCTGGTGCTGGGCGGCGTGCTCGGCGCGATCGGCACCGCGGCCTCCGGACGCCGCGCTGACTAAGCGAAGCGCTTGAAGAACAAGCCGGCGTAGAGCCGGGCGCCGAATGCGAAGCCGAAGATCAGCAGCACCGACAGCGCGAGGTACATGCCGACCAGCAGCACCGATGCCGCGCCTTCGCCGCGCCCGGCCACGAAGCTGCCGACGGCACCGACCGCCAGCGCGGCGATGACCGCCCGGCGCTCGCCCAGCCCTCGGGCCAGCGTGCAGAAGACCGCGAAGACCGTGACCAGGCCGACGAGTTCGAGCGCATGCCGGCGCGGCGTCGTCAGCGACGACCACCGTTCGCCCCACGTGAGCCTGGGTGGCTTGGCTGAAGGGCCAGAAGGACCCTTCAGCGCATCGGCGACCAGGCGATCGGTGACGGCGTCGAAGCCACCCGGCGTCTGCAGGCCCTCGTCGGTCCACTGCAGATCCGTGGCTTCACCGCTGCGCAGCTTCTGCATCGCGGTGCGCCAGGTGTCATCCTGGTCCGATGGCGACACAGTCGTCCGGCAGAACAGGGTCACGCTGGCGCCGGGTGCCAGCACCGGATTCGCGCCGCGCGCCGGGTGGCAGCGCCAGTTCACGCCCGACCGGTGGTTGAGCGGAATACGCACCGCGAGCTTCTGGGCCCCGATCGTGAAGCTGCCGGCGTTCTGCACGCTCAAGGCCCACAGCGCGGCGGTGCGCGACGGGGACTGGATCCACACGTTCGGCGCCGCCGGCGCGAGGCGGCCGCCGAATTCCGCGGCCTCGTCGCCGAGCTGCGGTTCGTTGGCCACCGGATCGGGCTTCAGGCTGCGCGACAGCTCGGCATGCCAGCGGCCGGAGATGTCGCGGTGGCGCGCCGCCTGCGGCAGCGTGTCGTCGATGACCTGCCCCAGCGTGGCGGTGGCCGGCAGGTGCTCGCCGCCGAGCTGCCGCAGGTGAACGGCGAACAGCCCGCGGCGCAGTGCCTGCAGGCCGTTGCGGTCGCCGGGCGCCAGGTCGCGCCACGCCGGCAGCAAGGCCCACGCCGATCCCGGGCGGGCGCCCAGCCGCTGCGCGCGCAGGGCCTCCATCGGGTCGCGTCCCGGCCAGTGCAGGTCGGCGAGGATGAACACCGCGACGGCCCAGGCCGCGGCCTGGATCATCAGCAGCGGTGTCCACCCCGACAGCATCGATCGGCGTGCCCCACGTGCTGCAGCCTCGGTCGATGCGGGGGGCGACGAGCGCGGGCGGCGCGTGCTGGGGTAGCGCGCCAGCCGCTTCGCCTCGATGTCTGCCGCCGCCGCGAGGTCGGCCTCGGCCGCTTCGAGCAGCGGGTCGATGTCGGGCAGGTTGTGCGCGACGACGATGTGGCCGCAGTGTCCGCACTGCGTGTCGCGTGCCGGGTCGAGCGCGGACCCGCAGGCGCGACACGGCCACGCGGTGGCATGGCCGATGGCCCGGGGCGAGGCCCCCATGCCGTCCAGCTGCAGGCGCAGCGAATGCGCCAGCCGCGGCATGTCGATCACCACCAGCGCGGTGCCGCACCAGCTGCAGTGGTCGTCGCCCGCCGAGGCCGCACCGCCGCAGTTCAGGCAGTGCAGCGCGTGCTTCTCCTGCGCGAGCGCCTGCCGCTCGGCGACACCCAGCGGCCGCACCAGGCCGCGCTCGGCCAGCAGGCCGCTGTGGCTGTGCAGGTGGCCGTGGCGGCGCGGGCATTCGAGCGCGGCGAACAGGCCGAAGCGCGACTGGTTCTGCACCCGCTTCAGCGTCGCGGCGCAACGCGGGCAGGCCGGGTGCGCCACCTGGGCCTCGGCCAGCGGGCGGCTGGTGCCGGCTTCCATCTCGCGCAGCAGCCGCACCCAGCCGAAGCTGTCGAGCTGGACCGATTCGAACTCGTCGAACCACACCAGGCGGCAGTCCAGGCAGTGCTCCACCGTGACCGGCTGCCCCTTGTGCGAGGACAGCGACAGCACGCGCATCGGCGTGCTGCAGCGCGGGCAGGCGATGCGCCGGGCGGGTGTCGGGGCGGTGGTCTCGGGCAGGGCGCTCACGGCTGCGATTCTCGACGACGGCCGCGGCCGCGTCAGTGCACTTCAGCGCAGTTTCGCGATCGCCCGTGCCGCCAGCCGGCCGGCGCTCACCACCTGCGGATGCGGGTGCAGCGTGCACAGCTCGGCGATGACCCCGAGCGCGCGCGAGGGCCGCTTCTCGATCTCGACCGCGACCGCCTCGCCGAGGAAGAAATCCGGATCGGTGACCAGCCGGCGCAGCAACGCCGTGTCGCTCAGGTCCAGCGACGGCACCAGCGCCATCGCGACCTCGTGGCCGGCGCCGCCACCGATCAGCTTGCCGATCCAGCGCGACAGGCCGGCCTGGTCGGCCGCGACCGGCGAGCACGCCGGGTGCAGTTCGCTGAGCCAGGTCTGCTGCCGCTTCGCCTCGTCGGCGGCCGCGAGGAAGTCATCGAGCGACGCGTAGACGATGCGCGAATCGTCGTCATGCGCCAGGTAGAACACGCTGCCCTTGAGCGGCGAGCGGCTGGCGTAGACGTGGTGGTTGCTGGTCTCCGGGTCGTCGAGCACGATGCCGCCGAGCGCCGCGACGATCGGGTGGTACGTGAGCAGGCCGGTCCATTCGGTGGCCTGGGCGCGATCGAGCAGGTTCAGTTCGACGTCGAGCCGGCCGGCATAGTCGCCGACGGCGATGCGGGCAAACCAGGGGTCGAGTTCGGCAGGAAGGCTCATGTGCCCAAAGTATCGGCCCAGATGTTGCGCGCCCACGCGCCGGCATACGCGCCCTCGGCTTCATTGCGCTGCGCCGAGACGCCGCCGGCGCCCGCCACCGGCTTGAAGGTCGACTCCGCCGCGACGTACTCGTGCACGCTCGCGACGTGGATCACGTTCGTCTCGTCGACGAAGCTGTAGCAGGTGTTCGTCAGCATCGGGTGCGCGTCGACCGCGACGCCCGACAGCTGCGCGACGATCGCCGCGGCCGCCACCTTGGCATGCGCGTTCGCCATGTGCGCGCTCTTCGGCATGCCGGGGGCGATCTGGATCGCATCGCCGAGCACGTGCACGTCCTGCGCGACCGTCGAGCCGAAGTCGATGAAGTTCACCCGGCACCAGCGGTTGACGGCATTGGCCAGCCCGCTCTTCACCGCCAGCGCACCGGCGCGCATCGGCGGCAGCACGTTCAGCACGTCGGCCCGCACCGCATCCTGCAGCTCGATGCGCAGCGTGCCGGCCGCGGCATCGACGCCGATCACCTTGTGCTGCGGCCGGTACTCGACGATGCCGGGGTACAGGTCGCGCCACGCGGCCTTGAAGAGCGCGGGCTTCGAGACCACGTCGGCATTGGCGTCGAGGATCAGCAGCTTCGAGCGCGGCTTCGCGCGCCGGAAGTACGCTGCCACCACGCAGGCCCGCTCGTACGGCCCGGGCGGGCAGCGGTACGGCGACTCGGGAATGGTGATCGCGAACACGCCGCCGTCGGGCATCGCCTCGAGCTGGCGGCGCAGCGCCAGCGTCTCGGGCCCGGCCTTCCAGGCCTGCAGCACGCGGCCGTCGTCGTGCGCGCGGCGCAAGCCGTCGACCTCGTCGAACATCAGCTCGATGCCGGGCGACAGCACCAGCTTGTCGTAGCCGATGGTCGCGCCGGACGCGAGCGTCACCTGCTTGCGCGCGGCGTCGATCGCTGCGGCCTCGTCGCGCACCCAGCGCACGCCGTGGCGCCCGGTGAGCGCGTCGTACGACAGCGTCAGCTCGGCCAGCGTGCGCGTGCCGCCCAGCACCAGGTTGGAGCCGGGGCAGGACACGAAGCGCGGCTGCGGTTCGATCATCACCACGTCGATGCGCTGCTGCGACAGCAGCCGCACATAGCGCGCCGCGGTGGCGCCGCCGAAGCCGCCGCCGATCACCACCACCTGTGCACGTGATGGCACGGCGGCCGGTGCGGCGCAGCCGACCACGCCGGTGGTCGCGAGCGCACCGGCCGTCGCGAGCAGGTCGCGGCGCTTCATCGGGCTTGCGCGGCGAACCAGCCGGCCAGTTGCGAGAGTTGCGCCGGCGTGTAGCCCTTGGCGAGCTGCGGCATCACGGTGCCGGGGCGGCTTCCATCGCGAAACCCGATGAGTCGCGCGAGCAGGTCGTCGCGGTCGCGGCCACCGAGGCCGACGATCGCGCTGCCCGGCGCTGGGCGGCCGTCGGTGCCGTGGCAGGCCGCGCAGGTGGCGGCCAGCGAGCGCAGCGCGAGCTCGTCGGCCGACGGTTGAGCCACGGCGCTGCAGGCAGGAGCGAGCGCGAGCGCCAGCCAGGCGGATTGCTGCAAGGTCATGCGGGTGTCTCCTCCACGCGAAGCGCGCATCTTCGACGCGGCGAAGAATCCTACGGTTTTCGTCCCCTATGGACAGCAGGGGCTTCGGCCTGAAGCGCTCCTGAGGGATGCTCCGTCGCCACCTCAGGAGAGACCATGCCCCGATTGAACGTCAACGGAAGCGTCCGCGAGTTCGATGCCGAGCCCGACACCCCGTTGCTGTGGGTGCTGCGCGAGCAGCTGGAGCTGACCGGCACCAAGTACGGCTGCGGCATCGCGCAATGCGGCGCCTGCACCGTGCACCTCGACGGCGTGCCCACGCGCAGCTGCGTGCGGCCGGTCTCGACGCTGGGGCCCGACGAAAAGATCGTGACGATCGAAGGCCTGGCATCGAACGCCTCGCACCCGATCCAGAAGGCCTGGGCCGCGCTCGACGTGCCGCAGTGCGGCTACTGCCAGTCCGGGATGATCATGGCGGCGGCCGCGCTGCTGAAAGCCAAGCCGCGGCCCACCGATGCCGATATCGACGACGCGATGACCAACATCTGCCGCTGCGGCACCTACAACCGGGTGCGCGCGGCGATCAAGGCGGCCGCGCAGGGGGGCGACCCGAAGCAGGCGGGGCTGAACATCGTGCACATCGTCGGGAGCAAGGCATGAGCGCGCCGGTGCTGTCGCGGCGCGGCTTCATCGCCGGGTCGGCGGCGACCGGGCTGGTCGTCGCGTTCCACATTCCGTTCGCCGACGAAGCCGCCGCGCAAGCCGCGACGCCGGCCGTCGCGACGCCGGAGATCAACGCCTGGGTCGTCGTGCAGCCGGACGAGACCATCGTGATCCGCATCGCCCGCTCGGAGATGGGCCAGGGCTCGCTGACCGGTCTCGCGCAGCTGGTGGCCGAGGAGCTCGACTGCGACTGGTCGCGCGTGAAGACCGAGTACCCGACACCGGGCCAGAGCCTCGCGCGCAAGCGCGTCTGGGGCAACTTCTCGACCGGCGGCAGCCGCGGCATCCGCGAATCGCACGACTACGTGCGCAAGGGCGGCGCGATCGCCCGCACGATGCTCGTGCAGGCCGCGGCCGACGGTTGGCAGGTGCCGGCCGCGCAGTGCCAGGTCGACAAGGGCGTGATCACGCACCCGGCGAGCGGCCGCAAGACGACCTACGGCAAGGTCGCGCTGGCGGCGGCCCAGCTGACGCCGCCGGCCGACGTGGCGCTGAAGGACCCGAAGGACTGGAAGCTCGCCGGCAAGCGCCTCGCGCGGCTGGACACGCGCGGCAAGCTCGACGGCTCGCAGGTCTACGGCTCCGACCTGAAGCTGCCCGGCATGCTGAACGCGGCGATCCGCGACTGCCCGGTGTTCGGCGGCAAGCTCGCGAGCTTCGACGCGGCGGCCATCGCCGGCAAACCCGGCGTGAAGAAGGTGCTGCGCGTCGGCGACAGCGCAGTCGCGGTCGTCGCAGACACCTGGTGGCGCGCGAAGTCGGCGCTCGATGCGCTGCCGGTGGTGTGGGACGAAGGCCCGAACGCGAAGATCGGCAGCGCCGAGATCGCCGCGACGCTGAAAGCCGGGCTCGATGCGCCGGAGGCGGCGGTCGGCAATTCGAACGGCGATGCGCGGGCGGCGCTGGCGTCGGCCGCGCGCGTCGTCGAGGCGGTCTACGCCTACCCGTTCCAGAACCACGCGACGATGGAGACGATGAACGCGACGGCGAAGTTCACGCCCGCGTCCGACGGCGTGCCGGCGCGCTGCGAGGTCTGGACGCCGACGCAGAACGGCGAGGCGGCGCACGCCGCCACGGTCGAGGCATCGGGTCTGCCGGCCAGCCAGTGCGAGGTCTACAAGCTGCTGCTCGGCGGTGGCTTCGGCCGGCGTGGCGCGGTGCACGACTGGGTGCACCAGGTGGTCGCGATCGCGAAGGAGATGCCGGGCACGCCGGTCAAGCTGATCTGGTCGCGCGAAGAAGACATGACGCACGGCCGCTACCACCCGATCACGCAGTGCAAGCTGCGCGCCGGTTTCGATGCGGCCGGCAGCCTGACGGCGCTGCACATGCGGATCTCGGGCCAATCGATCCTGGCCGGCGTGTTCCCGCAGAACATCCGCGACGGCAAGGACCCGGTGGTGTTCCAGGGCCTGAACGCGCCTGGTCCCGAGGCGTCGATCGGCTACGGCGTGCCGAACCTGCTGATCGACCATGCGATGCGCAACCCGCACGTGCCGCCGGGCTTCTGGCGCGGCGTGAACCTGAACCAGAACACGATCTACCTCGAGTGCTTCATCGACGAGTTGGCGCACGCGACGAAGCAGGACCCGCTCGCGTTCCGCCGCAAGCTGATGACGCAGCACCCGAAGCACCTGGCGGTGCTGAACGCCGCGGCCGAGCGCGCCGGCTGGGGCAAGCCGGCCCCGAAGGGCGTGTACCGCGGGATCGCGCAGACGATGGGCTTCGGCAGCTATGTCGCCGCGGTGGCCGAGGTCTCGGTCGACAAGGAGGGCAAGCTGAAGGTGCACCGCATCGTCGCGGCCACCGACCCAGGGCACGCCGTCAACCCGCAGCAGATCGAGGCGCAGGTCGAGGGCTCGTTCGTCTACGGGCTGTCGGCCGCGCTGTACGGCGGCTGCACGGTGAAAGATGGCCGCATCGAGCAGACGAATTTCGACACCTACCCGGTGCTGCACCTCGACGAGATGCCGAAGGTCGAGACGGTGGTGATGCCGTCCGGCGGCTTCTGGGGCGGGGTCGGCGAACCGACCATCGCGGTCGCGGCGCCGGCGGTGCTGAACGCGATCTTCGCGGCCACCGGGCAGCGCATCCGCGAGCTGCCGCTGAAGAACCATTCGCTGAAGAAGGCCTGATGCGGGCGATGGCGATGGGTTCGGTGGCGGTGCTGATGGCGGCGTGCGCGGCAACGCCGCCGCGGGATGCGCTGCCACAGCCGCTCACCGCGGTGCCCGGCGATGCGGTGCGGGGGCGCGCGATCGTCGCGAGCCGGCAGGCCGGGCTGTGCCTGTTGTGCCATCCGGCGCCGATCGCGGAGGAGCGCTTCCAGGGCAACCTGGCGCCTGACCTGGCCGGTGCGGGCGCGCGCTGGTCGGCGGCGCAACTGCGGTTGCGCGTCGTCGATGCGCGCCGGCTGAACCCGCAGACCATCATGCCGCCGTACCACGACACCGACGGGCTGCAGCGCGTCGGCACGGCGTGGCAGGGCCGGGCGGTGCTCGACGCGCAGCAGGTCGAGGACGTGGTGGCCTGGCTGGTGACGCTGCAGTGAACCCCGCACTGCATCGCCGCGAACTGTTGCGGCTCAGCCTCGCGGCCGGCGGCCTGTTGCTGGTGCGGCCGGCGCGCGCGACCAGCTTCGAGATGCAGTCGGCGATCGCCGACTACGCGTCCGGCGCGCCGGTGAAGAAGGGACGCGTCACGTTCGAGATCCCGCCGCTGGTCGAGAACGGCAACGGCGTGCCGATCACCGTCAGCGTCGACAGCCCGATGACCGCGGCCGAGCACGTGACCGGCATCGCGGTGTTCAACGAGCGCAACCCGCAGCGCGACGTGGTGCGCTTCACGCTGGGGCCGCGCGCCGGGCGCGCGGTGGTGTCGACGCGCATCCGGCTCGCGACCTCGCAGCAACTGGTGGCGGTGGCGCGGCTGAGCGACGGCACGTTCTGGTCGCAGGGCGTCGACGTGCTGGTCACGCTGGCCGCCTGCCTGGAGTGATCGCGCGATGGCCCGCACGCTGATCACCGCCCCGAGCACCGCGAAGCGCGGCGAGGTGATCGAGTTGCGCACGCTGATCGCGCACCCGATGGAAACCGGCTTCCGGCCGGGTGCTGACGGCCTGCTGCTGCCGCGCAACCTGATCACGCGCTTCAGCTGCCGCTACAACGGCGAGCTGGTGTTCAGCGCCGATCTGCATGCCGCGATGGCGGCGAATCCGTACATCGCGTTCTTCACCACCGCGACCGAGAGCGGCACGCTGAGCTTCAGCTGGGAAGGCGACCACGGTTTCGCGCAGACCGAGACCGTGTCGCTCAGCGTGACCTGAACGATGCGGCGCGTGCTGTGGCTGATCCTGCTGCTGGCGACGGCGGCGTCCGCGCAGCCGGCGCGCCGCTCCGGCTTCGACGACATGAGCCCGTCGACGCAGGCGATGCAGCGCGACGATGCGCAGAACCCGGCGATGCTGTGGGCCCAGGACGGCGCGGCGCTGTGGGCGCGCGCGCCATCGCCGTCAGCACAGGCCTGCGCGGGCTGCCACGGCGATGCCCGCGAATCGATGCGCGGCGTGGCGGCGCGCTACCCGGCGTATGACGACGCGCTCGCGCGGCCGGTCGACCTCGCCGCGCGCATCAACCGGTGCCGCGAGACGCGCCAGGGCGCGTCGCGCTGGGCACCCGACAGCCAGGAACTGCTGGCGCTGGAAAGCCACCTCGCGCTGCAGTCGCGCGGGCTGCCGATCGAGCCGCCCGCCGACGCGCGCCTGCTGCCGTGGCGCGAGCGCGGCGAGACCTTGTACCGCGCGCGCATCGGCCAGTTGAACCTGTCGTGCGCGCAGTGCCACGACGAGCGGGCCGGACTGCGGCTCGGCGGCGGCCTGATCCCGCAAGGCCATGCGAACGGCTACCCGCTGTACCGCCTGGAATGGCAGGGCGTCGGCTCGCTGCTGCGGCGCATCCGCAATTGCATGACCGGCGTGCGCGCCCAGCCGCTGGCCGCCGAGTCGCCGGAGTTCGCCGCGCTCGCGGCCTACCTCGCGTGGCGCGACCGCGGCATGCCGATGGAGTCGCCCGCGGTGCGCCCCTGAAGGCTCAGCGCGCGGCGCGCAGCGAGGCGACCAGCGCGGCGAGCGCCATCACGACCAGCAGGCCACCGTACGCGAGCGTCGTGGCGTGCAGGCCGAACAGGCCGGTGCCCAGACCGGCAATGATGGCCGGCACGCTGAACGCCAGGTAGCTCAGCGCGAAGAAGCCGGCCATCAGCCCCGCACGCTCATGCGCGGCGGCCAGCGGCACCAGGCTGCGCACCGCGCCGTTGAAGCCGGCGCCGAAGCCGAGTCCGGCCACCAGCGTGCCGCCGAAGAACGCGAGCCCCGAGCCGGCGTGCACGCCGACCAGTGTCAGCGACAAGCCGAGCACCAGCGCCAGCGCGCTGCCGGTCAGCACCGCGGGTGCCGGGCGCAAACGCACCCAGCCGATCGCCGCGGCGCCGGCCAGCACCAGCGTCGCGATCAGCGCGCCGCCGGTCAGCGGCGCGGGCGTGCCGGTCACGAGCTTCGCGAGCGTCGGCCCGAGCGACAGGTAGAAGCCACCGAGCGCCCAGCTCGCGGTGTTGAGCGGCAGGATGCGCCACAGCGTGGCGCGTGCCGTCACCGGAATCGCGATGCGCGGACGCAGCGATTGCCAGACGCCCGGCCGGCGCGTCACGGTGTCGGGCAGGAACAGCGCGGCGAAGGTCTGCGCGGCGAGGATCGCCAGCAGCAGCTCGAACACCAGGTGCATCGGCGCCGGCGCAAACTGCACCAACGCGCTCGCGCCGAGTGCGCCGGCGGCCATGCCGAACATCGGCGCGACGCTGTTGAACAGTGCGCCGCGGCTCGGGCTCAGGTCGAGCAGCGTCGCGCTCAGCGCGCTGGTCGCGATGCCGGTCGCGAAGCCCTGCACGATGCGCGCCGCCAGCAGCCAGCCGGCCGATTCGGCGCGCCAGAACAGCACGATCGACAGCAGCTCGATGAACAGCGAGGCGAGGATCACGGCACGCCGGCCGAGGTGGTCGGACAAGGGGCCGAACACCAGCAGGGCGGCGAGCAGCGCGAAGGCGTAGCTGGAGAAGATCACCGTCAGCGCGAGCGGGCTGAAACCCCAGGCCTCGCGGTACAGCGCGTACAGCGGCGATGGCGCGCTGGAGGCGGCCAGGAAGCTGGAGACCAGCGAGACCGTCAGCCACAGCGAGGCGGTGGCGCCGAGGCGCAGTCCGGGCGCGCGGAGGGCGGCGGGCGCAGGGGTGAGTGCGGGCGTGGTCATGTCGGCTCCTTCAGCTAACGCAAATAAATTGCGTTAGTGGATTCTGTGCCCATTCTCAAGCTAAAGCAAATACTTTGCGTTAGCATGGTTTCATGACTGCAAGCACCACCCCGCGGCCGGGCGGCCGCAGCGCCCGCGTCCAGGCGGCCGTCCACCGCGCCACGCGTGAGCTGATCGAGCTGCATGGGCGCGCGGAACTGACCGTCCCGATGATCGCGGCGCGTGCCGAGGTCACCCCGTCGACGATCTACCGCCGCTGGGGCGATCTCGGCGAGCTGCTGGCCGATGTGTCGGTCGAGCGGATGAAGCCGGATGCGCAGCCGGCCGATACCGGCTCGGTCGCCGGCGACCTCGTCGCCTGGGCGCAGCAGTTCCATGAGGAGATGTCGTCGCCGATCGGGCTGGCGATGATGAAGGACGTGCTGTCGACCGAGGCCCACGGCGAAGGCACCGCGTCGTGCCAGTGCGCGCAGTTCACCGCGGCGCAGATCGCCCTCATCTTCGAGCGCGGCATGGCGCGTGGCGAACCGGTGCCCGAGGTGCAGCGGGCGATGGACGTGGTGGTCGCGCCGATCATCTACCGTGCGCTGTGGGGGCCGGTGCCGGCCACGGCGGCGCTGGTGGAACGCTGGGTCGCGGAGTGCCTGGACGGGGCCAGCGCGCGCTGAGCCCTGCGCGGGCGACTCAGCGGCCGGCGTCGGGCTCGCTGCGCCAGACCGGCAAGGCCTGCTCGAACGGCGTGGCGGCCGCGCCGAACACCGCCGGGTCCTTCGCGCGCTTCAGCCAGGCCCGCGTGTCGTGGTGGGCACCGGGCAGCGGCTGGTCGGCGCGGAACTGCTCGAACCAGTCGTGCACTGCGCGGTAGCGCTCGGGATGCTGCGTGCGCGTCCACGCGAGCCCGACCAGGTCGGCGAACCCTTCTTCCCAGCGCGTGGCGCGCATGTCGCGCTCCAGGTCGGCCTGCGGGGCATTGCTGGCGTCGAGCGAGTCGGTGAAGCCGGCCACCGGCGGCGTGTGCCAGGCGCCTTGCACGTAGCGCCAGCAGTGCCCGAGTTCGTGCGCCGTCATCGCTTCGACGACGGTGTCGCGGAGTTCGGCAGGGATCTGGTCGAGCGTGGATTCGGCCGCGGGGTTGCCGCGCATCGTCAGCACCAGCTTGCAGCGGCCGTCGACGTAACCCATCGCGATCGGGGGCTCACCGCCCTCGGCCACCGGCTGGGCGACGATGTCCAGCGGCAGGCCCTGCGCCCGCGCGTAGGCGATCACCGGCCAGGCCGCCTGCATCCAGCGGGTCTCCAGCGGCGTCAGCGCCGCGGCGCTGGTTTGCAACGGGGTGCAGGCCGCCGAGACGAGGCCCAGGACAAGAACAACACGCTTCCACATGGCTTCCCATTGAACCGGGAACCGCCGCCGCTGTGGGGTCGATCAACGCGGGGAAAGCGCGCCAGTTCGCACGCCGGGCGGGAATTCGATCAGTCGTCGGCGTCCGGGGACGGCGACGCACCGCTGCCGGGCGGCGGCGGCGCGGCGACGCGGTAGCTCTCGCTGGCCCAGGCGCCGAAGTCGACGTTCTTGCAGCGCTCGCTGCAGAACGGCCGGTACGGATTGTCGCTGGCGTAGAGGCTGTCGCCGCCACAGGTCGGGCAGCGCACGAGGCGGGGCTTGGCGGGGGTGTTCATGCGCAAAGCGTCAGTTCGAAGGTGGCATCGACGGCCGCGGGCTTCAGCCGGCCCTCGGCGTCCTGTTTCATCAGGCGGACCATCACCATCAGCCGGTGGCCGCTGATCTCGGGCACGAGCTGGCGGCTGCCATTGTCGATGCGCACCCGCAGCAGCTGGTACACCCGGCCGGCAGGCAGGCTCTGCTGGTACTGCCCGCCCTGCGTGACGACCTTGTGCGGCACGCCGGCATCGCGCAGCAGCCCGAGCAATACGCTCAGCGCCTCGGCCAGCGGGGTCAGCGTCGCGATCCAGCCCGACAGGTCGGCGCGCCGGCTCGCGGGGTCGTGCTGCTGCCAGGCGTAATAGGCCGGCAGGTCGAACTCGCAGGTGCCGCCGGGAATGCTGATGCGGCTGCGGATGCTCATCAGCCATTCGTTGGCCGTCAGCACGTGACCGGCCTTGCCGGGCAGCTGGTTCAGCCCGTTGAAGGCATGGTCGACGCGCGCCATCACCTCGAGCAGCGCGCCTTCGGAAATGGCCGGGTTGCCGCGGTAGCTCTGCAGCAGCACCCGTTGGCGCTCGAGCTCCTTCAGCAGGTCGGACTTCAGGTCGGCGCGCGACGCGACGTCCATGATCTCGAACATCGTCGCCAGCGCGTAGTGGTGGTCGACGGCCTCGTCGCGCGGCAGCAGGCGCCCGAGGCGGTCGAACAGGTGTTCGAGCCGGAGCATCGTGCGGATGCTCTCGTTGAACGGGTATTCGTACAGGACCAAAACGGGGGCTTTCCGGGCGATCAATGTGACAACGTGACGCCGGATTGTTCCACAGGGTGGCGCTTCAGCGCGATGTGATCGATCGCGTTTCGATCCAGCTGGTCCACAGACTGCTGACGTCGGCTGCAAGTTCCGCCAAGCTCAGGTCTTCGTTGAAGATCACGGCGTCGGCGGCCGCGCGGCGGGCCTCGCGGCTCGCCTGCTGGTCGATCACGGCCTGCACTGCCGCCACCGCCCAGTCGGATCGCCGCGTGACGCGGGCGACCTGCGTCGCGGCGCTGCAGTCGACCACCAGCACCCGGTCGACCCGCGCGCGCCAGCGCCCGGATTCCACCAGCAAGGGAACGTCGAAGACGCGCGGGCGGTCGCCCGCCGTGCTCGCCTGGCGATCGGTCTCGAGGCCGATCAACGGGTGCAGGATGGCCTCGAGGCGAGATTTCGCCGCCGGGTCGGTGAACACGAGCTGGCGCATGCGGGCCCGGTCGAGGCCGCCATCGGCACCGATCGCCACCGTGCCGAACTGCTCGCGCAACGCATCGATGGCAGCGCCGCCGGGGGCTGCCAGCGAACGGGCGATGGCATCGGTGTCGATCACCGCCGCGCCCAGGTCGGCGAGCATGCCGGCGACCGTGCTCTTGCCGCTGCCGATGCCGCCGGTCAGGCCGATGCGCAGCGCGGCCATGTGCTTGCCCCGGGGGTCAGGCCGGCCCTCAGGCCCAGCCGAGCCAGCCCAGCACGCGGGACTGGCCCGCGAGCAGCACGACGATGCCGCCACCGGCGAGGAAGGGGCCGAAGGGCACGTAGCGCCCTTCGCGCAACGAGCTCATGGCCTTCATGCCGATGCCGACCACCGCCCCGAGCACCGAGGCGCCGAGCACGATCGGCAGCACCATCTGCCAGCCCAGCCACGCGCCCAGCGCCGCGAGCAGCTTGAAGTCGCCGAAGCCCATGCCCTCCTTGCCGGTGGTCAGCTTGAAGAGCCAGTAGACCGACCACAGCGACAGGTAGCCGGCGACCGCGCCCCACAGCGCCTGCGGCAGCGGGATCGTCCAGCCGAGCAGGCTGGCCACGAGACCGGCCCACAGCAGCGGCAGCGTCAGGTTGTCGGGCAGCAGCGTGGTGTCCCAGTCGATGCCGGCCAGCGCGATCAGCACCGCCACCATGCCGCACCACAGCAGGGCCACCGGCTGCGCGCCGAAACGCCAGCCGACGGCCGCGAACAGCGCGCCGGTCAGGATCTCGATGAACGGATAGCGGGCCGAGATGCGCGTCTTGCAGGCCGAACAGCGCCCGCGCAGCCACAGCCAGCTCAGCACCGGGATGTTCTCGTACCACGTGATCATGTGGCCGCACGACGGGCAGCGCGAACGCGGCTTCGACAGCGTGATCGGCTCGGGCACGTCGATCTTGATGCCGAGCATCTCGGCACTGTCGATCTTCCAGCCACGCTCCAGCGCCATCGGCAAGCGATGGATCACGACGTTCAGGAAGCTGCCGATGCACAGGCCGAAGACGGCCAGTGCAGCGGGGGTCAGGAAGATGTCAAGCAGGTCCTTGTTCATCGCGACCGGTCACACCACTTGACCGATCTTGAAGATGGGCAGGTACATCGACACCACGATGCCGCCGATCAGGACGCCCAGGATCACGATGATGAACGGCTCCATCAGGCTCGACAGGCCCTTGACGGCTTCGTCGACCTCGTCCTCGAAGAACTCGGCGGCCTTGCCGAGCATGCCGTCGAGCGAGCCGGATTCTTCGCCGATCGCGCACATCTGCAACACCATCGTCGGGAAGATGCCGGTGGTCGACATCGAGTTCGTCAGGCTGGCGCCGGTCGACACGTCCTTCTGGATCTGTTCGGTGGCCTCCTGGAAGACCGCATTGCCGGAGGCGCCGCCGACGGAGTCGAGTGCTTCGACCAGCGGCACGCCGGCCGCGAACATGGTCGACAGCGTGCGGGTCCAGCGGGCGACGGCCGACTTGTAGACCAGGTCGCCGAACACCGGAACCTTCAGCATCAGGCGGTCCATGGCCTTCTGCATCTTCAGGGAGCGCTTCCAGGATTCCAGGAAGAAATAGATGCCGCCGCCCAGGAAGCCGAAGATGGCCCACCAATAGCTCACGAAGAACTTCGACAACGCGATCACGACGAGCGTCGGCGCAGGGAGATCGGCGCCGAAGGACTTGAAGACTTCCTCGAAGGCCGGGATCACGAAGATCATGATGACCGCGATCACGACGAAGGCCACGACCAGCACGGCGACCGGGTACATCAGCGCCGACTTGATCTTGTTCTTGATCGCCATCGTCTTTTCTTGATAGATGGCGAGTCGATCAAGCAGTGCTTCCAGGATACCGCCGGCTTCGCCGGCCTCCACCAGGTTGCAATAGAGCGCGTCGAAATACAGCGGGTGCTTGCGGAAGGCGGACGACAGGCTGGTACCCGTCTCGACGTCGTTGCGGATGTCGGTCAGCAGCTTGGTCAGGCGGGGATTGGCACTGCCCCGCGCGACGATGTCGAAGGCCTGCAGCAGCGGCACGCCGGCACGCATCATCGTGGCCAGCTGGCGCGTGAAGATCGCGATGTCCTTTTGCTTGATCGATCGGCCACCGCCCATGCGGCGCTTCTTGACCTTGCTGACGAGGATGCCCTGGCGGCGCAGGCTGGCGCTGACCACGGCCTCGCCGCCCGCGCGCATCTCGCCGCGGACGATCTTGCCGTTCTTGTCCTTGCCTTCCCATTCGAAGACGAATTCGCGGACGTTGCTTTTCGACGCAGTTGCAGTTGCCATGATGCCTGCGAGGACACACCGGTCCTCGTCCCGTTGAATAGTTGTTCGACACGTGCCGCCGGCGGCACGGATTGCATCACTCGTTGGTGACGGAGATGACCTCTTCCAGCGTGGTGAAGCCGGCGCGGACCTTGATCAGGCCGGACTGCCGCAGATCGCGGATGCCGTCTCTGCGAGCCTGGTCCGCGATGTCCATCGCCGTTCCTTCGGACAGGATGATGCGCTGAATCTCTTCGCTGATGGGCATCACTTGGTAAATGCCGACACGACCTTTGTAGCCGTTGCTGCAGGCCGAGCAGCCGACAGCCCGGTACGGCTTCCAGCTGCCGTCGATGTCTTTTTCAGCGTAGCCGGCCTTCAGCATTGCCTCGCGCGGGTACTCGGCGGGTGTCTTGCAGACCTCGCAGAGGCGGCGCGCCAGCCGCTGGGCGGTGATCAGCAACACGCTGGACGCGATGTTGAACGGGGCGACGCCCATGTTCAGCAAGCGGGTCAGCGTGGTGGGGGCGTCGTTCGTGTGCAGCGTCGACATCACCATGTGGCCGGTCTGCGCGGCCTTGATCGCGATGTCGGCGGTTTCGAGGTCGCGGATTTCGCCGACCATGATCACGTCCGGATCCTGGCGCAGGAACGACTTCAGCGCGGCCGAGAAGGTGAGCCCGGCCTTGTCGTTGACATTGACCTGGTTGATGCCGGGGAGGTTGATTTCCGCAGGGTCTTCGACGGTCGAGATGTTGACGCCCGGCTGGTTCAGGATGTTCAGGCAGGTGTAGAGCGACACGGTCTTGCCGCTGCCGGTCGGACCGGTCACGAGGATCATGCCGTAGGGGCGGCCGATGCATTTCAGCAGGCGGTCCTTCTCGATCTTTTCGTAGCCGAGGGCCTCGATGCCGAGCTTGGCGCTGGACGGGTCGAGAATCCGGATCACGATCTTTTCGCCGAACAGTGTCGGCAGCGTGCTGACCCGGAAGTCGATCGCCTTGTTGCCGAACTTGAGCTTCATCCGGCCGTCTTGCGGCACGCGCTTCTCGGAGATGTCGAGACGCGAGATCACCTTGATGCGCGACGCGAGCTTTTCCTTGATCGCGATCGGCGGCTGGGTGATCTCACGCAACTCGCCGTCGACGCGGAAGCGCACGCGGTAGTGGTATTCGTAGGGCTCGAAGTGCAGGTCGGAGGCACGCGCATTGATCGCGTCGATCAGCATCTTCTGCAGGAAGCGCACGACCGGGGCGTCTTCGACATCGGTCGTGACTTCCTGGCTCTCGGGGGCCGCGGTCGTGTCTTCGTCGGAGACGTCGAACTCGAACTCGCCGCCGACGATGTTCTCGAGGGATTCGGTGGCACTGGTGCCACTGCTCTCGAGAATCTTCGCCAGCTTGTCGTGCTCGACGATGATCCATTCCGGCGACAGCTGCGTCGCGAACTTGATGCGCTCGGCCGCTTCCTGGTCGGTGGGATCGGCGCCGCCGATGAACAGCCGGTTGCCGCGCTTGCCGAGTACCAGCACCTGGTACTGGACCGTCAGCTTGACGTCGATGACGTTTTTCGGCAGTTTCTGGGGGTCGACCGCATTCAGGTCGAGCAGCGGCAGCGCAAGCGCGGTGGACAGGGTGTGCGCCAGATCCGAGGAAGAGACCGCGCCGGCGGCGATGGCCGCGGAAACGAAGCTGGCCTTCTTCTCCTTCGACGACTTGACCAGGTCCTCGGCGGTCTTCGCATTCAGCTTGCCTGCATGCACCAGGACCCGCGCGACGCCGGAGAGGGCAGAGTGAGGGGCTTCGGCAAGAGTGTCCACAGGCAGGTTTCGTGCAAAAAAGACTAGTCGACGATCAAACGATGATCGCCGATTCGAGTGGCACTGTAAACCGAAGCCGGCCCTGGAGCGGTCAAGAAGTCACAACCAGCCACCTGATGGCTTGCAACAGATTGCGTCCGGACGGCGAGGGCAAGGAATGAACTGCGGGAAAAACTGGTCGGGGTGAGAGGATTCGAACCTCCGGCCTCTACGTCCCGAACGTAGCGCTCTACCAGGCTAAGCTACACCCCGATCTTTCGGTGCGAACCCGCGAGCATCGCGAGGCACCTGATGACAACAAGCCGCAGTGTTCTGATTCGGGGGTCTCAGAACGACCTGTCGATCGATCGAAAACACAATTCTAGCAGAGCTTCGCGGTGTTTCGAGTCCGGCAGCAACAAGAGACTCGTGCGCGCCTTGTCGGCTTCATCGCGAGCGGCTTGCCGCGTGGCATCGAGCGCCCCGGTGAGGCGAACGATCTCGACGATTTCTGCGAGGCGAGCCACCTCGCCATGCTCGATGGCATGGCGCACCACGGCGCGTTGTTCGGCGCTGCCGCGCTCCATCGCCAACAGGAGCGGCAGCGTCGGCTTTCCTTCTCGGAGATCGTCGCCGACGTTCTTGCCCAGTTGCTCGGTCGCACCCTCGTAGTCCAGCAGGTCGTCGACCAGCTGGAAGGCGGTGCCGAGCGCGCGACCGTAGCTCGCGCAGGCATCCTCGATGTGTGGCGGCGCATCCGACAGCACGGCGCCCAGTCTGGCGCTGGCCTCGAACAGCTTGGCCGTCTTGAACCGGATGACGCGCAGGTAATCTTCCACCGCGAGGTCCGGGTCGTGCATGTTCATCAGCTGCAGCACTTCGCCTTCGGCGATCACGTTCGTCGCATCGGCCAGCACTTCGAGTACCCGCATGCGATTGACCGACACCATCATCTGGAAGGCGCGCGAGTACAGGAAGTCGCCGACCAGCACGCTGGCGGCGTTGCCGAACAATGCGTTGGCCGTGGCCCGCCCGCGACGCAACGCCGATTCGTCGACGACATCGTCGTGCAGCAGCGTGGCCGTGTGGATGAACTCGACGGTGGCCGCCAGATCGAATCGCTCCGGCCCGCGAAAGCCCAGCGCGTTGGCAAACAGCAACACCAGCATCGGGCGGATCCGTTTCCCGCCGGCGCTGATGATGTAGTTGGAGATCTGGTTGATCAGCACGACGTCCGATGACAGGCGCTGCCGGATCACCTGATCGACCTCGCTCATTTCCGGAGCCATGAGTTGCGCAAAACCGGGCGCGGGACTGGTGGGATGAGTGGTGGGGGTCTGCACGGAGGGCTCGGGTGTTTGCGCGAAATTATAGGAAGCGAGGGCGCGCGACCGATTTGTGCAGGATTGCCGGCCCCGACGAAGCCGCGTCAGCCCGCACGGGCTTTCCCAGGTCTGGCAGTGCGTGCTAGACTCGCGGGCTCTGCATTTCCTGCAGGGTTCGCCCATGGGTGCCGGCAATGGCAATCGAGCAGATCGAAAGATCCAGCAGATCGAGAGCCGAGGCCCCTGGCGGAATTCATCGAAAGGGCTGATATGTACGCGGTCATAAAAACCGGCGGCAAACAATACAAAGTTGCTGCAGGCGAAAAGATCAAGATAGAACAGATTGCTGCGGATGTTGGCCAAGAGATCACGATCGACCAGGTGCTTGCTGTCGGAAACGGCGCAGATCTGAAGGTCGGGACTCCCTTGGTTGCGGGCGCAAGCGTGAAGGCCACCGTGGTGGCGCAAGGCAGGCACGACAAGGTGCGCATCTTCAAGATGCGTCGTCGCAAGCACTACCAGAAGCGGCAAGGTCACCGCCAGAACTTCACCGAGATCGAGATCAGCGCGGTCTCCGCCTGATCGAAGCCTGACCTGCTTCCCCAAGCTTCCAGGAGTTAAACCATGGCACAGAAAAAGGGCGGCGGTTCCACACGGAACGGCCGCGATTCCCAACCCAAGATGCTCGGCGTCAAGGCCTTCGGTGGCCAGATGATTCCGGCCGGTTCGATCATCGTCCGCCAGCGCGGCACGAAGTTCCACGCTGGTCAGAACGTCGGCATCGGCAAGGACCACACGCTGTTCGCACTGGTCGATGGCGAAGTCACCTTCGCCATCAAGGGCCCGCGCAACCGCCAGACGGTCAGCGTCAAGACGGCAGCGTGAGCTGCGGCTGCCTCGTGCAGCTGGCGTTGATCCCGAGCCCCGGTCACCCGGGGCTTTTGTTTTTTCCGGTCGCCGGTCGACCGGTGGCCTACCATGCTGCCTCTGGCGGTGCGGCGGCCTGTGGGCGAGATCATGAAATTCGTAGACGAAGCGACCATCGATGTGGCGGCGGGCAATGGCGGCAACGGCTGCATGAGTTTTCGCCGCGAGAAGTTCATTCCCTTCGGCGGGCCGAACGGGGGTGACGGCGGGCGCGGCGGCAGCGTCTACGCCGTCGGCGACCGCAACCTGAACACGCTGATCGATTTCCGCTACGCACGCCGGCACGAAGCGCGCAGCGGCGAGAACGGCCGCGGCTCCGACCAGTACGGCGCCGCTGCCGAAGACATCGTGCTGCGCATGCCGATGGGCACGATCATCACCGACACCGAAAGCGGCCAGGTGGTGGCCGAGCTGCTGGTGCCCGACGAGCGGGTGCTGCTGGTCAAGGGTGGCGATGGCGGCTTCGGCAACCTGCATTTCAAGACCAGCACCAACCGCGCGCCGCGCCAGAAGACGCCCGGCTGGCCCGGCGAGCAGAAGAAGCTGAAGCTCGAACTGCGCGTGCTGGCCGACGTCGGCCTGCTCGGCATGCCGAACGCCGGCAAGTCGACGCTGATCGCCGCGATCTCGAATGCCAAGCCGAAGATCGCCGACTACCCGTTCACGACCCTGCATCCGAACCTGGGCGTGGTCCGCGTGGCGCCGGAGCAGAGCTTCGTCGTGGCCGACATCCCCGGGTTGATCGAAGGTGCGGCCGAAGGCGCCGGCCTCGGCCACTACTTCCTGCGCCACCTGCAGCGCACCCACCTGCTGCTGCACATGGTCGACATGGCGCCGTTCGACGACGCGGTCGATCCGGTCGCGCAGGCCAAGGCCATCGTCACCGAGCTGAAGAAGTACGACCAGTCGCTGTACGACAAGTCGCGCTGGCTGGTCCTCAACAAGCTCGACATGGTGCCGCTCGACGAGCGCGAGAAGCGCGTCAAAGACTTCGTCAAGCGCTTCAAGTGGAAGGGCCCGGTGTTCCAGATTTCCGCATTGACGCGCGAAGGCTGCGAGCACCTGGTGCATGCGATCTACAAGCATGTGGCGGCCCTGAAAAACGTCGTGCCGGACGATCCCGATCCTCGTTTCGACACACCCGTGCAAGACCAGGGGTCCCCCGCCGCCGCCCACGAGTGACCAGCATGAGTGACGCCCATGAGTGAAGCGCTGAAGAACGCCCGCCGCATCGTCGTCAAGGTCGGCTCCAGCCTCGTGACGAACGAAGGCCGGGGTGTCGATGCCGAAGCGGTCGGCAACTGGTGCCGGCAGATGGCGCACATCGCGGGCCAGGGCCGCGAGATCGTGATGGTCTCGAGCGGCGCGATCGCCGAAGGCATGAAGCGCCTCGGCTGGGCGGCGCGCCCGAAGGCAATCCATGAACTGCAGGCCGCCGCCGCGGTCGGGCAGATGGGCCTGGCGCAGATCTACGAGACCCAGCTGCGGGCCTACGGCATGGGCAGCGCGCAGGTGCTGCTGACGCATGCCGATCTGGCCGACCGGGAGCGCTACCTGAACGCACGCTCGACGCTGCTGACGCTGCTGCGCCTGCGCGTCGTGCCGGTCATCAACGAGAACGACACCGTCGTCAATGACGAGATCAAGTTCGGCGACAACGACACGCTGGGTGCGCTGGTGGCCAACCTCATCGAGGCGGACGCGCTGGTGATCCTCACCGACCAGAAGGGCCTGTACTCGGCCGATCCGCGCAAGGACGAATCAGCAATCTTCATCCACGAAGCGCAGGCCGGGGCGCCCGAACTGGAGCGCATGGCCGGCGGTGCCGGTTCCAGCCTCGGCCGCGGCGGCATGATCACGAAGATCCTGGCGGCCAAGCGGGCGGCCCGCAGCGGCGCCTCGACCGTCATCGCCTGGGGCCGCGAGCCCGACGTGCTGATGCGCCTGGTGCAGGGCGAGGCGATCGGCACCGCGCTCAACGCGCCGACGCAGAAGATGGCCGCGCGCAAGCAATGGATGGCCGATCACCTGCAGTTGCGTGGCGCTGTCGTGATCGACGACGGTGCGGTCGCGAAGTTGCGCGATGACGGCAAGAGCCTGCTGCCGATCGGCATGGTCGAGGTGCATGGCGAGTTCGCGCGTGGCGATGTGATCGCGGTGCGCTCTGGAGCGGGCCTCGAGATCGCCCGTGGCCTGGCGAACTATTCGAGTTCGGAGGCGCGCCTGATCGCGCGCAAGCCGTCGAGCGAATTCGAGCGGCTGCTCGGTTTCACCGGCGAGCCGGAGATGATCCACCGCGACAACCTGGTGCTCGGCTGAGGCTCAGTCCTTCGGCGCGCCGGGTTCCTCGTCGAGCGCCTGCGGTTCGGTCGCTGGCCGCGATTCCTCGAATCCGTCGTCACGGTGATGCGGGCGCATGCCCGAGCGCAGGTAGCGGTTGTGGTGGTTCCCGCGCGGCAGGAAGCGCGCGAGTTCGGTCAGCGCCATCTGGTAGACGTCGCGCTTGAACTCGATCACGACCTCGAGCGGCACCCAGTACTCGTTCCAGCGCCAGGCATCGAACTCCGGGTGGTCGGTGGCGCGCAGGTTCATGTCGGTGTCGCGGCCGACCAGTTGCAGCAGGAACCAGATCTGCTTCTGCCCGCGGTAGTGGCCGCGGGCATCGCGCCGGATGAAATGGTCGGGCACTTCATAGCGCAGCCAGTCACGCGTGCGCGCGATGATGCGAACATGGTCCGACGTCAGCCCCACCTCCTCGTGAAGCTCGCGGAACATCGCCTGCTCGGGCGTCTCGCCGTATTTGATGCCCCCTTGCGGGAACTGCCAGGAGTGGGTCCGGATCCGTTTGCCCCAGAAAACCTGGTTCTTCGTATTGAGCAGGATGATGCCGACGTTGGGTCTGAACCCTTCTCGGTCGAGCATAATCAACCTCAAATTCCTTAGTTGAATTCATTATTGCACCGGCATGACGGGAATCAACCCCGTGGCTTTCCCTCAAGCCTTGCCGACTGCTGTTTTCTTCAGCGTTCTTTTTCGGCGTTCTCCCCCGCATCCCCATGAAAGCCTCCCAGTTCTTCGTCTCGACCCTCAAGGAAGCGCCCGCCGACGCGGAAGTCATGAGCCACAAGCTGATGCTGCGTGCGGGCTTCATCAAGCGCCTGGGCGCGGGCATCTACACCTACATGCCGATGGGGCTGCGGGTGATCCGCAAGGTCGAGGGCATCATCCGCGAAGAGATGAACCGGGCTGGTGGCATCGAGCTGCTGATGCCGGTCGTGCAACCGGCCGAGCTGTGGCAGGAAACAGGGCGCTTCCAGAAGATGGGGCCGGAGCTGCTGCGGGTGAAGGATCGGCACGACCGCGACTTCATCATCCAGCCGACCTCTGAAGAGGTCATCACCGACATCGCGCGCCAGGAGCTGCGCAGCTACCGGGCGCTGCCGAAGAATTTCTATCACATCCAGACCAAGTTCCGCGACGAGCGCCGCCCGCGCTTCGGCGTGATGCGCGGGCGCGAGTTCACGATGAAGGACGCCTACTCCTTCGACCGCGACCTCGAATCCGCACGCAAGAGCTACCAGGCGATGTTCGATGCCTACGTGCGCATCTTCGAGCGCCTGGGCCTGCAGTTCCGCGCGGTCGCTGCCGACACCGGCGCGATCGGCGGCGAGGTCTCGCAGGAATTCCAGGTCATCGCCGACACCGGCGAAGACGCGCTGGTCTACTGCCCGACCTCCGACTTCGCCGCCAACATCGAACTTGCCGAAGCGCTGCCCGCCATCGCGCAGCGCGCTGCTGCCAGCGCCGCCCTCCAGCGCACGCCCACGCCCAAGGCCAGCACCTGCGCCGATGTGGCGGCGCTGCTCGGCGTGCCGCTGCAGACCACGGTGAAATCGCTGGTGCTCGCCACCGACGAGAAAGACGACGCCGGCGACCTGAAGCAGACGACGATCTGGCTGCTGCTGGTGCGCGGCGATCACTCGCTGAACGAGGTCAAGGCCGGCAAGCTGCCGGGCCTGAAGGAAGGCTACCGCTTCGCCACGGTGTCGGAGATCGAGGACCACTTCGGCTGCAAGCCCGGGTTCCTCGGCCCCATCGGCCTGCGCAAGCCGGTGAAGATCGTCGCCGACCGCACGGTCGCCAACATGAGCGATTTCATCTGCGGCGGCAACGAGCCCGACGTGCACCTCACCGGCGTCAACTGGGGCCGCGACCTGCCCGAACCCGACCTGGTGGCCGACATCCGCAACGTGCTCGAGGGCGACGCGTCGCCCGACGGCAAGGGCGTGCTGGCGATCCAGCGCGGCATCGAGGTCGGCCACGTGTTCCTGCTCGGCACGAACTACACGAAGGCGATGAACGCCACCTACCTCGACGAGTCCGGCAAGCCGCAGCTGATGATGATGGGCTGCTACGGCATCGGCGTCACCCGCATCCTGGGCGCCGCGATCGAGCAGCGCCACGATGAGCGCGGCATGCTGTGGCCGACCGCGATCGCGCCGTTCAGCGTCGTGATCTGCCCGATCGGCTACGACCGTTCGGCCGAGGTGCAAGCCGCCGCCGACGCGCTGCACGACCAACTGGAAGCGCTCGGCATCGACGTGATGCTCGACAACCGCGGCGAACGCCCGGGCGCGATGTTCGCCGACTGGGAACTGATCGGCGTGCCGCACCGCGTGGTGCTGTCCGACCGCGGCCTGAAGGAAGGCAAGGTCGAGTACCAGGGCCGCGCCGACGCGCAGGCCACGGCGGTGCCCGCCGCCGAGGTGCTCGAATTCGTGAAGGCGAAGCTGGCGCCATGACCGCCGAGTGGCCCGCGGCGGCTCCCCGCGTGGAGGGAGCCGTGCGGCGGCGATGGCTGCTGGCTGCCGCGGCCGCCCCGTGGCTCGCCCTGCCGATGCGCGAGGCCCGGGCGGGCGCACAGGTCGAAGAGCCGCTGGCCGATGCGGTGCGCGGCGCCTTGGCGGCCGCCATCGCGAACAGCGCGCCGCCGAAACCTGTTTTCGTCAGCACCGACGCCCGCCTGGCCTACCTGCGCTGGCTCGGCGAGATGAGCACGCGCCTGAAGAAGCGCAAGGCCGAGCACGTCACGCGCATCGAGTTCCTCGACACGCTGTGGTACGAGAGCACGCGCGCCGGGCTGGAGCCGGCGCTGATGCTGGGCCTGGTGCAGGTGGAGAGCGGTTTCCGCAAGTACGCGATCAGCAGCGTCGGTGCGCGCGGCTACATGCAGGTGATGCCGTTCTGGGCCCGGGTGATCGGCAACGGTGACGTGAGCCGGCTGTTCCACATGCAGACCAACCTGCGCTTCGGCTGCGTGATCATGCGGCACTACCTCGACGTCGAGCGCGGCGACCTGTACATGGCGCTGGGCCGCTACAACGGCAGCCGAGGCAAGCCGGAGTATCCGAACCTGGTGTTCGGCGCCAAGAAATACTGGGACTACAAACCCGGCTGATCGAGGGATCGTTCAGAGGCCGGTCCACGGCCGGGGTGCTGCGGCATCGACCCCCAGCAGCGACAGCACCCGCTCCACGGTCTCGTTCACCAGCTCGTCGATCGTCGTCGGCCGGTGATAGAACGCCGGCAGCGGCGGGAAGATCACGCCGCCCATCTCGGTCACCGCGGTCATGTTGCGCAGGTGCGCCAGGTTGAAGGGCGTCTCGCGCACCATCAGCACGAGGCGGCGGCGCTCCTTCAGCGTCACGTCGGCGGCGCGGGCCAGCAGGCTGTCGGAGAAGCCGTGCGCCACCGCGGCGAGCGTCTTCATCGAGCATGGCGCGATCACCATCGCCGAACTCGGGAACGAGCCGCTCGCGATCGCGGCACCGATGTCGGCCGGGTTGTAGGCGGTGTGGGCCAGCGCTTCGAGTTCGCGCCGGTCGAGGCCGAGCTCGTGGTGCACGTTCAGCACGCCGGCCGAGCTCGCCACCAGGTGGGTCTCGCAGCCGATCGTCTTCAGGCGCTCGAGCAGCCGCACGGCATAGACCGCGCCGCTGGCGCCGGTCACGCCGACGACGATGCGCTGCGGCACGGTCACGCGGTTCAGACTTTGGCGCCCAGCACCTGCTGCAGCTCGCCCGCCTGGTACATCTCCATCATGATGTCCGAGCCGCCGACGAACTCGCCGTTCACGTAGAGCTGCGGGATGGTCGGCCAGTTCGCGTAGTCCTTGATGCCCTGGCGCACGCCCTCGTCCTCGAGGACGTTGACGGTCTTCAGGTCGGTCACGCCGCAGGCCTTCAGCACCTGCACCGCGCGGCCGGAGAAACCGCACATCGGAAATTGCGCCGTCCCCTTCATGAACAGAACCACGCGGTTCTGCTTGACGAGGTCATCGATGCGTTGCTGTACGTCGCTCATGGTCTGGCGCCGGCGGGCCCGGCAAAGTTCAGGGTGGAAGGACCGACGTTATACGGCAAACCGCAGGCCGCCCGTGCCGGCGGTCGGCATGCCCCCGGGAGAAATGCGACTTCGCAGCCCCGGTCAGAACGAGTACGACACGCCGAGCTGCAGCACCGGCTGCAGGCGCAGTTCGCGCACCTGGTCGTCCAGGCTCTGGCCGAGGCTGCGTCCGAAGCGGCCGGCCAGCACGCCGACGTCGGCGGAGAAGCCCCAGCCTCCCTTGACCGACAGGCCGGTGTAGCCGATGCCGACGTAGGGCGAGGTGGCGCTGTCGGTGCTGCCGTCGGGCGGGGTGGGACTCGTGCGGCGGTCGATGCTGAACTGGGCGCCGCTGCCGGGGCCGCTCCAGGGCGACGAGCGCGGCCCGAACAGCACGCCGCTGGTGGCACGCAGCCCGCCGGCCGGGGCGCCCTGGCTGAAGGCCGGCATCAGGTAGTAGTCGGCCATCAGGCTCAGGCTGCTGAGCTTCAGGCTGGTGGAGTCGAAGCCGGGGGTTTCGCTGCGCAGGCCGGGGCTGGTGCTGGCGGTGCCCAGGCTCATGCGGCCTTGCAGCTTGCGCCATCCCAGCCCGTTGCCGCCGGCGTCGAGGGCCATCGCAGCCTGTGCGCCGACGAGCGCCAGGGCGCCCGCGACGATCCACTTCCACCTTGGGTTCCACATGGCGACCTCTCCTTGCGACGGGTGTGACGGGAGACGAACCTGCGGCCCGCTGAAGGCCTCGAGACCATGCTACGCCGGCCGCGCCGCGTTGGGGGCCGACACCCCGTGACCCAGTGGCAACAGTCGTCAGCGCGTGCAGTCGTGCCAGTAACAAACTCAGCGCGTGGCTTGCCGCCAACGGCCGCCGGTGCAGCGCTCGTTGCCGCCCAGGTCGCGCCGGGTGCCCACCTGGTGCAGGCCGGCTGCGGCCAGCAAGGCCTGCACGTCGCGGGCCTGGTCGTGGCCATGCTCCAGCAAGAGCCAGCTTCCGTCGCGCAAGTGGGCACTGGCACCAGCGACGATTTCGCGCAGCGAATCCAGGCCGTCGCCGTCCGGGGTCAGCGCCAGCAGGGGCTCGTGCTGCAGCGCATCGAGGTGGTGGTCGTCGCCCGCGATGTAGGGCGGGTTGCTGACGACCAGGTCGAAGTGCCGGCCCGCGACCGGCGTCCACCAGTGGCCTGGCAGCAACGCGAGCGCCAGGCCGAGGGTGCCGGCATTGGCTTCGGCGACCGCCAGTGCCTCGGGGCTGGCGTCGACGGCGGTCAGGTCCGCGCGCGGGCACCGGTGCTTGAGCGCGAGCGCGATCGCACCGGAGCCGGTGCCCAGGTCGAGTACCCGTGGCGCGGCCGTGCCGGCGAGTTCGGTGGCGAGCAACTCCAGTGCCCAGTCGACCAGCGTCTCGGTGTCGGGCCGCGGCACCAGCACGGCGGGTGAGACCTGCAGCGTCAGGCCATGGAAATCCTGGCGGCCCAGCAGGTAGGCGACCGGCTCACCGGCGCTGCGGCGCGCGACGAGCGCGTCGAAGTGCTCGGCCTGCCCAGGCGCCAGCGCATCGTCGCCATGGGCGATCAGCCAGCTGCGCTCGCGGCCGAGCACCGCGCCGAGCAGCAACTGCGCGTCGAGCCGGTCCAGCCCCGCACCACGTGCGCCGGCGAGCGCGCCATCGACGGTGGAGGCGCTCACGCGCCGCGCCCTTCCAGCTCGGCCAGCTGCTCCGCGGCACTGGCGGCCTGCAAGGCGGCCACCACGTCGTCGAGCTCGCCCTCCATCACCGACTGCAGCTTGTAGAGCGTCAGGTTGATGCGGTGATCGGTCAGCCGCCCTTGCGGAAAGTTGTAGGTGCGGATGCGGTCGCTGCGGTCGCCGCTGCCGATCAGTCCCTTGCGCGTGGCCGCTTCCTTGGCGGCACGCTCGCTGCGGTCCTTCTCGCGCAGCCGTGCGGCCAGCACCGCCAGCGCCTTGGCCTTGTTGCGGTGCTGCGAGCGGTCGTCCTGGCATTCGGCGACCAGCCCGGTCGGCAGGTGGGTGATGCGGATCGCGCTGTCGGTCTTGTTGACGTGCTGGCCACCCGCGCCGCTGGCGCGGAAGGTGTCGATGCGCAGGTCGGCGGGGTTCAGCTGGATCTCCTCGGCCTCGTCGGGCTCCGGCATCGCCGCGACGGTGCAGGCGCTGGTGTGGATGCGCCCCTGCGTCTCGGTCTGCGGCACGCGCTGCACGCGGTGGCCGCCCGATTCGAACTTCAGCCGGGCATACACATCGTCGCCGTCGACGCGCAGCACCACTTCCTTGTAGCCGCCGAGGTCGGACATGCTCTCGGACATCAGCTCGGTGCGCCAGCCGCAGCGCTCCGCGTAGCGGGTGTACATGCGCAGGAGGTCGGCCGCGAACAGCGCCGATTCGTCGCCGCCGGTGCCGGCGCGGATCTCGAGGAAGGCGTTGCGGCCGTCGTCCGGATCGCGCGGCAGCAGCGCGGTCTGCAGTTCGTTCTGCAGCCGCTCGAGATCGCTCTCGGCGCCGGTGATCTCCTCGCGTGCCATCTCGGCGAGGTCGGCGTCGCCCAGCATGTCGCGCGCGGCCAGCAGGTCGCGCTCGCGCTGCTGGTAGCGGCGAAAGCGCTGCACCACGCTGTCGACCTCGGCGTGCTCGCGGGTCAGGCCGCGGAAGCGGTTCATGTCGCTGACCACCGATGGGTCGGCGAGCGTCGCGTCGAGTTCGCTCAGCCGCATCGCGAGGCGTTCGAACTGCTGGCGGAGGGTGTCTTTCATCGGGGCTCCGGAAAAGTTTCGCGGAGCCGGCGCGCGGCCGAAGCCGCAACAGGATGCGCCCGCCCCGCCGTCATGCGGCGGACGACGGCGCGTCGCTAGTGGTGGCCGTCGCCCGGCTTGCGGGGGGCACCGCGCAGGAACAGGCGGGACACCGTCTGCGCGAGCGCAGCGCGCTGTTCGCCGTCAGCTGCATGCAGTTCGGCCAGCGTGCCGTGCAGCATCTTCTGGGTCAGGCCGCGGGTCAGCGCATCGAGCACCACATCGAGGTCCTCGCCCTTCGCGAGCATCTTGCGGGCACGCGCGATCTCGGCGGCGCGCCAGTCGTCGGCCTGCGCGTTCAGCGCCTGGATCAGCGGCACCGTGCCGCGCTGGTCGAGCCAGTGCACGAAGCTCTGCACGCCGCTCTCGATGATGACCTCGGCCTGCTCGACCGCGGCCTGGCGCTTCTCGCCGGCCGTCTGCACCAGCGCCGACAGGTCGTCGACGGTGTAGAGGTAGACGTCGTTCAGCCGGGACACCTCGGGTTCGATGTCGCGCGGCACGGCCAGGTCGACCATGAACATCGGCCGGTGCTTGCGCGCCTTCAGCGCGCGCTCGACGGCGCCCAGGCCGATGATCGGCAGCGAACTGGCGGTGCACGAGATGACGGCATCGAATTCGCCGAGCCGGGCCGGCAGGTCGGACAGGCGGATCGCCTCGGCACCGAAGCGGCCGGCCAGCTTCTCGCCGCGCTCGAGCGTGCGGTTGGCGACCGCCATCGCGCGCGGCGCCCGGGCCGCGAAGTGCGTGGCGACCAGCTCGATCATCTCGCCGGCGCCGACGAACAGCACCTTGGTCTCGCGCAGGTCCTCGAACAGCTGCGAGGCCAGGCGCACCGCGGCGGCGGCCATGCTGATCGAGTGCGAGCCGATCTCGGTGGAGCTGCGCACGTCTTTCGCGACCGCGAACGAGCGCTGGAACATCTGGTGCAGCGTCGTGCCCAGCGTGCCGGCGCTGCTGGCCTCGCGCACCGCCTGCTTCATCTGGCCGAGGATCTGCGGCTCGCCCAGCACCATCGAATCGAGGCCGCTGGCCACGCGGAAGGCATGGCGCGCCGCGGCGCCGCCTTCCAGCACGTAGGCGTGGTCCATGAAGTGCTGGCTCGCCACGCCACCCAGGCCGGCCAGCCAGTCGATGGCCGGGCGCACCAGCGCCGGTTCGGCCGCGCAATACAGCTCGGTGCGGTTGCAGGTCGACAGGATCGCGGCTTCGGGGCTGCCGCTCGGGCGCGTGACCCGTTCGCGAAACCCCTGGAGGGTGGGCGCCAACTGCTCGAGCGTGAACGCAAAACGGCCCCGCAAATCCAGCGGAGCCGTCGTGTGGTTCAGACCGAGGGCGAAAACACTCATCTGCAGATTATAAAATTTGCCGCGCTGTCGGGCGTTTGCTGATGCTCAAGACCGTCATAGCCGCTGACGATTCGTCACAATGTAGCGGTTTGGCGGCAACTTCCGGGCCAGCTTTTGCGAGAACCAGTCGATGGGACCTTTGGACGCACTGTGGCATTTGTTGAATTTCCTCGGCCCCGCCTTCGGCGTCACCGGCATCGCGTCGGCGATGGTCAAGCTGTTGTGGCGCCGTGAACTGGCCGGCGTCCGCTGGGCCCGGCTGTGGCTGTGGTCGGCCGGTGTCGCCAGCGTGGTGACCATCGTCGGGCTGGCCTGGCTGGGGCGCGACGGCAAGATGGCGACCTACGGCGCGATGGTCGCCGGCTGTGCGCTGACGCTCTGGTGGGCCGGCTTCGGCCCCGGCCGGCGCTAGGCCACCACCGCTTCCTCCAGCGTCACCACCTCGCCCCGCAGCGAATGCGGGTACGCCAGCGTGATGTTCACGTCGATCATCTGCCCGACCAGCCGTGCCGGCCCGGCGAAGTTGACGATGCGGTTGCACTCGGTGCGGCCCATCAGCTCGTTCGCATCCTTGCGCGACGGCCCTTCGACCAGGATGCGCTGCACCGTGCCGACACGCGACAGCCCGATGCGGCGCTGGTTGTCCTCGATCGTCGCCTGCAGGTGCTGCAGCCGCGCCAGCTTGGTCTCGTGCGGCGTGTTGTCGGCCAGTGCCGCGGCCGGCGTGCCGGGCCGCGGGCTGTAGATGAAGCTGAAGCTCGAATCGAAGCCGACGTCGTCGATCAGCTTCATCATCTTCGTGAAATCGTCCTCGGTCTCGCCGGGGAAGCCGACGATGAAGTCGCTCGACAGGCTGATGTCCGGACGCACCGCGCGCAGCTTGCGGATCGTGCTCTTGTACTCGAGCACCGTGTAGCCGCGCTTCATCGCCATCAGGATGCGGTCGCTGCCGTGCTGCACCGGCAGGTGCAAGTGGTTGACGAGCTGCGGCACGCGGCCATACACCTCGACCAGCCGGTTCGTGAACTCGTTCGGGTGGCTGGTGGTGTAGCGGATGCGCTGGATGCCGGGGATCGCGGCCACGTACTCGATCAGCAACGCGAAGTCGGCGATCTCGGCGGTGCCGCCCATCGCGCCGCGGTAGGCATTGACGTTCTGGCCCAGCAGCGTCACTTCCTTGACGCCTTGGTCGGCCAGTCCGGCCACCTCGACCAGCACGTCGTCGAACGGTCGCGAGACCTCTTCGCCGCGGGTGTACGGCACCACGCAGTAGCTGCAGTACTTCGAGCAGCCTTCCATGATCGACACGAAG
This sequence comes from Rhizobacter sp. OV335, assembly GCF_900142965.1. Taxonomy (GTDB): domain Bacteria; phylum Pseudomonadota; class Gammaproteobacteria; order Burkholderiales; family Burkholderiaceae_C; genus Rhizobacter. The sequence goes on from NZ_FRCQ01000001.1 coordinate 338,953, forward strand.
GCCGTCGCGCCGTCGACCCGCGCCGGCGGCAGGTGGTCGAACTTCTCGATCTCGGGGAAGCTGATGTCGACCTGCGGGCGCTGCTGACGCTGGCGCTGCTTCAGCAGCTCGGGCAGGCGGTGCAGCGTCTGCGGGCCGAACACCACGTCGACATAGGGTGCGCGCTCGATGATGGCCGCGCCTTCCTGGCTGGCCACGCAGCCGCCGACGCCGATCATCACGCCCTTGGCCTTCAGGTGCTTGACGCGGCCGAGGTCGCTGAACACTTTCTCCTGCGCCTTCTCGCGCACCGAGCAGGTGTTGAACAGGATCAGGTCGGCCTGCTCGGGGTCCTGCGTCGGCTCGTAGCCTTCGGCCGCGTGCATGACGTCGGACATCTTGTCCGAGTCGTATTCGTTCATCTGGCAGCCGAAGGTCTTGATGTAGACCTTCTTGGTGCGTTGTTCTTCCATCATGGCCTCGTCACGGCTTGGTCCAGACCTGGGCGGCCTGGTCGAAGGTCCAGGTCTGCGTCTGCTCGACCGTGGTCGGCCACGGCACGACCTTGATCTCGTCGTCGCGCAGGATCCACACGTCCTTGATCAGCCCGGTGAACTCGGTGGTGTAGTGCACGACCAGCTTGCTGCCGACCAGCGGGCCGGTCAGCACCAGCAGGTTGTTCTGGCCGCGGATGCGCACGCCCGGGGCGAGCTGCGCCGGCTTGCCGTTCAGCGTGACCTGCGGCGGGTTGTCGAAGGCGATCACGCCACGCAACGCGTTCTGCGGGAACGGGCGCTGCGCCTGGGCGGCGGCGGGGAGGGTGGCGCAGGCGAAGGCGAGGGCTGCGGTTGCAGCGATCACACAGCGGTACATGGTGTTGATCCAGTGGCTGTCGGTCAGACGGAAGGTCGATTCTAGGTCAGCCCCTCGGGCCGACCCCGCGCAGGCCCCACACTTGCGACCATGATCGAACCCCTGCTGCTGACCACCGCCCGCGTCTCCACCTTCGACGGCGCCCTCCCGCTGACCGGTGCGAGCGGTTTCTTCTTCGAGCGCGACGGGCGGCTCTTCCTCGTCACCAGCCGCCACGTGCTGATCGACGCACCGAGCAAGCATTACCCGAGCCGCGTCGAGATCGAGCTGCACACCGATGCGGTCAACCTGACGCGCTCGATCGGGCTGTCGATGCTGCTGTACCGCGACGGCAAGAGCGTCTGGCGCCAGGGGCGCGACGCCGGCGGCGAGATCGACGTCGCGGTGCTCGAGATCGAGCGCGCCGCGCTGCCGGCCGGCGTGGCGATGGTGCCGTTCACGCCCGACCACCTGCAGCATTCCCTCGACGAGGTGGAGGTCGGCAGCTCGCTGCTGGTGGTGGGCTTCCCGCTCGGCTTCCACGACGTGGTGCACCACCTGCCGGTGGTGCGGCAGGCGGCGATCGCGTCGTCGTTCGGCGTGCGCTTCCAGGGCCAGGGCTACTTCCTGACCGATGCGCGCACCCACCGCGGCACCAGCGGCGCGCCGGTCGTGATGCGCCACGCACAAGGCGATGCGCTGCCGTGGAAGCTGCTCGGGATCCACTCGTCGCGCATGGACATGGGCGGACGCGACCTGGAGAGCGATGAATCGCTGGGGCTGAACTGCGCGTGGTACGCCGACATCCTGATGACGCTGACCGACGACGAGGCGGCCGTCGCCCCGCTGCCGTGAACCGCTTCCGGCGGGGAAATCTCCTTGAAATCGTCACAGGTATGTCGGATCGGGGTGGTACTGTCGGAGTGTTCGCCGTTCAAAGTCGTTCCCGAAAGGCCTCATGAGCATGACCCGTTCCGCGCCTCGCCGACCCTCGACCGAAGCGCCCGCCCGCCCTCCCGTGACCGCCGCGGCACTCAAACGACAGGCGCTGCGCAATGCCTTGCTCGGCACGGTGGAGTTGCTGCAGCACCGGCAGGCTGAACAGATCAATGCAAAGCTGATCGACGACTACGTGGCGCTCGATTGGTTCGAGTGGCGCGGTGGCGCGCTGCAGATCACGCTGACGGGCCAGAACATCTGCAAGCAGATCCGCAGCGGCCTCATCTGAAAGCCCGATCCGGCACCTCGCATGCATAGCCCAACAGGGCTTTGCGCGCAGGCCGCGGGTGGGCGCAGGGTAAAATATGCACGGTAGGCATGCATAAGACCGTCTTTCAGCAAGTCCTCATCCCTGTTCCCGGATCTGTTCCGGGGATGCCGGTTGACAGTCCCATCGTTGATTTTCTTGGCGTCTCTGCACTGCGCGGCATGTGCTGCGCATGACTCGAAAGGAAACAACATGACGACGACTCAAACGCAAACCGGCACCGTGAAGTGGTTCGACGAAGGCAAGGGCTTCGGCTTCATCACGCCGGACGGCGGCGGCAAGGACCTGTTCGCCCACTTCAGCCAGATCCAGGGCGGCGGCTTCAAGAGCCTGGCTGAAAGCCAGCGCGTTCAATTCGAAGTGACGCAGGGCCAGAAGGGCCCGCAAGCTTCGAACATCGTCCCGGCCTGACCGGAACGCAGGGACCCGGCACTCGCAGGGTCTCTCAAGAAAACCGCGGCCTTGGTCGCGGTTTTTTCATTGGAGGCGCGCAACATGAAGAACCTGCAGGAAGCCACCGAGCGCATCTGCGACCTGAAGGGCTCGCTGGTGGCGATGGACGCGCTGATGGCGGCGCTGATCCGCGTGCTGCCCGCCGGGCAGCGTGCCGAATTGCGCACGGCCTTCGAGGACAACGCCGAGGTCGCGCGCACCGTGATGCTGCATGCGTCGATCTCCGAGCTGTCGATCGCCGCGTTCGAGCGCGACGTCGAGCGCACCACCACGCTGATCGGGTCGTAGGCGCGCTCCTCTTGCCTTCTTGCCCTCTCAGGCCTTCAGGTCGTGCTCGCGCAGCATCACCGGCTCCAGCGAGCCGGCGGCGAAGCGGCGACGCACCGCCGCGTCGATTTCGCCGCGGTGGGCGTTGTAGGTGGCCACCGCGTCGGCGCCCCCCATGGCCGCGCGGTAGCGGTAGTGCAGCGCACGCATGCTGATGCTGGCCCCGATCGACGCGCCGTCGTCGAGCAGCACCCAGAAGCGCACGTCGCCCGAGGCGTCGTGGAGGAAGGGCGTGGGCAGCATGGCAGGCACCTCGGAGAGGCAGGGCAAAGGAGCCCGATCGTATACCTGTCGCGCCGTCCGACACGCCGGCTGACACGGCGCGGCAGTCTGGAACCAGGACGGTCGGCGATGTGACGGATTTCGCACCGCGTGACCTGCCGCGTCAGGCCCGATGCCCGGTGCCGCGCGAACCGCGCCCCTGGTCCGCAACTTGCCATTCAAAGCCTGTCGCCGCCCCGTGCGGCCCCGCGAAAGGCATCCGATGTCAGCACCCGAATCGTCGACCGCAGAAGTGGCCAAGTTGCTGCACCGCCTGTGGATGCGCGTGAGCCGCGGCGACACCGGCTATGGCGACGACATGCAGGACACGGTGGTCGATCCCGACCGCGAGTTCGGCTTCGCCGACACCGAGGTCGAAGACCGCTTCCGCTTCGGTCCGACCTACGGCCTGAACTGACGCCACCGGATCAGGACCAGCCCGCGTCGACGACGAAGCTCTGCGCGGTGCACATCTTCGAATCGTCGGCGGCCAGGAACAGCGCCATCGTCGCGATGTCTTCCGACTGAAGCCGCCCCGGCAGGCACTGGTTCGCGTCGAGGTCCTTCTCGGATTCGGGCGTGACCCACAGGCGCAGCTGCTTATCCGTCATCACCCAGCCCGGCACCAGCGCATTGACGCGGATGTTGCGCTTGCCCAGGTCCTTGGCGAGCGAGCGGGTCAGGCCGTGGATGGCCGCCTTGGTCGTCGCATACGCCGGGTAGCCAGCGCCCTTGATCATCCAGCTGATCGAACCGAGGTTGATGATCGAGCCGCCGCCCAGGCCGACCATGTCGTCGACCACCGCCTGCGCCGCGAAGAACTGGTGGCGCAGGTTGACGTTCATGCACTGGTCCCAGAACTCCGGCGTCACCTCCTCGACCTGGTGGCGCTGGTCGTTGGCCGCGTTGTTGACCAGCGCGCCGATCGGACCGAACGCGCTGCGCGTCTGCGCGATGGCCGCCTGCAGCGCCGCGATGTCGGTCACGTCGCAGGGGATGAACAGCGGCGTCGGTGCGCCATGCGGGTTCGGCTGGGCGGCAATCCCGGCCAGCAGCGCATCGGCCGCCTCGCGGTTGCGGCCGACGAAGCCGACCTTCGCGCCCTGCGCATGGAAGTGCTCGACGAAGGCGGTGCCGATGCCGGTGGTGCCGCCGCTGATGAAGACGGTGCGGCCTTCGAGGCTCGGGTAGTGGGCGAAACGATTCATTGGAGGGGCTCCTGGGGTTCAGCCGACCAGCCCGCGCGCGCGGGCCAGCCGGTGCAGTCCGCGCGCGGTCAGCGCCTCGGCATGGGCGATCGCCTGCAGGCCGCGGGCCGCCAGCGCACGCTCGTAGCGGCGGGTCAGCGCGGCGCTGCCGATCAGGTGCACCGTGCCGGTCGCCGGCGCGAGCCCGTTCAGCTCGTGGCCGACCAGCAGGCCGGACAGGTACGACGGTGCCGCCGCGCCGCTCAGCTCGCCGAACAGGCCGAGCGTGCGCACGCTGAAGAGCTGGTTCGGCAGGCCGCCGCTGCCGCGGCTGGTCTGCAGCCCGCGCGCGAACGCGGCCTCGTCGTCGCCGGCGTCCTTGTCCATCAGCGCGCCGAGCAGGCTGTGCTGCGTCAGCAGCGCATACAGCTCGCCGGTCATCGCGGTGTGGATGCGCGTGATGCGGCCGTGCTCGACGCTGATCCACTTGCTGTGCGTGCCGGGCAGGCACAGCGTGTGCGGGCCGGCGCCGGGCAGGTCGTCGAGCAGGCCCAGCACCTGGGTCTCTTCGCCGCGCATCACCTCGGGCGTGCCGATGTTCTGCAGGTCGACCGCCCGGTCGCTCATGCCGGGCGCGATGAAGAGCTGACGGCCTGGCAGCGCAGGCGCCTCGAACGCCAGCATGCCGGCGGCGATCGCATCGGCCCCGGCCGGGCAGGCGACGTAGGGCACCTCGCGCCAGCCGTTGCGGCTGCCGATCATGCCGGCCATCACGATGTGCGCGTCGCTCCAGCCGTCGATCTGCTCGGCCAGCACGGCCTCGAAACGGCCCTGGCAGGCCAGCAGCGCGGCCGGGGTGCTGCGCTGTGCCAGCACCTTGCCGGCGGCGTCGAGGCGGTAGGCGCGCAGGCTGCTCGTGCCCCAGTCGATGGCGATCATCTTGTCGGTGTCTCCGTGATGCGGTGCGCCCCGGTGGAGCGCCCGGTGTTCTTCAGCCGCGGGCGGCTTGCAGTGCGGCAACGAAGGCGCGCGCCATCTCGCTGGTGCGCGACACGTCCTGTCCCGGCTTGTAGAGGTCGCTGCCGAGCCCGGCGCCGATGCAGCCTGCCGCCAAGTACTCGCCCAGGTTGGCCGGCGTGACGCCGCCCACCGCGAACAGCGGCACGCCGGCCGGCAGCACCGCCTTCAGCGCCTTCACATGGCCGGTGCCGTAGGTGGTGGCCGGGAACAGCTTCAGCGCCTGCGCGCCGGCATCCAGCGCATCGAAGGCCTCGCTGGCGGTCGCGAAGCCGGCCGCCACCTGCAGGCCGCGCTGCACCGCGTACGCGATCAACGAAGGCCGGGTGTTCGGCGTCACGACCAGCTTCGCGCCGACCTCGACCAGCGCATCGACATCGGCCGGCTTCAGCACCGTGCCGCCGCCGATCAGCGCGCGGCTGCCGAAGCGCTGCACGATGTCGGCCACGCTCTTCTGCCATTGCGGCGAGTTGAGCGGGACTTCGATCGCATCGAAGCCGGCGTCGATCAGGGCCTGCGCATGGGGCAGGGCTTCTTCGGGGCGGATGCCGCGCAGGATCGCGATCAGCGGCAGGGAGGTCGGCCAGGTCATGGGCAACAGCGTAGCGAGCGCCTGCGGTCGGCACAAATGAAATTTTGGGCCGCCGCCATAGCAAAACCGGGGGCGCTCGCCCTCGCCCTCTCAGCCCGGCAGCTCGCGCGCCCGCTGCAGCAGCAGCTCGCGTTCGCGCTCGTTGCGCGTCATCTCGGCGGCGCGCTCGAAGGCCTCGCGCGCCTCGCCATGGCGGCCCAGTCGCGCCAGCAGGTCGGCGCGCACGCTCGGCAGCCAGTGGTAGTTCGCGAGCGCCGGCTCCGATTCGAGTTCGTCGACCAGCGCCAGCCCCGCGGCCGGCCCGAACGCCATGCCGACGGCGACCGCGCGGTTCAGCGCCACCACCGGCGACGGTGCCACCTGCTCGAGCGCGTCGTACAGCGCGACGATCAGCCCCCAGTCGGTCTCGCCGGCGCTGCGTGCCCGCGCATGGCAGGCCGCGAGCGCCGCCTGCAGCGCGTACGGCCCGCGCGCGCCGCCCAGCGCCTCCGACTGCGCGAGCGCCGCGAGGCCGCGCGCGATCATCTGCCCATCCCAGCGGCTGCGGTCCTGCTCCATCAGCAGCACCGCGCGGCCCTGCGCATCGGTGCGCGCCGGCGTGCGCGAGGCCTGGATCTCCATCAGCGCGAGCAGCCCGTGCACCTCGCTCTCGCCCGGCACCAGGCCGGCCAGCACGCGGCCGAGCCGCAGCGCCTCGTCGCACAGGGCTGGGCGCATCCAGTCGTCGCCGACGGTCGCCGAATAGCCTTCGTTGAACACCAGGTAGATCACCTCCAGCACCGATGCGAGCCGCGCCGCGCGCTCGGCCGCCTGCGGCACTTCGAACGGCACGCGGGCCGCGCTCAGCGTGCGCTTGGCGCGCACGATGCGTTGCGCGATCGTCGGCTCAGGCACCAGGAAGGCGCGCGCGATCTCGTCGGTGGTGAGGCCGCCCAGCAGCCGCAGCGTCAGCGCGACGCGTGCATCGGTCGACAGCACCGGGTGGCAGGCGGTGAAGATCAGGCGCAGCAGGTCGTCGCCGATGTCGTCCTCGCGCGCGGCATCGAGCCCGTCGACGAAATCCGGCACCACGTGCGCCTGCATCGCGTCCAGCTCGTGGCCGAGTTCCTCGTGCTTGCGGGCGTGCAGCGCATCCTGCCGCAGCCGGTCGAGTGCGCGGTGCTTGGCGGTGGTCATCAGCCAGGCCGCCGGGTTGTCGGGCAGCACGCCGTCGCTCCAGTGCTCCAGCGCGGCGAGCAGCGCGTCTTGCGCGAGTTCCTCGGCCAGGCCGACGTCGCGCACGATGCGCGCGACGTGGGCGATGACCTTGGCGGCCTCGGCGCGCCAGACGGCTTCGATCGCACGGTGTATCTCTGGCGATGTCTTTGTGGATGCCACCAGAATCCTCAGGTGTTCTTCTCGGCCAGCGTCTTCAGGTTCGCAAGCCCGGCCTCGAAGTCGGTGCCGACCATGCGGTCGACGTTGATGAAGACGTGCATCACCTTGCCCAGGTACGGCACCGGGCCGTGCATCGCCCAGGTCACGCGCGTGCCGCCTTGTTCAGGCTGCAGCGTGAACTCGGCCTGGTTGTGCGCCTCGAACGGCTTCACGAAATCGAGTGCCATCGTGACCTTCGACGCCGGCACGGTCTCGAGGATCGCCAGGCTGCCGGTGCCGACCTCGTTGCTCTCCCAGCCGTAGCTGGCACCGCGGCCGACCGTGGTCGCGCCGTAGCTGCCCTTGATGGCAGGGTCCTTGCGCTCGTACGGGTTCCAGGTGTTGAAGCTGTGCAAGTCGTTGATCATCGCGTGCAGCCGCTCCGGCGGCGCCTGGATGCGCAGGCTGCGCTCGACGCGGAAGGTGTCGGGCTTGGTGGCGGCGTAGGCCAGCAGCACCGCGAGCGCGGCGGCAATGACGAGCAGGGTGGACTTCAGCATGATCGGCTCCTGGGTGTGACGGGCGGAGCGAACGGTCCGCGCCTGTTCACACGACGGGCGATCACGTGCCGGATCGACACCGCTGCCAGTGCCTCAGGGATTACCCGGGTGCTGCGCCGCCATCGGCTTCACGCGAAGCAGGGGCCCAGCTCGCGGACTTCGATCGTGCACCACTCGGCGGCCGGGCAGTCGGCGGCGATGGCCACCGCCTCGTCGCGCGTCTTCACGTCGAGCAGGAAGAAGCCGCCGATCATTTCCTTGGCCTCGGCGAACGGGCCGTCGACCAGGCGCTTCTCGCCGGCGCGCTTCTGCACGCGCACCGCGCGGTCCTGCGCGAGCAGCGATTCGGCACTCTTCAGCACGCCGCGGGCCTTCAGCTTCTCGGCATAGCCGAGCATGCTGTCGTAAGCCGCCTGGCCTTCGGCGAGCGTGCGCTGGCCGCGCTGTTCGATGGGTTCGACGATGAGCATCACGTAGGACATGGGGTCTCCGATCTCGAATAGGCGTTCATTGTGAAGCGGAAGCGCGGCCGTGGGGGTACGGCAGCACCGTCGCGAAGCTGGCGATGCACAGCAGCAGCATCGCCGTGGCCAGCGGCAGCGCCGAGTGGCCCGACATGAACGGCGCGACGCCCTGCGTGCCGAGCGCGCCGGCCGCCAGGATGGCCAGCATCAGCATCGCGGATGCGCGGCCCATCTGCACCGGCGGCAAGGCCAGCGCCTCGCTGAACGCGGCTGGGCCGCGCACCGCGAGCACTGCGCAGAAGGCGCACCAGAACACCGCGACGCTGGCGAAGCCCGGCTGCCCGAGCCAGGCCAGCAACACGAAGCCGCCGCACAGCGCCACGTGCGCCGCGCAGCCGAACTGCACCGCGCGCGCCGCGCCGAAGCGTCGGCTGATGCGCCCCGACTGGCTGGCCACCGCCATGAAGCACAGCACGCTCATCAGCTGCAGCGCGGCGAAGCTGCCGGCGCCGAGCCCGAACGCATGCACCATCAGCTGCGGCGCGCTTGCGACGAAGCTCAGCAGCGCGCCGAAGCACAGCGCATGGCACAGCGCGAGGCGCAGGTACTTGCGGTTGCCGAGGATCTGGACGTAGCCCGAGGCCGCGCTGCGGTCCAGCCCCGGCAGCTCGCGCGGCGTGACCCGCACGACGAAGGGCAGCGCGAGCAGCGTGACGACGCCGAGGATCCAGAACGTCGCGCGCCAGTCCATCACCAGCAGCAGCGCGCTGCCGAGCAGCGGCCCGGCGGCCGGCACCGCCGACTCGATCATCGCGATCGATGCGATGCCCTTCACCGCATGCTCGTCGGACAGCGTCGCGCGCACCACGCTCGGCGCGACCACCGTCGCGGCGCCGGCAGCGGCGCCCTGCAGCGCGCGCATCGCGAGCAGCCAGCCGATGTCGGGTGCGAGCGCGCAGCCGAAGGCGCTGAGCACCAGCAGCGAGACGCCGATCAGCACGCAGCGGCGCGGCCCGAGCTGCGTCATCGCCTCGCCCCAGATCAGCTGCGACGCGGCCAGCCCGGCGAGGAACACCGCGACCGTCGCCTGCGCCAGCGTCACGTCGATGCCGAGCGAGGCCTGCAGCGTCGGCACGGCGGGCAGGAACAGGTCCATCGCCAGCATGCTGGTGGCGGTGACGATGGACAGCGGCAGGACGGTGCGGACGGTGGACGGCATCGCGGGGCGGCAAGGCAGGGCGCCGACTGTAGCTGCTATCGTCACGCCGCACTCTCCCCAAGGAACACCATGTCGAGCTACATCGAAGGCGCACTGACCCAGGACGAACGCGTGCTGCACTATGCCCACGTGAGCCTGTGGTCGCTGTGGGTGCCGCTGCTGGTCGGGCTGGTGCTGCTGCCGGCCTTCGGCATCGGGCTGATCGCCTGGGGCTATGCCTACGTGATGTACAAGACCACCGAGCTGGCGGTGACGAACAAGCGGGTGATCGTCAAGCAGGGCTTCATCTCGCGGCAGACGATCGAGATCAACATCAACAAGGTCGAGTCGATCCAGGTCGACCAGACGGTGATGGGCCGTATGCTGGACTACGGCTCGCTGCTGATCTCGGGCGCCGGCTCGCCGCAGGCGCCGCTGAGCGGCATCTCGAAGCCGCTCGCGTTCCGCCGGGCGTTCATGGAAGCGCAGGACGGCGCCTCTCACCGCTGATCTCACCGCTGAAGGGAGTCCCCATGCCCAAGTTCGCCGCCAACCTGAGCCTGATGTACACCGAGCACGACTTCGTCGACCGTTTCGGCGCCGCGGCGCGCGACGGCTTCGACGCGGTCGAGTGCCTGTTCCCGTACGACGTGCCGGCCGCCGAGCTGAAGGCGCGCCTTCAGGGGAACGGGCTGCGGCAGGTGTTGTTCAATGCGCCGCCCGGGGATGCAACGCAAGGCGAGCGCGGCCTGGCCTGCCTGCCGGGCCGTGAGGCCGCGTTCCGCGAAGGCATCGAGCATGCGCTGGCGCTGGCCGCGGAGATCGGTTGCCCGCGCCTGCACGTGATGGCGGGCATCGCGCCGCCCGAGGTCGACCGCGCCTGGCTGCGCGAGTGCTATGTCGCCAACCTCGACTGGGCCGCCGGCCACGCCGCGCCGGCGGGCATCGAGCTGACGATCGAGCCGATCAACACGCGCGACATCCCCGGCTACTTCCTGAACCGGCAGTCGGAAGCGCATGCCGTCGTCGTCGAACTGGGCCGGCCCAACCTCAAGGTGCAGATGGATCTCTACCACTGCCAGATCGTCGAGGGCGATGTCGAGATGAAGCTGCGCCACTACCTGCCGAGCGGCCGCGTCGGCCACCTGCAGGTGGCCGGCGTGCCGCAGCGGCACGAGCCCGATGTCGGCGAGTTGAACTGCGCCCACCTGTTCGACGTGATCGACGAACTCGGCTGGGACGGCCACATCGGCTGCGAATACCGGCCGCGCGCCGGCACCTCGGCCGGGCTCGGCTGGTGGCGTCAGCGCTCGGCCTGAACCACGGCTGCCACCTGCGCGATCAGGTTCGACACGCCGGCCGCGACATGGCCCGACGGCACATGGGCCGATGCGTTCTCGATGTGGCCGGTCTGGTCGTCGAAGAAGAAGTCGGGCTCGAACTCGCGCAGGAACTCGCCCTTCGGCAGCCCGCCGAGGAACATCGCCTCGTCGACCTCGATGTGCCAGTCCATCAGCGTGCGGATCGCGCGCTCGTGGGCCGGCGCGCTGCGCGCGGTGACGAGCGCGGTGCGCACGCGCATCGCCGGCGAAGCCTGGCGCTGCAGCAGCTGCAGCGCCTCGAGCAGCGGCTTGAACGGCCCGGCCGGCAGCGGCTTCAGCGCCTTGTCGCGCTCGTGCGCCTGGAAGGCATCGAGCCCGGCGCTCTGGAACACCTGCTCCGCCTCGTCGGAGAACAGCACCGCGTCGCCGTCGAACGCGATGCGCACCTCGTGCGGATGCGCGTCGGAGGCGCGCGCCGAGTGCGGGTAGACGCGCGCGGCCGGCACGCCGGCCTCGAGCGCCGAGCGCACGTCGGCCTCGTTGGTCGACAGGAACAGGTGGGCGTTCAGCGGGCGCAGGTAGCGCCACGGCGATTCGCCGCGCGTGAACACGCCCCGCTGGATCGGCAGCCCGTAGTGCTGGGCCGAGCGGAACACCCGCATGCCCGACACCGGGTCGTTGCGCGACAGGATCACCACCTCGACCGAGGCCTGCGGTGACGCCGCGTTGAACGCGAGCAGCTTGTTGACCAGCGAGAACGCGACGCCCGGCTTGGCCGGCTCGGCGACGCGCTGCAGCTGCAGTTGCATGTAGGCGCGGTCGTCCTTGGCTTCGAAGAGCTGGTTCTCTTCTTCGAAGTCGAACAGGGCGCGCGAGGAAATGGCCACGACGAGCTGGCCGGCGAGGGTGGCGGGCATCGCCGGATCATACGGGTGGGTCGCGCTGAAACAAACGAAACAAAGCCGGGCGTTGCGGAAACGGGGTTGATACCCACCGCTTCGACACTGATGGCATACCAACACGCACAACCGCCCGGAGCCCCCCATGACCGCGACCCTCGTCACCACCACGCTGCAACGCCTGTTCTCCCGCCGGGCTGCCACGCCGGTGCGTCGTCCGTCGCGCGTCGCGGTGCAGCGCGCCCGTTTCGCGCAGACGCACCGGCTGGAGTTCGCCGACACCAAGCCGGAGGTGTTCCGCAGCGAGGCCTTCGGCGAGGACATCGCCCACCTGCACCTCAGCCTGTGAGCGGCCGCCGATGAACACGCCGACCGCCACCGAATGGATCACCGCGGTGCTGAGCGGTGCGAACCGCGCCGGCATTGCGCCGCCGGACCGATATGATCCGGCGCGAACCCCCCGCGACAACCCGCAACGAGGCATCTTCCCCATGGCGTCCGGCGCGCAAGCCGCCATCCCTGTCGTGCTGGTCGTCGACGACGAACCGGAGATTCGCTCGCTGCTGAGCGAGTACTTCGGCCGCCACGGCCTGGTCGTGCGCACCGCGCAAGATGCTGCGCAGGCGCGCGAGATGCTCGCCGAATCGCTGCCCGACCTGGCCATCCTCGACGTCAACATGCCCGGCGAGAACGGCCTGTCGCTGGCGCGCTGGATGCGCGAGCGCCACCCGCACATGGGGCTGGTGATGCTGACGACCGCCGGCGAATCGATCGACCGCATCGTCGGGCTGGAGCTCGGTGCCGACGACTACGTGCCCAAGCCCTTCGAGATGCGCGAGCTGCTGGCCCGCATCCGCGCGGTGCTGCGCCGCGTGACGCTCGCCACCCTCGCGCCGCAGGTGGCGGCCGCCGCGTCGCAGCCGACGCCATGCAAGCGCGTGCGCTTCGGCATCTGCGAACTCGACCTCGACCAGCGCCGGCTGTTCGCGCTCGACGGCCACGAGGTCGAGATCAGCGCCGCCGAGTTCGACCTGCTGTCGCTGTTCGCGCGCAACCCGAACCGGCCGCTGAACCGCGACCAGATCATGGAGCAGGCGCACAACCGCGGCTGGGACGTGTTCGACCGCTCGATCGACCTGCGCGTGATGCGGCTGCGCCGCAAGATCGAATCCAACCCCGACAAGCCGGAAGTGCTGAAGACCGTTCGCAACGTGGGCTACGTGTTCGTGCCCCACGTTGCGGATGCATGACGACAGGATTGCAGCGCGAGTTCAGCTGGACCGGCCACCTGCGATGGGGCGAGCGCCCCGGCGAGGCGGACAGTGCGGCGCTGGACCCGGCGCTGATGAGTTCGCTGCTCGACCACATCACCGCGCGCGTCGCGGTGATCGACCGTGATCACTGCTATCGGTATGCGAACGGCGAGGCGGCCGGCTTCTTCGGGCTGACGCCGAAGCAGATCGCCGGCCGGCACCTGGCCGACGTGATCGGCCGCGCGTCGTACGAAGGCTACCTGCCATGGGCCGAGCGGCTGTTCGGCGGCGAATCGCTGCGCTGGCAGGGCTGGGTCGAGTACCCGGTGCGAGGGCGCCGCTTCATCCAGGAAACGATGGTGCCGTACGGGCCGGCCGGCGAGCCGGTGCAGGCGATCGTCGTGTTCGGGCGCGACCACACCGAGCTGAAGCTGCACGAAGAGGCGCTGGCCCGCCAGGTCGAGCAGCTGCGCGCCAGCGAGGCGCTGAAATCGGCCATCGTCGACCATGCGCTGGCGGCGCTGATCTCGACCGACGGGCAGGGCTGCATCGTCGAGTTCAACCCGTCGGCCGAGGCGATGTTCGGCCACCGCCGCGCCGAGGTGCTGGGCCGGCGTGTCAGCGAGGTCGTGATGCCCGAGCGCTACCGCGCCGCGCACGACGCCGGCATGGCGCGGCTCGCCGGCGGCGGTGCGCCGCGCGTGCTGGGCCGGCGCATGGAGCTGTTCGGGCTGCGCGCCGACGGCCGCGAGTTCCCGATCGAAATGGTGCTGTGGCGCAGCGACGTCGGCGGCACGGTGTTCTACACCGCATCGATGGTCGACGTGACCGAGCGGCACGGTGCCGCGCAGCAGATCGAGCGCCAGCGCGAGGCGCTGCGCCAGAGCGAGAAGCTGACCGCGATGGGCAGCCTGCTGGCCGGCGTGGCGCACGAGCTGAACAACCCGCTCGCGATCGTGATGGGGCGCGCCAGCCTGCTGGAAGAGAAGTGCGAGGACGATGCGCTGAAGGCCGACGTGCTGCGCATCCGCGAGGCCGCCGAGCGCTGCGGGCGCATCGTGCGCACCTTCCTCGACATGGCGCGCAGCAAGCCGCCGCAGCGCGGCACGATCGACATCAACGACCTGGTGCGGGCCGCGGTCGAGATGCTGCACTACGGTTACCGCACGCACGGCATCGAGCTGGAAACCGAGCTGGAGGCGGCGTTGCCGGCCATCAATGCCGACGGCGACCAGATCGGCCAAGTGGTGCTGAACCTGCTGATCAATGCGCAGCAGGCGCTGGCCGGGCAAGGCACGCGCCGGCGCGTGAAGGTGCAGACGGGGGTCGAGGCGCGGCGCGACAACCGCGCGCAGCGGGTGTGGCTGCGCGTGGCCGACAGCGGGCCGGGCGTGTCGCCGGAGCATGCGGCGCGCGTCTTCGAACCGTTCTTCACGACCAAGGCCGAGGGCATCGGCACCGGGCTCGGCCTGGCGGTGTCGCGCTCGCTGGCGCGCGAGCACGGCGGCGACCTGATCCTCGAGGCGGCGGGCGCGGAGGGCGGCGCGAGCTTCCGGCTCAGCGTACCGGTCAGCGGCGTGGCCGACGAGGCGGTGGTGGCGCCGCGCGCCGAGCCGGCCGAGGCACCGGCGCAGGCGCGCCTGCTGGTGGTCGACGACGAGGCCGAGCTGCTGGGCCTGATGCGCGAGATGCTGGAGGGCGCCGGCTACGACGTGGCGACCGCAGAATCGGGCGCGGTCGCGCTGGAAATGCTGGAGACGGCGCGCTTCGACGCGATCGTCTCCGACCTGCGCATGCCCGATGTCGACGGCGCGGCGCTGTGGCGCGAGGTGAGCCGGCGCCGGCCGCAGCTTGCGCGGCACATGCTGTTCGTGACCGGCGACACCTTGTCGCCCGATGCGCGCGAGTTCCTGAAAGAGGCGCGCTGCACCGGGCTGGACAAGCCGTTCTCGAAGGCGGACCTGCTGGCGCGGGTGGCGGCGCTGGTGGCCTAGCCGCCTTGGCGCCCCCTTACTTCAGGATCGTCTTCTCCGAGTGTCCGAAGAGGAGGATCGTGCGCATGCGGCCTGCGGCGTCGAATTCGACGACGTCGTACCCCCAGAAGCCGGCCTCGCCCTTGGCATCGACGAATTGCCAGGTCGCCAAGCCGTGGTTCTCCCAGCCCAGCATTTCGTTCATCCGGAACAGCCCGCCCGGGCTGCGCTTCTGGAACACTTCGAGATGGGCGATCACCTCTGCAATTCCGCGGCGTGTTTGAAGCGGGTTGGTGAAGACGACGTCTTCCGAAAGACTGTCGCGCAGCAGTGCGAGTCGCCTGCTGTCGTCGATCGGCGCCCACGCGGAAAGATAGGTTTCGTAGGTCCGCGCGCGCGGATCCGACTTCGCGGATGGACCTCCGGGAATGGCTTGCGCGGCGAGTGAAAGCGCCGGCGAACCACCACTGGAAAGGAGAAGCAAAGAGATGGCCATTACTTTTCGTCGTTGCATCAGGACTGACATGCGGATCTCCATTGACAAGGCATGCGCAAAGTCTGCCCGGCGCCCGGGGGCACGGGAACCCGCACGATGGGCAAGGCAAAGTTGCCTTTCGGGCCATGCGAAGCTCGCCTGAACCGCATGCTTGACAGCGAACTCTCCCTCTCCCAGCTTCGGTGCTTCGTCGCGGTCGTCGATTTCCGCTCGCTGACGGAAGCAGCCCGTCAATTGGGCATGTCCCCGGCGAGCATGTCCAAGGCCATCACGAGGCTGGAACAGACCAGCGGCGTCAAGCTCTTTCATCGGTCCACGCATGCACTGTCATTGAGCCAGGACGGCGAGCGGCTGGTGGGTGCGGCGCGCGAGGCGGTGCGCGCGGC
This sequence comes from Rhizobacter sp. OV335, assembly GCF_900142965.1. Lineage (GTDB taxonomy): Bacteria > Pseudomonadota > Gammaproteobacteria > Burkholderiales > Burkholderiaceae_C > Rhizobacter. Next base: position 354,795 of record NZ_FRCQ01000001.1, read on the forward strand.
CAGCGTCTTCAGCAAATCGGCGGGGGCGCGCCATCAGGACGGTACGTCGGGCTGGATCCGGATCACCGCGGCGGTGGCCTTTGCACGCGAGGTCCTGACGCCGTTGCTGGCGGATTTCGGCCGCGAGCACCCGACCGTCCGGATCGATCTTCGCGCCACGAACGAACTCGTCGACCTCGCCAGGGATGGCGTCGACCTGGCCATCCGCAGCGGGTCGCTGTCCGACCTTCCAGGGCATCTCCAATCCCTCTGGTTCAAGTTCCCCTGGGTGGTCTGCGCCGCACCGCAGTACCTCAGCGGAAAGCCGCTTCCATCGTGCCCCGAAGACATCGGTCAGCATCGGGTGATCGGGTTCAGGAACCAGCACACCGGGCAGGTTCGAGCGTGGACGTTCTGCCGGCCGGGAGCCGACGCCGAGGAAATCCGCCTGGTGCCCGAGCCCGCGATGGTCTTCGACGACGGAGCGGCCGCCGCGCTGGCCGGGATTCAAGGGGCCGGCCTGATCGCCGCGCCGTTGTGGCTGGTCGCCGGCGCCCTCGAAGCGGGGCAATTGGTGGAACTGTTGAGCGATTGGAGAGCGGCTGCTGCGCCCATCAGCTTCTTGCGGCGAGAGCGACACCTCGTGCCGGAGCGCGTCGACAAGCTCATCGCGTTCCTCCGCGCCCGACCGCCACTCGCGGGCGACTGAAGAGGGGTCAGGCCACCGCGCCCTCGCGCGCCGCCTCGATCATCGTGCGCGACACGATGCCATACATCGCCACCCACGCGTCGTGCACCTCGGGCGTGAACGCGTCGCCGAGGCCTTCGCGCAGTGTCCTGATCAGCGCGGCGCCCACGGTCGCGTAGTGCTCGGCGTGCACGCCGTAGCCGGCATGGCGGCGGCCGAGCAGGCGCAGTGCGGCATGCAGCGTGAACGGATCGTCGAGCACGCGGATCGCCGCGGCCAGCATCGTCATCAGGCGCTCGCCCTGGTGGCGGATGTCGGTGCGAAAGAGTTCGCGCAGGCCGGGGTCGGCGGCGAACAGGTTCTCGTAGAAGCGCTGCGCGGTGTCGGCGGCGTGCGGCTGCACCAGGTTGAAGCTGTGGCGGATCAGGTGGATGTCGTGCGGGGTCATTCGGTGGATTCCTTGCGATGTCTGGCACGCAAGGATGGCGACCGATTGATTCGATGCCGTTTCGACGCCGGCTCCTGCGTGTTTCGTTGGTTGCCCGGCCTGGACTCAGCCAGCCACCGGCATGGCGCGCCATCGCAGCGTGACCGACAGGCCGGGGCCGCCCGTGCCGTCTCGCAGGCCGTCCTTCAGCTCGATGAGTGCGCCCATCTGCTGCGTCGCCGCCTGCACGATCGCCAGGCCCAGGCCCGATCCCGATCCCGAGGCCGCCGCGGCCGATGCGGTGCCGCGCCGGAAGCGCTCGAACACATGGGCACGGTCGGCCACCGCGATGCCGGGGCCGTCGTCACTCACGTCGAGCACGCAGTCGCCGTCGTCGCGCAGCATCAAGCTCACCTCCACCCGGCCCTCGGGTCGACCGTAGCGGATCGCGTTGCCGATCAGGTTGTGCAGCACCGTCTCGACCGCATGACCGGGGCTGTCGATCGGCAGGCTGTCGGGCCCGGCGTAGCCGAGTTCGATGCCGCGCGCCTGCGCCTCGTCGGCATGCATCGCCAGGCAATCGCGCGCCACGTCGGCCAGGTCGATGCGCTCCATCCGGTGCTCGACGCCGGCCTCCAGCCGCGCCAGCGCGAGCAGCTGGTTCACCAGCCGCATCGAGCGCGCGAGGCCGCGCTCCAGCCGCTGCGCCGCGGCGTCGCGCTCGTCGGCATCGCGGCTGCGCTTCAGCGTGTCGCACTGCGCCGCGATCACCGCCAGCGGCGTGCGCAGCTCGTGCGCCGCATCGGCCAGGAAGGCGCGCTCGCGCTGCAGCAGCGCTTGCAGGCGCGCCAGCGTGCCGTTCAGTTCGTCGACCACCGGCCGCAGCTCGCGGTAGGGCTGCGCGACCCGCACCGGCTGCAGGTCGGCCGGCGAGCGCGCGGCCAGGTCCTGCGACAGGCTCAGCAGCGGGCGCAGGCCGGTTCGCACCGCCAGCCACACCGGCAGCAGCAGCACCGGAAAGCCGATCAGCAGCTGCGCCACCGTGACCGCGCTCGACAGCCCCACGCCCAGCACCCGGTCGCGCGCCGCGACCGATTGCTGAACGTCGATGCGGCGCGCGCGGTCAGCGGTCCAGCGCCGGTACACGTGTTGCGCCGCCTGCCCCTCGCCGACCATGAAGAAGCCCAGGCGGCCATCGTCGGCCAGTGCCGGCACGTCGCTGCCACCCTGCGCGAGCAGCCGGCCGGCGGCGTCGTGCACCCGGAACGCCAGGTAACCGCGCTCGGCGCCGACCCTTTGCCCATCGGCGGCGATCTTCAGCGCGACGCCATGCAGCGCCGCGTCGGGCGGCAGCGCCGCGTCGGTCAGCACCTGCTCGACCACCTCGCTGACGCTGCGCATCTCCTTGTCGAACTCGACGGAGGCGGTGGCCACCGCCAGCACCACCATCGCGCCCCAGGCCAGCACATAGGCACCCAGCAGCGCCACCATCAGCCGCCGCGTGATCGACGGCGTGGTCAGGCGGCGCATCATTCGACGACGCTGTAGCCGACACCGCGCACGGTGCGGATGCAGCCCTCGCCGAGCTTGCGGCGCAGGTTGTGGATGTGCCATTCGAGCGCGCCGAACTCCATCGGCTCGTTCAACGGCATCACCGCGCGGGCGAGGCGGTGCTTGGACACCACCTCGCCGGCATGCCGGGCCAGCTCGGCGACGATCTGGAACTCCTTCGGCGACAAGGCGGTCAGCGCGCCGTCCACGCGCACCTCGCGGCGCAGGCTGTCGATCTGCAGCGCACCGACCGTCCACACCGCCGACGCGTGCCCGCCGCTGCGCCGCGTGACGGCGCGGATGCGCGAGGCCAGTTCCTCTGGCGCGGCGGGCTTGATCACGTAGTCGTCGGCACCGGCGTCGAGGCTGGACACGCGCGCATCGAGCGCATCGCGCGCCGTCAGCACGATGACCGGCAGCTTCAGCCCGGCGCGGCGCCAGCGCTGCAGCAGCTGCAGGCCTTCGCCGTCGGGCAGGCCCAGGTCGAGCAGCACGCAGGCGAAGGGCAGCGCGTCTTCGTCGGCGCTGCTCGTCAAGGCCTGGGCATGCGCCACGCTGCGCACCCATTCGCTGGTCAGCCCGTGGCCGGCGAGTGCGCGCTGCAGTTCGGCGCCCAGTTCGAGGTCGTCTTCGACGAGGAGGAGGTGCATGGTGCGGATCCGGATGGGGTCGGCGCCGAGTCTAGTGGGGCGACCCTGGGCATTCCCTAAGCTGGCGGCGGGCACAGTGCCGCCATCCCATGCCACCCCAGTCACCCATGCCGAACTCCTTGATCGTCCGCACCCTGTTCCGACCGTCCTTGCTGGCCGCCGCCCTCGTTGCGACAACCCTGCCCTCGTGCGCCCAGTCGCAGACGCCGCCGGCCCCTCCGCTCGGCCTGAGCGGCAGCGTGAGCCTGGGGGTGGCGACGATGCCCCGCTACGAGGGCAGCCCGAACCGCCGCACGCTCGCCGCGCCCGACCTGTCGCTCAGCTACCGCACGGCGGACTGGGGCCACGTCGACCTTGACCACACCGGCCTCGGCTGGACCTTCTTCGAGCAGGACGCATGGCGCGCCGGCCTGCTGCTGACCGCCGACCCCGGCCGCAAGGACCATGACGTGACCGGCCTGGGCCCCGCGCCGGGCGACGACCGACTGCGCGGCATGGGCGAGGTGCGCGCCAGCGCCGAAGCCGGCGTGACGGCGGGCTACGGGCCGCTGGGGTTGAGCTACCGCAAGTCGCTGGGCGACCGCGGCCACCGCGGCGCACAGGTCGATCTCGGCCTGTCGTGGCCGCTGCCGGTGACCGATGCGTTCGTGCTGAGTTTCAATGCCGGCGCCAGCTGGGCCGACCAGCGCTACCTGCAGGCCTACTTCGGCGTGACGCCGGAGCAATCGGCGGCCAGCGGCTACGCGGTCTACACGCCGAAGGCCGGCTTGCACAAGGCCGACCTCGGCGTCGGGGCGGAATACACGCTGCAGCCCACGTTGAAGCTGCGCGCCTCGGCTGGCGTCAGCGCGCTGGGCGGCGATGCGAAGAACAGCCCGATCGTCGCGAAGAAGACCGGCGCGAGCGGCTACCTCGGGCTGGCCTACCTGTTCTGAGTTTCTTTTTCTGAACGCGGCGGCGCTATTGCATGAAGCCGATCGTCGACTTCCTGCCGCCGGATTCGGGCAGGTCGTCGCTCACCACGTGGTCGCGGTGCGCGAGCTTCGCGTTGCCGAACGCGGTCATCCACGCGCGGCGCATCTCGCGCGGCGCCATTTCGCCCATCCGGTCGAGCACTTCGGAGCGCGGCTCGGCCTCGAAGCGCTCGCCCCAGGCGTGGTCGCGGCGGATGCCGTCGTACAGGCGCGCGGCGATGCGGCGGGCGGCATCGCGGTCGGGCGCCTGCACTTCGTAGACGTTCATGCGGTTCAGGATCGGGTCGGGGATGGCGCGGCCGTCGTTCGCGGTAGCGACCCAGATCACCTGGCTGGCGTCGATCGGCACCTCGGCGAATTCGTCAACGAAGCTGCCGGCGGTGTCGTGCTCGAGCAGGCTGTAGAGCGCGCCCAGCGGGTCGTAGGCGTGTTCGCCGCCGGCCTTGTCGATCTCGTCGACCACCATCACCGGGTTCGCGTACTGGCCGTCGACCAGCGTTTCGAACAGCTTGCCGGGGCGCGCGCCCTTCCACTGGCTGGAGGCGCCGCTCAGCACCCAGCCGGCGGTCATCGAGCTCATCGACATGAAGCCCATGCCGGTGCCGAGCAGCTGCGAGAGTTCGCGCGCGAAATGCGTCTTGCCGACGCCGGGCGGGCCGAGCAGCAGCAGCGGGGTGATCTCGAGCGCATCGCGGCTGTCTTCGCACAGCGCGAGCTGGCGTTTCACGTCGTCGAGCACCTCGGTGAAGTTGGGCAGCTCGTCGTAGAGGTGCTCCATCGCCGGCAGGCCGGACGGTTTCACCTGGAAACGCTCCGGCCCTTTCTCGAGCATGCGCTCGTAGGTGGAGCGCAGGCTTTCGTGCTCCTTGTGCGGCAGCTTGTCGAGTTTGCGGCCGACCTCGTCGACCCGGTAGAGGCTGCGCATGCGGGCAATCGGGATGCCGCCTCGCGAGGATGACGACACCGGGACCAACTGCTTGGATGCGCTCATCGAAGACCTCCAGAAGACGCAGACCGTGGCGTTCATTGAAGCAAAGGTGTCCGGAAGTCAGCACTCGATGAAAACCCGGAACACCACCCAGTTCTGGTGGTGCGAGCATGCATGACGCATGCCAGAGCGTGATCAAGCAACACCCGGGGAACTGGCTTTGCCAGGCCCCTTGGGTGGCGCCCCCTCGGGGGGCAGGAGCGCAGCGACGTGGGGGCTCTATTTCACCCAGGTATTGAGCTGAATGATCGGCAGCAGCACCGCCAGCACGATCAGCAACACCGCCGCGCCCATCGCGACGATCAGCAGCGGCTCCAGGATGGTCGCCATCGCCATCGCGCGGCGCTGCACTTCCTGGCCGAGCTGCTTGGCGGCCCGGTCGAGCATCTGCGGCAATTGCCCGGTCTGCTCGCCCAGCCGCGCGAACATCGACAGGATTCCGGGGAAGCGCTTCTTGGCCGCCATCGCCGACGCGAACGGCGCGCCTTCGCGCACCTGCACCAGCGCGTCCATCGCATCGGCGCGCATCGCGTGGTTCGACAGCGTCTCGGCCGCCGCCTGCAGCGCCTTCAGGATCGGCACGCCGGCGTTCGCCAGCATCGCCATCGTGCCGGCGAAGCGCGCCGCGTTGTAGCCGCGCGAGAGCTTGCCGATCAGCGGCAGCGTCAGCCAGCTCGCGTCGAACTGCTCGCGGAACAGCGCGTTGCGCAGCATCAGCCGCAGCGTGACGACGCCACCGGCGATGGCGATCAGCAGCAGCCAGCCCCAGCTGCGCAGGAAGGCGCTGATCGCGAGCATCGCGACCGTCAGCCCCGGCAGCGCGCGCTTCGAGCTGATGAATACCGAGGCCACCTGCGGCACCACGTAGGTCACCAGGAAGACCACGATCACCACCGCGATCAGCGAGACGATCGCCGGGTACAGCGTCGCGCCGATGATCTTCGACTTGAGCTGCTGCCGCTCTTCCAGGTCGTCGGCCAGCCGCTCCAGCACGCGGCCCAGCGCGCCGCTCTGCTCGCCGGCACCGACCACCGCGCGGTACACGTCGTCGAACTCGCGCGGCGCACCGCTCAGCGCGCGGGCGAACGGCGAGCCGCCGTTGACCTCGCTGCGCAGGTGGGCGATCAGCTCGCGCTGCTTCGGGTCTTCGGCCTCGTCGCTCAGCGCCGTCAACGCGCGCTCCAGCGGCAGCCCCGATCCCACCAGCCCGGCCAGCTGGCGCGTCCACACCGCGAGCCCGGTCGAGCTGAACACGCGGCGCACCATCTTCAGGCCGGTCGGCTGCGTGCCGGCCGACGCCACCTGCGTCACCTCCAGCGGCACCAGCGCCTGCGCACGCAGTTGCGCGCGCGCGGCCTTCGCGTTGTCGGCCTCCAGCAGGCCGTTGCTGGTCTTGCCGGCGGCGTCGATCGCCTCGAACTTGTAGGCGGGCATCGTGGCGTGCTCTGTTCTGCTTACTCTTTGGTGACCCGCATGACCTCTTCGAGCGAGGTCACGCCTTCACGCACCAGCCGCTCGCCGTCTTCGCGCATCGAGCGCATGCCGCCGGCTTCGGCGGCGACGAACACCTGCGACTCCGCCGCGCGGCTGTGGATCAGCGCGCGCACCTTGTCGTCGGCCACCATCAGCTCATAGACGCCGGTGCGGCCCTTGTAGCCGGAGTTGCCGCATTCGCTGCAACCCACCGGGTGCCAGCGGCCCTTGGCGTCCTGCTTCTTGCAGTGCGAGCAGAGCTTGCGCACCAGCCGCTGCGCCAGCACGCCCAGCAGGCTGGAGCTCAGCAGGAAGGGCTCGATGCCCATGTCGGTGAGCCGGGTCACCGCGCTCGGCGCGTCGTTGGTGTGCAGCGTGGCGAGCACCAGGTGGCCCGTCAGCGAGGCCTGCACCGCGATCTGCGCGGTCTCGAAGTCGCGGATCTCGCCGATCATGATGACGTCCGGATCCTGCCGCAGGATCGCGCGCAGCGCCTTCGCGAAGGTCAGGTCGATCTTGGCGTTGACCTGGGTCTGGCCGATGCCGCCGAGCTCGTATTCCACCGGGTCCTCGACCGTCAGCACGTTGGTGGTGGCGGTGTCGACGCGGCCGAGCGAGGCATACAGCGTGGTGGTCTTGCCCGAGCCGGTCGGGCCGGTCACCAGCACGATGCCGTGCGGCTGCTGCACCAGCTTGTCGAAGCGCTGGAGCGTGTCGCCGCCCATGCCCAGGCCTTCGAGCGTGAACTTGGATTCGCCCTTGTCGAGCAGGCGCAGCACCGCGCGCTCGCCGTGCGAGGACGGCAGCGTGGACACCCGCACGTCGACCGCGCGGCCGCCGATGCGCAGCGAGATGCGGCCGTCCTGCGGCAGCCGCTTCTCGGCGATGTCGAGCTCGGCCATGATCTTCAGCCGCGAGATCAGCGCCGCGTGCAGCGCCTTGTTCGGCTGCACCACCTCGCGCAGCGTGCCGTCGACCCGGAAGCGCACCGAGCTCGAACGCTCGTAGGGCTCGATGTGGATGTCGCTCGCGCCGTCTTTCGCGGCCTGCGTCAGCAGCGCGTTCAGCATGCGGATGATCGGCGCGTCGTTCGAGGCCTCCAGCAAGTCCTCGATGGCCGGCAGGTCCTGCATCATCCGGCTCAGGTCGACCTTGCTCTCGACCTCGCCGATCACGACGGCGGCGCTCGATTCGGCGCCGGCATAGGCGGCGGCGATGCGGTTGACCAGCGTCGACGACGGCTCGCGTTCCAGCGCGTCGATCGAGTACAGCCGCAGCACCTCGCTGAGCGCCGGCATCGACACCGTCTCGGGCGCCCACAGCACCAGGCGCTCGCCGTCGTCTTCGAGCAGCAGCGTGTGCGCCTTCGCGTAGGCGTAGGGCAGGGGGTGACGTGAGCCCATGGTGCTATTGCCCCGGCTGGCTGGCGGCGGGATCGGCCGGATCGGGGGCCGAGGCGCCTGACGCCGGCGCTGCCGGCAGCGCCGGGTTGCGGATCGGCTTGGGCGGCGGGGCGCTCAGCGCCTTCGACGAATCCTGCAGCGTGTTCAGCGGCGGCAGCACCGGCGATTCGTTGATCGGCGTGATCCAGCTGTTGCGCGGCTGCTCGGCCTTCTGCTGCGCGCGGATCGTCTCGTAGCGGTCCAGCGAGACCGAGTTCGAGGTCGCCGCGTCGCGCATCACGATCGGGCGCAGGAACACCATCAGGTTGGTGCGCGTCTTCTGGCGGCTGGTGCTGCGGAACAGCGCGCCCAGCACCGGGATGTCGCCGAGCAGCGGCACCTTGTTGTTGGTCTCGGTGAAGCGGTCCTCGATCAGGCCGCCGAGCACGATGATCTCGCCGTCGTCGACGACCACGGTCGATTCGATCGAGCGCTTGTTGGTCGACGGGCCGGCGCTGGTCGTGCCGGGCGCGACCTTGTCCGACAGGCTGGACGATTCCTGGAAGATCGTCATGCGCACCGCGCCGTTCTCGCCGATCTGCGGCTTGATCTTCAGCGTGATGCCGACGTCCTTGCGCTCCACCGTCTGGAACGGGCTGGTGGTGGCGGTGCCGGTGTTGGTGAACTGGCCGGTGATGAACGGCACGTTGCTGCCGACGATGATCTTCGCTTCTTCGTTGTCGAGCGTGATCAGGTTCGGGGTCGAGATGATGTTGCTGTTGGTCTGGCTCTGCAGCAGGTTGGCGATCGCCGCCAGGCCGTACTGGCCGGCGAACTTGCGGATCACGCCGATGTTGAAGCCTTCGCCGAGCCCGGCGGTCACGCCGGTCGCATCGATCTGGACCAGGTTGCCCTTGCCGCTCTTCGGCGTGAAGTTGGTGCCGCCGACGACGCCGGTGGAGTCGCCGCTCTTGCCGATCAGGCCCTGCCACTGGAAGCCGGCCTCGGCGGCGTTGTCGCCGGTCACCTCGACGATCATGCTTTCGATGTAGACCTGCGCACGGCGCGAATCGAGCTGGTCGATGACCGCGCGCAGCTGCTTGTAGACCGGCTCCGGCGCCGTGATGATCAGCGAGTTGCTGGCCGGGTCGGCCTGGATCATGCCGCCGGTCGACGGTGCGGCCGACGGGGTGAGCGGTGCCACTGCCTGCCCGCCGCCCTGCTGGTTGTTCGGGTTGGCCGCCTGCGACAGCGCGGCCGTCGGCGAGCTGCCACCCCCGCCGCCACCGCCGCCGGTCGAGCTGAACGCGGCGCGCAGCACCGTGGCCAGCTTCACCGCATCGCCGTTCTTCAGGTAGACGACGTAGATGTTGCCCATCGGGTTGTCGCCGACCATCGGCTTGTCGAGCTTGTCGATCACCGCCCTGATGTTGGCCATGCGCGCCGGCGTCGAGGCGCGCACGATCAGCGCGTTGCTGCGCGCATCGACCAGGATCGACGAGGTCGCGCCGCCGCCGGGCACGCCGCCCTGCACGCCGCTGCCGCCATCGCTCAACCGCTGCACGACGGTCGCGAGGTCGGTGGCCACCGCGTACTTCAGCGGGATGATCTCGACGTCTCCGGAGCTCGGCGTGTCCATCGCGGCGATGATCTTCGCGATGCGCGTCAGGTTGTCGGCGTAGTCGGTGATCACCAGCGTGTTGTTGCCGGGGTTCGCGTTGATGGTGTTGTTCGGGCTGATCAGCGGGCGCAGCACCGGCACCAGGTTGTTTGCGTTCTCGTGGCTGAGCTTGAAGATCTGCGTCAGCACCTGGTCGCCCTGGCGTGACACCGAGCCGACCGAGACGGTGCCCGATTGCAGCTTCGCATCGGCTTCCGGCACGACCTTGAACAGGCCGCCGACCTCGACCACCGTGAAGCCCAGGCCGCGCAGCGCGGCCAGGTAGTTCAGGTAGGCCTCGCGCGGCGTCATCGGCTCTTCGCTGAACAGCGTGATCGTGCCCTTGACGCGCGGGTCGACGACGAACTGCTGCTTCAGGATGGCGCCCATCGCGCGCGACACGCCTTCGATGTCGGCATTGACGAAGTTGAGGGTGACCGGTTCGCCCTTGAAGCGCGACGGCACCGGCGATGCCGGTTGCTGGGCCATCACGGCCGGGAAGGTGCCGAGGTTCGTGGTCAACAGCGCGGCGACCAGCGCGCCGACGAGCGGGCGTCGCGGCTGGAGCAGAGGGAGGTGGCGCTTTTTCATGCTCATCCGATCGAAATGACGGACACGGCGCCGTTGCGCCGCCCGATGATGTTCAGCAGGTTGCTCAGTGCGGCTTCGTCGCCGCTGTTGGCACGGGCCTCGCCGCGAAAGCGCACGCCATTGGCGCCCACGCTGCCGTTGCCCGAGAGTTGCAGGGCGCCGTCGAGCGTCGTCAGGCTCAGCTGCGACGGGCCGCCGCCCGGGTTGCCGGTCAGCGATAGCCGGTAGCTGCCCAGCGTTTCCAGCGTCGACACGCGCGACGCGGCGCCGATCAGCTCGACGTCGGCCCGGCCGTTCAGCAGCCAGCGGCCCTGCACCCATTCCATCGTCAGCCCCGGCGACACCAGGCGCAGCGCGCCGCCGAGTTGCAAGGTGTTCCACGGCGTGCCCAGGCCGCCGAGCAGTGCGCCCGGCCACTGGCCGGTCCAGCCCGGCTGCGGCATCAGCGTCAGCGACATCCGGCCGAAGCCGGGCTTGATCTGCAGCGCGACGTTGCCGTTCAGGCAGCAAGCCTGGCGCGCGACCAGCTCGAAGCCGAGGCCGCGCAGGCCGAGGGACCAGTCGAGCCGGCCCGGCAGCGCCGCGGCATCGCGGCTGCCCGGGCCGCCGGTCAGCACGACGACTGCGCTGCCCGACCACACGGTGCCGCGCGCATCGGCCAGCAGCACGCGCTGGCCCGAGGCCGATTCGATCGCGCCGGCCAGCCAGCTCGCCGGTGCGAAGGCGACCAGGCCGAACAGCAGGCCGAGCACGGTGCCGGCGATGCCCCAGCGCGTGGCGGCGCCGCGCGACTGGTCCCAGGCCAGCTCGGCGAAGGTGGATTCCTGCCAGGCCGACGGGCTCAGGCTGGCCGCGAAACGCCGCTTGCCGACCCGCTTGGGCACGTTGCGCCCGAGCGGGCGCAGGAACGGGCGGGTGGCCATCAGGCGCCCCCCCCGAAGCTGACGAGGATCGTGCCGGCGTAGCCCTGCGGGCCGCGCGTCAGCTGCGCATCGACCGGCCGCGCGCGGGCGCCGCTGCGGGCTTCGCCGAGCCAGGAGCGCAGCTTCTCGCCGGAGACGCCGGTGAGCGTCAGCGTCGCGCGGTCGCCTTGCACCGAGATCTTGCCCCTGTCGCCGAGCCGGTCGGTGGCGGACTTGAGCGCCTCGGCCGCCTGCTGCGGCGACACCGGCGCGACGCCGCGCAGCTCGCGCACCTCGCCGGCCAGGCGCTGCATCGATTGCAGCTGGGCGTCGAGCGCATCGAGCGTGGGCGGGGCCTCGCGCAGGACGCGCAAGGCCGGCGCGACCGCGATCATCCAGACGATCAGGATGCCGACGCAGATCAATGCGGCGCCGGCGCCCATGCGCTCGCGCGGGGCGAGGCCGCTCCACACCGTGAGCAACTGGGTGCGGATGGCGGCCAGCGGCGCCGGCAATGCCAGGCGCGACGGACGGGAAGGGCGGGCGTTGCGGGCAGTACTCACAGCGGGCGTCCTGGCGTCGTGGTGGGCGCGCGGCTGATGGTCAGTCGGCCATCGACCGACTCGACCTGCCAGCCGGCGGGGGTCAACTGGTTGCGGAACTGGTCGATCTGCGGCGGGCTCCAGCCGGCGGCCGCGAGCGTCAGCTTGCCGGGCTCGTACTTCAGCGTCTCGACCGGCGGGCGATCGGGCGGCCACGCGGCGGCGGCGGCCTGCAGCATCGGTTCGAAATCGGTTTCTCCAGGGCGGCCGGCAGCGGCCCGCAGGGTGTCGGTCTCGCGCTGCATCTGGGCCGGCGCATCGAGCACGGCGCGCACCTGCGGGTAGGCGGTCTGCACCACCGTGACCATCGCCTGCCGGCGCGCCGAGATCGCCGAGCTCTGGTGCGCGGCCCACAGGTTCAGGCCGAGCAGCTGCACGACGACGAGCGTGATCAGCCCGTAGCGCAGCGGCCGCCACGCGGGCGTCAGGAACTTGCGCCAGCTGTCGCGCATCGCGCGGGTGCCGCGGTTCTTGCGGGCGAGCGAGAACTGGCGCAGGTTCCACAGCGAGCGTGAGGCCTGCAGCGCGCGCTGCGCCGGCGACATCACGGTGACCGGGTTGCCGAGCCAGCGCTCGGCGGCGGTCGCGGCGGCCGGGGTGGCGCTCCAGCGGGCGCCGTCGGGCAGCGGCAGCGGCAGCAGCGCCCGCGCGAGCGTGCCTTGCAGGCCGACGAGCACGACACCGTCGTGGTGCGCCCAGCTCAGCGTGATGGCTTCGGCGCCGCGGGCGCCCTGCGGGTCGGCACCGCTCTCGGCGAAGTGCCCGGTCGGCGGATCGTCGGGCCAGGCCACCGGCACGAGGCGGTCGACGAAGACCTGCGCTTTTTCGAGCGCGGCCAGTTCGCCGGTGAGCCACAGGCGGTCGACCGCCGCGATCCAGGTCGGCTGGCCGGCGACGGCCTCGGGCGCGACGGCCAGGTGCACGCCTTCGGCGTCGTCGAGCAGGGCTTCTTCGAGCACGCCGGTGAGGGCGGCGCGCAGCCGCGCGGCAGGGGCCTTCGGCAGCGTGATGCGGTGCCAGCTGACGTCGGTGTCGGCCAGCACGGCGACGACGACGTTCGCCTTCGGCAGCAGCGACGCGGCGCAGCGGCCCTGGGTGGCCATCGAGAGGCCGTCCGGCGACATCGCGTAGACGTACTCGATGCCCGCGCCGTCCACGCCGGCCGGGCCCTGGGCGCTGGCGCGCATCCGGGGGCGGGGCGGGATCTGGATGACGAGTGTGCTCATGGGGGGCGCGATGTTGGCTGCGGCATTGTAGGCATGCGGCGCGCGCAAACCTTAACAAATCAACGACTTACGGTGTCTTGTTGTAGTAGTTCCTGCGACAGCGTGGCGGCGCTGCGAGTGCTTGTCAATTGCTGCTGTCCATCGAACTCACGCGCTCCCGCGACAACGGGGTGACGGTGGTGCCGCGGCGTTCCACCACCGAGCGCTGCTCGAGCACCTGGTCGGTCAGGCGCAGCCGGCCGCGCACCTCGAAGTAGCTGGTGTTCACGCCGACCTGCGCCGGGTTCAACTCGGGGGCGGTGCCGGGCAGCTGCGACTTGATGTCGGCCGGTGTCTTGAACGGCGTGCGCAGCCGCACCTGCACCAGGCGCTCGGCGGTGCCCAGGTCGACGCCCGGGATCACCGCGGCCAGCACTTCCTTGCTGGCGGTGTTGGCGTTGATCGGCGTGCGCGTCGGCAGGATGGTGATGTAGGGCTCGAGCCGGGCCAGCGCCGCGGCATCGACGCCCAGCCAGGTCAGCTGGTCGAAGCGCTTCGGCAGCAGCGGCGCGTTGGCGGTGCCGCCGGCCGGGGCGCTGGCGCCGGGCACCGGCGGCGTCGCCAGCAGCAGGCCCTTCGCGAGGTTGTCGGCCACCGTCACCGCGACGTTGGCACGCTCGCACAGCCGGCGCAGTGCCAGCAGGTCGGGCTCGCTGCGCTGGCCGTTGTCGACCAGGTTGGTCAGGTTGAAGCGTGCCTGAAGATCGGTGATGCCGCCGGACAGGAAGGCTTCGGGCGCGTCGTCGGTGTTGTCCTTGTCGGCCGCCAGGAAGGTGGACAGCCGCGCTTCCTCGAGCGGCACCGCCCAGGGTTCGCCGAGGTTGTCGGAGCCGCCGGACTTGGCGTCTTCCTTCAGGATGATGCGCGACCAGTCGAGCGCGCCCGACAGCATCCAGGCGGACTGCGAGCGCGAGCGTTCGGCGGTCTCGACCTGCACCGCGCGCCATTGCTGCCAGACCATCGACACCGCCAGCGTCGCGATCAGCGTGACGATGATCATCGCCATCAGCAGCGCGGCGCCGCGCTGGAGGGATGCCGGGGTGGTGGGGTGGCGCGTCATTGGGGGCCGATCGTCACGTCGCGCGTGACATTGCCGGCGAAGCCACTGCCTTCGCCGAAGCTCAGCACCAGCCGCACGCCCTGCGGCAGCGGGGTGGTGACGCCGCTGGGAGGGTTCGGCTGGCCGGGATTCGCCTGCGTCGGGTCGGCGCTGGACTGCGCATTGGTCCAGGCATTGCCGCGGTAGTAATACACCTGCCAGTCGGTCAGGTTCGTCAGCGTGCGCAGCTGGCCGACCTCGCTGCCGAGGAACTGCTGGCTCGACATCCAGTTCTGCTGCAGCTCGGTCGCCGTCGTGACGACCGGGCCGGCCCAGCGCAGCCAGGTACCGCCGCGCAGCGACCACACCACCATCTGCAGGCCGCCGGGCACGCGCCGCGTGACGCGCATCGACGCGCCGTCGAAGGCCATCGCGCTCGGCAGCACGCCGCTGTCCTGCGCGGAATCGAGGTCTTGTTCCCACTGCGCGAGCACGCTGCTGACGCGCAGCACCTGCTCGAGCCGCTGCTGGCTCGCGGTGCGGGCCCGCACGATGCCGTCGACGCCCTGCCAGGACATGATCGCGACGATCGCCATGATGGTCATCGCGACCAGCACCTCGATCAGCGTGAAGCCGCCGGTGCGGGGCAGGGGCAGGTGGCGGGTGTCCATCAGCGCGGCAGGATGGTCGAGAGCGTCAGCACCGGCTGGTCGTCCTCGTTGAAGATCTGCGCATCGACGCGCCGGAAGTTCGGGTTCGGCGTCGGCCGCGTGGCCTGCTTGCCCTTGTAGCTGGCGCCGAACTGGTCGCAGCTGAACTCCGAATCGCCGACGCTCGGGAAGGTGTGGCTGAGCTTCAGCCCGGTGAGCTGGTTTTCGGCGCACCACTGGGCCGCGGTGACCTCGACCAGGCGCTGCGTGTTGTTGGTCAGCGCGCCGGCGGCCTTGATGCCGGCACCGAGCGTGACCGCGATGATGGCCAGCGCCACCAGCACCTCGATCAGTGTGAAGCCGGCTGCGGTGCCGGGACGCCGGCAGCGTGTCGTCATGGCTGCGCGACCTGCTCGTTGTCGAGCACCACGAAGGGCCCGAGGCCGTCGGTGCCGAGCGCGACGCTCTGGTCGTCGAGGTGCAGCACGATGCGCTGGGCGCCGATCAACGGCTCAGGACCGAGCACGATGGCCTTGGCACCGGCGATGTCGGCGGAAACTTCGGGCGTCAGCCATTTGGTCGGCAGGTCGTTGGTGGTCGGCAGGCCGACGAAGCGGAAGCCTTCGGCGGCGTTCGGCTCGGCGGCACGCGGCAGCCAGGTCACCGGGATGCCCGAGGCGCGCGATGCGGCACGCGCCGATTCGAGCAGCGCCACCAGCCGCGCGGCTTCGTGGTCGAGCCGGGTGCTGGCCGGATTGCGGATCGACAGGCTCGCCACCGCCGACGCGATGGCGATCAGCGTCACCACCACCAGCAGTTCGATCAGCGTGAAGCCGCCCGCGTGCGCCCGGCGCGCAATCACCGGGCCGCCGCACGGGTCATTGCCAGGAGCCGACTTCGGCGTCTTTGCCTTCACCGCCCACCTGGCCATCGGCACCGAGGCTGTAGACATCGATCTCGCCTTTCACGCCCGGGTTGGCGTATTGATACGGCTTGCCCCACGGATCGTTGGGCAGCTTGTCGAGGTAGGGCTTCCAGTTCGGCGGGATGGTGCCGGCGGTCGGCTTGACGACCAGCGCCTGCAGGCCCTGCTCGCCGGACGGGTAGCGCTGGTTGTCGAGCTTGTAGAGCTTGAGCGCCTGCATCAGGTTGTTGACGTCGGTGCGGGCGGCGGTGACGCGCGCTTCGGCGGCGCGGTCCAGCACGTTCGGGACGATCAGCGCGGCCAGCACGCCGATGATCACCAGCACGACCATCAGTTCGATCAGCGTGAAGCCGCGATGGCGACGCGGGGCTTGAAGAGAGGCTCGGGTCATAGGAGTGTCAGCAACAATCACGTTACCGTTCGGAGGTGAACGATCAATCATAATCGTCGAATGACTGCGAGATTGTCGGCTTTCGTAATCTGGGCCTTGGTGGCCGGATCCATCGTGTTTTGGGGGATGCGCCTGTTCGTGCGGCCGACCCCTGCGCCCTCCAATGCGGTGACGGTGGCCACCTCCGTCGGCCTGCGGGGTGACCTGACACGCCTGCTCGGCGCCGAACCGGTCGCGGCCGTGGCCGAGGTGTCGCCGGCCGCGAACCGCTTCAAGCTGATCGGCGTGATGGCCGCGAAGACCGGGCCCGAAGGGTCGGCCCCGGGGGTCGCGCTGATCGCGGTCGACGGCAAGCCGGCTCGGGCCTTCCTCGCCGGTGCCCGCGTCGACGAGAACTGGGTGCTGCAGACCGTGAGCCTGCGCACCGCATCGATCGGGCCGATGCAGGGCACGCCGGCGCTGGTGCTGGAGATTCCGGCGCTGCCGCCGCCGGCCACCGGCAGCCTGCCGCCGGTCGACACCGCATCGATGCAATCGGCTCCGCCGCCGATGCAGCCCGCGCAGCCGCAGATGCAGCCGGCACCGCCGATGCCTGCGGTGCAGGGGGCCATTCCGCCGCCGCCGACGTCGCAGTCGAAGGGTGGCAACAACATGGGGCGCCCGCGCGCACCGTATGTGAAACCGGGCGAAACGGCGCGCTGATGACGACCCCTCGGTCGACGGGTACGTCGACCGATCCCCCGAGGGGATCCGGGCCGGCTTGGGAGCGGCCCGGCGCTCGGCCCGGCTCTCTGCTCGCCTAGTTGCCGGCCGGACCGAATTCTGCGGGCAACGATGGCCCGGGGTCCTCGCCCTCCGCCACTTCCGTCAGCAGCGCCGCGGCGCTGCGCACCAGCGGCCACGCCAGCGTCGCGCCGGTGCCGTCGGTGCTCTCCATGCCCAGTTCGAGCAGCGCGAGCGCATGGAACAGGCCCAGCGTCTGCGTCAGGCCCGGATGGCTGTGGCTGCGGCAGAAGACGGTGTAGTCGGTCACGGTCGGCGCGATGCGCGAGGCCACCATCAGCGCGGCGCAGGCCGGCACGCCGTCGGCCATGATCAGGTGGCGCTTGCTCGATGCGACGAGCATCACGCCCACCATCATCGCGATCTCGAAACCACCGTAGGCCGCCAGCACCTCGACCGGGTCGGTGACGTCGCGGTGACGACCCTGCGCGCCCTGCAGCACCATCAGCAAGCGGGCCTCGTGGTCGGCGCGTGCACCGGGGCCGCCGAACACCAGGTCGCGGATCGGTTCGCCCGACAGGCCCGACAGCACCAGCGCCGCGCTCTCGTGCGAGCCGACGCCGACGCCGGCGCAGGCGATCACGTTGCCGGGCAGCGCATCGGCGATCTCCATGCCGGCGCGGATCGCGGCATGCGCCTGGTCGAGCGTCATTGCGACGTTGACCCGCGCGTTGCGCGTGCCGTGGGCGATCTTGCGGGCCATCAGCCGCGGGTGCGGCGCCACCGCCTCGGCGACGCCGCAGTCGACGACGCTCAGCTCCAGCCCCTGGATGCGCGCGAACACCGACACCGGCAGCTGCGAGGCCAGCAGGTTCTGCACCAGCCTGGCGGTCGACGGCTGGCCGACCGGGCTGATGCCGTCGACCGCCAGGCCGTGGTCGGACGCGAACAGCGCGATCTGCGGCGCACTGAAACGCGGCTTCAGCGTGTTCTGGATCAGCCCCAGGCGCACCGCCAGCGGCTCGAGTTCGCCCAGGTTGCCGGTCACCTCGCTGCGGCGCTTGAGCTTCTCGCGCAGCGCCTGCTCGAGAAGGGGATTGGCCGTGGGAGAGATCAGTGATCGGTTGACGGACATGGGCAGGTTGTTGGGTCGTGCCGGAGCGGTCGTCATGGAATTCGCCCTGGCCTCACCGTCACTTCGCTGGCTTCGAATTCGACTGTCGAGCGTGGATTGTGGGGCAGCGTTCGCCGCCTCGGCAATGCCGTGTCACCCCTAGACTGCATGGGTTGCGTGCGCACGGTGGTTCTCAACGCAGGAACAGGCGGTAGACCGGGTTGTCGGTCTCGTCGACGCACGGGTAGGCCAGGCCTTCGAGGAACTCCTTGAAGGCCTTCTTGTCGCCGCGCGGCACCTGGATGCCGACCAGGATGCGGCCGTAGTCGGCGCCCTGGTTGCGGTAGTGGAACAGGCTGATGTTCCAGTCCGGGTGCATCGACGACAGGAAGCGCATCAGCGCGCCCGGGCGCTCGGGGAACACGAAGCGGTACAGCCGCTCGTCGCGTGCGAGTTCGCTGCGCCCGCCGACCATGTGGCGCACGTGCTGCTTGGCCAGCTCGTCGTCGGTCAGGTCGACGGTCGCGAAGCCGTGCTTGTCGAAGCTGCGTGCGATCTTCACCGACTCGCCGCGGTTGCTGGTGGCCAGGCCGACGAACACATGGGCCTGGTTCGCGTCCGAGATGCGGTAGTTGAATTCGGTGACGCTGCGCGCGCCGATCAGCTCGCACAGGCGGCGGAAGCTGCCGTGCTCCTCGGGGATCGTCACCGCGAACAGCGCCTCGCGCTCTTCGCCGACCTCGGCGCGCTCCGCGACGAAGCGCAGCCGGTCGAAGTTCATGTTGGCGCCGGTGGTGATCGCGACCAGCGTGCGACCCTTCAGCTTGTGCGTCTCGGCGTACTGCTTGATGGCAGCCACGCCCAGCGCGCCGGCCGGCTCGAGGATGCTGCGGGTGTCCTGGAACACGTCCTTGATGGCGGCGCACGCCGCGTCGGTGTCGACCAGCACGAAGTCGTCGACCAGCTCGCGCGTCAGCCGGAAGGTCTCCTCGCCGACCAGCTTGACCGCGGTGCCATCCGAGAACAGGCCGACGTCGGTCAGCTGCACGCGCTTGCCGGCCTTGACCGAGCGCAGCATTGCGTCGGAGTCGGTGGTCTGCACGCCGATCACCTTGATCTCGGGCCGCACCGCCTTGATGTACGCGGCGATGCCGGAGATCAGGCCGCCGCCGCCGATCGCGACGAACACCGCGTCGATCGGGCCCTGGTGCTGGCGCAGGATCTCCATCGCGATCGTGCCCTGGCCGGCGATCACGTCCGGGTCGTCGAAGGGGTGCACGAAGGTCAGGCCGCGGGCTTTCTCGAGTTCGATCGCGTGCACGTAGGCGTCGGAATAGCTGTCGCCATGCAGCACGACCTCGCCGCCGAGCGCCCGCACGGCATCGATCTTCACGCGCGGCGTCGTCACCGGCATCACCACGACGGCGTGGCAGCCGAGCTTGTGGGCGCCGAGCGCCACGCCCTGCGCGTGGTTGCCTGCCGAGGCGCAGATCACGCCGCGCTTCAGCGCCGCGGGCTCCAGGTGCGCCATCTTGTTGTAGGCGCCGCGCAGCTTGAAGCTGAACACCGGCTGGCTGTCCTCGCGCTTCAGCAGCACCTGGTTGCCGACGCGCTTCGAGAGGCTGCGCGCGACCTCGAGCGGGGTCTCGACGGCCACGTCATAGACCTTGGCCGTCAGGATCTTCTGCAGGTAGTCGGAGAGGCCGAGCGGCGAGCCGGCGGCTGTGGCGGGCGCGGGGCGCGAGGATTTCTTCGGGCGAGCGGCGCCAGCCATCGGGGGACTCCTCGGAGGGGTTGTTCTGGGGGGCGCCGGATGATACGTCAGTGGTCGCCAACCGCACCCTGAGCGCACCGGCAAGAGCGCGGGCAAGAAAAAAGCCCAAGTCATTGCTGACTTGGGCTGAATCCACCAATGGAGGAGGTGGAGGAGACAAACGGTGATGTCCCGGAAGACATCGATTGCGCGAGTGTAGCCGCAGTCATGTTGCGCTGCAATATCCGCGCGGGGGTTCTCCCTCGCGCGGCGCGTGCCGCCGTGACGGGATGCACAATGCCGGGCGCCCGCTGGGGCGCTTTGCCGAAGGCCTGGAGTCAGACGATGGAATGCACGATCAACTGGATGCCCGCGACCGGAATGGGCATGGTCGCCGAGACCGGCAGCGGCCATGTGCTGCTGATGGACGGCGCGCCCGACGGCGGTGGCCGCAACCTGGCGCCACGCCCGATGGAGACGGTGCTCGCCGGCACCGGCGGCTGCACCGCCTACGACGTGGTGCTGATCCTGAAGCGCGGCCGGCACGAGGTGACTGGTTGCCAGGTGAAGCTGCAGGCCGAGCGGGCGCCGGCCGATCCGAAGGTCTTCACGAAGATCCACCTGCACTTCACCGTCAGCGGCACGGGCTTGCCGGCGCAGGCGGTCGAGCGGGCGATCCAGATGTCGCACGACAAGTACTGCTCGGCGACCATCATGCTGGCCGAGATGGCCGAGATCACGACCAGCTTCGAACTCGTCGAGGCCTGATCGCGTCAGCCCCGATCGCGTCAGATGCGGTGGGCAGTGGCCGTCATGACCCGGGCCGCCAGCCGCATCGCTGCGCGCACCGGCCACGGCAGCGTGGCGCCGCCGGCCGCGCGGGCGTCTTCGGCGTGGCGCGCTTCATCGTCCTTCATCTGTTGCACGATGGCGCGCGATGCGTCGTCGGCGGCGGGCAGGTGCTCGTTGTGGCCGGCCAGGTGCGCCTCGACCTGCCGTTCGGTCTCGACGATGAAGCCGAGGCTGATGCGGTCGCCCGCCAGTCCAGCCACCCAGCCGATGCCGAAGGCGCCGGCGTACCAGAGCGGGTTCAGCAGGCTGCGGTGCGCCTGCAGTTCGACCAGCCGCTGGTGCGTCCACGACAGGTGGTCGGCCTCTTCGCGCGCGGCGGCCTCGCAATGCGATCGCAAGGCCGGATCACGCGCCGTCAGCGCCTGCGCCTGGTAGAGCGCCTGCGCGCAGACCTCGCCCACGTGGTTGACGCGCATCAAGGCGCCGGACAGTTGCTGCTCGGTGCGCGTCAGGGTCGGCAGCGTGCGGGCCGGTGTGGGTTTCGAGGCGGCACCGGGTGTCGGCGCGGCCAGGGTTCTGAGCGCGCTGTCGGCTGCGCCCAGCCATTGGTCGACGCGCGACAGCGAGCGGCCGGAAGTTGCAGTGGAAGCCATGCGCGCAGGATAACCAACGAGCACGAACGAGCGGTCGTGCGGGCTTGCGCCAGCGCAGCAAGCACGCTTTCGTGTCGATGTCGTGCACGTTGTGCTCAGACAACAGAAGGCCCCAATGCGGCGTGACGAGCCTTTGCTTACATGCCGCGCTCTGGTGCAATACGGCAACTTCCACTGAGGAGGTTGGCTCGGTCTGTCCCCGGCGGGGATTCTGGTGACCGGGACCTCTTGTTCAACTTAGGAGATCGTCGCAATGAAAAAATCTCTACTCGTTCTCGCAGCTCTGGGCGCATTTGCCGGTGCAGCTTCGGCGCAGTCGTCGGTCACGCTGTTCGGTATCGTCGACGTCAACGCTCGCTACACCAAGAACGGCGACCTGAAGGTCAAGTCGCTGAGCACCGACGGCCTCAACAGCAGCCGTCTGGGCTTCCGCGGTGTCGAGGACCTGGGTGGCGGCCTGAAGGCTGGCTTCTGGCTGGAAACGAGCTTCGCTGCCGACTCGGGTAACGGCGGCACCACCAGCAACGGCACGAACCGCTTCTGGCACCGTCGTTCGACCGTCAGCCTGCTCGGCAACTTCGGTGAAATCCGTGCCGGCCGCGAACTGACCGCAACGTACACGGGCTTTGCCGACTACGACGTGATGGGCACGAACGGTGTGGGTGACGTCGGTCACTTCAACGCTCCCTCGACCGTCGGTGCAACCCTGGTTGACACGGCCACTCGTTCCGACAACATGGTCAGCTACTACACGCCGGCGCTGGGCGGTTTCTACGCTCGCGCTTCGGTGGCGGCTGGTGAAGGCACCCCGGGCAAGAAGCACGTCGCCGGCCGTGTCGGCTATGCAGCCGGCCCGTTGGACGTGTCGGGCTCCTACGGCACGACCGATGCCAACGCAGCTGAAGACAAGTACAAGAAGGGCAACGTCGGCGCTTCGTACGACTTCGGTGTCGTCAAGGTCATGGGCTTTGTTTCTCAAGCCAAGTTCCTGGACGCAAAGCAGAACGTGGTTCAAGCGGGCGTTTCGGTGCCGTTCGGCCCGACCACGCTGCGCGCGAACTACGTGCGCGTGGACGCCAAGGGCAAGATCGGCGCCACGAGCATCGATGCTGACGATGCCAACCAGTTCTCGCTGGGCGCGATTTATGACCTGTCCAAGCGCACTGCGCTGTACACGTCGTACGCCCAGATCAAGAACAAGGGCGCTGCGAAGTTCGCCGTGGCCGGTGGTTCGGCCACCAGCCTCCCGAACATCGCTGCTGGCCAGAAGTCGCAAGGCTTCGAAGCTGGTATCCGCCACTCGTTCTGATCGCAGCGGCACGGCTTGCCGTGCCACTCTGATGCAGTTCGTTCAAAGGCCGCCTTCGGGCGGCCTTTTTCATGGGCGTGTCGCCTGAGTGACACGAATTGATACAACAAGAGCGATCAGCACTTTGTCGCAATCAAGGTTTACGCCAGTGAACGTGTAGCAACACGGAAGCGCACGACCGTGCTGCTTCCGTGACAATTAATTCAACAAGAATTCGTTCGCTACTACAACAGGAGACAACTGTGAAAAAGACGATCTTGGTGACTGCGGCACTCGCTGCCATGGGTTCTTCGGCATTCGCGCAGTCGAGTGTCACGATTTACGGCATCGTCGACGTGGCGGTGCGACACACGTCGAATGAGCAGAGCAAGGGTCAGCCCGAAGCGGGCATGTGGCGTGAAATCGGCGGCGGCATGTCGCAAAGCCGCCTCGGCATCAACACCGTCGAAGACCTCGGGGGCGGCATGAAGGCGCTGGTCAACCTGGAGCACCGGCTGCTGCCCGACAACGGCACGCAGCCCGCCGCGCAGTTCTGGCAACAATCCTGGGTTGGTTTGCAGACCGGCTTCGGTCGCGTGACCCTGGGCCGGCAATACAACGTGTTGTTCGACGTCGTCACCAGCACCTACGCGTCCTACCCCTATTCGCCCTACTTCGAGGCCTACAAGCCGGAGATCGGTTTCGCGGTGGGCGCGCGCGCCGACAACATGGTCAAGTACCTGATCGAAGTCGGCCCGGTGCGTGCCGCCCTGCAGGTGTCGGCCGGTGAAGGTTCGCCCACCGGTGGGAAAACCGTGGGCGGCTACCTGCGCTATTCGGACAGCGGCATCGGTGCCGGCGTGGGCTACGAAGAATACGAGTTTGCCTCGGAGAAGAAGTTGAAGGCCACGACCTTCGGTGCGTCGTACAAGACGGGCCCCTGGTACTTCAATGTCGGCTGGGGCGAGAACAAGGTCGACGCGGGCCTGACGGCCACCGACAGGCTGGCGCTCGGCGCCTTCTGGACCGGTGGCGCCAACGGCGGCTTCGGCGGCCCGGCCTTCCAGGCGGCCGACAAGCGCCAGATCTGGACCATCGGCACCAACTTCCAGGCCACGACCGAACTGAATCTGGGCATCCACTACTTCCGTGCGAAGCAGAGCGGGCCTGCGGCTGTGGTATCGCCCGATGCCACCGCCAAGTTCGTGACTGCTGCCGCCGACTACGCGCTGTCGAAGCGCACTGACGCCTATGTCGAAGCCGACACCACGAAGCTGAGCGGCAACATCAGCCTGAACGGCGCCGGCGGCGCGACCAACGACGCCCAGAAGCGCAACGGCTTCACGATCGGCCTGCGCCACCGTTTCTGATCGCCGACCTCCATCGCCAACCAGGGCCGCCATCGAGCGGCCCTTTTTCATGCATGCGCGCCCCCGGGCCTCTCGTTTGCCCGAGGCGGTTCGGAAGTTGCTTCGGAAGTAAAGTCACGCGGGATCCCCTCACGCACGCATGCTCGCCTTCATCATTCGCCGACTCCTTCAAGCCATCGTCGTGATGCTGTCGGTGGCCTTCATCTCCTTCATGCTGTTCCAGTACGTCGGCGACCCGGTCACCAACCTGCTCGGCCAGGAGGCCACGCCCGCGCAGCGTGCACAGCTGCGCGCCGATCTGGGGCTCGACAAGCCGTTTCCGATCCAGTTCGCACGCTTCGTCGGCAATGCGGTGCAAGGCGAGTTCGGGCTGAGCCTGCGCCAGGGCCGCAAGGTCTCGTCGCTGATCGTCGAGCGGTTGCCGGCCACACTCGAGCTGTCGCTGGTGGCGGCGGTCATCGCGCTCGCGGTCGGCATTCCGTTCGGCGTCTATGCCGCGCTGCGCCGCGGCAGCGCGCTGTCACAGGCCTTGATGACGCTCTCGCTGCTCGGCGTCTCGCTCCCCACCTTCCTGATCGGCATCCTGCTGATCTACGTCTTCGCCGTCACGCTGAAATGGCTGCCCAGCTTCTCGCGCGGCGAGGTGATCGCCTTCGGCTCATGGACCTCGGGCTTCTTCACCGTCGACGGCTGGCGCCACCTGATCCTGCCCTCGATCACGCTGGCCGCGTTCCAGCTGACGCTGATCATGCGGCTCGTGCGCTCGGAGATGCTCGAGGTGCTGCGCGCCGACTACATCAAGTTCGCCCGCGCCCGCGGCCTGCCGAATCGGGTCGTCTATTTCTCGCATGCGCTGCGCAACACGCTGGTGCCGGTGATCACGATCACCGGGCTGCAGTTGGGCGCGCTGATCGCGTTTGCCATCATCACCGAGCAGGTGTTCCAGTGGCCCGGCATGGGGCTGCTGTTCATCCAGGCCGTCACCTTCGCCGACATCCCGGTGATGGCCGCCTACCTCTGCCTGATCGCGTTGATCTTCGTGGTGATCAACCTGGTCGTCGATCTTCTCTACTTTGCCGTCGATCCGCGCCTGCGCGTGGAGCGCACGGCCGGAGCCCATTGATGATGCGTGAATCAGCACCCTTGGCCGCATCGGGCGCCTACCAGCGGCTGGCCGGCTGGCAGCCCGAGCTGATGGCGTTCCGCCGCGACCTGCACGCCCATCCCGAGCTGGGCTTCGAAGAGGTGCGCACCGCCTCCAAGGTGGTCGAGGCGCTGCGCGTCTGCGGCGTCGACGAGATCCACACTGGCATCGGCAAGACTGGCGTGGTCGGCGTGATCCACGGCAACCGCGCGGCCGGGGCGAACGGCGCGCAGGGCGCGAAGTCGATCGGCCTGCGGGCCGACATGGACGCGCTGCCGATGCGCGAAGAGAACGACTTCCCGTGGCGCTCGGCCACCCAGGGCCTGATGCACGGCTGTGGCCACGACGGCCACACCGCGATGCTGGTCGGCGCCGCGCGCTACCTGGCCCAGACCCGGCAGTTCGCCGGTGACGCGGTGCTGATCTTCCAGCCGGGCGAGGAAGGTTTCGCCGGCGCGAAGGCGATGATCGATGACGGGTTGTTCGACCGCTTCCCGGTCGATTCGGTCTACGCGATGCACAACTGGCCGAGCATGCAGCCCGGCTGCATCGGGCTGAACATGGGCGCGATGATGGCGGCCGCCGACCGCATCGAGATCACCGTCAACGGCCGCGGCGGCCACGGAGCGCATCCGTACATGGCGATCGACCCGGTGCTGGTCGCCGCGCACATCATCACCGCCGCGCAAAGCCTGGTGTCGCGCAGCGTCAACCCGCTCGACAGCGCCGTCGTGAGCCTGTGCGCGATGCAGGCCGGCGACCTCGGCGCGTTCAGCGTGATCCCGCGCCAGGCCAGGCTGATGGGCACGGTGCGCACCTTCAAGCGCGAGGTGCAGGACATGCTCGAAGAGCGCCTGGGCCGGCTGGCCGAATCGATCGCGCTCGGCTTCGGCGCGACCGCCAGCCTCGACTACCAGCGCGTCTACCCGGCCACCATCAACACGCCGCGCGAGGCGGCCTTCGCGGCCGATGTCGCCGCCAGCCTGGTCGGCGAGGACAAGGTGGTGCGCGAGTTGGTGCCGAGCATGGGCGCCGAGGACTTCTCGTTCATGCTGCAGGCGCGCCCCGGCGCCTACCTGCGCATCGGCCAGGGTGGCGAGGGCGGCTGCTTCCTGCACAGCACCCGCTACGACTTCAACGACGAGATCCTGCCGCTCGGCAGCGCCTTGCTCGCGACCCTGGTCGAGCGCGCACTGCCGCTGTAGTTCTCGCTGCAGTTCTTCCATTCCCCAAGGAGTCCACGATGAAGTTGAACCCCACCCTGCTCGCGGCTGCGCTGTTCCTGTCGTGCGGCATGGCCGGTGCCGTGACCTTGCGCGTCGCCAACCAGGGCGATGCGCAATCGATGGATCCGCATTCGCTGAACGAGACGCTGCAGCTCACCTTCACCGGCAACGTCTACGAGCCGCTGATCGGCCGCGACAAGAAGCTCGCGCTCGCGCCGATCCTCGCCACCGAATGGAAACAGACTTCGCCGACGGTGTGGCGCTTCGAGCTGCGCAAGGGCGTCACCTTCCACGACGGCACGCCCTTCACGGCCGACGATGTGGTGTTCTCGCTGAAGCGCGCGGCCGGCGAAGGCTCCGACATGCAGAGCTACACCTCGCCGTTCAAGGAGGTGCGCAAGGTCGGCCCGCTGACGGTCGAGATCGAGACGCTCGCGCCGTTCCCGATCCTGCCGGACGTGCTGACCAACGTCTTCATCATGAGCAGGAAGTGGTGCGAGGACAACAAGGCGGTGATCCCGGTCGATCGCCGCAAGGGCATCGAGAACACCGCGAGCTTCAAGGCCAACGGCACCGGCCCGTTCCGGCTGAAGGAACGCCAGCCGTCGGCGCGCACCGTGCTGACCCGCAACGGCACCTACTGGGGCAAGGTCGACGGCAACGTCGACGAGGTGATCTTCACGCCGATCGGCAGCGCCCCCACGCGCGTCGCGGCGCTGCTGTCGGGCGAGGTCGACGTGATCGAGCCGGTGCCGCTGCAGGACATCGAGCGCATCAAGGCATCGCCGAACCTGAAGGTGTCGCAGGGGCCCGAGCTGCGCACCATCTTCCTCGGCATGGACCAGAAGCGCGACGAGCTGCAGTTCTCGAGCGTCAAGGGCAAGAACCCGTTCAAGGACAAGCGCGTGCGCCAGGCCTTCTACCAGGCGATCGACATCGAGACGATCAAGAACCGCGTGATGCGCGGTGCGTCGCTGCCGTCGGCGCTGATGGTGGGTCCCGGCATCCGCGGCTTCACGCCGGAGCAGAACAAGCGGCTGCCGTACGACGTCGATGCGGCCAAGAAGCTGCTGGCCGAAGCCGGCTACCCGGGCGGCTTCGAGGTCGGCCTGAACTGCCCGAACGACCGCTACGTCAACGATGCCGACATCTGCCAGGCGGTGGCCGCCAACCTGGCGCGCATCGGCGTGAAGGTCAACCTGCAGACCGAGACCAAGAACACCTACTTCCCGAAGATCCTGCGCCGCGACACCAGCTTCTACCTGCTGGGCTGGACGCCGAGCACCTACGACGCCCACAACGCGCTGACCTCGCTGATGGCCACGCCCACCGACAAGGGCCAGGGCCAGTTCAACCTCGGCTCGTACAGCAACCCGAAGGTCGACGAGCTGACGCTGAAGATCCAGAGCGAGACCGACCAGGCCAAGCGCAACGCGATGATCAAGGAAGCGTTCGAGCTGCATGCCAATGACGTCGGCCACATCCCGCTGCACCAGCAGGCGCTCGCGTCGGCGATGAAGAAGAACGTCGAGCTCACGCAGCTCCCTGACAACTTCATGCCCTACAAGTGGGTGGTCGTGAAATGACGTCCGCGCTGCGGCGTTTTTTTGATGGTGATCTCTGGTACAGCTTCCGCCGCTCGCCGACCGCGATGGTGGCCGCGTTCGTGGCCTTCGTCTGCATCTTCTGCGCGCTGTTCGCCGAGCTGGTCGCGCCGCACAACCCGATGGACCTCGCGACGCTCGAACTCGCCGATTCGCGACTGCCGCCGGCCTGGCTGCCAGAAGGCAGCTCGAAATACCTGCTCGGCACCGACGACCAGGGCCGCGACATCCTGTCGGCGCTGATGTACGGCTCGCGCATCTCGCTGCTGGTGGGCGTCGCGTCGGTGCTGGTGTCGCTCGTGGTGGGCGTGTCGCTCGGGCTGCTGGCCGGCTTCATCGGCGGCAAGACCGACGCCTTCATCATGCGGCTGTGCGACGTGATGCTGTCGTTTCCGTCGATCCTGGTCGCGCTGCTGATCGACGGCATCGGGCGCGCGGTGTTCCCGAATGCGCATGAAGGGCTCGCGTTCGCGGTGCTGATCATCGCGATCTCGCTGACCGGCTGGGTGCAGTACGCCCGCACGGTGCGCGGCTCGACGCTGGTCGAGCGCAACAAGGAGTACGTGCAGGCCGCGCGCGTGATCGGCGTGCCGACGCTGCGCATCATGCGCCGCCACGTGCTGCCCAACGTCACCGGGCCGGTGATGGTGCTCGCGACGATCCAGGTCGCGTCGGCGATCCTGATCGAGGCAACCCTGTCTTTTCTCGGTGTTGGCGTGCCGCCCACCTCGCCGTCGCTCGGCACCTTGATCCGCGTCGGCAACGACCTGCTGTTCTCCGGCGAGTGGTGGATCACGCTGTATCCCGGTGCGATGCTGGTGATGATCGCGCTGAGCGTGAACCTGCTCGGCGACTGGCTGCGCGATGCGTTGAATCCGAAACTGAGATGACCGCTCTGCTCGAAGTGAAGAACCTGCGCGTCGAATTCCCGACGCGGCGCGGCACGCTGGTGGCGCTGGACGACGTGTCGTTCGACATCGCGCCCGGCGAGATCCTCGGCGTGGTCGGCGAATCGGGGGCCGGCAAGTCGCTGACCGGTGCCGCGATCATCGGGCTGCTCGATCCGCCCGGGCGCGTGGCGTCCGGCGAGATCCGCTTTCAAGGTCAGCGCATCGACAAGCTGCCGTACGAGCAGATGCGCCGCATGCGCGGCAGGCACATCGGCGCGATCTTCCAGGACCCGCTGACCTCGCTGAACCCGTTGTTCACGATCGGCCGCCAGCTGATCGAGACGATCCAGACCCACCTGCCGCTCGATGCGGCGCAGGCGCGCCGGCGTGCGATCGACCTGCTGGCGGAAACCGGCATCCCGGCCGCCGAGGCGCGCATCGACCAGTACCCGCACCAGTTCTCCGGCGGCATGCGCCAGCGCGTCGTGATCGCGCTCGCGCTGGCCGGCAGCCCGCAGCTGATCGTCGCCGACGAACCGACGACCGCGCTGGACGTGTCGATCCAGGCGCAGATCATTTCGCTGCTGAAGCGGCTGTGCCGGGAGCACGGCGCAGCGGTGATGCTGGTCACTCACGACATGGGCGTGATCGCCGAGACCTGCGACCGCGTCGCGGTGATGTACGCCGGCCGGGTCGCCGAGATCGGCCCGGTGGGCGACGTGATCCATGCGCCGGCGCACCCATACACCGCCGGGCTGATGGGCTCGATCCCGGCGATGGATGTCGACCGCGAGCGCCTGCTGCAGATCGACGGCGCGATGCCGCGGCTGAACGCGATCCCGCGCGGCTGCGCGTTCAACCCGCGCTGCCCGAAAGTGTTCGAGCGCTGCCGCGAAGAGCGGCCCGACCTGCTCGAGGCCGGGGCGACGCGTGCCGCCTGCTGGCTGCACGACACGGCTGCAACGGCCGCCGCGGGAGCCGCGCAATGAACGTGTTGGTGGAAGTGCGCGACCTGGTGAAGACCTTCGACGTCTCGGCCCCGTGGCTGAACCGCATGATCGAGCGCAAGCCGCGGCAGCAGGTGCATGCGGTCGACGGCATCAGCTTCTCGATCGAGCGCGGCACCACGCTGGCGCTGGTCGGCGAATCGGGTTGCGGCAAGAGCACCGTCGCGCGGCTGCTGGTCGGCCTGCAGGCACCGACGGCCGGCGAGGTGCACTTCGGGCACAAGAACATCGCGCTGACGCTGGCGAGCCAGGACGCCGCGGCGCTGCGCCGGCGCATGCAGATGATCTTCCAGGATCCGTTCGCGAGCCTGAACCCGCGCTGGAAGGTGCACCAGATCGTCGGCGAACCGCTGACCGAGCACGGCCTGATCACCGACCGTGCGCAGCTGAAGGCCAAGGTCGGCGAGCTGCTGCAGTCGGTCGGCCTCGCGGGCGCCGACATGGAGAAGTTTCCGCACCAGTTCTCCGGCGGGCAGCGGCAGCGCATCTCGATCGCGCGGGCGCTGGCCACCGAGCCGGAGTTCCTGGTCTGCGACGAGCCGACCTCGGCGCTCGACGTGTCGGTGCAGGCCCAGGTGCTCAACATCATGAAGGACCTGCAGCGCAGCCGCGGGCTCACCTACCTGTTCATCTCGCACAACCTGGCGGTGGTGCGGCACGTCAGCGACCAGGTCGGCGTGATGTACCTGGGGCGCGTCGTCGAGCTGGCACCGAAGGCCGAGATCTTCGCGCGGCCGCGCCACCCGTACACGCGGATGCTGCTGGACGCGATCCCGGACATCGCGATGAGCGGCCGCGCGCGCACGCCGGTGCAGGGCGAGGTGCCGAACCCGCTGAACCCGCCGAGCGGCTGCTCGTTCCACCCGCGTTGCCCGCATGCGAACGAGCGCTGCAAGGCGGAGCGGCCGGCGCTGCTGTCGCTCAACGGCATCCAGGTGGCCTGCCACGCCGTGGCGGAAGGACGGATCTAGCCGGGCAGCAGGTGCTCCCCGGCAAACAGCGCGGCAGCGTCTTCCCGGTCGCGGATCAGCCAGGCCTGCGAGCCCGACACCAGCACCTCGGCGGCGCGCGGCCGCGTGTTGTAGTTGCTGGCCATGCTCATGCCATAGGCTCCGGCAGACAGCACCGCGACGCGGTCACCAGGCTGCACCGCCAGCGCGCGGTCGCGGCCGAGCCAGTCGCCCGACTCGCAGACCGGACCGACCACGTCCCAGGTCAGGGCCGGCGTGGCTCGCGTGCGGCAGGGCACGATGGCCATCCAGGCTTCGTACATCGCCGGGCGGGCGAGGTCGTTCATCGCGGCGTCGACGATGCAGAAGTTCTTCTCGTCGCCGGGCTTCAGGTACAGCACCTCGCCGAGCAGCACGCCGGCATTGCCGACCAGCGAGCGCCCCGGCTCGAACAGCACCTTGCGGTGGCCGTGGCCGCGGGCATCGATGCGCGCCAGCAGTTGCGCGACCAGCACGCCGGCCTCGGGCGGGGTTTCGTCGGTGTAGGTGATGCCCAGCCCGCCGCCGACGTCGACGTGGTGCAGCCGGATGCCATGCGCTTCGACCGCCTCGACGAGGTCGAGCAGCCGGTCGAGCGCATCGAGGTAGGGCGTGGCGTCGGTGATCTGCGAGCCGATGTGGCAGTCGATGCCGACGACCTCGAGCCCGGGCAGCGCAGCGGCGCGCTGGTAGGTCGCGACCGCGCGCTCGTGCGCGATGCCGAACTTGTTGCCTTTCAGGCCGGTGGAGATGTAGGGGTGGGTGCCGGCATCGACATCGGGGTTCACGCGCAGGCTGATGCGAGCCTTGCGGCCGCTCTCGACGGCCACCTGCGACAGCAGTTCCAGCTCCGGTTCGCTCTCGACGTTGAAGCACATCACGCCGGCGTCGAGCGCTTCGCGCATCTCGGTGCGGGTCTTGCCGACGCCCGAGAACACGATGCGCGATGCCGGCGCGCCGGCCGCCAGCACGCGCTTGAGCTCGCCGCCGGAGACGATGTCGAAGCCGCAGCCGGCCTGCGCGAAGGTCTGCAGCACGGCCAGGTTCGAGTTGGCCTTCATCGCGTAGCAGATCAGGTGGTCGCGGCCGGCGAGCGCGCGCTGGTAGCTGCCGAGCGCGGCCAGCATCGCGGCGCGCGAGTACACGTACAGCGGCGTGCCGAAGCGGTCCGCCAGGTCGTTCAGCGCGCAGTCTTCGATGCAGAGGTCGGTGCCACGGTAGGCGATGTGGGGCGAGCCGGGCAGGGTCATGGCGAGGGGGCGGAGGCGGGGAGCGGTGCCGATGCAGCGGCGGCCGGGGCCGATGCTGCGGGCGATGGGAGTTTCAACGGGCCCTTCTGGCCACAGGCCGCCAGCGCGAGCACCGCGGCCAAAGACATCAATGCGCCCAGTGTGGATGGGCGTCTCGCTACACTGCGCTGCTGCTGAAACATGCGAACAATTCTACCGGCCATGACTGTCGAGATCGTCCCCACGCCCCTGAGCGATGCCCAGTTCCACGCGCTGACCGGCGCCATCCTGTCGAGCATCGAGGCGAGCGTCGACGCCTGGTTGCAGGACGACCTGGTCGACATCGATGCCGAACGCACCGGCGGCTTGCTGCAGCTGAGCTTTCCGAACGGCAGCAAGCTCGTCATCAACACGCAGCCGCCGCTGCACGAGCTGTGGCTCGCCGCGCGCTCGGGCGGCTACCACTACAAGCATGTGAACGGGCGCTGGCTCGACACCCGAGAAGGGCGGGAGTTCTTCGCCGACGTGTCTCGCTGCGCGAGCGAGCAATCCGGCATCGCGTTGAGCATCGCGGCGCCGGGTTGACCGCCAGCGCCTGAACCCTAGGGATGAGCTGATCAATTCAATGCCTGGCGCCGACGGCTTCTCTGCGAACGCCATTGCACCGCGGCAAGCGCGCGTTTGCGCGGGTTTCGAA